>NZ_JBFAYV010000005.1:0-85572 GCF_040681495.1 Nocardia sp. NPDC051756 | reverse complement strand
TTGCCGACGGCGACGAGGTGGGACCAGTTGGGTGTTCCTGTGCTGGATTGTGTTTGGGTGAGGTGGCCGGCGCTGTCGATGTGGGTGATTGCGATCAGGCCGTCGTTATCGCGATAGAACAGAACGTGTGTGGTCATATTGATCTCTTCCTCATGGGGTGTGTCGGGTCGATCTCGATGCTGCCCAGCCACACATTTAGTGTGCAAAGCCAGTTTTGGTATGCACACCGCGATGCGAACGAGTAGCTGGCTACCTCAACTTCGATATCGGGCTCACACGACCGGGCGCTACCTCGACGAACTCGTCGTGAAATTGGCCGACCACCATTACGAACCGACTGGCCCTTGACCGGAAATATCACCGGTGCTTCGGCTCACTAAGCATATTGTTCCGTCAGGTAGTCGAGTACCCGTTCGAAATTCGTCCGGCCGTGGGACTATTCGGCGATGGAGCAATTAATTGTTCTCTACCCGGCCAAGCTGGCGGGCACGGCCCTGCGGCTCGGTCCGGGGCGGCAGCTACTCGGACGCAGCTCGCGCACCGATCTGCGTCTTGATGATCAGCACGTCAGCGCCGTGCACGCGGCAATCAACAACCTGGGTGGTCAGGTCACCGTCGAGGATCTCGGTTCCGTGAACGGGACGCGGATCGGTGGTGAGCCGTTCACGGGCGCAACGCTCCTGCGTGACGGGGATATCGTCACCTTCGGCAATATCGAAGCACGCTTCGAACAGACCTCGGGACCACCGACGACGATGCTGTCACCGGAGGACAGCCGCCGGCCGCCGCCGAGCCGCGTCGGCTTCGACGTCGATCGCCAGACCGCGCGCCAGATCAACAATGTCGGACGCGACCAGCACAACAACAGCTACGTTCAGCAGCGCGAGAGTTTCCTGCGCGAGGCCGCGGCATCTCGGACGAAAGCGCGATTTGTGTTCTGGATCGGTCTCTTCCTGACGACCGGCGGGATGCTCGGATACGCCTACTATTTCGTACGGGCGGCCGGCGAGTTCAACACCGTGTTCAAGACCGCGGCGGAGCCAGGTGTCATTCCGGAGCCTCCTGCTTTTTCGTTTTTCGGTCCAGATACAAGCCTCGGCATACCGGCTGGGTTGATCTGCTTCATGATCGCGTTCATCGGCAGCATCCTGTTGTTCATCGGCCTGATTCTGTGGATCGTCACGGCAGCCCGTACTCGAAATATTGATACAGATCCGCGATATGCGTGGAATTCGCCGTACGTCAGGTAAGGAAAAAGTAGTGGTCTTCAATATCGGCTCACAGCAAGGCAACATCAACAACGTCGGGGGAGACCAGACGATATATGGCGGTCAACACGGCAACTTCGTATCCGGCCAGGTGGTCGAGTTCGCCGCCGAGCTCGCAACCACGTTGCGCCGCATGGGAATGGATCGAGCCGCCGCCGATGCGGACGCGGTCCGGCACGAGTTGGAGCAGCCGCGCCCGAACCGAGACGGTATCGTCGCGCGGCTGACCCGAATCGCCTCGGCTGTCACTGCGGTCGCGGGCGCCGAGTCGGCCGTGCACGCACCTCTTGTGGCGCTCGCACAGTGGTTGGGTGCGCTCGGCTCACCGATACTCGGCATGCTCGGAGCGTGACCGGTGCGGGCAACCTTCGGTGAACCTATTGTTTGTCATCCCGCCAGATCATGGTGGCGAGCTGGTCGCGGTCGGCGGCGCCGAGTTTGAAGCAGGCCCGGTAGATGTGGCCCTCGACGGTTCGCACCGAGACGCAGAGCCGCTCGGCGATCTCACGGTTGGACAGTCCGCGGGCGATGAGCGCGGTGATTTCGCGTTCGCGTCCGGTGATCGGCAAGGGCTGGGCAGCGGACACGATGGCCGGGGTGGTCGCTCCGTCGCACTGGGCGGCTAGTTCGAGGGCGCGCGCCGAGGCCTGCGCACTCAGCAGGCGTTGTGCCGCGCGGTCGTGAATCGGGACCACCTGTGCGGCGGCATCCGCTGCCGCCAGCAAAAGTCCGGCGGTTTCGAACTCGACACTGACCGCGGCCAGCGCTTTGGCGTCGGAGTGACCGAAGGCGGCGGCGTGGCGGGCGTAGATCCCGACCACGGGCCCTTGTACGCGGCCGGCGAGAGCGTGCAGCCGTGCTGCGAGGGTGCGGTCGCCGAATCGGGTGGCATAGTGCAGGGCTTCGGCTTCCAGCGCGTATTGCCCTGTGCTGTGGGCGATTTCGGCGGCCTTGCGGGCCAGTTCGACTGCGGAGTGCTGGTTGTGGGTTGCGGCCGCCAGCCAGGCGCGGGCGATCATGCGCTGCGGTTCGTGCAGTGCCATGTGGGGGCCGGTGTGTTCTTCGGCTTCGAGGAGGACCCGTTCGGCTTGTTCCGCGTCGCCCAGCGACGCGTAGGCGCGGACGAGTAGCAGCCGTGCCGGTAACTGCC
Source organism: Nocardia sp. NPDC051756 (assembly GCF_040681495.1). NCBI lineage: Bacteria > Bacillati > Actinomycetota > Actinomycetes > Mycobacteriales > Nocardiaceae > Nocardia > Nocardia sp. NPDC051756. Next base: position 83,154 of record NZ_JBFAYV010000005.1, on the reverse strand, counting down.
AGGGTAGTGAGGTCTCGGCGTCGAGCGCCGCCAGTGCTTGCTCGAACGCGGTGATCGCCTCGCGGTAGCGGCCGCGGTATGTGGTGACGACACCGACCGCTATTTTGGCGATCGCCCAGCCGGCGAACTGTCCCGCGGAAGAGAATTCGGTGCTTTCGGTGGCGCGCTGCTCGGCAAGGTCGAATTGGCCGATCATCGTCAGCGCGAGCACATCGCAGTAACGGACCATGGCGCGGATCATGCCGTCGCTGGCTTTGCGCTGGGCCCGGCTCCGGGCCGCGATCGGGGCGAAGTCGGCGCCGCGCCCGGCCACCGGCATCGCCAGTCCGGCGGCGAACGCGGCGAAGTCGACGGCGTGCCCAGGGGAGTTCGGTTCGGCGAGAACACGTTCGGCGGCGTCGATACCGTCGGCGATATGGCCCTCGTGCACCGCCATGGCGGCGTTCACGGCATCAATGACCAGGCGCAGTGCGGGATGCTCGACGCGAGCGCCGAGCAGGTCCATCAGTTTGCGGGCGCGGTCGGCATCGTGCAGGGACCAGAACAACAGGCTGGCGCGGGGAATGCCCCACTGGACGAGTTGAAGTTGATCGAGTTGGTCGGGGTCGAAGCCGGCCAGGATCTCGTCGGCTTCGAGCGGACGTCCCTGCCACAGCAGGGCGCGGGAGAGCAATTCGGCTGCGGCCAGTCCGCCGCCGCGGTCGTTGGCGGCGCGCGCGAGTCGTTCGCCCAACGGCAGATTGGACAGCGCGACAGCATCTTTCGCAGCCGTGATCAGCAGACCGGGGTCGATGGGTTGGTTGCTGTCGACACATAGCTGCGCCAACCGGATCCGGTGGGCAGCGGTGCCGAGATCTCGGTCCCGCAACATCTCCACGATGCGGCCCCGCAGCTTGCGCGCCGCGGCGGTGCCGATCTGGCGGCGAACGACATCACCGAGGAGCGGATGGCTGAACCGGGCGCTGATCGGCGAGCCGTCGTGGCTGATGCGGATCAGGCCGGCGATCTCGGCGGCGTCCACGGCATCCTCGCCGACGAGGTCGGTGAGGATGTCGAGGTCGAGCGGTTCGTAGATGGCCAGCGCTTTCAATGTGTCCAGGACCGGCTCGCCCACTCGGGCGAGCCGCTCGTCGAGCAGTGCGACGAGCCCGGACGGGACGGCGGTCGGACCGCGTAGTTGCCAGACACCGTTGACCTCGGTCAGGGTGCCCGCTTCGACCGCGCCTTCGACCATGTTGCGCAGGAACAGCGGGTTTCCGCCCGAGGATTCCCACATGACGTCGGCGCTGAGGCCTTCCAGGGCTCCGCTGAGGACCGTCTCGACCAGGCCGACGCACTGCTCTTTGGTCAGTGCGGCCAACTCGATCCGTTCCAGGTAACCGTCCTTCCACAACGAAGTGACCGCGTCGGGCACGTGTTCCCCGGTTCGAACGGTGGCCACGATGTGCGCGCTGTGGTCGACCGCGATTTGGTGCAGCAGAGTCGCGGACAGGTTGTCGAGTAGGTACGCGTCATCGACGCCGATCACTGTGTCTTGTTGGGCGAGAAGGTTTTCCCGGGCCGAGCACAGTAGTGCGATCGGGTCGCGAGAGGCCGACGGCGCGATCCAGGGCGCGAACACGCCCAGCGGAATGGCTTGGGACGATTCGGGCAGGCCGCCCACCGCACCGGGGTGTGCAGTGCCGACGTGACGATCCTGGCGAGTGTCGTTTTGCCGATGCCTGCGGCACCGACGAGCACGACACCACCGGTGTCGGTGCCCGTCAATGCCGCACGGACCGCCTCGAATTTGTCGGGACGATCGAGCAACTGCCAACGATCCCCCATGGGCGATAAGTGTAGACGCCGGTGGGTGTGCGGCGCGGAGGTCATCGCGGAAGTTGGTGCTCGGTCGGTTCGAGTCTGGGGGTGTTGTTGACGCCGTGGCGGTAGTTGCTGGACGCTTCGTACACGCGCTGTTTGAGCCGGTTGATCGATCCCATCGGCCGGTGGGCCCGTAGGCCACGCCAGGAGTTGAAGGACAGGACGTCGTCGCCGAACGCGCGCCGCTCTGGGGTATCCGGATCCTGGATATCGAACCGGATGGTGGCGACAGTCCGGTGCGGCGATGCTTCTTCGGACCAGGCGACGGTCGCGTCCTCGATGGGCATGGTGCTCGGATCGGTGCACAGCTGCACCCGCAGCTCGTATTCGGCGCTGTGCGTGGCGAAGAAGTCGACGATGAGGTCCTGGTGGGCGTTGACGCCCGCGTCGCGGCCCACCGGCCGGCCGCGCAGGGCCGTGACCTCCGGCGAGACCGGAATGTAGAGGAGCTTGGCGATGTAGTCGCCGAAGCGCAGCGGCGCCGACGAGTAGAACGTTTCCCCCAGAATGTGGGTGTTGGGCCGAATGAACACGCCCAGATTCGGGGGTAGGGGACGTCCGATGCGCCGCAACACGTGCTTGTCGAGCGCGGACAGGATGGTGCTGCCCGTCTGGAGTACGGGGTCGGGCAACCGGGCCAGCACCCACGCGGCCGGCATGCCCCGGCGCAGATAGGCGTGGGCGTCCGCGAACAGGAATTCACGGTGGGTGACCATGATGAAGTCCTGAGTGGTGGCCTCGTCGCCGGGCAAGGCACGTGCCCCGTGGACACCGAGCACCTTGATTCCCAGGCCGCGTACGCCGCGCATCTGGTCACTGCGGATCACCCCCGAGGTGCTCGACAGGCGGGCGATGACGGGATACGAGGCGGGTGTGGCGAAAAGACCCTGTGCCAGTTCGACGGGCAGGCCGGGGTGAACGGTCAGTTCGCCGCGCAAGATGCCGTGGCCCTTGGCGTGTGCGTCGCGCAATCCGTGCTTGTATTTGCGATAGGCGCGTTCGTTGTTGCCGCGGAGCACCGTGATGATCTTGTCGATGATCTGTTCTTCGTCGGGGCGCGGTTGCTCGAGGTCGTCCCGGTACCGAAGGTAATTCTGCGCGGTTGTGCGCGGTGCTGTCACGTCGGTCATCGCGATCGTTTCCTTTGCCTGCTCTGCGGGTCGACGCTCCGCCACGGAGCGAACGGGTTGGCGACACCGTCGAGAGCGGGCGCCAGAGTGGGGAAGTGCCGCAGCAGAACGCTGCGCATGGTGTTGTCCCGTACCCACGCCATGCCCGCCTCGGTGTAGACCTCGGGCCGGAAGTCGGTGGTGAAGAATCGGTCACCGGACAGCCGCCGGGATGCCATCAGCACGAACAGCCGGAATGCGGTGTCGCTGAAGCCGAATCCGGCCGGTTTGGGTTCGGCGTAAAGTCCGACCATGAGGTCGACTTGTTCGACATCGCCGTAGACCTGCTCGAGCTCCTTCGCCCACAGCGGGTTGTCGGTCAATTCCTCGAATGAGGTGGCAGGTCGTAGCCGCAGTTGCCGGCGAAACTCGTTGTAGCGCGGCACTCCACGTTCACGGACCCGCAGAATGTCCACGGTCGCGAGGTCCAGGAGCGGGTGTCCGGGGCGTGTCAGATTCTGCAGATGATGCGGATAGTTGTGCAGCGTCAGAGCTCCGGGATGGGCGCGACCGAACGAGTAGAACAACTCGTCCATCGGTGTCTCGGCGAGACGCTCGCGGATGTGGGCGACCCCGAGATCCGGGAACGGATGCTCGGCGCGGACACTGTCGTCGGCGAGGCTGCGGACCACGAGATTGTCGGGTATGAGCGGATGCATCCGATACACGGCGACGAATTCCTCGGTGAGCGAAAACGGGATCCCGCTGTCATCGATGGCGGATCCCGGTATGCCGCACAACACTTCGCTGCCGCTGAGCCGGCCGAACCGTCGTTGTACCCGCTCACCGAGAACCCCGAACCAGTTGGCGCGCATGGCGGCAACGGTGGTGGGGTGCGCGATGATCGCCGGTGTCCAGTCGATGGTGTGGATCTTGGCGATCAACGCCGAATTCACCAAACGCGCCGTGTTGTAGAGGTTTTCGTCGGTCATGTGCGGGTAGCGGCGGGCCAGATCAGCGCAGATCGCATTGTGCTCGGCCATGAACAGCGAATGCAGCATGGCGAGTCCGACCCAGGCGTTGGCCGCCGCGCTGGACAGTTCCAGCAGGCCCTCCACGCCGAGCGGCGGTAGTCCCAGATCGTCGACCTCGAGTCGCCCGTTGCTGCCGGTCCGCAATGCGGCGGCGAATTTGGCTGTGCTGCCATAGATTTGAGACGCATCCCACCAATGAGTGTCGTCAGTGGTGTAGGTCGGGGGTCCGCCGGGGACGGGGCTGGGACCGCGGCGGTGCGGGGAATCGTCATGGGCCGGGCGGGCCATGGATCGTGATCGTTCAGTGGAATCGTCCACGGCTCGGTTTCGGCGTCGTCGTGGCTGAGCCAATCGTGTACCTCGAACTGGATCCAGGCCGCGGCGAGCAGATTCAACGTGGTGGCCGGTTGGAAACGGTCGCGGGTCAGCAGCTGCTGACTGATCAGCCTCGGGTTGGGCTCCAGTATGCGGGCCGGATCCTCCGGGTAGGTGTATCGCAAGGGGACATTGCGTCCGAACCGGCAGCCGACCGAGCCCGCTCGCGGATCGTCGAGGGAGTTGTATGTCCCGTCGATCGTTCGCGCGCGGAGATGTTCGCTGTCTACAGCCGGATCGGCGGGTAGTGGTCCGGCCGGATGCGGTCCGGTGTCGAAGAGATTCGCCGAGCGCAGCCGACTACGCAGCCCGACCAGGACAGCCACCCCCAGCGGCATGGGCAACCTGGACCAGCCGATGGTGCGGTCGATCGTCTCGGCGACTCGAATCAGCAGGCGGGCCGCACGGGGTATCCGGCGGGCCGGCGGTGGAGGGTGCGGCGTGGTCTCCGGCGATGGTGTCATCGGCTGTGCCCTGACTGTCAAAAGGACCTCCTAGTGGCGGGCACGAGCTTGCGGCTCGTCCGAGATCGGATGCACAGTCTTCGTGCGGGACGGGGCGATCGTCCTGCGTAGTCGGCTACTTCAACCTCGAGCATCGCCTTCGGGTCGCTGACGCAACTACCCGAACTTCGCGATGGAACCGGCGGTCGGGTAGGACGTGGCGGCACGCCTTCCGCGACGACGCCCTCCCGCATGGCGCCGGTGTGCCCGTTCACGACGGTTGTGCCCGCAGATCGCAGCGAGGCTGCCCGCACCGGGTGACGCCGGATGTCGTTGGCAGGTAATCGAGTAGCGAGGTACGCACGCGAGTCGGCAACGGGTTCGCCAACGCTGTCTTCGATGGTGTTGCCGACCGCTGGGAGGCACTCGGGGCGGGCACCACGAAAGGGCACCGACGTGATCACTCCGATCGAGATCAAGGTCAACCTCGCTGGCGACGTCGCGGACGCGCTGACCCGGCTACGGTGTTCGCGGAATCCTGCTGTCGAGCGCCGCATCTGGTTCGCCGAGTCCCGCAGTGACGGCTCCGGCGCAGCATCGGCGTTGCTGTCGAGCCGGATCGTCATCCGGTTACGCAGCGGTGAGCGCGACGACCTCACCGTGAAGCTACGGCCATGCCGGCGTTCGCAATTGGCCGGTAGGTGGACCACGCCGTTCACCGATGATGCCTTGGAGTACCGCATCGAAGGCGACTGGTGTGGCGAGCGGCGGGTGCTGTCGGCCTCGGCCGTGGGTGAGCGGCGGCCCGGATCATTGCGCGATGCCGCGATGGTCGGGGCCGATGTGACAGCCGCTTTGGACTCCGGCCAGCGTCAGTTCCTGGTGAGCTGCACACCTCCGGGCGTTGCGGTTGATCACCTCTCGGCGATGGGTCCGATTGCGTCGACGAAATGGACCAACGTGCGATTGGGGGATCTGGAGGTCGATGTCGAACGTTGGTGTACCGCCGAGCTCGAGTTGCTCGAGTTGTCGCACCGTGTCACCGCCAGGCACCCGGAGTCCCGCACCGAGATGGAAAGTCGCGCTGTAGCAACGCAACTCGGGTTCGAGTCCGTGGTGCGCCGACACGGCTTCTCGATCGCGAACGGCGAGACCAAGACCGAGCAGGTGCTCGCCGCGCTGGTGGCGCGATCGCGCCGGCAATGATGAGGCCGCAAAGGGCCTTTCCCGCGGATCAGTTGTCGTTGCGGGTGGTGCTGATGTCGATGCGGAGTGTGTCGTTTCGGGCGATGACGAAGACGCGGTCACGGTGGGGTCTCCATTGCTGTGGGATGACGAAGTAGGTGTCGGGGGTGCGCGCGAGCAGGCGTACTCCGCTGTAGAGGTAGCGGTATTTCTCGCCGGGGACGGTGATTTCGTCGACCTGGGTGCCGGTGCCCTCGATGCCGAGGCGGTCGACGCTGAACACGAGGATCGAGGGCTGGTCAGGGAATCCGGCGTGGGCGAGGGCGCGGGCGTCGGTGATGCCTTGCTGGGCTGCGTAGGCGCCGATGCTCCAGAGGGTGCCGGCGAAACCGAGACCGAGCAGGGCGATCATGACCGCTGTCGTGGGCGGGCGTGTCGCGCTGCGGTGACGCGGTCGTGGACGCCCGGGCAGGCTCGGGCGGCGTAGTAGCGCCGGATAGGTCGCGCGCAGTGTGGTGGCGTAGCCGAGCAGCAGGGCGCCGAGTATCAGGGCGCTGGGTTGCAGGGTGCTCAACAGTGACCACGCGTATCGGACTCCTAACCCGATGAGCGCGGGTATCGCAAGTGCGGCCGCGCCGACGCCGAGGGTTAGCGCGTACCAAATGCGTAGCGTGCGTCGGGGTTTGCGGGTTTTGCGCGCGATCAGGAACGGCAGCCCGCGCACCGCGACCAGGACCAGCAGGACCAGCAACGCGACTACTACCGGCCAGAAGGTGGGCGTCAGCGAACGCATCGTGAGTTCGACGGGAGACAGGCCGAGCATTCCGGCGTCGATGCCGAAGTAGCTGTACCACGTGCGGGTGTAGACCGAGCCGAAGTAGTACAGGACCGCGCCGAGCAGTACCGCTTGCGAGGTGAACGCGGCGGTTATCGACATGGCCGCTGACAGGGGGGGCGTCACGGCCGGCCGGGTGGAGGCTGAGCTGCTCAATGTGACGGGAACGGGATGTCGATGGTTGGTATCCGCGGCAGGGTGGTGGATGGCGTTGGGATCGGCGTTGTCGGGCGCGTTGTCACGGGCGTTGTCACGGGCGTTGTCGGCGGCCGGGGCCACGGAGTCGTAGGTGGATGGGGGCGCGTCGGCGGGTCTGCAGTGGGCACGGGTTTCGGGGTGGGCGGGATGAGCGGGGGAATGGCGGTCTTCGGGGGTCCCGGGCGTGCCGGGTCGTTCCACTCAGGTGGCGCCACTGTCGTCAATGTTGCTGCTGTGGTGGCCGGGTAGGGCGTATTGCCGTCGAGGGGTTCGCGGCCGCCGCCGCCGTCGCCCGGCGCGCACCCGATCAGCGCCAGCGCGGTAAGCATCGCGCCGGTGAATACGATTGAGCGGGAACTGATCTGAGTTCTTGCCATGGTCATCATCGCCTTTGTATCGACCGCATCCCGGTCGCTGATGTCTTCGTCGATCGGTTGTCGAACCGGCGGCACCGCTTGCGCGGGTGAGCGCGGCTGTCATCGACAGCGCCACCGACAGGGGTCGTCACTGCCGCTTGGGATGAGGCCGGTCCGCTCACCGCGACCTCGTCGGCGGAGTGGGCAGGTGGTCGGTACTCGGTTGCGACGGCACCGGGGGCGTGGGTGCCATCGGCTGCCCGGGCAACGGGACCGTCGGAGACGTGGTCGATGGCTCCACCGTGAGGCTCGCATTCGGTGGTCTCACCCAGGAAGTGGGATCTACCGCACCCGATGGCCCGAGTTCCGCGGTGGGAGGGATGAGCGGGCGGACGGCGGTCTTCTGCGGTGGTTTCTGCGCTCCCGGGCCTGTCGTGTCGTTCCAGTCCGGGGATGGTGCTGCTGTGGCCGTCGGGTACGGCGTGTTGCCGTCAAGAGGTTCACGGCTACCCGGAGATTCACGACCACCCGGCGCGCACCCGAGCAGAACCAGCATCGAGAGAATCGCAATGCCGAATATGATTGGGCGGGAATCGATCTGAGTTCTTGCCATGATCATCGCCTCTATATCGACCGCATCGCGGCCGCTCATGTCTTCGTCAATCGGTTATCGAACCGCTGGTCATGACTTCCGGAAACCTAGCTCCGCGAAGGCCGAAGCGAACACGCGCCGACTACTCGGAGCCCAACAACGCGTCATCGGTGACACGGGAATTGGTCCTGGCCGGCGACGACGCCCCTCCCTCGAGCGTCACGAGCCGATCAACCCGACTCTTCGTCATCGCCGGTCGCGCTTGCACTCACCGATTGGTCTACCGCGCGGCTGGTTTCAGAAGTGGTGCTGCACAGTGGTTTCGGGGTGATAGACAGATTTGATTCTCGTTGCGTGCGCCCCGCATAACACCTGACTGCCCAGGCCGAGTTGCGACGCCAGCTCCCCAACAGACGTGCCGACCGCAACCTGACTACCTACTGACACTAATCTCATGCTCGTAGGTGCTGTATCCGCTGTTCATACGACACGGTGCCTGGAGCCGAAGTCGTCGCCGATCTGGACCTGCGTTCTGCCCCTGTGCTTTTCGCCCATCTGGGTCACTGCTTCGCGATCTCATCTAATCACTGGACCTGGACCACCTCGGAGGTCCCAGAACTGATTCAGGTTGTTCAAGCAGGTCCACTGTTGCAGGCGCGCACCTTGTTTCGGTCGATTCGCCAGGGATGGCGCAGCATTGGCGGCATCGAGGCATTTTCCGGTGTGTCGTGCTCGTATTGTCGTTCTCGCGTTGTCGCAGAACGTCATCGGCTGACAACGCACATACGGATCGGTGACCGACTCGATGTACCAGCGCTGGCTGGGGCCGCCATAACAGTCATACGTTTGGACGATGGCACCGTCGCTTCCGCTGGCTCCGTTGACGTCGAGACACTTGCCCGCGTGTCGCACTTTGATCAGGAAATCCGAGCGAGGATTGTTCGGATCGGTGAGCACGAGGTCATATCGCTGATTGGCCCCACCCCAGTCGGTCCAGAGCACAGTATGGGTGTTCGCCAGGGAGGCTTCCCACACGTCGACCACCATCCCGGTGTAATGATTGACGATGGAATACGGCTCTCCGGCGGCATCGGCGGTGCTGGGTGACAGCAGACCGAACCCCGTCAACAGGGCGGTCAGCAAAGCTGGCCGGTAGATGTGTCTTCTCATGGTGTTCTCCCTTTTCATGCGGAATGCACGAAAACGCTAGGTCGATACGCCACAGTCCACCGGAGTAGTGCCCTACCCCAATTCAGTGACGCCGGCGCCCGAACCCGACCGTGCCGATCAGGTCGCACCCGCGGGACGGGCGCAAGCGTAGGCGCGCCGCATGGGAATTCCGACGACGAGCGGCGCGCAAAGTGATTCGTGCCGAATTCGATACTCGGCCGGTCGGACTCACCTCGAATATGCGTCTGATCAGATGTGTCACGCCGGGATGGTTGTTCAGCGAGTCCCCGGGTGGGGCCGAACGGCTCGGGTCGGGCATGCCGTAAGGCCCTATGGCCGGTGGCGCGAGGCGCAGAGACTGGGCACTGGACAGACGTTCCGAAGTCACGCAATCAATTGCCGGGATCGTTGAGTTCTGACAACCGGTTCGACATCTTGTCGCCTGGTTCTCGACCGGCAGGCCGAGTCGGATGGTCTTCTGGGAGGAGACACGCCATTGGGAACACCAATCGGCTGCTGATACCGGCAGTGGGAGCTTCATCCTCGAACGAATCGCAGTCAATCGTTGCGGGCCGCTACGAACTCTGTAGTGGCACAAATCAATCCGAGAGGAACATGTCATGAGGATTTTCAATCGGCTGCTGGTGCTGGCAGCGGGAGTCGGCGGGCTGCTGGCCGCGTTGATCGGTCCGGCCGCCGCCATGATCTCGCTCAATCATTGTGAGCCGCTGCGAACCCTGTAGTGGCACAAACAATCTGAGAGGAACATGGCATGAAGTACCAATCGCCTGCTGATGCCTGCGGCGGGTTGTCGACCACGCTGATCGGTCTCGCCGTCGTCGACCGAATCGGTGCCGATCACTATGAGCCGGTACAGATCCGGTAGTGGTGTCGATTCGGGATCGGTGGCGGGTGAGGTGTGCCCGGCTGCGGATGCGGCTGGCCCGCTACTGGCAGGTGAATGGTGATCTCGACGAGGCGGTCGGGCACGGCCGCGGCGCGCTGCGGCTGGCCTGCGCCGCCTCGTCGGGGCCCGCGCTGCCGGCCGCCGAGGCCGCGCTGACGGTCGCCGGGATCGAGCTGGATCGCGCCGAATACCCTGCCGCGACAGCACATCTGGTCGACGCCGTACGGTGGCTCGAACAAATGCCGGAGACCACCGAGCGGGACCGGCTGTGCGCCCGGATCCTGGTGGCGCTGGCCGATTGCCATCGCCGCACCGGCGACTACCGGGCGGCCGAACACGCCCTCGGCCGCGCCCTGCCGTTGGCCGAAGCCGCCGGCGGTGCGTCGCTGGGCGCCGTGCTCACTCAGCTCGGCATTACCGCCAAGGAACTGGGCGACTTCGACCGAGCGGCACAGCATTACGCCCGGCTCCGGCGGCGCTACGACGAAACCGGCGCCACCCCGGCGGAATTCGCTGCCCTGAGCCACAATCTGGCTGGACTCGCCCACGCCCGTGGCGACTACCCGGACGCCGAAACCTATGCCCGCCGCGCAGTCGACACCCGCCGGAGTGCACCGCACACCAACCCGGTCGACCTCGCCCAAGACCTCGCTGTCCTCGCCGCCGCTCTGGCCGGCCAGGACCGCCACGAACAGGCCCGCACCCTCCTGAACGAGGCTCTGGCCATCTGCAGGACCGCACACCCACCGCGCCACTACGAGATCGCCGTTCAGCTCCACAACCTCGCGGCCATCGAGCAGACGCTCGGCGACGCCGAAACTGCCGAGCGCCACTACCAGCAGGCGCTGACCATCAAGGACCGCATCCTCGGGAGCGACCACCCCGAAATCGCCGTGCTCACCAACAATCTCGCCACCCTGCTACGGGAGCAAGGCCGTCACGGCGAAGCCGCCGCACTCCACCGCCGCGCCCTGGCCATCGCCACCCGCACGTTCCCACCCGAGCATCCCATCGTCGTCGCCATCCGCCACAACATCGCCCGCACCGACGCCGACCACCTGGTCCCGCAAACCCTCATCCCGGCCCCACCACCGCCGACCTGAGCGAAACATCAACGCCGCCGTTCCGCTCGACAGCGCCCACAGCGCCGAAACTGTTGAGTAACAGCTCCGCGACCGTGCTGATCACCCTGTGGGCGGGCCGATGCGCGTACCGCGGCGGCTTCGAGCTTGACCAGGAGATTAGGGCCTCGCGCGGCTGTTGTGCTCGTGGTTGCATGTGGGGGCGCAGGACGAGGCGGAGGATAATGGGATACGACTGCACGTTGCATTTGGTGGACGAGGACGCGATTCGGGAGCAGTTCGTGCCTCGGTTGCTCGGCAGTTTCGCCGGGCCGACCGCATTGGATCGAGTGCATCCTGGCGCTGAGGATGTGTGGCGGCAGGTGCGGGAGTTGCTGCTCGGAGCGGACGGGCGGGCCGCGGCGGAGGCGGTGTCCGTTGCGGCGGTCATGTTCAGCGCTTCGATGCTGCCGTACCGGTATGAGCGTGGGCTGGCGTTGAGCCTGGCGTTCGAGGCGGGGCGGGTGTTCCCGGACGCGGTGTTCGAGCCGAAGGCCACCTACGCGCCGGACGGCCTGTTCACCGAAGTCGTTGCGGCGCATCCGCAATTGCGCGGGCGGTTCTCGTCGGGATGGTTCAGCGGGAACTATTCGACGGGCGTGTATGTGCCCGCCGATCAGGTCGCGGAGGTGCTGGCGTGGCTGGAAGAGCAGCTCGCGCCGATGCCGAAAGGGGAGCGGCGGACCTTCCGGGGGATCGTGGCGACCCTGCGGGCGGCGGTCGACCGCAAGCTGGGGTATTGGGAGGCAACCGATCTCGCGGTGCCCGCGGCGGGTGAGTTCCCGGGCGATCCGGAACTCATGTGGGCGCAGTACCTGGGCAATGACGGAACGCCGGCCGCCGCGGTGGAGACCGCGCCGGCCTCGCCGATCGCGAGCGTGCTCGATAACATCGTCGAGGGATTCCTGCTGTCGCACAGCGCCGGCCGGAATCCGCGGGTCGAATTGTGGGATCTCGAGCCATGGCCGCCGCGTTTGGCGTTGCAGCGCAACGAATTCTGGATGACGGCGGCACGGTCGCCCACCGGCGGATGGCTCGCGCACTCCACTGCCGACACGAAGGCGCGCCCGCGGGTGTTCGCGCCGATCCTGGTGGACGGTGCGGCGGATGCGCCACGCACCCTGCCGGCCAAGGGGCCGGGCGAGGCCGACCTCTACACGCACGAGTGCTACTTCCTCGGCACCAGGCCCGTGGTGTTGCACGAGGTGAAGACTCACCTACTGAGATTCGGCGGCCTGAATGTCGGCGATCCGCTGCCCGGCCCGCTGTGGCTCGCGGAATCCGGTGCGTGGGAGCGGATTCCGGGCATCCCGGATGCGGCCGTGGTGCAGAGCGCGCTCGGCGACGCCGCGCGTCCGCTGACCGGTGCGGCCCGGCTCGCGGACGGCAGCACCGTATTGGTCTGGGACGGAGACGGTTACGAACTCGACGCGGCGGGCACCGGCTGCGTCCGGGCCTACGAGATGGGCGCGCAGCGCTCGTTCGTCGAGTTCACCGCGGTGCAGGCGGGCGACGACGGATTCTTCTATCTGTCCGGTCGCGGCCTGCACGAAATCCATCGCGGCGGTACGCCGGTCCGGCATGTCGAAGCCTGGACGAATGTGATGGCCGTGCGTCCCGGACCGGACGGCGGCCTGCTGCTGAAGTTCGGCGGAAACGACGAGGGTGACGTCGGGGTCCTCTACTTCCCGGCGAGCGGCACGTACATCTCGTTGCCGCCGGAGATGTTCGACGACAGATCCAGCTACTCGGCCCTGTATTGGAGCCGGGAAGCCGATCGAATCGTGGTGGTAGGCGGCGGTTTTGTCGCTGTTCCGGTGGAAAGCGTTCTGGCCCAGCCGAGATCGGCGGTGCCGGAGTGAAGGGATTGCGGCAGTACGCCTCTCGGCCGGCGAAACATCGGGCTGCCGGGGGATGAAGAGCGTGCCCGAGGTGCGATATTTCGAGAAGGACGATGGCGAGGTGATGCGATTCTGGCGGATCCGCCGCGAGGGGATCCGCTGTCACATGTCCTGGGGTCAGGTGGGCGGCAGGATTCAGGGGTCGAGCATGACGCTCGACGACGTAGCGCATGCCGAGCGGCATCTGGCCAGGAAGATCGGCGAGAAGCAGCGACAGGGATACGTCGAGGTGGCAATGCCGGTCGTCGTCGCGGCCGTCGATGAGCTGGCCGACGCCCCACTGCTCGACGTGATGCGGGCGCAGGAAGAGAAGCGGTATGCGGGCGCGTGGAGTTTTTACTGGTCGGGCTACGCGCCGGTCGACGGGCGAGCGGGGGTGTTCGCGAAATTCCACGACTTCCAGGGCGGGCCGGGCACCTTCTACGACTATCTCGTGCTGAGCGAGGACGAGCGTCGTGCGCTGCACTTCATCGTCAAGCAGCCCGGCCACGATCCCCGGACCGTATCGGCCTTCCTCGACTTCGTCCGCCCGCGGATAGGGCTGGCCTTCGACGGCCGGTCCCATCACAAGCTGCCGTTGCCCGCGCCGATCGGCCGATTCGATCACGTGCTGATCAGTGGCCCGTCGTTGTGCGGCAACCGCTACGGCGGCCGGATCGGTGCGGCCATCCCGATTCTCGATTGCGAGATCTGTGACGAGGACACCGAAACTCTGGTCGAGGCGCGGCTGCGGGGGCGGGACCCGATGCCCTCGACCACCTGGGATCGTGAGCCCTACCCGGTCATCGACCTGAAGTTCGATCTGCGCAGTGCGAACGGCTTCGCCGAACTCGGCGGTCGAACCTCGCTCCGCGAGAAGACGTTCAAGGTGCACCGGCGATCGATGCTGGAGCGGGGGATCGGGCTGCTGTCGGCAGCGGGACCCGGCAGCTGGTTCGAGATCCGGAACTATCGACGGGAAATCCTGACCCTCACTCCGGCGGACGTCGCCCCGCAGACTCCGGCCGAGATCCACCGGTTTCTGCTGGGCGACGCCGCCGGGTAACCGGATCGAGATCCGTTCTCAGTTAAGGGATTTCAGCACACCGCGGTCGAAGGCGATCGCCTCGTCGAGGCGGCCTTGCAGCGCCTTGTTCGCCCAGTCGGGATTGGCCAGCAGCGCGCGGCCGACGGCGACGAGGTCGAACTCGTCGCGTTCGAGGCGATCGAGCAGCTGATCGATACCCGCCACGTCGGCCTGCTTCTGCCAGCCCGCGGCGCCGACGAACTCCTGGTCCAGCCCGACCGAGCCGACGGTCACGGTGGCCTTGCCGCTGAGTTTCTTGACCCAGCCGGCGAGATTGAGGTCGCTGCCGTCGAATTCGGGCAGCCAGTAGCGGCGGGTGGAGGCGTGGAAGGCGTCGACTCCCGCGTCGACCAGCGGGGTCAGGATCTGCTCGAGCTCGCCCGCGCTGTCCGCGATCTTCGCCTGGTAGTTCCCGGACTTCCACTGGGAGAGCCGGAAGAAGACCGGAAAGCCGGGGGAGACCGCGGCGCGCACGGCCTCGACGATTTCCGCGGCGAACCGAGCCCGCGACGCGGGGTCGCCGCCGTAGCCGTCGGTGCGCTGGTTGGTGCCGCTCCACAGGAAGCTGTCGATCAGATAGCCGTGTGCGCCATGCAATTCGACGCCGTCGAAGCCGAGCCGTTCCGCTGCTGCCGCGGCCTCGGCGAACGCGGCGACCGTGTCGTCGATGTCGTTCTGGGACATGGCATTTCCGGTCGGGCCGCCGTCGAGCCCCACGCCGGACGGACTTTCGGCGGGCGGCTCGGTCGCGGTGCGGGCCACCCCGGTGTGCCACAGCTGCGGAATGATCCGGCCGCCGGCGAGGTGCACCTGCTCGGCCACGTGCGCCCAGCCGGCGAGGGACTGCTCACCGTAGAAGTGCGGCACATTGGGGTAGGCGCCGGCCGCGGCCCGGTTGATGTAGGTGCCCTCGGTGATGATGAGACCGACATTGTTGGCCGCCCGGCGGGCGTAGTACTCGGCGACGTCGGCCCCCGGCACGCCGTCCGGCGACATATTCCGCGTCATCGGCGCCATCGCGATCCGGTTCGAAACGGTCAGATCGCCGATTGTGAACGGCCGATCCAGCAATCGGCGGATCCGCGTGGTGTCTACTGCCGAAGTCATATCGTCTCCAAAGTCGGCGCCGAGCTGATGACAGCACCATGGTCGGCTGCGGGGAAGAGCAGGTTCTCGAGCGGGAAATAGTTGAGCAACTCAAGCGACTCACCGACAGTACAACCGCAAGTGCTTGATTCTGTCAAGCATTCCGACGAGCGGTGCAGGCTCGGGAAGCTTGAGTTCATCAAGTATTCGGCCTACCTTGACAAGGTGCCGCACTCCTCGCCACCCGCTTCGCCGACCGCGCTCGATGTCATGGCGACCCTCACCGAGTTCTGCCGCGTCTATCAGCAGGACTTCCTCGCCGCGGCCCAGGGCCTGGATCTGACCTACAGCCAGGCCAAGCTCGTCTGCCTGCTGGCCGAACCGCGAGCAATGCGGGAACTGGCCGAAGCCCTGTCCTGTGACGCATCGAACATCACCTTGCTGATCGATCGGCTGGAGCAACGTGGACTGGTCGAGCGGCACATCGACCCGTCCGATCGCCGGGTGAAGAAGGTGGTCGCCACGGCCGAGGGCACCGCGATCGCCCAGCAGGTGCGCGCGCAGATGCACGGCGTCCGCGCGGCGCTGGAAGCCTTGAGCCCGGCGCGTCGGCGCAGCCTGCAGGGCATCCTCGAGCAGATGCATGCCCACATGATCGAGTGAGCCTGCCGAGCTCGCCGACGGCCGGAAATCTCATCGCGCAGACGAAGGCAAAGTCCCTGTTGTTCACCGCATTTCGGTGAGCGCGGCGATGATGTCGGTGTGGTGCTGGCGTCCGCCCTCGA
Organism: Nocardia sp. NPDC051756; assembly: GCF_040681495.1. Taxonomy (NCBI): domain Bacteria; kingdom Bacillati; phylum Actinomycetota; class Actinomycetes; order Mycobacteriales; family Nocardiaceae; genus Nocardia; species Nocardia sp. NPDC051756. The sequence continues at coordinate 67,128 of NZ_JBFAYV010000005.1, read as the reverse complement.
CCCGGAGTGATGCGGACGCGGCGGTGCGGAAGCCGGCGTTGCCCATGGTGGAATCCGGGGTGTTCGAGGATCGGGCGGCGGTGCGGTATCTGGTGCAGTGGCTGTCGTGGCAGAGGTATGAGCCGCCGCGCAGGACTCGCGAATGTCCGGTTGCGGGGCCTTGCGGATCGCGAACGTGACCCGCTCGGGCGTCGTGGGTGTAGGTGTTGGGGGAGAAGTGGTCGGCGCACCACTCCCAGACGTTTCCGGCTGTCTGCCAGAGTCCGTACCCGTTGGGGCGGTAGGTGCGCACCGGTGCGGTGGTGCGGAATTCGTTCTCCTGCATGGTGGTTGGGAAGGTTCCCGTCCAGATGTTCGCCCGCCACCGGCCGCCCGCATCCGGCGGTTCGTCACCCCACGGATAGCGGGCGCCGGGCAGGCCACCGCGCGCGGCGAATTCCCACTCCGCTTCGGTCGGGAGTCGACGGCCCGCCCAGTCGCAGTAGGCGATGGCGTCGTGCCAGGAGACCTGCACCACCGGATGATCGCCGCGGTCGTCGATGCCGGAATGCCGTCCCTGCGGGTGTCGCCAGTTCGCTCCCCGCACCCTTATCCACCACGGCGTGTGGGTGGAAGGGTCGAGGAGGTCTTCGGCGTCGGCGGCCAGCACGAGGTGGAACACGGCGGAGTACCCGAACTTCTCCGCGTCGGTCGCGTACCCGGTCTGTTCGACGAACGTCGCGAAGGCGGCATTGGTGACGGTGGTCGTGTCGATCGTGAAGGGCGAGAGTTCCACGGTGTGCACGGGTGTCTCCCCGTCGGCGTGGAATCCGTCGCGGTGCGGGTCGCCCATCGCGAAGGTCCCGCCGGGCAGGTCTGCCTGTTCGATCGAGTGCCGGGCGGGGGTCATCCGGCCGCCGCGGGCCGGGCTTGCTCGATCAAGAGGGCGCGTTGCCGCTCGACGTCGCGGGGATAGGTGCGATAGAGAATGGTGCAGAAGGCGGCGTTGACGAGCATGAGAATGCCTGGGATCCACAGCATTACGCCACGGAGGCCGATCACATCGGTGAGCAGTCCGGCGGCGAGGTTGAACAGCGCGTAGGCGAGGGCTTCGAACACCGACAGCAGGAGCGCGAAGGCGGCGCCGCGCATTTCCGGCGGTACAACGGCGGCCACGATGGGCCGGTTCACCCCGGGGTTGAGGCCCTGCATGAAGCCGAGGACCGCCCAGAAGCCGGCGAAGACCTCGATGCCACCCCAATCGTGCTGAGTACCCACCAAGGCGACGACCCCGAAGCCGAGCTGGGCGAACTGCAGGACGATGATCCGGCCGATCCTGGGCAACCGGCTTTGCAGGAAGTCGGTGGCCAGGCTGCCGCCGAAGGTGCCGAGCAGATAGCCGATGCCGAAGGGCAGGGTGACGATGGACGCGACCGCGGTGCTGAAGCCGTAGGTGTGGACCAGGAAGACGATGCCGAAGCTCATGATCAGCAGGTGACCCGAGATGAGCCGCTGGATCAGCATCAGGACGAAGGTGGGGATCCGCAGCATCTGCCGGACCTTGGTCCAGGTGATCCGGCTGTCCTCGCCCTGCCGGGTCGGCGCGGCGACTTCGCTGGCGCCGACGGCGGGGTCATCGAAGAACACGGCCAGCAGCACGGCGGTGAGCACGGTGACCGCACCCCAGGCGAAGAATCCGTAACGCCAGCCGTCGGGCACGCGGGACAACTGCCCGATGATCGGTCCGAGTACCGAGCCGAGGAGCGAGATCGCGCCCCAGGTGTAACCATTGGCGCGACCGCGCGCGGCATCGTCGAACAGATCGGCGGTGATTTCGCTGGCGATCGGCAGGGCCGCGGCGATGAACACGGCCGACACCCCGTACAGGATGATGAGCTGGGTGTAGCTCTGCGCGAGACCGGTTGCGGCGGTGGCGATTCCGGCGAGGCCGGAGGCCACGGCGAACGCGATCTTACGGTTGGTCCTACGCGCGATCCACGCCCACAGCGGCCCGCAGACGATGCTGATGAACTTCCCGATGGAGGTCAGGTAGCCGACCGCGGCCGCGGGCGCGGCGACCGCCTGGACGATGACCGGGGCGAGGGTGCTGAGCACACTTGATTCGTTGTTGTCGGCCCAGAGCGGAGCGACGACGAGGGCGAGTTTGCGCCAGCGGCCGGGAACGATCACCGGGGTGCCGGTGGTTGCCTTGGACGCCGGTATGACGGTGTCTGTCATCGGAATACCTCACTGAGGGTGGTGGGGGACCGGTCCGCTTTCGGCCAGTGCCCGATCGAGCTGGTGCAGGGTTCGCCCGGTCAGCACCGGGGTGAAGTCGGCCAGGTCGAGGAGAGTGACCGAGCCGGTCTGCTCGGCGATGCGGGCGATCGCGGGTCCGAGCGCGGCCTCGACGATCGCGCGGGTGCCCGCGATGGCGAGGAGTTCGGTGATCGGCGTGTTCACTCCCGGTCGCCCGGTCGGAAAGTCCGCCGGAACCGGTAGTGGCGCAACGGCTTCCTGGTAAGCGCGCAGTTGAGTCCGGGCTAGTAGGTGCCGGGAATCGGCGGGCCCCTCGAGCGGAAGGCCGAGGCGGGTGAACTGCGAGTCCGGCGCGGAGCTCGCCCGCATGAGTTCCAGCAGGAGGTCGATCATCCGCAGTTCGAGGTCGTCGTCGATCATCGGATCCGCTTGGCGGGGATCGCTTTCCAGATCGAACAGGGCTGTGCCGAAATCGAACGGGTCACCGACAGCGAACCCGGGGACGCGCAGCACCGGGACGTTCTTGGTGAACGGGAGCGGGCCGACCAACTGCGCGTGCTCCAGTTCGGCCGGGGTGAAACGGGATGCCATGTGCGTGGGCATCAGCGTGTGCTCGAACAGCGGCGCGTTGCCCGGCGCGGCCGGAGCCCGCAGGTACACGTAACGCCCGTCGGTGACATTGACGTGCCCGCCGAAGATCCCGAACAACGCCCCCGCTCGGTGCTTGCCCGGCGCCGGGTCGCGCAGCAGCGAAAGCAGGGACCGGCCTTGCATATCCGCGGTCGGCTGGAGACCGAAGAAGTCCAGCAGGGTGGGGCCGAAGTCGATGGTCTGCACCAGTTCCCGGCAGGTGCCTGCTTTCGTCCGCGCCACCGGATCCCAGACGAACAGTGGCGTGTGGATGTTCTCGTCGTACCAGGGCTGTACGTTCTTGCCCCACCAGCCGTGCTCGCCGAGCAGGAACCCGTGGTCGGTGCACACGATCAGCAGCGTGTCGTCCCACAGGCCGAGCTCGTCGAAGACGTCGAGGACGCGACCCAGCGACGCGTCGCACATCGTCAGCAGCGCGGCGTACTCGGCCCGCGCACGGTCCACGGTTTCCGGACCTTCGGCCACTCGCTTGTAGTCGGGCCACGCCGGGGACTGCCCCGCCGCGTCCAATGCGGGATAGTGGCGCTGGAATTCACGGTCGGAGAAGTAGGGTTCGTGCGGGTCGAAGCACTCGATCTGCAGGAACCACGCGTCCTCGGCGTGATTGGTGCGGATGAACTCGAGGCCGGCGTGCACTGTCCGGATCTGCGGGTGATCGGCCGGTTCGGTCAGGTACTGCCGGTTCACGAGATCCTGCCGCCACAGCTGGTTTCGGACCCGGCGCGGGCTCGGCGGTTGCGGCGGATCGGCGACCTGCCCCTTCCACGCGTCGCCCTCCTGCCCGCGGAAGAACTCGAAGGTGCGGAATCGGCTGTGGTACGTCGCTCCGCCGTCCTCCCAGTAGTGCGGATGGTCGGTGACCAGGTGCGAGTAGACCCCCGCCGCGGACAGCAGCTCCGGCACGGAGTCGTCGAAGGGCTCCAAGGGACCCCAGGAACGGTGCAGGAAGTTGTGGCGGCCGGTGTGCATCTCGCGGCGGGCAGGCATGCACGGCATCGAGCCGCCGTAGCAGTTGTCGAATCGCACGGTGTGCGCGGCGAGCCGGGTGAAGTTCGGGGCGTGTACCCAATCGGCGCCGTAGGGCGGCAGGAACCGGCGGTTGAGACTGTCGAACAGCACCAGGACCGTGCGCATCAGTGGCCCGCCTCGGATCGTGTTGTGGCCGAAACTGTTTCGCTCGGCGTTAAGGCGGTGTCGGGCGTCCAGGAGAAGGTGTCGCTCACTGAATTGAGGTACGACGAGCGCGGCGTCAGCCACACGAGGGTGTTCCGGAACACGACCTTCAGCGGATTGCGCCATTGCGCGACCCGTCCGGCCGCGGCCGAGGCCCGTGCCAGTTGCTGGGTGCGGCCGCGCCGCGCCAGGTCGTAGCCGGCTATCACGGATTCCACGGTGGACTCGGTGGTGGCGAGCGCGTTCAGCGTTGCGGCGTCCTCCAGCGCCTGTGCCGCGCCCTGCCCGAGGTCGGGGGTGATCGCGTGCGCGGCGTCACCGAGCAGGATTACCCGGCCGGTCGCGTAGCTGGGCAGCGGTGTTTCCAGGGAGTAGATGTCGTGTCGCAGTAGCGATTTCAGGGGAGTGGCGGCGATCAGCCGGGGGATCGGGTCGTGCCAGTCGCGGAAGAGTCGCGCGACCGTCTCGATGTTCGCGTGGGCGTGGGAGTTCGGCGCGGTCGACAGCGTGGCGTACCAATATACCCGTCCATCGGTGAGCGGCATGACGCCGAATCGCCGCCCCCGCCCCCAGCTTTCGATCAACGAGCGGCCCACTTCGAGGTCGGCGGCGGCCTCGGCGGGTACGACGCCGCGCCAGGTGAGGTACCCGGCGTAGGCCGGTCCCGGATGGTCGGGAAACAGCCGGGTCCGTGTCGGACTGGCGATGCCGTCCGCGGCGACGATGAGTTCCGCACCGAGCGTTGCGGTTTCGCCGGTGGGACGCCGGAACGTCACGGTGCCCGCGTCGGGATCCACCTCGGTCACCTGGTGGCCGGTGCACAGGTTGGTGTGCCTGAGCGCTCCGATCAATATGGCGTGTGCGTCGGCCCGGTGCAGCATGTACCCGGGGACGCCGAACCGGCGGATGACCTCGGTGACATCGCCGCGCAACAGCCACCTCCCCGATGCGGTCCGAATCCCCGTGGCGCCCTGCGCGATATCCAGCGACCGGAGTTCCTCGGCCAGTCCCAGCCAGTTCAGCGCTCGCACCGCGTTGGGTGCCAGCATCAATCCGGCGCCGACCGGGCGGAACTGCTCCGCTCGTTCCAGCACCGTCACTCGCCAGCCTGCGCGTTCGAGGCCGAGTGCCGCGCTCAATCCGCCGATACCGCCGCCGACCACGATTGCCGTGTTCATGCCTGCCTGCTCCCGGCCGCGTGCGATGAGTCACTCATGTTGCTGGACAACAGCGTTGACGTCCGAGGCCGCTGTGCGGACAGTCGTCGGGCGCGGTCGGCGAGGACGATCATGACCAAGGGGAATGAGGTCTGGGCGAGGTAAGGGCCTCGCCTGAAAGATGTTCTCCGCCATCGGTATCCGCTCTCTTCGGGGCTAGGTGGCAGCCGTCGCGCGACGCTTGCCTCCTGATAAAATAAGCATACTTTCAGTAATGTCAATTTGGTGAGCGAAGATCCGATGCGACCTGCGCCGGCTGGGCGGGAAGCGCTCACGTCGCATCGGGCTATCGGTGAAATCGACTCTCGTGCAACGACCTAGCCGTCGGCGGCTGCGGTGCGCGCATTCGCCGCCCGTGCGCGGGCCAGGATGGTCACGACCGGGCGTTGCAGCAGTTCGGTGAGTCGCGGGCGATCCTGTGCGGCCAGGGCGTCGACTATCAGGCGGAACTGGACTGTCGACTCCTGCGGTGCGGCCAGTATGTCGTAGTTGTGCGCGCGATAAGCGGCCGTGCGTGCCCAGAGTCGTTCGATTTCGGCAATGATGAGCGTGCGGTGACACAGGCGGTAGATGGACAGGTAGAGGTCCGCCATCGCACCCCGCGCGAGGTCGGGCCGCCCTGCCAGTGCCTCGGCTTCGATCCGGTCTACGTGCGCGGACAGCTCGGCCAGCGTCTCTGCGGCCGGCCACTCGAGCGTGCGGAGCGCCTCGGACTCCAGCAGGTCGCGCATCGTGTAGAGCTGCTCCACCTCGTCGTTGCTGAACTTCGCGACGAAGTAGCCCTGGTTCAGCTCGTGCGTGAGCAGGCCCTCGTTGCTCAGTATCTCGAGGGCTTCGCGGACCGGCGGGCGGCTGACGCCGCACCGGTCTGCCCAGATCTGTTGCCGGAGCTGTTCTCCCGGGGAGAGTTCGCCGTTGAGGATGGCGCCCCGAATGGCATCCAAGACCTTCGCTGTGGTTCGGCTCGCGGGCTCGGCACCGCTGTTGACAGCGTCTTTGCTCACCTTCATGATTGAAAACATAATTGAAAACATTATTGAAGACAATCTTGAGAGCTAACCCGGCGCGGGTCTGCTGAAGGTGTGCAGCGACGGCAGAATAGTCTTGCGCGGTTAATATTAACTATGCAAGACTCAAAGTATGAACGGCTCACCGCCCCGAATCTCGGTTCTCTTGATCTGGCGGCTGATCGCGGTCGCCGGCCATCGGCGCCCGAACTGCCGGAGCCGGCGGACGGAACCATCATGGAGTTGCAGCAAGAGGGAGATGGCATCAAATGAGTGAAGGCCTCGTGCGGGACGGCCGGGGGGCGTGGGCAGTGGTCGCTGGTTCGGCGGGTGGTGTCGGGCGGGAGACGGCGTTGCGGCTCGCAGCGGACGGGTATTCGATCGTGGCGTGTGGCTGCGACGGGCCCGGCGTGGAGGAGACCCGCAAATTGATCGAGTGGGCCGGCGGCCGGGCGGTGGATCTGGTAGTCGATCTCGGCGATTCCCTGGCGGTGCGCCGGCTGATCGCCGAAACGGTCGAGTTGGTGGCCGATGCTCCGGTCGAGGTACTGGTCAACAATGCCAGCGTGGCGGATCACGGGTCGGCCGAGGATCGCTTCGACGCGGTGTTCAACCGGAATGTGAAGGCGCCCTTGGTCTTGACCGGCGCGTTCGCGCCGCTCATGGCCGAGCGTGGCCGGGGTGCGATCGTCAATGTGGGTGCGTTCGGCGCCTTGGCCGGAGATGGCGGCCAGGTGCAAGCGGCGAAGGCGGCGTTGATGGCGTTGACCAGGTTGTGGGCGGCCGAGTACGGGCCGAAGGGCGTGCGGGTCAATTTCGTGGATCCCGGCTGCATGTTCACCCAGGCTCGGCCGCGCCGACCGGAACTGGATCCGGGATGTTCGCACGACATGGCGGCCGATGGTGATGGGCCGGCCGAGGTCGCGGAGGCCATCCGATTCCTCGCCTCACCTCGGGCCGTCGCCATTCGTGGCGCCCTGCTGACTATGGCGGGAACTGCGGGTGCGGGGGACGGTTACGGCTACCTGGCGGCGCCGGCGTAAGGCCTGGTTTCGCGGCGATTGACGTCGTCGGCGGCATTATGCTTGACTTGCAGTCAAATTAAATTTCTCTTAGTAAACATGAACAGTGCACGCGTCGGCACCGCAGAGGCCACTGGGCAGCCTCGATGTTCGAATGTGAGGGACCAGTTGTCAGCATCGCGGAACCCGGGTACTTACCGGACGAGGCAGACCGAACTTCGGTTATCGGTGCTGGGACCGGTAGAGGCGTCGCTGGGAGACCACCTTCTGGATATCGCCGCGCCGCAGATGCTGGCCGTACTGGCGATCCTCGCGACCGAAGACGGGCGCGCACTGACGACGGCACAGCTGGTCGAGCGAATATGGTTCGGCGAAGCGCCGATGTCGGCAGTCAATGTGCTGCGTAACCACATCTCCGCTTTGCGCAGGGAGTTCGATGCGTACGGCGGCGAGGGTGCCGGGTTTATCTGGCTCGAATCGACTCGCGGCGGGTATCGACTGTGCCTGCCGGTGAAGTTCGATGTCATGGAGGTCGAGGCACTCATTGCCGCCGCCGGAGCCGACCGTCGCTCGGGCGCGGCGGATCGGGCGGAAACCAAACTCGCGACGGCATGGAGTCTGTGGCGGGGAGACCCCTTTGTCGGTCTGCCCGGACCGTGGGCAGAACAGCAGCGCAAGCGCATGGCCAGGCTCCGTTCGGAGCTGGGTGAGGCGACGATCTTGGGCGCGCTGGAACTCGGCCGGTATTCGGCGGCAATCATGGAATCGCAGGCGCTCATCGCCGCCGACCCACACAGCGAGCGCTGGCACGAACTACTCATGGTCGCGCTCTCCCGCGGCGGGCGGCGGGTCGAAGCGCTCGACGCTTATCGCACCGCGCACCGCATGCTCGGCGACGAACTCGGCCTCCGGCCGGGCCCGGAGATAGCCCGGCTGCATCAACAGCTGCTGTCGGCCGAGCCGCCGCGATTCGCCGCCACGAAACTGCCGCCCGACCTCGCCGATTTCGTCGGACGCGGGCATCTGGTGCACGAGCTCACCGAGGTGCTCGGCGCCGAGGCGGAGCATCGGCCGGTGGTCGCGATCACCGGCATGGGCGGCATCGGAAAATCCGCGTTCGCCATGCATCTCGCCCATCACCTGCGCACCCACTATCCGGACGGTTCGGTGTATCTCGATCTCGGTGGGCTGGACGAGCAACCACCGTCGGCCGATACGTTGCTGACGATCGCGTTGCGGAAGCTCGGGGTCGAGCCCGGCGAACTGCCGTCGGATACGTCCGGGCGAACAGCGTTGTGGCGCAACACCGTATCGGATAAACGCATCCTGCTGATCCTGGACAACGCGCGCGACATCGACCAGCTCACGCCGTTGCTACCGGGCCCAGGCGCGGCGGCGGTGCTGGTCACCAGCCGGTCGAGCCTGGCGGAACTGTTCGGTGCGCGACTGGTCCCGCTCGGCGTCCTCACCACCGACGAGGCATGGACGCTGCTGCAGCGGCTGGTGACCGCCGGGCGGTTGTCGGATGAACCCGGCGCGGCCCGCGAGATCCTGCACGCGTGTGGAAACCTGCCCGTCGCCTTGCGCATCGTCGGGGCTCGGCTGGCGACCCGGCCCGGCTGGCAACTCGCTTCGGTTGCCGAGCGCCTGGCCGACGAGCACCAGCGACTGGCCGAACTCACCCTCGGCAACACCAGCGTGGAATCGGTGTTCTGGGGGAGCTATCGCCAACTCGTGCCCGACCTCGCGCGGGCCTTCGTCCTGCTCGCGTTCGCCGATGCACCTGAGCTGTCGATCGCGGCCGTCGCCGCGTTGCTCGACCGGGATCAGGCCGAAGCCGAGCAGCTCTGCGAGGCCCTCGTCGACCTCGGCATGTTGCAGACGCCGACGCTCGGCGCCTACCGGCAGCACGTCCTGCTGCGGCTGTTCGCCCGCAAGGTGGCCGATGCCGTCCAGCGCCGCGAGTCGTCGCGGGCGCTGCACCGACTGCGCGATTTCTACGCCTCGGCCGGCGCGCGATGCACCGGCGAACGCGACGGCACCGAGGCGCTGGGCGCCACGCTTCTCCTGACCGAAAGGCGTGCCCTGTGAGGACGAAATATCTCGCCGAAAGCCGACGCCATCTCGATCGTGCTCAGTCTGCGTGTTGGAGACCGGCCTGGTAGCGACCGGGAGTTTGGCCGAGGATGGCGGTGAATGCGTTGATGAGGCTGGCCGTGTTGGCCCATCCGCACAGACTGGCCGTCTGGGTGACCGTGTGCCCGTCCATCAGGTGTACGAGCGCGTGCTGGACCCGGAGCTGCGCGCGCCACTGATGGAAGCTCATGCCGAGTTCGGTGTGGAAGAGCCGGCTGAGCGTCCGCTCGCCCGCGCCGACCGCCCGGCCCAGCTCGCGCAGTGAGGATCCGTCGGCGGGATCGGCGTGTAGCCGGTCGGTGACGGCGCGGAGCCGGTCGTCGCGTGGTCTCGGCAGATGGAGCGGTTGCTCGGGTGTCTCGAGCAGTTCGTCGACGATGACCTGACGTAGCCGGAGCGCGGCGGCCGCGGCGGGCGGGCGTGGATCGGTCAGTCGCAGCACGACCGCACGCAGCAGCAGGGACGCTTCGAACACGGTCGGCCGGTCCGGCAGAGCCAAGGACATAGCCCGAGGCAGCAGCAGGGTCCGTACGTCGGTTTCGCCGTATGCGCGGTGTTCGTGATCGAAGCCGGCCGGGGTCCAACTGACCCGATTGGCCGGGGTGATCCAGACGCCGCTCTCCGTCGCGATCGAGAGGATCCCGCTCGACGGATAGATCAGTTGCCCCTCCGGGTGCCGGTGCATGGCCATGCGCTCGCCGTGCGGCCAGAGCCGGGCCGACTCCGAGAGAGGGACGAATTGGCGAGTTTCTGGCACAGAAAGTCATTCTATCGGTGGTTGTCGTCGAGGCGATCGACAACAGTTGAGTCGACAGCACATCGAACAGGAGGAATTCCGCATGAGCGACAACCGAATCGACGATCGCCAGGCGATCAGCGAACTGATGACAGGCTGGATTCATCGGGACCGGGAGCAGTGGGACGAGCTGGCCGGACTGTTCCACGAGGACGCCACGCTCCGGATCCTCTGGTTCGCCGGCTCGGCCCACGACTTCATCGACGGCTCCCGCCGGATGGGGCACGGGCCGCTGCGCAGCAAGCACTTCATCGGCGCTCCGGCCATCCGTTTCGCGGGCGAGCGCGCGTTCGTCGAGACCAACGCGATCCTCCTCGCGGAACTCACCGATGCGGGGATCGGCGCGACCATCCACAACCGATTCCTCGACCGCGTGAGCCTGCGCGAGGGGATCTGGCGCATCGAGCAGCGTGACTCCGTCTACGACATGGGCGGATTCACCTTCCCGTTCGGTATTGCGGGCGCGCCGGACATCGACGCACAGGCGTTGTCCAGCCGGCACCCGCGGGAGTACGCGGCGCTGGCCTATCTGCTCGAAACCGCCGGGCACCCGGTAACCGGCACCTACCCGACTCGCTTCGGCGAGCAGGAGGCGGCCATCCTCGCGGCAGGCAGCGCATGGCTGACCGAGACACACCTCGCGCACAGCTGAGACGCGGTCCGGACGGCGAGACCGCAGGCACTCGGTCGCCGATTCTGCGCATCGATCGGAGCGGCGCGCAAGCTCGCCGGACCCTGGATTGGCATGCACACGACGAGGCGATGCTGCTGTGGTCCGCAACCGCGACCTTGGCGATGAGCACCCCCGTGCGCGACTGGCTCGTGCCGCCCGGCTACGGCCTCTGGGTTCCGCCTCGGATCGTGCACTCGGAGCAGGCATTGCGGGGCGGCGAGCTCTGCATCGTGCGATTCGCGCCGGACCTGTGCCCGGTCACCTGGCCCGAACCCGTCGGTATCTCGGTGGGACGCCTACTGCGCGAGCTCATTTCGCATCTGCACGAAGCCGAGCCGGACGACCCCAGCCGGGCCCACGCCGAGCCGCTGGTCTTCGACCTCCTCGCGCCGCTCCCCGTCAACGCCATCGACGTGTCCATGCCGACGGATCCACGCGTGCGGGCCATCGCCGAGCAGCTCATCGCCGACCCGAGCGACACCCGCGACCTCGCATTGTGGGCGCACCAGACGCATACCGGGGTGCGCACCCTGTCTCGCCTGTTTGTCGGCGAAACCGGCCTGACCTTTGGGCAATGGCGAACGCACGTCCGCATGCGGGCCGCCGCACAGCATCTGGCCGACGGCCGATCCGTCAACGCCACCGCGCGAGCAGTCGGCTACCGCAAGCCCAGCGCCTTCATTGCCGCGTTCCGCCGATCGACCGGTCAAACGCCCGGCACCTATCTTCGCGTCGAAGCGACAACCGACCTCGGACGGTAACCGCCGGTCATGGCATCGGCTGCGTGGCCGATTCGAGGTACTTGTCGGCCCCTGAACGGCATGTCGGCCAACTTACGGTGAGGGCATCGGCTTCGACCTGCTACCGCAGCGGTGCCACGAATATCATTGAAGGAGAACGGATGTCGTCTCTGCAAGTCGCCGTGCCCCCCTTGTCGGAGCGCAAGGCGGGTACCGGTTGGATGGTCGCGGCGCTGATGCTCGGCGTCCTGGTCTACGGTGTCCTCGGAACGGTGGTGACCCCGGCACTCACGTTGCTACAGAACGACTTACACACCTCGGTGGGCGGCGTGACGTGGCTGTTGACCGCCTACCTCCTGGCGGCGGCCGTGAGCACCGCGGTACTGGGCCGGCTGGGCGACATGTTCGGCAAGCGGCGGATGCTGCTCGTTGCCCTGACGTTGATGGCAGCGGGGGCGCTGGTCTCGGCCGTGTCCGGCGTGTTCGCCGTCGTTGTTCTCGGGCGCGTGCTGCAGGGCATGGCCGGTGGGCTACTGCCGCTCGCGTTCGGGATCATCCGCGACGAGCTGCCCGGCGAACGTATCGGCCACGCGATCGGAGCCGTGTCCGCGATGATCGGGGTCGGGGCGGGCGTGGGCGTGATCCTGCCCGGCCTCGTCGCGACCAGTTTGGGCTGGCAGTGGCTCTTCTGGATTCCCTTCGCCCTCACTGTGCTCGCGATTCTCGGCGCCTGGGTGTTCATCTCCGAATCGCCGGTGCGCCCCGGCGGGCGAGTGAACTGGGTGAACGCGGCCCTGCTCACGATCGGCATCACCGCGGTGCTGATCGCCGTCAGCGAGGGCTCGTCCTGGGGCTGGACCTCCGGCCCGACGCTCGGTCTCCTGCTCGGCGGAGCCGCGGTCTGCGCGCTGTGGGCAACTGCCGAGAGCATCAGCAGCCGGCCGTTGATCAACGTGCACCTGATGCGCAATCGCGCACTGTGGACGACCAACATCACCGCATTCCTGCTGGGGGCGGCGATGTTCTCGTCGACCGCCGTATATCCGATCTTCGCGCAACTGCCCAGAAGCACCGGATTCGGTTACGGCGCAACCCCACTCGTCTGTGGCCTCTACATGCTTCCGTATTCGGTCGCGATCGCGGTGGCCGGATCGCTCGCCGGGCGCATCGCCCGCAGAGTCGGCTTCCTGTCCGCGCTCGTCGCAGGCTGCCTGATGTGCGCCGTCGGCAGCGGCTACATCGCTATCCGGTATCACCACCCCCTCGACCTGATGATCAGCCTGGCCATCTTCGGATTCGGTCTCGGCACCGCCACCTCGGCGCTGTCCTCAGTGGTGGTCCACGCCGCGCCCGCCGGGCAGGTGGGCGAGACGACCGGGATGAACCAGGTGATCCGGATGATCGGCGGCGCGATCGGAACGCAGGTGGTCTCGACCCTCATAGCGAGCCACCAGCACAACGGACTGCCCGCACTCACCGGCTTCACCCAGTCCTACCTGGCGGAAGTGGTGTTCCTGATCGTGGCCGCCGCGGCAGCCATGCTCGCCCTGCCCGCGCATCGCGCGAGCGCCGACAGTTCTGCCGACAAGTGAGAAACCTTGGGCGGCAACAGTAGGCCGAAGTGCGGTATCGACACCTCGGCTGTGCAACGAGGGGACGCCGTAGCCCGGGCGGCGGCGCCTTCGTTCAGCCGTGGTTCCTGCGCTACGGGGCGGGCACCGATCCGCGTTGCCGGAAGCGTTGTTCGAATCCTTCGCGGTACGCCGAGGGGGCGGTGGACGAGGAGGATTGTTCGATGACTCCGTCGTCGGCGATGTAGAAGATGGCGCGGCCGATGGCGATTTCGCCGGGTTCGGTCGGGACGAACACCATCCAGCCGACCTCGAGGCGTTCGGCGACGAGTTGGTCGAGCGGGTAGTCGGTGGTGTCGACGCCGAGGCCGAGAATGTGCCGGCGTACCAGCGTGACCGCCTGGCCCTGGGACAGTGGCTCGACAACTGTCGCCGTGCGGCCGGCCAGCGACAGTTGATACATAGCGCCGTCGATGTTGTCGCTGGACTCCTCGAACACCGCGGTCAACGTGTTCCGGGTGACCACACCGGCTTCGGCTGCGGCGACCAGTGTGGCCGCGGCTTGCCGTTGCCGCTCGGTGGTTTCACCGCCGAGCAGGTTGCACACGATATCTGTGACTGTTTCGGCCGACCAGACACCAGGGACGGCGGCGCTGATCGTCTCGGCGCCCGGTGATTCGCCGCGGTACCAGTTGTCGTTGACCCACCAGTAGCAGAACGACAGCATGCCCTGCGCGGCACGGGGATTGAGTACCTGATTGGCCACCCAGTCGGGGGCGCCGGCATACAGGTCCGGCAGCTCGACGTCGTCGTTGTAGGCGGCGTCGAGTTCGGGGGCGTTCCAGATGCCGCCGGAGAGCACGGCGCGGCCGCCGGGCAGCACGAACAGGGTGGAGCCGCTGCGCGCCGAGCCTTCGAAGATGCCGAGCGCGGGACGGATTCGTGGTCCGAGTTCGGCGCCGATGGCGACGAAGGCCGCCGCGATCGTTGCCCAGCGTGCCCACAGCACGGGAAGCGGCGGGAAGTCGTCGGGGGAGAGCACCGAGGCGATGCCCGCGTCGCGATCGGCGCGCGCCCGTGCCGCCGCGTCCTGTGGCGAACGCCATTGCCGCTCGTCGTGAAAGATGTACGCGCCCAACCACACCGGAATCCGGTCGCGCGGAAACGCTTCCAGATCGGCCCGGTAGGCGTCGGGCGGCAGCAGTTGATCGTCGGGGAACGGCTCGTCGCCATAGTCGTAGTCGACCTCGACGTCGCCGGTGGCGTCGAGCTGGATCAGCATGCGCCACCAGGGTCCGTCGCCGAGTTGCGCGGAGATATCCCGGTGCAGCAGAACGAGTTCGGTGACCGCCGGCGAGGGCTCGGCCCGGGACACCTGATCGGTTTCGTCGTAGTACAGCACGTAAGCCACGCCGCCGGTGACCGTGAGCGCGAAGACCGCCTCCAGCGAATGCCAGCCGTCGGGGCCGGTGGCGCCGAGTTCGCGGGCGATCTGGTGGGCAAGCTCGGTGGCCGCCTCATCGGTGGTCGGTGGTTCGGGCGTCGGCGCCTCGGACGTGGGCTCGTCAGTAGGGGCCGGATCGGCTGTGCGCACTTCGTTGGCCGGCGCTTGCGGCAACGGCGCATCGGGGGTCGGCGCGGCGTCAGCGTCCGGCGGAGCCGGAGGGGTCAGCGCGCTGTCCGGCTGCTCTGTCGAGGAGGTTTCCGACTTGCCCAGGGTGAAGCCGACATCGAAAGTCGCACCGCCGGTGGAGTCTTGGGGTCCCATGGTGTTCAGCTCCTCGGTACTGCTGTCCCGATCGGTTTCAGGTGCGGGTGGCCCCGGTTCAGATGTTGACCAGGAGCAAAATCATTTGACTGAAAGTCAATCAGAACGCTAGGGTCGACGTCAATCGCTGTGCCCGATGCGCCGTGATCTTGTCGGAGCGACACCCGGTGGCAGCGCCGGGCGTCGCCGGCCGACTCGTCGAATCGGGCTGCCCATGCGCCGCGTAGCGACGTTCATCGTTGCCTGACAGGAGGTTTCGCCGTGGTGGACAGTCGCAGACCCGACAATCATCGCGTCGAGGGTGATATCGCGGACCTCATGGAAACGGTCGGCACGCACATCCGATCCATCGCGGACATGCAACGCAAGCGCAGCGAACTCGTCGCCGTCGCCAGTGCCGGAGGCAGGCGGGTCACGGTCACCTGCAATGCGGACGGCGTGCCGATCGATGTCGTCTTCGCCGACGACATCGACGACCTCGATTACGAAGACATCGCGGCGGCGGTGCTCGAGGCCGCGCAGGAGGCCGCGGTCAAGGTCGTCGCCATGGCCGAAGACCTGCTGGCTCCGGTTCGTGCGGCGCGCGCCGAGCTGCCCAGTTTGTCGTCGCTGGTCGAGGGGATGCCCGACGTGCGCATAAAGGTGCCTGAGCTGCAACGGGCTTCGTTCGAATCGCAGGCCGCGCGCACTCGCTTCGCGGCCGGCGACGACGCTGTACCCCGGCCGCGGTCTGTCATCGACAGTGAGTGATTCGGCGCCGCCGCACCCATGAGTATCGATCTGCCCCCCGGCGTGCAATGGCTGAGCTATCTGGCGGGCAGTGCGTGGCCCAAGGGCGACGAGGACAAGATGTTCTCGATCGACGACGCTTTCCAGACAGCGGCGACGCAACTGGAAGGCTTGATCGATCAGTTGCGGGCGGCCTGCGATACCGCGACGGCTAATTACTCGGGTCCGAACGCGGACAAGATGAAGCAACAGTTCGAGCTGTTCTTCTCCGGCGATTCGTCGGTAGCGAGCATGGCGAGTTCGATGCGGCAGCTCGGATCCTCGGCACATGAGATGGGCGTCTCGATCGAGCATACGAAACTGCAGGTCATTGCCACGCTGGTGATGCTGGCCGCGGAGATCGCGTATCTGCTGACGACCTGGTTCGGGGCGGCGATGGTTCCGCCGCTGAAAGTCGCGGCCGAGAGCGTTCTCGCAAGTATCGGGCGGTCGCTGCTGACCAAGCTGCAGGCGCACGCCGCGTGGATGGCCGCACGGCCGATGTGGCAGCTGGCCGCGATCAGCGGTGGCATACAGGGAGTCCTCGGCGTGGCCGCCGAGGCCGCTGTACAAGGCTGGCAGAAGGGCCAGGGGCATATCGGCGGGATCAATCTGGGTCAGGTATTCATCGCGGGCGCAACTGGTTTCGCGGGTGGCGCGGTAGGCGCACCGGTCGGCAGCATTGTCGGTAAGGGTCTGGGAAACTGGGTCGCCCAGAGATTTACGATGACGGTGCCGAAGGCCACCGGCGTCGCCTTCGTCGCCGGCGTCGCGGGCGGGTTGGCGGGTGCCGGCGCGGGTTTCGTCGTCGGCGGCGCACTGACCAGGGAATGGGATTTCGATCCGGCCATGCTCGCCGGCGGCGCGGCGGGCGGCATGCTCGGCGCGATGCACGGCGCGGTGGGTCACGTGCGAACCGCGGCCCTGGCGAAGTCGGCGGCGAACCTCAAAGCGATATCCATTTCCGACGGCAGCTCCACCAGTTTGGTATCGGGGAATGGCGGCGGTGCGGGCGGCGGCGGTGCCGCGGTGAACCGTGGGGCGCAGACCGCCGAGTCGCCGCGACGAACTGGTCCACCGTCCTCGCGGGCAGCAGGCTCGACGGCCGGGAACAACCGGAGCGCGGTACCGCCGAGATCGGCACCTGCCCCAGGCGCCGGCGAAGCGTCTACGCGAACGAAACCCGCAGCGACCGGCAGTATTTCGGTGAAGAGCGTGCTGCGTGGACGCGCTGGCTCGTGGCACGCCGGCGCGGATGACGGTTCGGCGCCGCGTAATTCCGCGTCGTCGACGCCGGACGGCAGGCAGCGGTCGAGCAGTGCGCCACCACCGGCCACCCGCGGGTTCGACGATGCTTCGGGATCACGGCCTGCGTCGCGTGCGTCGGCTGCGCCGAGTTCAGTGGGGTCCGAGCATCTCGCGGCGAATCCGGCGACTGCCAAGAGTTCCGACGGCGGATCCGCTGCGCTGGTTCAGCATTCGGGCGACTCTGGGTTGCGCGGCTCGAACGATTACACGCCGACGCCCAGTGAGGGGAGGGCGCAGTCGGTCTCGGACGCGTCATCCAGGGCCTCGGTGTCCGGCCCCGGTAGCGTGGCCGGCTCGGCGGACGGCCGGTCCGCGTCCGGCGGATCGGCGAGCGAGAGCCGCAGTGGATCTGTAATCCCTTCTCGCCCAGCTACTCCGGAGGCCGGATCGGTAACCGCTCGATCCGGGAGCGCCCTCTCCTCGGCGGCGTCGGACCCGGGGTCGCAGCATCGCGTCACGGCCGCACCCGGCGACTCCGCCGCAGCGCGCACGACCGGGCCGCGGTCAGTTCGGGAGGAGCAGTCGTCGACGCAGTCGCGGGCTTTGCCCGCAGGGCCGGAACGTACGGCCGGCCCGGTGACCGGACGACCGAGCGACGGCAGCGATTCGGCCGCTCGCACCTCGCATTCGGAGCCATCGGTATTCGACCGCCTGAAAGATCAGCCCTCCAGCCAGAGCTCGGGCGAGTCATCGCACACCAAGGCGAGATTGTCCGAAAATGGTGATGCCCCAGCTCTTTCCGAACACACCACGCCTCATCCCGACACCCCCGCCGGTCCGCACCGCACCGATCCGCCGCGCCGGACGCCAGTTGCCGACGGGCCGATGGACCCGCGTGAGCTGCAGCTGCGGAGCCGATTGCGAGAGTCGCCGGAGGTCCTGAACCATCCCGTCGTGGCCGAGGCGCAGAAGCGGCTGCGGACCGCGGAAAACGACGCCAAGGACATCTCGCCCGGACTGCCGAAGCATGTCGAGCCCGAATCGAGGGCTGCCAAGGCGTTGCTGGAGCTGTCCAGGGATGCCGCGAACGAAGTGGAGCAGGCGCGGCAGGCGCACGAGGCAGCGGTAGCGCATGCGGTGCAGGAGCGTTACGAGGCTTTGCGGGCCGAGAGCGAGGCTCGGATCGCTGCCGATGAACAGGACAGGGCGTGGCTGCGTGAGTCCACCGACGCGCAGAAGGACGTCGCGGTGGAACGTCTCCGTCAGGAGACGGAGGGGGTGAAGGAGGCCAAGGCCCGGTTCGAGACGGCACAGGCGGAGCTCGAGGCGGGTCTGCGGGGCAGGCTGGACGAGAATATCGAGGCGTCGAAGCGTGGGGTCACGACGGCGCAGGAAGCGTTGGAGCACAGTAGGAAAGCGCATGCGGAGGCCAGGGCAGGCAGCGAGCCGCGGCCGGAATACTTGCAGCGGTTGCGCGGGGAGGTCGACCAGCGTCGAAATGAGCTGCGGCAGGCCCTGATCGAGCACGAGGCGTTGCTGACCGCCACGAAGGACCGTCCCGACGAGCTGGCCGCGGCGCGCAGGAGACGGACCGAGCTGGTGCCGGGTTGGCGCGGCCGGTGGCAGCTCGGTTGGCAGGTGAAGGAGCGAGCCGCTGTCTGGACGGAGGTGTTGGGCCGGCGCGAGTCGGAGGCGGCGGCGCGGTCTCGGGTGGCGGAGCTCGGCGATGAGCTGGCGGCGAAGGAAGCGGCTTACCCGCAGGCTGTCGCCGGATTCAAGGTCGTGATGCGCGAGGTGATCGAACAACGCCTGGCGGCCTTGGAGAACGCCAAGACGCTGGATCGAGACGCCTACGAGGCGGGGTTGGCGGATCGGAGCGAGGCGATGGGGGCGGCGGCGCGCAAGGCCGAGGAGATGGCGTCGGCGGTGGTGAAGGCGGCGTTCGCGTTCCGGGACGAGGTGCTGCGTCAGACCGAGGAAACCAATCCGGTGATCGGGCGGGGCGCGAGCGACGCGGAACTGGATCAGATGGTGCGGCGTGGTTCGCGCGCGGAGCAGGTGGCGGCGTTGCCGGAGTGGATGACGCGCCATGATCCGAATCCGGATCCGGCCAAGCGCCGCACGCCGCGGGAGACGCAGATGAAGGCGTACGTGCTGAGCGAGTTCGGGCCCGCCGATATGAAGGGCGGGGAGGGCAAAACACTGGTGATGGTCATGTCCGGGTATCGCGATGCCAGGGAAAATGGCGCGGCCACCCTGCTGACCAGCAGTGAGCCGCTGGTACTCGAGATGCTCGAGGATATGCACAAATACTGGGGGACGCGGGAGGAGCATCTGCGGGGGGTCAAGGACATGGGGGTGGATCTGGTGCAGTTGCGGGAGAGCGAGCCGTTCCCGCAGTGGGCCTGGGAGGCCAAGGATTCGGGTCGGAACCTGCTGGTAGTGGGAACCAAGGAAGCGGTGCTGTTCGCCGGGTTGCAGGAAGCGCACACGATGGTGGACGACATCGCGCGCGCAGGGGCGCCGGCGCAGGTGGTGACCGAGCTGCGGAACTGGCTGCGCACCGAACCGCACGTCGACGCGTTGGCGGATCGTCTGGACGCGGTGGCCGAGGAACACGGCTCGGCGCGGCGGTTCCGGCCGCTGCCGGAGGCGACGGGCAATCTCGACGAGATCGACACCGCCTTCGACGGACAGGTGCGGGCGATCCTGTCGACGGGGGAGCGCGAGGACGCGTCACCAGTGTGGGTCGCCGAATTGGAGGATGTGTACGAGAAGTTCCGCCTCGCGATCCTCGAAGACCCCGAGAATGCCTTGACCCCAGGGGATTTCGGCAGGCCGCAGGGCACCACGGGGCTCTGGCACGCGCGGCTGGGGAAGGGTGCCGTCGAGAAGCTGGTCGCGGTGGCCGGGGATCGACATGCGGTGCTCGCCGCAGCGAAACATTACGAGCGGTTCGCGCTGGCGAAGTGGGGACTCACCGCTGGTAAGGATTACGTCGTCTCCCGTGCGGAAGACAAGGTGATGTTGATCAACGCCAAAACCAACGACCAGGTGCAGTGGGACAGCAACAAGTCCAGTGAAACGCGGTTGCAGGAGCTGGGACAGTACCTCGACGTCGTCGAGCGAGTGACCGTGCGGGGCAACCATGCGGAGGATTCGCTGACCACGTCGTTGAAGCAGTGGATCGGCAGCCGGTTCCTGCAGAATCCGAGGGGCTTGTCGGGCACGATCAAAGAAGTCCAAGACGCCGTGTACGCCAGCTGGGGCGGTGCGCATGACGAACGGGGCCACTATTTCGGGGTGACGGAAGTCGAGCGCTGGTACCCCTCGAAAGCGATCGAGGAAGAGGCCCAGCACTTCGGGACTCTCGAGGCGAAACTGCAGGCCAAGGCCACCGATATCCTCGACGCCGCGAAGATCTCCTTCGAGGTGCGCGACGGCACGATCACCGGCCTGCGGCAGCGGGGACGGCCCCAGTGGGATATCTCGCTCGACAACTCCGAGATCCGAGGCACCGTAGAACGCGTGGTCGAGCGGGTGGTCGACAAACCGGGCGGCGGGCGGATGGTCGAGGAGACCAGGACTCCACTGCACGGCTGGCAGGACAAGCAACCGCACGAGCGCGGCCTGATCGACTGGGTCGACGCGCTCGCCGATCAACGGATCAGGAAGTACGCCAGCGAGCACGGGCTCGAGGTGGCGGCGGACGTCAAGGTCGAGTACAAGGTGCTCGACGCCCATTGGTATGTGCAGAACGGCGGCGGCGATACCGCCGAAAAGGCCGCCAAAGTTCTGGTCGACGACTTCGGTGACGTGGGCGACATCATGTTCATCAACAAGTCCGGTGCGCGCGGCAGCGATCCCACACCTACCGCGGATGCGATCGAACTCGGCGGCGTCATCGTCAGAATCAGTGGCGGACCGGCCTTCTCACCGCGCGTGGTGTTGCAGGCAATCTGGCGGACCGCCCGCGGCGGGTTCGGCCCCGATCGGGAAAACGGCGGCACGCCCGGATCCTGGAAGATCTACACCGCCGACGGAGATCTGCTCACCGAGATCCCCGATGCGCAAGCCGCCCGCGAGATCACCTACTACCAGAACGCCGTGCGCGAACGCGACCAAGCGGCCCGCGAATACGAAGCACAGCCCTCGCCAGATAAACAGAACACCCTCAGCGAAGCCAACGAACGCGTCGACGAAGCAGTACGGGTGCTTCAGGAAGAAACCACGCCAAGGCTGCAACGCCGGGCCGAGGAACAACTACTCGCCCCCCACCGCGAGCCCGAGCACGCAGTAGGCCCACACAGTGGGGCAGTGGACCATAACTTGACCGGCGGCCATTCCGGCGCCTACCGGGCCGGTATTCCGACAACCCAGACCCCTTCGGCGCCCGGCACGGTCGCGTCGCCGCCGCCTGCCATCCGTCCCGTGACCACCGCGCTCGACGGCAGCGGCGAGGCTCCGCCCGGTATGGGGCCGGCTACTTCGCCGCCCGCGACACCACCCCCGTCGCACTCCACCACACCGCCGCAGGAAAACACCCGGTCCGATGATCCGGCTCAGCAGGACGACAGCCCGCCGAAGAACACTCCGGACGCGCCGTCACTGCCGCCGCGATCGGACGGCTCGGCAGATACCTTGTCGCCCAACCGATCCGATGCGCCGGGACGTACCACGGCGAAGTTCGCTCCGCCGGTCGGCCAAACAATCTCCGGTCCGGGGTCGGACGAGATCTTCGATGCGGGTGATGCGTACTCGGCGGGGTTTGTCGACGACTCACGGCTGGCACTGTCGGAATCGCCGGCACCCGATGGCTACGTTGGCGCCCCGACCCCGCACCTCGGCGCCGCCGACACCGCAGCCGTGTCCGCGACCGAAACCACAGCGGCGGAGTCACTTTCCGGCAGCCTCTCCGGTCCGGCGCCCCCCGACGACATAGGCAAGGTCGATCCTGACGAAAGGCCCAAGTTGTTCTCGGTGCCGCCGCCGGATCTGGGTGTGCAGGCTGTGGGAGTGATCGGTAATACCGAGAACACGGTACTGATCGCCCGAAATGGCATGGATGTCGTGGTAATCGGGCCCAGCGACAGTATCGAGTGGGACGGGCAGGTGGTCCGGCAAAACGCGCAGATCAGGGTGAGTTCGGATCCGCAGCGGATATACCGGGTACATGCCGCACTGCTCGGATACTTCGAATGGTCTGTGGGTCCCGATGGCGCGCGGGTGGGTAGGCCAGAGCGTGACGTGGATGGTCAGCCGCTGACTCAGCTGTTGTTCTACCACGGGAACAAGGCCGTCCAGGTGGGTGCGGGCGAGCTACTGGCGATCGAGCCGGAGGACGACGACGAGGTATACGTCGAGAACCTGAGTTGGCGGGTCACCCTGGCGTCGAAAGCTGTGCACGCGTTGGGCTTCGGCGGCCCGGCCACGTCGATGGTCGCGCATACCGGCCCGGTCTTCGCGACGCAGAATTCGCAGCCGATGCCGCGGCCTTCGGATGCTCGGGCGGGGGCCCGCGCGGACTTCGCGGTGCTGATGAACAACCTGAGCAGGGAGGCCATGCGAGATCCGCAGGCCTTGGCGGAAATGTTCCATGAGTATCCCGACCAGACAGTGGGGGTGCGGTTCTTCGTCGACGGTCAGCCGGTGTGGGTGCGGGTCGATCGGACTCTGCCGCACGAGGTGTCGCCGTCGTCCGGAGAGCCGATGTATGCCGGGCATATCGATGGTGAGCCGATGTGGGCGGCCTTGGCGCAGAAGGCATTCGCGTTGCTGCGGCCTGATATCACCGCCAAGGCTACGGTATCGATCCGTCCATTCGGCGCACCCGCTCATCCGCCGCCGATCGCGCCGATGCCGGGCTCGTCGATCACCGCGCCGACCGGCCGGTTGGCCATCGTCGATCAGGACGGTGAGCTGCTCAGTGTCCGGCCTGGTGACGAGCTGCACGGCGCGGTCGATCCAGCGAACCCGGATCTGCTCACGGTGTGGATCGGTGACGAGCCGACGGCCGCGCGACACTCGGTGCACCGAAATCTGCTCGGTGAGCTGACGGTTTTTCCGCCGGGGAGCGACGGTGCCTACCACTGGACGACGCCGACGAAGCCGGCGGTCGAAGTCACCGGACTGCGCTGGCTGTCACCGAGTGGTGCCGCGCGCCATACGCCGGTTGGCGGGCAGGTACCGCTGCGCGCCGGTAGTGGGGGTGAACCTCTGCTGGACGGGAAGACTCGGGTATCCCCGCACGCGCTAGGACAGCTCGGTCGCTCGATAGCGACGGCGACCGGTCCGGTATTCGGTGCGGCGGGGCCTGTGCCCGCCGACGCGGCCCAAGGCAAGGCCGGGGACTGCTACCTGATCGCGCCGCTGATGGACATCGCCGAATACCACCCGCAGGCGATCAGGGACATGATCGTCGAATACCCCGACGGCACTGTCGCCGTGCGGTTCTTCACCACAGATGGTGTTCCGCAATGGGTGCGAATCACCAAGGACTTCTACGCCGACGCGAGCGGGCAGATGATCTATGCGGCCAACGACGCGCGGCGAGCGTTGTGGCCCGCTCTGATCGAAAAGGCCTACGCGGTCTGGCGCGGTGGTGACTACGCCTTGATCAAGGGCGGGCTCGCCGCGCACGTGATGGGGCAGTTGCTACCGCCGTACGAGCTGAATGCGAAAGGAACCGCCCCGCAACCCGTGCGCGGCATCGACCTGATCACCTTCCTGCACCCGATGCGCTTCGGTGTCGACACGATCTACGACCTGATCATCGAGCGACTCGGTCAGAATGCCGACGCGGATACCGCATTCGCCTTCGCGCAACGACTCGGCCAGCTCGAACCGATCTGGAGTCGGAGCAACAAACCCGCCTCGGTCCCAGCCTTCCAGGACTTCTTGAACCTCCACCTGGGGTCCGCCGAGCGCACACTGTGGCAGACCGAGATCGCCGCCGTACTCGGCTACCTCGGCCAAACCGACGATCCACAGCGCGCCATGACCAGTTCCGTTGTCCAGCAACACTTCTCCGACCTGTTCCATTTCGTGCGCAGCCGTGGTGACCAGGTCGTGCTGAACACTCGTAGCTTCGGGTCCTATGTGGAGAACACCACCAAATATCCAGGATTGGTGGGTACTCATGCCTATGCGGTGGTCGACGTACGTCCCGGCGCCACCGGCGGGGTCGACATCGTCCTGCGCAATCCGTGGACAGACAACCCAGTTGTGCCGCAAACGATCAAGGGACTGACCTACGGCCCGGACCGCACCCTGACCCTCGACGCCACCCACCTGACCAAATTCCTTTACCTGTCCATCCGCGGCACCGGCACACGCTTCGCGTTCGGGAACGCCCCCGCACTGCCGTCGTTCAGTGGACCCGGCGTCGAGACCAGCCCACTCGCCACGCCTACCACGCACGACGGGTCCGCCGCTCCGCCGGCGGACACTCCGGCCGACCACCAGGCCACGTCGTCGGCCGACACCAGTCCGCCGGCACAGAGTTCGATGCCCACGGCGCTGACCCAGCCGCCCACCACGGCGAGCGCCGGGCAGGTGAATCACATCGTCCGGAATTTGGGTTCGCAGCGGGACGGGCTGAAGGAGGTCGTCGATATCGTCCCGGTGCCGCAAACGACAGCAACGTGGCTGCGCGAACAGCTCTACCGTCACGTGGTCGGGGCAACTGGGGAAGACGAGCGGTTCCGGGCCGAACTCAGCCAGGTGGTCACCCCCCGCCTGATCAGCAGCGAGTGGTCGCGGCTGCTCACCAAGCGGGGCCTGCCGCTGCGCGTGACCTACCGTGGCCGCCGCTTCCCCGTTTCGATCCGCCTGCGTCTGCGCAACGCGCGGCCGGCCGAGGAGCAACTCCCGCCGGTGGGCGACCGCGACGCCGAAGGCAACGGTCCGCCGGTCACAATGTGGCTCTACGCGCGCGGATCGACCTCGACCAGCCATAGCGCCAGTGAACACGACCTACGATCGCTCTCGGGTTCCTACGGCGCGAAAGTGCCGATGCACGAACGAGGCTTGCGCAGTCTCGATTTCACGCCGAATGGTTCGGTCATCGTGAACCAGTACGGCACGCGCGTCGAGGCCGGTGCGACGGTCGAGTCGACAGTCAAGAAGTTGACCAAGGGGCCTTCCATTCCACACACCTACGAACAGGAATGGCAGTTCAGCCTGAACCAGGGTATCGACGATGTCCTGCCAGCCGATAGCAGTGCGAAGGTGTGGCATGATATCGCCGGGGTGGCGCCCGACCTATTGATGATCTGGATTCCGAAATTCCTGGTCCACAATATCGAATTGCCACGCGTCGATCCGAACAATTCGGCGACGGTCCCGGCGGTCTTTCATCCCGAGCAGACCGGCGAAACCGCGCCGTCGTTGTCACGATTCCCGTTCTATTCGGCACTCAGCATTCCGAACCACGACGAACTGCTGGCCGACGTATACCAGGGATTCCGCGAACGACTCGCGGGCATCTCCTACGAATCCGTAGGCGACCTGATGGACTTCTTCAAAGAAGAGAACATTCTGGGCAATATTCCGTTGATGCGCGGCGGGTGGCTGCCCTCCCCTTCCTGGTTGGACACGAACAATGAATCTCTCGGCTTCTTCTTGATGCGAGTCGATTTCGAGGGCGGCACCGAAATCACCGGCCCTACCCACGAGAAATTCGGCCTGGAAATATACACCCTCCGCGAGGTGGGTGTGACGGGCAAGTCGACGATCGCCAACGAATCCGGTACGCACCCGGCATTGACCATAACCCTCGGCGCGGGGGATCCCTTCCCCGAGACCAGATACCCCCGCCTCGGCGGCCAGATCACTTTCCGCGGCGGCGTAGCCGACCACTCCAGTCTTTCCCTCGGTTACGGCAGGAAAGCGCACACCTCCCGTGGGCTGCGGCTTCACGACGATCTGCTGCACACGACGCCCCGCATGCGCGTCCATCTCGTCCTGGTCCGGGACGGTAAGCGTTTCGGACCCGCAGCGGGAACACCACTGGCCGACGGGAAAACGTACCCGATCAACACGTTGGTGCCGCCGAAGGGAACCCTGGGCGGCAAACCGACCGCGACGCCGCCCCCGTTGTCGAAGAAGACTCCCGGCCCGAATTCGGCGGAGCAACCGATCGAGACTCGCTCCCCGGCACCGAAGGAAACCCCGGCCAAAAAACCGACCCCGATTCGGTACCTGCCGCCGAAGCTGCTGCATTTGCGTCAACTGAGCCTCGACACCACCCCGTTCGGGGTCACCGGCACCGACCCCTTGTTCGCATCAGCTGAAAAGTTCCTGTCCGGCGCCGGCTTTTTCTCGAGCGAACATGATGGGCCGGGTGTGCTGGACTTGGTCGAGCAGAAGGGGCTCGCGATAGCGCGCGAAAACAATATCGCCGCTTTCGAGCGAATGAAGGCGCAGTCCGATTTAGTTGCCGCTTTTCCCGAAATGATCGATGGCGAGGTAGACGAGACGAATCTGACGCTCGCGGGCGGTACCATCCAGTGGTTCAAGAAGCCCCGCCGGTTCGGTACCGAGAGTATTTCGATCAGGATTGTCACGAAACGCTACTACGCTGCGCCGGACCGCCCACACGACGACGTCATTCATGAGCGTGCGCTGCCCAAATTCCAGACACAGAACCGGGCAGGCATCAACCTGTCCGGTAGCACGCAGTCCGACACCGCCTCGCCGCTGTCGAATTGGAACGGCGGAGGCAATGCGGCGATCATCAACCCGTTCAATGTGCCGAGCAATCAAATCATCGCCGGCGTGACGCCGAACGCCGTTCATTCGCATCACGACTCGGGTGGAGCGGCATACGGCTTCGATACCGGCGCCACGAATATGATCATCAGCCCCGCTGACGACGGCACACAAAACTTCAGAGTACCCGTGATGCATTGGATGGAGATTTCCTACAGTGCCGGCGAGGACCCGGACTTGATGCGCAGTGCGGGCGTGGTCCGCCTCAATGTGCCCACCTATCGCACGGAGAACACAGCGCCTGCCGACCCGTCCCCGCCTCCGGTCGCGACCATTCGGGAGATCACGGACGAGGACATCGACCGACTCGCTCTACCGACCCGAGGCCTTCCCGGGCAGGCGATCGTCCTCGACGCCGGCTCCAGCACGAAAATCCGCCAGGCCGTTTTCGCTCTCATCAACGGAACGAGGCCCGATACCGAGCAGGTCGAGGAGGTCGAGGAGGTCGAGCCGACGATATCGGGGGCATTCCCGGTCGATCCCGAACAGGATGCGGTCCTGCCGCGTTGGACTCCGCAACCGGCAGCGGAGCCCGAGCAGACGAGCCCGCCTACCGCCGACCTGCCGACCTCGGAAACTCCCACTATCGTCGTCACCGATCCGTCCGGCGCGCTGCATACTGTTTCCCCGGCACCCGACACCGCGCCTGCTCCCGAACGCATACCCGGTGGATTCCCGGTCGAGTCGCCCGAGCAGACCACGCCTCGCCCGTCCGACACGCTGACGCCGGACGTGCCGACGATCGTCATCACCGATCCCTCGGGCGCGCTGCACGATGCGTCGCGGGCACTCTCCGACCCCGAATCGGAACCCGATGTGCGCCAAGGCTGGGTCGAATGGGGGATCAACAAGATCGCCGTCGGCGGTAACTGGCTCTGGGAACAGTCTTTCGGCGGGCGCGTCGCCGAGCCGGAGTCGGCACCCTACCAAGTCATTCACCACGCCCTCTCCCCGCAAGCTCAGCTGGCGTCGCTGGTGCAGACTTCGCATAGCTCCGACGAGATCGAGGGGGTCGGCACCGCGGGCGTCATCGCGGGCACCGACTACATCATTCGACTCGAGTCCTACCTCACCGACGTTGTGGTGCTGCCGAAATCGGCGAAGATCAACGCCGAGAACTGGTCTCCTGCCCAGGACCATGCGGAGGAGAAATCGGAAACTCTGGACAGCGACCAGCTCGGCCTGAGTGTCGCACAACGCTTCGGCGAAGACGCCGACCACAGCGCCATTCCCGGCGGTACGTACCAGCACTCGATCTCCCGCTCGCGGCATGCCACGGCAGCCGAAACCATCGGCACCAACCGGGTAACGACGACCGCCGTCAACGCGGCCGGAACGAACCCGGCGGGACCGCGCGGCGAGGCCTATCGGTTCACCGCACGGGTAGTGCACGCGGTCACCGTCGAGACCGGTACCCGCAACCTCCTCACCGGTACGGCGAAAGACTTCGGCGCCATGGTGCACCGGCGCTCCAGAGCGGTGAGATATCTGACCGACGTGGGGCGGGCTCTCGTCGGAGCGGCGCAGCCGACAGCCTATGGCGACAACACCCTCGTCGTCGACGATCCCAACGGGACAGAATTCCTGTTGTACGACAAGGATCTACATCTGCATCCCCACCTTGCCCGCCTGGTCAAGGAGAGCGGTGTGCACAAGATCGTCAAGCAGAAGCGGGCCGATCTGTTCCTGCCGATCGGCTACGTCCTGAGCAACGGCGCCCTCACTTACGGCAACGTCGTCGAAGTGGACATCGAAGGGGGACACGACGGCTTCAAAGCGGCGGTCAAGGAAATGGTGGAGTCGGCGACGCCGCGGGTACTTTCTCCCAGCTCTGCCAACCACTTCCTCGGCGTCCTGATGCAAGTCAACAAGCACACCTCCATTTTCGGCACCCGCACCCTCGCCAATGGGCCGGGTACCAAGTCGTTCGTCTTCGTCGACCGCACCTACCCGTTCCTTCCGCGCCCTTTCGAGGTGGTCTTCGAAACGCGGCCACATCCCAACGCCGACCTCGACCGGATTCGTGGACGGCGGCAGCCCAACGGCGTCGCGGTGGAGACCCATTTCCTGCACACGACCGCCGACGGCAACGCGCTCGGCGGCAGTAATACGGCGGTGGGCACCGGACGTAGCAGTGACGATCAGTGGAGCTTGAACCCCAGCTTCCAAGTGGAAGGCGGCGCACGGCCCACCTTCAGCTTCGCTGTCAAAGGCACCGGAAAC
This sequence comes from Nocardia sp. NPDC051756, assembly GCF_040681495.1. Classification (NCBI taxonomy): domain Bacteria; kingdom Bacillati; phylum Actinomycetota; class Actinomycetes; order Mycobacteriales; family Nocardiaceae; genus Nocardia; species Nocardia sp. NPDC051756. The sequence continues at coordinate 38,126 of NZ_JBFAYV010000005.1, read as the reverse complement.
ATGGGTGGCACCAGGGATTCCAGCCGAGTGCGGGGCACCTCGATGCGCGGCGACGAGACCGCGCGATTCGCTGTGCCCTACGTGTTGACGGTCACGGTCCGATGGTGGCTCCTCGATCACGCGCACGCGACCTACCTGGCCCGCCTCGCCGCAGCGACGGCGGGAATCCTGCTGGGACTGGATACCTCGCAGTGGGGCCGACCTGGCGGCTCCGTCTCGAAGTCCTTCCATGCCGTCAACCACATCCAATTCCATGTCGATGACACCAGAACCGACACCGCCACCGACACCGTCCTCCGCCGCGTCCGGCCCGACACCTACCAGTCCGATCCGTCGGTCCCTCGCCAGGCCCCGCCCGCGGGAAGCGTGGCGATCGAGCTGGAAAGACCGGCCGGGCTCGCCCCGTTGCTCGCGCAGCCGTGGTTGCCGAGCAGACCGATCCAGATCTACTGGTTCGACGCGATCGATCAGCTCGATCGATCGCTGCGCGCCGTTGCCCCCTCGGTCGAGGCCAATCACCGGACCCGGTCCGTCGAGAGCATGCTCCAGGTCTTGAACACGCTCGCCTCGACCGGCCTGCCGACCGTGCTCGGCCCCGGGTCCATCGCCGCATTCCTCGACAATGTCGACGCATCGGACCGAATTCTGCCGATCCCGACCGCACACCCCGACAGCCGGCGGGTCACCGGCATCACCGCCGAGGTGACGCTCTACTCGCCTGAGATCGACCGAACGAGCGGGGCGATCACTCTGGACGGCATGCAGGTCACGTCGGAGAGTTTCCAGTCCGAGGCAAGCCAGGCCAACACCTTCACGCCCACGGTCGGTGCGAGCGTTCCGACCACCGCGGATGCCAGCAACCGCGGCGCCCCCGCGGGCTTGCCGCTCGGCGGCGGCGCCAAGGCCCACGGCATGTCCAGAAAGGTAGGCAACCAACGCCGCTCGCTGCTGCGCATCGGCACCGCGGCGCTGAACGCCGAAGGGCTCGGCTCGGACAACCATCGCGCTTGGACCATTGTGCTGCTGAAGCTCATCGGCCCCAAGGGCACGCTCTGGGTCATCGGCAACGCACTCATCCGCACCACCGATTCGTTGCGCGCACCCACCGAACCCACACCTGCCCCCGCGGAGCAGCCCGCACAGTCCACCGACACCACCCCCGCCCCGGAACCCGCGAAGCAACCCGCACAAAGCCTCGAGACAACCGAACCCGCTGTGGCACTGGGCAACTCGATCGAGGCAACGAGCGGACCCGTTGTGCCGGATACGCCCATCGTCGAGCAGCACGCCACGGGGAAAGAACCCGGTGCGCTATCCGAGAGCCCAGGCCCGGCGCCACTGGAGCCGATCACCGATCTCGATGCGGCACCCGAGAGCGCACCCGCCCACAACATCGCGTCCGCGCGCGGTGTCCGGTGGCAAGGTCCTCGCTCGGCAGCGGTGGGCGGTATCGCCGCACCGGCCGGGCAGGTCTGGGAATCCATGCGCGACGACGGTGACTGCCTGCCCCTGCTGCTCGAACGCGTCGTCTATGCGGATGACCCGCCGCTGACACAGGAGATACTGGATCAGCGAATCGCCGCATTGCGCGCGGAGATCGTGACCGAGATCGAGACGAACGCCGAAGACTACTTCGAGCAGTTCGCGTCCCTTGTCGACGCGGCTGCCCTAGCCCCAGCCGAGGCAGAACTGCTCACTTCCGAGGAATTGGCCGTCCTGCAGACCGCACGAGACAACAACCGACTCCGCGCCGAATTCGACCGGCAGGTACAGGCGATCAGGGCTCCGCGGGTCTGGCGAAACGCGGCCAGCCACTTGACACCTCAGGCGGCCGGTGCCGTACTGCGGCGGCGCGGGTTCTTCCTGGCGCTACATAACGAGTATTACCGGACGCGCGGTGTGATACTCGGCGCGGAAACTACCGAGGCGCCCTCCGCCACAGCCTTGAACCACGGCAATCACTTCTATCTCGCGGTGCCGGCTGAAACTCGCACGCCCGATTCTCGGGCACCCGCACGCACGGGCATGTCGCCTGTTTCGCCACGGCCGCAGACACCGACCGACAGCGAGTCGGTGCGCAGCACCGAAGCGGGCCGGTCGAGCACCGAAATCCCTGCGGCAGTGCCGATCATCGTCATAACGGCGCCGGAGGACGATCCGCAGGTGTCCACCGACCGCCCTCACGCGCTGCCCACCATTACGATCTCCGCGCCCGACGGCACCGTGCGGTCCGCCGACCCGGTCGACGACGTGTCGCTACCCGAAAGGTCCGGTACCGCAACTGAATCAGTGCCGGTGCCCACGCAAACGCTGTCCACAAACGCCCGGCCGTCGGTGGCGCGCGGGTCGGAGTCGCTGTTGCCGCACGCTGCCCCAAGACCCTGGACCGGCGAGGAGCAGGCAGCCAAGGTGCCGGGCACGGAAAATCGGATTCAGGACGAGCCCGAACTCCAGCCGCGCGAAGAGCAGTCCACCGACCAGACGACGGCATGGCAGCAAGAGATGCTCGACACGCTGGCACGCAGTCAGCTCGGCGAGATATCCCAGGATGACACCGGTTACCAAGGTGACCCGAGCGACGCGCCACGGGGTCCGCCGTCGGAGCTCGCCCGACCCTCTTCACCCACCGGCTCTGTCGAGCTCGTGTCGCTGCTCGACCGCGATCAGGACGACACCTTCGACGCCGGACAGCCGGACCTCGCCACGCCCTCCCGGCCTGAGTCGCCGACCGACAGCTCCTCGGTCCGCAGCACCGACACCAACCTCCCTGCCGGGTCCCAGGAATCCCTTGTCCGCCAGCCGATCACGGACGAACAGACCCACATCGGCGCACCGTCCGACGGTGTGGACAGCGATCGATCGTCCAGCCTTGCTTCCGGAACCGAGGGCATCGTGCCGCCTGCCGGCTTGGGCACGTTGGATACCTGGTGGCAGGATGTCGGTGAAACATGGTGGAACAACCTGGGTTTCGATGATCTCGCGCCTGCCGAGCGGTTGCGTTTGCTGACCGAATTCCCGGCGCTGCGCACCAGTGTTCCGATGGACCTCGAGGATGAACTCCACGGGAAGCTCTTGGCCCTCGAGGTGGCCCGGCTCGAAGGACTCGCCGACGACAGCGGCGAGCTCGCGCCGGAGGTGGTGCGGCAGTTGCACGAGCTGGATTCGCCTTACACCTTCGCGGGTAGCGGGCGAACGTGGTGGGACAATCTGTTGTTCACCAACTGGTTCAACCGAGAAAGGCTCGGGCTGTTCGAGAAGTTCCCCGCACTGCGCAACAGTGAAGCCCTCCCCGCCTCGATTCGGAACTCCCGCAACATCCAGTATCTGCTCCTGCGGAAGTACTGGTTCATGGAGAACGCCGACAAACCCGACGACGAACTGCCACCGCATCTGCGGGAACGGCGGCACAACTTGGCCGTCCCGCGCATGTTCCTGCGGACTGCCGTAAGGAATGCCGCGGTGGCTGCCGATCGGCGCGGTGGCACGCCATCGGATGTGCACGTGCTGACGTTCGTCCAGGACGAATCGGGTCGTCACGGCCTCATGGTCATCGCTTTCGGGCCGGTCGACAACGCACCGACAGTGCACTGGCACGCACACTCCGCCGCCTCCGCCGATTCGATGTACGAGCTGACCGGCCGCGCCGCAGGCCTGCACGCCGAAACCGTCCGCGACCATCCCGGCGCCGCGACCGTCGTCTGGATCGACTACGACACCGACAAAGCCGGTGACCGCGCTGACCGCCTGGGGACAGCGATAGCGCAATTCATCACCCACCATCGCGGCACGACCGATGTCCACGTATTCGGATCCACGGCGCTCACCGCATCCCTGTCGCGCACCGGCTCGTCGACGGTGACGGTGCATACCTCGTTCCTCGACACCCCGGCCGCGTCGCAGCCCCTCGGCGATGTGCGCGTATTCACCAGCGACCGAGACGGTTCCGACTTCGGGCACAGGACGCTCCGCACCATGCACCAGCAGCCCCCGGACGTCCGCGCGGCGCTGCTGACCTACCAGCAAACCGCCGCGGTCACCAACGCGCTGTTGCGCAGCGCGGGCACGAGTCTCGAGGAAACTTTCGGTGGGTTCCAGCGCTGTGCCGCCACCTCGGAAGTGCTTGTCGAAGGACACCCCTGGGTTCCGAATTTCACCATGCTGATCAAGGCGAGAAATGGCCTCCAGGAGAGCTTGATCAGCAGGTGCTCGGCAGCCGAAGCGCAGGAGCTGCGGCTATTACTGGACAAGAACGCCGACGATCTCACGGACTCCGACCGGGACACGGTGCGAAGACTGGAGGACGCGCACCTCGGTGCTTCGGAAACCCGGAGGCTGCGTGCGCTGAACGAGCTTATGCAGCATCCTCGCCCGTCGGCTCGCTGGGAGCAGATCCGGGTCGATGGAAGGAGCTACGACCGGTTCGTCAAAGCATATCGAACACATTTCGCTACTGCGCCCACGCTGGAAAATATCCGCCGATATCTCGAACTGCTCGGCCAGGGAACCAATCAGCTACTGCATGTGACGAAACCGTTCCTCGTCGTCCGAGCACTCGGCAACGTCGACTTCATGGCTATCGATGAACACGGTAATACGCTCGACGGACGCAAAGATCTCGGTCTGCTTCGAGGTCGCATCCAGCGGGACGGCGGCCTGTTGTCCACCTCCCTGAACCCCGAATTCTTCGAACTCAGCACCGACCCGAACATCCGCCTCGAACTCGTCGTTCCAGCGGGCACGACGGTACTGCGCGGAATCTATCTCGGACGCGACGGCCTCGAGAAGAACGCACACGAGAACGAGCTGTTGTTCGCGAGCAACACTCCGTATGTCATCACCGGAATCGGCGCAGACCCCTTCGATTCGTTTCACCGCCCGGACCTCGTCGTCCTGCGCGGACACTTTGTCGCAGCACCCGTGCCAGGCGAAGGATCCGCGCTGCTCGAGCGCGAACCGGACGACACCTTCGACGCCGGACAGCCGGACCGCGCCCCGCCCTCCCGGCCGCAGTCGCCGACCGACAGCGCCTCGGTCCACAGCACTGACACCAACCTCTCCGCCGGGTCCCAGGAATCCCTTGTCCGCGAGCCGATCACGGACGAGGAGGCCCACCCGGTGATGCCGATCAGCTCGGCCGGCATCCGAGCCGAACAGGCCGAGGACGAGCCGGATCGGCGGACCTCCGGAGCAGACCAGCGGAACCGGGGTGGTGGCGGCCTCGTCCCGCCCGTGATTCCCCGCCGAACAAGCTCGCTCCCTTCGAAGTTCACCCTCGACATTCCGGGTCGGCAGTCGTCGGTAGCGCCCGAGCAGCGTGCCGAGCCCTACCGGATGACCCGGATTCCGCTGCGGATCACCTACGACTGGGCGACCGGGCGGCCCGATTCTTTCGAACTGTTGGAATCAGCCTGGGAGACAAGGCAATCGACCCGGCTGCCGACTATCCTGGAAGCGCCGGAGTTCGACGTTTCCACCGAGGGGACGGATGGCAGCACCCGGGCGCACGGCGGTGACCCGGCACCCGAGCAACCTGTCCGCAGGTCACGTGCGCTGGCCCGCTTGCGCGGCTTCGTCTCTCGTATCGGAGCCCACCTCGGCACCGGCGATGTGACGAGCTCGCCCGCTCGAAGCCGTGGCATGCGCGCCGCCGTCCGACAGTTCATTCGCCAACCATTCGGCGGCGCAACGCGTTCGACCGCGACGTCCACCTACGGTGACGGCAGCACCGCCCATACGGCCGTCGCCGGCCGATCGCGTGTCGCCGCGGGCGAGTTGGGCAGTGCCGATTGTCTGGTTCGGTCGTTGACCGACATCCAGCGCGAGAACAACAGCCCCGCGATCCGGCCGAACTATCGGTCTTGGGCGTTGCCCGGCAGCTCACGGCGGCATCTGCCGGGTCGCTCACGGCGCGAAGCCGAGCAGGCCGCGGGCGGCAAACTCCACGGATTCGCCGACGAGCACGGCATCGAACAGGAGTTGGCCCGGCTCGGCCCGGGGGCGCAGGCCGAGGTCATCGGCGTGCACCCCCCGGCAGTCGGCGCGGACGGCATGGGCGCGAACGGCTTAGGCGCACACGGCTACCGGATGGTCAACGAAGGCGGCGTCATCGGCGTCCGGGACTATGACGCCGAGGGTAATCCGATCCGCAGACTCGCCGGGGAAGGCAGCGCGCTTCGCTATTACGCCGTGTTCTACGCCCCCGACGGCCGCCTGGCCCGCCCCCGGCGTCCGCGCGGTGCCGCGATCCCGAAATTCCCTGCCGATATCCGCATCGGCGCACCTTACGATGCGACCGGCACCCGGCTTCCCACCAGATCGACGGCCGGTCCCAGCCGCGCCGCTGTTACGACATCGCACCCGGCCGGGCACCAGCGCGTCACTCCGAACATTGACGGAAGCACACCAGCCCACACCGGCGACGCATCGGGCGCGCAATCCGCGCGCACAACACGATCGGCAGGTCGTCTGCGGCGCTTCGTCTCCCGCCTACGCGGTCGGGATACACCGGCCGGTGCGACGGCATCCATTCCGGCACAACAGACCGCGGCTCAACCGCCGACGGGCACTGCGTTCCGCCGTATCCGCACCCTCTTCCGGCCGCCCGTGCCCACGCCGAGCGGCGCGACCACGGTGCACCCCAGGCGCGAACCCGCGCGCACTCCCCGCGTGGACCTGCTGGAGAAATGGAACGAATTGCCGGCCGGGTCGCGGGGCGCGGTGCTGGCCCTCGTCGCCGATCCGGCCCCCGTCAACGAGTTCCTCAGCGATCCCGAGGGGATGGCCGAGACCATGGCGGAGATGCTTCGCAACCATGCCGCCGTGCGCCAATTGCGCACCGCCAGTGGGGATGTGCCTGATATCAGGACGCTCACACGGCTGCTCGAAGAGCTGCGGATCGAGGAGTCCAAGGGCGCGCTGCCGGAGCGGCAGGCCCAGCAGTTCGAGATCTTGAACAAGATTTTCTCCCACTCCTATGTGTCGCCGTCCGAGCTATGGGCGGTGACGGTGGAGGGCCACAAGGCGATCAACGAGATGAGCGCCTTTTTCCCGCATCTCGACCGGCCGTTCGACGAAGTCGCGCTACAGGAGCAGGTCGAGCTACTGACCGAGCTGACCGACCAACCGCTGTCCATCACCGAGCCGATGCGTGTCGTCCACGATCTCGACGACATCGATTTCCTGTCCATTCCCCGGGGCAAGGAGGCCCATCGCGATGTGATCGGCACTACGGTCACGCCGGACGTATTTCTCGTCACGGCACCGAAAGGTTCGGCGCCACCGCAAGAGACCGAGCACCGGTTGATATTGACCGTGCACCCCGGGTCCGACGGCTTGGCGTTCGGCGACGCCGAGCAGCCACGGCTGCTGTTGCCGCCCGGCACGCCGCTGCGCATCACCGGCGTGCGGCCGCATAGTGACGGATACCGGATCGAGGCCGAAGTAGGCTCCAGCGCAACCGGTTTCGCGCCCGCAGGTCGCCGGTCGCCAGTCGAGGACACCGACGACGAGGACCACCTCGAGGACGGCTCCCGTGATTTCGACACCGAGAGCCTCGGTTCGACAGATTCCGACACCTCGGTGGCGTGGCCCGCTCCGATCCGCGAAACGCGTACTGTCGAAACAACTTTCGGCAGCGATACCGAGAACGAAGGCCGCATCGACGGCAACGGGGTGCGGGTTTTCGATACCGACCAAGCGGGTGACCGCTTCGGATCGAATCGACTGCGGACCCACCCGTGGGACGAATTGGCCGAGTCATCGCGCCGGGCGCTCATCGCCCACGGCCAGAATTCGGTGCTCAACAACATTGTGCGGAGTCTGTCGGGTATCGAACTCGACGAGCTCTGCGCGCGGATCGAGCGCAACCTCGCCATCTATCACACGATCGTTGCGGAACATGGCACCGAATTCGCCTTCGCAGCGCTGCGCACCCAGCGCGACGAACTGGAAGGCCGCGCCCACCGCGACGAACATGAAACCGAGCTGCTGAATGCTCTCGCCGAGATCCTGGGCAGCGAAAACCCGTTCCGCCGTTGGGAAAACATCACTGCCGACGCTTACATCCACCATGACGCGTCTGCCCTGTATCGCCGCACCGACGGCGTCGAGTTCGGCCCCGATGTCGTTCGACAGCACCGGGAATCGCTCGACCAGGCGACCGGCCGCCCGCTGCCGTCGACCGAACCGCTCCGTGTCCTGCGCACGCTCGAGAGCGTCGACTTCCTGCTCGCCCAGGACGGCGCACCGCTGAACGGGCGTAACCTCGCCTTGCTGGTCGGTGTCCAGCAACGCGATCCCGGCTACCTGTCGACGTCGCTCACCGCCAACCCGGTCCAGGTGTCTCGGTTCAACACCAAGTTCGTCCTCGAACTCGAGGTAGCGCCCGGAGCCCGCGGGGTCTACGTCGGCAGTGACGGCGGCCTGCGGCAGAACGAACTCCTGTTCGCCCGCAACACCGGCTACCGGATCACCGGGATCGGCCCGACCGTCCACGGCGTCACCACCCTGCGCGGTCGCATCGAACCGGACGAGACGGCCACCCGTAACCCGGACTGCGCGCCCCTCGCTTTGCGGTATGCCGCCGATAAGAACCCTCGTGCACCGATCACGGCACCAGAACAGAACTCGGTCGGGCTCGCCGGGATGAGTGCCGAACAGTTCAACCGCCATGCCGGCGGCGAGCTGCGCACCTTCACCAGCCACGCCGAGCTCGATGACCACCTCCGGCAACTCGGCGACGGAGCCTTCGCCTTTGTGGTCGACGCCTATCACGGCCCGGTCGACGAACACGGAATCGGCGCGCACGTCGTGGTTTTCGAGAACGACCACTTGGATGTCCTTGGGTACGACCCCGTCACCAAAAGCCGCTACCCGATCGACCGCCATCCCACCGCCAACGTGCGTGCGATCACCGCCATCATCTACCGGGCGGACGGATCCGAGTACACCGCCGATCGCAACGCCGATGGCGCCGCAGTCCTCGGCGGCGTCGGCATCGGCGCACCGTACCAACTTGTGGACAGCGATCGATCTCTCAGTGCTGCTTCGGGAACCGAGGGCATCGTGCCGCCTGCCGGCTTGAGCACGTTGGATACCTGGTGGCAGGATGTCGGTGAAAGCTGGTGGAACAACCTGGGTTTCGATGATCTCGCGCCTGCCGAGCGGTTGCGTTTGCTGACCGAGTTCCCGGCGCTGCGCACCAGTGTTCCGATGGACCTCGAGGATGAACTCCACGGGAAACTGCTCGATCTCGAGGTGGCCCGGCTCGAAGGACTCGCCGACGACAGCGGTGAGCTCGCGCCGGAGGTGGTGCGGCAGTTGCACGAGCTGGATTCGCCTTACACCTACCCGGGTAGCGGGCGAACGTGGTGGGACAATCTGTTGTTCCCCAACTGGTTCAACCGAGAAAAGCTCAGACTGTTCGAGAAGTTCCCTGCATTGCGCAACAGTGAGGCTCTCCCTGCCTCGATTCGGGAATCTCGCAACACCCATTATCTGCACATTCGGCGAGCGGAATCCGGCGACCGAGGCCGATACCTCGAACCCGGTCTGCAGCAACAGCAGGAAGTCGAATTCGACGGCCCGATCCGCATCTCCCGGAAGCGTTTCACTCGCGCCAATTCACGCCCACCACGCTTGCCGCACAGTCAGCGGCTGGAGAATCTGACCCTCGCGCAGCGGGAGCACGCACTGCCGACCCCCGGCGTGCCGATCTGGCTGCCCCGCCCCGCAGCCAGCGAAGATCTCATCACATTCGTCGATGATCGAGGCCAGGTGGAGTGGCTGCCGGCCAAGGGTGTGCGGGTATCCGCGGAATTCGTAGTGCAACATGGCAATGGGCCCGACTTCTACAAGATCATGCTGCCCGGGCAACCGATCCGGTACGTACTGAATATTCTGGCGTCGGGGTTCGACTTCGAACCCGATCCGAACGGCGGACCGGTCGGCACGGTGAGCTGGAAAGTGCCGGGCGGTGAGGTGAGATTCCTCGGATTCGACGAGTGGAACAATCCGAGGCTGCGGCAGGTTCCGTATGGGGTTCCCCTCGTGGTGAAACAAGGGCACGGACCGTGGCGATGGATGAAGTACCCCCAGCAACAGCTGTGGGTCCGCGTCGTCGCACCGTACTACGTCCTTCCGGAGCTGCCGCGGTTGGCGCGGCGGGACGATCCGTTGTTCGGCCCCGACGGGCTGCCTAAACCGCACGAAGTCCGGCAGGGCATGCTCGGCGATTGTGGTTTGCTGGCCGACCTCAAGTGGTTCGCTGAGCACCGGCCGCAGGCGATCGTCGAGATGCTGCACGAAAACAACGACGGCACCGTCTTCGTCCGTCTGCTGCCTGACACCGACGGTGTCACGCGGCCGTTGTGGGTGCGGGTCGAGAAGATGTTCTACGTCGCCCCGAACTCCGAGACCACGATATTCTGTCAACACAAGCCCGGAGAACCGTTGTGGGCCGCCCTGATCGAGAAGGCCTACGCACAATATTTCGGCGGCCGCAACGGCTACCTGCCCCTGGTGGGGCTACCGATGACCAAAGCAGCGGCAAGCTTCGGCAAAGGATTCCATCTGGCACCGGGCGGATCTCTGGCACAACCCGTTCATCACGTCCGCAATGCCGACATACTGAATCCACTGCGGTTCGACATCGATACGCTGCACGAGTTGGTCAGCGCTCACTTCCTACTCGACCGGGTGCGCTCTGACATCCCGATCGATCACACGCCCCGGCCGGATCTCGAATTCTCTCGCGCCTTCGCCGAAACCTTCGAGCACTGGGAGGCGCACCGGATTGCGCAGCGGAACGCGGAAATGGATCGCCTCGACAGTCTGTATCCGGATGATCCAGCCGCATGGGACACCGCCTGGCTGGAATATTTGCGTACGGGCGATCCCAGAGCTCCGCAGGGCTTCCGCCAGTACCTCGATCAGCGGCACCCGGATCGGTGGGAACTCGAAAAAGACGCGCTGACACAGTATTTCCAGGAGGCATACGGCAGCCAGGTGGAGGATCGGCAACTGTCCGCCCGATCCGCGATCGCAGCCCGGTCGATCGGTCAGCTGATCGAATGGGCGCTCCGACGCGGCACCACAGTGGCGATCGGGACAGACACCTGGCGCGAAGATGACTCGAATCCGGCGCTGGGCATGTATCCGAGCCACGCATACACAGTCCTGGGCATCGAGCACGACGCGGCCGGTATACCCGTACGCCTGCTGCTGGAGAATCCGCACGACAACAACGCGCGGTTCCCCGTTCCGGCTGCGGGAATCGAATACCGTTTGGACCCTCGCGGTATCGACTACATCGGAGAAGGGGAAGTTCGCCGGGTCACGGATGACGGTACGACCTATGTCACCAAAGGTTCCCGCGCCAAGCGCAGGCAATTGCGCATCGATCCCGACGGCACCATCTACCACTTCACCAGTGATGGCGGCCGACGATATGTCGCCAGCGACAAATCCGCCCAGTCCACCGATGCGCGCGGCAACAGATTCCGCAGCACGGTCGACGGCACCGAGTTCTGGACGAGTGCGGACGGGCTCGTCAAAGAGATCAAGCGGCCGGGAGACACCAGCTGGACCGCCGACCCCGACCGCCACGATCCACCGGACCTGACGATTCCGCGCCGAGGCGGCATTGTCGCGGTCGACTTCCACCATCTGCCGAGGTTCAGCGCGCTCGGCATGAGCGGTCCCGGAGCATACGGACTGTATCGCCCCCGGCCAGCGGACCCGCCGCTCGATGGCGAGGAAGAGAATGTGCTGGGCATTCTGTTCGATGAACCCACCGAGCAGGTAGCACACACTGGACTGCCGCCCGCTCAGCATCCGCAGACCAGTCCCGCGGACGAGCCCGAACCACACGCCGGAACCGGCCCGGTCGATGGCACCACCCGCACCTCGCCGTCGTTCGAGCCGGCGGGGGACGACACCTACTTCGGCGACGATGTGCTGGCCGCTCTGCAGTCGTACCCGTACGAACGCTACGGCCCGACGCCGCGCACGGAACTCGACATCGTCGACCTGCGACCGCCGACCTCGGCCGCGCACCGGGAAAGAATGAAAACACATCGGTTTCCGGCGATGACGCTTCCGGTCTCCACCGCGCACACTGTCCATTCCGACGGCAAGGCCGCCCTCACCTTGGTGAACGATGACGGCGAGGTCGTCACGTTGGCGGCCTCGGGTCATGCGGACGGGGATCTGATCGTCCCGGCGGACGGAACTCGCCCGTATTACGACTTGATCCTGTCGGACGGCGAGCACGTCACGGTTCCCCAGGCGCTGACCGGTGATTTCGACTACCGACCTGGCTCCGCTGGAGTCCACGGCACGGTGGATTGGGATACCACCGGCGAGATCCGCATCCTCGGTCATGACCGCCAGGGCGGTGACGGTGTCATAACTGTGGCGCACGGAGACCAACTCATCGTCTGGCCCACGTCGGGGGAGGCGCGGACAATCGCGCATCCGGAGCAACTGCAATGGTTACGGGTCCGAGTGCCGCACGACGTACTGCCCGAGACACCGGAACTCGAGAAACGCCACGAGGCGAAGTTGTTCGGTCCGTACGGGCCCCAACCACAAGATGTCCGGCAGGGAATGACCGGCAATTGCGCATTGATCGCGCCGCTGGAGCGGATTGCCCGTCGTGACCCGAAGTCGCTCGAGGAGATGCTGCACGACAACGGTGACGGCACCGTCTATGTCGGGCTCCGCGTCACGGACGGTAAGCAATACCGCATCCACTGGGAGTTGGTCACCAAGGATATTCACGTGACACCCGGAACCCGCTCCGGATACTACGTCCACCACGAACCGGGAGACCCGTTGTGGCCGGCCATGATCGGAAAAGCGTTTGCTCAATACTTCGGCGGGTTCCGCGGTTACTACGCGAGTGACGACTCGGTAATCAGCGCGCTGGACGTCTACACCCACCTCGACAAAGGCTTCTACCGTGCCGGCGACGGCGCGTTGGCACAGCCTTCGCGGGTAGTGGGGGATTTGTTCTACCAGTTCCATTTCGACCTAGAGACCTTGGGAAAGCTCATCGGTGGCGATCCTGCCTTCCACATCCTTGTCGCCGACGTCCTGGACAGCCTCGAGTCCGCGCGGCAGGCGCTGCGTGAGAAGGCATGGAAGGCGATCGTCGCGGACCACCCCGACGACCCGACCAAAAACGCGGACGACCGCGCCACCAGTGCCGCCGCCCGTTTGTCGGCATGGGATCAATTCGAGCGAACCGAGGATCTGCGGTCGCCGGCCGGCTTCCGCCGCTATCTCGATAATCGGTTTCCAGGGCAGTGGGAGGCCGAGAAAGATTCCCTGACAAGCTATTTCACCGCGATGCACGGCGGGCCCGACGATCGCAGGCTGCTTCCCGGCCGCTACACATTCGTTGCCGAAGCCATCGCCGCCCGGATCGCCTGGGCGTTGCGGCGCGGCGTGGTCACGATCGCCACCTACCCGTTCGGGCAAGGTCGCGAGAGCACGACGGCAGTACCGGGCCTGGTGGGCGAGCATGCGTACGCGGTGCTAGACGTCCTCCGTGACGAGCAGAGCAAACCGATCGGGCTCCTGCTCAGAAACCCTTGGGGTCACAACGGTGACTACCCCACCCCCGTGCAGGGCGTCGAATACCGTTTGCCCCCAACCGGATCCCGCTACACCACCCGCGTGGACGGCGTCCGCGTCCGCGAGGATCAGGATGGTGGGCTGGAACGGTTCTCCAAGGACTCCGGCAGATTCTGGCGCGACCCGGATGGCGCGGAGCGCTGGACTTCGACGGCCGGTATCAGAATGCGCAAAGCCCCGGGCAGCACCAAATGGGAGTACGACTGGAACCGCAAGGATCCGCCCGACGGCACGATTCCCGACTACGGCATCGTCGCCGTCGCTCTGGAACACCTACCGAAATTCGGCGATCTCGCGATCGGCGGTCCCGCGGCGCACGGCCTCTTCGGGCCCGAAAACCCCACCGGCACAGGGTCTGTCGCCCCGCCGGGCGGTGCGGCACCGAAAGCCATAATGGCACCAGGTACCGCCGGCTCCACCGAACTGCCTGCCCGTGCGGACGTCGAATTGCCCGTCGACACACCGGCGCCGCCGCGCACCGAGGAACTGTCGGAAGTAAGTGCCTACGCCGCGGCAGTGTGGGCCGCCCCGTCCCCAACGGTCGCGCTGGCTCTGATCGCACGCTTGGATCCGCGTGCGGTGGCGGCGGTGCGTGCCGCGTATCCGGGCACGGATCTGGCCGCGGACCTGCGCGCCGCACTGCCGGATGAAGTCGACTACATCGACCACGTATTCGACACTGCGCCAACCGAATCCGCGGCCCCGCTGCCGGTGGAACGGGAGCGCGGCGTAGAGGTCGGTGATCCCAGCGGACCCAGCGCCGATGTGCCGGTCGAGGATGGGTCCGCAGCGCATGTCTCGCAATCCGGCTCGCCGGATGTCCGCGGAAACTGTGGGCCATTGGCTCTCCAGTACGCCGCGGACCGGAATCCCCGCACCCCGATTCGGCGGTCTGCGGAAACGGTTGGATTGTCCGGTATGCGTGGTGAGGATTTCGAATACGCCGCTGCCGCACCGTTGCAACCCGTCGGCACCCTCGCGCCCGTGGTCGCCGAACTTCGTGTTCTCGGACCGGGCGCTTCGAGTCTTGTCGTCGATGTCTATGCCGGTCCGGATGCACACGGGTTCGGCGCGCATGCCGTAGTGCTCTACCAGCAGGACGAAGAGCTACGGGTGCATGATCCAGTGACCGGCGACCACGCTTTGGCGGCACATCCCATCGCGCGGAGTCGTTCGGTGCTTGCGATCGTGTACGCCGATGAGGGGAGTGTGCGAACTCTTGCGGGCTACCCCGTCGATGGTCTGCGCGTCCTCGGCGATGCGCTGATCGGTGCGTCGCCTTTCGATGACATTATGGATTACTCGGCGGGTTTCGAGACGGGCGGCTATCCGGAGGCGGGCGGGCAAGGCCTGCCGGGCGTCGAAGTATTCCAGGGCCGCCCCGAGTTGTTCCCGGAGCAGTTCCGATTCGATGCTGATTTCGGCGTATATCCGCCCGGTACTCTGGTTTATATCATCGAAGATGCCGGAACTCTGGTGCTCACTGTCTCCGGTAATGGCTGGGTCACCGCAAATTACGCGGACGGCGGCAATACGGGACCATGGGTCGAGACATTCGCGGGTGACGTTCAAAACGCGGTGACACATTTGATCGGTCATCTGTCGGCGGTTGCGCCTACTCGAATCGAAATCCATCACCCGACGCCGCCGGCCACCGCCGTACCGGGGGCGTCCGCCGAGGAATCCGGCGCGGCCGGATCCCGCGCCGATATGGAAAGCTGGGTCGCGCACTGCATCATACGGGGCTATACGAATCGGGACATACTGGATCACCTCAGCGGAAACGGTTTTCCCGATCTGATCAAAACGCAGGTGGACGCGTGTGTGCAATCTTTGTACGCGTTCGCGCAGGTCGAGTATCGGCCGGTAAAAGGTTCGAGTAAGGGGAAGCAGATAGAGGAATTCGCCAGGAAATACTCCGGGCAAATCTACCAGGGCAGACTCGATGCCCTACCTTTGCGTTTGAGGCGCCTGGAGCGGGCGGTATACGAATATTTTTGTTTCCATCCGAATAATGAGATACCGAATCAAGAATACTATAGAGAGGTTGCCAACGCGCTGACCGGCGCGGAAGTGGACGGCGAAGCGCTCGGGCGCATATCCGCGCCCCTGGTGAAAGAAGCGGTAGCCGAGATACTGGCGAGAACCGGAATCCCCAGGGACAGCTGGATCACCGATCCTGTTCGCGAGAACCCGGACCCGCGGGCCACACTCGCCGCGCTGGCGTACGGTACGCAGGGTCGAATCGACAGGGGGGCCGTGGTCGAGTTCATGAGATCCGGCGGCCCCGCGCAATGGTCGACTCCGGTGACGAGGCCGGCCAAGGTGGATCCCGAGGCGGAGATTTTCGAGTTTCTCTACGCGAATCGCAACAATCCATCGGCTGTCGGATACGAAAATATCAATGCCCATCTCGCGAACAAGATCTCCGGTGGCCTCTCCCGGTCGGTAGTACACGATTGGATTGTTCGTATTCTGAGGAAGCTGGATGTTCCGCGCAGAGCCAGGGTGCTCGGCGCCGCCGAGTCGCCGGCCGGCAGGTTCGTGAAGATCGCCGCACAGTGGCCCGATGCCGTCGAGGCGTACCGGGCGTCGCGTGGCGGGCCGTCGGACGGCAGCGCACCCGTGCCCGCGCGGATCGGCGCCATCCCCGGCCACGACAACTGTGTTCCGCTGACCCTCACCCACCTCGGCGAGTTCATCGGCAACACCGGGTTCCGGCTCGATCAGCTGTACGACGGACTCGCCGGCAACAGCCACCGGCAACTCGAACAAGCCGTTCCCGGCGCCCGCCTGCACACTGTCCCCGGACCCGACACCATCACCGACCTGCTCCGGGCTCCGGGCCGGGCAACCCACGCCCTCATCGTCGAAAACCACACCAGCGCAGATGAAAACAACGTCGGCGCACACTTCCACGTCATCACGAACATCCGTAAGGCCGGCCGATCGGGCACCCAAGACCTCTACACCCACGACGTCGATCCGCATGATCCACAGCGCATCCGAACCGACCCGCACACGCCGCGCCCACAACAGCACATCACCACCACCGACGTCATCTACCTCGACGAGGACGGCAACGTCGTCGCACCACCCGACCACGACCACACCCCGACCGCACACCCCCGACACCGCATCGGCCTCGATGACGCCTCGGCAGGCACGCAGACCGATCTGTTCGAGTTCCGCGAGTTCCGCGCGGCGTTCGACGGCACCGAATACCCGCCCGGCACGACGCTGCGTTTCCGGTCGAGGAATCGGGAATTGGTCGCCCAGTTCGTCCACGACGGCAATACCGGACAGAGCCAGGTGATCACGCGGGAGGGAGGCGACGCACCCACCCGTTCCACCACGCGGACGACGGCGGAGTTCTGGCGCCGCCTGGAGCCAGAACACATCGCCCTGCTGTTCGACGAGGTCGAAGTGGTGCAACCACCGCTGCGCGGCCCCGCTCCGCAACGGGTCTACGAGATTGTCGATGTTCTGGACGAACTGTCGGACAACGGATTCCACACCGGAACGTCCATCCATCTTCGAGACGGCAGCCGCGATATCGTCGCGGTGGTGCGCGGGGACGGCACATTGGATCTTCGGGAACCGGGATCCGATCTGCCGGTCGAATCGCGCGTGATCGGCACAGAGCATTTCAAACGCCTCGTCGTCGAACAAAGAATTCGGTCCGCCAAGGTATTCCCGCCCATGCCGCATTCGTGGCAGCGCATCGACCCGGAGGGCGGACGACTCTTCCCGACGTTGGCGCGCATCGTGCACAGCGAGGATCCGTCGAAATTGGCGACCGAACTCGCCGACTACATCGAGCAGCACAGAGCCGTCTTCGAACCACATATCAGCAACGCGGACCAACCTGGCGCTACGTCTGCCGAGCTACTGGCACAGGAGCTTTCGGCGTTGCGTCAGAAATCCGAACCGATCCGGACCACCGGCAACCGACTCGGCTCGGAAGACCTGGACCTGCGGCTGGCCGCGATCACACTCAAGCACGAGCTCAACATCATCGCGCTGGAACCGGACCGGCCGATGATGGAGATCGGCGACAACACCGACCACCCGTTCATCTTCCTGCGGCGATCCGAAGACGGCGGCTACGAACTGGGACTTACCGACACCGGCTCGATGTTCTCGACCGTGAAACCCAGCCCGCCGGTGACGGGCACCAGCAGGGCGAGACCGATACCACGAGAACAGATTCCGCCACCGCTCACCGAGATGCTGGCCGGTGGGCCGGAGCCGCAGCTCGTGGGCGCCGCACTGCGGAAGAAGTACATCAACGAACGACGCCCGGTCGCTCCGCCGAACCATCACGACGCCACGCGCCTCGCACACCTCCCTGGCCCAGCACGCCGAAAAGCTTTCGAGGAGGAGGCACTGACTCAATATCACACCCCGACTCATTACATGGACGACGCGGAGCGCGAAGCGCATCGGCGTTTCGTCGGTCCGGACGGCAAGCTGTACAACGCATACGACGGTCACCTTTTCGACACCGGCGACAGCCCGGACTGGATCTTCGTCATGGACGAGTTCGGGAACCTGTACGCCGCCGAGAAAAAGTTCGGCCTGATCCAGCACTCGTCCTTCCTGGGCGGCCGAACCGTCTGCGGCGTCGGCTTTTTGAATGTGCGCAACGGGGTTCTCACCAACATCGATGACCACAGCGGGCATTACGCGCCGCACACGCAGATGAACGACTACGCCATCGCCGTGCTGCGCGGGCAGGGTCTGCGGCTGCACCCGAGATTCCAGCGGGGGATCGTCGATGCCGATTTGGAGATTCGGCCACGAAACGCGGAAGTGGAAAGGGAAATTCAAGCCGACGCCTTGGCCCGATTGCAGCGCATCACCGCCAACGGCCCCACCCCCACGCGACCTTTCCGAATCCATCGAGCGGTCACGGTAGACGGGCGTCTGGAGTGGGAAGCGTACGAAACGCTCACGCGGGACGATTTTCCACCCGGCACGGTCATCAGTTTCCGCGACGCGCACGCCTTCACTGTCGCGACCGTCGGGGCGGACCACATGCTGCACGCGGTGGAACGCGACCAGGGCGGGGGCGAGCGAAGTTACGACGTCGGCTTCGAGGCTATGCGCGGCCACATCAACGCCCGCGGCGTGACGGAGGTCAGAATCGAGGTACCGCAACACCCGAGCGCTGCTATACCAGAGTCCGCCCAGGACTTGAACGAACTGCCGTCCGAGGCCCGAGGCGCGCTGCGCGCGCACATCGCGCGACCAGACTTGTTGGACCAGTTCCTTACCGATCGCGAGAACGTGAGCTCCTACACCGAAGCAGTCGGCTACGACCACCTCATGGTGGAGCTGGTGAGCTCGGGCGGCTCCGCACCCACCCTCGACGAGCTGGCACGGATGCACCGCGATCCCGATCAACCCGCACAGATTTCCGCCGTCCTGGAGCAGATCTTCCGGGCCGACGATCCAGCGGGGCTGTGGCCGAAAATGCTGACCAATCACGGAATTCACAACGCGCTGGACGCGCACTACCGCAAGCATGCGCGCCGGCCGTTCGAGGCCGATACGTTCGAGGACCAGGAACGGGCCCTACGCGCGCTGGCCGGCAACCCGCTGTTGATCACCGAGCCACTGCACGTCATCTATGACCTGTCTGCTCCGCCCTCGGCCGGCGACCCGCTGCGGATGACCGGTCGCACGGTGCGGCGCGACACCTTCATCCTCGGCGTGCTCGCGGGTTTCGAGCCACCACAGCAAGATCTGTACCGGGTCGATCTCACCGTGCATCCCGGAACCCAGGGGCAGCTGTTCACCGATGATGGCCTACCGCGAATATTGCTGGCACACGAGATCCGCATCACCGGTATTTATCCGGACGGCGATCATGTCCGGTTCACCGCCGAAACACGGCCGGTCAGCACCGATTCCGAGGGCGACCTCAGCGCCGGCGTCGCGGGGCTCCATGTCACGGAAGATCCACTCGACGGCGGTGCGACGTCGGACTCGTCGAGCTGAGCGCGCGGTACCCGAGGCGAATGCGACCTGGTGGCAGCGCGCAGCCGGACCAGCCCGGCTGGGTCCTGATCAGGTGTTCGATCCAGCGAAACCGTCTGGCGGGCAATGCGATCGGGTCGACCGCAGGTGCTGCTCCAGGCGAGCACAGGCGGCCTGGGTCGGCTCGTTTGACGGCGACCGAGTAGTCTGTTTGACTGCTGGTCAAATCAGCGTATTCCTAGTGAACCCATTGGGGAACCAGCTTGCTCCGGAGACGAATTCGGCGTGCCGATACAGCCATTCGCGGTTTGCCCCGCAGTAGGCCCTGCGATCCGACCACCCGGTGGGCTGTAGCGAGAAGGAGTGCGGCGAATGAGTGAAGCCCCCGTGGGGGATGGTCGTGGGCCGGGTGGGTGGGCGGTGGTTGCCGGTGCGTCGGGTGGGGTGGGGCGTGCGGTCGCGTTGCGACTGGCCGAGGACGGATATTCCGTGGTGGTGTGCGGTGGGGATGGTGCTGGTGTGGAGGAGACCCGCAGCCTGATCGAGTGGTCCGGTGGACGGGCGATGGGCTTGGCGGCCGATCTCGGTGACCCGGTGGTTGTGCGTGGGGTGATCGGCGAGGTGGCCGGATTGCTCGGGCGTGCTCCGGTGGGAGTGCTGGTCAACAATGCCGGAGAAGTCGACTATGGGTCGGCCGAGGATGCGTTCGATGTGGTGTTCAATCTGAACGTGCGGGTGCCTTTGTTGCTGACCGGTGCTTTCGCGCCGCTGATGGCGACGCGTGGGGCGGGGGCGATCGTGAATGTCGGTGCGCGGGTGGGGACTCCGGACAAAGGTCAGGTGCAGGCGGCGCAGGCGGCGTTGGTGCGGTTGACCAGGTTGTGGTCGGTCGAGTACGGGCCGCGGGGTGTGCGGGTCAATTTCGTGGACCCCGGCGACCTGCTCCGGCCGCGGCGGGAACGCCACCGGGAGCGGCATTCGGGTGGTGTCCCGATAGGTGCCGGCGACCCAGGTGAGGTAGCGGAGGTGATCCGGTTCCTGGTCTCGCCGCGGGCGGCCTACGTCCAGGGCGCGGTATTGACCATGAACGGAGCGGAGGCCGCGCCGGCCGCTACCCGACGTCCGTGGACACCTGCCTAGGGGCGCAGGGTTACTCGTGGCTCGGCTCGAGCAGGTTGGCGATCATCGCGGTGGCATGCCATCGCTCGAAATCCGGATGGTTCCAACCGCGTTCGGCTACCAAGCGGTGGTAGTTCGTGTACTGGAGTTGTAACCAGAGCACGTCGGTCGCGGCGTCGGGTGAGATGCCTCGGCGCAGCGATCCGGTCGCCGCGACGGCGGCCACGACGCTACCGGCCGTCTCCAGTAGTTGCTGCTGCGTCGACTTCAACAGTTCCGCCAAATCGGGATCGGTGCCTGCGGCTTGCTCGAGTACTACCTGCAGCGGCCCCACGCGCTGCATGGTCGCGGCCGTGTGGGTGGCGAACTGTTCGAGCAATCGCCGAGGGTCGTCGATCGTGAGGATCTCGGCCATCGTCGAACCGGCTTCGGCGCCGTCACCGTCGTTGCCTTGGTATTGCCGGGCGAGCGCGAACAGTTGGGCTTTGTTGCCGGCGGCGAACACGGTGGGGCGGGAGACCCCGGCGTAGTTGGCGATCTGATCGATGGTGGCACCGGCGTATCCGCGTTCGGTGAACACCTGCATCGCGGCCCGCACGACGATGTCCCGGGTGCGGCGCGCAGCCTCCTCGCGCACCGGGGAGGAGTAGGTGCGCTGCGAGCGATTGACGTCTGCCATAAGGTCTGATTTACTCTCAGTCATGTCATTTTATTCACGGTCAGCCCAAAGAGGTGGCTGACGTGGATGCGCCAGGACCGCAGGGATCAATGAACTGTGCCGGTTCGGCCTCCGGCGGATGTCCGGGAGTGGCGGCCCGGAGCGCGGAGCGGGCCGAGCGTCCGCGCGCGACACCCTCGACGGGGCGTAGCTGATGTCGGCCTCATCCGATGTCTTCTCCTGTCGCCCCGCGGCGGGTATCCGCCGACATGTTTTCTACGACAAGAAGCGTATCAGTCGACTGTGCGCACTTGTCGGACGCTGGTGACAATGCCGTTCGGAAGATAGAGAAGCGCAATGAATCAGCCCATCAAAATAAATCCCGACGGACTCCGCCGGGCGGCGGCCGGTTTCGATGAGGTCGCCGAACAGCTCGGGAAAATCCACGAGACCCTCGTCCAGTCGACCGAAGCCGAGGGCGAAGCCTGGGGAAACGACAAATTCGGCAAGAAATTCGCAGACGGGCCCAAGGGATACAAAGTCGGCCGGGACAATAATTTCAAGTCGCTGACTCAGCTCGCCGATGTGGTCGAGCAAAATGCGAAGAATCTGCGCGATGGTGCGAAGGTTTTCGAGGAGAACGAAAAGTCCCAATCGCAGTGATTTCGATCGACGAGCCGGAG
Source organism: Nocardia sp. NPDC051756 (assembly GCF_040681495.1). Taxonomy (NCBI): domain Bacteria; kingdom Bacillati; phylum Actinomycetota; class Actinomycetes; order Mycobacteriales; family Nocardiaceae; genus Nocardia; species Nocardia sp. NPDC051756. The sequence continues at coordinate 16,043 of NZ_JBFAYV010000005.1, read as the reverse complement.
GCTGCTGGTGGTGAATGAACGGCTGCGCGCCGACGCCGCGATGATGCTGGAAGCGATGACGGAACAGATGCAGGGTGTGGCGCGGATTCAACGCGACCGGGCCCGGCTCATGGCGACGGTCACCGCGTGCGACAAGCGGATCGCGGTGACGGTCAACGCCGATGGCATTGTGATCGAAACCAGATTCGCCGACGACATCGGCGATCTGTCCTACAGCGAGATCGCCGAGGCGATAACCGAGGCCGTGCAGGGAGCCGCCAAGAAGGTGAGCGAGCAGGGGCGTCTGCTGATGGAGCCGTTGCGGGAGCATAAAGCCCGGTTGCCGCACCTGTCCGAGCTGATCGAGGGGATGCCGGACATCACGTCGATGATGCCGGTACCGCCGGTGGTGTCGACCGCGCCGCCGAATTCCCCTGAGCGCCGCGACGACGCGGACACGGGGTTCGGTGCCGCGCAGCGGCGTGGACGGCGGTCGTTGGTCAGTGACCTCGACGAGTAAGGCCGTTGCGGGATGAGTTTGTATCTGCCGCCGGAGTTGCGTTGGTTGGGGTGGATCGCCGGCAGTGCGTGGCCGGACGGTGACGAGGACAAGATCTGGGCGGTCGCGGCCGCTTATAAGGACGCCGCCGCCGCACTGCGCGCGGGGATCCAGGAGATCGAGAACGCCAAACGCACCGCGGTCGCCGCTTATCCCGAGGGGGCGGGTGGCGAGAAGATCGCCGCGATGTTCGACCAGCTGCTCGTCGGTGATCAGTCGCAGGAAGCGCTGGCGAAGTTCATGGACCAGGTCCACGACGCCGCTTTCGATTTCGGCACGCAGATCGAGGCCGCGAAACTGATGACCATCGTGTCGCTGGTCGCGCTGGGTATCGAGATCTTGTGGGCTTGGCGGTTTCCACCGACCGCGCCCATAGAGCAGGCGGCCGCGGAAGTGGCCACCCAAATCTCGTTGCGCCGCCTGGAAAGACAGTTCCAGGAACGGATTCTGGCGAAGGTGCTCTCGGTGTTCGGCGAGAAGTTCGCCAACCTCAGCAAGAACTGGGTGTTGAAGATCCTGGAGTGGGGCGCCATCACCGGTGCACTGGACGCGTCCGTTCAGGTCGGCCAGATCGCCGCCGGGCACCGCAAGAATTTCAACTGGGAACAGTTCGGTACCTCGGTGGCCGCCGGACTAGGAGCGCCGTTCGGCCGATCAGCGGCCAACTGGGTCAACAAACGCACGACGAGCTTCCTCGGAAACAAGCTCCAGAACCCCTGGGTGCGGGGCGGAAACGGAATGATCGTCGGGGTAGCCTCCAGCCCCGTATTCGGCTTCTTCGGCGGTCTCGGCGCCGCGGTGATCACCGGTGACTGGGCCGGGACATTGGGTAATCCACACGGCTGGGTCGGCGGCGCCACCCAGAGCGGGATGGTGGGCGGTCTGCACGGCCGCTTCGGCGGCAAAGGGCTGCACAGCAACTTCGAGGTCAGCTGGAAGCTGCCGGGAGATGGGTCGGCTAATGTCAAGACCCGCCTTCTCGACGCGAGCGGATCCGTTCCGGAGGGGTCTCGGAATCGGCTCGGCGGCAACGGTTTCGGCGACGAGATCAGCGTGAACCAGCGCACGTCGACCGGGTCGAGCGGTTCGCGGGGTGGTTACGAGTATCTGCGCTCCGAGGAGTCCGCGCATGATCCGTCACGGCCGACGCGTCCGGCTTCCTTCGCCGGAAGCACCCATTCGGACGGACCGCTCACGCCGTCTCTGCGCGGTCTTTCACACTCAGGGCTGGGCAGCGACAGCGGATCGGCTTCGAACCATTCAGGTCGGAGCGAACAGGACCCCGCAGTGACGCGGAGCAACTACGGCGGCAGCCACTCGAGCGGTTCCTCCGTTTCCGGACCGTACGAGAGGCTGTCGAGCAATGGTTCGGAGTCCGGGTCGCGCGAGAGGCTGTTGAGTAACGGTCCGGGGTCCGGATCGCACGAGAGGTGGTCGAGTAACGGTTCGGAGTCCGGATCGCACGAGAGGTGGTCGAGTAACGGTTCGGAGTCCGGATCGCACGACAGGCCGTCGAGTAGCGGCTCGGAATCCGGCTCCCCGGGGAAGGTGGCCGGTGGTGGTCCGGAGTCCGGTTCGAACGACCGGTCGTCGGGTAACGGCTCCTACGCCGGACAAGACGCAAAGCCATCGGGTCATGAGTCCCGATCCGCGCCTGCCGGTGGGGGAGGGCGGTCCGAGACGTCGGCGTCCTCGAATTCCACGGCGAAGAGCGGAGATTCGGCGGACTCGAACGTAGCGCAACCGTCCCGAGGGTCGTCGTCGGCGAATCCGCCTGCCGACGGCCGCGTTTCGGCTGCGACCGGCGGACCGGGTGATCGGTCGCCCGGCGGCCTCGCCGACGGTCGGGGCGGCGGCCCCGCGCGTGCCGTTCCCGACGGGGATGGTTCGGCGCCGATGCAGCGCCCGTCGGCAGCGCAACCGCCGAAAGGCGGCATCCAAGGACCGTCGCGCGGGTTCACGCCGGACTCGAATATTGTTGCGGGCCAATCGCAGCGCGGACCCGCGTCGGTGTCCTCGGTCGGTTCGGGTGAGCAGCGCGGGCCTGCGTCGGTGTCCTCGGTCAACTCGGGCGAAGCACGTTCGTCGGCGAACGCGGACGGCGCCGGACAACAGCCACGGCGATCGGTCGACCCGGGGTCCGGTGCGGTTGCGCCGCGGCCGCGATCCGAAGGGGATCAGTCGCCGGTGCGGGGATCGGTTCCGCCGGAAAAGCATGCGGGCACCGGCGGCCAACGTGGGCCGGAGGGCGTCGAATCGGGTGCCGGCCGGACCTTCGACGGCGACGGAGACCATCCCTATCGGGCACGCAACGACCAGGACGAGGTGGTGATCACCTCACCTGATGGGACCGAGCACCGGGTGGACGAGGACCGCAACATCTTCATCAGTCGTCCGGGCGAGGACACAGTGCTCAGGATCGGGCCGGATCGCTCGGTCGATTTCCTGCCGTTCGCCGGCAACCACACGGTGGCGCAACCTGGTGCACGGTCCGAGTCGGCGCAGGGTACGGCTCGGAACGGGGAATTCAGCTTCGGCCGTGCCGACGGTACGCGGCACACGGTGCTGGGCGACGGCTCGGTGCGCACGACGTCACCGGACGGGTCGACGACGGTGGTCAAGCGCGACGGGAGCGCCGATATCCGTTCGCCGTGGGACGACCGGACGCTGATCCACGCGGATGGCACCGTAGTGGAGTCCGGGACGGACCGGCCGACCGTGATCACCAGCCCGGACGGGACCAAACAGACCATCGAATCCACCAATGCTGCCACCGTCGAGCTCCCCGACGGCACCGCGCATGCGGTGTTCGATGTGACGGTTGTGCAGGGTGGTGGGCGCAGCGAGCACCCCGATCAAACGGTGATCCACTACGACCTGAGCGGCCCCGCGAACAACGCGGCGCACGATCGACCAGACGACCCTGGTCCGGATCGGCCGCGCAAGCTCGGCACCTTCCAGATGGATCGGCCCGACGGCACCGGCTTCGAGTCTTCGCCCAAGGGCATCAAGGTATTCGACGCCGATGGCACCGAATATGCGCGGGGATCGCGCAATTCGGTGCGCGTGACCGCGCCGAACGGGCAGACCGAGTCGCGGCCGATGAACGAGCCGATCGAGTTGTCCAACGGCGCGCGGCTGGAGCGGACACCCGAGGGCTTCCGGGTGGAACACGGAGACGGTTCGGTCTCCGAGATCGGGCCGCGCGGCGCTAGTTTCACCGACGGCGACGGCGTGGTGCGCGGAACACGTTCGAACGGGACGGCTTTCGTCAAACATCCGGACAACACTGTGCGGGAGATCCGCGGTGACGCGGCAATTCGGGTCACCACACCGGAGCAGACCTCCTGGGGCAGTAGGGGTGACGGCACCATCTGGAAGGTCGACGACAAGAACAGGCTGCATGCCTTCGCTCCCGATGGGACCCCGGCCCCGTTGCAGGACCTCGACCCGCGCTCGCTCAGCGGCGCCCACCTGACCGCCAAACTCAAGCCGCATCTCCTGAACGGCGACGACACGCCGATGGACCCGTACCGTGCGCCGATGGCACCCGGTCCCGAAGACTGGATTCCGCAGGAGTACATCGACGACCGACCGCCGCCGACCATCACCATCATCTATGAAGATTCGCCGTATTACGATGCGTCAGAAGGGTATTGGGGTCCGACGTACCTTTGGGGGCCACCGGGCGACTGGCCGCCGTCCGATGCGGAGCAGGGCGACGGGGGTTCCTCCGGTCCTGGTCCGGACGACGGCGACCAGGACATTCCTTGGCCGGAGGATGCCGACCGAAGCAACCGCACAGGTGGTTCGGGCCACGTCGGTGGTGACGGCGATACCGGTGGGCCAGGCGATTCCGAGGACGGCGACTCAGGTGACCGTGGTAGGACCGGTGATCGCAGTGGCTCCGGTGACCGTGGGTCCGGCGACCGTGGGGGGTCCGACGACCGTGCGGGGTCGGGTGACCGTGCTGGGGCCGGCGACCGCGGCAGCTCCGGTGATCGGAGGAGCTTCGGCGACCGAAGCGGCTCCGGCGAGCACGGTGCGTCGGATGACGACCGGCGGCCGTCGCCTCGACCCGAGCCGCCCGCACCGCCGCAACCGGACCCGAACCTGCTGGCGAAGATGCTCGAGAACCTGCAGCAGACGGCCGGGATGGTGCCGCCGCCGGGATCCGGGGAATCGTTCCCTGCATCGGGGGAAGGCGACCCGAGCACAGGTGCGCAAGGTCCGGGCGGGACGTCACCGGACTTCTGGCGTCTGGGTCCGGGTAATGGACTGCCGACGTCACGGGGTGGGTCGGCCGGTGACTCACGCTCGGAGGAATCGACCGGCGCTTCCGCGCGATCTCGGCAATCCCCTGGCGGCGGAAGCGGTTTCGAGAACCGACTCGAACGCACGAAGCATCCCGACGCGCAGACCGGTCCGGGGACGCAAGTCGATCCGAGAACATCCGGACAGCCTGATGCCCCGGGCCGTCCGGGTGCTTCGCAGCATGCGGATACTCAGCAGCCTGACCATCCTGGCGGAACGAAATACGCTGATGGAGAAGGTAACTCGGGATCAACCGAACCTGGCGACCAGGTGAGCGCAGACGACCGTGTTGCTGATCCGGGCGCCGGGTCGAACGCGACGGATGGCACCTCGACCGCAGATCGTTCGGGTGTCAACGGCGCCAGCGGCGATTCGGGCGCGTCTGGTTCCGGCGATGGGCACTCGGCGCCGTTGACCGGAAACCATGCCGAGGACGGGCAACCGTCGGGCACGCCGTCGTCCATGCCAGGGCGAATGCCTGTCTCCGCGCCACCGGACGGGCACAACTCCGCCGCACCAACAGCACCCGCCATGGCGCCCCCCGCGCCCGCGGCCTCGCGAACCGGAACATCGTCCGGCGCTGTTGCCGGTGCCAAGAAGAAAAAACAGTCACGGCGAGAGCGCAAGAAGGACGACGCGCCTCGGAAACTGCCGACATCGGTGTTGCTGCCACCGCCGGACGAGGCGCGCGAGCCGCGCGCCGGAACCGGCGATTCGACCGATGTCCCGTTCACGTTAGGGGCCTCGATCGCCACGGTCGAGCCGGTCATCGAGAAGCGAACTATCACAGAGACCACGAGGAGCACGACGGATGGCTGACGACGGCAAGGGCTCGAAGATCGACGACACGTCCCAGGCCAGTCGCGACGATTGGCACGATTTGCGCGGCAATGCCGACAATGAACAATTGAAGGCCAACACGCTCAAAACCGATCCGCTGGTATTCGCGCTGTGTGCGCAGGCCTGCCACGATATGGTCGGGAAGGCTCAATGGTATCGGGAATTCATCCAATCCGAATCCATGGACAATTTGAAGCAGTTTTCCGATGAAATAGGTGGTCAGGAGCTGACTCGTCGGTTCAATGAGAAGGCCACTGATGTCAGGGAACGATTGGACCTCTTGCGCTGGACCATGGAGGACATGGGGGACACGTTCATCAGGGCATGCAAACAATACTTGTCAGCCGACGAGGTCAGCAAGGCCGGGTTCGACAAGATCGGCGACCTGCAGACTGTCGCACCCATAGGTCCGAACGTGCCCAAACCGGTGAACGGCGACCCGCCCGGCCATGGCGAGCACCCGCCCGTCCCGGAGGCGCCGCCCGGCCCGGACAATGGGAGCCCGATCAAGGTAACGAGCGCCGACGGATGGAGTTTCGACCGATTCCACCAATTCCGGCTGGCTCTGGAAGGCAGCGATCATGTGGCGAATAATGCCGGAGAAAAATACGGTTGGCTGGCTGAAAAACTCAGAACCGATCTCCTGGATCTGAACAGCAAACTCGGCAAGGTAAAAAAGGAGATGTGGAGCGGTCAAGGCGCAGATCGTGCGATGGAGGCGATCAATCGATTTACCGAAGGGTCGCTCAATTTCGCCAAGGCTCTGGACTATCTGAGCGCGGACTTGATTTACTGCTCTAAATGGATTTACGCCATGTATAATGACACGCCTGGGCAGACGGCGGCCTATTCGAATGACTGCAAAGAGTCGGACTGGCTCAAAGGCTATCGCGAGACATACAAGGCCGTTTATGAACCGGGTATCGCCGGCGCGGTGAACGTGATGCCGCAGATTGTCATGACCGGCACCGTTCCTCAGCCGCCCCCCGCGGAAAACAAGAACGGTAATGGCGACGGGAAAGGCGATGGTGACGCGAAGGCGGTGGATCACGATTTCTACCGTCCTGCGAACATGCGCGTGTTGACCGATCAGAACAATCCTGATTATAAGTCGGAGCACCAGCATGGTTCCGACGAGCGCCGGAATGAGGCCAACGGCAACGCGAATAACTCGAGCAATGGCGGTGGAAACAATCAAGGTAGTGGTAACAGTGGTGGTAGTGGCAACAGCGGTGGTGGCGGCAACAGCGGTGGCAGTGGCAACGGCGGTGGCATAGAAAAGAACGGCCCGAACTACAAAGCCGGCTATCAAGACCCCAACAACCAGGGCCTCGGTCAAAACAAGGCCGGTAACAGCGGCAACGGTTCGAGCGGCGGCTCCGGCTCGAATGGTGGAGGTGACGGCAACGGGTCGGGTTACACCGGCTCCAAGGCCCGAGTTCCCGAACCCGAATACGGCGGTGGCTCCGGGCCCGGCAATGGGTCGGGCAACGGGTCAGGTTCGGAAGGCAAGGGTGGCAGTGGTTCGCAGAGTGGTGGTGGTTCGCAGGGTGGCGGCGGTTCGCAGAGTGGTGGCGGAAAAGAGGGTGGCGGCGGTTCGCCGGGCGGCGGCAATCCGAACCCGCCGGGTCAGCAGGGCCCGCTGGGATCACCGCAGGAACTGCTCAACAAGCTGCTGCGCGGCGAGAATCCGCTGAAGAACCTGAGCCCGGAGGCCCTGCGCAAGATCGGCGGAGACCTGCTCGGCGGACTGAGTCCGGAACTGCTGAAGAACATGACCCCGGAGGGTTTGCAGAAGCTCACCTCCGACCTGTTGCAGGGGCTGAGCCCGGACCAGCTGAAGAAGCTCGGCTCGGACATCCTCGGCGGCCTCACCCCGGAAGGGCTGAAGAACCTCGGCCCGGACGTGCTGAAGAATGTCGACCCGGAAATCCTGCGGAACCTGAGCCCGGAAACAATGCGCGCATTGGGCCAGACCATGGCGCAGACGCCGGGCGGCGCCGATCTGATCAAGCTGTTGACCGACGGAATAAACGGGTTCACCAAGACGATCGGCGACGTCGTCAAGAGCGGCACCGAAATGCTGGCCGGTCTGGCGAATACCGGGGCGCTCGGCATTCCGGGCCTCGGCGAATTGCAGCACACGGCATTGCCGATCGACAGCCCGTTCGCGAAGGATCTCGCGGCTGCCGTGCGCAGCGCCGGTGGCGGTGCGGGCATTCCGGGCCCGGGCGGTGGTGCGCCGCACTCGCAGCTCACCGCCCAGACCGCACCGTTCGAGGCATCGAAGTTGTTCCCGCGGGCGGCGATGCAGAACGAAGTCGCGGCCCAGCAGTCCCAGCATCAGATGGTTCAGCCAGGCTCGCAGTCCGGCATGCCGATGGGGCCCGGTCCGGGGCCCGGCGGCGCGCAGGGCGCGGGCGCAGAATACAAGCGGCCCAAGTATCTCGACTCGGAGACACACCTGGATGAGGGCCTCGGGCCGGACATCAAGCGGGTGCGGCCGGTGATCGAGCCGTGACGCTGCAGTGGAAGTTCACCTCGCTCGAATTTCTCGTGCTGTGCGAGCACTATCGCGCCGGCTCGTTGCCGCGGCCGTTGCTGTTCCAGAGCGACGAGGAGGTGATGTCCGACGACTTGGAGCGACGAAAGCGCTTGGTATGGGAGGAGCTGCAGCCCAGGCTGGACAGCTCGTTCGCGGGCATGGTCCATGTCTTGCGCGCCCCCGAACTGTATGTGCTGCTGCAGAGTTGGGACGAGCGGGAAAGAAGAACCAACCGGGACAAGGTGCTCCGTGTGCATGTCGCCCGGGCAGGTGCGCTGGCGTTCGTCTTCGAACAGGTACCAGGGGAACTCACCTTCGATTCACCGATGGTCGTCGTGACCGAATGCGATCCGCGGGCACTGGCCGTCGCGGTGGTGCAGGCGATGCCGGAGGTGGAAGCCGGTCGGCTGCCGGATATTCCGATCGTGACCGACCCGGCCGAGCACATCGCGCCGAGCTGGGGTACCAACTCGGTGTGGGACGACGTCGAGTCCCGGCCGGTGTATCGGACTCAGCGGTTCTTCGAGCAGCGTGCCGATCTGACCGGAGTGATCACGGTCGCGCAGGGCCGATCGAAGTTCGGCCCGCGCGGAATGCACGAGACGACGTTGCTGTGGCGGGACGTGGCCGACGACGGGCGATACGTGATGACGCTGGACGATTCGCCCGTCGCCGTCGCCACCAGCAGGCAGCAGTTGGTCTATCGGATCCACCGGGATATCGAGCACCTGCTGCAGCGCATCGAATCGCACTGGGAGGACGGGCGTCCCGAGGATCGGTTCTGAGTTCGGATCGGGAGAGTCAGGAGATTGTCATGGCGGCAGAACGTCGTATCCAAGTGGACACCGCGCGGTTGCGGCAGGCGGCGGAGCAGATGGACGAGGTCGGTACGGAGACAAAGGAAATCATCACGAACTTGCGGAATACCATTCAGGCGCAGGGGTTTCCGTGGGGTCGAGACGACTACGGCGACAAGTTCGCCAAAGGCGGAAAGGGCTATAGCACTTCCGAGACGAACCTGCTGGCCGGCGGCGACAACATGGCGGATTCGGCGGGCAAGTTCGCCACGGGGATGCGCGACGCCGCGGACACGATGGACAAAATGGACGACCGCGCACGGTAGTCCCACCTAGCGTTTCGGCTCTAGGAGTTCGGCCAGCGTGTCGGTGTCGCGCAGGTAGCGCTCGTAAGGAAAGCCGGCCGCGAGCAAGGCATCACGTAGTTCGTCTTGGAGCGGCTTACCACTGGTGTGGAAGGCGTCGCGGCCGGCTTCGGTGGTGCTGACCAGTCGCCGTCGCCCGTGCTCGGGGTCGGGGTCGACCTGGATGAGTCCGGCTGCTTCCAATGGGCGCAGGGCCCGGCTGATCGCCGGATCGGACACCGACAGCGCCTGTGCCAGCTGGTGCTGGGTCATCGGCCCGCTCTCTTCCACCGTGCCGAGCAGCCGCATCTGGCGGTAACTCAACCCGCCCGAGCTGGTCACCCGCCGCCGTGTGGCCTCGCCGAGCAGGAACACCACGCGATGCAACAAGTCGCCGAGCCCGTCATCCATGGTGCGATCGTACCAGTCTTGTCTGGTTAATATTAACCACGCAACGATCTGCGCTGATCGTTGGGCTTGTGCTGGTCTGCGGAGCGTCGCCCGTGGATCGGTCCGCCATCGCCCTAGCCTGAGGCGATGGCCGTGCTGACTCCGCGCGAACGTCCGAGGCGTTGGTCGCTCGACGACATCGTCGTCACCGATCCGCCGATCATCCGCCGGGCGATCGGCGCGGCGAGCATCGGTAACATCACCGAGTGGTACGACTTCGGCGTCTACGCCTATTTCGAGCCCACGATCAAGGAAGTGTTCTTCTCCCATCTGGGCGACACCGCGGGCACGATCGCCACCTTCGGGCTGTTCGCGGTGGCGTTCCTGGTCCGCCCGTTCGGCGGGATGTTCTTCGGCCCGCTGGCCGACCGGATCGGCCGCAACCGGGTGCTGGCGACCACGATGATCCTGATGGCGCTCGGCACCTTCGCCATCGGCTGCATCCCGGACCAGAACGCGATCGGCATCTGGGCGCCGATGCTGCTGCTGTGCGCGCGGTTGTTGCAGGGCTTCTCCACCGGCGGCGAATACGGCAACGCCATGACCTTCATCGCCGAGTACGCGCCGGACCGGCGGCGCGGATTCCTCGGCAGCTGGCTGGAATTCGGCACGTTCACCGGTTATCTGCTGGGCGCGCTGATCGTCACGCTCGCCGACGCCACCCTGAGCCACGACCAGTTGCTGGCGTGGGGCTGGCGGTTGCCGTTCTTCGTCGCGCTGCCGCTCGGTCTCGTCGGCGTCTACCTGCGCATGCGCCTGGCCGACACCCCGGCCTTCGCCGCGCTGGAGAAGGAATCCGAGGAGCGGGAGAAGTCGAACAAGACCGGCGACGAGGCCAAGATCCTGGCGAAGCTGTGGCCCTACGTCCTGGTCTGCATGGGTCTGGTCGTGGTCTGGAACGTGCCCAACTACATGCTGACCTCCTACATGCCGACCTATATCACCTCGACGGTGCCCGACGCGACCGGCGGCGGGGTGTCCTCGTCGACCTCGCAGTGGTTGCAGATCGGGGTGATGGTCGTTGCGCTGCTGACCATTCCGGTGATCGGGCTGATCTCCGATCGGATCGGCCGCAAGCCGATCATCTGGACCGGCATCGCGGGACTGATCGTGCTCGCGTTCCCGATGGTGCTGCTGGTCCGTACGGACAATGCGTTCGCCGTCTTCGTGGGCCTGCTGATGATGGGACTGACGCTGATCTGCTTCAGCGCGACGATGCCGTCCACCCTGCCGTCGCTGTTCCCGACGAAGGTGCGCGGCGCGGGTCTGTCGGTGGCGTTCAACGTCGCGGTCTCGCTCTTCGCGGGCACCACCTCGGTAGTGGTCGGCGCACTCGTCGGCGTAACCGGCGACTTGAACTGGCCCGCTTACTATTTGATCATCGCCGGCGTAGTGGGCGCGGTATCGGTCTACTTCCTACAGGAACCCAACGGCAGGCACATGTGGGGTTCGGCGCCCGCCGCGCAGTCCGAGGAGGAGGCAGTGGAGTTCGTCGGTGCGCAGAAGCCGTCGTAGGCGGTCTGAATCCTTGCTCTCGCGAAGCTGAATCGCCGGTGTCGTTCGCCACTAGAGTGAGCAGCATTTCACTTTCAGCGAAGGAGCGTGTGTGACGACGACTCAGCAGGTGCGGCTCGCGAAGCGTCCGCAGGGGCTGCCCGATGCGGAGACGTGGAGCGTGGTCAGCGAGGAGCTGCCGGGGGTGGGGGCGGGCGAGATTCTGGTGAAGGTGGAGCTGATCTCGATCGATCCGGCGATGCGTGGCTGGCTCAACGATGTGCGGTCGTATCTTCCGCCGGTCGGGATCGGTGAGGTGATGCGGGCGTTGGATATCGGGACCGTCGTCGAGTCCAGCCATCCTGATTATTCGGTGGGCGAGACGGTCAGCGGCACATTCGGTGTCACCGAGTACGCGATCAGTGATGGCAGCGGCGTGCAGCGGGTCGATCTTTCGGTCGCGTCGGCGGCGACCTGGCTTGGCGCGCTCGGAATCACCGGTATGACAGCCTATTTCGGGTTGATCGATGTCGGAAAGGTGCAGGCGGGGGAGACCGTGCTGATTTCCGCGGCGGCCGGCGCGGTGGGCAGTGTCGCCGGGCAGATCGCAAAGGCGGTGGGCGCCACGGTGATCGGGATCGCGGGCGGTCCGGAGAAGTGCCGGATGCTCACCGAGGAGTTCGGCTTCGACCTGGCGATCGATTACCGCAGCGAGAACGTGCTGCGGCGGCTGCGCGAACTCGCGCCCGGTGGCGTCGACGTGTTCTTCGACAATGTCGGCGGGGAGATACTCGATGCCGCGCTGGCCAACCTGCGCAAGGGCGCGCGGGTCGTGATCAGCGGGGCGATCGCGTCCTACAACGCGGCCAAGCCGCCGCCCGGCCCGTCCCGCTATATGTCGCTGCTGGTCTTCCGGGCGTCCATGACCGGGTTCGTCGTATTCGACTACGCCGACCGCTACGGCGAGGCCATCGCCCAGATCTCGAACTGGCTGGCCGAGGGCAAGATCAAGCCCCGCGAACATATCGTCGAAGGCGGCGTCGCCCAGTTCGGCACAACGCTCGAGATGCTGTTCACCGGTGCGAACACCGGCAAGCTGTTGTTAGCCATCTGAGCACACCTGCCCGCGAATTCGATTGAGCGGCTGGACAACACCGCCACCCTCGATCACCCGCGCGAACGCAGTAACGCGCGGGTGATCGAGCATCAGCGACTCGACCGGGCAGGCCCGTCGACGGGGTGCGGCGTCAGGCGCTGAGCGGCGCGGCGGTGACCGCGTAGCCGAGGTTGGTGAGGACCTCGTTGGTCGCCTTGGCGAAGTTGAGGGTGATGAAGTGCAGGCAGGGGGCGCCTTCGTCGATGAGGTGCTGGGCCATCTCGGTGGCGATCTCGATGCCGGCCGCGCGGACGGCGGCGCGGTTTTCCTCGGGGCCGGTGCCTGCCGCGGTGCGCAGTCGCCGCATGATCGACGCGGGCAGCGCGCGGCCGCTGAGTTCCTCGGCGCGCGCGATGGTGCGCATCGAGGTGATGGGCATCAGCTCCGGGATGATCGGTTTCGCGCCCTGCTCGGCGTCGGTGGCCGCGAGGCGATCGCGCAGGCGCAGATAGTGATCCACCTCGAAGAACATCTGGGTGATCGAATAGTCCGCTCCGGCACGGAGTTTCGCGGCCAGGAACGCGGCGTCGGTGTCCAGGTCGGGGGAGTGGTGGTGCCCCTGCGGGAAGGACGCGACCCCGACGTTGAAGTCGCCGAGATCCCGCACGATCCGCACCAGTTCCTCGGCGTACTCGACACCGTCGGGATGTTTGTGCCACTCGCCGAGCGGATCGCCGGGCGGATCACCCCGCAGCACGAGAATATTGCGGATGCCGCAGTCGGCGTAGGAACCGACCAACGCGCGCAACTCGGCGATGCTGTGCCCGACCGCCGTCAGATGCGCGACCGGCAGCAACGTGGTCTGCTGCGCCAGCTGTCCGGTGATCCGGGCGGTGCGGTCCTTGGTCGAACCACCCGCGCCGTAGGTCATCGAGACGAACGCCGGATGCATGCGCTCGAACTGCCGCACCGTGCGCCACAGCCGCGCCTCGCCTGCGGTGTCGCGCGGCGGATTGAACTCCACCGAGAACGGCACCCGCGGCCCCGAGTGGATGCGCAGGCTCTCGACGACCGAAGGGACGCCGGGGACTGCCGGTGTGATTCGAGCAGGGAGCCCGTGATTCGGACGGTCACGCCCAGGGATGGAATGCATGGATGTACTCCAGGTCAGCGGCCAGTGGCCGCCGCCAATAACGAGCCGGACGCTGAGGAGCCCACGAAGCATCAATCCCGTGCCCGGGTCTACTCGGCGTACGCCCGATCCACGAGGCGACGACCGCCGGATACGGTGTACCCGGCACAATCGGCAGGTCTTCGGACTCATGGGCATCGACCCGGTTTCGGGTCGGCTCCGGCGTTTCGGCCGAGGCTGGTCCTACCGGTCGTCGCTTCCCAGGCGGTACGCCCAGTGCTCAGGACGACGGTCGTTCCCATTCACCGCTGCGGGACAGTCCCGGAGTTGCACCGGGTTCCCTCTCACCGGTCACACGCTGACGCGCGCGACCAGTTCGACGCCATCGTGCGGTCAGGGGCTCCTCGACTCCGCCTCCGGCGAACCAGTTGTACCCGCGAATATAGCGAAGTCCTGGGGGATCACCAAGCAGCGGCGACGGCCGTGGCGCGGTGACGTGTCCTGATTGCGCCACGGGACGCGTTGCGGCGGGCACGATATCATCTGGTGGGCGCGGTGTGGTCCGGGACCGAGACGGGCGCGATACCGCTGATGATTTTCGGGAAGCGGGGTAGAGGTCATGGTCGCAGAACCGGTTCGGATCGACGGGATCGACTCGCGGGTCGCGGAGCGCGGCCCGACCGCGTTGCGCATCGCGGTCGGCGGGCAACTGCGCAAGCTGCGCGAAGCGAAGGGCATCACGCCGGCGGCGGCCGGGGATCACATCCGTGGTTCGCACGCCAAGATCAGTCGGCTCGAACTCGGGCGGACCGGGTACAAGGATCGCGACATCCTGGACCTGCTGACCCTGTACGGCGTCACCGAGCCGGATCAGCGCGAAATGTTCCTGGACTTGGCGCGCAAGGCCAACGAGCCCGGTTGGTGGCATCACTACAACGACCTGCTGCCCCCTTGGTTCGAGACCTACCTCGGCCTGGAGGGCGCCGCGCAGTCGATCAGAACCTTTGAGGGACAACTGGTTCCGGGGTTGTTGCAGACCGAGGACTACACCCACGCGGTCATCGACGTCAGCCATCAGAGCGCGGAGGCGGCGCGACGGGTGGAGCTGCGCGCGAAGCGTCAGGAGATCCTCGAGCTGCCCGGCGGACCGACGTTGTGGGCGGTGCTGGACGAGGCCGTGCTGCACCGGCCGATCGGCGGCAAACACGTGCTGCGCAAGCAGCTCGAGCATCTGGTGGAGGTGTCGTACAAGCCAAGTGTGACGATCCAGGTCCTGCCCTTCTCGGCCGGCGTCCATGCCGCGGCGGGCAGCTCGTTCACCCTGCTCCGCTTCGCCGAGCGCGAACTCCCCGACATCGTCTACCTGGAACAACTGACCAGCGCGTTCTATCTGGACCGCAGCGACGACCTGGAGGTCTACCGCGAGGTGATGGACCAGGTCGCCGTGCAAGCCGAACGACCGGACCAGTCACGCGCCCTGCTGATCGCGGCCGCCGAGCAGCTCTGAGCGGTCAGCCTCGGCGGTCGCGGCCGGCGTAGTGGTTTTCGGCGTACCAGTCGCCTCGGCCTGCGGGGAGTAGGTCGAGGATGTTCCAGACGGGGGAGAGTTGATCGATGCCGCGTTGGGCGTCGTCGAGGAAGTTCGCGGGCAGGGTGTAGTGGTGGCGGACCTGGTCGCCTTCGGGGGTGAAAACGCTGATCATCGGGCGCTGGTCGCCGTTGGGGCGTTCGGCGTTCAGGTCGGCGTTGAAGGTGGTGTCGTGGCTGGAGAGGATGCGCAGGCCGTCCCAGCCGCGGCGCAGTGCCCATCCGCGCAGCTTCGGCAGCGGAGCCTTGGCGATGACGGCGAAGCCGGTGCGCTGGGCCAGGTGGTGGGCGACGCCCTGGAAACCGTCGACCCACAGCGAGCACATCGGGCAGGCTTCGTCGTCGTCCGGATGGAACATCAGGTGGTAGACGACCAGAGTGTCGTGCTGCCCGAACAACTCTCGCAGTCGCGTGGTCCGGATCGGTTCCGGCCGGCCGAGGTCGATCGGGCCCTCGGTGAAGGAGTAGTCGTCGAGGATCAGTCCGGGGGGCACCTGCCGGCGTGCGGCGGCGACCTCCTCGATCTGGTCGCGCAACGTGCGTTCGGCTTTCGCCAGTTCGATCCGGGCCGCGACGTACTCGTCGCTGGCGCCCTTGGGCCACATCGGTTCCATCGCCGCAGCATCCACTTCGCCCATTACGGGTTGTCTCCTTGGTTTCGGATAGCGAACGTGCCCCTGCTCAAGGTAGAGCAACGGGCGCCGAGAGCTCAAGAGAGACACGGAGCAACTGCGCCGTCGGGGTTGCTTCTGCGGTGCGCAGGGTTACTGTATATTTATATATCTATCTGCACCGGGTGGTGAAGGAGCGCGCGATGTTCGAGAGGTTCACCGACCGCGCGAGGCGTGTCGTTGTCCTGGCCCAAGAAGAGGCCCGGATGCTCAACCACAACTACATCGGTACCGA
>NZ_JBFAYV010000004.1:0-1163421 GCF_040681495.1 Nocardia sp. NPDC051756 | reverse complement strand
CTCCCCCAACCCCCCCCCCCCCCCCCCGGGGCGCGCCACAAAACATGCGGGCCCGGGCGCCCCGCGAAATCCGGGGCCAACGGGGACCCACCTTTTTTCCCAGCACCCACCGGACGCCACTCTCTCCCAGCACCCACCGGGACACCACCCCCGCCCTCGGCGAGCAAGCCACGCATAGCGCCGTCCAACGGGAGACCATCGTGCACTCACTCCCACTTCGCCACACCCACGTCCCACTGGAACGTCCGTCGCGCGCGGTACCCGCCGCCAGCCGATGACCGACGCTCGATTCCTCGCTGCCGCAGTCCGATCCGGCCCCGTCGCGGTGCGCCATTTGACCGAGCGGACGACGTGGAGCGTCGGCCGTCATCAGCCACAACCAAGTCCCATTCGCCACCGGCCTGACAGAGGCTCCGCTGGGCGGGACACCACGGAGTGCCGGTACGCCGTTTACCGCCGCCATGTTCCGCGCGACATCGGGACTGGCAGAAATTGGCTCGCTATCTACCGCCGCGAACCGCGCGGTCACTTGGCGGCGTCTCTGCTACGACGCTACCGATTGGGACACCACTGAGCAGTCTCTCGTAGTTCGCCGCTGCCATGTCCCACTCAGCATTCCGAGCTGGTCTTATGGCATCGAACGGAACAGCGCGGAGACGGGTGCCGGGCAACGGTTTCCGGCTTCAGAGGAGTAGGGCGCCGGCGCGTTTGATGGTTTTGATGATGGGGGCGGTTTCTATCGAGTTGATGCCTTGTAGTGGGGCGATTCGTTCGGTGAGGTATGTGCTCAGGTCGGTGGTGTCGCGGCAGTTGATTGCTGTGAGGAGGTTGGTTGCGCCGGTGGTCAGGGCGGCGAAGGCTACTTCGGGGTGGTGGGCCAGGGCTTCGGCGACGGTGACGACGTGGGCGGGTTGGGTGTTGATCCATAGGCGGGCCTCGGTGTGGAAGCCGAGTGCGGCGGGCGGTAGGTCGAGGTGGAACTGGAGGACGCCGGTGCGGCGTAGGGCGGCGAGGCGACGCTTCACCGTTGACTCCGACCATCCGGTCACTGCCGTCAGTTCCGCGTAGGAGGCGCGGCCGTCCCGATTGAGCGCGTGCAGCAATGTTCGGTCGCCGTCGTCCAATTCGACAGGCGCGATGGACGATTCGACCGGCGATGGTTCGAGAAGCGCCGCTTGTTCCGGCGAAAGTGCCACCACGCCTTGCCATCCCGACGGCAACGCGAATCCCCGCAACACGAGATGCGCGGAGACCGAGACCACCCGGCTGGTCCGCGGCAATTTGTGCAGCAATAACGCATCTTGTTCTTGACCGCTCGCGGCCTGCACAGTGCACGACACTTCGGTACCACCGGACAGCAGATACACGAACGAGGTATCCGCCCGATCAGCCAACGCCTTGGCCACCGAACTCGCGGCATCCGGCGTGCAACGCACCCGCACCGTCCACGACACATACCCGAGCCGCCGCCCGTTCACCATCCCGACCACCCGCAAGATCCCCGCACCACGCAACTTGCGGTACCGACGAGCAACGGTGTTCTCCGAAACGCCGAGCACCGCAGCAATATCGCGGAAAGCAGCCCGCCCGTCGATATGCAGCGCATGAATCAGCCCACGATCGACGGTATCCATTGGATCAGGGTAGATCGATGACAGTATTCCGACGATCGGCGCTGGACGCCGCATTCGACGGCCGGCGCAGGAATCCCTCGAGTCCATGCAGCGCAACTATGCGCGCTTCGAGCGGAAGAGACCCGGCCCACGCGGACAATTTCCCCGCCTCCCGCCGGAAATTCCCCCTGACCGGCGCGAAACTGTCCACCCAGACCGGCCCGTTACCCAACCGGACCAAACCCGTTCACATTGCGTTGAGATAGCTGGTCCAGGGTGATCCCATGACTGGTTCGATCTCCCGCCGCACCCTGCTGCGCACCTCCGCTCTCGGCCTGGTGGCTGCCCCCGCGCTGGCCGCGTGCTCGTCGAACGACGGGCCGGGGCTGGTCCGGCAGCGGCCGGTGCTGACGCACGGTGTCGCGGTGGGTGACCCGCGCAGTGACGGCGCGCTGATCTGGGCGCGCGCGGACCGCCCGGCGAAGTTGATCGTGGAGACGGCGTCCACCGAATCGTTCAGCAATGCCAAGCGATTCACCGGACCGTTGCTCACCCCGGATTCCGACGGCACCGGCCGGGTGCGGATCAACGGTTTGCCCGCGGGCGAACAGGTGCACTACCGGGTAACTCTGGAGGGCGACGACGGCGGCAAGTCCGAACCGATCACCGGCGTGTTCCGCACGGTCCCCACCGGCGCGTCCGACATCCGGCTGCAATGGTCCGGTGACGTGGTCGGCCAGGGTTACGGCATCAATCCCGACCTCGGCGGCATGAAGATCTTCTCCACCATGGCCGCCCGCGACCCGCATTTGTTCCTGCATTCGGGCGATTCCATCTACGCGGACAACCCGGTCAAGGAATCGGTGACGCTGCCCGACGGGCGAATCTGGCGCAACATCGTCTCCGAGGCGAAAAGCGCTCCCGCGCAGACCCTCCAGCAGTACCGCGGCGCCTACGCCTACAACCTGACCGACCAGAACTATCTCCGCTTCAATTCCTCGGTCGCACAGGTCGTGCAGTGGGACGACCACGAGACGGTCAACAACTGGTACCCCGGCGGCCTGGTCCCGGAGTCCAAGGGCTACACCGAGCGCAACATGGACGTTCTGGCCACGCGCGCCTGGCAGGCATTCCACGAGTGGATGCCGGTGGAGCCCAAGGAAGCCGTCGACGGCCGCCTCTACCGCAAGATCTCCTACGGCCCGCTGCTGGACATCTTCGTGCTGGACATGCGCACCTACAAGGACACCAACGACGCGAACAACGGCCCCGACGGCCGCATTTTCGGTCCGGCACAGACGAAATGGCTGATCGAGGGTCTGCGCGACTCGAACGCCACCTGGAAGATCGTCGCCAACGATTTGCCGCTCGGCGTGGTCGTCAAGGATGGCGAGCAGCCGAACACCACCGCGTTCGAGGGCCCGGCCAACGCCGATCCCGGCGCGCCGTCCGGCCGCGAAACCGAGATCGCCCAGGTGCTTTCGTCGATCAAGGCGAACAAGGTGACCGATGTCGTGTGGCTGACCGCCGACGTGCACTACACGGCCGCCCACCACTACGCCCCCGAGCGGGCGGCATTCACCGACTTCGACGGCTTCTGGGAGTTCGTCTCCGGACCGCTCAACGCCGGCGCGTTCGGCCCCAACCCGCTCGACGCCACCTTCGGACCGGAAGCGGTTTTCGTGCACGCGCCGACGGTGCAGAACAGTTCGCCGCTCGACGCCTTCCAGCATTTCGGCGAGGTGCTGATCGACGGCAAGTCAAGGGAACTGACAGTCAATCTGTGCGATGCGAGCGGATCGGTGCTGTTCAGCCAGCGACTCGAACCGACCGTCCGGTAGCTCTCGAGATCGGGGAGGCGGCGCGGGCCGCGCTGTAGTAGCTTTCGTGCCATGAGCACGCCGCAGTTTGTCTCCGCCGAGGAATACCTACCCCGCGATACGGCGGATGTCGTTCGCACGGTTCGGGATTCACGCGGCCGCGCGGAACCACTCACCGTGCGCGGCGGCGAGCAACTCGACGATGGACTGACGCTGCCCGCCCAGCCGACGGTGGTGTCGCTGCGCCGGATGAATCAGGTGCTCGACATCAACCTGGGGCGGCGGACGGTGCGCGTGCAGGCGGGCGCCAAGCTGTCCGACATCGATCGGCGGCTGGGCGCGCACGGGCTCGGCCTGCCGATCGTGGGCGACCATCGCGACATCACCGCGGGCGGATTCGCGTCTGTGGGCGGGGTGAGCGCGGCGTCGCACAAGTACGGCATGTTCATCGATCAGGTCGTCGATCTCGAGTACGTCGACAACGACGGACGCATCGGCACCTGCGGGCGCACCCACCACGCCGAGCGTTTCCATCGCATCCTCGGCGCGGGCGGGCGCGCGGGCATCATCACCGCGCTCACTCTCGACGTGATCGATATCGACAAGGACCGCACCTGGCTGACCACCAATGCCGACCGGTTCCTCGACTTCGACTCGTTCGTCGAACACGCGTACGCCGAGATCATGCGGCCCGGCAACGCGGCGTTGCAGGTGGGTCGCTGGGTCGACACGGCGCCGTTGAAGGTGGCGCGCCCGGGCGGCGTCGGGCATGTGCAGTTGGGCACCGTGCGTTTCGGTCAGTGGTCGACCCTGCACCCCACCGCACCGACCCGCTCGGTGCGGGCCCGGCGCGAGGTCGGTTCGCGCGCGCGTAAATCGCTGGGCGTCATCGCCTCCGCCGCCAGCGGACCCGCCGGCATGCCGCTGCGCAACGCCGCGGCCGGCGCGGTGCTGTTCGCGCCGAAGGTGCAAACCCTGCGCGACGCCGAATACCTCGCCGACACCGCCCTCAGCTCGTCCGAGCGCGGCCCCGCCTACCGCGTCGGCATTTTCGCTCCCCTGTCCAGCTACACGTCGGTCTTCTACCGCCTGCACGACCTGTTCGCCGGCCACCGCGAGCGCACCGGCTGCTTCACCGTCATCTCCGCCATGACCTACGGCGTCCGCTCCCGCTACCTGCGCTCCGAGTCCGCCGCCCGCGGCCTCTCCCCCGAAGACCACGGCCTCATCACCTTCACCAGCCGCCTCCGCCCCGCCGCCCTCCCCTCAGAACTGTTGCGCGACATAGTCTCCGGGATCGACGAGATCTGCCGCTCGGAAAACGCGTTGCGCTACGAGTCGGAGGAGTAGGGACTTCCCTTTCTGCCACACTGACGCGCTGACAACTCCAGTCGGCGCGTCAGAGCGAACCATCTCCCCTCGCTGACCCGTGTCGGCCCTACGCCAAACGGGACGCTAATGCGGTGGCGCACCCGGTAGTCCACGCTAATGTCCCGTTCGACCACGAACGCCGCGCAGCTGCACGCCGAGCGGGACATGAGCGCGCTGAATCACGCACCGGCACACGCCGAACCCGAGAACGGCTCTCGCATCGAACGGGATATCACAGCGCCGAACCGCAGGACAGCGCACGATCAAGTCCCACTCGATGCGAAGACTGAGGCCGGACGGGACATCACTGCGGACAGAACGACATGACGTCGGGATGTCCTGCTCGACAACGACACTCCGACTGCGGACCGGAATACCTATCGCACCTATTCACTCGATAGACCAGAGTCAATCCCGGCCGACCACGAATGCCGCGCAGCAGCACATCGGGCGGGACATGATCGCGCTGAATCACGTACCAGCACACACCGAAGTCCCAACCGACAACGACCTTCGCGCCGAACGGGACTTCGCTGCGCTAAATCGCGAGATCGGCCACGGTGAAGTCCCGCTCGACAACTGACTCACGCCGGACGGGATTTGACTGCGTCGAATCGCAGGCCTGGCACGGTGAAGTCCCGCCGGACAACGAGACTCGCTGCGAACGGGTCATCACTGCGCCGAATCGCGAGATCGGCCACCGTGATGTCCCGCTCGACAACGACACTCGCGACGGACGGGACATCACTGCACTAAATCGCGCGGTATAGCGCGCCGATGTCCCGTCTGGAGACTATTCGCTCCGAGTGGGACATCGACAGACGCTAATCCGGCGTTGCGGCCTGGTGTTGGTGTTGGGCGCCCATCGGACCAAGGGGATGCGATGGGCGTCCACGGTGAGTGGCTTCAGCGGGTGGGTGAGCCGTTTAAGCGGAAGCTGCCGCTGCGGCGCTGAGCGGGGTGAGGACTGCGGCGAGGGGGCCGAGGATAGAACTGCCGGCCCCGGCTATCGAGCTGCCGCCGTCGAGGGCTGCGCTGCCGGAGCCGAGCGCCGCGCTGCCCGGGCCGAGGATCGAGCTGCCGGATTCCAGGCCCTGCGCCAGTGCCGCTCCTACTTTCAGTGCGGCGGTGACGGTGGCCAGCAGCGACGTGAGATCTGTTGCTGGAGCCGCCATTTGGACACTGTCGGCGTGCGTCGCTTCGGGGTTCGCCGTATCGGCAGAGTCGGCTTCGGTGTTGCTCGGAGCGGCCGGTTTGGTTGTCGCGGGGGTGAGGGCCGCGCTGCCGGACTCCAGGCCTTCTGCGAATGCCGCTCCGGCGTTGAGGGCGGCGCTGATGTTGGTCAGGAGTGCGGTGAGATCGAGTGGCGGAAGCGCGATTTGGGCATTGGGCCGGGCGCCTGCCGTGGTGTCGGTCCGATGGTGAGGGCGGGGGGTGTTCGTCCGGCCGGGCAGCGCCGTCGGCTCGGCCGGCGTGAGCGGCAGCCCGAGTCCGGTCGGGCCCACCTTCTCGCTGGTTGGCTGATCAGGTAGTGCATCCGCGTCGATCGTCGGCCGTACCGGCCACGCATGCCTGCCGACCGTGACCGGCTGCTGCGTGTCCGCGGCAGCGTCGGCCGGCTCCGTGACCGGCGCCTGGGGAGGTAGATCAGTCATGGTGGCGGTCAGGATCGCCGCTTGGTTCTCGGGTGACGGCCCGTGTTCGGTGGCGATACCGGTAGCGATCAGTGCGGTCATCGAGAGCATGGCCAACCGCATCGAACCGAGAGGGTTCCGTCTTGCGTTGTGTTTGCCCATCAGTTGTCGTCCTTAGTAACGAATCGATCGATTCAGTTGTGCCCGCACGTCGGTGTCACCGGATGCGACGAATCGGACGCTGCTACTCGCGCACGTTCGCCCATGGTCGAGCATGGATTGGGGTGAAGATCGAAAACGTCCGGTGTCCTGAGATGCGGCCATTTCGGATGTCAGGCATCGTATCGGACGGCTCGTCTCCCGCGCTAGGTTATGTGGTCGAATCCCGCGCTTTCACAGCCCGATTGCCACCAGGCCGCTGGACAGCACTTAGATCTTGCCTCCGCTCACGCCGAGATGTTAATGTTATTCAAACGTAATACGAACCGTGGAGTCTGAATTATGCGTCTTTCTCCCGCTCTGATCCGTTCCTTACTTACTTGTCTTGTCATACCAACTTCCGCCGCCTGCCTAGTCGCGTTGGGCCCAGCGGCTCTAGCTGCGCCGCCAGGTCAGTCGGTCACCGCGGAGGTGGTCAGCCTCACCAACGCCGAACGCGCGAAGGCCGGATGCCCCGCCCTGAAGGCCGAAAGTCGCCTGACCCAGGCCGCCCAAGCGCACACGGAAGGCATGGCCGCCCGCGGCGTCCTGGACCACAACTCGCCCGCAGGCAGTCCAGGCGACCGGATCAAGGCGGCCGGCTACCGCGCAAGCGCCTGGGCCGAAAATATCGCCTCAGGTCAATCCAGCCCTTCCGCCGTAGTCAACGGATGGATGCGCAGCGCAGGCCACCGCGCCAACATTCTCAATTGCGGACTTCGTGATATCGGTGTCGGATTTGCCAAAGGTAGAAATGGCACTCCCTATTGGACGCAGGACTTCGGTACGTCCAGCGGGCAGAACTCGAATACATCCCCTGGACACGCACGTAGGTAAAGCGTCCGAACAGTCGCAGATGCAGTCGACGGAAATTAGGGCGGGGAAGCCGAATTTCCTGAACGGCAATTGCGTCTATGCGCAATTGACAACCTAGGTTCTGCGCACTGAACCGTGCCCTGCTGGTAGCGATAGGTCGACCAGTTGCCGACCTATCGCTATCCACCGTGACACGCCGACCACCTGTCGGTATCGGCGCCGCCGCCCCATTCTCCTACGGCGACCGTTGAGCTCCGTTGCGATCGTTGAGCGCTGAACATGGAACACCACCGCGCCAACCGCCGGACCGCCCCGTTGAAGTCCCACCCGACAACAAAGACAGGTGATGCAACGTCCCCCGCTATCGGTCGCGACGATCCAGGATCACCGAGCAGGCCGACCACCAGGCCGAGGACTGACCCGCCAAGAAATGCGGCCTCGCAGAACATGGTTGCGACGTAGTCCTAACACGTTGGCACCTCTCCAGCCACCGACTCAGCGCGCGGATACGGATCGACAGCCCCCAGACAGCATTTGGCGAACACTCCCATCAAATCGGCGGCAAACTTTATACTGTGACCGGCCGCAGATGGTCGCCAGGTGGTAGCGGCGGCGGGCGGCTCGGCGCAGTTGGTGGGTGCCGTGCGTGTGTTCAGCCGTTCACGTGTGAAGGTTGCTGTGCCGATGCCCGAATTTCGTGCTGCCCCGGTGAGATCCGCTGATCGTAAACGTCATCGTCCGCCGGAGGGATCGCTGATCGGGCAGCGCGTGCTGATCACCGATGCGTGTTCCGACATCGGCCGGGCCACCGCGAATGTGCTTGCCGCCCAAGGCGCTCAACTGCTGCTGGTCGCACGCGGCAGTGACGAGCTCATCGCCGCCTGCGAGGAGATCCGCTCGGATGGCGGTGTGGCGGACTGGAATCGCTGCGACATCTCGGCGCTCGGCGACGTCGATCAGCTGGTCACCTGGGTGCTCGGCGAGTTCGGCACGGTCGACGTGCTGATCAACACCGCCGGACGCCCCGTGCGCAGGCCGGTAACCCAGTCGCTGCACCGATTCCGCGACTACCAGCGCATGATGGCCACCAACTACTTCGGCCCGCTGCGCCTCACCCTCGGCCTACTACCCGCGATGCTCCGCTCCGGCTCAGGCCATGTGATCAACGTCGGCCCCTGGAACGCGAACACCGGCGCCGCACCGAATTTCGCCTCCTACGCCAGCGCCCAGGCCGCCTGGACCACCTTCGGTCAATGCGCCGACGCCGAACTCTCCCCGCACGGCATCCAAGTCACCGCGGTCCACTACCCCGCCTTCCGCACCGACACCGACTCCGCCCAGTACAGCGAAGAGTCCACCCTCGAAGCCGACCAAACCGCCCACCGCATCGAATCCGCCATCCACACCCGAGCCCCCCGCCTCGAACCCCGCTTCACCCGCACCCTCTACGCCCTCGCCGGCGTAGCCCCCCGCTCCACCGCCCGCCTAATGCACGCCTTCGGCATCTAGCCTGTGCCGAGATCGCAGTCGGCAGCATGAGCGACATCCTCAACATCACGAGGCAGGCAGGTCGCCGACTGCGGGAGCGGACCGCATAAACACTTCATCCTTCTCGCTGAACAGTGCCGGCAACCCTCGGCGCAACTCCTGCGCGCGCCGAGTCTCCGGGTCGGCGGCCACAGCGGCCTGCACCCGCTCATACGCATCGCGATCGTCATACTCCCAAACCGCGACGACTCGCCCATCCTCGGTTTCCCACCGCCCCACCAGCCGAGCACCGTGACGCAACTGCGTCGGCAACAGATGGGTCCGGAAGAACTCATGGAAGATCGCCAGGTTCTCCCGCACCGCCTGATAGATGCGCATCCGATAGATCACGCCCGCCACCCCGTCCACCCCTCATGGAACCTCGACCGGTCACCATGCTGCCACGGAGCGAGGCACCCGACCGGTTGACAAAAACCAGAGCCCCCAGCATGCACACACGGCCCCGGCCGGAATCGCCGGTGCGACAAGGACCGTCCTCCAGCAGCACGCCGAACAGTCACCTCGGCAACGCATTCCACTATCCGACTGAACGCAAGCCGCACACACCCGATGCCCGCTGCAACCTGCGTCAAGAACGCCAACCTACGTCACGTAGGCCCTCGAACGCCCGCCTTCGGCATCTAGCCCTGAGCCAGCACGCCCACTTGACGCACGCTGCACCCACCTGACACACGCTGCAACCTACGTCAGGACCACGCAACCTACGTCAAGTCACTCTAGAAACGACGAAAGCCCCCTCCGCACACAGCGGAGGGGGCTTTCAACAACTAACTCAGTGCTTTTCCGGTCCCAGGTAGTACTCGAAAACCAGGCCCGCGGCCGCAATCAGGATGCAGATGACGCCGAGGCCGATCAACCAGAACTGGAAGAACGCCAGCCCCAGCGCGGTGATCGCGCCGGCCCCGGCCAGGGTGATCGGCCAGAAGCTGCCGGGCGAGAAGAAGCCCAGATCGCCTGCGCCGTCGACGATCTCGGCATCCTCGTAGTCTTCCGGGCGCAGGTCGAGGCGACGTGCGACGAAGCGGAAGTAGGTGCCGATGATCAGGGACAGACCGGCGGTGAGGACGGTGGCGGTGGTACCCGCCCATTCCACGCCGGTGCGGGACACGCCGGTGAAGTAGCCGTAGACAATCGCGACGATGATGAAGAACACCGTCAGCAGTTCGAAAATCCGCGCTTCGATCTTCATATCAGATCAGTCCCTTACTTTGCCTCGGCCGCGGTCTTGGTCGTGCGCTCGGTGTTGAACGGCCGGGTCGACGTGGCGACCGGCGATTCACCGATGGAATCGAGCGCTTCGGCGTTGGTCTTGCCCGCCTTGCGCGCGTCCAGGTACTTGGTGAACTTGTCCGGCGAGACCGCGCGCACCTCGAAGTTCATCATCGAGTGGAAGGTGCCGCACATTTCCGCGCAACGGCCGACGAACGCACCTTCCTTCTCGATCTTGGTGATCTGGAAGATGTTGTCCGAGTGGTTTTCCTTCGGGTTCGGCATCACGTCGCGCTTGAACAGGAACTCCGGCACCCAGAAGGCGTGCACCACGTCGGCGGCGGCGAGCTGG
Source organism: Nocardia sp. NPDC051756 (assembly GCF_040681495.1). NCBI lineage: Bacteria > Bacillati > Actinomycetota > Actinomycetes > Mycobacteriales > Nocardiaceae > Nocardia > Nocardia sp. NPDC051756. Next base: position 1,152,860 of record NZ_JBFAYV010000004.1, on the reverse strand, counting down.
AACTCGATCACCTTGTTGGTCGGGAGCACCAGAACCGGCACCTCGGTGCTGGAACCGTAGGTCTCGACGGTGTCGTAGTGCAGGTAGGACAGGATGTCGTTCTCCGGCTTGCCGTGCACCGGGCCCGGCTGCGGGTGACCGTCCTTGGTCCGTTCCTTGTACTCCTCGAGCTGCTCCTGGTTCGACGCCTCACGCGTGGTGTCGATGCCCTTGAACGAGTAGCCGTCCTTGAAGTCCACGTTGCGGTAACCGAACTTCCAGTTCCACTGGAAGGCGGTCACGTCGACCGTGACGTCGGGGTTGTCCACCTTTTCGTGCACGTAGTTCTGCACGACGACGGTGAAGTAGAACAGCACCGCGATGATGACGAACGGCACCGCCGTGTAGGTCAGCTCCAGCGGCACGTTGTAGCCGGTCTGCCGGGGGAACTCCGGGGAGTCGGCCTTCTTGCGGTGGAAGGCGACGGTCCAGAAGGTCAGACCCCACACCAGCACGCCCATCAGCAGGGCGGCGACGACCGACCAGGTCCACAGCTCCCGCATCCGGGTGGCCTGCGGCGTGATGCCCGAGGGCCAGCCGAACCGCAGCCAAACATTGTCGATCGAGCAGCCCGAGACGAGCACCGCGGTGATCCCGAGGGACACCGCCAGCCCGGCCCGCCGAAGGATCCGACCCCGGGCGGGTCGTGCCCCGATCTCTTCGCTCGCCTTGTGCGCCACGCTCACGCCTTCCTGGTCGCCACACATTCCGACATTTGCACCGCCTGGGCTGCGACCGCCCCGGCGATACGTTCTAAGCACATGTCAGGCCCGTCCCCGGTCGAGCGCGTGCGCCGCCTGAGAATGGCCTGAGTACTACGCAGCGTAGACCAAACGGGGGCAGTCATTGTCGTCGGGTCGCATTCGACACTCCGCCGATCCCGGTCACCTGCGCATCCGTGATCAAAAGCCCTGGACAGGGTGCGCGCGACGCGCGAAGAGGGCGTGTGCGGCATACTCGGACACAACATTTCGGCCGCTGTGCTCACCGCGAGGGCAGGCTCCGGCACGTCCCGGAACGACCACTCGCGGCAGACACCGCGCACCGCCCCCGCAAGACATTCGGACGCGCCGGTTTTCGGCCGCGTCCCGACCGGAGAAACGAGGTTGCCGACGCCGTGTGTGGACTGCTCGGGTTTCTGACATCTGACGAGGCAGCGCCTAGCGTGGTGGAGCAGGTGTACGACGCATTGCACTGCGTGCGCCACCGCGGCCCCGACGAACGCGGCACCTGGCACGACGATCACATGATCTTCGGCTTCAACCGCCTGTCGATCATCGACATCGAACACTCGCACCAGCCGCTGCGCTGGGGTCCGCCGGAGAACCGGGAGCGCTACGCGCTGACGTTCAACGGGGAGATCTACAACTACATCGAGCTGCGCAAAGAGCTGGCCGACGCGCACGCCGCCGAGTTCGGCGAGGATTCGATCTTCCTGACCGAGGGTGACGGCGAGGCCGTCGTCGCGGCGTTCCACTACTGGGGTCCCGAGGCGGTGCGCAAGCTGCGCGGCATGTTCGCGTTCGCGATCTGGGACACCGAGACCAAGGAACTGTTCCTGGCCCGGGATCCGTTCGGCATCAAGCCGCTGTTCCTGGCCACCGGGGCCGGCGGGACCGCGTTCGGCAGCGAGAAGAAGAGCCTGCTGGAGCTGCTGCCCGCGCTCGGCCTGACCGACGCGCTGGATCCGCGCGCGCTGGAGCACTACACGGTGCTCCAGTACGTGCCGGAGGCGGAGACGCTGCACCAGGACATCCGGCGGCTGGAATCCGGCAGCTACGCGACGGTCGGCCTCGGGCAGGCGCCGAAGGTCACGCGATACTTCAACCCGCAGTTCAAGATTCGCCCCTTCGCCCCGGGTTCGGCGGCCGCGCGCTACCGCGAGATCGCCGAGGCGATGGAGGATTCGGTCGCCAAGCACATGCGCGCGGACGTGACCGTCGGCTCGTTCCTGTCCGGCGGCATCGACTCCACCGCAGTCGCGGCGCTGGCCATGCGGCACAACCCGAAGCTGATCACCTTCACCAGCTGCTTCGAACGCGAGGGCTACTCGGAGGCCGATGTGGCCGCCGAGACCGCCGCGGCGATCGGCGCCAAGCACGTGATCAAGACCGTCTCCCCCGCCGAGTTCGCCGCGGCGATTCCCGAAATCGTCTGGTACCTCGACGATCCCGTGGCCGACCCCGCGCTGGTGCCGCTGTATTTCGTGGCGAAGGAGGCGCGCAAGCACGTCAAGGTGGTGCTGTCCGGCGAGGGCGCCGACGAGCTGTTCGGCGGCTACACGATCTACCGGGAGCCGTTGTCGCTCAAGCCCTTCGAGTACCTGCCCGGCGGGCTGCGCAGGCTGGCGGGCAAGCTCTCCGAGCGCATTCCGGACGGCACCAGGGGCAAGAGCCTGCTGCATCGCGGCTCGCTCGGCCTGGAGGAGCGCTACTACGGCAACGCGCGCAGCTTCAGCGACGCCCAATTGCGTTCCGTGCTACGCGAATTCCGCCCCGAGTGGACCCATCAGGACGTGACCGCGCCGATCTACGCGCAGTCGCGCGGCTGGGATCCGGTGGCGCGCATGCAGCACCTGGACCTGTTCACCTGGTTGCGCGGCGACATCCTGGTCAAAGCCGACAAGATGACCATGGCCAACTCGCTCGAATTGCGCGTGCCGTTCCTGGATTCCGAGGTGCTCAAGGTCGCCGAGGGGCTGCCGTTCGAGCAGAAGATCACCAAGGAAACCACGAAATACGCTCTGCGCCAGGCACTCGAGGGCATCGTGCCGCCACACGTGCTGCACCGCGCCAAGCTCGGTTTCCCGGTCCCGCTGCGACACTGGTTGCGCGGCACCGAACTCTACGACTGGGCCCAGCAGCAGATCCTCGAATCGCAGACCGATCACCTGCTGAACAAGGCCGCGATCAGCGACATGCTCGTCGCCCACCGCGCGGGCACCTCGGATCACAGCCGCCGGCTGTGGACGCTGCTGGTGTTCATGGTGTGGCACGGGATCTTCGTCGAGGACCGGATCAAGCCGGAGATCCAGGAGCCGGTGTACCCGGTCTCGCTGTAGACCGAACGCAAAGTGCCCCTCACCGAAAGGTCGAGGGGCACTTTGCTTTCGACGATCAGAGCAGCGGCTTGATTTCCGCGGCGGCCTCGGCGCCGTAGGCACCGGCGAGACGCTCGAGGGCGGTCTCCTTGTTGAGGGTCCACTCCTGGGTGCCCATGGTCTCCAGGACCAGCACCGCGATGAGGGAACCGAGCTGGGCCGAGCGCTCCAGGCTGAGGCCGGCGGTGTGGCCGGTGAGGAAGCCGGCACGGAACGCGTCACCGACACCGGTCGGCTCGACCTTCGTGGTCTCCGGCACGACGCCGACGGTCAGCTCGGTGCCGTCCTTGTCGACGATCTGCACGCCGTCCGCGCCGAGCGTGGTCACCCGGATGCCGACGCGCGCGCCGATCTCCGCCTCGCTGAGCCCGGTCTTCTGCAGCAGCAGCGCCCACTCGTACTTGTTCGTGAAAAGGTATGCGGCACCGTCGATCAGCTGCGTGGCCTGTTCACCGTCGAGGCGGGCCAGCTGCTGGGACGGGTCGGCGGCGAACGGGATGCCGAGCTCGCGGCACTGCGCGGTGTGCACCAGCATCGCGTCGGGATCGTTGGCGCCGACCAGCACGAGGTCCAGCGTGTGCGCCTTGGCGAGCTCGCCGATGGAGATGTCGCGGGCCTCGCTCATCGCGCCCGGGTAGAACGACGCGATCTGCGCCATGTCGTCGTCGGTGGTGCAGACGAAGCGGGCGGTGTGCGCGCGCTCGGAGATCAGCACGCCGGAGCAGTCGACGCCGTGCGATTCGAGCCACTGGCGGTACTCGGCGAAGTCGGCGCCCACGGCGCCGACGAGCAGGGGCGTGCGGTTCAAAAGCCCCATGGCGTAGGCGATGTTGCCTGCGACGCCACCCCGGCGGATCTGCAGATCGTCGACGAGGAAGCTGAGTGACACGTGGTCGAGCTGATCGGCCAGCAGTGCGTCACGGAACCGTCCGGAAAAACGCATGAGGTGGTCGGTGGCAATGGACGCGGAAACGGCGATGGACACGAGGCTGGCCCTTCAACGGTAGGCGGCAGGCGGTGCAGACCGGGAACGAAGTCCCTGCATCACCGTACCAATGTGAGACGGCGGCTCAGCCCCCCTCGTTGGGGGACACGACGGAATCCGTCACCCCCGAAACGCGCAAGCCCACGTGAGCAATCCTCACGTGGGCCGGGCTGTTACGCGGTGAACCCGCTTACGACGAGTCGGACGGGTTCGGTCAGTTGAACGAATCGCCGCAGGCGCAGGAGCCGGTGGCGTTCGGGTTGTCGATGGTGAAGCCCTGCTTCTCGATGGTGTCGACGAAGTCGATGGAGGCACCCTGGATGTACGGGGCGCTCATCCGGTCGACGGCCAGCTTGACGCCGTCGAATTCGACGACGATGTCACCGTCGAGCGAGCGGTCGTCGAAGAAAAGCTGGTACCGCAGGCCGGCACAGCCGCCGGGCTGCACGGCGATCCGCAGCGCCAGGTCGTCGCGACCTTCCTGGTCCAGCAGCGCCTTCGCCTTGCTGGCGGCAGCATCGGTCAGCACGGCACCGTGGGTTTCGGTGGCGGTCTCGTTCTGCACAGTCATGAACTCTCCTCGAGGAACCTGTCGTCGACCCGTGAACAGCGCACGGGTCGTGTCGGTCAACACCACTCGGCGGGCTGCTATTCCCCATCTTGCCACCACCGCGCGCGCAGGAACACGCAACCTACGTGACCCGGCACACCTGCGCGAATCGGACCGCATTTCCCGCCGGGTATTCCATCGAATAGCCTGGTCGATGTGAAATTGTTCCGTCGCGGCGAGTCCAGCACCACCGACGCGGCCGCCGATCAGACGGCGGTCGTGGACGGCGGCTCGACCGCGGGCACCACTCGCACGGCGGTCACCGCCACCGCGGGCAAGGGCCGTCCCACTCCGAAACGCCGTGACGCCCAAGGCAAGCGACGCGGCCCGATCGCTCCAGCACCGCTCACCGCGAAGGAGGCCCGCGCCCGGCGCAAGGCCACTCGCGGCAGCAAGGAGGAGCGCAAACAGGCCTCGGCTGAACGCAAAGCGGCGGTCCAGGATCGGCGTACGCGCATGCTCGCCGGCGAGGACAAGTACCTGCTGCCGCGCGATCAGGGGCCGGTGCGGGCGTTCGTTCGCGACATCGTCGACGGCCGGCGCAACCTGGTCGGGCTGTTCATGCCGATGGCGCTCGTGCTGATCCTGTCGATGTTCGTGGCGCCCGCGCTGCAGACGATCGTCACGCTGGCCATGCTGGTGATGATGTTCTTCATGATCGCCGAGGGATTCCTGCTCGGGCGGATCGTGAACGGGCGGGTCAGGGAGCGTTTCCCGGATTCCGAGGACACCGGGTACAAGCTCGGCTGGTACGCGTTCGTGCGCGCGTCGCAGATCCGGAAGATGCGGGCGCCGAAGCCCCGGGTCAGCCCGGGAGACGCCATCTAGGTTGTCCGCTGCGGCGGTCGTCGGCGGCGTATCCAGGCCGACGACTCGACTCGCGCCGGAGGTTTACGTTAAGCGGCCTTGACGGCCGGATCACCTCGAACATGATTGCGGCACGGCTCGTGTACTCGAGCCGGGCCGCGGTCGGTTGCGGACACATGGGGATCAGATGTTGGTGGTTCGGCCGTGCATCGCCGAGAGATCGGCCTGCAAGCGCTGCATATCGCGGTCGGTGACGTTGGACGAACCCGCCGGTGCCGAGTAGTGCGCGACCGCTGCGGCGAAGGTGACGATGACTGCCATGGTGATCAGAAAAGTAATCATGGCAGTAATTTTGCGCTCGATGAGTTCCCGCCGAAAGTGGCTGAACTGACAAGGTTCGTAAATATTCAGCCATTACACTGGAGCCATGCTGTCGAAGGTTGCGGTCGTGCTGTCCGAGCGCATGGCCATGTTCGAATTCGGGGTCGTCTGTGAGGTTTTCGGCCTCGACCGGACCGCCGACGGGTTGCCCGCGTTCGACTTCAAGGTCTGCGGCGCAGAGCCGGGCAAGCCGCTGCACTCCAGCACGCCCGGCATCACGCTGACGCCGGAGTACGGACTCGAGGAGCTGGTGACGGCCGATCTGGTCGCCATTCCGGCCTTCTCGTCCAGGAGCGGGATCGATCCGCGGCTCGTCGATGCGGTCCGGGACGCCGCGGCGGCGGGCGCGATCGTGCTGACCGTCTGCTCGGGCGCGTTCCTGGCCGGCGCGGCCGGACTGCTCGACGGGCGCAAATGCACCACACACTGGACCCACGTCGACGCGCTGGCCGCGCTGTATCCGGAGGCGACCGTCGATCCCGACGTGCTGTTCGTCGACGCGGGCAACCTGATCACCAGCGCGGGCACCGCCGCGGGTATCGACGCCTGCCTGCACCTGGTCCGCCGCGAACTCGGCAGTGCCGTGGCCAACGCGATCGCCCGCCGGATGGTCGTGCCGCCGCAGCGCGACGGTGGGCAGCGTCAGTTCATCGAACGTCCCGTCGCCACCTGCACCTCCGACAGTCTGATGTCGACCCTCGAATGGATGAACGAGAACCTCGACCTCCCGCACACCATCGAAGACCTGGCCGCCCGCGCAACCATGTCCACCCGCACCTTCGCCCGCCGCTTCGCCGCCGAAACCGGGACCACGCCGGTGAAGTGGTTGACCAATCAGCGCGTCCTGCTGACGAAGCAGTTGCTCGAGGAGACGGACCTCGGGCTCGAACAGATCGCCACCCGGGCCGGGTTCGGTTCCGGGGCGTTGCTGCGGCACCACTTCCAACGACTGGTCGGCATCGCACCCACCGAGTACCGCCGTCGGTTCGGCGCGAATCTGGAAGCCGTCGAAACGCCCGCCTGATCCTCGCACGACGTGCACACCTGTTCGCGCTTGCCGACACACCCGTACGGCTCCTGACCGCTGCTCGGGGAAAGCCGTCGAGACCCCACCTTCCGGCAACCCGCCGGGTGGCGATCTGTCCGCGTCTCGTGACGTGCGAAATCCGCTACGGCAACTCGGGTCCGTTGCACGAGCGCCGAGACCATCGCGAGGGTGGGTGAGTCAGGGGACGCGCGCTCTGCCCGCGCCGAAGCGGACGAGTCGGTCGGGATTGATACCGTGCTGACGTGTCGCACAGTGTCTCGCCCGAGCCGCGCCGGACCCTTGTACTCGGCGGCGCTCGGTCGGGTAAGTCCGCCTATGCCGAGGAGCTGGCCAAGGCGGCCGGGCCGGTTCGATATCTAGCGACCTCGATTCCCGACCCGGCCGACCTCGACTTCGCCGCACGGATCGCCACGCATCGCGAGCGCAGGCCCGCCGACTGGGCGGTGATCGAAAGTGCCGACCCGGCAGCCGTTCTCGGCGAACCGTTAGACGGCACCACGCTGATCGATGACATCGGCACCTGGCTCACCGCGCGCATCGACGCCCGTGACGCTTGGGAATCTCCGCGTGGCACCGTCACCCCCGACGCCGATGCCCTCGTCGCCGCCGTAACCGCCTACCCGCGGCACCTGGTCATCGTGAGCCCCGAGGTCGGCATGGGGATCATCCCCGCCACCCGCTCCGGTCGCCTGTTCCGCGACGAGATCGGCACGCTGAACCAGCGCCTGGCCCACGCCTGCGACGAAGCCTTCCTCGTCGTGGCCGGACTCCCCCTGCGGCTCAAGTGAATCGCACCGATTGGGGACGGGTGATGTGGGCCGCGTGGGTCGCGGCGGGCAAGATTGAGCGGCGTATGAGTGTTTGGACCGCCCTTACCGGAAAGGCTCGACAGTGACACACGGATTTGGACCGGTGACGCCTCCTGACGCACAGGTCCGGGTGGCGGCCGAGCAACGGCAGGCGCAGTTGACCAAGCCCGGCGGGTCGCTCGGGCGGCTGGAGGAGATCGGCAACTGGGTAGCGGCCTGTCAGGGTGTGTGCCCGCCCAAGCAGTTCGAGCGGGCCAGGGTTGTGGTGTTCGCCGGGGATCACGGCGTTGCGCGGCACGGGGTTTCGGCGTATCCGAGTGAGGTCACCGCGCAGATGGTGGCGAACTTCCTCGGTGGTGGGGCGGCGGTGAATGCGCTCGCGGTGGTCGCGGGGGCGACCGTTCGGGTGGCGGATATTTCCGTCGACGGTGAGACCGATTCGCTCATCGCCAAGCACAAGGTGCGGCGTTCCAGCGGGTCCATCGATCGCGAGGACGCGCTGACTGTCGAGGAGGTCGAGGCCGCCCTCGCCGCGGGCAAGGCGATCGCCGACGAGGAGATCGACGCGGGCGCCGATGTGCTCATCGCGGGCGATATGGGCATCGGCAACACCACGCCCGCCACCGCCTTGATCGCGACGCTGACCGACACCGAACCCGTTGCCGCTGTCGGGCGCGGCACCGGCGTCGATGATGCCGGCTGGGCGCGCAAGGTCGCCGCGATCCGTGACGCGATGCGCCGGGCACGCCCGGTCGTCAAGGACCCGGTCGAACTGCTGCGCGTCGCCGCGGGCGCCGACTTCGCCGCCATGGCCGCGTTCCTCGCGCAGGCCGCTGCCCGCCGCACACCGGTCATCCTCGACGGCGTGGTCGTCACGGCCGCCGCGTTGGTCGCCGAGGACCTGGCCGCAGGCTCGTCGGCGTGGTGGCTGGCCGGTCACCGCTCCACCGAACCCGCCCACAACCTGGCCCTGCAACGCCTCCGCCTCGACCCCCTCCTCGACCTGAACATGCGCCTAGGGGAAGCCTCCGGTGCCCTCACCGCCCTCCCCCTCGTCCGCGCCGCGGTCGCCACTCTCGCGGAGATGTCCACGTTCGCCGAAGCGGGCGTCAGCACCGCCGACACCGACACCGCCGAAAACACGGACCTCACTGTGCCCGCCGACATTGCGGAGAACACCGAAATCGGCACGCCCGCAGAGACTTCCCCGTCCACCCCAGACTTGCGCAAATGAGCGACCGGCCGTCGCTGATCGAAGCCTGCACCACTGAGTCTGGCAAGCTCATCGTCGGCCGTGGTTATCTCCTTGCAGCACAGCATCTTCCGAGTGCAGCAGAGCGTCGCCCGGGAGTACCCGGATGAACGGGTTGCGGCTCGCAGTTTCGTGGCTCACCGTTTTGCCGGTGCGTGGGCCGGACAATGTCGACCGGGCGGCGGCCGGGCGGGCAATTGCGTTGGCGCCGTTGGTCGGTGGACTGCTCGGGGCGGGGGCGGCTGGGCTGCTGTGGGTGTTGATGTGGGCGGGGGCCAGTTCGGTGCTGGCCGGGCTGCTGGTGGTCGGGGCGTTGGCGTTGATCACGCGGGGCATGCATCTGGACGGGCTCGCCGACACTATGGACGGGCTCGGCAGTTACGGTCCGCCTGAGCGCGCCAGGCAGATCATGAAGAGCGGTGGCGCCGGCCCGTTCGGTGTCGCCGCTCTCGTGTTCTCCATTGGTGTCCAAGCGTTTTCCTTCGCCGCCCTCGCCGAGGCAGACCGCTGGTTCGCCGTAGCTCTCGCCGTCACCGTGGGCCGCGTCGCGGTAGTCCTCGCCTGCCGCAAAGGAATCGACGCCGCCCCCGACGCCACCTTCGGCGCCCTCGTAGCCGGCACCCAACCCCCACTCACCGCCGGCGCCTGGTCCATCGCAGCCTTCGCCGCCGCCCTTCTCGCCACCCCCAACCACTGGCAAGGCCCCCTCGCCACCCTCCTCGCCCTGGCCGCCTCAACCATCCTCATCCGCCACACCACCCGCCGCTTCGCCGGCCTCTCCGGCGACACCCTCGGCGCCACCATCGAACTAACCGTCTCCCTAACCGCCGCCACCCTCTCCCTCAACCTCTAACGTCCGGCCACGCGAACGTCCGGCCACACGCCCAAAGGGGACACGACAGATCCGCCACCCACACCTCACCGCAACCAAGTCCCGCCGACCATGGTCCGGCTCGACTAACGGGACATCACGGCGCACCTTCTCGCACTCCGCCACGGCAAATGCCCGTCGAGCATGTTCTGACTCGACCAACGGGACACGACGGAGCACCTTCTCGTACTTCGCCGCGGTGACGTCCCGTTGAGCGTGGTTCGGCTCGGCATGTGGTGTGTGATTCGGGCACGGGCGTGGATCAGCGCTCGAATGCCTGTCTTGCTGACCGGCTTTCGTGATCGACGGCACATGTCGGCGGTATCGGGCGCGGGAGGTCTGGGGTCGTGTTTCGTTGATCTTGGTTTGGGGATTGGTGGGCGGATGTCCAGGTTTTCCGGGGGGTGGGGAGGAGGGCGCAGCAAACTATTTGCGGCTGCGGCGCGCGGATCGTCTGGGTCGGGCAATAAGGTGTGCGGTATGTCTTCTGAGCGCCTGTATTTTCGCCAGCTGTTGTCGGGGAGGGACTACGCCGTCGGCGATCCGATTGCGACGCAGATGCGGAATTTCGCGTATCTGATCGGGGATCAGGAGACGGGCGAGTGTTTGGTGGTCGATCCGGCTTATGCGGCCGGCGATCTGGTCGATATCGCAGAGGGGGACGGGCTACGGCTGACGGGGGTGCTGGCGACCCATCACCATCCGGACCATGTGGGTGGGACGATGCTCGGGTTCACCCTGGGCGGAGTGCGTGAGCTGCTCGAAAAGACAAGTGTCCCAGTGCATATCAACGCGCAGGAGCTTTCCTGGGTGGCAAATGTCACCGGCATCGCGCCGAGCGAACTCACCGGCCACGAGCACGGCGACAAGGTGAGCGTCGGCGCCTTCGACATCGAACTGCTGCACACTCCGGGCCACACGCCGGGCAGCCAATGCTTCCTGTTCGATGACCGGCTCATCGCGGGCGACACCCTGTTCGTCGACGGCTGCGGCCGCACCGACTTCCCGGGCGGCGACTCCGACGAAATGTTCCGCAGCCTGCGATATTTGGCCGAGTTATCCGGCGACCCGGTCGTCTACCCCGGCCACTGGTATTCGCAGCAACCCCACGCCCCGCTGTCCACTGTCCGGGACAAGAACTACGTGCTGCGCCCCAAGACCCTCGACGAGTGGCACATGTTCATGCCCAGCTGAGTTGGCGCGCAAGTAGGCATCGCCGGCACGATACCGACCCGCTCGAGCATTACGGCGGGTCGGGCCATGGACACTGGCCCGAGTCAACGGAGCAGGCACACACCCCGAAGAGGTCTCAACGGGTCGAAGCGAGCGCACAACGGGACGGCACGCGAGCACAGCGCCTCGGGACAAGTGCGCAACGCGTCGGCACGCGCGCACAACGCGTCGGCACGAGAGCACCTCAGCACGACAGCGCAACGCCTCAGCACGACAGCGGCTGAGCTGGATGGCACACCACGGCGGTAATCGCGAGAGACCCCCACCATGGCGTGCCCTCACGAACTACATTCCGCGCATCCACCCATGGATGTCGGCGAACGTCCCACGCTGGATCCCAGTAAGCGTGTCGCGCAACGCCATGGTGACCTCACCGGGCTCCCCACCGCCGATGGTGAACTCCCCATCATCAGAGCGAACCCAGCCGACGGGAGTAATCACCGCAGCCGTACCGCACGCGAAAACCTCGGTAATTTCACCGGATTCGGCACCCTTGCGCCATTCCTCCACCGACACTTTGCGCTCTTCGACCTTGAACCCGGAGTCGGCGGCGAGGGTGAGCAGGGAGTCGCGGGTGATGCCGGGCAGCAGCGAGCCGGACAGTTCCGGAGTCACCAGCCGCGCGTCCGAGCCGGAGCCGAAGACGAAGAACAGGTTGTTGGTGCCCATCTCCTCGACGTAGCGGCGCTCGCACGCGTCCAGCCAGACCACCTGATCGCAACCCTTTTCGGTCGCCTCGGCCTGCGCGAGCAGCGACGCGGCGTAGTTGCCCGCGACCTTCGCCTCGCCGGTGCCACCGGGCGCGGCGCGCACGTACTCGGTCGACAGCCACACCCGCACCGGCTTGACCCCACGCGGGAAGTAGGCGCCGGCCGGGGAGGCCATGAGCAGGTACTTGTAACCGGCGGCGGGCTTCACGCCGAGCCCGGCCTCGGTGGCGAACATGAAGGGGCGCAGGTACAGCGAGTCCTCGCCGCCCGCGGCGGGCACCCACTCGCGGTCCACCTCGAGCAGCTGACGCACGGATTCGATGAACAGTTCCTCGGGCAGTTCGGCCATCGCCATCCGGCGGGCGGACCTGCGGAACCGCGCGGCGTTCGCATCGATGCGGAAGCAGGCGACGCTGCCGTCGCTGTGCCGGTACGCCTTCAGTCCCTCGAAGATGGCCTGGCCGTAGTGGAAGACCATGGTCGCGGGGTCGAGCGCCAGCGGGCCGTACGGCTCGACGCGCGCGTTGGTCCACTCGCCGTCGATGTAGTCGATCGAGACCATGTGATCGGTGAAGAACCGCCCGAACCCGGGCGCCGCCAGTACCTCTTGTACCCGCTGCGCCGGGGCGGGCGCGGGATGCGGGACACGGGCAAACTGTGCAGCAACGGTCATGGCCCTGATCCTAACCAAGCCACTTTCAAGCTTTGCGGCCGATTGCCCCTCGGACCGCAGAACTTCCCGTCACCCCAGCCACTCGCGCACCAATGTGCACCCCGTGTCCCACTTCGCCGCAGGAAATCACACCGGGCAGTACGCACCTTGCGCACTGGGGAACGCGCCACGCCGCGACTTGCCGTACGACACGCCGTGTCGCCTACTTCGTGTTCGTCTCCACGAACGGCGGGCGGATGACCTCGCAGCGGAGGCGGCGACCGCGCACATCCACCTCGACCTCGGCGCCGGGTTCGATGCCCGCCTCGGTGTCGAGCAGGGCGAGGGCGATGCCGATCTTGAGGCTGGGCGAGAAAGTGCCGGAGGTGGTTTCGCCGACCGGTTCGCCGTCGCGCAGGACGTTCTGGCCTTGGCGCAGCACGCCGCGGTCGAGGGCCTTGAGGCCGAGCAGGGTGCGGCGCGGACCGGCCGACTTCTCCTGCTCCAGTGCGGCTTTGCCCCAGAACTCGGGCTTCTTCCAGCCGACCGCCCAGCCGGTGCGGGCCTGGACCGGCGAGATCTCCAGGGACAGTTCGTGGCCGTGCAGCGGGTAGCCCATCTCGGTGCGCAGCGTGTCGCGGGCGCCGAGTCCGGCGGCCTGGCCGTCGGCGGCCTTCACCTGCGCGACCAGGGCGCGGAACAGCGGCTCGGCGTCGGCCCAGCGGGGCAGCAGCTCGTAGCCGTGCTCGCCGGTGTAGCCGGTGCGGCAGACGCGCACGGGACGGCCGTCCCATTCGGCGTCGGCGTAGGCCATGTATTCCATCTCGGTCGGCAGGCCGAGTGCGGCGAGCACCTCGGTCGAGCGCGGGCCCTGCACGGCGAAGACGCCGTACTCGCGGTGCTCGTCGGTCACCGTGATGCCCTCGGGCGCCACCTTCTGCAACTCCGCGACCACCGACGCGGTGTTGGCGGCATTGGGGACCAGGAAGATCTCGTCGTCGCTCACGTAGTAGGCGATCAGGTCGTCGATCACGCCGCCGTCGGGCGCGCAGCACAGCGTGTACTGCGCCTTGCCCGGGCGGATCCGGCCGAGGTCGTTGGTGAGCGCCGAGTTCACGAATGCCGCCGCGCCCGCACCACGCACCGTCGCCTTACCCAGATGGCTCACATCGAACAGCCCGACCGTGGTGCGGACCGACTGATGTTCGGCCACCGTCCCCTCATAAGAGACGGGCATTTCCCACCCGCCGAACGGTGCGAAAGTCGCCCCCAGCTCGACGTGTACACCATGGATAGGGCCTTGCAGCAGGTTCGAGTCGGTCACCCGGCGAGCTTATCCGCCACACCCCCACTCCGGACCCGCTCCCTCACCCCCACCGTCTGATCCCCCAGACGACGGGCCGTCCGCACCATCATCGGCACCCGCCACCAACCACCACCAGAACCCATTTCGCCGCGCCCATGTCCCGGTCGGCGACTCACGAACCGGCGAACGGGACGTGGTGGAGGTGGCACTCGCCTTTGCCTCGACCATGTCCCGTTCGACAACTCCCGGCAGTTATCCGCGGAACCACATGGGGCGGAGGGTTGGGCCTCCGTCGGGGAGGTTGTGGTTGGTGCCGGTTTGGGCGAAGCCCATGCGGGTGTAGAGGCGGGCGGAGCGGTCGGTGCTGGCTTCCAGGTAGGCGGGGACTGCGGCGGAGGAGGCGGCTTTGGTTTGGGTGGCGAGGATGGCGGCGCCTGCGCCTTTGCCTCGGTGTTCGGGGACCGTGACGATTACTTGCAGATACCGGTGCGGGAATTCGCGGGGGTGGGAGTGTTCGAGCAGCTCGCTCACTGTTGCGGCGCGCTGGAGGGCGCGGATGTCGGGGACGGACTCGGCCAGTGCGCGGGCTTCGGCGGCCTCGCGCTCGACCCGGTCGGCGGACGTCACGTGCTGCCAGATCGATATCGCCCAGATTTCCGATTCGGTGCCGGCGATCCAGATCTCGTCGTCGTCCAGCGCGCGGTCGATGAGCGCGGGGACGTACTGGTCGCTGAACTGTTCGATCGGATGTCCCTCGAGGATCCAGGCCGTCACCACCTCGTCGGGGCTGGCGATCGCGAATGCCTTGATCACCGCATCGCGATCCTGCTTGCTCGCCTGTCGTACCGTGATCTCCATCCGCTGATCCTTTCGTCGTGAACGCTGTGTGCTCTTGCCAAGGTAGGCAGGTCAGGGCGGCACAGCTAGTATTTCGTCACAACTGTTCGTGTGTCGAAATGGAGGCCGGCATGGCCTGTGGGATCTGCGGGAACGCCCTCGCGCAACCGTCACGCGGCCGCAAACGCCGGTACTGCTCCCGCGCCTGCCAGGCCCGCGCCTACCGCGCCCGCCGCGACGAAGTGACCCCCACACCCCGCACCCCACGACCGGCCAAACTGACCACGATCGCCATCCTGCGCACCGCCGTCGACCTGGCCGATCGAGACGGCATCGACGCTCTCTCCATGCGCCGCCTGGCCAGCGAACTCGGCGCGGCCACCGCGGGCCTGTACCGCTACTTCCCCGACCGCGAGGCGCTACTCGACGGCATGGCCGAACTGGTACTCGCCGAAATCGGCCCGCCCGCAACCGATCTCACCGACTGGCGGGCCAAACTCAGCTACGAGGCGCAGGAGGAATGGCAGCTGTACCAACGTCACCCGTGGATGCTGCCGATCCTCGCCCGCACCCGCCCGCCGATCGGTCCCGCCCTCCTGGACATCCTCGAACGTTCCTTCACCGCACTCGACCAACGCGGCCTGACCCGCGAGCAGATGCTCGCCATCTACCTGTCCTTCTCCGGCTTGGTCCAAGGCCTCGCGCTGCTGACCGGTTCCGAACGCGCCGACCGGCAGCGCGGCAAGACCCCGGAGCGGCCCGCCGACCTCCCCGAGCTGCTCGACCCGGCCGTCCGCCCGGTCATGCACCGCCTGTTCTCCGGCGGCGAGCCGGGCCCCGACCTGGACTTGGACCGAATCCTCGACACCGGACTCGCGTTACTCCTCGACGGAATCGCAATCCGACTGCCCAGTAGCCTGAGCCCATGACCGCTGTTGCAGATCGCTCCCTCGGACCGGAGCTCGCCCGTACGCAGACCATCGCCGCGGATACCGATGTCCTCGTCGTCGGCCTCACCTCGTCCGAGAACGGCCCGGCCATCGTGCCCGAGGACCTGTTCGGCGACGTGCTCCCCGCCGACCTCCGCGCGGAACTGCTGGATCAGCTCGGCGCGGTCGGCGCGAAGGGCAAGGCCGAGGAGCTGACCCGGGTGCCCGCCCCGGCCGGGCTGGACGGGGTGACGAGCGTGCTCGCCGTCGGTCTCGGCGCCGCGGACAAGATCGACGCCGAGCAGATCCGTCGTTCGGCCGGTGTCGCCGCGCGCACGTTGTCCGGCACCGAACTGGTGGCGACCACACTGTCCGGCCTCGACATCGGCGCCGCCGCAGAGGGTTTCTACCTCGGCGCCTACACGTTCACGCCGTTCAAGTCGGACAAGTCCGCGCCGAAGCCGGACGAGCGCCCGGTGGCCAGGGTCGAATTCCTGGTCCCCGAACCGGAATTCGGCGAGGAGGCGCTGTTCCGCGCCCAGCTGATCGCCGAAGCCGTCGCCACCGCAAGGGATTTCGTCAACACCCCGCCCAGCCACCTCTACCCCGCCGAATTCGCCGCTCGCGCGCAGGAATTGGCGGAGGCGGCCGGCCTTGAGGTCGAGGTGCTCGACGAAACCGCCCTGGACGCAGGCGGTTACGGCGGCGTGCTCGGCGTGGGCAAGGGTTCCTCGCGCCCGCCGCGGCTGGTCCGGATCACCTACGCGGGCGGCCCGAAGAAGGTCGCGCTGGTCGGCAAGGGCATCACCTTCGACACCGGCGGCATCTCGATCAAGCCCGCGCAGAACATGGAGAACATGACCTCGGACATGGCCGGCGCCGCCGCGGTCGTGGCCACCGCGCTGCTCGCCGCGCGGCTGAGCCTGCCGGTCACGGTCACCGCGACCGTGCCGATGGCGGAGAACATGCCCTCGGCCACCGCGCAGCGCCCGGGCGACGTGCTCACCCAGTACGGCGGCACCACGGTCGAGGTGATCAACACCGACGCCGAGGGCAGGCTCATCCTGGCCGACGCGATCGTGCGGGCGAGCGAGGACGAGCCCGACTACCTGATCGACGTGGCCACCCTGACCGGCGCGCAGATGGTGGCACTCGGCACCCGCACCCCCGGCATCATGGGCACCGAGCAGTTCCGCGACCGGGTCGCCGAGATCTCCCGGGCGAACGGCGAGAACGGCTGGGCCATGCCGCTGCCCACCGAACTGCGCGCGGACCTGAACTCGAAGATCGCCGACCTGGCCAACGTCGCGCCGCACCGCTGGGGCGGCATGCTCTCGGCCGCGCTGTTCCTGAAGGAGTTCGTCCCGGAGGGCGTGCAGTGGGCGCACCTCGACGTCGCGGGCCCGGCGTACAACACCGGCGGCCCGTTCGGCTACATCGGCAAGGGCGGCACCGGCGTGCCGGTCCGCACGCTGATCGCGGTCATCGAGGACATCGCCGCGGAGTGATCCGGCGCGCCGCCCGGAGCGATCCGGGCGGCGCGATCACCCGCGATTCCGGGCACGAAAAATCAGGACATCTGCGACACGAAATACGGTCGCCCGACGGTAGCCAGCAGCTATAGGTCGCGCAGATCATCCTCGAACGCGCGCTGCCGCTCGATCCGTTTGCGCGCGTCGTAGTCGCGCATCCGCTGCGGATATCCGGTCTTCGCGACCTCGTAAACCGGAATGTGCAAATCCTTGGCAAGCCGCTGCGCTCCGCGCTCGCCGACGATCCGGCGGGTCCACTCACCGTCGGCCGCGATCAACACGACAGTGACATCCGTCACGGTCGTTTTCGGCTCCAAATAGCCTTCGACGCCGACGTGAGCACGCACCCACTCGGCCAGATAACGGGCATCCTCGCTACCCCCGGAACCCGCACGTAACGCGCTGCCACCCCGGGTCGCGCCGCCCCGGAAACGATCCAGCAAACCCAACGACGCGCACCTCCTTTCGCACCCCGATACCTCGAACGCATCGGCACCTCTATCTTGCCAGCTCTGTGGAGTTCGCCGCCCTTGTGCTACGCGCCGAGCGGACGAGTGCAAGGATGGATCGCGGTACAAGAACCACACAGATCTCCGGTGCCACGCACAATGATCGGTGGCTTTCGGACTCGCGCCGCAACCCGCGTCGGGGGTCCGCAGAGAGATCAACTGTTGTAGAAACCCGTCGAGCAGTCAGAGGAGTCAGAGGACATGGCCTTCTCCGTCCAGATGCCAGCTCTTGGTGAGAGCGTCACCGAGGGAACGGTCACCCGGTGGCTGAAGCAGGAAGGAGACACGGTCGAGGTCGACGAGCCGCTGCTCGAGGTCTCCACCGACAAGGTCGACACGGAGATCCCGTCCCCGCAGGCGGGCGTGTTGTCGAAGATCGTCGCCCAAGAAGATGATGTGGTCGAGGTCGGTGGTGAGCTCGGCGTGATCAGCGATGCCGGCGAGGCGCCCGAGCCGAGTTCGGCTCCCGCCCCCGAAGCCGCTGCCGCGCCCGCGCAGGAAGCTCCCGCCGAGGAAGCCCCCGCCGCCGAGCCCGAGCCCGCCGCTGAAGAAGAAGCACCGGCGCCCGCCGCCGAAGCCGCGCCCGCGTCGTCCGGCGACGGCACCTCGGTCAAGATGCCCGAGCTGGGCGAGTCGGTCACCGAGGGCACCGTGACCCGGTGGCTCAAGGCGGTCGGCGACGACGTAGCCGTGGACGAGCCGTTGCTCGAGGTCTCCACCGACAAGGTCGACACCGAAATCCCCTCGCCGGTGGCGGGCAAGCTGCTCGAGATCACCGCGCAGGAAGACGATGTCGTCGCTGTGGGTGGACAGCTCGGCGTGATCGGCAGCGGTTCCCCCGCCAAGGCGGCACCGGCGCCCGCGCCGAAGCCCGAGCCGAAGCCGGAACCCAAGCCCGAGCCGAAGCAGGAAGCGGCCCCCGCGCCCAAGCCGGCTCCCGCACCGGAACCCAAGCCCGCCGCACCGGCCCCCAAGGCTCCGGCGCCCGCCGCGGCCAAGGCCCCGGCCGAGTCCGGCTCCAGCGGTGGCAACGGCGCGACGCCGTACGTCACCCCGCTGGTTCGCAAGCTGGCCGACGAGAACGGCGTCGATCTGTCCGCGCTCACCGGTTCCGGTGTCGGCGGACGCATCCGCAAGCAGGACGTGCTCGCCGCAGCGGAGGCCAAGAAGGCGCCGGCTCCGGCCGCCGCACCGGCCGCGGCTCCCGCGGCGAAGGCACCGGCCGCCCCCGCGGCCGCGAGCGCGAAGCTGGCCCATCTGCGCGGCACCGTGCAGAAGGCGAACCGCATCCGCCAGATCACCGCGACCAAGACCCTGGAATCGCTGCGCACCACCGCACAGCTGACCCAGGTGCACGAGGCCGACGTCAGCAAGATCGCGGCGCTGCGCACCCAGGCCAAGGCGGCGTTCAAGGAGCGCGAGGGCGTCAACCTGACGTTCCTGCCGTTCTTCGCCAAGGCCGTCGTCGAGGCGCTCGGCGTGCACCCGAACGTCAATGCCAGCTACGACGATTCGAGCAAGGAAGTCACCTACCACGCCGCGGTGCACCTCGGCATCGCCGTCGACACCGAGCAGGGCCTGCTCTCCCCGGTGATCCACAACGCGAGCGACCTGTCGCTGGCCGGCCTGGCTCGCGCCATCGCCGACATCGCCAACCGCGCGCGCAACGGTGGCCTCAAGCCCGACGAGCTGTCCGGTGGCACGTTCACCATCACCAACATCGGCAGCCAGGGCGCCCTGTTCGACACCCCGATCCTGGTTCCGCCGCAGGCGGCCATGCTCGGCACGGGTGCGATCGTCAAGCGCCCGGTGGTGGTCAAGGACGACACCGGCAGCGAGTCCATCGGCGTGCGTTCGATGTGCTACCTGCCGCTGACCTACGACCACCGCCTGATCGACGGCGCGGACGCGGGTCGCTTCCTCACCACGATCCGGCACCGGCTCGAGGAGGCGGCGTTCGAGGCCGACCTCGGGCTCTAACCGTCGTGTTCACATGAAGGTCGTGATCGCCGGCTCGTCCGGGCTGATCGGGACAGCGCTCGTCGCGGCCCTGCGCCGCGACGGGCACGAGGTCGCCCGCCTGGTTCGCCGGCGGGCGGCCGGACCGGACGAGTTCACCTGGGATCCGGTCCGGGCCGAACTGGACGAGCGGTCGCTGCGCGGCGCGGACGCCGTGGTCAACCTGTGCGGCGCGAGCATCGGGCGCCGCCGCTGGAACGGCAGCTTCAAACAGGAGTTGCGCGACAGCCGGATCACCCCGACCGACGTGCTGGCCGCCGCGGTGGTCAAGGCGAGCGTGCCGACGCTGCTGAACGCCAGCGGCGTGCACTTCTACGGCGGCGACACCGGCGACCGGGTGGTCGACGAAACCTCCCCCGCCGGTTCGGGTTTCCTCGCCACGCTGTGCCGCGACTGGGAGTCCGCGACCCGGCCCGCCGCCGACGCGGGCGTGCGCACGGTGCTGCTGCGCAGCGCCGTCGTCCTGTCCCGCCACGGCGGACTGCTCAGCATGTTGCACCCGCTGTACTCGCTCGGCCTCGGCGGACGACTCGGCAGCGGGCGGCAATACACGCCGTGGATCTCCCTGGCCGACGAGATCGGCGCGATCGTCTTCGCCCTCGGCACCGAAACCCTCGCCGGGCCGCTCAATGTCGTCGGCCCGGCGCCGGTGACCAACGCCGAATTCAGCCGGGCGCTCGGCCGTTCCGTGCACCGGCCGACCCCGCTGGTGGTGCCCGCGTTCGCGTTGCGGGCGCTCATCGGCGAGTTCGCGCAGGAGGCGATCCTGCGCGGCCCCAGAGCAATACCCACGGCCCTCGAGGAGGCGGGCTACGAGTTCCAGCACCCGACCATCGGCGCCGCACTGGCCGCTACGGCGGGCCGACCCGGAGACGATCGATGACCGACCAGCTCGACACCCGCCCCGCCACCCTTATCCGGGACGCGCACCGCGACGACCTGCCCGAGATCCTGACGATCCACAACGCCAACATCGCCACCTCGACCGCGATCTGGGATCTGGAACAGGTCGGCCTCGACGAGCGGGTCGCCTGGTTCGAGGCGCGCACCGCGGCGGAGCTGCCGATCCTGGTCGCCGAGATCGACGGCGTGGTCGCGGGTTACGCCAGCTACGGCCCGTGGCGGCCGAAGGCGGGTTACCGCTTCACCGTGGAGAACTCGGTCTACGTCGACGACCGATTCCAGCGCCGCGGCATCGCCACCGCCCTGCTCACCGAGCTGCTCGACCGCGCACGCCGGTCCGGTCACGTGCACGCCGTCATCGCGGGCATCGAATCCGGCAACACCGGCTCGATCGCGCTGCACGAACGCTTCGGCTTCCGCACGATCGGCGAGTTCCCCGAGGTCGGCCACAAGTTCGGCCGCTGGATGGACCTCACCCTCATGCAGCTGACGCTCCCCGTCCACGCACACTGACTGAATTCATATCCAGTGGCACACCATGGCGGGGCCTTCTTGGACTTTGCCGCCACCATGTGCCACTGAATCTCGATTCGTCGCCGGTGGGCGGCGTTGCGCTGCCGGACCCGAGCCCGTTGGGCACCGCGCACACTGACGGTCGGCCCTGCCGGCAGTCCGCTACCTTGTGGTACTCCCCACAGGACACAGCTGGAATAGAACAACCCGTCCGGCGTACCGTCGACCTCGTGAACGACACGCGCACCACGTGGTCCGCCCGATTCGATACGACCCCGATCGTGGTCGAGGATCTCGGACTCATCGACTACCACAGCGCCTGGGAACTGCAGCGAACCATCGCCGCGGAGCGGGCCGACGGCATCGGATCCGATCGCCTGCTGCTGCTCGAGCACCCCTCGGTCTACACCGCGGGCCGCCGGACCGAGACCGAGGATCTGCCCATCGACGGCAGCCCGGTGGTCGAGGTGGACCGCGGCGGCAAGATCACCTGGCACGGCCCCGGCCAGCTGGTCGGCTACCCGATCGTGCGGCTCGCCGAGCCGGTCGACGTGGTGCATTACGTGCGCCGGCTCGAGGAAGCACTGATCACCGTCTGCACCGACCTCGGCCTGACCTGCGGCCGCATCGAGGGCCGCTCCGGGGTCTGGCTGCCCGCGACCGACGTGTTCGCCGAACGCAAGATCGCCGCGATCGGCGTGCGGGTGCAGCGCGGCGTTGCCCTGCACGGCATCTCGCTCAACTGCAATTCGGCCATGGACGGCTTCCAGGCGATCATCCCCTGCGGCATCCGCGACGCCGGCGTCACCACGCTGTCGCGCGAGTTGGGCCGTGAGGTGACGGTCGAGGAAGTGAAGCCGCTCGTCGCCGACGCCATCGCCAGGGCCCTCAATGGCGAACTGCCGGTAACCGCGCACGATATTACGCGCGTCACACCGGCAGGAGGGGACGCGAGCGCCTGATCCGGTAGGCGTAATGTCGATCAAGTGACCTCAGCTTCAGCACCGGCAGGACGCAAACTGCTACGCATCGAGGCGCGCAACGCGGAGACCCCGATCGAGCGCAAACCTCAATGGATTCGTACCAAGGCCAAGATGGGCCCGGAGTATTCCGAGCTCAAGGGCCTGGTCAAACGCGAAGGCTTGCACACGGTGTGCGAGGAAGCGGGCTGTCCCAACATCTTCGAATGCTGGGAAGACCGTGAGGCCACCTTCCTGATCGGCGGCGAGCAGTGCACCCGCCGTTGCGACTTCTGCCAGATCGACACCGGCAAACCCGCCGCACTCGATCGGGACGAGCCGCGCCGGGTCGCCGAGAGCGTGCAGGCGATGGGCCTGCGCTACTCGACCATCACCGGCGTCGCCCGCGACGATCTGGAAGACGGCGGCGCCTGGCTCTACGCCGAAACCGTGCGCGCCATCAAGCAACTCAACCCGAGCACCGGCGTCGAACTGCTCATCCCCGACTTCAACGCCGTCCCCGACCAGCTGGCCGAGGTCTTCTCCTCCCGCCCGGAGGTCCTGGCGCACAACCTGGAAACGGTGCCGCGCATCTTCAAGCGCATCCGCCCCGCCTTCCGCTACGAGCGCTCCCTCTCGGTGCTCACCGCCGCCCGCGAGGCCGGCCTGGTCACCAAGTCCAACCTGATCCTCGGCATGGGCGAGACCCCGGAAGAGGTCACCCAAGCGATGCGCGACCTGCACGAAGCAGGCTGCGACATCCTCACCATCACCCAGTACCTGCGCCCCTCCCCGCGGCACCACCCGGTGGATCGCTGGGTCAAGCCGCAGGAGTTCGTCGACCACTCGAAGATGGCCGAGGAGATCGGTTTCGCGGGCGTGATGGCCGGGCCGCTGGTCCGCTCGTCCTACCGCGCCGGCCGCCTCTACAGCCAGGCGATGCGCCACCACGGGCGCGAAATCGCACCCGCCATGGCGCATCTCGCCGAGGGCGGCGCGGCGTCCCAGGAAGCCTCGTCCGTCCTGGCTCGCTTCGGCAACTGACCATGGTGCGCGCACCGGATCACCTCCGGTGCGCGCCACCATCGGATCCTGCTGGGTCTGCGAAAGCCCCTTCCAGGCGGAATCCCGCCGGCACCTGATCCGGTTGCGCCCTCACTCCTGCTTGTTCAGCGAGACCGAATCCTCCGGTGCGCCAACGCTGGTCCGTTTCCACAGCACCAGCGCACCGATGGCCGAGGCAATCATGGCGAATCCGACCACCCACAGTCCCGCACGCTGGGTTCCGGTCCAATCCTTCAGTCCACCGGTGATATACGGCGCGGCGAAGCCGCTGATATTGCCGATCGAGTTGATCAGGGCGATACCACCAGCAGCGGCGGCGCCGGTGAGGAAGGCGCTGGGCAGGGCCCAGAAGGTGGGCAGGGCGGCGAGAACACCTACGGCACAGACGGTTACGGCGGTCATCGCGGCGATCGGATTCCCGAGATAGAGGGCCACCGGGATGGCCAACCCGCCGAGCAGCGCGGGAAGCGCTACGTGCCAAGGACGTTCACCGGTCCGGTCACCGTGCCTGCTCCACCAGACCATCACGACCGCACCGATGACGTACGGCACCGCGTTGATCAAACCGCGCTGCACCACCGAATAGTGCGTCCCGTACTGCTGCTGGAATCCGTTGATGATCGTCGGCAGGAAGAAGCCGAGTGCGTAGAGCCCGTAGACGATTCCGCCGTAGACGAGGGCGAGGCCGATGATCCGGGTATCGGTGAGCGCCTTGCGCAACGTCCAGTGCTCGCCCTTCTCCACCGCGGCCTGCTCGGCGGCGAGTTCGGTACTGAGCCACTGACGTTCGGCGCTGGTCAGCCACTTCGCCTGTGCGGGACTGTCGGTGAGGTAGAACCAGGTCACCACGGCGAGCAGCAGCGCGGGCACGCCCTCGACCAGGAACATGAATCGCCAGCCGCTGAGCCCGAATACACCGTGCCCGTACTGAATGATCAAGCTGGACATGGTCGAACCGAGCGCGGTGGAGATCGGCACGGCGACCATGAACAGCGCGACGAACTTGGCCCGCTGCTTCTGCGGGAACCAATACGTGAGGTACAGCAGGATGCCGGGGAAGAACCCCGCTTCCGCCACACCCAACGCGAATCGCAGGATGTACAGGACGGTTTCGTTGGGCACGAACGCCATGCCGGTCGCGATCACGCCCCAGCTGGCCAGGATCCGGGCGATCCAGCGGCGCGCCCCGAACTTGTGCAATGCCAGATTGCTCGGCACCTCCAGCACCAGATAGCCGAGGAAGAAGATCCCCGAGGCGAACCCGAACGCCGTCTCGGTCAGCCCTAGATCGGCCTTCATCCCGCTGGGCCCGGCGAACCCGATATTGACCCGGTCGAGGTAATTGACGAAATAGAGCAGCCCGAGAAACGGCACCAGGCGAAGCGTGACTTTGCGCAGCGTCGCGCGCGGCACGTCCTGTGTGACAACCATGCCGCACTCTCACCCCGCGAGCACCCGCCGGTCAAGCCCCCAACCGGGGGTCCGCATGTCTCGAACTCGCCGGCCCGCATCCGTGATGTCGAGTTCGGACATTCGCCAGATACGCGTAAGTCATAGCAGGACTGCAAGATTCAGACTCACGCCGCTCCCCGATGAGGCCGTCTACGCTGTCCCCATGGCGAAGATCAACGAACGGCTCACCGACATCCCCGGCGTCGCGCCCGGCTTCGGCTACGCCCACGCGATCACCACCTCCAACGGCCTCGCCTACGTGTCCGGCCAGATCGCGGTGGACGCCGACGGCAACGTGGTCGGTGCGAACGATATGGCCGCGCAGACCAGGCAGGCGCTGACCAACCTGGAGAACATCCTGCACGCCCTCGGCGCCGACTGGACCGACCTGGTCAAGTTCACCTGGTTCGTCACCGACACGAGCAGGTTGCAGGATCTCCGCGACGTCCGCGACGAGTTCCTCCGCCCCGCCCTCGGCGACCTGCCCAACCCCGCCAGCTCGCTCATCCAGGTGGCCGGATTGTTCCGCCCCGAGTTCCTGGTCGAGGTGGAGGCCGTGGTCGCGCTCGGCTGAGCCCCGCGCTCCGACACCGCGCGTCCGGCCAGGTACGGACCGGGCAGTCCGTCATATCGGATCTCCCGATCCGGGCACGCGCGGCGACCGCCGGTGGGAAGCTCGAAGGACCGCAGGTGTCGGGGCGCGAGGAAGCGAGACGCACAGTGGACAAGGCGAGTGGAACCGTAGGGGGCAACGGCAGAGTGTTTGCGGCCGAGCGGCCGGAACAGATTCGAAATGTGGTGCTGGTCGGGCACAGCGGGTCGGGGAAGACGACACTGGTCGAGGCGATGGCGCTGACCACGGGGACGGTGAATCGGGCGGGGCGGGTCGAGGACGGAACCTCACTCTCGGACTACGACGAGATCGAACATCGACAGCACAGGTCTGTGCAGTTGTCCGTGGTTCCCCTGGCCTGGTCTGGGATGAAGATCAATCTGCTGGATACGCCCGGGTACGCGGACTTCGTCGGTGAATTGCGGGCCGGCCTGCGAGCGGCGGACGCGGCGCTGTTCGTCATCTCGGCGGCCGAGGGCGCGGAGGGCGTGAGCGGCGCGACCAGGGCGCTGTGGGAGGAATGCGCGGCGGTCGGTATGCCGCGCGCGATCGTGCTCTCGCACCTGGACACCGCGCGGGCGGACTTCGAGGAGATGACCGAGACCTGCCGCACCGTGCTCGGCGGTGGCGCGTCGGAAAACGTTCTGCCGCTGCATCTTCCGGTGTACGGACCGAAGAGTGCGGACGGCCATCGCCCGGTCACCGGGCTGATCGAATTGCTGCCGAACTGCGTGGTCGACTACTCCTCCGGGGAGCGGGTGGAGACCGCGCCGACCGCCGAGCAGCAGCCGATGCTGGAGGAGGCGCGCAACCGGCTCATCGAGGGCATCATCGCCGAATCCGAAGACGAAACCCTGATGGACCGGTATCTCGGCGGTGAAGAGATCGACCTCGCCACCCTCGTCACCGACCTCGAACGGGCCGTGGCCAGGGGTAGCTTCCATCCGGTCCTGTTCGGCGCGCCCGCGCCGGAGGGCGCCAAGCAGGGTCTGGGCACCGTCGAACTGCTCGACCTGATCACCGGCGGCTTCCCGACGCCGTCGGAGCACATCGTCTCCGCCGTCACCGCCACGGGCGGCAACACCCGGCGCGATCTCGACTGCGATCCGGACGGCGCGCTCGCCGCGGAAGTGATTCGTACCGCGTCCGATCCGTATGTCGGCCGGGTGTCGCTGGTGCGGGTGTTCTCCGGCACGCTGCGTCCCGACGACACGGTGCACGTCTGCGGGCACGGACTGGAGGAACGCGGCCACGAGAGTCACGATGTCGACGAGCGGGTCGGCGCGGTCTCCTCGCCGTTCGGCAAGGGGCAGCGCCCGCTCGGCCAGGCCATCGCCGGCGACATCGCCTACGTCACCAAGCTCAGTCGCGCGGAAACCGGCGACACCCTCTCCGGCACCGACAAACCGCTGCTGATCGAGCCGTGGCAGATGCCGGATCCGTTGCTGCCCATCGCGATTACCGCGCACAGCAAGGCCGACGAGGACAAGCTCTCGCAGAGCCTGGCCCGGCTGGCGGCCGAGGATCCGGCCGTGCGGCTCGAGCACAACGCGCACACCCATCAGCTGGTGCTGTGGTGTCTCGGCGAGGCGCATCGCGATGTCGCGCTGGAGCGGTTGCGGACCCGGTTCGGGGTGCAGGTGGATGTGGTCGAGCATCAGGTCGCGTTGCGAGAAACGTTCGCGGGCAAGGCAAATGGACGTGGTCGGCATGTGAAGCAGTCCGGCGGGCACGGGCAGTACGCGGTGTGTGAGATCGAGGTCGAGCCGCTGCCCGGTGGGTCCGGGATCGAGTTCGTGGACCGGGTGGTCGGCGGAGTTGTTCCGCGCCAGTTCATTCCGTCGGTGGAGAAGGGCGTGCGCGCGCAGGCGACGCGCGGGGTCGCCGCCGGCTATCCGCTGGTGGATGTGCGGGTGACGCTGTTCGACGGCAAGGCGCATTCGGTCGACTCCTCCGATGCCGCGTTCCAGACCGCGGGGGCGCTCGCGTTGCGGGAAGCCGCGGCGAGCGCCGGTGTTTCGCTGCTGGAACCGATCGCCGAGGTGTGGGTGGTGGTTTCCGACGACTACGTCGGACCGGTGCTGAGCGACCTCTCCAGTCGCCGCGGGCGGGTGCTCGGTACCGAGCCGCACGGTGTCGGCCGTACCCGAATCCACGCCGAGGTACCGGAACTCGAACTCAGCCGGTATGCCATCGATCTGCGTTCGCTCTCGCACGGCACCGGCGATTTCACTCGCTCCTACACCCGGCATGAATCGATGCCCGGCCAGCTCGCCGCCGCACTACGGTCCAAAAAGTAGCCCCGGCAACGACATCAGGCCCACCCACGGGTAAGTGGATGGGCCCGAACGTCTTTCGTTCCTAGGTGACCAGGTTCTTACGCAGCTTCAAGATGGTGCCCGCGTCCAGGCCGAGTCCCTTGGTCAGGAACTTGCCGAGATCGCCGTAGTCCTGCTCCATCTTGTTCACCGCGGCCTCCAGGTACTCGGTCCGGACCTCCTGCAACGGGATCAGCAGATCCGGGTTCTGCATGAGGCCGGCCTGCTGCACCTGCTGACGCAGGGCGGCGTCCGCGGCGGCGCGGTACTGGTTGGACAGCAGATAGTCCTGCCGCGCAGTACCTTCCGGCACGCCGACCGCGCGCAGCAGCACGTAGGTCAGCCAGCCGGTGCGGTCCTTGCCCGCGGTGCAGTGGTACAGCGTGGCCTTGTCGGTGTTCGCGAGATCCTTCAGCGTCTGCCCGAACGCGGTGCGCGACTCCGCGCGGCTGATGAACGTCGTGTACATGTTCAGCATGATCTGCTCGGCCTTGCCGTTGCCGAGCGCGGCCTCCTGCTTCTGCGGATCGCGCGTCTGGATCACCGCCAGCATCTGCTGGAACAGCCCCGTGTCGTCGATCGGCCGCGCCACCGCCTGCGCTCCCGGAATCGGCTTGTCCGCACCGGCGAACTGCACCTCCCCCGGCGTGCGCAGATCGATCACCGTCTTGACCTTCAGCCCCGCCAGCTTCTGCACATCCGCGTCGGTCAACTTCTCCAGCGAGTCCGACCGAATCGCCTTGCCCGACTTCGTCTTCTCCCCGTCATAGGTCCGATACCCCCCGATATCCCGGGTATTCACCGCCCCCTGCAAATCGATCTTCCCACTGGCCACCGCCAACTCGGCCTCCGGCTGCGCGGTAGCAAGGGGTGGAGCGGTAGTCATCGTCACGGCGAATATCGCCAAAGCCGCAGTTATCAATGAAATTAACGAAATCTTCATGACGCCGGACAGTAGAACCTGTTCCAGTCAGGTATCGGCGTTCGCCCCATCTACCCCACTCACCGAACCATACCCAGCAGTCAACGAGATTCCCCCTGGACACGGTGCCCAATCCCCGTAACCTGCGCGCCGCAGCGGACAATACCGCCGCGAATCCGCCGGCATTCAATGGATAGAACTAGGTCGAGATCAAACGCACAGACGCGCCGCACAACTTGCGCATGTCATCGAGATCGCTGGTGAGCATGACCACCGGAATCTGCTGCCGCTGCGCCATTTCCGCGAAAACGGCATCGATCGCGTATTTGTGCCCATGCAGTCCGGCGTCGAGCAGCAGTGCCGACGCGGCCTTTGCAGCCGCGTCATCGACCGGCTCGACGCGCAACGCGGACAACAACCAGGCGAGTCTGGCCTTGTCGGTCTTGCGATGGGTCGCCTCGACGATGGTGAGCGCGCTGATCACGACTTCCATGCCGCGAGAACGTGCTTCGGCGACGATCGCGACGACTGCCACGGAATCGTCTACGAGGCGGGACAATCCGTCACAGTCCAGCACCAACGTTCCCTGCTGCCCGGACGCCGGACTGTCGCGCCCGGATTTCAGCTTGCCTCGTGCCATTGGCCCGGCTCACCGAGAGCTTGGTCGAACATGTCTCTGGCACGCTGCCGGTCCGCCTCCGGCAGCGGCCCATTGCGCCGCTCATGATCGGCGAGGTACTCGTCGAGCAACATCCCCCGCAACTCGCGCTCGACGGCCGAGGTGACGAACGCCGAGAACTCGCGCCTGCCCACCCGCCGGCGAATCGCCTCGGCGGTGCCTTCCGGCAACGACAGACTCACCCGCGTCGCGGGGCCTTCACCGATCCGATGCTCGGGTTCGTCGCTCACCGAACCAGATTATCAATCGAAGTAGGAAACCTCAACGATCGGCCGGAAACGGGCAACGGCCCACCCGCGGTGCGGATGGGCCGTTGCCGAACGACTCTGGGTACGAACGACTTACACGTCGTAGTACAGCTCGAACTCGTAGGGGTGCGGGCGCAGGTTGACGGGGGCGATTTCCTGCTCGCGCTTGATGCTGATCCAGGTCTCGATCAGGTCGTCGGTGAAGACGTTGCCTTCGGTCAGGTAGTCGTGATCCTGCTCGAGGCGGTCGATGACCGTGGCCAGGCTGGTGGGGGCCTGCGGGATGTTCTTGGCCTCCTCCGGCGGGAGCTCGTAGAGGTCCTTGTCGACCGGGGCCAGCGGCTCGATCTTGTTCTTGATGCCGTCCAGGCCTGCCATCATCATGGCGGCGAAGGCCAGGTACGGGTTGCCCGAGGAGTCCGGCGCGCGGAACTCGATGCGCTTGGCCTTCGGGTTGTTGCCGGTCACCGGGATACGCACGGCCGCGGACCGGTTGCGCTGCGAGTACACCAGGTTGATCGGCGCCTCGTAGCCCGGAACCAGGCGGTGGTAGGAGTTCACCGTCGGGTTGGTGAACGCGAGCAGCGACGGCGCGTGGTGCAGGATGCCGCCGATGTAGTGCCGCGCCAGATCCGAGAGCCCGCCGTAGCCGGCCTCGTCGTGGAACAGCGGCTTGCCGTCCTTCCACAGCGACTGGTGCACGTGCATGCCCGAGCCGTTGTCACCGAAGAGCGGCTTCGGCATGAACGTGACGGACTTGCCTTCCTGCCACGCGGTGTTCTTCACGATGTACTTGAACAGCTGCAGGTCGTCCGCCGCACCGAGCAGCGTGCCGAACTTGTAGTTGATCTCGGCCTGACCGGCGGTGCCGACCTCGTGGTGACCGCGCTCCAGCTCGAAACCCGCGTTCTGCAGGTTGGTCGAGATCTTGTCGCGCAGGTCGACGTAGTGGTCGTACGGGGCGACCGGGAAGTAACCACCCTTGTTGCGAACCTTGTAGCCGAGGTTCGGGGTGCCGTCCGGGTTCGTCCGCGAACCGGTGTTCCAGGAGCCGGAGACCGAGTCGATCTCGTAGAACGCGCCGTTCATCTTCGAGTCGTAGCGGATCGAGTCGAAGATGTAGAACTCCGCCTCGGCGCCGAAGTACGCGGTGTCGGCGATGCCGGTCGAGCGCAGGTACTCCTCGGCCTTACGCGCGATGTTGCGCGGGTCGCGGCTGTAGGCCTCGCGGGTGAACGGGTCGTGCACGAAGAAGTTGAGGTTCAGCGTCTTGGCGGCGCGGAACGGGTCCAGGCGCGCGGTGCTGAAGTCGGGCAGCAGGAGCATGTCCGACTCGTCGATCGACTGGAAGCCACGGACGGAGGAGCCGTCGAACGCGAGCCCATCCTCTACGAGGTCGGTCGTGAAGGCCTTCGCCGGGATCGAGAAGTGCTGCTGAACGCCGGGAAGGTCGCTGAAACGGATGTCGACATATTCGACCTCTTCATCAGCGAGGAATTTGATGACCTCGTCGGCCGTGCTGAACGTCACTTGTTCTCCTTACGGATCGGTTCCCAGCGAGTGTCGATTGCATGGGTTCGTCGCGTCCAGACGGTATGGACGCGGTGTTTCCCGGCAGTCAAGTCTGTGTTTCGCCAGTGTTACACGTACGGCTGGCCGGGTGACTAGGCCCACCCGGGCTCGAACAGCATGCTAATCCTGCCATCCGTACCAATGCGCGCTGACGTGAACTCCCCTTATGCGGTGCCGGGCGGCCGGTCGGTCCCGCATATTGTGGGAGGCATGGCACGCATGACGGGATCGTGGCTCTCCGGCCCTTCGGAGGGTGCAGGCGATCCGGCAACCTCCGAGTTCCCCGGCGAACAGCTGGGGCTGCCGAAGTCCGGGGCGGGATCGTTGTCCGGGATGGCTCGGCGGATCGCCGCGCTGTTCGTGGACTGGTTGATCGCGCTCGGGATCGCGGCGTTGATCATGCGTGGCGGGTCAGCGTCGAGCCTGACGTTGCTGATCTGGTTCGTGATCGGGGTGGCGGCGGTGGCGTTGTTCGGGTTCACGCCAGGGCAGTACTTCTTGCGGTTGCGGACGGTGCGGATTGATGCGCCGGTGACCGTTGGGTTTGTGCGTGCGCTTGCTCGGCAGGCGTTGCTGGTTTTCGTGGTGCCCGCGTTGTTCACGGATGCCGATGGGCGTGGGATGCATGATCGGGCGACGGGGACGGCACTGGTTCACTCGCGCTGACTCGCACGTCTCGGGTTCGGCCGCACCCGTCACGCGACGGCAGCATGCCCGGCCGCACCATCACGGCCGTCTGCGCAACCGAATCTGCCACGGTCCCGAGGCAAGCATCTACTCCCGGCCCGCCCACGGCAATGTGCTCGACGGCAGATGCTGTCCGACGCAGCCGGGTTACGCTCCGGCGGTGTCACTCAATCCGGCCATGCTCGCGATCCGGTTTCTGCTCGAGCTCGTCGCTATTGCTTCCTTCGGTATCTATGGCTGGCGTGCCTTCGATTCGCCGTGGAAGTTTCTGCTGGTAGTCCTGTTGCCCCTGGTCGCAGCGGCCGCGTGGGGCACGTTCGCCGTACCGGATGATCCGAGTCGCAGCGGTGAAGCGCCGGTTCCGGTGCCTGGATTGATTCGCTTGGTTGTCGAACTCGCCGTCCTCGGCGGCGGTGCCGTGGCGCTCTGGGCAGCGAGCCTCTCCAGGTGGGCGCTCATCTCCGTCATCGTCCTGGTCATCTACCAGGCCCTCGCCTACGACCGCGTCCTCTGGCTGGTCAAAGCATGATCATCGGGAACTGGTGCAGGCATCCGTCGGGTAGCGAAGTGCACCAGTTCCCCCTGATCTTGAAGTCGCGAACTGTCCTCGCAGCCGCCCACCGTCCGATCTCCCCGCACGCCGGTTTCCCGCACGCCTGCCGGTTTCCGCACACCTTCTGATCTCCCGCACGCGGACTTGCCGCCCTGACACGCGTGCGTTTGCCAGAAGGCGTGCGGCTGCGCGCCGCGCCGTGCGGACCGGCGACTCCAGGGCGCGACCTGCCCGCGATGGACACGCGAAAGGCCCGCGTCCCAGGGACACGGGCCTTTCGTCGAAGGTCTAACTCAGCGCCGGCGAATGGTGCGCTGTACGCCGCGCATCTTGGCGCCGGCGGGCATCGGGCCCTTCGGCAGCGCCGGGCCGGTGCGCGAGCTCAGCGCGGTCAGGCGACCTTCGATGAGGTCCATGCGCTTGGCGTCGATGTTGCGGGGCAGCTTGGTCAGGTAACGCTGCAACTCCTTCAACGGCACCTGACCTTCGTCGTTGCCGATGACGACGTCGTAGATCGGGGTGTCGCCGATTAGCCGGGCGGTACGCTTCTTCTCCTGCGCGAGCAGCGATTTCACCCGCTGCGGGGAGCCCTCGGCGACCAGCACCACGCCGGGCAGGCCGATCACCCGGTGCACCGCGTCGAGCTGGGTGGTGGCGGCGATGCCGTTGGACACCCGCCACTTGCCCTGCAGGTTGTCCAGCACCCATGCCGCGGCGCCGGCCTGGCCCTCGGCCTTGCCGTAGACGCTCTTCTGCACCCGCCGGCCGAAGATGATGAACGCCGCCAGCGCGCCGAGTACCACGCCGAGCGGGACGAGGAACCAGGTCAGACCGAAGATCAGGCCGATGACCAGGAAGACGGCGGTGATGCCGAGCAAGGCGCCGATCATCAACGGCAGCAGCAGCTTGTCTTCCTTGCGCTGCATCTGGAACGC
Organism: Nocardia sp. NPDC051756; assembly: GCF_040681495.1. Taxonomy (NCBI): domain Bacteria; kingdom Bacillati; phylum Actinomycetota; class Actinomycetes; order Mycobacteriales; family Nocardiaceae; genus Nocardia; species Nocardia sp. NPDC051756. The sequence continues at coordinate 1,119,812 of NZ_JBFAYV010000004.1, read as the reverse complement.
CTGCCAGAGCTGCTGCCTGCGCTCTTTCGACTGCTGCTTGCGGGCCGCTTTCGCCGCGGCCTTCGCTTCCTTGGTGGGCTTACCTGCTGCCATGCCACTCAGGATAGTGCCCATGTCGTGCGAGTTTCGCCACGCCTACCTCGGCGGCCGATATCGCCGTCGCGTCGGCGTCAATTCCAACCGCGCCTGGCCATCGATCCGAGCACGGTGAGATCCAAATCACCGGACGCCTCGGTCCACCCCATTGCCCGCAATTCCACCGGCGCGGCGACACCGAGCGCGTGCCGGAATCCGATGGCCACCGAGCGGGCGAACTCGATCAGGCTGCGCGGGGAGATGGGCCAGAACATCGTCCGGGTCCAGTTGTCCACCTCGCGGCGCAACATCGGCTCGTTCCAGCCGAGGTCGCGCAACTCCTGCGCGGCGGCATCCGGAATGGGCTGGGTCAGATAATGATCACCGGCCAGTTCCGCGGACAATTTGATGTCGTACTGCATGAACTGGACGTACCGATTTCCGGGCGCCGCGATGATCAACGTCGCCCGCGAAGGTAGCTCAGACAGACACTGCGCCAGTGCTTGAACGAACTGCTCCCAGTCCGCGGTCACCGGCTCGTTCATTCTTCCCCCGGGCGCTCGCACTGGCCCGATCATACGCCGCCCCGCCTCAGACACCAGGTGAATCCTGTTGTAGCCCCTTGCACTTCGCGATGTCCATAGCGAAAACGAATGGCCCGTCGTTCATCCAGAACGCGGGCCATTCTTCGTGATTTCAGACCGTCGCCGGCGCCCCTGCGCTAGGCACCTTCTCGAACTCCGGCGCCCGTCCGTAATCGCGGAACACCGGCACCGCGAGCTTGCGGCCTGCCGGTCGCAGCGCCCACGAAACCACCACGCACAGCGCGAAAAACCCGGTATAGAACAGGTGATTCACCCCCGACCCGTGCGCGGCGTGCGAAACCAGCCCACCCGTCAGATCGAAAAACGCACCGGCATACGCCCATTCCTTCACCAGCGGAAAGCGCGGAACGGCAATCGCCATAGCGCCCAGTACCTTCCAAAATCCGAGAATGCCCATCACATACGTCGGATACCCCAGCTCGATCATGCCGTCGGCGGTATCACCGCGCTGGATCAGATCGGCGACACCCCCGGTCGCCAACACGAAAACCACCGCCCCGGTAGTCACCCAGTACCCGATCGATCGTGCGTTGCCCATCATCCTGCTCCTCGCTGATCCCTGGGCGCGATCCCTGCTACGCCGTCACCTCCCTTGACCGACGGGTTGGCAGAAATGTGACGAGGTGCCTTACGACGCCGTCGAACAGGCAGGGCGTGCGGTCGTCAGTTCTGCCGGCCTTGGACCTCCAGTTCCAACTGATCGAGGGTGTCGGTGTCGGCGAGGAGGTCGATGGCGACGATCCGGCCGTTGGAGACGATGAACTCGAAGACCACCCGGGGTGTGCCGCGCACCGACCAGACTGCGCCCGCGCGGCCGTCGATGAGCGCGAGGCGCGCCGCCTGTGCGCGGCCGGAGAAGGTCTGGGCGACCGCGTCCGCGCCGAGGGCACCGATCGCGCCGGTGGCCATTGCGGCGGCGTCCACGCGGAGCACCACGTCCGGGTCCAGGAGGGTCAGCAGTGCACCGAAGTCGCCGCCGCGGGAGGCGGCGAGAAACGCGCCGACGACTTCGCGCTGTCGATCCCGGTCGACGCCGGCCCGCGCGCCCTGCACCCGCCGACGGGCCCGGCTGGCCAATTGCCGTGCGGCAGCGGAGGTTTTGCCGACGATCGGGGCGATCTCGTCGAACGGCACCGCGAACATGTCGTGCAGCACGAACGCGAGCCGCTCGGCCGGGGTGAGCGTGTCGAGCACCACCAGCAATGCAAGGCCGATCGAATCCCCCAGCACCGCTTCGTGTTCCGGACCGGTGACGAGTTCGGCCGGATCGTGGTCGTCCAGCGGCTCCTCACGGCGAGTCTTGCGCGATTGCAGCATGTTCAGGCACACCCGCGCGACCACCGTGGTGAGCCAGCCGACGAGATTGTCGATCTCGTCGGCATCCGAACGGCTCAGCCGCAGCCACGCCTCCTGCACCGCGTCGTCGGCTTCCGCGCCGGTACCGAGGATCCGGTACGCCACCCCGTGCAGGTGCGCCCGCTGCTCCTCGAACCGCGCGGCCAGAAAATTCGCGTCCATCTGTCACATTCCTTCGATAGCTCCGGTCAAGCAAACGAACCGGGCCGCACCGGATCGAGCCGACAAGGAGCACACCATGACCGCTGGACTGCACACCATCGTCTACCCCGTCACCGACCTGGTCAAGGCGAAAACCCTGTTCAATTCGATGAATAGGCGCGGGCCGAACGGGACATAGGCGTGATGGGGCGCGAGTAGGGGCGCTGTGATGTCCCGCTCGGCAGATGGTTGGGTTCAGTGTCTGGAGCTGACTCAACTGTCAGCGAGTAGGGGCGGGTGACGGGGTCGTGATGTTCTAGGCGAGGGCGGTGGGGCGGTACTGATCCGTTGGGTAGCGGCATCGCGCTGTTCAGCTGGTGGTCATTGGGCGGTGTTAGTTTGCGGTGCGTGTGTGCGCGGTTGGTGGTGAGCGTCCATGACGTCGCACCGGCGAGTGCGGCTGAGACGGCACGGTGGTGTGCTGATGCCGACGGGTTCGGGATTCCGGTGTCGCTGCTGGTGATTCCCGGGCCGTGGCGGGGTGCGTCGCTGGCCGAGCAGCCGGATTATGCGAGTTTCCTGCGGGAACGCCGTGACGGTGGAGACGAGATCATGGTGCACGGATGGTCGCATCGGGCCGGACCCGAGGGCGGGTGGCCGCGGCGTGCGCTCGGCCGGGCGGTGGCGCGTGGCGCCGCGGAATTCGCGGCGCTCGACGTCGACGAGGCGGCCGCCAAGTTACGTGCGGCCAACGCGGTGATGGCCGAATCCGGGCTGTCGACAACAGGTTTCACCCCGCCGGGCTGGCTGGCCTCGCCCGCCGCGGAACGCGCACTGCGCGCGGCCGGCTTCTCCCACACCACCGACCACTTCGGCGCAAAAGACCTACGCACCGGCCGCCGCCACCGCGGCTTCGCCCTCTCCCACCGCCCCGGCGGCGGCTGGTCCGAACGCTTCGGCGCCGCCATGCTGGAAACCCTGGCCCGCCGCAACGCCACCCGCGGCGGACTGGTCCGCCTCGCCCTGCACCCCGACGACCTCCACCACCCCGGCCTCCGCGAAGCCACCCTCCGCGCCATCGACGCCGCCCTGCAAGCCGGCGCACACGCCACCACCTACGCCGACCTCGTCGAATCGGCGGTGAAGTAATGCGAACAATCAACCGCTGCACCGCAGGGCAAATAGTCAACTGGCACAGCACGGCTCGTAATCTCTCGGCTCCCCCGATTACTTGCCCCGACCCGGCTGGATTGGTGGTCCGCTAGTGCGCATCGTGCAGATCGCGAACTTCTACACTCCGGCGTCCGGAGGGTTGCGGACTTGCCTGGACGAGATCGGGCGGGGGTATTTGGCGGCGGGGCATAGTCGGGTACTTGTGGTTCCCGGGCCCGCGGATGGGGATGAGCTGACGGGGTCCGGTCGGCGGATTACCGTGCACAGCCCTAAGTTCGGGGCGGGCGGGTATCACGTTTTGACGGCGCGGCGGACGCGGGCGGTGCTCGATCGGCTGCGGCCGGATGTGCTGGAGTGCAGTGACAAGTTGAGTGTGCGGTGGTTGGCGCCGTGGGCGCGTGGGGCGGGGGTGCCGCTTGTGTTGTTCTCTCATGAACGTATCGATGCGATCCTGCGGACCCGCGTCCCGCCGGGCTTTCCGTTGACGACGGCCGCCGACCTGGCCAATCGCCGTCTCTGCGTGCGAGCCGAAAAGGTCGTGGTCACTTCGAGTTTCGCAACGGCGGAGTTCGCCCGCATCGGGGCGACCAACGTGCGGCGCGTCCCGCTCGGCGTCGATCTGACGACCTTCCGCCCAGTCGATCCCGAAGACGAAACCAACTGGGCCACAAACGAACCCGTCCGACTGGTGCTGGTAAGCAGACTCTCCAAGGAGAAACGCGCCGAACTCGCCGTCGAAGCAATCCGCGTCCTGGTCGAATCCGGCCTGCGTTGCGAACTGTCCGTCATCGGCGACGGCCCACTACGCCCCCGCCTCGAACGCCTCGCCACCGGCCTCCCCGTCGCCTTCCACGGTCACCTCACCGACCGCACCACCATGGCTACCCTCGTGGCCGAAGCCGACATCGCGGTATTCCCCTCCCCCGCAGAAACTTTCGGCCTGGCGGTCCTCGAATCCCTCGCCTGCGGCACCCCCGTCGTCGTCCCCGACGCAGGCGCCGCCAGCGAACTGGTCGACGCCCCCGGCTCCGGCATCATCTCCGACGGCTCCCCCACCGGCCTCGCCGACGGCATCCGCCAACTCCTCACCGTCCCCGCCCCCCAGCGCCGCCGAGCCGCCCGCGCAGCCGCAGAACGTTTCCCCTGGTCAGCCACAGTCGCAGGCATGCTAGCCCTCTACGCCGACTACGACACCCCCGCCCGCACCGCCTGACCCCATGGCAGCAGCAATACCCGAGTCCCCGCCATCACCGTCCCGTCGATCATGAACCGCCTCCCGCCCGCAACACCCGCACCAACTCTCGGGATCCGCACCCAGTACGGGCACCCACTCCGGGTGCAAATCCCAAGAGCGAGTGCGGATCCCAGCACCGCGCCCAAGAGCTGGCCGTTTCGCTCACCGGGCGCCCAGAGCCACCACGCCTCAACGCCTAAGAACCCGACCGCGACCGGCCACCCCCCTCGTCCGCCCGATGAGCTGACTTGACGTACGCACCACGCTCTTGACGTAGGTTGCAACGTACGTCGAGAGCACATTCCGTACGCCAAGTCGGACTGATCACTTCTGACCGTGATCGGCTCAAGCAGGGCGAATCCGTCGAGGTGCACAGCGTGAATGCAGATCCCGATGATCGCTGCATTTGTACGCCGCCAGTAGCTGAACGTGGCACGCACGAACTCGGGAATGCCTGTGACGCAACCACAGCCGGTCTCTCCGTCAGAAACCGACGCCCTAAGTACCCGAGCCGCGGAAGAGGAAGCGGTACGGCTCGCGACGCGCTCAGCACTACCCGGGCATCACACGGACCGTAGACGTTGTTGGAGGCAAACCAGAAGCCGCTCGAAAGCCCGCTTGCAAGGACTATGGAACAGCCTCGGGTACAGGCATTTTCGCCTCAGCCTGGTCCAGCTCGTCGTGCAGGGTCGGGGAATTCGCCAGTAACGCGATTCCGGTGATAACCAAGGCGGCGGCTAGGGCCAGGAGCGTGGGGCGGGGGTGGATGGTTACGGCGAAGAGGGTCAGGCCGGCGGTGTAGCTGAGGACCGGGTCGGTGATGGTCATGGCGGTGAGGGCGGTGGGGAGGGAGCCGCGGGCGTAGGCCTCTTGGGTGAGCAGGCCGCCGAGGACGGTGGAGATCGGGATGCCGAGGAGGGCCCCGCTCAGCTGGGGTAGGGCCGAGGTGGCGATCACCACCAGTACCGCGGTGGTCGAGAAGCAGCAGCCTGCGGCGATCGCGACGAGGGCTGAGCGCAGTTGCGTCGAGTGGGTCAGTCGAGAGGCGGCGATCAAGGTGAGGATCGCGGCGAACACGCCTGCGCCGACGCCGGGCAACATCTCCAATCGCACGTCCGCGTGCCCGGGCGCGCTCTGCCCGACGAGCAGGATCAGCCCACCGCACACGAAAACCGTCCCCGCCCAATCCCGTCCGAGCAACGCCCGCTTCCGCCGAGCCGCCGCGAACGGCAAGGCGAACAGCAACTGCACCACGAGCAGCGCCTGCACCACCGCGATCGCACCGAGCCGCAGCGCGACCGCGTGCACGACGAACCCGGCCACATTCGCGCCCTGCCCGGCCAGCCAACGTCGATCGGTGATCAGCCGACGAGCGATCCCGGCGATCACCAGGAACCGTCCCTGCGCCGCTTCCGTCGCGGCCTGCCGCGCCGCCCCCTGCTGCAACGCGGCCGAGACGGCGAACAAGAGCGCGGCGAACAGCGCGAGGGAGATCGTCCCCACCGCGAGCACGTCCACGGACGCGGGGCCAAGCGTGTCGGCGGCATCCGGCATACCGTCCATGCTCGCGGGCGGGAGTGAACATCGGATGGCATCCGACCGGCGGCTCGGCAACAGCTCGGCAGGCCGGCTGAGTACCGAACGCCCGGCGCTCCACGACCGACGTCCCGTCCGACCATCGACCCACACAGCAAGGGCGAACGCCAGCTCTTGCCCGTCGGCGCGTGCATCGGCGCGGTGGAGCCGTAGCCACTCGACACAGCCAACGGGCAATCACCGGCTGCTCGACACCCGGGCAGGGCCGGCCGGCCACCCCGGTTCCAGGGGCTGGACGGTCGTCCGGGCACACTCGATAGTCCTATGGTGAGCGAACGAACCGTCGTGCTGCGGGTCCTGTGTGGGCTGTTGCTATTGCTGGCTGTGGTTACTCCGGTCAGTGCGGCGGCGGAGCCGCTCGGGGTACCGTTTCAGTGGAAGCAGGCGTTCATCGATGCCCCGGACGGCACGCGGTTACACGCGGACATCCTGCGGCCGGAGGGCATCGCGGACGACGTGCGCACCCCGGTGATCCTCACCGTCAGCCCGTACCGCGCACACCTCGCGTATCTCAGCGAACCACGGTTGAGCGGCGGCCCGTCCACCGACAACCTGCAAGCGGACATGTTCCTGAAGGCCAGCTACACCTACGTCATCGTCGACCTGCGCGGCTTCGGCGGCTCGTCCGGCTGCCCGGATTTCGGCGGACCGGGCGAACGCTCCGATGTCGCGACCGCGGTCGAATGGTCCGCGAACCAGCCGTGGTCCACGGGCAAGGTCGGCATGTTCGGCGTCTCCTACGAGGCCTGGACCGGCCTGATGGGGCTGGCGACCAAGCCGAAGGGCTTGGCGGCGGTCGCGTCGTTCGAACCGGTGGTCGATCCGTACTCGTACCTGTACATGCAGGGCGTCTCGTGGAAGTTCTCCGGCAAGCCGATCACCGAGAGCGGTGTGCGCCCAGCCGATTTCGCCGGACTGGAACACCTGCTGATCGCGTCGACCCCGGCCCGTCCGGACGATTCGCCCGAATATCAGGCCGACGCAGCACAATTGCCGATCCAGTGCTACCAGCAGTACCTCGCCGACATGACCAACCACGACGGCAACTCCCCCTTCTGGCGCGACCGCGACCTGCTTCCCCGGTTGCGCGGCAACACGATTCCGCTGTTCCTCGGCCAGGGCTTCGTCGACTACAACACCCGCCCCTACCGCGTCTTCGACCTGTGGAACGGCCTCGGCCCCGGCGAGCACAAGGCCTGGTTCGGTCAATGGGGACACCGCACCTGCCACGACAAGTGCGACACACCGCATTTCGACACCGAGCTGCTCGCCTTCTTCGACAAGCACGTTGCCGGCCGCGACGTCCAGGTGCCGGGACCGCGAATCACGGTGGGCCAGTTCGACGGTCGCTGGCGCGCCGAAACCGCTTGGCCGCCCGCCGATGCCGCCCGAGTCCCGGTCGACCTGCGCCCCGGCGGCTACACCGACCGCGGCCTGCTGCCCGGACCGGATCGCGAATTCTGGTCCGTCTCCGAACCTTTGACCCAGGACCAGCACCTGGCCGGTCTGCCGTCCGTGTCGCTGAAGGTGACCGGCCCCACCAATGCCACTGTCGCGGTCGAGCTTTACGACATCGCACCCAGCCAGCAGGCCACCGTCATCACCCGCGGCATCGCCCCGATCAGCGGCGACACCGCCGAAGTGCGCCTGCTCGCCCAGGATTGGCCGATCGCGGCCGGACACCGGATCGGCGTGCGCGTCACCGACGTCGTCGACGACGTGTGGTCACACTCCCCCGCCTTCGCCCCGGTCACCGTGACCGCGGCCCGCCTCGAACTCCCGATGCTGACCGCACCCCGCACGCCGGACCTGCCGGGCGGCGTCACCGAGGGCATCGTGAAGTGGCGAAACGAAAAGACCATACCGGTCGCCCCCGGCATGCTGGACAATGCAGTGGTGTCCATGAATTTGCCGAACCGCACCGGTAACCGATGACAGAACCCGTCGACGACCGCACCGCCGAGCGCCTTGCCGTGGCATTGCGCTGCGCCACGGTGTCCACCGACACCAGGGGCGAGGTCGACGACCCGGCCTTCGCGCAGCTTTCGGCACACCTCGAGCAATCCTTTCCGCGGGTGCACGCGGAGCTGGAGTTGGAGCGATTCGGATACAGCCGGCTCTACCGGTGGCAAGGCATCGAGCCGGACGGCGTCGCCGCGATCCTGCTCGCGCATCAGGACGTGGTCCCGGTCGACGACCCGCACCGCTGGACCCATCCACCCTTCGCAGGCGTGGTCGATGACGAATTCATCTGGGGCCGTGGCGCAATCGACGACAAGAGCCGGGTGCTGGCGATCCTGGAGGCGGTCGAGGCCGCCCTCGCCGAGGGAATTCGCCCGCGCCGCACCATCTTCCTCGCCTTCGGACACGACGAAGAGGTGTTCGGCGACACCGGCGCGATGCACATGGCCGACCGCCTCCGTCGACTCGGCGTGCACGCCGACCTGCTGCTGGACGAAGGCGGCATGATCACCGAGGGCGTCGCCGACGGCGTGGACCAGCCGGTCGCCAACATCATGCTCGGCGAAAAGGGTTATGCGACAGTGCAACTGTCAGTCACCGCGGTCGGCGGACATTCGTCCATGCCGGGCAAGCAGACCGCGGTCGGCCGCATCGCCCGCGCGGTGAGCCGCATCCAGGACAATCCGATGCCGTTGCGGATGACCCCGATCACCGCCGACATGCTCTCCCGCTTACGTCAAGCGATGCCCGCGTCCCGCCGCCATCTGCTCGGCGTCGCCGGTTTCGCCGCACCGCTGATCACCCGGGTGATGGCGCTGCGCCCACACACCGAGGCGCTGGTCCGAACCACCACCGCCCCCACCGTGATCCGCGGCGGCGTGAAATCCAACGTGCTCCCCCAACACGCCGAGGCCGCCGTCAACTTCCGCATCCTGCCCGGCGATTCGGTCCGATCCGTGCTGGAACACTGCCGGAAAGTAGTGCGCGACAAGGGCGTTCGAATCGAGGCCGAAGGCATGTCCTCCGAACCGACGGTGAACCTCGACCCCGGCCCGGCCTTCGAACTCGTCGCGAACATCGCCCGCGCCATCGTGCCCGGCATCGTCGTCACCACCGGCATCGTCCCCGGCGCCACCGACTCCAGGCACTATCACGACCTCGCCGGCACCCGCTGCAACTTCGCCCCGATCGTGCTCGGCGAACGCGATCTGGCCACGATCCACGGAACCGACGAGCGCCTCTCCCGGCTCAACTACGCTCGACTCATCGAGTTCAACCGGCGGCTGATCGCCCAGTTCGCACAGTCGCCGACCACCGTGCCGCAGACGTCAGGAGCCGATGCATGACCGCCGAGCCCGAGGCGACCGGAAGTTCCGAGCCGCAGGCGACCGCCGCCGAGCCGAGCACCCCGCAGATCCGTACCGAAACCGGCCGATTCGACGGCACCGGCAGCGGAATCGCTTGGCGCGCATGGCTCCCCGAATCATCGGCTCGCGGCGTCATCGTCCTCGTGCACGGCGTCGCCGAACACTCCGGCCGCTACATCCACGTCGGCCAGCGCCTCGCCGGCGCCGGATTCGCCGTCTACGCCCTCGACCACATTGGCCACGGCAAATCCGCAGGCAGCAAGGCCAACATCGGCTCGATCGACGGCGCCGCGGACAACGTGTCGGCCATGCTCGACATCGCGACCCGCGAACATCCCGGCATCCCCCGCTTCCTGATCGGCCACTCGATGGGCAGCCTCATCGTGCTGCACCTGGCCACCCGCGCCCCGATCGACGTCACCGGCATCGTGCTCTCCGCCCCGCCGCTGGACATCTCCGCGGGCAACGCCGTACAACGCGCCCTCGCCCCCGTGCTGACCAGGCTCACCCCGAACCTCGGTGTGCTGCAACTGGATTCCACCCACATCAGCCGCGACCCCGAGGTCCGGCGCGCCTACGACAACGACCCGCTGGTGTATCGCGGCAAGCTCCCCGCCCGCACCGCCACGGAGATCCTCAACACCACCGTCCTGGTCAAGGGCCGGCTGGCCAAGCTCACCGTCCCGGTGCTGGTCCTGCACGGCACCGCCGACGCCCTCGCCGCACCGTCGAGCACCGACCTCATCGAGCAGGGCGCCGGCTCGAAAGATCTCACCGCGATCCGCTACGAAGGCCTCTACCACGAGATCTTCAACGAACCCGAGCAGGACAAGGTGCTCGGCGACGTGGTGGACTGGCTGGAAACGCACGTTACCGGCAAGTAAGATTCGGGGATGGGAACCACCGGATCCGTCGCGTTCATTCGCGCCAGCTGGCACAGCGCCATCGTCGGCAAGGCCTACGAGGGCTTCACCGCGGAGTACGCCGATCTCGGCTACGACCCGGCCACCGTCGAGGTCTTCGACGTGCCGGGCGCGTTCGAGATCCCGCTGCACGCGCAGCGGCTCGCCCGCTCGGGCAGGTACGCGGCGGTCGTGGCGGCGGCGCTGGTCGTGGACGGCGGCATCTACCGGCACGATTTCGTCGCGTCCGCGGTGATCGACGGGCTGATGCGGGTGCAGCTGGACACCGATGTGCCGGTGTTCTCGGTCGTGCTCACCCCGCACCACTTCCACGAGCACAGCGAGCACGTCGGCTACTTCACCGAACACTTCGTGACCAAGGGAGCCGAGGCCGCCCGCGCGCTGGCGACGACGCTCACCTCCCTGCGTTCACTGCCGGTGTAGCGACTTACTTGTAGCGAGACAGGCAGGCCTTCTCGCCCTCGAGCACGCCGGTGCGGAACGCCTCGACGCGCTGATAACCGCTCGGCACCACCTTGCCGTTCACGTCGCCTGCGGCCAGGCCGTCGGAGAGCAGTTCGGAGACGGCCTCGTCCAGGTCGCCCGCCGACAAGCGCGGGTCGCTGCCCGGCTCACTCAGCTTGGTCGTCACCACGCCGGACAGGCATGCCGTGCGCAGCCCCGCGGTCTCGGCGCCGGTCAGGCCGAGCTTGCGATCGTTCTGCACCGCAAGGACATACCGCGACACGAAGATGACGAAGGCGTTGTAGTCGCCGTTCACCACGGCCGAGAGCGGGTCCTCGCGCCCCTGCACCGGCGCGCCGCGCTTGGCCAGCGCCGGTACCGCGGTGCCGATCATGTTCGCGCTCGGGCAATACGAAACCGGTTCGGTAACAGTGACATTCGCGCAGTTCCGCACCACGCCCCGGTAGTCGAACTGCGGCTTCGTGCTGGTCGGGAAGATGGTGGTCAACGCCTGGCTCACGCTGTTCAGCGACTCGGCGGTCACCGGAAGCTGCGCGAACTCCTCACCCGGCTCGAACGACACCGGCAGCGTGCCGCGGCGCTGCGCGATCTGCTGCGTGGTGATCGACTTGCAGCCTTCCGCGCCATCGGAATAGCCGATCTGCACCGCGGTGACCCGCTCGAACGCTGAGCCGTGCGCGTTCTTCGGATCGCTCGGATCCTGATCGCGAATCGCCACCGTGGCGCCGAGAACCGCGTTGAGCCCGTCGGTGGTGTTCAGCGTGAAGTGCGCCGAATCCCCTTCTGCCACATGCCGTAAGAACACGCCGGCCAGACAATCGGCCTGCTGCTCGAGCACCAGCGTCGGCGTCCGCATGCCCGCGAGCCTGGCTTGTCCTTGAATCGCGTGACCGTATTCGTGCGCGAGCACCATCACCACGGCCATCTCGCCGAACTTCTCCACCACCGCGGGCAGCAGCACGCCGCGATCCCAGCCGATGGTGTGGTCGAGACTGCAATAGGCCGCGTTCACCACGTGATAGGTGGACTCGCCGCAGAACTCGATCGCCTGCTGCTTGGGCGCCTTCGCGTCCCAGGAGTCGAAGAGGGAGACCGGGGTGAACTTGCCGGGAAAGTTCTTGGGGTAGGCCGCGGTCCAGTACTCCTGGAGATCGGCAATGGAGTTCAGCGCGAGCTTGTCGTACTTGCCGCCGTCGCCGTTGATCGCGGTGAGCGGCGCGTCCGGCACGCCCTTGCGCGGCCCGTTCGGCCCGGTGGCCGTCATAGACCCCGCGACCTCCCACACGGTCTCGGCTCTCGGCGTCTCGGTACTCGACCCGCGCGGCGGCTGCACGCCTTTGTCACACCCGGCCAGCACCGCGCCGAACATCGCGAGCACGGCGACCGCACCGAACCGCAACCGTTGTGTCTTCCTCATCCACGGGCCTCCCCGACCTACCGGTGCGCGCGCCCGCGCACACTAGGGGCTCGGAGCACTGCCCGCGCGCCGAGCGTTCACACGGTAATCGCCGTGCATCCCGCGCGCGCATCATCCTGTCCGAAAGATCCACGCGCAGTGACCGGTACAGACCGTGCCTGCTGGATCAATTGAATCGCACCCGGGCGATCAACGCGCGGTGATCGGACCCCGGAACGCTCAGCGTGCGCACCTCCTGCGCGGTGGCGTCGGCCAGCAGGATGTGGTCGATGCCGATGATCGGGCCCCACGACCGGTCGTTCGGGAACGTCGGCAGCAGACCTGCCCCCACCTGGTCGGCCGCCGACTCGAACCGGCCGTGCAGCAGATCGCGGTACGCCGCGTGATCGCGGGTCGCGTTGAAGTCCGCGCCGACGATCGCGGGACCCGTTTGCGCGTCGAGGATTTCGCGGATCCTGGGCATCTCCACGAGCCAGTCGGCGAAGTTGAACGGGGGCGGGATCGGATGGAAGGCGAACACCGTGATCGGTCCGCGCGCAGGGTGATCCATGATCGCGGATACCTGGTTCAGCACGAAGCCGTCGTATTTCTTGGTGTCGCGCAACGGGTATCGGCTGTAGATGCCGGTGCCGCCGCCACCGTCGGCGGTGGGCTGGAGGTAGGCGTAGGGCAGTTGCTCGCCGAGTTTCGCGGCGGCGAGCCGGTCGACCGCGCCGTTCGTGAGTTCGTCGACGGTGAGCACGTCGATGCGGTTGTCCCGCACCGCTCGAACCACGGCCTCGACATCCGCCTGCCCGAACAGCAGGTTCGACTGCATCACCATGACCTCGGGTCCGCCGGCCGCCCGGCTCTCCGGCACGAACGTCGGCACCAGCGTCCACAGCACCACACCCACCAGCACCCCGGCCACACCCGCACTGCGCCAACCACGCGCGATCAGGAAAATCACCAACCCGATCACCGCACCGATCATCAGGTACGACGCCCCCGACTGGACCAGGACCAACGACCGATCTTGCCAAGCTCCGAAATGCAGCACGACCCCGGCGACCCCCGCCGCCAGCGCGCACCATCCCACCCCGAGCACCACTCGCTCCAACCATTTAGGCATGCCCCGACCCTATGCGGCGGTTGTGGAGATGCTGTGTGCCGACCGTGGAGGTCCCGGGCGACGGCGCGGAGTTGGCAGTCCGCACTGCCACCGCGGGCCCCGAGTGGCAGGCCGCAGGTTTATCCATCCAAGACGCTCGCGGGTCCGAATATCCGTCGTGCCGTGCATCGATCGGTAGTCGACCAGGCCACTCCGCCCCACGGCGGGATCGCACGACGCTCCCGGAAAACCGCATTGTGCCGTGATCAGATATCCCAGTACCGAACAACGAACCTGGAGGGTCCATGCTCGTACGTTCACGCGTCCTTGTACATTCCGCGATCGCCCTGGGCGTGCTCGCGGTGATTCCCGCGCACGCCGTCGTTCGCGCGGAACCGCCCGCCGCACCGACACTGTGTTCGAAACAAGAAGAAGTAGACGCCGACAAGAAGCACGCCGAGACCGGCGATGAATCTGCCGTCAAGAAGTGCGTGCATCTGCGCATACAGAGCGCACTGATCCGAAAAGCGAACGTGCCGGTCGTACAGGGTCCGAATGGACCCGAAGATCCAGAGAAGATCACCCCCTTCGTCTTGAAGACGGATATCGGGGTTTCGCCGAAAGAACGGAAACGAATGTTCGGCGAAGGTGGATTGAACGAGAACGGAACCGACTACGACTATGCGACGGCAGCGACCAGCGCTGCTTTCTACACCTGCTACTACGTTGCCCGATCAGGGGGCGCCCTGTGCTCCACCGCCACGGACGAGCAAGCGATGGGCAAGACAAATCAAGATGAACAACTAAAAGAATTCCTGATCAAAAAACGCGGCGGCAACGACGGTCAAGAGCACGACGACAGCAGAATTGATCAGGTTTTGGTCAGCGCCAAGACAACCGCGCTCACTGCCGAGGGCTGTGCCCGGGCACTCGCGAACTATGGCACGTGCGCCCAGCCGGATGAATCGGAGGCGCCGGACACATCGGCGAAGCCCGGCACATCGGACGAAATGGACGACGAGAAAGAGTACGAAGATGTTTCTTCGCTGGTGCACAAACGCATCGCCGCCGACAAGGCCGAGGCCGCAGCGGTAGCCGCCGCAAAAGCAAACGGCTGGCTCGAGTAGGCCGATTCGTCGGCGGCCTCGCCACCTGGACCCCTCCGCCTAGAATGAACCGCACGCGTAGGAGGAGGGCCTGATGTACGTCGAAGAGTTCCGTGTCGCTGGCCCGCTCACCGTCGACAGCGCCGAAGAGCTCCTGCTCGCGATGATGGGTTACACCTCGCGAATCACAGTCAGCAGCAATGGGCGCAGTGTGAATGCCCCTTTGCTGCCGACCTGCTTGGACGTGTTGCGACTGCGTGCGGGCAGTGTGGTGACGGTGACCGTCGAGCACGGTCACCGCCCCGAGATCGACGAAGATCGCCTCGCCCTTCGCGAATTCGTCGACCGGTTCCAGGAACTCGCCGACGGGTAATCCCCTAGCGCACAGGCACAACCCTCGTCCCCACACCCGCCCATGTGGGGTGCCTGTGAGCTAGGGAAATCAGCCCCGGTTCATCAGATCGATCAGCGCGTCGGTCTCGGTCATCAGCGAGCCGCCCGCGAATTCCAAAGTGGCGTGCGATCTTTGGGCCGCCGCCGGATGGCCCGCGCCGCACGCGTCGGTGACCATGATCGGCAGGTAGCCGAGGTCGAGGCTGTGCCGGACCGTCGGTTCGATGCCGACCTCCATGGCGATGCCCGCGATCGCGTAGGAGTCGATTCCGCAGTCGCGCAACGCGATATCGAGCGGGGTCGCGGCGAAGGCGGACATGGTGATCTTGTCGAAGACCATCTCGTCGGCGTTGGGGGCCAGCTCCGGCGTGAGCTGGTATTGCGGCGAGCCCTGCGGAAAACTGGCGTGCAGTTCGTCCAGGTCGTCCACCCGCTGCCATTGCATGGCGGTGCGCAGCTGGGAAACACCGGATGCGGCGATCGGCAGCGATACGTGCCGGGTGTAGAAGACCCGGAAACCGTTGGCCCGTGCGGCATCTCGCAACCGGACGCACGTCTTCACGATCTGCTCCCCGTCTGGGATCTGACCGACGATGCCGACCTGCATGTCATAGATCAGCAACGCCATGCGTTTCGGATCGCAGGCGTCGGCCACGGTTTGCGGAATGCTCAGGCCGAAGGCGTTTCGCATGGCAGCGCCCTCACTTGGTCCGGTCGTAGGGCTCGGCGACGTCGACCTTCGGATCCATCAGCGCCTCCAGCGGCAGCGGGGCCTGCACCGGGACATAGGTCCACTCCAGGTAGCCGGCCTTGGTGAGCGGGAAGTCGGCGACGTACTTCTGCGCCTCCTCGACGCTGTCCACCTCGAACACGATCACCACGCCCGGCTCGTCGGCGCGCGCGTAGTTCTCCCGCACGATGCCCGCCTTCCACAGCCGCCACACATTGGCGACCTCCTCGGGCAGGTACGGGTTGATGGTCTCCAAGGTCACCCCGGGCTTGAAACGGTCGAAAACGATGACCTTCATAGGGATTCGGGCTCCATGTCTGCGGTAGGAATGCGTGGTCCCGTCCATGGAATCGCGATGATTACAGTGTTACAAGAACGCACTTTTTGGTGAGTACCCGAAAGGCCAGCCATGCCGGAGAAGCGCTACCACTGCGCGGTGGAGGTGACCGTCGACCTCATCGGCGGCAAGTGGAAGCCGGTGATCCTCGCCCACCTCAAGGAAGGTGTGCGGCGCTACGGCGAGTTACGCCGGTTGATGCCGACGACCAGCGAGAAGATGCTGGTTCAGCAGCTGCGCGAGCTGGAAGCGGACGGTCTGGTGCGCCGCACGGTCTTCGACACGGTGCCGCCACAGGTCGAATACGACCTGACCGATGAGGGCTGGACCCTCGTGCCCGCCCTCACCGCGCTCTACGAGTGGGGCGAAAAGCGCGCCGAGCGAACAGGTTTGCTCATCGAACCCGCCCCGTCGATCGCGCACTAGCCCTCGCACACAGGCACCGCCGCGGCCTGTTCCGAACGCAGCGCGTGGAAACCTGCACAGCCGCACACCTTTTGACAAACGCACGCGTGTCAGGGCGGCGATTCGCTGTGCGGGAAATCAGAAGGTGTGCGTGTGTTGCCAACTCTTACTGGCCGAACACCCGTTCCACCACAGCTTTTGCCCGCCGCGTCACGCGCATGTAGTGATCGAGGAACTCACTACCGTCGTCATTCGGCCACCCGGCCACCCGCGCGACCGCGGACAACAGCAACCCCGGACCAGGCAGCTGATCAGTGGGCTTCCCACGTACCAGCACCAGCGCATTACGTGCCTTGGTCGCCGTAAGCCAGGCATCCCGAAGCAGGGCCACATCGGCCGCGTCGAGCAGTTTGGTCTCCTCGATGACGGTGAGCGACTCCAGCGTCGAGGTGTTGTGCAAACCGAGCACATCGTGCGCATAGCGCAACTGCATCAGCTGCACCGTCCACTCGATGTCGGCCAGACCACCACGCCCCAGCTTGGTGTGCGTCGCCGGATTGGCGTTGCGCGGTAGTCGTTCCGCGTCGATGCGGGCCTTGATCCGGCGGATCTCCCGCACCGCCTCGTTCGATACGCCGCCTTCCGGATAGCGCACCTTGTCGATGACGTGCAGGAAGCGCAGGCCGAGCTGCTGATCGCCCGCGACCTGGTGCGCCCGCAGCAGCGCCTGCACCTCCCACGACTGGGCCCACTGCTGGTAGTACGCGGCGTACGCCGCCAGCGTGCGGACCAGCGCGCCGTTGCGCCCCTCGGGTCGCAGCCCGGCGTCCACCAGCAGCGGCGGGTCGGTGCTCGGTGCGCCGAGCAGCTTCTGCACCTTGTCCGCGACGCTGTTGGCCCACTTCACGGCCTTGGTCTCGTCCTCGCCGGGACGCGGATCGCAGACGAACAGGACGTCCGCGTCGGACCCGTACCCCAGCTCGTGCCCGCCGAGGCGGCCCATGCCGATCACCGCGAAGTCGGCGGGCGCGGGTGCGCCCATTTCCGCCTCGCTCGCCCGGATCACCGCTGCCAGTGAGGCTTCCAGCACCGCGACCCACACCGAGGACAGCGCCCGGCAGACCTGTTTGACCTCGAGCATGCCGAGCAGATCCGCCGAGGCAACCCGGGCCAGTTCGTGCCTGCGCAACGAACGAGCCGCGGCCACAGCACGTTTCGGATCGTCGTAGCGCGCCGCGGCCGTCATGATCCCGCGCGCGACGTCTTCCGGCTGCGGGCTGAGCAGCAGCGGACCGCCCGGCCCGTCGGCATACATCCGAATGGTGTCCGGCGCGTTGATCAGCAGGTCCGGCAGGTACTCCGAGGAGCCGAGCACGATCATCAACCGCTGCGCGATCGCGCCCTCGTCGCGCAGTTCGCGCAGGAACCAGGTCTGGTCGCCGAGCCCCTCCGACACCCGCCGGTAGGCGAGCAGCCCTGCGTCGGGATTCGGTGTCTCGCCGAGCCATTCGAGCAGGGTGGGCAGCAGCAGCGCCTGGATCCGGCCCTTGCGCGACACCCCACCGGTGAGCGCCTTGAGGTGACTCAACGCGTGTTCGGGCGCTTGATAACCCAGCGCGGCCAACTGCCGGACCGCCGCCTCGGGGCTGAGCCGCAGCGCGTCCGGCTCCAGCTTGACCACCGATTCGAGCAGCGGACGATAGAAGAGCTTGGCGTGTAATCGCCGCACCCGCACGGCATTTCGGCGGATCTCGTTGCCGAGCACGCCGACCGCGTCCTGCCTGCCGTCGGGCCGGATGTGCGCGGCGCGGGCCAGCCAGCGCATGCCCTCCTCGTCGTCCGAGGCGGGCAGCGTGTGCGTGCGGCGCAACCGTTGCAGTTGCAGGCGGTGTTCGAGCAACCGCAGAAACTCGTACGACGCAGTGAGATTCGCGGCATCGTCGCGGCCGATGTAGCCGCCGGCGGCCAACGCCGTGAGCGCCTCGACGGTGCCCTGCACGTGCAGCGACTCGTCCACCCGGCCGTGCACCAATTGCAGGAGCTGGACGGCGAATTCGACGTCGCGCAGGCTGCCGTGCCCGAGTTTCAACTCGCGCTCGCGCATGTCGGCGGGGACCAGGTCTTCCACCCGGCGGCGCATGGCCTGCACGTCGGCGACGAAGTCGGGGCGCTCGGAGGCGGTCCACACCATCGGCATCAGCGCGGCCTTGTACTCCTCGCCGAGCTCCAGGTCGCCGGTCATCGGCCGGTTCTTCAGCAGCGCTTGGAACTCCCAGGTCCGCGCCCAGCGCTTGTAGTAGGCGACATGCGAATCCAGCGTGCGCACCAGCGCACCGGCCTTGCCCTCCGGCCGCAGCGCCGCGTCGACCTCGAAGTAGGCCGCGCTGGCGACGCTCATCATCTCGGCGGCCAACCGGGTGGCGGTGGCGTCGGCGGGTTCGGCGACGAACACCACGTCGACATCGCTGACGTAGTTCAGCTCGCACGCGCCGCTCTTGCCCATGGCGATCACCGCGAGCCGCACCGGCACCGGGCCGTCCTTGCAGACCCTGGCCACCGCCACGGACAGTGCCGCGGTGAGCGCGGCATCGGCCAGCGCGGTCAGATGCCGACCGACCACCTGGTACGCCAGTACCGGTTCGTTCTCGACGGTCGCCGCGAGATCGAGCGCGGCCAGCAGCATCAGCTGATCGCGATACCGCTTGCGCAGCAGCGCGACCACCTCGGGCCCGGACTCACCGGCCCGGAACAGGAGCGGGCCGGCGTGCGGCCCCTCCTCCGGCACGGCCTGCACCGCGTCGAGCAGATCGGCGATCAGTTCGTCGCGGGTCGGCAGGTCCTTACGGCGCAGGATCTGCCAGGCCGCCGGATCGACGACCAGGTGATCGGCGAACGCGCTGGACGAGCCGAGCAGCGCGAACAGCCTGCCGCGCAACGCCGTTTCCGCGCGGATCGCCGAATCGAGTGCGGCCCAATCGCTTTCCATCCGCTCGCGCAGCTTGACCAGCGTGTTCAGCGCCAGATCGGCGTCGGGCGCGCGGGACAGCGCCCACAGCAGCGGGATACTTTCGACGTTGTCCCAGCCCAATTCGTGCAGCGAGGCAGCGGCGGTGGGCTCGAGCAGTCCGAGCCGACCGACGCCGGGGACCGCGGAGCGGGCAGTCGGTGGCCGGACCATAGGTCTCAAATTACAGGTTCGAAGCCAACGGCTTATCCCCACCTGGACATACGTTCGGTTGCAAAAACGCGCCTTGTTCTACAAACCGAGGTATTCCTTGAGCTCGTACGGCGTGACCTGGCTGCGGTAGTCCGCCCACTCCCGGCGCTTGTTGCGCAGGAAGAAGTCGAACACGTGCTCGCCGAGGGTCTCGGCGACCAGCTCGGAGCGCTCCATCGCCTGCAACGCCTCGTCCAGCGTGCCGGGCAGTTCGCGGAAGCCCATGGCGCGGCGCTCGGCGACGGTCAGCGACCAGACGTCGTCCTCGGCCTCCGGCGGCAGCGTGTAGCCCTTCTCGATGCCGCGCAGGCCGGCCGCGAGCAGCACGGCGAAGGTCAGGTAGGGGTTGCAGGCCGAATCTGGGCTGCGGATCTCGACGCGGCGCGAGGAGGACTTGTTCGGCGTGTACATCGGCACCCGGACCAGCGCGGACCGGTTCGACCGGCCCCACGAGGCCGCGGTCGGCGCTTCGCCGCCGTGGATGAGCCGCTTGTAGGAGTTCACCCACTGGTTGGTGATCGCGCTGATCTCCGGCGCGTGCTCCAGGATGCCCGCGATGAACGCGCGCGCGGTACCGGACAGGTTGATCGGGTCGTCCGGATCGTGGAAGGCGTTGGCCTCACCCTCGAACAGGCTCATGTGCGTGTGCATCGCCGAGCCCGGGTACTGGGCGAACGGCTTGGGCATGAACGTCGCGCGCACGCCCTCGTCGATGCCGACTTCCTTGATCAGGTAGCGGAAGGTCATCACGTTGTCGGCCATGGACAGCGCGTCGGCGTAGCGCAGGTCGATCTCCTGCTGGCCGGGCGCGCCCTCGTGGTGGCTGAACTCGACCGAGATGCCCATCGACTCCAGTGCGTCGATCGCGTGCCTGCGGAAGTTCGGCGCGGAATCGTGCACGGCCTGGTCGAAGAAGCCGCCGGAATCGGCCGGGATCGGCTGCGAGCCGTCCACCGGGCCGTTCTCCAGCAGGAAGAACTCGATCTCCGGGTGCACGTAGCAGCTGAAGCCGACGTCGGCCGCCTTGTTCAACTGACGACGCAGCACGTGCCGCGGGTCGGCCCAGGACGGCGAGCCGTCGGGCATGGTGATGTCGCAGAACATCCGCGCGGAGTGCTGGTGCCCCTTGCTGGTCGCCCACGGCAGCACCTGGAAGGTGGATGGATCCGGACGGGCGACCATGTCGGCCTCCGACACCCGGGCGAAGCCCTCGATGGCCGAGCCGTCGAACCCGATGCCCTCCTCGAAAGCGCCCTCTAGCTCGGCGGGAGCGATGGCGACGGACTTCAGGTAACCCAACACATCGGTGAACCAGAGCCGCACGAAGCGGATATCCCGCTCTTCGAGCGTCCGCAGCACGAATTCCTTCTGGCGATCCATGTCCGCGAGAGTAAGCACCCGGCGTTAAATCCGTGTTACATACACGCTGAGTGTGCTGACCTTGTTGTGCGAAAAAGACATCACCGCCCGTCGGGTCAACAGGTGAGGCCGGGCTCCGGGTCGGTCAGGTCGACCAGGTAGTCGATCACCGCGTCGTCCACGCACGACGATCCACCCGACAACGCGATGGTGTGCCGGTTGCCCTTGTAGGTCAGCAGCGAGGCGCCCAGCTGCGCCGCCAGGTCCACGCCGGCCTGGTACGGGGTCGCCGGGTCCTCGGTGGTCGAGACCACCACCACCTTCGGCAGCCCGGTCACCGTGATCCGGTGCGGCTCACTGGTGTTCGGCACCGGCCAGGCCGTGCACGCGTCCAGCGGGGCCGCGCCGGTGCCGCGACCGTCGTCGAGGAACGGGGCCGCCTTGCGGTATTCGGCGTCCTGCTTGCCGGTGATGCCGCGGTCGCTGATCCGCGGATCGTCCACGCAGCGAATGGCATTGAACGCGTCGGTGGTGTTGCTATAGCTGCCGTCGTCGCGGCGGCCGTCGTAGAGGTCGGCCAGTTGCAGCAGGGTGTCGCCGCGGCCGTCGCGCAGTTCGGACAGGCCGAGGGTGAGCACCGGCCACAGATCGTTGGTGTAGAGGGCTTGGCGCACGCCGGTGAGCGCGTCGCTGTAGTTGAGCCCGCGCGGGTCGGTGGTCGGTACGGTCTTGTCCCACAGCGGATTCACCAGCGCGCGGAACCGCTGCACGGTCTGGGTCTTGTCGGTGCCGAGCGGGCAGTCCGACTTGTTCGTGCAGTCCGCGGCATAGGCGTCGAACACCTTCTGGAAGCCGGCCGCCTGGCGCAGCGACTCCTGCACCGGGTCCTGCGAAGAGTCGATGGCGCCGTCCAGCACGAGGGCGCGGACGTGGTCCGGGAACTTCTCGGCGTACGCCGAACCGATCTTGGTGCCGTAGGAGTAGCCCAGGTAGCTGAGCTTCGCGTCGCCGAGTGCGGCCCGCATCACGTCCAGGTCCTGCACCACCTCGCGGGTGCCGACGCGGGCCAGGAATTCCTTGCCGGTGCGTTCGGTGCAGCGGTCCGCGTACTGCTTGTTCTCGTTCTCCGCCGCGGCGATGCCCTCGGGCGTGTTGTCCTTCTGCGGTTCGGCGCGCTCGGCGTCCTGCTCCTGCGCGGTCTCGCAGACGATGGCCGGGGTCGAGGAGCCGACGCCGCGCGGGTCGAAGCCGACCCGGTCGAAGCGCTGGGCCAGCGGGGTCTTGTTGCCGAGCGAGGACATGGTCAGCCCGGACTCCCCCGGGCCGCCCGGGTTCATCAGCAGCGAGCCGATGCGTTTGCCGGTCGCCTTGATCCGGGAGACGGCGATCTGCGCGGTCGGGCCGTCCGGGTTGGCGTAGTCGACCGGCACGGTGATCCGCGCGCACTGTGCGTTGGGCGCGAAGCGATCGTCCTGCGCACCGAACCCGGCGCACCCGCCCCATTGCACGGTCTGCGAGTAGAACTTGGTCAACTCGGCGGGCCCCGCGGGCATCGGCCCCGTCGGGTGTCCGTTGATCGTGCACCCCGCCGCCACCGACGCCAGCACCGCCACCACCAGCGCACCAGCGCGCCCACTCCGAACCAAAGCCATCCACTGATAGTGGCAGCTCGTCGGCTCGAGGAAGACAACACACCGGTCAGACGCCCTATCGACGGCCGGCCTGACGTAGCAAACGCGCTCCTGACCGACGTTGCAGCATGCGTCAGGCGCGCGCGCCGTGCGTCGAGTGCGCTCGAAATGTGTGATCAATCGCATCGGTCCAAGGTCTTAATACGGCCTGGTAAGTGCTGGCACACTGGATTTCGTCAGACGAACCCGGGGACCCGGATGGGCCCCGAGGAGACACCAGACGAAAGGGACGAAGATGTCCGTATCCGATTCGGAAACCCCTGCCTACGGTGCGGCACCCGCCCAGCCCAAGAAGGCTATGCGCAAGACCAGGGTGCACCATCTCCAGCAGATGAAGGCGGACGGCCAGCGCTGGGCCATGCTCACCGCGTACGACTATTCCTCGGCCCGGCTGTTCGAAGAAGCGGGCATTCCGGTGCTGCTGGTCGGTGATTCCGCGGCCAACGTGGTCTACGGCTACGACACCACCGTGCCGATCACCGCGGAGGAGCTCATCCCGCTGGTCCGCGGCGTGGTGCGCGGCGCACCGCACGCGCTGGTGGTGGCCGACCTGCCGTTCGGCAGCTACGAGTCCTCGCCGCAGCAGGCGCTGGCCACCGCGACCCGGTTCATGAAGGAGGGCCAGGCGCAGGCGGTGAAGTTCGAGGGCGGTGAGCGGGTCGCCGAGCAGATCGCGCTGATCACCTCGGCCGGCATTCCGGTGATGGCGCACATCGGGTTCACCCCGCAGAGCGTCAACACCCTCGGCGGGTTCCGCGTGCAGGGTCGCGGCGACGGTGCCGAGCAGCTCATCGCGGACGCCATCGCGGTGCAGGAAGCGGGCGCGTTCGCCGTGGTGATGGAGATGGTTCCGGCGGAGCTGGCCGCGCAGGCGACCCGCAAGCTGACCATCCCGACGGTCGGCATCGGCGCCGGCGTGGAAACCGACGCGCAGGTGCTGGTCTGGCAGGACATGGCCGGCTACACCAGCGGCAAGACCGCGAAGTTCGTCAAGCGGTTCGGCAACATCGGCGATGAACTGCGCGCCGCCGCGGCGGCCTACGCTGATGAGGTAACCCGGGGCACCTACCCGGGACCTGAACACAGCTTCTAGTGGAGTAACGATGACCGGCCGAGCAGTGCACGCACCAGCCGCACTGCTCGGCCAGCCACCCGAGCCGCTGATCGATTGGGCCTCGGGTGTGCTCAAGGCACACGAGATCGAGGTGACCGGCGCGCCGACGGTGACTCGCCGCCGCGCCTGGTCGCTGATCGTCCGGCTGCCGACCGAGACCGGCCCGGTGTGGGCCAAGGCCAACGCCCGCGCCTTCGCCCACGAGGGCCCGCTGATCCAGCTGCTCGCTCGTTTGCGTCCTGGCAGCGTGCTGGAACCCCTTGCGGTGCAAGCGGATCACGGCTGGTTACTCAGCCCGCACGGCGGCGACACCGCCCGCGACACCGATGCCGAATGGGCCGGTCTGTTCCGCTCCTACGCCGAACTCCAGCAGTCCGTCGCCCCGGACATCGACGCCCTGATCGCCACCGGCACCCCGTACCTCCCGCCCAGCCGCCTCGTCACGGTCTACCGGCACTTCGAAGCCCGCATGCCCGGTCTGGGCCGCCGCATCGAGGAGGCCGCCGCCGAACTGGCTGAATACGGCAGGCTCACCATCGAACACAACGACGTGCACACCGACAACGTGTTCGCCGGCGCCACCCCCGGCGCCGGCCGGCTGTTCGACTGGGGCGACGCGGTGATCACCCACCCGTTCCTGTCCCATCGCATCCTGCACAACCCGCATCGCGACGACTATTTCGCGCAGTGGCCGGGGCCGGTCTCCCGCGCCGAGATCACCCTCGCCGAACGTCTCGCCCCGCTGATCGCGCTCAATCCGTGGCGAACCGTCGACACGTCCATCCCACGCTTCGCCCGTTTCGTCGAAGCATTGCTCGACGAGCTGCGCATCACATTCCGCTAGCGCCGAACAGGGGTGTGAGAGCCACACACTCCGGGCCACGACGGCGAATCAATGGCAGACTCGATGCGGACATTAGCGATCAAGAAGCAGAGGTACCGATGCCGCACAGCCGTTGGATTTCACGCAGCACCCTGCTGCTGGCGGGCGTTTTCGCCGCCGCAGCACTGACCGCCTGCGGAAGCGAGTCGAACCCGGCTCCGACCGGGAGCTCGAGCTCGACAACGGGCTCGGCGACGGCGACCACCAAGCCGGGCGGCACTGCGGGCACGCCCAAGCCGGGCACCACCCCGGAGATCTCCGATGCCGCGGCCGCCCAGCTCTGCGACATGATCAAGCCCGAGCTGTCGAACTGGCGGGTACAGGGACCGACGCTCGGCCGGATCGGGCTCAACGCGCTGGTGCACGAGTGGGCGCTGCGCAACGGCGGCATCAACGGCGCGGTGCTCGCCGACAAGCCGATCGTCGACCGGCTGACCACCAAGAGCTGCCCGGACGTGCACAAGGAGGCGATCCAGGCGCTCGAACTCCCTGACCTCGCCTCGGGATTGGCGTTCTGATGAGCGACGCCAGGTTGCGCACGCTGTACCCGGAGATCGAGGCCTACGACTCCGGCAAGCTCGACGTCGGCGACGGCCAGTCGATGTACTGGGAGGTCAGCGGCAACCCGGACGGCAAGCCGGTGGTCTTCCTGCACGGCGGCCCCGGCGGCGGCACCTCGCCGGCCCAGCGGCGGTTCTTCGACCCGGCGGCCTACCGGATCGTGCTGCTCGATCAGCGCGGCTGCGGGCGCTCCACCCCGCACCTCGCCGACAACCCGGACCTGGCGACCAACACCACCCAGCATCTGATCGCCGACATCGAGGCGCTGCGTACCCATCTCGGCATCGAACGCTGGCAGGTGTTCGGCGGCTCGTGGGGTTCGACCCTCGCGCTCGCCTATGCCGAGACGTACCCGGATCGGGTGACCGAGCTGGTGCTGCGCGGCATCTTCCTGTTGCGCCGCAAGGAAATCGACTGGTACTACAACGGCGCCGCCGGCTACGTGTACCCCGACGAGTGGGAGAAGTACCTCGCGCCGATACCGGAGGCCGAGCGCGGCGAAGACCTGGTCGAGGTCTATCACCGGCTGCTGCACTCCGCCGACGAGGAGGTCGCGCTGCGGGCCGCCATCGCCTGGTCCACCTGGGAGGGCTCGACGAGTTCGCTGCTGCCGCAACCGGATCGGGTCGCCGAGTCCGCCGATCCCCGGTTCGCGCTCGCCTTCGCGCGGATCGAGAACCACTACTTCCGCAATCACGCCTTCCTCGACGAGGGCCAGCTGCTGCGCGACGCCGGCACCATCGCGCACATTCCGACGGTCATCGTGCAGGGCCGTCACGACATCGTCTGCCCGACGGTGAGCGCCTGGGATCTGCACAAGGCACTGCCCGGTTCGCAGCTGCACATCGTCGAAGACGCCGGACATGCCTCCTTCGAGCCCGGCATCACGCATCATTTGATAGAAGCCACCGATAGATTCGCGAAGGCGGGATAACCATGACGGCCACCGCAGGCAAGGCCATCGTCGCGGCACTCGGCGACAATGTGGACCGGCTGCTGGCCGCTGAACCCGAGGTGCGCGCGGACGAACCGGATTCGGTCCATCAGATGCGCGTGGCCACCCGCAGGTTGCGCAGCGTGCTGCGCTCCTATCGCGGGCTGTTCGAACGGACACCGGCCAGGACGATGGGCGATGAGCTCAAATGGCTGGCCGGTGTGCTCGGCGTCGCGCGCGATGCCGAGGTGCGGGCGGAACGCTTCGAGACGCTGCTGACGAAACATGGTCAGCAGAGCGAGCATTCGGCTGAAGACCTCGAACTGGTGACCGCCCGGTTGGTCACCGCGGAGAACAACAAGTACGCCGCGGCGCACGCGGATGTGCTGCTCGCGTTGGACAGCGTGCGCTACCGCGAGTTGCGCGATGAGCTCACCGAGTGGCGTACCGAACCGCCGCTGCGTAAGTCTCGTGCCGAGGTGCCTGCCGCGGAATTCTTCGGCGTCGTCCTGGAGCGCGACCGGGAACGCGTCCTGGGCCTGATCGAGCGGGAAACCACCGTCACGCCGGCCGAGCGAGTCGAGCTGCTGCACGATATTCGCAAGAGCGCCAAGCGGTTACGGTACTCGTGCGAGGCCGCCGAAACCGTCCTCGGCACCGACGCCGGCGAACTCGGCAGCCGCGCCAAACGACTACAAACCGTGCTCGGCGACCACCGCGACGCCGTCGAATCGCAGCACGCCATCTACGGCATCGCCGCGGACGCCGGCGCCGCAGGCGAAGACACGGCCCTCTACCGAATCCTGGCCGGCGCCGAAGACACCGCCGCCCGCCAAGCCCTCAGCCGCTACCCCGACGCCGCGGCGGCCCTGTGCGAGCAGCCGCACCACTCTTGATTTCCCGCACCGAAATTCGCATGCGATTCCTGGTGCGGGAAGTCAGAAGTAGTGCGGCTGCAGGTCGCGAAGTGTGCATCTCGTGCGCAGCCGCACACGTGTTGATTTCCCGCACATGGAATTGCATGCGATTCCATGTGCGGGAAATCAGGAGGTGTGCGGCTGCGTGTGGAACGGTGGGGTGCCTTACGCGGGGTAGGCGAAGCTGATCTTGCGGGTGGTGGGGTCGGCGGAGACGAGGCGGACTCGTACGGTTGCGCCCTCGGGCGGTTCGCCTACGCACGGCCCGAGCACCGGGGGGTCGGCGATGAAGATTTCTGCGGCTCGGTTGCCGTTGGCTTCGCGGATGACCACGGCGTCGAACTCGGTGCCTGCTCGTTCGGCGAGCAACGTGGATTCGGTGAGGTCGATGCAGGAGCGTTCGACCTTGTTTGCTATCGAGTCGCTGCGGCGCATACTGTCGGCCGTTTCGGCCAGACCGTCCTGAACCCATTGAGGCACTTCGGTTCCCGCGCAACGGGCCAGGCAGATCTCGGTGCTGAACCGATCGGTCAGCCGGCGCAACGGCGCGGTGACGTGCGCATACGGTGCCCGGATCGCACTGTGCTGCAAGCTTTCCGGCGTGGTGACCTGGGTGTCCCCGTTCACCACGGTGTAGGAGGCACCGCGGAGCAGGCTGGTCGCCTCCGACATGAGCACAAGTGCGGCAGGGGTATTCGGATCCAGCCCCGCCAGCATCTGCCCGACAGACAACCCCTCAGGCCACTCGACCCCCAACGCGGCCGCCGTGCGATGCATGGACGCTATCGCCGACTCGGCGGGCGGCGGCATCGTGCGCAATAATGCCGGCGCTCCCGCGTCGATCATGATCCGCGCCGCGCACATCCCGGTCAGCAGTGAAACCTGCTCGTTCCAATCATCCGCGGCCGTGCGCGGTTCGACGATCAGCCGCCAATGCCCGTCCGACTGATCGTCGCGAACAATGCTCTGCGCGGGCAGCCGCAGCCCGATCGCGCCGCGCAGCAACCCGGCTTCGATGCGCCGCGTGCCGAATTCCGGCAGGGCCGCGATCGAAGGGTGCAGTCGTCCCGCGTCGGCATCGGCTTGCACGCCCGCGTAGTCGAGCCTGGCCCGCGAACGCACCAGCGCCCGCTGCACCGAAAACCGTTGCGGTTCGGCCTTTTCGTCGAGCTCGATGGTCCACAACGCGACCGGCCTGGTCTGCTCGGGCAGCAGGCTCGCGGTGCCTTCCGACAGCACCGGCGGGTGCAGCGGCACGGTGCCGTCGGGTAGATAGAAGGTTTGCCCCCGCGCGCTCGACTCTTTGGCCAGCGCGCCCTGTGGATCGATCACGGCACCGACATCGGCGATGGCGTAGTGCAGCAGAAAGCCGCTGCCGGTGCGTTCGAGATGCAGGGCCTGGTCCAGATCCATGGCCCCGGGCGGGTCGATCGTCACGAACGGGATGTCCGTGCGATCGGCCCGGTCGCCCGCGAACGCGTCGGACGCGTCGCGGGCTTCCGCGGTGGCCTCGGCGGGATACGCCGAGGCCAGACCGAATTCGGAACGGATGGCGCCGAAATCTACCGGCGCCGAGACGATCCGCTGATGCAATTCCACGCTGGGGGTGCCAGACCTACTGCAGCGCCAGCATGGTGCCGTTCAACGAATCGAACGGGCCGTACACGGTGAAGGTGACATGTCCGCCCGGAACCGCGGCCGACACCGCGGCCGCCGCGTCCAACGCCTCACCGAACGAAGCTGCCGAAGGATGAGGCAGACCACCGAGGGTCTGACCGAAACGGTTCTGGGCAACCCAGACCGTGTCAGCCGGGCTGAGGTCGACCTGCACCCCACCCGGCAGCGGCGTCACCGCTACGGCACTGGCGGAGCCAGCGCCCATCATGGCGAAAACCGAAGCAGCCCCGGCGATCAACGCGCCGGCGACCAGTGAGCGAACAATCCGCATAGAGTTGAGACCTGCTTTCCCGCATTCGAAGTGTGAAGGGCTCGTTGCGGCCACGCAACGGGCCGTGCCAACGCGCACTACTTTATGACGTCGATCACGGTCCGGCTAGTTACCGGCAGATACGCACGGCGAGTTCACCGCCCCGACATGGCCGCGACGTGGCTGCTAACGTGGGCCGCCGTAGCGGGTCTCACACTTCGACCGCACATTCCGAAACGTCCTGTACGTCGACAATTGGGAGTTCCACGGCTATGTCATCGATTCTGTACGACTACCTGTTGCCGCTCATCGGAGCAGACCAGGCAGCGTATTGGGCCCAGGTCTTCGTCATCGCACCGGTCTGACCCACAAGTCTTCTGCCACAAGACGTCGCCTCCCGTTCACCGGACGGGAGGCGACTTTCGTCCCGGACCGCTAGCATCCCGCTCCGTGATCAGAACTACCGCCGCTATCGCGGCCAGCGCCACCCTCGTCGCCCTGCTGCTCACCGGTTGCGGGGACGACAAGGCAAGCAGTGCCACCCCCTCCTCCTCGGCTCCCGCGGCGGCGTCGAACGGCGACGCGCAAGTGGTCGACAACGTGAAGGCGGGCGCGTTCGTCGTCAGCTTCCGCGGCGCGTTCCCGAAACTGGCCGACGGCAAGGACGACCCGAAGATCGCCACCATCCTCAGCGACACCTGCAAGGAGATCAAGGCGAACAAGTCCGAGGACGACGTCGTCAAGAGCATCGTCAAGCGGTCCTCCGGCAAGGTCGAGGCCACTCCCGAGGAGGCGCGGGCCATCTACCAGATGGCCAAGATGATGTGCTGAGTCAGCGCTCCTTCAGCCACGGCAGGTAGTCGGGCAGGTATTTCAGCAGGTATCCGATGGTGATCATGCTGATGATGGCGATGACGGGAATGAGCACGGACATCGGTCCGGTCCTAACGTTGTGCTACCGGTGCGGGTCGTACGGCGCCGAAAACGGTGTCGGCGGTACCCGTATCGGTATACGCCGGTCGAGTTACGCGCGTGTGCCGTTTTCCGTCGTCGTCGGCGATTCGTCCCGCGGATCGAGTTGCCGCTGCTCCGGGCTCGCAGGAATTGCCGCGGGCGCGTCGGGTGCGGGGACTGCCGCGGGCTCGGCGGGCGGGGGGACCGCCGCAGGCTCGGCGGGTGCAGCCACCGCAGCGGGGGCAGCAACCGCGGCAGGCTCGGCGGCGGGCGCCGACTGCTGTTGCGGCGGTGGCGAATTGGGCGCCGCGGACGGTGTCGCGCGCTCGAGGAAGCGCAGCAGCTCCACCGGGAACGGCAGCACCAGCGTCGAATTCTTTTCCGCCGCAACCTGAACCACGGTTTCCAGCAGCCGCAGCTGCAACGCGGCCGGCGATTCCGACATCTGCGCGCCCGCCTGCGCCAGCATCTTCGAGGCCTGCAATTCACCCTCGGCGGAGATCACCCTGGCCCGGCGTTCGCGTTCCGCCTCGGCCTGGCGCGACATCGAGCGTTTCAGCGAATCCGGCAGTGCCACATCCTTGATCTCCACCCGATCGATGTGCACGCCCCAGCCGAGCGCCGGGCTGTCGATCATCAGCTCCAGACCCTTGTTCAGCTCCTCGCGATTGGACAGCAGGCTGTCCAGGTCGCTCTTGCCGATGATCGAACGCAGCGACGTCTGCGCCACCTGCCCGACGGCGAACAGGTAGTTCTGCACCTCCACCACCGCGAGCACCGGGTCGAACACCCGGAAGTAGACGACGGCGTCCACCCGCACCGTCACGTTGTCCCGGGTGATGCCCTCCTGCGCGGGCACCGGCATGGTGACGATCTGCGTCGACACCTTGCGCATCCGGTCCACGAACGGAATCAGCAGGCGCAGCCCCGGTTCCCGGGTGGAGACCACCCGGCCGAACCGGAAGATCAACCCCTTCTCGTACTGCGCGACCACCCGCGCGCCGGCGGCGGTCAGCACACCGCCGACGACCGCGCCCACCCCCAATATGCTGCCGAGAACGGCGAGTAGGTCCATGCCTGGCCCCCAAGCGCGCCCGAGTGCGGCAGAGGCGGGCGCCTGGGCGCTCCGGCCCCGCGGCTACCTCCATGATGGCACCGCGGAACCGGTTGTGGCAGAAGATCAGACTGCCATTATTTCAATGTCAGCCGCTTGACGGCGGTGCCGCTCTCCAGGCTCTGCTGATTGTCGCCGGTCACCAAAGTGCTGAACACCCGGACGGTTTCGCCCGCCGCGGGACTGAACGGCTCGGCGTCCGGGATCTTCGTGGCCGTGACGGACACGGTCTGGCGTTCGGTGTTGCACGTCGCCTTGGCGGTCGCGCCGATCGTCTGCTGCGCGCCCTCCCCCGTGCTGCGGACGAACACCTGCAACGTCACCGTCTTGCCGGGCGCTTCGCACTTGTAGGCCACCGAGACATCCACGCCACCGCCGCTCAGTTCGGCGCCGGTGATGTCGACGTTGGTCGTAGGGGGCTTCGCCGGGGTGGTGGTGGTCGGTTCCGCGCCCGCGAAACCGGCGCAGACGACGGTGGCCAGAGCAGCCGCCGACGCGAGGACCCCCGCGCGACGCAGCATGGTGTGAACGTTGATGACGATCTCCTAGCAGTCGATCCCGCGGCGGCCCCGAATCGGGCACACCGCACAAAACCTCGACCGACAATGTACTGGTATCCGATGCGTCCCGGTTGTCCCAATCATCTGGCCACAGAGTCGATCTCGGCTGTTAACCCGGAGTTCGCCGGGAGAGCCCCGGCGGGCGGACGAGTTGGCCTGTAAGCCGGATCCTGTCCCCGGTTCGCACCGGGGGGCGACCATCCATCTGGACACACCGTTGCCGGGTGCCTCGAGCGGTCCACCCGCAGGCTCGGGCGAGCAGCCCTCGAACACCTGCGCAGCCGCACCGCGAACGGTGCGACCTTTGACCTTGCTCCGGGCGGGGTTTACCTAGCCGCCCCGGTCACCCGGGGCGCTGGTGCGCTCTTACCGCACCGTTTCACCCTCACCACACGACCCGAGGGTCGTGGGCGGTCTGTTCTCTGTGGCACTGTCCCGCGGGTTGCCCCGGGTTGCCGTTAGCAACCGCCCTGCTCTGTGGAGTCCGGACTTTCCTCGGCGCCGGGCGGCGGCACACATGTGCCCGTTCCCGATGCCGCGGTCGCCCGGCCAACTCGTCCGCCGTATCAGAGTACTGGTCACCACCCACGCCACCAGGGTGCGACCCCCGCCAACACAGTACGGTTGGGTTCCATGGAACGTGTCGAGGTCGGCTTCCCTTCCGGAAGCGAGCAGTGCGCCGCCTGGCTCTACCGTCCGGATGGTGCGCCCAAGCCCCGTCCGCTCGTCATCATGGGGCACGGCCTAGGGGCGAATCGGGAGATGGGGCTCGACCGGTACGCGCGGCGCTTCGCCGCCGCGGGCATGGCGGTCCTGGTGTTCGACTACCGGCATTTCGGCGCGAGCCAGGGTGAGCCGCGGCAGGTGATCCGGATCGGGCGCCAGCGCGAGGACTGGCAGTCCGCCATCGCCTACGCGCGCACCATCCGCGGCATCGACGCGACCCGGATCGCGTTGTGGGGCACCTCGTTCAGTGGCGGACACGTGCTCGCCGTCGCCCCGCACGACGACTACCTGGCCGCGGTCGTCGCACAGGTTCCGTTCACCAGCGGTTGGTCCTGCGCGATGGCCAAGGGCCCGATCAGCATGACCAAGGTGACCGCCATCGCCGCCACCGACCTGCTCATCGGCCCCTTGCGCCGCAAGCACGTCGGCATCCGGTTGGCCGGACGCAAGCGCTCCGCGGCCCTGATGAGCGCGGCCGACGTGCCCGAAGGCAACGGCAGGCTGGCCGAGGAAAGCGAGCACTACAAGCCGAAAGTAGCTGCCCGCATAGCCTTCTCGGCCCTGTTCGACTCCCCCGGCAAACGCGCTAAATCCCTCAAGATGCCCGTCCTCTACGCACTATGCGACAACGACTCCATCACCCCGATCAAATCCGCCCTGCGGGCCGCCGAACGCACCAAGCACGCCGTCGTAAAGCGCTACCAAGCAGGCCATTTCGACATCTACTTCGACGACGTCTTCGAAAAAGCCGTCTGGGACCAAACCGAATTCCTGGTCTCCATCCTGCGCCCGTAGGTATCCCGCTCACTCGCGTCGAAACATCATTGGCCTTTTGTAGGTGACGCGGCAGTGCGGGGCGCGATCGACCTTTCGGCGAAAGGACCGGGGGCTCATCGCGGTTCGGCGAGGAGTTCGCGGGTGAGCGCGCGCTCCCACCATTTTTCGACGCGGGCCGGGGGCCAGTGGCGTTCGACGGTGAGTTCGGTGTAGACGTCGATGTTGCAGAGGGCGGCGTAGATGTCGAGGGCGGTTTCGAGGTCTATGTCGGGGTGGAGGGTGTGGGGTGGCCAGGTCGAGAGGACCTGGCGGTGGGCGTCGTCGGCGCGGATGCGGGCGTCGCGGTAGGCCTGGGCCAGTTCGGGTTCCGTGCGGCAGGCCTCGCGCAGTAGGACGATCACCTCGCCGGCGCGTTCGAACAGGCGGCGGTCGTAGGCGATCATCACGGCGAGTTGCCGGGGTGGTTCGGGGGTTGCTTCGAGTTCGGTGAGTAGGCGTGCGACGTCCGCGGACAGGTCTGCCGAGTCGGCCAGTGCCCAGGTCAGTCCGTTCTTGTTGCCGTAGGCCGCGTAGACGGTCGGCACCGAGACGCCGGCTTCGCGGGCCACGTCACGCACGGTGGTCGCGGCCCAGCCCTTCGCGACGAACAAAGTGCGCGCGGCGCGGGCGATGTCGGCGCTGGTCTGCTGCGCCTGGGCCGTGCGGCGCAGCGAGTCATAGCGGCGACGCGCCGGTTCCTCGGTCACAGGGGTTCCTCTTTCAGTTTTCGCTACTTATATTCAATATATGACAGATAAGACAGAGCGGGTGACCGCCTGGCCGTTCGCCCGGATCGGTGGGCTTGCCGCCCTTGGTTTCGCCGTCGGTATCGTCGGCGCGAATCTGATCCTGCAACCGGCGGGGCTGCCCGTGGTCGGCGCGGACATCGGCGAGGTCGATACCTTCTTCACCGCGAAATCCGGTCCCGCGGGGTTCGCCGCCGGTTTCATGCCGTTCGCTTGGGTGTGTGCGATCGTGTTCGGGGCCGCCGCGGTCGCCGTCATCTGGCCGCGTGAACGGGCCGAAGGTTCGGCCTGGTCGCTGGTCGGCCTCGCCGGACTGCTGCTGCAAAACGCAATCTTCGTCGGGGTCGGCGCGGTTCGCCTGGCTCTCAGCGCCACGTCCGACCACACACCCGCCGGTACCGCCGGACTCTGGGCGTTCCACAACGCGCTGTTCTCGCTCAACGGCGCCTTCCTCGCCACCGCCCTGGTCGGATTGTCCATCGGCGGCCTGCGTACCGGGCTCATCCGCCGCTGGCATGCCATCATCGGGTTGGTCGCGGCCGCAGGCCAATTCGTGGCCGCCACCATCACCCCGTTGATCATCGACCACGCGAACCCGCTTGCTTTGATCAGCCTGGTCAGCTGGCTGTTGTGGGTGGTCTGGATCGTCACCTACGGCGTCACCCTCCTCCGTCTGCAACCTGATCGCCGGATCGTCGCCGCCTGAACCACACACCCTTTGCGTAAGCCGCACACCTTGTTCGAAGGATGTGCGGCTTACGCAAGGGGTGTGCGGGGTCTACCCGCGTGCGACAACCAGAACGGGTGCGCGACAAGGTGTTCACGGCGCACGTAGATTGTGGGAAACCCTCCGGAATCGAGGAGCCCGCGATGATCGATCCGCTGATCCTGGAAGCCCGGCGCGCCCACCTACTCGACCAACTGCGCGAACTTCGGCGCGGCGTGACCGAGCTGGCCGAGGGCTACGGCACGCTACAAACCTCGGGCCTGCTCATCGACACCGAAGGTATCGGCGCACTCACCACCCCCGCCTACTGCGTGGCCGGCGCCCGAGAAGTCTTCGAGGAGACCACGATCGAACTCGACGCCGCCGTCGACGCGCTCGACCGTGCGGGCATGTACACGACCCGACTCCGCGCGGTCGTTCTCGACTGAAACGCCGGCACAGCGGCCGAGTTCTCCCGCAGCGGCAGCCTGTCGGTGCCCGCCGCTACAGTCTCCGGCTATGAACCCCGCGACTGCCGTCGTCGCCGAGATCGTGAGTGGCATCGATCCCTTCGATGCGCTCGAACAGGAGCACCTCGACGAGACCCTGGCCTGGCTGGCCGCCACCGATGACGTGTACCGCCGCGTCAAACCGGCAACGCCGCCACGACATCTGGTCGCCTACGTCGTGCTCGTCGACCCGGACGCCCGAGCGGTGCTCCTAGGTCACCACCGCCTCGCCGAACTGTGGCTGCCGACGGGCGGCCACGTCGACCCCGGCGAACACCCGCTCGACGCGGCCCGCCGCGAGGCCACGGAGGAAATCGGCATCCAACCCGACTTCACCGTCACCGGCCCCGTCCCCTTCTTCCTCACCATCACCACCACCAAAGGCACCGACAGTCACGAAGACGTCAGCCTCTGGTACCTCATCCACGGCACCCGAACCCAGCCCTACACCCTCGACCCCCGCGAGTTCAGCGCCGAACACTGGTGGGACATAGACAAATTCGCCCTCCCGGACTCCGACCCCCACTTCCCCCGCTTCCTGGCCAAGCTGGACACCGCACTCGCCTGACCCCTGTCGGCGGCCACCCCGCAACACTGATTGCACACGGGCAGTCAGATCTGCGAGAAACCGCGATTCGGCAAATCTCGCTTGCTGGTCAGCCCGCGACGGGTGCGGCTACTCGCCACACGATCGGTCGATGTCAGAGCTAATCGGTCGATCTGCCAGTCGAATACCAGCCTCTCGCGGTCGCGGTCGAAACTTGCCGCGTCGCGCAGTCGGCGCCGGTAGACCGTCCGGGCTGGCTGCGGCAAGATATAAGTCATATCGTTCGTGATGGGGGTGGGTATGCGCGAGCAATTGGCGCGGGTAGTCGGTGTTCTGCGGTTAGCGGCCGTCGCATCGGTGGTGCTGGCCGGGACCGCTTGCGCGGGAACCGATGACAGGCAGGAAACCGGGCTGGACAAGTTCTATCGGCAGACTTTGCAGTGGAGTTCGTGCGCGGAGTTTCCAGGCGGGGGTGAAATCGCCGAGGCGGGGTTCCAGTGCACGCGTGTGCAGGTGCCGTTGGATTACACCAAACCCGATGGTGCTACCGCGCAGATCGCGATCTCGCGACGTCCGGCCAGTGGTGAGCGGGTCGGATCGCTGCTCACCAATCCCGGCGGCCCGGGATCCCCTGGTCTGGGATTCGCCGCCTACTTGGCGAAAACGTCGATCGCGCAACGCTTCGACCTGATCGGCGTCGACGTGCGTGGGCTCGGCGCGTCCACGCCGAAGGTGACCTGTTTGACAAAGCAGGAATTCCAAGCCGAACGCAACGATCTCGACGTCGACATGTCCCCCGCCGGCATCGCGCAGACCGAACAGGAGAACCGGGACTACGTCGCCAAATGCGTCGAACGCACCGGCCTCGAGGTGCTCGGCCACGTCGGAACCGCCGATGTCGCACGGGATTTCGATGTCATCCGCGCGGTACTAGGTGACCCGAAGCTGAACTACCTCGGCGGGTCCTACGGCACGCGACTCGGCTCGACCATCGCCGAGCTGTTCCCGGATCGCATCCGCGCGATGGTGCTCGACGGTGGCGTCGACCCGGCGACGAACATGATCGATCCGATCGGCATGTCGATCGGATTCCAGCACGCGTTCGAGGCGTACGCCGCCAATTGTGCTGCGGCACCTGACTGTCCGCTCGGCGCCGATCCCGCGCAGGCGCGCAAAGCGTTCCGGGCGCTGATCGATCCGCTGATCGATCACCCGGCCGCCACCGCCGACCAACGCGGACTCGGCTACAACGACGCGCTGAGCGGAGTGATCAATTCGCTGTACAGCCCGCTCTCCTGGCCGGGCATCACCCAGGGACTCACCGAACTGACCCAGGGACGCGGCGACACCCTGCTGGCCATCGCGGACATCATCGCCTCGCCGCAGGTGGTCGAACGGGACGTGCAGGCTGCCGTGCTCTGCGGCGAAGAGATCCGGGTGACCGATCGCGCCGTCGCGGCCGATCTCGACCGCCGAACCCGCGCTGCCGCACCGGTATTCGACGACGGCCGGGCGACCGGGCAGGCACCGCTGGACGTGTGCGCCTTCTGGCCGCTGCCCACCGCGTCGCAACCGCACACACCCGACGTGCCCGGATTGCCGCCGGTGGTAGTCGTTTCCACCACCGGCGATCCCGCCACGCCCCATCAGGGCGGGATGAACCTGGCTCGCGACCTGCACGCCTCGCTGATCACCTACGAGGGCGTGCAGCACGGCGTGGTCGGCCAGGGTGTGGCCTGTGTAGACGAACCGGTGCTCCGGTATCTGACCGATCTGACACCGCCCGCAGCAGATCTGCGGTGCGTCGCCGCGGGGTAACGCACGCCGGCAAACGCAAGCGGAAAAGCGGTGATTTCGCTGATAGCGCAACCAATTCCCGGAACGCCGCCGCAGACCTACGGTTAGCGCATGCAGTCACCGATCATAGGCACCGCGGCCGGCGTTCCGTTCACGGCATTGCCACCGGCGGGCGACGGACCCGCGCCGTTGATCATCACCTGGCACATGCTGGACGCGCCGCGCACGGACACCGCGTTCGCCGCCGCGCTGCCGATGCACGACCTGCCCGCGTGGCGGGTGCATCTCGGCATGCCGATGTGCGGGGCGCGCATGGTCAACGGGACCACGGACGCCGTCGTAGAGCTGATCACCAAGGATCCGCTGATGCTGTTCCTGTCCCCGTTCGTCCGCCAGGCGACCGAGGAATTCCCGGCCGCGCTCGCCTCGATTCGCGAGCAATTGCCCATCGACGACGGCCCGATCGGCATCCTCGGCGCCTCCTTGGGCGGTGCGGTCGCGCTGCGCGTCCTCGCCGAAACCGACACCCCCCTCTTCGCCGCCGCCCTCGTGAACGCCGCCGTCCGCACCCGCTCGGTCGTAGACCTGTTCCCCGGCCCCTACCCCTACGACGCCGAATCCGAGCGAGCCGTCAACGACCTCGACTTCGTCGCCAAGGCAGACGCCATCACCGGCCGAGCACCACTCCTGGTCATCAGCGGCGAACTGGACCACCCCGCCCTGCGCGCCGACGCATCCGACCTCGTAGCCGCGGTAGGCGAAGGTGCCGAACTACTGACCATCCCCGACCTGGCACACCCGCTCGCCGACGAACCCGGCCTCGAGCCCGCACCTCAGTCACCCCAGGCCCGCGCGGTAGACGCCGAACTCACCGCATGGTTCAGCCGTCAGCTCACCGCCGCGAGCAGCTAACGCTCTGCATGCCCCTGTCTCACGCCGATTCAGCGGCAACGTAACGCCCACCGCTGACACAACCGACGATGCGCCACAACAACACGTCCTGACAAGCGGGCCCGCCACCCCACCGGACCGAATGTTGTTGCCGCCAAACTCAGAACCTTCCAACCTGTCCGCCAGCCAGCGAACTCGCCTCAACAACCGAACCGACCAGCACACCGACTCACGAACATCGCAGCCGGGTCCAAGCCACACCTGACGCACGAACCGTCCTCTCGACTGATGTTGCAGCATTCGTCAGGAGGGTGTTTCGTACGTCAAGTCAGTTGAACAACCGTTGCCGGGGCGCGGCATGTGCTGTGTCGCCTGAGTACGCGCCGCGCCGACACGACGTGGGTGCTGCTGTTCTGGGCAGGGTGCCGCACAGCGGGAGTGCGGATTCGGCCTCGGTGGATTGAACCGTGTCGGGAATAGCGTGACCGCTCATTCCCTCGTCTGGATACCGTTGGCAGGCAGTCGATGTGGGCATCGACTGTGTCTTCGCCGCACACGCCGGACCCTACTAGCGGCGACGCACAACCCGCCACAGGATGAACGCGCCCAGGACGGCGAGCGCAGTGGCGGGCACTGGCTGGCGGCGGGCGGCTCCGATGAGTGAGTGCACTTGTCCAGCAACGGGTTCGGGTGCGGCAGATCCAACGCGTTCGGTGGCGGCGCGGGCATTCGCTGTTGCCTGGCCGGTTCGTTCGGCGGCCCGGCGGATCGCTTCGGCAGCCTTTTCCCTTGCTGCTGAAGTCTTTTCCTCGACTTCGTACGGCGTCTCGGCCGCGTTACGCGATTCCTCGGCGGCTTTAGCTTCCGCACGGCGGGCAACGTCGGCGGCCTTTTCCTCGGCGATCCGGCGCACTTCCACGATCTTCTCCTCCGCGCGATGTTCGGCCTCGGCTGCCTTTTCACGGGCAGCGTCGGCTACCTCGTTGAATCTGTCGCGCTCCGGACGTCCTGTCTGACTCATCATTTCCTCCTGTCTGCTGCGGCGTCGTCGGCCAGTGTTGCGCCGTGTTCTTCAGCGCCACTGTGCTTTTCGGCTTCCTCATCGGACATCCAGCGAGTGTCACGGGGTGGCAGGAACGGTTCCTCGTCCTCGGGCCAGCCTTGTTCGATGCGCCGGCCGCGGGCGAGTTCGGCGTCGAACTCCGCGCCGAGCAGGACCGCGACGTTGGAGATCCACAGCCACACCAGGAAGACGGCAACGCCGCCGAGGGATCCGTAGACCTTGTTGTAGGAGCCGAAATTGGCCACGTAGACGGCGAATCCGGCGGACGCGGCGATCCACAGCAGCACGGCGAGCACGCTGCCGGGACTCAGCCAGCGGAAGCCGGGTTGCTGCGCGTTGGGTGCGGCCCAATACAGCAGCGCGAATGCCAAGCTGACCAGCACCGCGAGCACCGGCCATTTCGCGATGTCCCACACCATCACCCCGGCCGACCCGACACCGATCCACCGGCCGAGACGTTCGGCGATCGAACCCGTGGCCACAACACCGATGGCGCACAACGCAAGTAGCACCACCATCGTCGCGGTCAAACCGACGCGCACCGGAATGGTCTTCCAGATCGGCCGTCCCTCTTCGATGTCGTAGATGGCGTTGGCGGCCCGCATGAATGCGCCGATGTATCCCGACGCCGTCCACAAAGCGGTGCAGAGACCGATGATCGCGAACGGACCGGCCAGTTGCGGCGAATCGTGCAGCTGGTTGATCGCGTCGACGAGAAAGGCTGTGCCACTGCCGGGTCCGATCTCCCGGATGGTGTCGACCAGCGACTCGGTGGCGGACGGACCGAGCGCCCCCAGGATCGCGGTGAGCACGATGAGCCCGGGGAAGATCGACAGCACGCTGTAATAGGTAAGTGCCGCAGCCCAATCCATGAGGTTGTCGTCCAGGAACTCCGTCACGGTCCGCCGCAGGACACCCCACCAGGAGCGCCAGCGCAGCACCGACGGACCCTTCGACCAATCGATCAAACGGTGTACGCGCCGCCCCGCGGCCTGCTTCGGCATGCCCGTCACCTCCCGATCGGGGAGCGGATACCCGGGTGCCGGGCAGGCAAACTCGACGCGCTACAGGTTGTGCACCATCTCGAATTCCAGTCCCGGTTCGCCCGGCCGGACGAACCCGCTCACCCCGGTGCGCACGAATCCGTGCCGCAGATATAGCCGTTCGGCCACGGCGTTCCCGTCGGCGACCTCCAGCCGTACCACCTGGTGCCCGCCCGCGACGGCCCAGTCGAGGACCGCGCGGACGAGCAGGTCCGAAACCCCGGTGCCCCGCGCCTCCGGCGCGACCCACATCGAAATCAGGTGCACACCATCACGTTCGAAGTCCGGCATACCGGCGACCGTGCCGAGTTCGACTCCCTCGGCGCTGGCGACGAACTGCGCCCGATCCAGCAGCGCCGCCCGCCAATCCGCCTCGGTGCGCGCCTGCGCTTCGGCCAACGTCGACCCGAAGAACTGCGGGGTGTCGGCCAGCGCCCGCAACCGGACCCGCCGGAACACTTCCCACTCGTCGGCGGTCAACAGCCGGAGGTCGATCGTCGAGATGTTCACCCAATTTTTGTACGTGCCGGGCCCCTGCCAGCGCAAACTGTTTTGGCGAGGGTCAGTCCCGCCTGCCCGGCACGGTCAGGGCGACAGCGGGTATCAGCGTGAGCAATCCGATGCCGATCGGAATTGCCGGATCGTCGTAGGCGGGGGTCAGCGCGGCGGAAACGTTGACCATGGCGTGCAGCAGGATGGGCGCGAGCACACCGCGATCGGTCCGGTTGTGCAGGCTGACGATGATCATCCGGGCGGCCACCGTGCCGAGGAACCACCCGGCGATCCAACCGACGCTGTGACCCACTTGCAGTAGCGGCACCAGATGCCATACCGCCCAACAGATTCCGAGAAACACCCCGGTCGCGGTCGCGCCCCGCCGCGCTTGCAGCGGATCGGTGGCGTAAGCGGTCCAGCCCAATTCCTCGCAGGCAGCGGCAATCAGCGTTGCTACCAACAGCACTGGCAGCAACGCGAGCGAGGTCGAGAAGTCCGCGTCGACCCAGCCGGAGACCCGGGCGATGACATACGCGAGTGCCGCGACAGCCGACGGAATCACTAGCGCCGCCAGATACCAGACACGTTGTGCCGCTGAATAATCCAACGCGCTACGGAGCAACCTGCGCAGGCCGCCCCGGCCCGCTTCTCGATAGGTGAGGATCGCGGCGGCGATACCGGGCAGCACGAACATCACCGCACTGGCCGGCAAGTCGACCGCCCCGACGCGGATCGCCCCGAACACCGCTCCCAGCACGAAGAACGGCAGCGAAAGTACCGCGAGCAGAATCAGGAATGCCAGCGGAGTTCGCGTCTGAATCGCCGGAGGATTCACGATCATGGCTCTCCCAGTGCCGATGAACTTGATACTTGAGACACGATATCCCAAGTTTGTTAACCTCGACAACGTGAGTTCCCCGCCCCCGAGCACCGGCTTGACCCGTCGCCGCCAACGCATTTCCGACCAGGAAACCGAGCAGCGCATGCTGCAAGCCGCACTCGCCATGGTCAACCGCGCCGGATTGACGGTCAGCCTCGACCACATCAGCTTCGAAGACGTGATCCGCGAGGCAGGCGTCGCCCGCAGCGCGGTCTACCGCAAATGGCCGTACAAAGACCTGTTCTTCAGCGACCTGCTGAAGGAACTCGCCACCGGGGCAACCCCCGCCATCGCAGGCAACAACCCGGAGTCGACCGCGGCAACCACCCGCGCCCTGCTCGACCACCTCGACTGGCTACGCACCCCCGATCTGCGCCGCGCCCTCGCCGCCGAAGCATTACGCCAAGGCGCACTCACCGAGTTCCAGACCTTCGACCAATCCCCCGAGTGGCGAACCTATTTCGCGCTGCAAGCCACCTTCCGCAGCCTCCCCGAAAGCGAATTACGCGACGAGATCCAGCACGCGTTGACCGAGGCGGATCACGCCCTCATCACTCGGCTCGCCGCGACCTACCAAGCGGTGAGCCATCTCCTCGGTCTACGCCTGCGACCCGAAATCGACACCGGCTTCGACACTCTCGCCACCCTGGCCAGCGCCACCATCCGCGGCCTGATCCTGATGGCCCCGACCCACCCCGCCATCGCGTCAGATCGCTTCCAAGCCAACCCTTTCGGCGCACCAGCTCCCGCCGAATGGACCCAGCCCGCCCTCGGCATCGCCACCATGATCCTCAGTTTCCTAGAGGTAGACCCGGACGTCGAGTGGACCGACAAGCGGATAGCCGACATCCGATCGACCCTCCACTCCGGCAACTGGGCACCGCGATAACCGAAGCCGCGCAATCTGATCAGTACCCCGCGCGCCGCAGACCGCTGAACTCGACCGCGGCGAAGGTCGCGACCACCGCCGCTCCGATGAGCATGAACGCGACGCCGAGACCGGTCAGATCGATCAGCCCGGACAGCGTGAGCACGACCATCCCGACCGCCGACAGCGCGTTCACCGCGACCACCCCGCCCGCCTGGCGGAACGGGATCTCCGGCGAACCCGCGATGAGCAACAACGCGAGCGCCCCACCGAGCATGGCCACACCGAACGGAATCGACCAGGCCGTGGGCAGGCCGAGCGGGTCACGCAGCACCACCGCGCCGGCCAGCATGACCACTCCGAAGGCACCGGTGCTCCAACCGTCGACCCGCAGCGCAGCGCGCAGGAAATCGGTGCTCAGCGCGGGTTGAGTGGCTTGGCAGGTCGTGCTCATGTCCAGCTCCTGGTCTCGAGTCGGCGGGGCCGATCGGCTCCCGGCACCCACCTTGCCGACGTGAGGTGAGCGTCTCAATAACCTCTGAGGTCATGGCCGCGCGACACGGCCGGTGATTAGCCTGCTCAGGTGGCACAACCTCGACTGGAAACCCGTTCGCACGCTGGCCGGCTGCTCCGCGAGTGGCGGCAGCGGCGCAGGCTCAGCCAGCTCGACCTGGCCTTGCTGGCGAATACCTCGGCCCGGCATCTGTCGTACCTGGAGACCGGCCGCGCCAAGCCGAGCCGAGCGATGGTGCTGCGCCTGTGCGAAGCGCTGGAAGTGCCACTGCGCGAACGCAATACGCTGCTGCTGGCCGCCGACTACGCACCGGCGTATCGGGAGAGCAGCCTCGACGACGCGAACCTGATCTCGGTGCGAAGCGCACTGGAGACGATGCTGACCGCGCACGAGCCGTACCCGGCGGTGGTCGTCGATCGGCTGTGGAATGTGGTCACCGGCAATGCGGCGATGGGCGTGCTCATGCACGGTGTCCCGGAGCATCTCCTGCTACCGCAACCGAATGTGTATCGCCTGGTGCTACACCCGGAAGGACTTGCCGCGCGACTGGCGAATCTGAGCCAGGTCCGAGAGTTGTTCTTGGAGCGCCTGGTCCGGCAGGTCAGCGCGAGCGGCGACCCGCAGCTGACCGCGCTCTACGACGAGGTGAGCCGCTATCCGCTGCCACCCGGTCCCCCGGACGAACCGAAAACCGAAGCCGCGCAACCGAGCCCGTTCGAGGTCCCGATCCGCATCCGCACCCCGATGGGCGAGATGTCGATGTTCAGCACGATGGCCACCTTCGG
The DNA here is from genome assembly GCF_040681495.1 of Nocardia sp. NPDC051756. NCBI lineage: Bacteria > Bacillati > Actinomycetota > Actinomycetes > Mycobacteriales > Nocardiaceae > Nocardia > Nocardia sp. NPDC051756. The sequence continues at coordinate 1,075,820 of NZ_JBFAYV010000004.1, read as the reverse complement.
CGCACCCGCCGACGTCACCCTCTCCGAGCTGGCGATCGAATTGTTCTACCCCCTGGACGAATTCACCGCGGCCGCCCTGCGTGAGCTGGCGGCCGCGGCGAATCCCCGATCCGACTAGATGGGCCGGAAGCCCGCCCCGACGCCACCCTGGGCGTTGATCGCGGCGAGGATGACCACGATCGGCTGGAAGAACGCGGGCGAGTGCAGCGGGTTGGCGGCCGTGGTGCACGGCACGTCGAAACCGACCGGGCCGATGCCGGTGAGCCGGCCCTGGTTCATCCCGACCAGCCGATCGCCGACGACGACCGGACCACCGGAATCGCCCGGCTTCGAGCAGTATTGGTTGATGCTGGTGCCGTCGAGCTGACCCCACACGACGCCGCAGTCGGTGCCGCTGGTGCGGCCGCTCGAGCACACGGTGGCGCCGGCGCCCGGAGCGTCGGCGACGCCCGCGATAGTGGTCGGGCCGACGGTGCGCACCGGGGTGATCTTCGCCGGATCCAGTTCCAGCACCGCGTAATCCAGGGTGTTGCCGTCATCGGAGAACGCGACCTTGCCGAGCACGCCGGCCTCGGGCGTGCGCTCGGACACCAGCCGGGAACCGGTGGGCGCGCAGTGGCCGGCGGTGATGCCGACGAGCCGGCCCGCGCTGTCGTGACCGATCGTGGTCAGCGAGCACACGGAGTTGTTCTCGAAGGCGATGCCGGAGCTGCCGCCGAGCACGGCCGTCGGTGCTGCCGACGCGGTGCCCGCGGCACCGACGACCACGGATGCGATGGCCGCCGTCGCGAGCGCCATCGACCTGAATCTTGTTGTCACTTCTCTCCTTTTCGAAAAAGCGAGCACGGCACTGACTGCCCTGCTCGCCAGGACCGGGGAGGGAACCGCCCCCGACACAATCTGCGGTCGCCGGATCAGCAAGCGAATTCGCCTGCGCAGAGGAATTTCATCAACGCTGGTTACCTACTGGCTAACTCAGCATTGACGTGCGGCAGGCGGGTTCGCAACAGACCTGTGCGCTGCGCCACAATCGATCCCCGAGTGAGACCCGAGCCACACGATGGCAGATCGGCTCTGAAAAACGTTCGCCCGAACTGACTTTCACCCTCACCCAACCCCAGCTGCGGCCGAATTGCCCGGCCGACGAGACTCAACTGTTATACGCTGCGCACCGCCGCACCGCGAATCCGGACGCAAACCTCCAGGCCGACCGGAGCTCGCGAGTCGCGACCACCTCATCCTCGGCAGATGCTGGCACAGCAGGATGACCGTTGCCGAGCTTGCGGCGACGGGTAGGTGAACACGGATCGTCGAGCACGTGGCGCGACCCGAATATGTTGGAACAACGGACAATTCGCCCAGCGACTACAGGTAGGAAGTGTCGTTCACCAGACGCACCGACGAGCCGCCGTCCGGATAGAACTCCGCGATCGACAGCGACGCCAGATCCAGATGCAACCGGTACAGCAACGACGGCCCGACCCCGAGCGCCAGCTGCAACAGCGTCTTGATCGGCGTCACATGGCTGACCACCACCAGGTTCGCGCCCGGATACAGCCCGACCAGGTCGCGCCGGGCCGCGTCCACTCGCTCTCGGACCTGGTCGAAGCTCTCCCCGCCCGGGGCGGGCAGCGACGGATCGCCGAGCCAGCGACCGTGCAGTTCCGGATCGCGCTCGGCGGCCTCGAGGAAGCTGAGGCCCTCCCAGTCACCGAAGTCGGTCTCGATCAAGCCGTCCATCACGGTGAGCGGCGCGCCCAGGGCGGTGGCCGCGGCCTCGGCGGTGTCGCGAGCACGGCTCAGCGGCGAGGTCACCACGGCGGAGATATCGCCCTTGGCGGCAAGCATTTTCGCGGCGCGCGCGGACTGTTCCCGGCCGAGTTCGGTCAGCGGCGGGTTGCCGCGGCCCGAATAGCGGCGCTGCACAGAGAGTTCGGTCTGGCCATGGCGCAGGAGCAGCAACCGGGTCGGGCGACCCGTGGCTCCGGTCCAGCCGGGCGCGGGTTGCGCGGCGACGGCCGAGACAACCGGATCCGCTGCGGGCTTGGGCTTTTCGGCCTCGCGGGCGGTGCGCACCTCGTCGACCAGGGTGCCGTCGTCCATCGCCTCGTTCGCGAGCCGGTCGGCGTGCGAGTTCTCGGCGCGCGGAATCCAGGTGAAACTCACGCGTTCGAACCCGGCGACGAGCCTGCGGGCCCGGTCGGCGAGCGGAATCATGGCCGCGTGCTTGACCTTCCAGCGGCCGGACATCTGCTCGACGACCAGCTTGGAATCCATCCGCACCGCGACGATCTCGGCTCCGAGTTCGGCCGCCGCCTCCAGACCGGCGATGAGGCCGCGATATTCGGCGACATTGTTGGTCGCGATGCCGATGAACTCGCGCCGTTCCGCGAGCACCCGCACATGGTCGGCGGCGAAGACGACCGAGCCGTAACCCGCCGGTCCCGGATTGCCGCGCGAACCACCGTCGGCCTCGACGATCACCTCGCGTTCGGTCACCGCAGGGCCCGCCCCGCGCGGGCGATCACAGCCCCGATTCCTTGGTGCGCACGAGGATCGCCCCGCACTCCGGGCACCGCACGACCAGCTCGGGAGCGGTCTTGGCGATTCTGGCGATCTCGCCGCGATCCAGTTCGATCCGGCACGCGCCGCACCGGCGGGCCTGCAACAGCGCCGCGCCGACACCGTGCTGGGCACTCTGCCGGTCGTAGATCGCCATCAGGTCGGCCGGGAACAGCGAGATCAGCTTGGACCGGTCCGCGTCGCAACGCCCCTGGGCCACCTCGAGATCGGCGAGGGCCTCGTTGCGCTGGGTCAGCGCGTCGGCCAGCTCCTGCTCGGTCTTGTCCAGCCGGGCGCCCGCGTGCTGGTAGTCGTCGGCCGAGGCCTCGCGCTTCTCCATCACCTCGAGCAGCTCGTCCTCGAGCACCGAGCGCCTGCGCTCCAGGCTGCCGAGTTCGTGCTGGATCTCCGAAAGCTGTTTGGCGTTCACCGATCCGGCGGTCAGCATGCCCTTGTCGCGCTCCTCGCGCTTACGGACGGCGTCCACCTCGCCTTCCAGCTTGCGGATGTCCCGATCGAGGTCGTCCAGCATGATCTGCACGGCGACGGCGGCATCCTTGTGTGCGTTGCGCTCGGCCTCCAGCCGGGCCACCTCCTGCTGTTCGGGCAGCACGGTGCGGCGGTGCGCGATCCGCGTCAGCTCGGCGTCGACAGCGGCGAGCTGTAGCAGCTTGGCCTGGATCGGTGGGTCAACATTCAACGCGGACAAACTCCTGGACGCTGTGGATGGGTCGGTGTTCAACCGTACCCCGCCGACCCGGCCCCGCTGACCGACGCCGCACCAATCGGTGCGGCCGGCGCGGTTGCCCGGGCGTGGCCGCGGTCACGGGCAATGTCGCGGCTACGCGCGGGCCCGGTTAAGCGGGCGCGCGGGTCTTGATCGCGTCCCTGGAGACGAAGACGTCGTATTCACCGGGGACGGCGATCACCGCGTTGCCGTACGCGGAGCGCACGAACGGCTCGGTCCACCAGCGGCCCTCCCGCATGTCGGTGAAGAAGTCCTGGTCACCGTCGTTGAGGAAGATCTGATGCTGGGTGGGCGACACGCCGTCCAGGCGCTGGCCGTAGAGCCGGCTGATCTTGTAGCCGGAGTGGAAGCCGAGCGCGTTCACCCAGGGTTCCAGCTCGACGATGCCCGACTGCAACACCCACATGTCGCCCTCGACCTGGTACTTCAGGTGCTGGTCGTCGTGTTGGTCGTCGCCGTAGAGGGTGAGGTCGACGTCGAGCAGGTGTTCCTGGCCCGGTACCTGCTTGGCCACCACGTGCGCCGCCTTGATTTCGCCGGTCAATCCGAGATAGGTCTGCATCAGCGTGGCCAGCCACAGCAGCAGCACCGCGACCAGCAACAGCACCAGCCCGCTGCCGCCGCGCGCGACCAGCGCCCGCATCCCGACCCGGCGCGCCCGCAGCAGCCCGGACACGAGCAGCGCGACGCCGACCAGAAGGATCAGGATCAATCCGACCTGAACGATGCCGAAGTTCACCGGGAAATTCATGCGGTAGTTGTACCCCCGGAACGCCGGTCGACTCGCGGAAACCACCCTCCGCGCAGCCCAATCCGGCAGACACGCCACGACACGCCGTAGCGCGGTATGGTCTGCTGGGTCACAATTCGAATGTTCGGGGGTTTTGCATGTTGATCTGGGGTTGGCGTCGGTACGTCACGCGGCTGGCCGTACTCACCTTGGTGTGCGGGAATTGTGGCAACCCGGCCGCGCACACGCTGCACAAGCTGGTCACCAAGTTCACGCTGTTCTTCATCCCGCTGATTCCGTTGAGCCGCAAGTATTCATTGCAGTGCACCTGGTGCGGCGTCGAGTCGAATCTGGTGCAGCAGCAAGCCACCGAGTTGCAGGCGCAAGCACAGACACAGCACATGCAGGGTGCGCAGCAGCCCGCGGATCCGTCCTGGCAGGGGCAGCCGCCGCGTAACTACTAGACCGATCGCTCGGCGCGCGATTGGCCGACACCAGATCAGCCGAACGCGGTCCGCCGTGAGGTGATCAGCCCGGCGCGATCACCCGAAAGGTGATCAACTCAGCACACCGACCGTCCACGGGTCAGTGCGCTGGGTCGATACGCGCGTTTCCAGATCGGGCAGGGCGGTTTGGACGACGCGTTCGGCCTGTGCGCACCAAGGGAATTCGGTGGCCCAGTGGGCGGCGTCGATGAGAGCGGGGCCGCCCTTGCGGAGGTGTTCGTCGACCGGGTGGTGGCGCAGGTCCGAGGTGACGTAGGCGTCTACGCCGTGGCGGGTTACCGCGTTCAGGTAGGAATCGCCTGCGCCGCCGCAGACGGCGACCTTGTAGATGGAGCGGTCCGGGTCGCCGGCCGCGCGGACGCCCCACACGGTCGGCGGCAGGGCGGCGGCTACTCGATCGGTGAAGGCGCGCAATGATTCTGGGGCGGGCAGGGTGCCGATGCGGCCGATGCCGACGGCCGAGGGCAGCGTGGCACGTTCGGTGATGTGGTAGGCCGGGTCCTCGTAGGGGTGGTCGGCGCGCAGGGCGGCGAGGATGGCGGAGCGGGCGGCGGGTGGGGCGATCAGCTCGAGGCGGTCCTCGTCGATCTGCTGGAGTTCCCCGATCGTGCCGATGGATGGATTCGCTTGGGCGACGGGGCGGAACTGTCCAACCGCGGGGACGCGGAGGGCGCAGTCGCGGTAGTCGCCGCTGCCGCCTGCCCCGGCGGCGAACAAAGCGGCGAGAACCTCTTCGGTGTGCGAGCGCGGCACTTGCACGACCCAGTTATCCACGGAGGCTTCGGGTTTCGCGTCGATCGGGCCGGTAACGGTGAGGCCGATGGCGGCCGCCAGCGCATCCGAGACGCCCGGGTCGGCCGAATCCGCGTTGGTGTGCGCGGAGAACAGAGCACAGCCGGAGCGGATGAGCCGGTGCAGCAGTGCGCCTTTCGGCGTATCCGCCGCGACGGTGTCGACCCCGCGCAGCAACAGCGGGTGATGCACCACCAATGCCTGTGCCCGCCAGTCGATTGCCTCGTCGACCACGTCGGCCGTCGCGTCGACCGCGAACAACACTCTGGTGACCTCGTCCCCCGGATCACCCGCGACAAGCCCGACCGAATCCCATGACTCGGCCAGTTTCGGCGGGTAAGCCGCGTCGAGCACCTCGATGAGATCCGCCAGCGTGGTCATCGTTCGCTCTCCTCTGTTCCAGGCACCACGGGTCGTGATCGGGACTACCACAGCGCCGCCGTTCGAATCGCGGCGATCAGTTGATCCACTTCGGCGGCGCCGCGCACCGCTACCCGCAGGTGGTTCGGGCCTAGACCGGGGAACGTATCGGCGCGACGGACGGCGATGCCCTTGTCTGCCAGGTGTTTTCGGAGTAGGTCGCCGTCGGGGACATGGAGCAGCAGGAAGGGGGCCTCGGCCGGGGTGTGGACATGCACACCGAGTTCCGTGAGGCGGTCGATCATCGCGTGGCGTTCGGCGGCGATGGCCTGGGCGCGCTGTTGTTCTTCCGCGATGGCGGCTGGTTCGGCGGTGGCGGTAATCGCTTCGAGTTGCAGGGTGCCGAGGGGCCAGTGCGGGCGGCCCTGGTTCAGGCGGGCCAGGAGTTCGGGGGTGCCGAGGAAGTAGCCGCAGCGGAGTCCGGCGAGGGCCCAGGTTTTGGTGAGGCTGCGCAGGACCAGTAGGTCGGGGCCGGCAGAGCCGGCGAGTGATTCGGGTTCGCCGGGGACCGCGTCGGCGAACGCCTCGTCCACGACGATGATCCGGCCGGGGGCGCGCAGTGCGCGGATGGCTTCGGCGGGGTGCAGGACCGAGGTGGGGTTGGTCGGGTTGCCGAGCACGACCAGGTCGGCTTCGGCGGGGATCGCGGTCGGGTCGAGGATGTACGGGGGTTCGAGCAGCACCCTGGTCACCTCGATGCCGGCCTCGCGCAGCGCGAGTTCCGGTTCGGTGAAGGACGGGTGGATCACCGCGGCCAGGCGTGGTGCGAGACGGGGCAGCATGGCGAAGCCCTCGGCGGCGCCGGCCAGCAGGAGGACCTCGTCCGGACGGCGGCCGTGTCGGGCCGCGACCGCGCACCGGGCGGTGTGATCTTCCTCCGTGCTCGGGTAGCGGCCGAGGGTGTCCAGCCGGGCCGCGAGTCGTCGCCGCAACCAGGCCGGCGGGGCGCTGCCCTGCACGTTCACCGCGAAATCGAGCATGCCGGGGCGGGCGTCCACGTCGCCGTGGTGGCGCAGTTTCGCGTGATCGACGCTGTCCTCGGGCACGAGATCACACCCTACGTGGCGGGCCCGTAGGTCGACCGGCCAGAATGGCAGTCGTGGGTGAGCTGCATGTGTCGTTCGTCTGTACCGGCAACATCTGCCGTTCGCCGATGGCGGAGAAGATCTTCGCCACGCATCTCCTCCGCGCGGGACTGGCCGATCGGGTGCGGGTGAGCAGCGCGGGCACCGATTCGTGGCACGTCGGCGACGAGGCGGATTCGCGCACGAACGCGACATTGCTGAAGTACGGCTATCCGACCGGGCATGCGGCCGCCGCCCTCGGCGCCGATCATCGCGACGCGGATCTGTTGATCGCGCTGGACACCGGGCACGAGCGGGAGCTGGCCCGGCGCGGTGTGCCGTCGGATCGACGCAGGTTGCTGCGCAGTTTCGACCCGGCCGCCGACGGGGCCGATGTGCCGGATCCCTACTACGGCGACATCGCGGACTTCGAACTGGTCCGGGATCAGCTCGAAGCGGCGATGCCCGGCCTGCTCGACTGGGTGCGCGACGCGCTCGGCGAGCCCCGGCCCGACGGGCGCGGCTGATGCGCAAGCTGACCTTTCTGCTGCGGCCGAGCTGGGTGATCCTCGCCGCGGTGGTCGCGGTGTTCGCGTATCTGTGCTTCACGGTGCTCGCGCCGTGGCAGCTCGGTAAGAACACGACCACCTCGCATCGCAACCAGTTGATCGCCGACTCGGTCGGGGCCGCGCCGATCGACATCACCACCGTCCTCGGGAGTTCGCCCGACGACGACTCGCATACCGAATGGCGCAAGGTCACCGCCGCCGGCACTTTCGTTCCCGACTCCACGGTGCTGGTCCGGTTGCGTCATCTCGACGGTGCTCCCGGCTATTCCGTACTTACCACGTTCCGGTTGGACGACGGACGCGTCCTGCTCATCGATCGCGGACTGGTCGCGGCGGTGGACGGGTCCCGCCCGCCGCCGATCCCCGACCCGCCCACCGGACCGCAACGGCTCGAGGCCAGAGTCCGGATGTCCGAAGGGATCACGCCCGGCAAGGACCCCTCCGTCCAAGACGGCTACCGGCAGGTCTACTCGATCGACACCACCCAGGAAGCCGCCTTCCTGCAGCAGCCCCTCACCCCCATCCCCACCGGTGAACGCGGCGGCTACCTCCAACTCGACGAAAACCAGCCCGGAGTCTTCACCCCCACCCCGCTCCCCCAGCTAGACGCAGGCCCCTACCTGTCCTACGGTCTGCAATGGCTCGCCTTCGGCATCATGGCTCCACTCGGTCTCGGCTACTTCCTCTATGCCGAGCTGCGCGAGCGTCGCCGGGAAAAGGGAAGCCCCGCAACCCAACCGGCCGAAGTTGTCGCCGCCACCGCCCCGCCTACTCCGGCGGGCACCGAATCCCCCACCACCGCACCAACTCCGGCCGCTCCGCCGACAACCGAAGCGCGCCTGGCCGACCGGTACGGTCGCGGACGCGACTGACCCGGCTCGATTTCTTTGAGCGCAACCGCAACCCGATAACCACGCCGGAACTCGCGCGTTGCCCAAACCGACTGCAAGAGCAGGTCGGGTACGGCACACCTGACGTGCTTGAGCACTACTCCAGTGAAAACCTGGGTAGGTCTTCAGAACCATCGCCCAGTTCCCACTAAACATTGCCCGGACAGGCGCACCTACCTAGCCCTAGTAGGGGCCCAGCGCGGAATCTGGGTGTAGCGCGGGGTTTCCCGGCTCGCGGCGCGACCGGCGACCGGGGCACGGCGGGGAGGTACCCCGAAGGGACTTCCCAACAGGACCTGGCACTCGAAAACTGAATACCTACCCAGGTTTTCACTGGAGTAGTGCTGAGCACGTCGTGCCGTACCCGGCTACCTCCGCAGTCAGGCGCGCGGTCTCGCGTTCCAGCGTGGTCATTGGGCTGTGGTTGCGTCACAAACGCTTTGGACAAGAGATGGTCGGTCAGCGGCGGCTTTCGTGATAGTTCGGGCAGTCTCCACGGTGAACCTGCCTGCGAAGGTGACCCACCAGCCGGTCTCCCCGAATCCGCACTCCCTCTCGGGATCCGCACCGAGAATAGGGCCCTATTCTCGGTGCGGATCCCGAGTTAGGGTGCGGATTCTATTGTCAGATGGGATATCGGACCTGCCTCCCGCAGTCGGTATGGGCAGCGCATGGTCGACCGCTATGGTCGCGGGCGGGAGTGACTCGGCTCGACCAGCTGTCCTTTTGGTCAAGGCGGTCTCGACACGCGAAGTGCGCCAAACGTCGTGACTGTGAGGCCTAGCGGCGGAGGGCTGACCAGAGGGCGGCGATTAGGACTGAGGCGAGTTGTACGGACTCTGACATGTGTACGGCGCGATGGAGATCCGCGACGGTGGGGGCGGGGCCGTCGCCGAGGGTGGGGCGGAGTTCGGTGCCGTGGCGGTATTGGGTGCGGCCGCCGAGGCGGACGCCGAGGGCGCCGGCCATGGAGGCTTCGACTACGCCGGCGTTGGGGCTGGGGTGTTTCGCGGCGTCAGTGCGCCAGGCGTGCAGGGCGGCGGCGCGGCGGCCACCGACGACCGGGGCGAGGGCGACGGTGAGCAAGCCGGTGAGGCGGGCGGAGAGGAGGTTGGCCAGGTCGTCGGTGCGGGCCGCGGCCCAGCCGAAGCGGTTGTAGCGGTCGTTGCGGTAGCCGATCATGGCGTCGAGGGTGTTGATCGCGCGGTAGCCGAGCAGGCCGGGGACGCCGGCGATGGCGCCCCACACCAGCGGCGCGACCGTGGCGTCGGAGGTGTTCTCGGCGATGGATTCCAGTGCGGCGCGGGCCAATCCGTCGGCGTCGAGCACCTCGGGATCGCGGCCGCACAGCGACGGCAGCAGCGCCCGCGCGCCGTCCAGATCGCCCGCCTCGAGCCGATCGGCCATCGCACTACCCGCCCGCGCCAAGCTGCGACCACCGAGCACCGTCCAGGTCGCCAGCGCGGTCACCGGCAGTCCGAGCCCTCGAACCCCGACCCCCAACCCGACCACACCGCCCACCAACAACACCTCGTGCAACACCCCCGCACTACGCCGATCCGCATACGTCACCGATTCGAGCGCACTTGCCGCCGACCCGAACCCAGCCACCGGATGCCACCGCCGCGGATCCCCCAACACCCGATCCAGCACAAACCCAAGCACCAGCCCAGCCGCCGTAGAGGTCCCCTTCTGCACCCGCCGAGCGTATCCGGTCCAGTCCCCCACCCACCCCTGATCCCCAACGGGACATGATCGCGCTCCCTCTCGCACAACGCCACCACCATGTCCCGCTCGCGACGAGATGCTCTGCCGGGCGACAAGCCGACGCCAGTCCAGCGGCCCGAACAACCCTCGAGCGGTCCACCGAACTCTGTCGACTCGTGTAGTGGCCACCGCGCACGCTTGTTCGGCTGCGCGCGAAACTACCCGCTGCTTCGTGCACCAAGCTGATCCATTCGCGGCGAACGAAGCAGCCAACTTTCATGGGTGGTCGACCACGCTAGTGACGCGGGCCTCGCTGGTGGTTGGGGGTGGCGTGTCGGCGGTGATCGGCGTGTCACACTCTGGTTCTCTGCGTCGTCAACCTGGTGACGCACTCATAGGACTCACGCCCCGGCGGGGCGGAACGATCGAACGGCGAACAGCAGTGACTTCGGAACAGCCTTCTACTCCGGAACCCCTCGACCAGGCCGAACTGGCTCGGCGGTTCGAGGAGCACCGGTCGTATCTGCGCAGGCTCGCCTACAGCACGCTCGGCAGTCTCACCGATGCCGACGACGTGGTGCAGGAGGCGTGGCTGCGGTTGCAACGCCAGTACGAGGCGGGCACCGCGGGGCAGATCGAGAACCTGCGCGCCTGGCTCAGCACCGTCACCGGGCGGCTCGCGCTGGATCAGCTCGGGTCGGCCCGTGCGCGTCGCGAGCAGTATGTCGGCGAGTGGCTGCCGGAGCCCGAGGTCACCAGCTGGGACGATCCGGCGGACCGGATCACCCAGGACGAGCGGGTGACCACGGCGCTGCTGGTCGTCCTCGAATCGCTGTCGCCGGCCGAGCGCACCGCGTTCGTCTTGCAGGACGTGTTCGGTATGACCGGTCCGGAGGTCGCCGAGGTGGTCGGCCGCACCCCGGCCGCCGTGCGGCAGCTCGCCTCCCGCGCCCGCAAGCGGGTCGAGGACGGCACGCCGCGCTTCCCCGCCTCGGCCGACGAACAGGAGAAGGTCGTCTCCGCGTTCGCGGTCGCCTGGCGTTCGGGTGATCTCAGCGCGCTGCTCGGCGTGCTCGACGCCAACGTCAGCCTGACCGCCGACGGCGGCGGCAAGGTTCCCGCGATCCGGCAGCCGGTGCACGGCGCCGAGCTCATCGCGAAGATGCTGCTCGGTTGGTACCACGCACCGTCCGCGGCCAACGGCTGGGGACGCGCGGTGCTGGTCAACGGCGCGCCCGGCCTCGTCGTCTTCGACGGCAACCACACCGGCGTGTTCGCCTTCGTCATCGACAACGGCCGCATCGTCGCGATCAACGTCGTCCGCAACCCCGACAAGCTGCGCGACCTCCCCACCACCGGCGAGCCCGACTGGTACCTCGGCGCCAGTGCCAACGAGGACGAATAGTCCACGCACACAACGCTTGTGTCAGCCGCTCAGCAACTGGCTGTGCGGCTGACACAACGGGCTCAGCCAGACAATGCCGTTCGCGGCCGTCGGTGTCCGAGCGGTCCACGGACGAGCCGCACGGGTCTTGATTTCCCGCACCTGGAATTGCATGCGGATTCAGGTGCGGGAAATCAGAGGGCGTGCGGCGCGGTGCGGGCGCATCGTAGGGTGCCGTGCGGTTGGTAGGTCAGCCTGCTAATCCGACGGGGTGGGATGTTGTGTATCCATGTGCCGCAGCGACTTCCGCGGATAGCAACCGGCCCGAGTCGGCGGTCAACCCGTGGGCTAGATCGGGGTGCGTGGTGCAGGCTGCTTTCCAGCCGAGGTCTGCGATGGCGCGGACGTATGGCAATGTGGCGTTGGTGAGGGCGACCGTGGCGGTGTGGGGTACGGCTCCTGGCATGTTCGCGACGCAGTAGAACAGCGAATTGTGCACGTGGAAGGTGGGATTCGCGTGGGTGGTGGGGTGGGAGCCGGCGAAGCAACCACCTTGATCGATGGCGATGTCGACGAGTACCGAGCCGGGACGCATCTGCGCGACGAGGTCGTCGGAGACGAGTTTCGGAGCGCGGGCACCGGGCACCAGGACCGAGCCGATGACCAAATCGGCGGACGAGACCGCGCGCTCGATCTCGGCGGTGTTCGACGCGACGGTGGCGATCCGCCCGTCGAACCGCGCATCCAAGTCGCGCAGTCGAGGCAAGTTGGTGTCCAGCACCGTGACTCGCGCCCCCATACCGGCGGCGACCGAGGCCGAATTCGACCCAGCAACACCTCCGCCGAGCACCACCACATCGGCCGCCCGCACCCCCGGCACACCGCCGAGCAACATCCCTCCACCACCCAACGGCGCCATCAGGTGATAGGCGCCGACCTGACTGCCGAGCTTGCCGGCCACCTCGCTCATCGGCGCGAGCAACGGCAGTGAACCGTCCGCGGCACGCACGGTTTCGTATGCGATAGCGGTGATCCCGGAACGCAGGATGGCATCGGTGCACTCCCGCGACGCCGCCAGATGCAGATACGTGAACAGCACCTGTTCCCGCCGCATCCGCGGATACTCCTCGGCGATCGGCTCCTTCACCTTCAACACCAGATCCGCCTCCCACCAGACCTGATCGACGGGCACCAACCGCGCCCCCACGCCGGCATAATCGGCGTCCGCAAAGCCCGACCCGACGCCCGCCCCCACCTCGATCAGCACCTGATGCCCCAGCGCGGCCAGCTCCCCGGCCCCCGCCGGCGTGAGGGCAACCCGGAACTCCTGCGCCTTGACCTCGCGCGGCACTCCGATCTTCATAACGCCATCGTGAACCCCGCACCGGCCGCACGCCACGAACGACGCGCGGATATCACACGATGATCACGAGACGGCCCGGTCACCGACCCTTTCTGCGCAAGTTGATCAGCACGCCGACGGCGGCCTGGACAATCGGTACTTTCCAGCCGGTTGCGACGAGTGCCCTGCGCGTTATGATCTTCGGTTCCGCGCGAGTGCGCGGGTGCTCGAGGGCTGAGCGTTCAGCTGGTGGGGGAAGATCGTGCAAGACCAGTGGTACAACCATGTCGATCCGGCCGCGGGCGGCGGCCCCGGCGATCGGCAAGCTCCGAATGTCGGAGCGCAAACCGGCGAGTCGTGGCCGGACAACCAATGGGCAGCGCAGGAAGTGCCTGCCGCACAACCGATCCCCGAAACCACCGCCGGAGAATTCGGTGCGCACACCGGCGGACCTTCGACGAGTGCTCACTGGGTGTCGCCGGCAATGCCTGGCGCGCAACCGGATTCGATGCCCGAAGGGCGATCGCGCCGGAAGTGGGTGTGGCTCGCGCTGACCTCGGTACTGGTGTTGATCGGGTCACTGCTGACTGGCGGTTACTTTCTGCTCCGCCCGGAGCCGATCGCCTTGGCGGTCGGCGACTGCGTCTCGCTCGACGTATCGGGACCGATCGAATACGGCTGCGCGGACGGAAAAGCGTTGTACCGCATAACCGCTCGTGAGTCGGTGGTGTGGCCTTTGGAGTCGGCGTGCATGAAGTATTCGGACGTGACCAAGGCTGTCGGCGACGTCCCGAGCACGAATCCCGGCATCGTGCTCTGCCTGACCCCGACCCGATTCAACACCTCCGACCCGGGCGCGCTGCAAACCGGCGACTGCATCGAGGTCACCGGCGCGGGTGACACGGTGAATCGAATTCCCTGTGCGGTCAACAAGGGAACCAAGGTGCTCAGCACCGAGTTGCATCGCCAGGTTCCGGTCACCGACCAGGCGTGCCGCGATCAACCGCAAGCCCGGCAGGCGTTCGCGCAGGCCTCGCTCGGCGGACGCGCCATCGTGCTGTGCACGTTCATCACCGACCCGCAGAACATCGACTCGGCACAGGTCAACGACTGCACCAACAAGGACCTGCGCAAAATCGTGCGGTGCGACTCCGCTGAAGCCAACCTGCGCGTGCTGACCATCCGCGCACTGCATCAACGGCCGGCGAAGCCACAGTGCCCAGATGTGTTCGGCGCGAACGCCTTTTCGATGACCCACAACGAGAAGACAGATCTGGTACTGGCGATCTGCCTGGGCCCGTCGGACGACAGCTCCGTCATCTACGCGAAGGTCGGCGACTGCGTCGTCTCCGGCGGCAACGGCCCCGCCGGCCGCTCACGCCGCACCGACTGCTCCGACCCCGCCGCCACCCACGAGGTGATCGACCGTCACGAGTCCAACGACGGCAACTGCCCGGCAACGTCACCCGCCTGGATCACCTTCGATCCAGGCGTCACCAACGGAGCGACCATCTGCCTCGCCCGCCGGTAGCGCGGGCGAGGTCGCCGGTGGATGCGATCACACCACCCGCCGCGTCGCGATTGCGAACGGCGTCCTACGCTCCCGCAGTTGCGGCGGTTGCGGCACTCCCCGCGGTTGCGGCACTCCCGAGGTTGCGGCGCGGCGATTTTCACCGGTGTCGACGCGGGAATCGTTGACGCCGTAGTTCATTCACCGCCGCGAACAGGCGCTCGAGTGAAGACCAGCGCGGACGTGTCCGCCTGGTCTCAGCCCAGCGTGACCACCTTGGCGGTGCCGGAGATCACGGTGTCGGCGTGGTCGACGAGAGCGGCACGGACCTGGACTGTCTGGCCGGGGCCCAAGGGTGCGCCGTTCAGGGTGACCACGGTGGTTTGCTGGTCACCGGTGCAGGCGACCTCGGTCTGCTCCCCGATAGCTGAGGGGCCATCAGCTTCAGGTGCACCGACCATCACCTTGACGGCAGCTACTTCGGCACGGTCGTCGCAGCTGTAGTTGACCTGCACGTTCACCGGGCCGAGGCCGCCGACGTCGATGGAGTTGGCGGCGAGCGCGGGGGCTGCGGTCGAGACAACGGCCAGCGTCATTGCGCCGAGGGCGGCTGCGACGAGGGCTGGGCGGCGGTAGTTCCGGGTGGTGACCATGGATCTTCATCCTCCTGAGTAGTGGAAGCAGATCGCGGAACACAATCGGTGGGGATCTCGTACCGGATGCCCATGTTGCCGTATGGCTAACCATCAGCAAAGGGTTTCGGGGTGAATACACCCGGTTCTGCCGTCCGGCGGTCTTGATCAGCCCCGGTCAGGCAGTCATCGAGGGGCCACTTCGGCGGGGAGATTCCGGAAGCTATCGAGGTTCTCGGTCAGAAACGATTCGAGGGTCCGTGGGGGTTTGCCGAGGATGTCGGCCACGGTGTCGATCGGGTGTTCTGGTTGGGCGATTGCCAGTTGCTGGATTTCGACGATGTGGGTGGCCAGCCAGGGCGGGAGGCCGGATTGTTCGGTGAGGTGTCGACGGAAGTCAGCGGGTGATAGGTCGGTGTAGTGGATCCGGGTGTTGAGCAAGGAAGTCAAGAGGGCTGCCAGTTGTGGGTAGCTGTGAGTTTCGGAACCGGTGAGAAAGTATGTGCCACCGACGATTTCGGCTCGGGTCAGAGCTGCGGCGGCGACTTCGGCGATGTCCCGGCAGTCGATGTAGTTACAGGCCGCCGCACCCATGGTGCCGACGATGGTGCGCCGGGTTGCCACCTCAGGAGCTAGGCGGAGCAGCTTCTGCATGAATGCATAAGGGCGCAGGATCGTTTGGTTCAGGTCGGCGGCACGTAGGGCCTCTTCGATGGTGTGATGCCAGCGTGCGATGGCCACCGGGGAGTTCGAGGCGACCGCCGGGGCGGAGAGTTTGACGATGTGTTCGATACCGCACTCTGCCGCGATTTCGATTGCCCGCGTTTCGAGTTCGACCTGGGCAGGACTGTTCGTCATGGTGAGGAAGAGTTGAGTCACGCCTTGGAACGCGGCCCGCAGTGACCCCGGGTCTGCTGCATCGGCGTACCGAACCTCGGCTTCCCGCAAATGCTCCTTGGCGCGCAAGCGATTCGGATCTCGGCTCAAGGCCCGGCAGGGCACTCCGAGGTCGATGAGGTGGGTCAGGAGTGCGTTACCGGTCGCGCCAGTGGCTCCCATAATGACGATCATGCGTGCACCTTTCGTTGGACCGCGCACCAACGCCACGTGGTGATCGTGGCGGCCAGTGCGGCGGCGACCGGGAAGTCGAGCTGAATTCGATCGGGTAATGACGTTGTGGTGGTGAGGATTTGAGCGACCACGGCGGCACCTGCGGCCGCACCCAGCCCGAATGCTGTAGCACGGAAGACAGAAGACGCTCGCCGCACACGATGAATCCGAATTCCGCCGTACCGCAACCACATCCCCAGCAGAAGCGCTACGAGCGCGGATGTCCCGGCGATCGACGTCACCGCGGCGAGCAGCAGATCCGCTCGCCCGGTTACCAATCCGCCCGCACCCGCACACACCGCCGGGGCCAGGTAGGCGAACAGCACCTCTTGCCACAGCACGAATCGAGGAGGCGCGACAGTCGTGTTCATCTAATTAGGTCCCTAACCATATGGTCATACTTGAACCGCCGACCAGAGATCGGCGGTCAGTCTTCCGTCAGCGCACCCATGCCGTGGCCGATACGCTCGAGCAGATCGAGGAAGACCGCACGTTCGTCACGGGTCAACCCCCCGACCATCGACTGCAACCGCCCGAAATGGTCGGCCGCCATATCGCGCAGCTTCTGCACGCCGCGAGCGGTGAGCACCACCACCACGGCGCGACCGTCCTCCGCCGAAGCCCGTCGAACCACCAGCCCCTGCTGCTCCAAGCCATCGATCAGCCCGGAAATCGTTGCGCGCGTTACCCCCATACTCGCCGCCAATTGCGAAGGCGACTTCTCCCCGTCCGCGTCTTCGAGGTCGGCCAGCAACCGATACCGCCCGGTGGACAGCCCGAACCGCGCGAAATGCGTCTCGGTCGCCTGCCCCAGCCGCGCCCCCACCGCCAGCAGCCGCACCGCGACGAGCACCGCCTGCGGATCGACTTCGGACTCCAGCCCATAGCGCCGCAACTGCGTCCGCGCTTGACCCAGAGTGGGAGCCTCCAGGCCTTCCGGATCCGTCGTCATGAAACTAATATGGCACCTAACTACCTAGCCGTCAACGTCGCCCGGTCACGATTGGCCGCTTGGCACATCCGGTCCGAGAATGCGGTCGAGGAGGTGGTCTACGAGGACCAGGGCGGAGTCGGCGGTGCCGTAACCCTGGAGCATGCCTTGGGCGAGGCCGCCGATGGCCATGGTGATGAGTTGGGCGTCGAGTTCTGGGTCACCGGGGGGCGCGGGGTGAGTTCGGCGGAGTTGATGGGCGACGATGGTGACCAAAGCTCTTGGGGCGGCGAAGGTTTCCTCGGCGGCGATGCCTTGGCCGGTGATCGCGGCCCAGCCGAAGGCGCCGAGGACGATTGCTTCGGCTCGGCGTCGGTCGTCGAGGGGTAGCAGTTCGGTCAGGACGGCGCGGATGGCTTCGCGTGGAGTCGGGTCGATACCTAGGGCTGTCCAGCGTTGAGTGAAACGAGCGCCGGCATCCTCCATGACCGAACGATGGGTGGCCAGCAGGAAGTCCTTTTTGGTACCGAAGTAGTACTGCACCAGGCGGACCGAGATCCCGGCTTCCGCGGCGACGGTTTGGAAGGTGACGGCTTCGAGTCCACCGCTGACGATGACCTTCCTGACGGCGTCGGTGATCTGCCGTCGCCGAACCTCATGATCGACCAATCGTGGCACGAGACCTGCGCCTTCCCTTCCTGCCGGAGAACCTCCAGGCCTAGATGGTACGCACGTATCGCTTCCGTGATACGGACATATCACTTTATGTGATACGGTCATATCGTAAAGACGAAGTAAAGGGGAGGCTCATGCCGAAGATCGGGAAATTCACCAACGACGAGGCGAAAGCCACGTTCACGCGCGTCTACGACACCATGGCCGCACAATGGCCGGTGCCGTCGGAAGACATCGATGTCGAAACCTCGTTCGGGACAACGCGAGTGCGCAAATCCGGGGCGGGGTCGGGCGCGCCGATCGTGCTACTGCCGGGCATCGGGGGCAACGGCATGATTTGGTCTCGATTCATTGGGGACCTATCGCGCGATCGAGTCGTGTACACGCCGGACGTCATGGGCTGGGCAGGGCGCTGCCGGCAGACCGCGCCGCTGCGCGATGCGGAAGACGTCGCGAAATGGATGGTCGAGACGCTCGACGGCCTCGGCGAGGATCGGGTGCACCTCGCCGGAAACTCCTACGGCTCCTGGCTGGCCGGAACGGTCGCGGTCTTCCACCCCCAGCGCCTGGCGAGCCTGACCATGTTCGAGCCGAGTGGAGCGACCTTCGCCAAGCCCAGCTGGGGGCTGCTGTTCAAATTCCTGAAGGCGGGCATACGTCCGACCCCTGAGCGAATGCGAAAGCTCTCCAAGTGGCTGATGCCCGGTTTCGAGATGACCGCCGAAGAATTCGCGGTCGCCGCGGCGACCGTGAGGTTCCGATCGGGAGTGCCATGGGACCGTCCGTTCACCGACGAACAACTGGCCTGCATCACCGCACCGAGCTTGATAATGTTCGGCGCCGAAACGGTCGTCAACGATCCCGAGCGCTGCGCGGTCCGCGCCCGCAAGCACATCCCGACGGTCGAGGTCGAGATCTATCCGGGCATCGGCCACGATCTGCTGTGGGCCAATCCCGACCAGATAATTCCGCGCTTCCTGGACTTCACCGGCACCCACGATCAAGTCCGGGCGTGAACCACCAACCGCTCACGAGTGGAATCGAGTGGTCTCGCTGAGATCGGCGCGCGGCACCGTGACGGAGTTGGCCGCAGCCGAGGGGTCTGCGTAGCCAAAAGATATGCCGAGCAGGATCTTTCGGTCCTCGATGCCTAGCTCGGCACGAATGGTGTCAGCGAAGAAACTCAGGAGTCCTTGGGGACAGCTGGCGATGCCGTACGCGGTCATCGCCAGCATGAGCGTTTGGGCGTAGATGCCCACGTCGGCGGCCATCCGCACCTCAGCGTTGGGGGCGGTGAACAGCAGCGCGACGTGCGGAGCGCCATAGAAGCGCAGGCTTTGGGCGTTGTAGGCGTCGCGTCCGGCGTGGTCGTCGCGGGCGATGCCGACGGCCGAGTACAGCCGCTCCCCCGCGTGCTGCCGTCGCTGCTGGTAGGTGCCGCGATAGAGATCGTCGCTGTAGGGGAAGTCGAGCGAGAGGTGGTTGCGCGCGTGCGCGGCCACCAACGCTTCGGCGAGGCGATCGCGGGCCGCGCCGCTGACCACCTCGACATGCCAGGGCTGGGTATTGGAGTTGGACGGCGCCGCGCCGGCCAGCGAAAAGACGGCCCGCAGCGTGTCCTCGGACACCGGATCGGCACGAAACGCGCGGGTGGCGCGTCGCCCGCGGATCAGATGTTCGGCGTATTCGGGCTGGTAGTCGGTGATCATCGCCTCACGTCCCTGAAGTGCTTAAGTAAACGAGTTCGTTTACCTAACGAGGAATCCTAGCGGAGAATCCAACGTAGGTAAACGCCGACGTATACTTAAGCCGTGACCGAACAACACGCAACCACCCGACGGCGCGGACGCGGCGGACACGAGCGCATCCTGACGGCGGCCACAGCGCTGTTCGAGACGCAAGGAATCAACACCACCAGCATGGAGCAAGTCGCAGCGCAGGCCCCGGTCTCCAAACGCACTCTCTACCAACACTTCCCGACCAAGGATCAGCTGGTAGTGGCGTACCTGGGCCACCTCATCGAGGCCGGCCGCACGATGGACGGCGTGCTGGACCGCGAGGATCTGCCACCCAGGCAGCGACTCCTGGCGTTGTTCGCCGTCCCCGAAACCGAGGGCCCGATCCGGGGCTGCCCGTTCATCGACGCCGCGGCCGAGTTCCCCGATCCCGAAAGCCCGGTGCACGCCTACACGAAGCAGCAGAAACTGCGCTTCGCCCAGCGCATCACCGAACTCGTCCGCCAACTCGGCGCGACCCACCCCGAAGTGCTCGGCGAGCAACTCGCGATCCTCGCCGACGGCGCCGCCAGCAGATCGATGGTGCTCAACGACCCCGCGTCCGGCCGCCACGCCCGAGCCGCCGCCGAGGCCCTGCTCGACGCCGCCGCCTGAACCAGATCCGTGGCGACGCAGAACACCCGATTCCGCGACTTGACCCTCCCGCGACGTGAGGCAGCACAGTGCCAGACATGGAACCCATCGAACACACCGTCGGCGGAGTCGCCCAGTTGACCGGGGTATCGGTCCGCACCCTGCACCACTACGACGAGATCGGCCTGCTGCAACCCAACGGCAGAAGCGCGACCGGATACCGCCGCTACGACGCCACCGATCTCGAACGGCTGCAACGCATTCTGTTCTATCGCGAACTCGACTTCGGCCTCGACGACATCGCCGCCCTGCTGAACGACCCGGACCTGTCCGACGAAGACCATCTCCGCCGCCAGCACGACCTGCTGAACGACCGGATCACCCGGCATCGGTCCATGCTCGCCGTGATCGACAAGGAATTGACCGCCCGCAAGGCCGGAATCGCCCTCACGCCCGCCGAACGCCTGGAGGTCTTCGGCGGCGACCGCCTCATCGACGCCGTCGACGAGGCCGAACGCCGCTGGGGCCACACCCCCGATTTCACCCAGCGCCGGGAACGCAACGCGCAGTACAGCAAGCAGGACTGGCTCGACCTGCGCGCCGAACAGCGCGATATCCACCAGCGCCTCGCCGACGCGATGCACGCGGGCACGCCGGCCGACGACGAGACGGTCTGTGACCTCGCGGAGCGACAGCGCCGCCATCTCGAAAAGTGGTTCCACGACTGCGATTACGACACTCACCGCCGCTTGGCCGAGGACTATCGGGCCAATCGCCGGCTCGGTCTCAACTTTGACGACATGGCGCCGGGACTTTCCCAATACATCCATGACGCGATCCTGGCGAACTGCCGACGGCACGAATCCAGCGTGTGAGGTCGACCGACCCCGCGCCGGCCGACTTCGCGCCCAGGACCGGTCCAGCTGTGTCGGCCGGACCGGTCCTGGCGGACAATATTCGCGCCGCCACGCCCCATAGACCCCGAACCCGGGCGAAATTGTCCGCCCAGACCGGACCCGTCAGACAGTGATCTCCTCGCCCAGCGGCGGAATCCGCAGCTGCTTCTCCCGTCCGGCGTACGCGAACAGCAGACTCAGCCGCTCGAGCGTCTCGCTGAAATGCACCCACCCTTCGCCGTGCACCGGCACGATCACCGCATCGCCGAGCAGTTCCGACGCCTGCACCGCGGTGCGCGCGTTCAGCGTGAGGTCGATATCGCCGAAGTGCCCGACGTTCGCCGCGCCGACGAACAGCACCGCGGCGTCGATCTGCCCGATCCGCTCGACGATCTGAGCGACCCGGTCGACCGAGGCGTTGTCCCCCGAGACGTACACGGTCGGCTGACCGTCGGCCTGCAACACGAAGCCGGTGACGATCCCGGTCAGCGATTCGCACCCTTCCGGCCCGTGCAGCGCGGGCACCCCGGTGATCCGGACGTCGCCGATCGTCACCGTCTCCCAATTCTCCAGTCCCCGAACGCCATTGATCCGCTCGGCGGCGCCGGGCGTGGACAGCACGGTCCCGGCCGTTTGCAGGAATTCGCGCCCGGCGTTGTCCAGGTTGTCGGCATGCTCGTCGTGCGAGAGCAGCACCACGTCCACTGCGCCGACCTGATCCGCGGACACCGCCGGGCCGACGAGCTTGTGCAGGGTGACCGGCCCCGACGGGTAGTCGCCCGGCTCGTCGAAGGTGGGGTCGGTGAGGAAGGTGAGGCCGGCGTAGCGCAGGCGCACGGTGGGTCCGCCGATGTGCAGGACGTCGAGCTGGTTGGTGGTTTCGATCGTGTCGGTCATGGCTTCGAGCTTGTCAACCGGTTGGCGTACCCAACAGTGGCCCGAGAGCCTCCTACCGCTAAAATCGGGCCATGCATACCGTGGCTGTTCTCGCCTATGACGGCATGAGCCCGTTCCATCTGTCCGTGCCGAGCCTCGTCTTCGGCCGGGTCGGCATCGGCGGGAAGGCGCCGTATCAGGTCGACGTGTGCGCCGAGAGGCCCGGAATCCTGCGCACCCCAGCGGGTTTCGATATCGAGGTGCGGCACGGGCTGGACCGGCTGGTCCGCGCGGACACGGTGATCATCCCCAGCTGGGAACGCGACATGCCGCTGTCCGCGGAGCTGCGCGCCGCCCTGCACCACGCGCACACGGCCGGCGCGCGGATCGTCGGCCTGTGCCTCGGCTCCTGGGCGATCGCGGTCAGCGGCCTGGCCGACGGGCGCGAGGTGACCACCCACTGGGCCGGCGCCGCCGCCCTGGCCCGCGCCTGCCCGAAGGTCCGGGTGCGAGCCGACACGCTCTGGTCCGACCTGGGCGACGTGATCACCTCGGCGGGCGTCGCCGCGGCCCTGGACTGCTGCCTGCACCTGGTCCGCAACGACCTGGGCAGCCGCGCGGCCACCGAACTGGCCAGAGAGCTGGTCACCGCGCCACACCGCAGCGGCTCCCAGGCCCAGTACATCCCGATCGCGGTCCCCGACGCCACCGACGACGACCCGATCGAACGCGCAATGGTCTGGGCCAGAACACATCTCGGCGAACCGATCGATCTCGACGGCTGGGCCAGGGTGGCGCTCATGTCCCGGCGCACGTTCACCCGCCGCTTCCGCGACCGCACCGGCAACAGCCCGCAGCAGTGGCTGCTGCACCAGCGCGCCGACCGGGCCAGGCTGCTGCTGGAAACCACCGACGACACCATGGAACGCATCGCCACCGACACCGGCTTCGGCACCGCGGTCAGCCTGCGCCACCACTTCCACCGCATCCTCGGTACCAGCCCGGCCGCCCACCGCGCGTTGTTCCAGGGCGCACGGCTAGGTTCGTCGGCATGAGGATTCAGATCGGCGAGTTCGCCCCGGAGATCGACGACGCGGCGTGGGTCGCGCCCAACGCCACGGTGATCGGCCGGGTGCGGCTCGCGGCCGAGGTGAGTGTTTGGTACAACGCCGTGCTGCGCGGCGACCTCGAGCAGATCAGCGTCGGCGAGCGGACCAATATCCAGGACGGCTGCGTGCTGCACGCAGATCCGGGCTTCCCGCTCACCGTCGGCAGCGGAGTGTCGGTGGGGCACAACGCGATCCTGCACGGCTGCACGGTGGGCGACGATGTGCTGGTCGGCATGGGCGCCACCGTGCTCAACGGCGCGGTGATCGGCGCGGGCAGCCTGATCGCGGCCAATGCGCTGATTCCGGAGGGCGCGCAGATTCCGCCGGGGTCGCTCGTCGCCGGCGTGCCGGGCAAGGTCCGGCGCGAACTCAGCGAGGCCGAACAGGACGGCATTCGACTGAATGGGGCTGCGTACCTACACAACACGGCGAATCACCGGGCCGCAAAAGAGGTGTGAGGCAGAGCACACTGATCAAGCGACCAGTAGGAATCGCTGATAACATTTTGCCAGCGTGCCCGGTGACTCGGGGTCTCCTGCCGATACGGTAGTCGTGGCGGCTTGTAGCGCAGTGGATAACCCACGCGGGTCGGTGGGTCCGGAAGCGTGCAAGGCAGGAGGTATCGGTGATGGTCTACGTGCAGTCGAGTATGCACCGGTCCATGGGGCGGATCAGCCTGGCCGACATCGCGGCCCAGCCGGGCGGCATCGAGGCATTACAGCGACGAGTCCATGAATTACGTTCCAGCGGAGTCGATTTCGCCGCGAACGCGATCGAGCAGGAAATGGCGGCGCTGGACTTACCCCGTCAGTGACCTCCATCCCACGGTCATCGCCGGCTATTCGGCGGCGGTGACCGTGGCCAGTCCGGCCGTGGTGTGCTGATCCAGCACCATCAGCGCGGCCCGCACCCGCACCGCTTGCCAGCCGCCGTCGATCCGGCGCAGCCGCAGCGTGCCCTCGGCCCGATGCCGGGCCAATTCCCGCGACATCTCCAGCGCGGCCGCCAGATCGTCCGGATGAATCTGCGGCGGCGGCTGACCGGGCAGGTCCGCCCAGGCGATGCCGGGCATCGGCGCGCCGATCCAGCGAATCAGTTGCAGCGAGCGCAGATTCACGATCGCCCGGTACTCCCCCGGCGCCGTAGACGCTTCCAGCAGTTGATATTCCAGGATCATCGGCGGCGGCGCGGCGGGCACCGCGATCGCCTCCCCGATGTCCTGGGTCACCCCGCGGAACAGCACCTCGCGGCGGCCGTCGGCATCGACCTCGATGATGATCCGGCAGGCGAAATGTCCTGCGCGCAAAGCCTCGTCGTCACGGCGGACGGTCCACACCGCCTGATGCTCGGTGCCCGGCGCGGAGTTCACGATCTTCGCCAGCGCCTCGCTCTCGTCGCGGTTGGTGACCAGCCGGGTGAACGCGCCCGCGATGGCGAGTTCGGCCTCCCGGTTCGCCGGCGCGACGCCGTACAGGTCGAGCAGGTCCACGCTGCGCACCGACCGATTGGTGGTGAGGTTGAAGTACCACGCCCCCACCGGTTCTCGCGGCGGTAGCGGCTCCTTGACCGGCCCGACCCATAGTCGGACGGCGTGCGCCCGCTCCGGCGCGATCAGCAGCGGCTCGGCGCGCACGGTGCGGCGGCCGTCGGCCGAGACTCGGTCCACCAGGGTTCGAGTCAGACAGGCTTGTGCCAGAGCGGCTTCCGCGTCCGCGAGGGAGAGCGGGTTACGCAGGATATTGTTCAGCGGCACGAACGATTTGGGCGCGGCGCCGAACGCGATCACCCTGCCCGGTATGCCCGAAAAGCATTCGACCAGGATCCATTTCGCCATCACTCGCGCCCGATCGATCGCGCAAGATCGTTTGCCGTCGCGAGAAGCGTTCGACCAGTTGACATTTCAACAACACCCGTTCCTGATCGCGCACGGTTACGCGGTCAGGAACGAAATACCATGTCCAGCACTCGTTCGTGGTACGAGCCCGCGAACCTTGTGATCAGGTCCACAAGAAGGGCGTCCAGTCCGACCAGCACCTTGGCCTCACCCCGGGCGGCTCCGCGCAGGATCGTCCTGGCCGCCGCAGCCGGGCTGGTGCGCGCGACGTGCCCCTCGAACCGCCGCGCCACCGCCTCGGCGTCGATGCCGGGCGCGACCAGCGCCGAGCGCGCGATGGAGGTGAGCACCCCGCCGGGATACACCGCGGTCACCCGAACCTTGCCGCCCGCGGCGCGCATGTCCTGGCGCAGCGAGTCGGTGAATCCGCGCACTGCGAACTTCGCCGCGTTGTACGGCGCGTGCTGCGCCATCCCGACCAGCCCGAACGCCGAGGACGTGTTCACCACGTGCGCCTGCTCGGCGGCCAGCAGGTACGGCAGAAACGCCTTGGTGCCGTTGACCACGCCCCAGAAATCCACGTCCATCACCTGCTCGAAATCGCTGAACGGCGACTCCGCCACCCCGCCGACGTGCAGGATTCCGGCATTGTTGAACAGCGCCTCGACCCGCCCGTAATGCGCGACAGTCGCCGCCGCGTGGGCGAGCACCGCGGGCCGATCGGTGACGTCGAGGGTGGTCACCGCCGGTTTCGCACCGAGTTCGGCACACAGTTGCCCGGTCTCGGCGACCGCGGCGGCCGATTTGTCCGACAGCGCGAGCAGCGCGCCGTCTCGGGCCAGCGCCAGGGCCAGTTCGCGGCCGATGCCGGAGCCGGCTCCGGTGATCGCCACCACTCGGTCCGCGAAATATGCCACCGCTCAACCCTTTCCAGCACGCAACATCCAAATCGGATATCCATGAAGGCTAACCAGACAACGCTGGACGCGCGACCTAGGCCGCATTCCGGCGATCCGCGACCGGCCCCCCGCACGCCGGTGAAATAATGAAGGTCCATCACCCGCACCGTCGCGACGCCTTTACGCACGCCCGGCTCTCGCACGAATCGACTGGAGACCAGATGCCAACTGTCCCGCCCATGCTGCAGCGCATCCTGGACAAGCCCGTCGCCGACGGCGAGAAACTCCTGGAAAGCGCGCTCTCGGCCTTCCTGGACTTCGGCATCAAACGGACCAGCATGGGCGAGATCGCCCGCCGGGCAGGCATCAGCCCGGCCACCCTCTACCGGCGCTTCGAATCGAAGAACGAGCTGGTCGAGGCGGTGAGCGTGCGCGAGGCGCAGCGGTTCGTGGCGATGATCGACAAGCAGGTGCGGGCCGTCACCGGTTCCGAGGACCAGCTGATCGAGATCTTCGTCGCGTTCATCACCGCCATCGCCAACAACGAGCTGCTGCGCCGCCTGCTGCGCACCGAGCCGGACCTGATCCTGCCCCGGCTGACCACCGACGCCGGCCCGATCCTCACCGTCGGCCGCAGCTACCTGGCGGAGAAGCTGCGCGAGCTGCGGGACACCGAGAACACCTACGACTTCGACGCCGACCTGGTCGCCGAGATCATGGCCCGGCTCGCGCTGTCGCTGGCGCTCACGCCGGACGGGCTCATTCCGGTCGCCGACCGGGACGCCGCCCGGGAGTTCGCCCGGCGGACGTTGATGCCCATGGTGGGCGTGCACGTCACCGCGTAGTCAGAGGACGGGCAACGATACTTCGAAAGCCGCCGCCACCCGCTCGTCCAGTTCGGCTCGCGCCCCCGCGTCCGGCAGCCTGCCGTCGACGAACTCACGGGCCAGCTCGATGATGGCCGCCGAACCCGCCGAGCCTGGATTCGGTAGCGGTAGTCGGGAGACGTACTGAGTGATCCATCGTCGTCGGCCCGAGTACAGGCGGTTGCCGCAGACCGCATCGTAGAAACGTAGTCCGAGCGCCGAATTCGCCACGCCCATCAGTAGATACGCGAGACGGTCGGCGTCGGCCCGGTTCGCAGCCAGGTCTGGGAGCGAAATCCAATAGCAGTCACCGTTCACCACCGCGCCCGATCGATCGAGGGCGAATCGGGGGCGGTCGCTGATGTCCGGGAAGACCAGCTTCGGTTCACGCCACAGGTGTGGGCGCTGAGGTACCCAGATCTCGAACCACTCGCGGCCGCTCGGGGCCAGATAGTGGCGGGCGGCGAGGGTGTCCTTGTGCGCGCGCAGATATTCAGCGGCGCAGGGGAATTCGTTCAGGTCGATCGGGGTGCGGTTCGGGCGGGTCAAGTCGTAGGGATACAGCACACGGGCGTCGTGGGCTCTGTCGATCCGCCACGGTTCGAGATCGTGGTGGGTGATCAGCTGGAGCAACAGTTCCGCTTCGGGGGGCGGCTCTATGTCGGACCAACGGTCGGAGATGAAGACCTTGTCGGCAGTTGTCTTGATGCCCACCCGGATTCGAGCGACCTCACCGAAGGTCCGCCAAGTCGCCGCGGCGATACCTGCGAGCCAGGAGTCGACCTCGGCGTTCGACATGCGCCACGCAGCGTCGGCCTGCGCCGCTCCCTTGGCCCGCGGATTCAACCTCGGTCCGTCAGCTTGCGCCGGATCCTCGGCGCGCCGATTCACCGTCGACCCGTCAGGTCGCGCCGAATCCTCGGCCCGCAGATTCACACTCGGCCTCTCGGTTTGCCGCGGATCCTCGGTCTGAAGATCGACACTCGGCTTGTCGTGATCGTCCGCCCGGTCCCCCGCAGAAACCTCTTGTAGCCCTGACACTTTCGTTGCCGGTGCGGGAACGCGGCCGGTCACCAATGTGCCGACTTCGATCGCGAACGTCCGCCCTTGGTGCACGACGAGGCAACCATGCTCACCGGTCAGCGCATCGAAAAGGCCAGTCTCCGAGGCGATTCGGCCGGCCTGAACCTCATACGCGGAGACATAACGGCATTCGGCACCGCACTGGTCCCGAGTGGCGATGGTGATCGCGGGGAGTACCGCCGCCTCGAACAGCTTCGTGTCCCCCAGGTCGTACAGCTCTACCGGTGTGAGCTCGGCGAGCAACAACTGCCGAATGTTCGCGCCGGCCTTGGTCGTCAGAAACCGATTGGCACACAGCAATCCGAGTACCCCACCAGGACATAGCAATCGCGGCAGCGTCGCGACAAACGGATGCGTCAGATCTATTCGCCCGCGCAATCCGAACTGCTTGCTGAGCAGCTGCGCGGTTTCGCCACCCAGCTGCTGGGTTCGCACGTAGGGCGGGTTCGTGATCACGGCATCGAACGAACCCGCCGCGAGCTCCGCGGACGCCGTCAGGAAGTCGCCGACATGCCAATAGACCCCACTGCCCGCGGTCCGCGTCCGTGCCACCGCGAGCGCCGCCGCGTCCAGGTCGTACCCGGTCAACTCGACCCGGACCCCCGGCAGCCGGATCGCGGCCTCGTCGCGCAACGCGAACAGCAGCTCCCCGTCGCCGCACGCCGGATCGAGCACCCGCAGCACTCCGGATTCCGGCCGCGGCACGTGCGTGAGCAGCCGTCCGGCCAGGAAGCGCGCGAGCTCGGGCGGCGTGTAGTGCCTGCCGTGCCGCTTGCGATCCCGTGCGGCGGGGGCTCCGGACGCCATGCGCTGGATTCTGCCCTGTCAGCGCCCGGCATTCAGGGCAATGCGCGCACTGGCCCTCGCCGCACGCGACAACGACCGGCTTCCGCTGCTAACGTTCGGTCTCATAATGGGACCACATGAAGGAGCGGGGATGACCACAGCCGATGCGGCCACCGACCAGTACACAGCGTTGGCCAGGGTGCTCGACGAACGCTGGACCTGCCGCCAGTTCCGGCCCGACCCGGTGCCGCGGGACGTCATCGAGACGCTGCTGCGGCTGGCGCAGCGCACCGCCTCGTGGTGCAACACCCAGCCGTGGCAGGTCGTGCTGACCGAGGGCGCGGGCACCGATCGGTTCCGCGCCGAACTGCTCGCGCACGTCCAAACCGCAACGCCGGAACCGGATTTCCCGTTTCCCGCGCAGTACACCGGGGCGTTCCGGGATCGCAGGCGCGAGTGCGGCATGCAGTTGTACAACAGCGTCGGCATCAGCAAGGGCGAGCACGAGCAGACGATGCGGCAGGCGGTGCGCAACTTCGAATTGTTCGACGCGCCGCATGTGGCGATCGTGACGACCGAGGCGGATCTCGGCGTCTACGGCGCCGTCGATTGCGGTCTCTATCTCGGCAACTTCCTGCTCGGTGCGCAGAGCCTCGGGCTCGGCGCGGCACCGCAGGCGGCGCTCGCGTCGTATTCGCCGTTCATCCGCGGGTATTTCGGCATCCCGGACAACCGCAAGGTCGTCGCGGAGATCTCCTTCGGTTACCCGGACACCGAGCACCCGATCAACGGATTCCGGACCGCGCGCGCGGACCTGGATCAGGTAGCGACCTGGTTCACCGGCTGATCGGCTTCGCTCGCCGGCGCGAGCAGGCCCGGTCCGGGCTCGGGCAGCACGTCGCGTGCGGTCAGCTCGTTGCCGCACTCGTCGCAGCCGAGGGTCACGTGTGCCTCGCCCGTGCAGCCCTGGTGGGTGTAGCGCACGGGCGGGCCGTCGGGGGCCAGGTAGGTGTCGCCCCAGTCCCGGATGGCCATGAGAATCGGATAGATGTCATGGCCCTTTTGGGTGAGCCGGTACTCCTCGTGCGCGCCGACCTCGGCCTTGCGCTTGACCAGGATCTCGTGCTCGATCAGCCGGTCCAGGCGGTCCTGTAGCCGACTGCGGGAGATGCCGAGCGCGCTCTGGAAGGCGTTGAAGCGGCGGATGCCGGAGAACGCGAACTTCAAGATCAGCAGGGTCCAGCGGTCGCCGAAGATCACGAGCGGGCGCGTGATCGAGCACGGCACGTCGGCAAGTTCTTCGTAGCGCACTTCTCGATGCTACCGAGCGGGGGTCCGGTCGTAGCGGTCATGGCGCAGCCGGCGGCGATCACGGTGTGGCCTTCTCCAGTGCGTACTCCGACATCGGGTCGGCGTCTTCCAGTGGCGCGACGTCTTCGCCGTCGAGCACCTTGCGCATCCGCTCGGTGTCCAGCTGGCCCTCCCATTTCGCGACGACGAAGGTGGCGACGCAGTTGCCGAGCAGGTTCACCGTGACGCGCATCGAGTCCATGATGCGGTCGGCGCCGAGGAGTAAGGCCACCGCGGCAACCGGGATGGAACCGTGGCCGATGGCGGTGATGGTGGCGGAGAGGGCCAGGAACGACGAACCCGGTACGCCCGCCATGCCTTTCGAGGTCAGCATGAGCACGCCGACCGCGGTGAGCTGCTCCCACAGGCTGAGGTCCACGCCGAGCGCCTGGGCCAGAAACAGTACGCAGATGGACAGATACAGCGTCGCGCCGTCGAGATTGAACGAATACCCGGTCGGCACAACGAGTCCCGTGGTCGCCTTGGAGCAGCCGGCCTCGGTGAGCTTGATCATGATGCGCGGCAACACGACTTCGGTCGACGCGGTGCCGAGCGCGAGGAACAGTTCATCCTTGATGTACCTGACGAACTTCCACAGATTCACCCCCGCGAACACCCGCGCAACCACCGCCAGGATCGCCAGAAACAGCAGTGCCGCAAGGTAACAGCAGGCGATGAGCTTGCCGTAACTGCCGAGCGAGGACAGCCCGTACTGGCCGACGATGTAGGCCATCGCGCCGAACGCCCCGAGCGGAGCCAGCCGCATGATCCAGCCGATGATGGTGAAGAAGATCCTGCCGATGTGATCGATGCCCTCGAGGATCACCGGTGGCGCTTGCTTACCCACCCCGTCGGCTCCGCCGCCTGCCGTCCCCGAGCGCTCCCCGAACTTCGCCAGCGCCAACCCGAACAGCACCGCGAAGAACAGCACCTGCAACAGCGCGTTCTCCGCGAACGCCGAAACCACCGACGCCGGAATGATATTCAGCAGGAAGTCGACCGTGTGCGGCAGTTCACAGTTACTGGTCTTCTTCGCGATCAGCTCCGCGCCGGTCGCCAGCGTCTGCGGATCGATATCGAACCCGGACCCCGGCTTCACGAGATTGCCGACCACCAACCCGAACAGCAGCGCGAACGTGGTGACGACTTCGAAGTAGATCAGCGCCTTCACCCCGATCCGCCCCACCGCCTTCATGTCCCCCACATGCGCGATCCCGAGCACCACGGTGCAGAAGATGATCGGCGCGATCACCATCTTGATCAACTTGATGAACCCGTCCGCCAACGGTTTCAGATCCGCCCCCAGCCCCGGCCAGCACGCGCCGACCACGACCCCCGCCACGATCGCCACCACCAACTGCACGAACAACGACCGATACCACGGCGGCTTCCGCACGGTCGGCGCTGCGGTTGCGGAGTCGATGGTGACGCTCATCCGCGAACCGTACGAACCTCACGTATCCAACCTGTGTCCCCAACGTTGCCACCCCAATTCCCCGCAGATATATCCCCCCTGCCCACCAGACATCCGCACCGTCGCGAGACCCACAGACCCTCTATACCCCTCACAGACCCTCTACTACCTGTGAAACGTGTGCACGCTCTGTGACTCCCCCTCACCCTGTCGCGAGCATCGACGGCTGGCGCAGGTGTGCGTTATGGGTTGTCCGGGTCGGGCAGACCTGTTTGCACAACTGGTTGTTTCTTCGCACATCGCTCAACCTGCTGATCGGTGTGCGAGGGGACAAGCAAGTGCGCGGAGGGACCGGTGGGGCCGAGAAGTTGTTGCTGCACAACGAAAATGGGCCCCGGCGTGCCGGGGCCCATTGTTCGACGCTCAGGTCAGAGCGGGATGTTCTTCAGGTGGCTGGCCCGCGCGGGGGCGGCGGCCAGGGCGGCGGCGATGATGCTGCGTGTTTTTGCTGGGTCGATGACCTCGTCGACCACGCCGATCGCGACGGCGCGCTCGACGCCGCCGGCGATGCGTTCGTGCTCGGCAGTCAGCCGCTCGTGCAACGCTTCACGCTCTTCTTCGGGAGCGGCGGCCAGCGCCTTCTTGTGCAGGATCCCGACGGCAGCCTTGGCGCCCATGACCGCGACCTCGGAACCCGGCCACGCGTACACCGCGGTCGCCCCGAGTGCACGGGCGTTCATCGCGATGTAGGCACCGCCGTAGATCTTGCGCGTAACCAGGGTGACCCGCGGAACGCGAGCTTCAGCGAAGGCGTGCAGCAGCTTCGCCCCGCGACGCACCACACCTTCCCACTCCATGCTCACGCCCGGCAGATACCCCGGAACGTCGGTGAGCACGATCAACGGGATACCGAACGAATTGCACAGGCGCACGAAACGCGCTGCCTTCTCGGCACTTTCGGAGTTCAAGCAGCCACCGAGGCGAATCGGATTGTTCGCCAGCACACCCACCGTGCGGCCGGCCAACCGGCCGAGACCGGTGACGATGCTGCGCGCGTAACCGCCCTGCAGCTCCTCGAACGAACTCTCCCCATCCACGTTGTCGAGCAGTTCGTGGATGATCGGCTTCACGTCGTAGGCGCGCTTGGCCGACTCCGGCAGCATCGCCTTCAGATCGACATCACCGTGTTCGGCCGCGACCAGATCGAACTCGCCCTGCTCAGCGAACATCGACACCAGACGACGGGCACGATGCACCGCATCGGCCTCGTCGTCGGCGACGATGTGCGAGACACCGGACTTCTTGCCGTGGGTGACGGGTCCGCCGAGGGTCGCCATATCGACCTGCTCGCCGGTCACACTGCGCACCACATCGGGGCCGGTGACGAAGATGCGGCCCTCCGGGGCCATGATCACGATGTCGGTCAGCGCGGGGCCATACGCGGCGCCACCGGCGGCGAAACCGACAACTACGGAAATCTGCGGAACCAGCCCGGACGCGCGGACCATGGCCTCGAAGACCAGTCCGACCGCGTGCAGAGCCTCGACGCCCTCGGCGAGACGGGCCCCGCCGGAATGCCAGATACCCACGATCGGCACACCGGATTCGATCGCGGTGTCGATCGCGTCGACGATGTGCTTGCAGCCCTCCACACCCATCGCACCACCCATCACGGTGGCATCCGAGC
Source organism: Nocardia sp. NPDC051756 (assembly GCF_040681495.1). Taxonomy (NCBI): domain Bacteria; kingdom Bacillati; phylum Actinomycetota; class Actinomycetes; order Mycobacteriales; family Nocardiaceae; genus Nocardia; species Nocardia sp. NPDC051756. The sequence goes on along the minus strand of NZ_JBFAYV010000004.1, from coordinate 1,043,079 downwards.
AGTAGGCCACGGTGCGCACGCCATCGACCTCACCGATGGCCGCGAGCACACCGGACTTGTCGCGCGGGTGCAACGGAAGCAGTGTGCCGGGATCGAAGAACCGCTGTAGTCGGCCCAGCGGATCACGCGGATCCAGGTCCGTCCCTTGTTGCAACGCGGGAGCGATAATCGTCATCGCGTTCTCTCCTCACCTCGATGAGTGCACCGCCAGGCGGCTGCAAAATGTGGAAACCCCGGCGGGTTCGGACCTGCTGGCCCGATCCCGCCGGGGTCGTCGTGCAGTCGATACAGGCGGTTATGCCCGACCGAAGGCGAGCGCCACGTTGTGCCCACCGAAACCGAAGGAGTTGTTGATCGCGTACTCGATCTCCTGACGGCGAGCCTCGCCGTGAACCACATCCAGATCGATCGCCGGATCCTGGTTCTCCAGGTTCAGCGTCGGCGGGACAATGCCGTCCCGGATGCTGAGCACCGTGAGTACCGACTCGAGGGCGCCGACAGCGCCGATCGAGTGTCCCAGTGCGGATTTCGGGGCGTAAACCGAAGCGTGCTTGCCAATCGCCAGGCTGATCGCGTTCGCCTCGGCAGTATCACCGATCGGCGTCGCGGTCGCGTGCGCGTTGACGTGCGTGATGTCCTTCGCGGTGAGACCAGCGGTCTGCAGCGCTCGGGTCATCGCGCGAGCCGCGCCGACACCATCGGGGGCGGGAGCGACCAGATGGAAACCGTCGGACGTGATACCGGCACCCAGCAGACGAGCATGGATGGTGGCACCGCGCGCCTTGGCGTGCTCCTCGGTCTCGACGACCATCAGCGCGCCCGCCTCACCGAAGACGAAACCGTCGCGATCCTTGTCGAACGGACGCGAGGCACCCTTCGGATCGTCGTTGCGGGTGCTCATGGCGCGCATCATGCTGAACGCCGCGATCGGCACCGCGTCGATGTAACCCTCGACACCACCGGTGACGACCATGTCGGCATCGCCCATGACGATCATCCGCCATGCGTTGGCGATGGCCTCCGAACCGGACGAGCATGCCGAGACCGGAGTGACCACTCCTGCCCTGGCCTTCAATTCGAGGCCGACAACGGCCGAAGGGCCGTTCGGCATGACCATCTGCACTGCCAACGGCGAAATCTTGCGATAGCCACCGCTCTTCAGCTTGTCCACCGAGTCGATGAGGGCGTCGCCGCCACCCAACCCGGTGCCGATGGCCACACCCAGCCGTTCCGGGTCGACCTCCGGGCTGCCTGCGTTACGCCAGACTTCGCGACCGAGCACGGTCGCGAGCTGCTCGACGTACGCCATGCGCCGGCACTCGACTCGGGTCAGCAGGGTCTCGGGCCGAACCTTCAGGTGACCGCCGATGCGGACCGGAAGGTCGTATTCCTCGACGAAGGAATCCTCGAGAACGTCGATACCGCTCTCGCCGTTGAGGAGTCCCTTCCACGTCGCATCGACATCACCAGCGATCGACGTGGTCGCCGCCAGGCTAGTGACGACGACGTTGGGGAAGTTCCCGTTCAAGGTGGAAGGAGTGGTCACAGTGTCAGCCCTACTCGGCGTCGAACTTGGCCTTGAGCTCCGCGGCGGCTTCGCTGTTCTCCGCCTCGAGCTTCTGGATGTAGCCGACAGCGTCGCCGACCGTCTTCAGGCTGGCCAGATCCTCGTCCGGGATCTTCACGCCGTACTTGTCCTCGGTCTGTACCGCGATCTCGACCATGGACAGCGAGTCGATGTCCAGGTCATCGACGAAGGACTTCTCGATCGTCACCTCGGAGGGTTCGATACCCGTCACCTCTTCGATGATCTTGCCGAGTTCCTCGACGATTTGTTCCTGGGTCAGAGCGGCCACTTCGTGGCTCCCTTCTTGTTCTTTGTAGGGCGTGTACTGGTTTTTCGGATCGAGACGGCCGAAGGTTACGTCCGCTCGGTCACAACCGTGCATATCGATGCATGGCTGCGCAGGAAAGCTAGCCGGAGATGCTTACCCCGGCCAACGCGGGGAGGTCTTCCGGGGTCTTCAAGGCCACTGTGCGTGTGCCCTTCAGCTCCCGTTTCGCAATGCCGACGAGGGTGCCCGCCGGTGGCAACTCTGCCACCATGGAAACCTCTGCCCGCCTTACGGTTTCGGTGCACAGATCCCATCGGACGGGCCGGGTGACCTGGGCAGCAAGCTTGTTGATCGCGTCGCGACCCGAGGTGACCGGCTTGCCGTCGAAGTTCGACAGCAACGTCCTGGTCGGGTTGTTCGGCACGATCTGCGATATGGCATCGGTCACAGCCTCCTGTGCCGGCGCCATGAACGCCGTGTGGAAAGCACCCGCGACGGGCAGCGCGCGAATCCTTGCCTTCTCCGGCGGGTTCGCGGCGAGTTCCGCCAGCGCGTCCAACCTGCCCGCGGCCACAATCTGGCCCGCCGCGTTGCGGTTGGCCGGAATGAGGTCGAGCTCTGCGAGCCGTGCGAGCACGGTGGCCTCATCGCCACCGAGCACCGCGGACATGCCGGTCGGTTCCAACGCGCACGCCTTGGCCATCTCCGAACCACGGATGGCGGCCAATCGCACCGCGTCATCCGGGGAGATGACCCCGGCGACCGCGGCGGCGGCGAGTTCACCGACCGAGTGCCCGGCGACGATGGTAGCGGCCGGAAGCGCATCCGTGGGGATTTCCGCATAGGCGAGCAACGCGGCGGCCACGACGAGTGGCTGGGTCACTGCGGTATCGGTTATCTCCTCCGCCGTCGCGGTGGTGCCGAGGCGAACCAGGTCCAGGCCGGAAGCCATGGACCAGAGGATAAGCCGGTCACGCGCGCCAGGGAGATCGAGCCAAGGCGCGAGCATGCCGGGAGTCTGGGACCCCTGTCCAGGGGCGAACAACGCGATCACTCCCTAAGAGAACACTGTGAGGTGCCTCGCCGGAGATGTCGACGCGAATGAAGCTTGCCCTCGCGTTTTGTGGGAGTCCCACAAAAGGCCACGTGGGTCGATCGGATCGAACGTCCCACGAATTCCGTTACAGGCCCTCTTCGCCCAATGTGAAATGAGTGGCCTCTGGGGTTGGTGTTGACGTTTCGTTACGGGTTCGTGTCAAACGACCCACGGTGGCGGCGATTCTGAGCACATACGCGTCCCGCGGATTCATCGGATCACGTCCCGTGATTTCGGCAATCCGCTTGAGGCGGTAGCGAACGGTATTTGGATGGACGTACAACTGACGCGCGCACGTCTCGACGGCTCCACCGCAATCCAGATAGGCCTCGAGCGTGTCCGCCAGTGACGATCCCGCCGAGGCCAACGGAAGGACAAGATACTCGTTCAACGCGTCGATCGCAGCTCGATCGCCGAGCAATGCGCGTTCCGGCAGCAATTCGGTCGCATGCACCGGGCGTGGCGCGCCGCGCCAGCCCACCACGGCCTCCATGCCGGCCAGCGCTTCGACCGCGCTGGCGTGCGCGGCGCCCAGCGTGCGGGTGGTCGGGCCGATCACCACCGGGCCGTCGGAGAAGACGTCGGCGAGCAGGTCGGCCAGAAACGGAGATATATAAGAGGAGTCGCCGAGATGGCCGCTCACGACCATCACCAGACGAGTGCCCTGTACTACAGCCAATGCGGCGCGGCCGTGCCGTGCGGCGATCGCGTGCACCGCGCCCACCGACGACACACCTTGCTCGCCGGGCGGGGTGCCGACCAGCACCGTTGCCGGTGCGGTGGCATCCCAGTTCAACGTGGCGGCCCGGGACAACATGTCCGGCCCGGTGTCACCACGCACCACGGCGTCGACGACCAGCGCCTCCAGCCGGGTGTCCCACGCGCCCCGCGATTCCGCGGCGCTGGCGTACACCGAGGCGGCGGCGAAACCGAGCTCACGCCCGTATCGCAACACCGCCTCGGTGAGCGCGACCAGCTGCCGGTCGTTGCGCGCCAGCGCGGGCAGCCACTGTTCGAAGAACTCCATGGCCACCCGGACCATGTCCACGGTCTGGCGCAGCGTCAACCGCCGCGCCAGATCCTGCGGGATCACCTGGAACGCGTCGAGGCTGAACCGGATATCGCTGTCCGGGTCCTGTAGCCATTCCAGGAAGTTCACCACCGCGGTCTGCACCAGCATCTGGACGCCGGCGCGCTGCGCGGCGTCCAGATCGGCGAAGAACGGCAACCGATCCTGCATCGACCCGACCGCCTCGGTAGAAAGACGGCCTGAGAACTGCTTCACGCGTTTGAGCAGCGTGTCCGGTAGTGGGTCGCGGGTTTGCCGGTTCGGGGAGAGCGCGCCCGTCGGCAGATACACCTCGTGCTCGGAAGAGCCCTCGGAGATCCGTCGCGGCCGCGGCGGTTTACGGTCCACCATCCAATCGTCCGCTACTCGCCGTCCCCGTCGGAACTCGAGGCGTTCTTCGGCGCGGCGTCGACGTCATCGATGCGGTACTTGCCCGCGGCCTCGATCACCTTGGCATTGTCGATCTTTCCCGCCTTCGCGAGCCCCGACAACGCCGCTACCACGATCGATTGCGCGTCCACATTGAACACCCGGCGGGCCGCGGCCCTGGTGTCGGAGAAGCCGAAGCCGTCCGTGCCGAGTGTGATGAAGTCGCCAGGAACCCACTTGCGCACCTGGTCCGGAACCGCACGCATCCAGTCCGTCGCGGCGACGAACGGGCCCTCGGCGCCGGAGAGCGCCTCGGTGATGTAGGCGGTGCCGTGATCCTCGTCCGGGTAACGCAGTGCGGCGATCTCGCGCTGCAACGCCTCCTTGCGGAGTTCACCCCACGAGGTCACCGACCAGACATCGGCCTGCACGCCCCACTCCTCGGCGAGCAGCGCCTGCGCGCGCAGGCCGTCCGGCACGGTGACGCCGGAGACCAGGATCTGCGCCCGCACCTCGCCTTCGCCACCGGCCTTGTACCGGTAGATGCCCTTGAGCAGGCCGGCGATGTCGACGCCTTCCGGCTCGGCCGGCTGCTGGTACGGCTCGTTGTAGAGGGTGATGTAGTAGAAGATGTCCTCGCCGCCGAAACCGCCGTCCGCCTTGCGAGTGTCGGTGCCGGGCACCGCGTACGGACCCGGTTCCGGGGTGCCGCCGCCGTACATCCGGCGCAGGCCGTCGCGAATGATGTGCGCGATCTCGAAGGAGAACGCCGGATCATAGGTGACCACAGCCGGATTGGTGGATGCGAGCAACAGCGAATGGCCGTCGTTGTGCTGCAGGCCCTCACCGGTCAGCGTGGTTCGCCCGGCGGTTGCTCCGAGCACGAATCCGCGCGCGAGTTGGTCCGCCGCGGCCCACAGACCGTCGCCGGTGCGCTGGAAACCGAACATCGAGTAGAAGATGTACAGCGGGATCATCGGCTCGCCGTGGGTGGAGTACGAGGTACCCACCGCGGTGAACGACGCCGTCGATCCGGCCTCGTTGATGCCCTCGTGCAGGATCTGCCCGACCGAGCTCTCTTTGTAGGCAAGCATCAACTCGGCGTCGACCGATGTGTACAACTGGCCGTTGCGGTTGTAGATCTTCAACGAAGGGAACCACGAGTCCATACCGAAGGTACGGGCCTCGTCCGGGATGATCGGGACGATCCGCTTGCCGATCTCCTTGTCCCGCAGCAGCTCCTTCATCAGCCGCACCAGCGCCATGGTGGTGGCGACGGCCTGCTTGCCCGAGCCCTTGCGCACCGACTTGTACGCCTCGTCGCCCGGAAGTTGCAGCGGCTTAGCTGTGGTGCGTCGTTCGGGCAGGTACCCGCCGAGCGACTTGCGCCGATCGAGCATGTACTGGATCTCGCGCGACTCCATGCCCGGGTGGTAGTACGGGGGCAGGTACGGATCCTTCTCCAACTCGGCGTCGGTGATCGGAATCCGTTGCAGGTCACGGAAGTCCTTGAGGTCCTGCAGGGTCAGCTTCTTCATCTGGTGCGTGGCGTTGCGGCCCTCGAAGTGCTTGCCGAGGGTGTAGCCCTTGATCGTCTTGGCCAGGATCACCGTCGGCTGGCCCTTGTGCGCCATCGCGGCCGCGTAGGCGGCGTACACCTTGCGGTAGTCGTGGCCGCCGCGCTTGAGGTTCCAGATGTCCTGATCGGACAGGTCCTGCACGAGCGCCTTGGTCCGCGGGTCACGACCGAAGAAGTGGTCGCGCACGTAGGCGCCGTCGTTGGCCTTGTAAGTCTGGTAGTCGCCGTCGGCGGTGGTGTTCATCAGATTCACCAGTGCGCCATCGCGATCCGCGCCGAGCAGCGCGTCCCACTCGCGGCCCCAGATCACCTTGATGACGTTCCAGCCCGCGCCGCGGAAGAACGACTCCAGCTCCTGGATGATCTTGCCGTTGCCGCGCACCGGGCCGTCGAGCCGCTGCAGGTTGCAGTTGACCACGAAGGTCAGGTTGTCCAGGCCCTCCAGCGCCGCGACGTGCGCGAGACCGCGCGACTCCGGCTCGTCCATCTCGCCGTCGCCCAGGAACGCCCACACGTGCTGATCGGAGGTGTCCTTGATGCCGCGGTCGTGCAGGTAGTGGTTGAACCGCGCCTGGTAGATGGCGTTCATCGGGCCGAGACCCATGGACACCGTGGGGAATTCCCAGAAGTCCGACATCAACCGCGGGTGCGGGTACGACGGCACGCCGTGTCCCGGACCGCCGTGGCTGTATTCCTGCCGGAAGCCGTCGAGCCGGTCGGTGCCGAGCCTGCCCTCCAGGAACGCGCGCGCGTAGATGCCCGGCGAGGCGTGCCCCTGGATGAAGATCGAATCGCCGCCGCCGGAGTGATCCTTGCCGCGGAAGAAGTGGTTGAAGCCGACCTCGTACAGCGCTGCCGAGGAGGCGTAGGTCGAAATATGGCCGCCGACACCGATGCCGGGGCGCTGGGCGCGATGCACCATGATCGCGGCGTTCCAGCGGATCCAGGCACGGAAGCGCCGCTCCACCTCTTCGTCGCCGGGGAACCACGGCTCGTTCTCGGTGGGAATGGTGTTGACGTAGTCGGTCGACGTCAACGCGGGGATGGCGACACGGCGTTCACCGGCCCGCTCCAACAGACGGAGCATGAGGTAACGCGCTCGGCCGGGGCCCTCACGGTCGAGCATTTCATCGAACGACTCGAGCCATTCGCTGGTTTCCTCCGGGTCGATGTCCGGTAGGTAGGACGCCACCCCTTCGCGAATAACCCGAACACGCTCGGTCGGCTGGACTTGCGATCCGTTCGGATCGCGGCCGGCCGTGGCGGCGGGATCGGATCCAGCGGGTTGCGCTGGAGCGGAAGAGTGGATCAGGTCGGTCAAATCTGCTCCTCGTACAGGGGTGGACATGCGGATAGCGTCGGTATCCCCGAGTGATGGCGCGTGGGTTTGCGTACCACTCGTTTACGTAAGGTCGGGGCGCACCCTCCATCCTTGCCGATGGTGTGCCCCAGGTCATCATGTCAGCAGGAAATCCAGTACCGTGCGCTGGGCAACATGAGCCGAGGCCGCGATAGTTTTCCAGCGCCAGCGAGGCGCACGTCATACGGGAGGACGATGAAGACGCTGGACCCGCGCGGGTTCGGATTGGTGTGCGCGACCGGAGCGGTCGTTGTCGGCTTGGTCGTGGCCGGCTGCGCGAACCGGGTCGAGGGCACGGCCAACCCCAATACCGCTGATCTAGCGGCCTATAAGACCGAGGCTGCCGCCTCGTCGGCCGCGGCGACCTCGTCCAAGCGCGCTGCGGCGCAGGACAAGGCGATCACCGACAACTGTGCGCAGTTCCCGACCACCACCGGTGTCGGGGTCTCCAAGTACAACGAGTTCATCGATGCGCACGACGCCAACGCCGGCGACTACGCCGCCAAACGCGAACTCGCCGCGTCAACCCTCGATGACGCCGCGAACAAGGTGGAGACCGGAGTCAACACCGGCAAGGACGCCCTGCCGCCGGATCTGGCGACAAAATTCACCGATTACGTCACAGCGGCGCGCGCGCTCTCCGCGGAGACCCGCAAGATGACCTACACCGCACCTGTCGGGCCGCTCAACGACGCAAGTAGGCGGGTCAACGACGCGCGCAACGCCGTCCGCGACGCTTGCCCGAAGCGCTGAAACGGTCCATGACACAACATTGGCACGCGACATTCCGGGCCATTTTCTGCGGATCGGCTTGCGCTGGCGGCCATAACCATGTTCGCTTGCAACTACCTATTGTCGGGAGTTGAGGAGGACACCACCGTGGTCGCCGCGGCGGACGCGCAGAACTACGCTCAGAAGCTTGGCATTACACACGGCTTGGTTGTCCAGGAATTGGGCTGGGACGAGGACGTCGACGACGACTTGAGAGCCGACGTCGAGGAGTCCATCGGCAGCGATCTTGTCGATGAGGATTCCGATGAAGTAGTCGACGTCGTGCTGCTCTGGTGGCGTGACGGGGACGGTGATCTGGTCGACGCACTGATGGATGCGATCGGTCCACTCGCCGACGAAGGCTTCGTCTGGGTACTCACGCCCAAAACCGGACATCCGGGACATGTAGAACCGAGCGAAATCGCAGAATCCGCACCGACCGCCGGTCTGACTCAGACCTCGGCGATCGCTCTGGGTAGCTGGGCGGGTAGCCGCCTGGTGCAACCGAAGGCGCCCTCGAAGCAGCGCTGACCCACCTTTCGCTATGGTGTCGCCGGGCGGTGATCGCGCCGCCCGGCGGAAACCCGACACGATGGAGGATTTGCGATGCCGCTCGAAGTTGGCACTGTCGCGCCGGATTTCACGCTCAAGGATCAGAACAACCAGGACGTCAGCCTGTCGGACTACCACGGCAAGAAGAACGTCCTGATCGTCTTCTACCCCCTCGCCTTCACCGGCATCTGCCAAGGCGAGCTGTGCAAGGTGCGAGACGAACTGCCCAAGTTCCAGAACGACAACGCGGAGATCCTCGCCATCTCCGTCGGCCCACCCCCGACCCACAAGATCTGGGCGGCCGAGCAAGGCTACGTCTTCCCGTTGCTCTCCGACTTCTGGCCGCACGGTGCCGTCGCGCAGGCCTACCAAGTCTTCAACGAGAAATCCGGCTACCCCAACCGCGGCACCTTCGTCGTAGACCGCGAAGGATTCATCCGATTCTCCGAGATGAACGGCCCCGGAGAGCCCCGTGACCAGGCGGCTTGGGAGAAAGCGCTCACCGCGCTAGATTCATAACCCGGTCGGCAACGATCAAGGGCGTATAGCTCAGCGGTAGAGCTCTGGTTTTACACACCAGCGGTCGGGGGTTCGAACCCCTCTGCGCCCACCATGACAGCCTTATTCAAACCGCAGGCCTTTGGTGCGTTTCGGTCTGCACGTGCACGCTTCGACCGGGGGCTTTGCGCGCTTCGACAAGCGTGAGCGGTCTTGTGGAGGTCCGCGAAGACCGGGTTCATGTCATCTGTCACCCGCGGCACCACCGAGCCCGCGAGGTCATCGATGTAGAAGCGACGGTAGAACGTCTCGTTCAGGCGCCTGCGAACCTCGGGGCCGGCATCGCGATAGAGAGCGTAGGGGTCGGCGATCAAATCCAGTGCATGACGCAACACGCCTGTACCAATCGAAAGCTCCTCAGATGTGTTGACCAATCCTGCCTCGAGTCGGGTGCGCTGGCGCTTGATCTCCATCAGCTTCGTACGAATCTTCGCCTTGGGCATCGACCCGTCGGCCAAGAGGTCGACCAGACGGCTCTCCTTCTGGTCCAGTTCCTTCAGCTGACGATTCAGATTCGTGTGCATCTCACGCGTGGCCGTCTGCTCGTCAGCGACGACCTCTTCCAGCAGTGCCCGGGTCGATGAGGTGAAATCGCTTGGCAGCTGGAGGGTGCGGTAGTGGCTCGCAACGGCTTCCTCGACCGCCTCGACTGGTAGCGCCGGAAGATCGCACAGGCCTTCTTTGCTTCGTCGGCAGATGAAGTACGGGTACCGAGTGCCGTTCCGGCCGGTGGACTCGCTGTACACCAGGCGGGAAACTTCCTCCCTACCGCGACAGCGTGGGCAGAACAGGAACCCCTTCAGGTAGTGATCGTGGACCCGGTCGCGGTTGCCGTTCGCGCTCCGCCGACGAAGCACATCCTGCACCCGGTCGAAGAGCTCATGCTCGATGAGCGGCTCATGGCGGCCCGGATACGTCTCCCCCTTCCACACCACGTAACCGATGTAGTACGGATCGCTCAGCATCTTGTGCAAGGTGTTGGCCGACACCGGCTTTTCGACCGGCCAACGGCCGGTTGGCCGGCAAGTCAACCCGAGATCGGCCATGGTCGCTTCGAGGTCCTCGATCGAGTAGTCACCGGTCGCATAGAGCTCCCAGGCACGAACAACCAACGGGGCACGTCCCTCGTCAACCCTGATGGTGTTGACCTGATGACCCTCGACGAGGACTCGCGCGTTGACGTACCCGAGCTTCGCTCGGCCGCAAGTACCGCCATTCATGGCCTTGTTCAGCATCTTGATGCTGATGTCCTGACCCGACAGCTTGTTCTGCGTGTCGTTCCAGATATCGGTGATGGCAGCCATCATGTCCGCGTAGATACCGTCACCGAAGTCCTCGCGCGCCGAAATCAACTTCACGCCCATGAGGTCGAGCTGCCGCTTGGTGACGGCAGCATCGATGTAGTTGCGGAAGGCGCGGGACCGGGCATACACGATGACGTACTTGATCTGCGGGTTGTCGCGCAGATAAGCCATCATCGCCTGGAACGCAGGCCGCTTCTCGACGGTCTGCGCAGAGATCCCCGGCTCAACGAACTCCTTGATGATCCGGGCGGGCAGCGCCTCCGCGCGATGGTCGACGACACTGCGCTGAGTGGCGATCGAATTGCCGTCTGGATCGATGTCGCTTGCTGTGTTCAGCTGCTTCTTGTCCGAGACACGCAGGTATGCGACCGCCAGTTCAAGGACACCTGCAATTCCCACTACTGCTCCTCCACATTGCTCTGCTCCAGCACCAGCGCGATGACGGCACGGCTCAGCTTGCGCAAGTCTGGCGAATCGCGTTGCTCGCTCTCGATTACGAGTCGATGCTCGCGAGCCTCCCCGATCTGGGTGTGGCGGCGGTCACGCATCGTGCGATTCCAGATGGCCGTCCGTGCTGTCGCCGGATCGGAATTCATTGGCATTAGGCAGCATTGAACCTCCTCTATACCGAGACCAAACGCAAGCCCTCGCTGATTGCCAATAGATAGCTATAACGTCCGGGCAGGGCGCGGCTGTGGACCGCACTAAGCGAGGTCGCACTCGTGCATGCCGCCCACCCTGAGCAGATCCCACGACTGCGACCCTCGACATGCACCAACCAGTAGCGGCTGCTTAGCATGGTGTGGGCTCATTTCAGTTCGCCTCTACCCGCGCGAATTACTCAGAGATTGAGCGAATCGAGCAACCTCCGCGAGGAGCGGAAAGAATATGTCTTCGGGTTCTGTCGTCACAGTTACCCGGAATTATCGCTGCTCCGGTCTCGGCCTGCCGGCCACAACCCCCGGAGTACAACCAGATTAAGCCCGCGTATGGAGCGAGCGCAACAAGATCTCCAAGAACCACGGTCAACAACGCCGCGGTCTCCAACGACGGCTGACGAGTCAGCCAATCGGGCCGATCGGCCCTCGGCACAGGGCCATCAGTCTCTGGCTCGGCCATGCGGATGCCATGATGATCATGCAGGTGGGGCGCATAACGTGCCATACACGGTCAGCAGCATTGAACCGAGTGATACCACGCTGATCGCTGTTTCGAGCCGAGCACTGGCGAAGGGCGACACCACATGACATTGGCAGCCTCCGAGGCGGTAAACGGAAATCCCGCTCCATTCACCTGGCTCACAGCAGCCTCGATGCTCATTTTCTGCGCCGTCCTCTGGGCAATCGTTCGCTACATGCAACTGCATCCGCGAGCCGCGATGTGGGTATGGGCTGTGTCGATACTCAGTTTTCCACTGTGGATCTGGGGGCCGGGCCGCGATATCGGGCTGATCAACTGGTTCTCTTGGGCCAAGATCCTGTCCGTACTCATTCCGCTCATCGTCGTCGGAGCAATGCGCATCGCCGCCGCCGAGCAGCGCGAGGGTCGGATCTGGCGCCTGCTGCGGAATCCGAAATTCCTTTGGTTCCCCTATGCCATCCTCTTCCTGAACATCGCGGAAGCGACGCTGCGTGATGCACAGATCGGCAATTACTGGAACGCGGCAGTCGGTCTCGGGTTATGCCTGACCATTCCGTACAGCCCTCGCTTCTGGGAGATCCTGCCTGGCCGCAATGCTGAACTCGTCGCCTACACGACCATGGCGTGGAATTTCATCTACACCACCTGGAACCTGTGCTTCACATATGGCGGATACCCGCCCCAGGAGGAGCATTTCGCAGCCAGTATCTGTATTCTCGGCGTCGCCGAGATCTACCCGTTGGTCATGCGCAGGCCCGAGCTCTACATCATGGCGCGCATCTACACGCTGCCCGTGCTGATGCTAGTAATCGCCAACTACAACATCTTCCCGAAAATCATGCCGTCCGACGGGTGGTTCAACAACAACGTGTGGATCGTCTGGGGCGTGGTCAACTTCGTCCTGATGGTCCCCTACTTATTCTGGTACACATCGCAATTGGAGACCAGCAAGGCATTCGTCTCCTTCCGCCGCGGCGCAGCACGCGAGAAATTCATCCAGCGCCACGGAGACACCGTCGAGGCGCTGATGAAGCTCAACCGGTCTCTGGACGCGGGTGTCGCCGACCGGGTCGGGCCTGCGACAGCCGAGGTCGAACAGCACGGATCAGCAGCACACCGGAAGTAGGTATGGCGGCCGAGGAACGTGGCTACGGCTTCCGCACGCGGCCGAATCGCGGCCGAATCGCAGCCGGGAGGTCCCGTACCTGCAGCTTCTGAACTGAGAACCCGACGACAACGGTAAATGCTCCCTTGGGGTCGGCCCGCAGTCCCGTAACAAGGCTTTGGAGTCGTTGGGCGGCGGCCGGGCGCACTCTACGCCGGTGGCGACGGGGTCAAGGCGCGAAGGGCGTGCGCCTTGACACCCGTCTGGCGCCACCGGCGTAGCTGGAGTGCGCCCACCGCCCAACGACTCCATTGCGAGGCCTGGGGTGGGTTGATCGCTCGCCGCCCGGTGAGCGGCGACGAACCGACAGGTTTTCGGTTTGTTCGCGCCAATCCTGTTCCCAGTAAAGGAGTTACCGTGTCCTCCTCGCACGCCTATATCGAGGATCCTGGCGATCTCATCGCCGCGATTCCGGCCATGCTCGGTTTTGTTCCCGAACGTTCCCTGCTCATAGTGGTGTTGGCAGATTCGGAGTGTCATCCCCCGTCCGATTCGGCGCAGGTGTTCGCGATCATGCGCTTCGACCTCGAAATGCCCCCTGGCCATTGCGGCGAGCCCGCCGAAATCATTGCCGCCGCCGTCGACAGGGTATGCGCCTCCGCTGACTCGACCGAAGTCCTGGCCGTCGTGGTCGATGACAACGCCACCGCTACTGATAGCGGTCCCCATCCCGCGCTGATCACTGATCTCGTGGAACGTCTCGCCGATGACCGGATCGGCCTGGAGGGCGCGTGGGCGGTGACGGCCATCGAGCCGGGCTCGCGATGGTGGAGTCTGCTCGATCCTTCCTCCCAGGGCGTGGTTCCAGATCCGCAATCCTCGGACGTGACCGCAGCGATGAACGAGGAGGGGAAACCGGTGTACGCCTCCCGATCCGAGCTTGTTGCCTTGATACAACCGGATTTCCAGGCAGTGGAACGGGTCGAACGGTTGCTGCCGACGGCGCACGCCGAGGTCCGGCGCCGTGCCGCAGTGCTACGGCGTGACGACAATCCTGATGGTGGTCTCCGCTGGGGCATCGAGCGTGTACTCGGGCTGATCGCCGCACACGATGCCGGTGCACTGCCGACCGATGCTGAATCCGCGCAGTTCGCTGCCCTGGTGGTCGATGACCGTGTCCGCGACGCCTTGATGGCGACGGCGCTGAGCAACTACGCACAGGCAGCGCAATCGTTGTGGACCTATCTCACTCGTAGCCTGCCTTTACCAGAACGCGCGCAGGCCGCAGTCTTGCTCGCCTACAGTGCCTACGTTCGCCGAGACGGCGTCCTGGCCGGTATCGCGGTGCAGACGGCCCTGGATGCAGTTCCCTACCATCGCTTCGCGATCCTGCTCGAGGGCGCATTGGAAATCGGACTCGATCCGCACAGCATGCGGCGACTCGGGCGCAGCGGTGCCGAGATCGTGCGAGGAGTCGGCATCGAGATCGACCTGCCCGAGGATCGGTCATGACTCGGGTGCCGAACTATGAGCAGTGGTGGCAGACGATTGAGAATCGCCAAGCCCACCTGATGTGTTTCGAAGCCATCGGCTACGCGCGCGGATATTGCGATGCCGCAGCCATCAGCTCTAGCGATGCCATCGACTTCGGACGCGCCTACGCGGTCGTGGTCGCCTCAAACAGGTCACGACCATCGATCGAGGGTGCGTGGCGCGACTGGCAAGCCGGCCGCGACATCGACACCCTGTCCCATGACGTCGAGCCTCCCGAACAGTGCGAAAGCGGTTCGACTGAACCGTAATTCGCAAGTCGAGCGTGTTTGGGTTCGCGCGGACGGGCCGTGGGTCGGTGGGCGGGCGCACTCTACACCGGCGGGCGCGGTCTCAAGCTTCGCTTGATCCCGCTACAGCACCGCCGGTGTCTGTTGAGTGCGCCCACCGCCCCACGGCCCGCACCACAGCGGTTCGTCAGTCGCACTCTCCGCCGCGCAGTCGTTCTGCACCAACCGATTCCAGCTTTCAACCTCTCGACGTCCGGGCCGGATCGGACGCCTACAACGACGGCTACTCGGCGGCGTTCGCACGAGCTCAGCATCTCCGTGACGCCACCCCGTGTTCGGCACCTCACCCTGGCCCGATCGTCGTCCTATCCCGTGAAGGAGTTAGGTCATGAATCACCTTTTTTTCGTTGATATTTCGGTGACCGCCAAGTTCGGTCTGACACACGCACTCGACCGGCGGAGGTCCGTCGATAGTCGAGTCCAACACCGATTCGGTGGTGCTTTCCGTGCGAGGCAGCGTTGCCGTACGTCGTTATTCGCGAAGGTGTGGCGATGAGCGCCGATGCGCGGCGCCACGCGCGGGCGTTGCTGTCGCGGGCGGCGTCGGGCCCGTGTCGTCCGCTGCAGGCCTTGATCGCGGAGTTGGGTGTGGAGGATGCCGCGGCCGCGGTGGTCGCTGGTGATGTCCCGGTCGCGCTGGACCGTCGTGTGCTCGAGCGGGGCAGCAGCTTCGAGGTCGCCGCGCGGGATCTCGATCGCGTGCATCGTCTCGGTGGTCGTCTGATCACGCCCGAGGATGACGAGTGGCCGGCCGATCTGCTGCGCGCATTCGACACCGACTCCGACAACCCGGAATTTGTTGCCCCGCTGGCATTGTGGGCTCGCGGCCCGCTGTCACTGCGTGTCGCGACCGATCAGGCGATCGCAGTGACCGGGGCTCGGGCGAGCACCGAGTACGGCAACCGCATCGCTCACGACTTCACCAGCGAATTAGCGGTCGACGGCCACACGATCGTCTCCGGTGCCGCGTTCGGTATCGACGCCGCCGCGCATCGTGCCGCGCTCACGATTGATGCCGCGACGATCGCGGTCCTTGCGTGTGGGGTCGATCGGGCTTATCCCGCCGCTCATGAGCGGCTCCTTGCCCAGATCGCCGAGTCCGGGCTGATCGTGAGCGAATACCCGCCGGGGACAGTCCCCTACAAGAACCAATTTCTGGAGCGCAATCGACTGACCGCTGGCCTATCGGCCGCGGTGATCGCGGTCGAAGCGGGACTGCGCAGCGGCACCGCCAACACCATCGGCTGGGCGAACCGGTTACGGCGCCCGGCCTGGGCGGTGCCAGGGCCGGTGACCTCGGCGGCCTCGATGGGTTGCCATCGTATGATCGCCGACCGACGCGCCCGTGTGATGACCTGCGCCGACGATGTCCTCTTCGCGCTACCGGCCCCACCGTCGACCGCGTATCAATCAGCCAGGGCCACTGGAGCTCTGGCTGTTGAGCGAGGTCTGCGATGAACCCGGCGGTGGCATGGTCGGTCACGTTGGGTGCTCAGAGCGCAGACCCGTTGCCGGTGACAGCCACCATCAGTGGCTGCTCGCCTACCGGTTCACCGTGCGCGAACGTGACTGCGCAGTGCCGCGATCGCGTGCGCGCCGCGCTACTCAACAGCGGCGAGCGGTGGCCGGATGCCGTGGTGGAGTTGTCGATACCGAATCCACCTCAGCCTGGCGGGATCGCTGATCTGGCCGTGGGCGTAGCGGTCCTAGCGGCCGATGGGACGCTGGCGTCGATGCCGTTGGGCAAGGTCATGTTCGCTGCCGAGCTCGGGCTCGACGGCTCGCTGCGCTCGGTCGCGGGACCTGGGCGGCGTTCGATCCGGCTCCGGCGCTGGGCATCACCCACGCGGTCGTACCGCAGGCTCTGCTGCCCGAGTTCGGCGGGTGCAGCGGAATTACCGTTGTCGGCGCACCCACGCTGACGGCGGTGCTGGCCTGGCTGCGCGGCACCCGCGCACTCCCCTGCGCTGGCACCCACCGGTGGGCCCCGTAGAAGGCCCGTACGGACCCTCCTCCCCGGAAACGCGAGCACCGCGATTCGCCGCTGGCCGGTTGAACAAGGTTGCTCTGCAACAGGTTTCGAATCCATTGATGTCTCTGCCACCTCTACTCTTCTGGAAGGCCTTCTCATGTCGAATCCACAGTTTGTTCGTCATGCCGATTTCGGTGACATGGTCGCGTTGCTGCAACAGCAGCAGGCGAGCAAGGTCGATGTCGTCGCACCGGCCGCGTCCATGCGTGCCCGCGACGGCATGCTCGAACTCCTCGATATCGCACCGGTCATCGACGACAACGGCGTCACCGACGTCGCCGGGCTCTATCTGCCCACCCTGGCTGCTGATTCCCAGATCGGCACCAAACTCAAGATCCCCGCAGGCTATCTGCGCTGGCTGCGCGAGCAAAACCGCCTCGACCTCTACGACACCAACATCAACGGCCTGCTCCACGGCCCCCTCGGCCGCAACACCGCACCCGATCCCGATGACAAACCATTTCTGTTGCGGCTGTTCACTTCCGGGCACCCGAACCGGCCCGGCGTGCTGCGTGCGTGTCTGTCGAATCGCTACGGCATCGTCGACAACCTCGACCTGCTGACCGCGGTCATGGACGGTATCCGCCAAGTCGATGTCGAGGTCGATATCCGTTCGTGTGATCTGAGCGATTCGGCGATGCGGTGCAAGGTCTACTCCCCGCAGGTCCGCGCGTTGGCGCCGCATTTCCTGGCCAACTATCGCAACCCCTTCACCAACCCCGACCTCGACGCCGACCGCCGCCGCGTGGCCGGTGAGTTGGAGCGGTGGCGCCCGATCGCCGCTCGCGAAGGCCTGGGCTACACCCCCGGTAGCGAGCCGGTCATTGCCGCCGGGTTCCGGTTCTCCAACTCCGAAACCGGCCACCACGCCATCACCTTGAAACCGGAACTGGTGATCCAGATCTGCGGCAACGGCCTCTCACTCCCCTTGTTCTCGTACCGCAAGAACCACATCGGCGAAAAACTCGGCACCGGCGCCATCTCCTGGTCCCAAGACACCTACCGCAAAGAACTCGCCGTCATCACCGCCAAGACCCGCGACAAGGTCAGCGAATGGTTATCGACGGATTTCCTCAACGCCCGCGTCGACGAACTCGAAGCCCACGCCGGAACGCCAGTCACCCAGCCGGACAAGACGATCGAGGTCCTGGGCAAGAAGCTCGGCTTCACCGAGGCCGAACGCAGCGGCGTCCTGTCCCACTTCATCGCCGGTGGGCAACTCACCGCGGCCGGAATCGCCAACGCGGTCACCAGCTACAGCCAGACCGTCGCCGACCCCGACCGCGCCGACTCCCTCGACGACCTCGCCCTCAACGCCATGCACCTGGTGTGAAAACCATTGCCACATATCAGTTTCAACCATCACCACACAGGAGGTAATACCAATGACCGACACCATCAACCGGGAAGAATTCGATCGCCGCGCCCACTTCGGCGGCGCCGGGCCCGCCTCGGCGCTCGATGAAGCCGACCTGACCCGCTGGCGCAAGCAGCATCGGGACTGGAAAGCCAAATACTGGACCTACGTCCCCGTCGACGGTGACGAACACCTCTTACGCGTGGAGCCGATCAACGTCGCGGCCCGCGCGAAGGCTCGGCGATGAACCGCGGTTCGCGCCTGCTCGCCCACGAGCGCCGAGCGCGACGGCGCCGACGTGCACGCCACCCCTCCGGCAGGGCGCGACTACCCAGCGCGGCCCAGGTGATCACGGTCAGCTCCCATGCCCGCGACATACCCACTCGATCCGGTGATCCCGAAATATTGCGCCTGATAAGGGATCTGGCAGCCGTTTCCTGGCACAGTCACTACTTCGACTACCCAGGTGCGGGCCCGGACCTCGAGGTCGTTGCGACTGAATCGGAACTCTCGCACGATGCCTTGCTGGTCGGACTCGACCGTCGCATCCGCCACCGGCTTCCCCATCGCCGGCGGCGCCGGGTGAAGGTGCACACCGAACCCTTGGCGATGGTTATCGACCGGCTGGTTTCCCTGGCCATCACCCACAGTGTCCTCGCGGTCGCTGGTGATCGTCGCGGTGGTGTGCGCGAGCTCGACACCGCGCTGGCGGATCTGGCCCTGGGCTATGACCAGCTCGTTGCCGAGCTCACCACCGGACGACGACGGCAACCGCGTTTCGCCATCAGTCGCGCCATCTGAACATCTCACCCCCGAGGTAGGCACCGGACAGCTGCTATCTGCCCGGTGCCTACCTGTTTCACGATAGGAGCACCTCGCAATGACCACCACTATCGACACCCCGAAGGGCACCGACCCCTCCGACAACACAGAGCTTCCTCCCGAAACCGCGCAGCCCCACACCACGGATTCGACCGTGCCCGAGGCCCATCCGGAAGCCGAAGCCGCGTTCATGAATCCGCGCGACCTCATCATCGCCGAGAACGTCCGTCGCACCTTCGACCTCAGCGACCACCCCCAATACAGCGCCTCGATCGGCGAACACGGCGTTTTGACCCCGATCAAGGCCGACCGGATGCCTGATGGCTCCATCGAGGTCCGCGATGGCCAGCTGCGCACCCTGATCGCGCTGGAAATCGGACTGACACAAGTGCCGGTCTGGATCACCACCGCAGTCGATCCCGGCACCGCCGAAGCCGACATCACCCGCATCAGCGATCAGATCACCGTCAACCACCACCGCATCCCGATCACCGCTGGCGATCGCGCCGCCGGCATCGCCCAGATGCTCGACCTCGGCGCCCCGGTCACCCGCGTCGCCCGGGAACTGCAAACCGACCGCGACGAGGTCAAACTCGCCGGAAGAATCGGCCAATCCCCCACCGCACGACACATTATCGACGAGGACCAACTCGGCTTCGAGGAAGCCGCCATCATCGCCGACTACGACCTCGTCGGCGACACAGCCGCAGTCCAGCACCTACTCAACACCCCACGCAGCATGTTCACCTACGAGGCTCGGCGCATCGCCAACCAACGCGAAGAACGCCGCCAATTACTGCTGGCAGCCCTGCCCTACGCCGCAGCCGGATTCACCATCCTCACCCAGGACCCCGACACCGACAGCGTGGACGCCGCGTTCATCCCGGCAGCCCGACTGGTGACTGCCGAGAATCAGCCAGTCGATTTGGCGCAGATTCAGGCCGCGCCACAGCGGTGGGCGGTCTATTGCGATCTGCTGGAAGATGTCGCAACCCTCGACCGCGAAACCGGCGAGCCAGTCGATCCCGACACCGTCGATTGGGCTACCCACCGCTATCCCGATGCCACACCAGCTGAGGGCATGCGGCATGCCCGCGAGGTCGAGCAACACGACCTGTGGGACGCCCTCTACTACCTACCCGCCGACCAACTCGAGGCCGCCGGTCTGCACGAGTTCGTCGCAACCGCCGAACCCGTGGACACGGCCCCCGAAGTAGAGCAGCGGGATGGCTCCGACTCTGTCGACATCGGCCAGACCGAGCCGGATCCTGCTGCTGCCGAGCGCGCCGCGGCGCTAGCGCGTCAACGTACCGAAGCCCGAGAGCGTGCCGAGCAGGAACGGCGCCAGCGTGAGCTCGCTGAGCAGCGCGCGAGCGAGCTCGACAAGCTGGGCAAAGCGGCGATGGAAGCGCGACGGGAGTTCCTGCAGAAGCTGCTCTCCCGCAACAACGACCCTCCGCAGCAAGCCTCAGCGTTCGTGGTCAAGGCTGTCATCCTCGAGCCCGGCATGCTCGACAGCCACGACGCCACCGCGCTGGCCTTGGAACTGCTCGGTGTGAACGGATGGCGTTCAGAGCTGCTCACCAGCATCGAGAACGCTCGAGCACCGCGCTGCAGGGTCGTGCTCCTCGCGCTCGTGCTCGCTGCTCATGAGCAGCGCACCGGCAAGAAGGCCTGGCGCTACAACGACCCCAGAGTCCAGCGCTACCTGCGCTTCCTCGCCGAGATCGGACACACCCTCACTCCCATCGAACAAGTCGCCGTCGGCGACCGCGACGCCGACACCATCGAAATCTGACCCACCCCTTACCTATCCGCAGCGGCGCGCACCTATCCACGGTGTGCGCCGCTGCTTCTCATTCCACCCAACAACCCGAGGAGGAATCCCGTGTCCGCGGCCAACCCGTTGCGAGACAGTGCGTTGCAGGCGGCCGAACGCGGCTGGCATGTCTTCCCGCTGCGTCGCAATGCCAAAACTCCCGCCCTCGAAGGCGACTGGACCATTCATGCGACCACCGATCCCGACCAGATCCGCAACTGGTGGAACACCAACCCCCACCGCAACATCGCCATCGCCACCGGCCTCAGCGGCCTACTGGTCATCGACATTGACATCGAGCACCGCCGACCTGGCTCACCATCGAAGCCACCCACATCTCAGCAACTACTCGCCCGCCTAGCCGCAGTCACTGGTGATGGGGACGACCTGCGCACCTTTGCCGTGCGGACCCCTTCCGTTATCAACGGGTTGGTTCGGGCTCTCTTCAACGTCATCAACGAATGGAGCCGGTGCGTCTTTGCCTCGTTGAATCATTGTTATCAGGAAGGGTGCAACAACGACCAGAACCCATCGCGCCGCCCGGATCGGAGGATCGATGATCAGGAATTCCGCTCTGCTCCGCACGGCTTTGGCTACGGCAGGCCGTGGTTGGAGCGTTATCCCTTTGATCGCCCTAGGGAAGACGCCCGCGGTACGTGGTTGGGAAGAGTGGGCCACCACCGATCCCGATCGCATCCGCCGGTATTGGGCCGTCGGCGCCCGCAACAACATCGGCATCGTGACCGGAAAGTCGGGCCTTGTTGTCATCGATCTCGATGACAACCACGGCGCTCACGCGCCGACGAGGTTCGCCGGTGCGCACCACGGTCGAGATGTTTTGGCGCAGTTGGCAGCTCGTGCTGGCGAAGCAGTGCCGACAGACACCTTCACTGTCGCCACACCGACAGGGCTTCACCTGTATTTCCGGGCACCGACCGGGATTGCCCTACGCAACACGACGGCCAAGCTGGGTTGGCGCATCGACACCCGCGCCCATGGCGGCTATGTCGTGGCGGCCGGTTCGATCGTCCATAACGGCAACTACCGAGTCGTTCGCCCCCAGCCAGTCGCTGAGCTCCCCGGGTGGCTCGCCGAGGCGCTGACACCGCCCGCTCCATGCGATCCCAGGCCGCCGCTGTGGCTGCCCAGCACCCGGGCCGATGCCTATGTCAGCGCGATCGTCGAGGGCGAAACACGAGCGGTGACCGCTGCCGAAGTCGGCACGCGCCACATCATCCTATTGAAGGCCGCCCGCACACTTGGCCGATTAGTGGGCGGCGGAGAGTTGACTGAGCACGACGCCCGCAACGCGCTGATCGCGGCGTCAGCACCCCATCTCGGCACCGCTGGCTACACCGCCGGTGAGGTGGTGCGCACGATCGATGACGCCATCGCCTATGGCAAGCGGCTACCGCGGACAATTAGGTCGAACATCTGAGTGATGCCGTCGCTGGCTAAGCAGGGGGCCAACAATGAGGCGGCGGTACTGGTGGCCAGCCATGACAGCGTGGGGTACGGCTGCGCGGAGCTGAGTGTGTCAGCCAAGGGGGTGTATTTGTTGTGCGACTGTGGCGTCATCGCCGCCGAGAAGATCATGCACGCGGTTGTCTGCGACGCAGCGAGCACGTGTCGAAGCCTGATCGAATTCTGCGACGGGTACTTGGGTCCGGTTGGGTGTCAGCTGTGCCGCAGGGGCAGCGGGTCCAGTGGGTCATTCGCCCAGATTTGCTCCGAGGCGAGCTCGAGGTAAGGGCCGGTGGTGGAGCTGGCGTCGAAGCTTCGCGCCTGCTGGGTGTCGGGGCGGTAGGCGGGCCAGCCGGGGTCGCCGGTGGTGGCGAAGGCCAGCCAGTCGGCTTGCATCTGTTGGCCGAGTGTGACGGCGTCGGCGGCGGGCGGGTTGCCGTAGGTCCGGGTGCCTTCGGTGTCGATCAGGCCGAAAACCAGCGGGATCTCGTTGCCGTGGGCGGCGCCGATGGGAGTTTTGTCGTAGCGGAACTCATACAGGTAGGACCGGCCGCCGCCGGCGGTATGCGCTTGGGCCAGGCGCAGACTCGGCATGCGGAACAGGAAATCCGAGCACACGATCTGGTAGAGCTGCTTGTCGTCGGCCTCGGGGTAGGCCGCCCGATACGCTTGCGGGCCGTCGGGGACCGGCGGCAACAGCCGCAGGGCTTTGTCGATCTGCTCGGTGGTGATCTTGTCGGGCCCGCCGGCCATTGCGATCATGAAGTTGTACTCGTCTTTGGTGTGGCCGACCATGAGCGTGACGTCCTTGCTGACCCCGCGTGCCAGCGCCGGGTAGGGGCCCTCGGGCAAGGAGTCCGGGTCGATGACGGGACCGAATTCGGGTCCGGCCACCACCAGCCCGTACCCCCAGCGGTCCTGGTATTGCGCGATGTTCTTCGACACCGCCGCAGCCGCGTCGGCCAGGGTCTGCGGGTCGAGGGCGGTCAAGTCGGCCACGGTGGGCTGTTTGCCGACTCGGGCGGCGACCACTGTGGCGACGTCGGCGGCGAGCTCGGGAGTTTGCAGGGCGGTGGGCACACTTTGGGCGATGGCGCGCTGGAACAGTCCGCGTGCTGCGGGTGCGGCCAGCAGCATCGCGGTCGAGCCCGCGCCCGCGGATTGGCCGAAGATCGTGACCCGGCCGGGGTCACCGCCGAAGGCGGCGATGTTGTCGCGCACCCAGCTCAGGGCGGCGATCTGGTCGAGCAGGCCGCGGTTGGCGGGAGCGCCGGTGATCAGGCCGTAGCCTTCCATCGAGACCCGGTAGTTCAGCGAGACGACCACCACGCCTTTGGTGGCGAGGTTTGCGCCGTTGTAGGACGGCATCGCCGAGGATCCCATCATGAACCCGCCGCCGTAGATCCACACCATCACCGGCAGGCCGGAGGCTTTCACGTCCGGAGACCAGACATTGACCGTGAGCCACTCGTTCGAATCATTCGCGGTGTTCGCGGTGGTGCCCGGCATCACGGCTTGGGGCGGTTGTGGTCCGAAGTCGAATGCCTCGCGCACTCCGCTCCAGGGCGTGTGCCGCACCGGAGCTTGCAGGCGCAGTGTCCCGACGGGGGCTTCGGCGTAGGGGATGCCACGAAACACCGCGATATTGTTCTCGAGCTTGCCGCGGACCGTGCCCTCGGTGGTGCGCACCTCGGGCGTGCTGGAGTTGTTGCTCGTGGGGTTGGTGTCGGTGGCGCAGGCCGAGACGACCAGGGCTGCGGCACTCAACGCGGCACCTGCGCTGAACTGGCGTCGGCCGAAAGACTTGTCTGACATCGCATCTCCTTGTACGCGGGTCGCGAGACAGGTGTGCCGCGCGAGGATGAGTCCCTAGGGGTAGGAGAGGTTCAACTCGGGGGCGTAGGGGCGGGGATCGACGTCGAGGAACTGGGCGCGTTCGAAGGTTTCGCGCAGGTGGTAGGGGGCGGTGGCGTCGAAGATGGTTTTGGCGGTGGTGCCTTTGGCAGGCAGGGCGGGGTTGTAGTCGGGGTGCTGGCTGGGGTCCAGGACGTGTCCGGCGACGCCGGGGATCGTGATGATGTCGATATCGCCCTGCATGCGGGTTTGCATGGCCCACAGCACGTCGTCGGTGTCGAAGATGTCGACATCGGTATCGACCAGGATGATGTTCTTCAGCTCGGAGTAGACCCCGAACGCGATGAGGGCGGCTTGGTGGGCGCGGCCGTCGTCGAAGGCGGATTTCTTGTCACACGCCAGGATCGCGAGGAATTTACCGCCACCCGCGGTGTGGGCGTAGACCTCGGGGACGAAGCCGGGCATGGCCGCGTGCAACGCGTGGTAAATGCTTGCCTCGGTAGGGATCCCGGCCAGGCTGGTGTGTTCTTCCCCGGGGCCGACGAGGGTTTGCAGGATCGGATCGCGGCGGGTGGTGACGGCGGTGACCTTGATGACTGGCAGGGCCGGGTTGGCGGGGCCGTCGTAGCCGGGGAACTCCGGCATGGCGTGGCCGGTGTGGGTGTTGCGGTCCTCGGCCATCCGCACCCCGGGCAGGATGTAGCCCTCGATGACGATCTCGGCGCGCGCGATCGCCTTCTGCTCGACGGTGACGCAGTCGGCCAACTCCACCGGGCGCCCGCGCAGGCCGCCGGCGATGGCGAGTTCGTCGTAACCCAAAGGCGTAGTGGGGGCTTCGAAGGTCGCACCGATCGGGATGGCCGGGTCCAACCCCATGTTCACCGAAATCGGAAACGGGCGCCCGGCTTCCTCGGCACGACGACGGAACTCATCGATATGACGGCCGGGAGCGAAGAAGATCGAGATCTCGTCGCGGCCCTGCACACACAGCCGGTGGATGGTGACGTCGGTGCCGAGTTCGGGATCGCTGCCCAGCACCAAACCCAGACAGAAGTACGGTCCCGCGTCCTGCGGAGTGTTGGTGGGCGCGGGCAGCAGAGTGCGCAGGTCGAAATCGGGGTCGTCGGCGCGATGCACGACCTCTTGACAGGGAGCCTGGTCGGGGCCGACGAAGACCGGTCCCTGAGCGGCGCCGATCGCGTCGGCCATCCGCTGAGTCAACCGACGAGCGGGCGTATCGAGCAGGATGCCGACCCGCTCGCGACTTGCCATGAGCCCCACCAGGACTCGTGACCCTGGATAGCCGGTGAGGTTGTTGAAGATCATCGCCGGACCCAGCCGGGTGGGCCGCTGCACGGTTCCACCGGCGCCGATGCGCTTGTACACACCCGCGAGCTGGGCTGCGGGATCGACCGGATGATCGGTCTCGAGCAGCTGTCCGGGCACGCACCGCAACCGATCCAACGCCGAACGCAGATCGGTGATCGGTGGCAGAGCTGTCGTTGTATCGGCTGGGGCGGCGGTCTGCTCGACGGTCATCGACAATTCCTTTCTCGGGTCTGGCACGGTTGGACAAAGCTCATTCAGCGGGCGCGGTCGCGCCGTCGGACAGCGCGTGGCGCGCGTCGTGGAATCCGGTCCACTCCTGGCGATGCTCGGACTCCAGGCCGAAATGGCCGAGCAGGCGGCCGACGAATCCGTTCACGACCTCCGCCACGGTGACCGGGTGCTGGTAGAAGGCGGGCATCGGCGGGATGATCATCACTCCGAGCCGGGCCAGGGCGAGCATGTTCTCCAAATGGATTGCGCTCAAAGGCACTTCGCGGGGAACGATGATCAGCTTGCGCTGTTCCTTGAGCGTGACATCGGCCGCCCGGGCAATCAGACCCTCGGCGTAACCGTGCCGGATCGCGGCCACGGTTTTCATACTCGCCGGGACAACGACCATGCCGTCAGTGCGGAAAGACCCCGACGAGATCGCCGCCGCCTGATCATCAGGGCTGTAACTGACATCGGCCAGCGCGGCGACCTCACGCACGCTGCGCCCGGTCTCCCACTCGATAGTGCTACGAGCCCATCGGCTGATCACCAGATGGGTCTCGACATCGTCGCGCTCACGCAGTTCCTCGAGCAGTCGCACCCCCAGCGCCGCACCCGTAGCACCGGTCATAGCCACAATCAGTCGCATGAAGATCCTCCTCGATGATGGACGCGAGCAGAACTTAGTACGTATACGCACTATCAGTGTAGGTACCAACCTGAAGAAGCAGCTATGGAAGATGCGAATGTGTCCCAGATCATCTGCTACTTACGCTACGTTATCGAGGAGCAGGCAGCTCGCATTTGGTTGGTAGTCGAACCGTTTGTACAGGTCCTAATATGTGGATATGGCACATCCCGAGGACGCGGCGTTGCACCACATGCGACGCATCCTGCAAGACCACGGCGCGAGCTGGCAGGGACGGCTACCGGACCTGACCAGACCGCAGTTCGCCGCGTTGAGCGTGCTCGCGGCCCACCCAGGCATCGACCAGGTCACCCTCGGCGCGCGAGCGGCGATCGACAAATCGACCCTCGCCGGCATGCTGCGCCGACTCGAAGAACGTAGATGGGTCGACCGGACCCCAGACCGCCTCGATCGACGCCGCCAACTGCTGCGCCTGACAGCCAAAGGCAAAGCCATCGTCCGCGCCGCGACCCCCATCGCCGACGAACTCGACGCCAACACTCTCGCATCCCTGAACGCCACCGAACAACGGCGACTGATCGCCCTGCTGACCAAACTGACCGACGCCATCACCCCCACACGCCCGCACGCCGACTGAAACCTCGACGCGCACCAGACCTCACCCGAGGACCTCGTCGTCCAATACCTCACCGACGCGGGCATGCAGATAGTTGCGCGCAACTGGCGCTGCAACTACGGCGAGATCAGTCTCATCGCCGAGGACGCGGGCACCACGGTTTTCATCCATCTGCGCACCCGGGCCAGTCAACCGTTTCAAACGCCAGTTGAGGCGGTCTCCTTCGCAAAACAGCAACGCCTGCGCCGTCTGTCGTTGCTGTGGCTGGACGAACAAACCGGTCCATGGTGGCGAGTCCGCTTCGACGTCGCCGCAGTGATCCTCGAACCCGACCGCGAACCCGAAGTCCGTTATTTCCGCTCTGCGTTTTGAGCGGTGTCCGAGGTGCTGTCGATCAGCCCCCACAGGGGATCAGAGCCGGGTCGGATGAACCGGCGATGAACCGGCGCCGCACCGGGTGGCGGACAAGCCTTCGCTGCGCTCAGGTCGCCTCCGGCGATCCCCCACCCGCACGGCGCAGAACCCTCGCCGGCCCTGCGGGCCCGACCCGTCCCTGATGGCCACGGCCGCAGATCGACAGCCCCTCCGGTCACCGACCGGGTGTGGGCTTGGCGGTCCATCCATTTTCCGAATCCCTATCTGTCAGGAGATCTGTCATGGCTGGAGACCTTTTCATCACCGTCATCGGGAACGTCACCGAGGACCCTGAGCAGCGCTTCACTCGCAGCGGTAAGTCGGTGACCACTATCTCGGTAGCGCAGAACACCCGCGTCTTCGACCGTCAGAGCAATGAATGGAAAGACGGCGACGTGGTCTTCATGCGCTGCGTGATCTGGGAGGACATGGCCGAAAATGCGGTCGACAGCCTCCGGCGGGGTATGCGGGTGATCGTCTACGGCAAGTTGAAGCAGCGCACCTACGACACCGCCGACGGTGAGAAGCGCTGGGTCAACGAGCTACTCGTCGACAGCATCGGCCCCGACCTGCGCTACGCCGTCGCCAAGGTCGCCAAGCTCGATCGCCGAGCCGTCGACCCCCGCGACAACGACGCCGTCGCGCAACCATCTGCCCAGACCGACGACGCACCGACCGAGGACCGAGAACTCGTCGGTGTCGGCACCGACGACCAACCGCCCTTCTGATGACCTACCGGGCGGGGCACCACGGTGCCCCGCCCGGTCCCCGGCTTGTCGCGAAACAGTGCCCCCGACTCGCCTGTTCGCATCCCACCTCTTCCCCCAGGGGGTGACTGATCATGTCCGCCCAGAACACCGTCCCATTCCCGCGCCCGCGCATGCACGATGAGGTGCGCGACCTCGCAGTGCCTGTGCCCCGCGATGAGGCTCCGACCTACATCTCACCGATCGGCTACCCAACGACAGCGGCCATCGCCCAGTTCACGCTGATCGGCATGCTCGAGTCGCGCATCTGCACTTTGGCTTCCGATATTCGCCTACTGCGCCATCACGTTCATCAGCTCACCGTCGCGCTCGATGATTCCCTTGACCGAGAATCCGCTCACGCCCTGTGCCCGCACCACGAATGTCTCGTACCCGGCCAATTCGTCCCGCGCTAACCCCTGGCATACCGGCCGGTGTCGCGTTGCAATGGATTGAGCACACCCTCCAGGGCTGCCACGCGATCGGAGGTTCCATCGATGTCCCTGATCTGGCTCGTAGCACTTATCGCTGTCGTCCTGCTGATGATCTGGTGGCTGTTCCCCATGCTCGCCCGCATCCTCGGGTTCCTCATCGTCCTCGACGCGCTATTGGGGATCGTGCTGTTTCCCGCCTACGCCCTACCCGCCCGCTTGCCGTGGCTGGCCGGAGGTTTCCTGCTGTGGCTGGCCGGGAACTGGGCGTGGGCCGCCAAACACGGTGCGTGGGGATCCCGACTGGCTCGCACGTTCTTCCGGCTCCCGGGGTTGCGGCACCTGGTTCCGCGCTCGGTCCTGATCGACTAGCTGACGCTGTGACCGCGATGGCGAGCGTCGCATCGTCCGCGGTGGCGCTGGACAGTTCTGCCTCGGGGTCGCGACAGCCGCGCCGGTGCGACGCAGCCTCTTCAGTTCCGCCGTATCAAGTCCGGTCACCTCCTCCAGCTGTGCTTCGTCCATGCCACGTTGTTCCAGCCTGTTCAACACCGCGGCCTGCGCCGCGTCGGCTTCCGCCGCGATCGCCTCGTATCGATTGACCGCACTGCCGATCACCGCGTCGCGGCGCTGCGCCGCCCGTCGCAGTCGGCCCGCGTGTTTGTGGAACTCGACCAGGTCCGCCTCAGCCGCCTTCGCCGCACGCATTTGCGCTTCCAACAACCCAGCCATCGCCCGGCGCGCCCACTTACGCGCCGACACCTCCTGTGCACCCATAACGCACCTCCCTTTTCACTCCCGTCGCCTTGCGGCGCGCTGCGCGCGGCAGGCGCACGGGATTCTTCTCACCAATCTCTCCATCCATCCCACAATCTCATCGAATTGTTATCAGTACAACCGTTGCCATCATTCCTACCTACTTCCCATATGGGTTCCATTTCTCCACACTGGCACACCTCTTGCATCGTGATGCTACCGGCCGGTAATGTTTTATTCAGCGTAGATTTTCGCGCTATCTTCGATACGTGATGACGATCCATCGACTACATGCCGGCGATGGCTACCAGTACCTTACGAGCCAGGTAGCCAGCGGCGATCGCCTGCGGGATCGAACCCGAGACCTCACCGACTATTACCTCGAGAGCGGCACTCCGCCCGGTATATGGCTCGGTACCGGTGCCGCCCGATTGGATGTTTCAGGAAATGTCACCGAGGCGCAAATGCAAGCGTTGTTCGGTGAAGGATTACATCCGCAAGCGGACGCGATCATCGCCGCTGAAATCGCCGCCAGCAGAACCTCCAAGCAGGCGATCGAGGCCACTAAACTCGGTACCAGCTTCTACGAATTCACCAATCCATCCTCACCGATCACCGATCTCCTCGCCCGCAACATCGACACCTTCACCAACGTCCACCAGCGTCGTCCGACCTGGGATGAACGCTCCGTGCTACGGACCGATGCCGCCCGCGAGCACCTCACCGCCACCCTCGGTCTCGAGCCCGAACGCCGCGAAATCGAGGCTGCTCTAGCACAGGAGAAGTCGGACAGCCGCAAGGCCGTGGCCGGGTTCGATCTGGTCTTCACCCCACCCAAGTCGATCTCGCTCTTGTGGGGCTTGGGCGACGACATGCTCCGGAACGCGATCTGGCGGTGTCACACCGAGGCCGTGCGCGAGGTCTTAGCGTGGGCCGAATCCCAGAGCGCGGTGACCCGGCGCGGTCACAACGGCCTCCGCCAGATCGATGCCGAAGGGTTCGTGATCGCCGCGTTCGATCACTTCGACAACCGATCTGGAGACCCGAACCTGCACACTCACGCAGTCGTATCCGGACGGGTTCTGGGTTCAGACGGCAAGTGGTCTGCGCTGGACGCGCGACCGTTGTATGCCTCGGCGGTGTCGTTTTCCTCCCGCTATAACGCGACCATCGTCGGCAAGGTCCGGCGCCAGATCGGGTTCCGTTGCGAGGAACGCAGTCGCGGCCGTGGCAAACAACCCGTCCTCGAAGTCATCGGCGTCACCGAGGAGATGATCGAGGAATTCTCCCGCACGCCCGACATCATCGCCCGCACCGAACAACTCGTCGCCGACTACCGCAATCGCCACGGCCGCAACCCGAGCACCACAGTCCAATACCGGCTCGCCCAGCAAGCAACCTTGCAGACCCGCGCCGCTAAACCGCTCCCGAAAACATTGCGGGACATGATCACCGAATGGGATACCCGCTTCCACCGGTTCCTCAGCCAAGGCCGTAACGGAGCCAGCTTCACCCGCGAGCTGCTCCACGCTCACACCCACCCTGCCATCCGTGCTTGCGCCGATCCAGTACAGATCGTCGTTGCAGTCGGCCTCGACCTCGGCGGTCCCCGTGCCCTCATCGAGGGCACGCCCGAGCAACTCGATCGCTGCGTCGACCACCATCTCAAACGCACGGCCTTCGCCACACCCGCCGCCCGGGCGCAAGCCGCTCGGGATGTCCGAGGGCTGCTATCCCCGCATCCGGATCTCGAGCTCCTGGACCGCATTCACACCGCACACACCGCGCGCCTGCGCGCGATCTGGGCACCAACCCGCATCGCACAGGACGTCCTCGACACGGTCGCGCGACGCCGAGCCACCTGGACCGAAGCAAACATCCGCTCCGCGGTCGAAGACCGCCTCGCCGTCATCGATTTCCCCACCGACACCGACCACCGCGCCACCGTCGAACACATCACCACCACGGTCCGCGACCAGCACAGCATCCAACTCACCCTCCACCCCGACCCCATCCCCCGCGCGCTCGCTCGTCGCGACGGCCACAGCGTGTACACCATCACCGGTGCCACCCGCTACACCTCCCACGCCGTCCTCAACGCCGAAACCCGCCTCCTCGAATCCGCACGCAACCCCAGTCCCGAAACAATCTCACCCGAACTCGTCGACACCGCCGTCACCCAGATCAGGAAGCAAGATCGGCTCGTCCTCAACGAGGGACAACACGACATCGCGCGCTACTTATGCTGCTGCGCAACCGAACTCGCGGTCGCGGTCGGGCCCGCCGGCACCGGCAAAACCACCGCCATGAAAGCCGTAGCCACCGCCTGGCACGCCTCCGGACGCAACGTCATCGCCCTCGCCCCCTCCGCCTCCGCGGCCCGTGAACTCTCCACCACCCTCGCCATTCCGGCACACACCATCGACCGGCTCCTCACCCAAGCCGCCTACGGCCTGCCCACCGGAATCACCCGCGGAACCATGCTGCTCATCGACGAAGCATCCATGGCCGCCACAGCAGACTTCGACGCAGTGCGCGCCCTGGCCCACACCCACGGGGCGGTCGTGCGTGGAATCGGTGACCCCGAACAACTACCCGCTGTCGAAGCCGGCGGCATCTTCCGCACCCTCGCCCGCGACACCCGCGCACCCCAACTCCGTGAGGTCGTCCGCTTCACCGACCCCGAAGAAGCCAACGCCACCCTCGCCGTCCGCAACGGCAAACTCGAACACGCATGGGAGTTCTACGACAGCCACGGCCGCGTCACCTCCGGTATGAGCGACGAACTCCGGGCAGCCATTCTGACCGCACATCTCGAGGACACCGCGGCAGGGATCTCCTCGATCATGATCGCCGCCACCCTCGACGACGTTTCTGCGCTCAACACCGCTACTCAAGCTCGGCACGCTCTCACCGGCCGGGTCGATACCGGCAAAGGCCGTGTCCGGTTGTCGGACAACCACACCGGTTATGTCGGTGACACCGTCGTCACCCGCCTCAACAACCCATTCCTGCGCATCGCCGGCGGCCTCCGCCACGGCACCCACATCGACAACGGCGACCTCTGGACCATCCACACCATCCATCCCGACGGCAGCCTCACCGCGATCGGCACCAACCACCGCGGCAGCGTCCACCTCCCCGCTCACTACGTCCACCACCACGTCGAACTCGGCTACGCCACCACCGTCCACCGCGCCCAAGGCATCACCGTCCGCCGCGGGTACGTACTCATGAACGACACCCTCGGACGCGCACTCGCCTATGTCGGCCTCACCCGCGGATCCGAAACCAACCAGATCTTCCTCGCCACCGACACCCTCATCGACCCCACCGGCAACCAACAACCCGACGACCCCATTGAGCCCCTCCAGATGTTCGCCCGCGTCCTCGCCCGAGAAGACGACAACCTTTCCGCAATCGACGTCATGCGCGCCGAACAAGCCGCTGTCGACCGCCGAACCCGCATCGCCTACAACCACGCCTACCAGCTACTCGCCGACGCACGCGGCGCCTACCTTCTCAACCGCGCACTACCGGTGGTGCTCTACCGCGACGCCGCCCGATCACCGAAATATCAGCAACTACTCGACACCATCACTCTCGCCGATGCTCACGGTCTCGACTCCTGCGAGCTCGTTGCCGCGATCGCAACCAACAACTATCGAGACCTCGGCCAATCCCTCGCCAGCGCGCGCGACACCGCCGCCGTCCTGCGCTCCAGAGCCGACATTTGGATCGACAACCATCGCCAATTCACGCCGCCAGCAATGGCTACAGCCGACCTCGACACGCTCACCGACCTATCCCCGCAAACAACGGCAGCATCCGCCACAAGGACCAACACCGACCCCGATACCGTTGTGCAACAACATAACTCCCGCGCCTTTCATGACACCCGCCACGCCGATAAAGCTCCACCCGTACCCACGCACCATCCCGGAATGGACCTCGAACTCGCCGACTTCGCTAAGCAACTTCGGCTCCGCATCCTCGCTGCCGGATCGACGACACTTTCGCCGCACAGCACTCCCAAACCTCCCACCGACGCCGAATCGAACCGCCCGCCGACTCCGATACAACGCCGGCGACGCCGCCAACTCCCGAGCCCGGCGCCCAACCGAATCCGACGCGGGCGCTAACCGACGACCGCCCCGCCGGCGACTCGAACTCAGATCGTGATCGCCTCGGTGATAGCGCCGAATCACTACCAGTTGCCAGCTACCTCGATGTGCGCTTACACGAACAGATTCTGGTGAGAGTTGTCCATGGACTGGCTAAGGTGCAGTTGGTGACGACGTCGAACTCCGCTCCCCGATCGACCGCTGGTGTTTTGCCCGTTGAGCAGTATGTGGCGGGCTTGGCGCGCAAGCGAATGGCCGCCGGGGTGTTGTTTCGAGACAGTGCGAATCGAGTGTTGTTGGTGCGGCCCTCCTACAAACCGAACTTCGAGATTCCTGGCGGTGCGGTCGAGGAGGACGAGTCGCCCTGGGCAGCGGCGCAACGCGAGGTCCGTGAGGAGATCGGCTCTGACCAGCCTCTTGAGCGGATACTCGTGGTCGACTATGTGCGCCCCCAGGATTCGCGCCCGGAAGGCGTTATCTTCGTCTTCGACGGAGGATTGCTCACCGACAACGACGTTGCCGCAATGAAGTTCGCCGAGTCGGAGATCCTGTCCGCGGACTTCCACACGATGGAACAAGCCCGCACCAGGGTGAAGCCATTGTTGGCAGACCGGCTCGAGGCAGCCCTCGACGCGGTTCGCCTGGGCGTGACCGTGCTCTGCGAGCAAGGGCGCCGAATCGCTTAACTGGCGTCCCACTCATGCCATCCCGGAGCCCTCGGATCGAGCGCGACGTCAAACCCAGAGCATCGCATGGCCCGGGAAAAATCTCTAAGCACAGACGAGGAGGATCGCCGTATGGGTATCAAACAGGATCTGCTGGAAGCCGCTGCGCGCCAACTTCCGACGATGCAAGAACGACTTGAGACGCTCGTAAACTGCGAATCACCGTCGAGTTCTCCCGCCCACCTGGACGTATGCGCGTCGTTGCTGCAACCGTGGCTGTCTGAGGCGCTTGGCCGGCCGGTCCATCAAATCCGCGTCGGCGAGAATATCCACCTTCTATCTGAGGCTGAGCACCCGAAGGTGCTTGTGCTGGGCCACTTCGACACCGTATGGCCAGTCGGGACCACTGCGGAATGGCCGTTCACGGTCACCGACGGTATCGCCAGCGGACCCGGCACATTCGACATGAAGGCCGGAATCGTGCAAGCCATCACCGCAATCGAACTGCTCACCGACTCATCGCACGTCAGCGTGCTGCTGACCAGCGACGAAGAGGTCGGCTCGACAACATCGCGGAAGCTCATCGAGGAACAAGCACGCAAAGCTGGCGCGGTCCTCGTCTGCGAGCCCAGTGCCGACGGCGGAGCCGTGAAATCAAGTCGAAAAGGTATCGCCAACTATCGGATCGAAATCACCGGCAGAGCGGCCCACGCTGGACTTGAACCGGAGCTTGGAATCAACGCCGGGGTAGAGCTTGCTCACCAAATCATCGCCATCGCGACCCTTACGACAAGCGAAACCTCCGTGACACCAACAGTGATCTCAGCGGGAACGACGGTCAACACGGTTCCGGAGTATGCGGTGTGCCATGTCGATGCTCGCTCCTGGACGACTGCTGGCTTGGAGGAGGTCGACCGTGCCATGTCAACACTGTCGCCACATCATTCCGAGTCTGTCGTAACTGTGACTGGCGGTATCGAGAGGCCGCCCTTTGAGGAACCGATGGCACGCTTGCTCGTGGCTGAGGCCGAAGAGGCCGCCAAAGGATTGGGGTGGCCCGGACTGACCGCGGTTCGCTCCGGCGGTGGCTCGGACGGCAACCTCACTGCGGCAATCGGCGTCCCCACGCTGGATGGACTCGGCGCAATCGGTGGGCACCCTCACGCTCGCAATGAACACGTCGACGTAACCGCGATGCCCGAACGCGCCGCATTGCTGTCTGTGCTACTGGCCCGGCTCGGGAAGCGCTCGCCTATCGAGTGATCGGTGGTAACAATGGCAAGGGTGCGAGTTCTCATCTTGGGCGGTAGTTGGTTTCTCGGCCGGACGATCGCTGAGCAAGCGGTGAGCCGAGGCGACGAAGTCACTACCTTTAGGCGAGGTCGAAGCGGTTCGGACGTCGACGGCGTGACCACCATCCGCGGTGACCGAACAAACTCCGATGACTTGGCTCGGTTAGCTGAGGCCGACGCCTGGGATCTCGTGATCGACACGTCGAGCTTTGTCCCCCGCGAAACACTCCAGCTGGCACGCGCCCTGGAACCGGTCGCGGCCCGCTATCTATTGATATCGACCGTTTCCGTGTACGAAGGATGGCCAGTCGAGCCACTGACGGAGGCGTCAACCGTCCTGGAATGCCCCTCAGACGCAGGTCCCGACTACGGGTATGACGGTGATCCTGGCCCGTCGACCTACGGTTTCGGCAAGGCCGGGTGCGAGCGAGCGGTGTTAGAGGTCTTCGGAGACGACCGTGTCACGATTCTTCGGCCCGGCGTCATCTTGGGGCCGACGGAGTACGTAGGTCGGTTGGAGTGGTGGCTTCGCCGAATGCAGCGGGGTGGTCGAGTTCTGGCGCCGGGACGTCCCGAACGTTCGATCCAGCCAGTAGATGTACGCGACGTCGCGAAATTTGCGCTCAGCCCTGACCTGACGGGGATCTTCAACGTGACCGCGCCCGGTCGCGAGACGATGGGCGACCTGCTGAACGCCTGTCGGGCCGTGACCGGATCAACGGCCGCATTGGAGTGGGTGACCGACGAAGAATGGCTTGCTGCGCAAGGCATTCGGCAATGGACTGAACTACCACTCTGGCGCACCTATAAGGGTGTGTGGAAGGTTGACTCCCAGCACGCCCGTGCCGCAGGGTTCAGTGCTCGCCCGGTCCGCGAGACGGCGGCGGACACCTGGGCGTGGCTCGCCAGCGGAGGCGCCGCGATCGATCACGAGCGGGCGAGCGAACTCGGCATTTCCCCAGAACTGGAGCAATCCATCCTCGGTCTGTGGGATGCCGCCCAACTCGACCACTGCGGAGCCGAATAGCTGTCGCCTACGAGGATGGCGGAAGAGCACGCATTGACGTGCGCGACAACGAAATCGACGTGAAGTCCTCAATCGTCCCGCCAAGCGCGACCGCCTCGCTGGCGCCTCGATATCTGGTGGTACCCAACACCTGCGCCAGCGTGAGGAGCCGCTGCGCGATCGCCTCGGTCCGACGCGCAGGCTTGAGCAAAAAGACCGACTCGAGCGCTGCAGCCGCTCCCGCCAGGTCGCCGCGAAGGGTGCGCGCAGCGCCGAGGTCAACTTGCGCGCTCAGCGCGCCGGCTTCCCACCGCTGGTCGTCAGGGATAGAGGCGAACAGCTGAACTGCGGCCTCAGCTTCCTGCTGCGCTTGGTCACCGTCTCCGAGTGCTACGTAGGACGCACCCGCGCACAGAGCGCGCCTTGCTCGGTCGAAGGCGAGCTCTCCCCCGATCTCGTCCAAGAAGGGGTCATTGCCCGCCCGGTCGAGTTCGGTTGCGGCGGCATCGAGTTCGTGACGGACCTCTCCGCGAGCACCAATGAGCGCCAGCGCGCGTGCATTCACGCTGTGCAACCGGACTCGCGCCGTTCCCACCGGCGCTTGGTCCAGCGCTGCTGCGGCAATCTTCGCGGCACGTCGCGGATAGCCGGACCAGAACGCGGCGGTTACTTGGAGCGCTCGTGCCCACGCCTGCAACGACAGATGGTCGATCACATTGCCGTAGGTATACGCCGCCCGTGCCTGCTCCTCCGCCGCATTGAGCAAACCCAGGTCCCACGAGACCGACGACAAAAGCCCGCACACCTGGCCTGCCAGCAGATACAGCTCAGCTTGCTGCAGAGGCTTGTGCGTTCTATCGAGCTGTACGTAGATGGTGTCTCGCAACGCGACGAGGTCCGTCAGCATCTCTAACGGCGGTGTGATGCAGTACGCCCGCGCCGCAGCCCCCGCCGCTGCGTGCAAGTGCTCTAGTGCTGAGGGATCCAACGCTGAGGCCGCTTCGATGGCGTGGCTCACCGAGTCATGTGCTGCGTTCACCGCGAGCTCCTGTTCAGTGACTGGTCGACATTGGTACAAGGGTGGTCCGGCCAGAACAGCGATCGTCTCGCCGAACCACGCCTCTAGGACTTGTCGAGAAGCGTCGCGAGGCTTACCCGAATCGCCTTTCATCCATCGTTTCGCAGCGCTTAGCGACACGTCGAGGTCGAGCCCCAGGGCATGTGCCTGACGCTTGAACTCCCGGACGAAATCGATCGGTCCGAGGCTGTTCTGTATCGCGAGCTGTTCCAAGCGGGTACGCGGTTGTGCGTTCATGCCTACCTCCACCCACGGCCAACGGTATGCCTATTTCACCGCGCGGTGGCAGGTGCGGATACGAAATGGGCCGAATATGAGCCGAAACGGGCCGGTTGTGGGCCGGTCATGGACCGGCTGTGCGAGCCATCGTGAGACAGCACCCGGTGCCGGGTATTGGCGATTCCCTCATCTCGGTATGCGAATCCGGCGCACCAAAAGTTCGGCTGGGTTGATTGCGCGTAACCGATCCGGCATCGGGTGTTCCTACCGCCGCACGGGGAGGCACGTCATGCCAACACAGCAGATTGGCGCAGACCAGGAGTCGTTGCCTGGTTGGCATCAGCTTCTAGCCGCGTTCCGCGGAGAGGTTGGCTCGTCGCCGAGCGACCACCAGATCATCAAGTGGGCGAAAGCTTTCGCGGACTTGCATCGAAAACGGCACCCCTCCGTAAAGCGGGCTGCCGAAATCGACGGCCGCCGTGCGGAAATCGCGACCCTGATCGACAACTGGATCGAAATCTACGTAATAGCACCAAGCCACAGGCGCTCACCAGCGCAGTCGGTCGGGGCGGCCCTCGATGCAGTGGCGGCCGCTTACGTCGCTGCCGAGTACTGCTTCTTGGCGGCAGAGGACGTGTCTGCCCCTGCGGTCCACGCAGCCTGGCAGCGAGTAGGTGACCTGACATGCAGCTGGAACGATCTGGTTGCCCAGAACCCCGGACCGTGGCGTCCCCGCATCCCTGATGGCGGGGATTAGCGATGGCGTCGGCACTGCTGGTTGGCCTGGCGGTCTTCTTGGGCGGAATCGCGTTGGTGGCGACCCTATTTGGGTTCGCGTGGACCGTTCTGAACCTACTAGAACGGCGATCGAAGAAAGTCACC
This sequence comes from Nocardia sp. NPDC051756, assembly GCF_040681495.1. Classification (NCBI taxonomy): domain Bacteria; kingdom Bacillati; phylum Actinomycetota; class Actinomycetes; order Mycobacteriales; family Nocardiaceae; genus Nocardia; species Nocardia sp. NPDC051756. The sequence continues at coordinate 1,004,735 of NZ_JBFAYV010000004.1, read as the reverse complement.
GTCTCCGACATTCAACGACGTCTCTCGCATGAGAAGCCGATCTGCCCGCTGTCCGTCAAGCAGGCGATGGCCGAGGAGCCGGAGCACCGCGAGTGCAGCGTGGCGCGGTGTCACAAGAAGCGCGCGATCAATCGAACGCTCGCCGCGCAGCGGCGCCGGGAGGCCGATGCGCGGTCGAACTCCTCTGACCAAACACCTTTGACCGAAGTCTCCCCGATTGAAAGGTGGCCATAATGGCCGATCAGGAGCAGTTAATGCCCCCACCCCACGCCGGTCGAAAGCTGCCTATCCTCACCGCCGCACAGCAGGAAGCGTTGCGACCCGAGCTGCGCGACGTGATCGAATACCGCAAGTCCGGTCTGAGCGTGAACCACATCGTCGGCTGCCCGCTCGACTGCGGCTACTGCATCCGACATGTGTTCGACAATTTCGGAATGAAAGTGCCGCGCGCCCTTATGACGGATGCGGAAGCGGCCATGATGCTGTTCGAGCATCGCTACTTCCAGCCGCACGTCACGCCGATCCAGCTGTTCAACCGGGCAACCGACCCGATGCTGCCGCCGGTGAAGCCGCATACGTTCGAGATGCTGCGTCTACTCGACCAGCGACAACTTACCAACCATGTCCTTGTCATCACCCGGTGGCGCATCGAGCCGGAGGATTGCGCGATCCTCAACTCCTTCAACAACATTCGGCTCACTGTGCTGGTTACCCATTCCGGTATCGACGACGACCGCATCGAGCCGGTCGACTCCAATATCGCCGCAACTTCATTGCGCACAGCCTTCGAGCACGCACAGCGGTACCGGGTCATCCTTTACTGGCGGCCGATCGTGCCCGTGCTCAACGACTCCGACGAACACCTCCAGCGTGCGTTCGAATTGAGCTACCACGCACACGCAACAGTCTTTACCGGCTTGTTCTACAAGAATCAGATCCGCGACTACTACCAGGCACAAGGTCTTCCCGAGCCGTACTTCGAGGGCGCTCGACGCAAGGTCTTCCCCGAAGACCTCGAAAAGCGAATCCTCACCGCGGCCACTGAACACGGGACCGGCTCACCACTGTTCCGCAAGACGAGCTGCGCGATCACGTACGCCCACAGTGTCGCCGACTACAACCGCCACTACGGTATCCGCGAACTGTGCGACATCTGCCCTGCCGTACAGATCAACCGCTGCGCGAACACCTGGCACCGTCCCGACATCGACCGGGTTACCGCGCTCACTGCACAGCTCGGCGGGGACCTGGTCGAGATCAACGACCGCGCCATCGTTGTCGCCGGCCTGACCGAACAGCCGCGCTATCTACTGCAACACAGCCTGGGCTACCAGGTGCACGATGCGAGCAAACCACACCACCCCAACCGGCACGGCCGCGCAGACCTCGGCTGGCCCACCACGAAGGAGACGTTGTGACCGATATTCCGAACACGCTGCGCGGCAAAGAAATCGCTGTCGTCGACGTTGAAGGCAACGGTCAGACGCCACCAGAGATCATCGAGATCGCCATTCTCTCCGCTTCCGGTAAGTCGGTCAGCATCGATGACATGCGGTCGTGGCTGATCAAACCGCAGCAGCCGATCACCCAGATCGTGACTCGTAAGGTGCACGGCATCAAGAACTCCGACGTCGAGAGCAGTCCACTGTGGGTCGAGGTCGCGCCGGATGTGGATGCGGCCCTGGCCGGGCGAACCTTGGTGGCGCACAACGCGGGAGTGGAGCAACGAGTACTCGCGTCGCACCTGCCGTACTGGAACCCGCCGATGGTTCTGGACACCTTGCGCCTGGCGAAGGCGGTTTGGCGCGATCTGCGTAGCTACAGCCTCGATAAGCTCATCGAGCACGCACAGCTCGACACCTCCGCGGTCACCGAGCAGGGATATCACAGGGCGGGTTATGACGCGTGGGCTGCGTGGCAACTGCTGTGCAGGCTGGTCGAGGACGGCGGCCTGGACTGGACCGGACTGGTGAGTGCAGCGGCACCAAAAGAGTTCGTGCCCAAGGCGGAACCCGAGGGTGGTCTGTGGTGAGCGAGACCCGCCCCGAAGTCATACGCCCGGTCACGATCGCTCTGACCGGCACCCATTCCACCGGCAAGACAACATGGCTCGAACGCCTCGCAACTGAGCTGCGCCGTGACCGGATCGAGGTTGCGACGGTCGCGGACCTCGGCCTCCAAGCGCAACAGATCGGGCTGCCGATCCTGTACCGCCACACCTGGGCGTCGACCCTGTGGATCGTCACCCGCGGCATCAGCAACGAGATCGAAGCATGGACCAACGCCGACGTTGTCCTGATCGACCGCAGCGTGCCCGATGCGCTCGCTTACTACGAAGCAGCACTGGAATATCGTGGAGAACCGGCTGACCCGCATCGCATCGAGCACCTCGAAGACCTGGTTGCAAACCACTGCTTCAACTACGACCTGACCCTACGAACCGTTCTCGACCCACTGCTTCCCCTCGGCGTCTCGAAGCCGCGAGACACCGACATCGAGTTCCGTGCACTTGCCGACCGGCATGTGGAGAAGGTGCTCAACAGGTTGGACATCGACCACGACGCTCTCCCTGCCGACGGGCATCAGCGTGCGCTCATCGAAACGGTGGCCTTCATCAAAGGACGGCTGTCCGACGCCGACCAGAACAGCTCCGAGGCCGAACTGCCGATGATCAGAGATGGGCATCCATCGGCCCACGAATAGTTGAACGGGACTTCCGGGCAAGGATGCTGGCTTGGCCGCCACCAGGGGCTTCCCGCCGATCGAAGTCGTCGCACTATTGGACGCGGCTGGCGAGCTTGCCGCGCTGCATCAAACGCGGGAGAACTCACCCCTTTGTGTGCTCGAACCGACCGACTGGCATCGCGATCGTTTGCAGACCTCGCCGCCAATGCGTTTGCGCTGCAGAAACTTTCCTCGAAACGCCGGACAGAAGAGAACGGAGCTAAGCCGCGACAAACCCCGCCGATGCACGAAAGGAATCTGCCATGACCACCACCGGACCTACCCTCGCCCGCCGCATGCTGGCACGTCAACTGCGCGAGCTTCGGGAGAAATCAGGCGTCAGCGTGGAACTCGCCCGCCAAGCGATCAATGTTGCCAAGCAAACGCTGTGGCGAATGGAAACCGGGCGAACCACACGGCTGAATCCACTGTTCATAGAGCGACTATGCGACGTGTACGGAGCGTACGAGGCTACGACGAGCATGCTGCTCGAATTCACTGAGGAGGCTCGTCAGAAGGGATGGTGGAGCGAATTTCGAGACGTGATTCCTGAGCACTTCGAACTTTTCGTAGGACTGGAAGACGCTGCGAAACGAGTCATTTCGTATCAGACGATACTTCTGCCTGGACTACTGCAAACTGATGAATACCGCCGAGCTCTGATCTGGCTGAGGACACCTCAGATGCCTGCCGCTGAGGTCGAACGGCGCATCGAGGTGCTCAACCATCGAAGAGCTCACCTCTATGACCCCACCAAACCGTTGTCGCTGCATGCTGTCATCGACGAGGCTGCGCTGCGTAGGGCCGTCGGCGGGCGCTCTGCCATGGCAGAGCAACTGAACCACCTGGCGGCAGCCGGGGATCTGCCGAACATCTCTGTCCAGGTCATACCACTGAGCGCCGAGGCGTATGCAGGACTCGACATCGGTCCGTTCCAGCTGCTGGAGTTCCCGAGGCATCCAACGGCACGTCTCACTGAACCGCCCGTCGTATGCCTAGAGAGCAGCTATACCGACACCGTGTATCTCGACACGATCGACGAGGTACAGCGGTATCAGGACGCGTACGCCGAACTGCAACGCGCCGCACTGGATGAAGTTCGCAGTCGCTCGCTGATCCACAAGATTGCGAAGGAGTCTGCGACTTGAGCATTGACCCACCCGAAGTGCATCGTCGTGAAATCGCCACACGTGGTGCGACCGAACCTTGCGTGTGACCGCACCACTCATATCCGCCGAGTTCGCCTGGTCGTCGCGGCCGTCGCATGGTTGCGAAGTTGTTGACGTCGTCGAAGCCCCGGCTCTTTAGACGGCTTGGTCACTGCATTTATTGCACCGTTGGATGGCGCCGCTGCAGCTCTTTCGTTGTGCTGCTTTGCATCCCGTGCCGACGTTTCGGAGTTCTTGTCGGTCCGGCTTGCGGGGTTCGATCGCAGTGCCGGCGACTCTCGTCCCTGGCGGTCAGTCATAGCTCCAGTAGAACCATGGCCCGCCGGCTTCACTGCCGCAGGGCTGTTCTCAGGTCCACCGGCTTCGAGTCGTTGAATGAATTCTTCTAGATAGCCGGCCTTGCCAGCTTGGCCAATACCGCTAACCATGATCGCCTGTTCTCCGATCGCGGCATCGTCATTGATGTCTTTGGTGAATAGCCCTTTGATCGTGAGAGGGTCCAGCGTTCCAGCGATGACTACGTCTCCGTTCAAGCCTTTGTGGCAGTCCACGCACAAGTCGTCGCGCAGTTGTCTCCAGTCACCGCATTCGGTGCATTCGCCGTTGAAGTCGATCGATTTGGTTGTCGCGGTTTGTCTTACAACCCCATTCGGGTTGTGCTGTTTGACCCAGGCCTCAGTGACGGACTTGGTGAGTCGGTCCCCGTAGCGCCACTCGTGGCGGAACAGCTCAGGATTGTGACTGTCGAAGTTCGTGGCGATGGTGTCGAGGCGAGCACGAATGGCCTGAGAATGACTGTGCCCCAGCGGAAGTCGGGGGATACCTGGGCGTCCTTCTTCGCGGCAGGTCCCGCACAGGCCGTCGTCACCGTGTCCTGTGGTGATCTGGCCGCTCCAGCGGTCGATGCAGGCGCGTTCGAGTCGGCATGACACGCAAAGCGGTTCGGTAACCTCGGCGGCGGCGTCGCGGTCGTAGTCACGGCGATCGACGATCAGCTCAGAGCGGGGTGTCCCTGGTTCTTTGCGTTCCTCGGTGGTCAGTTGGTCTTCATAGGCATCTACGCGGGTGGTGCCCCCGCTGCCCGTGCGTTGGCGCGGGTCGGTGCGCTTGGTCTCATCGACTCGGCGCGCGACGCGTCCGGGTCGACGCCACGATGGGTCGCTCCGTCGTGTCGCAGCCGGTTGGGTGTCGGGGATGTATTGGTGCTGATCGGTTTTCGGCACGCAGGCTTCGATGAGGGCGCGGTGTTGTTCGTTGTCTCGCCAGAGTTTGCGGAGTTTGGTGAGGGCGACGTCGTGGGTTTTGTAGCGCAGGGTGTTGGCGATTTCGCCTACGAGGGCCCAGGTGTCGTCGTCGAAACCGGTTCGGGTTCGTCGGAGTTCCTGCTTGGCGGCACGAAGGTCACGGGCATCTATCAAGACCCGAATGGCTTGGATTGCCTCGCTGGCAGCGTTCGTGGGGACCCGCGCGGCAGTGTTGTCGTGGTGTGGTTGCGCCATTGAGACCTCCTCGACAGTGGGTCACGGACGGCGGCGAGGCCGGGTTCGATTGGGTTGGCGTGCTATTCGTTCGCGGCGTTTCCTCGCGGCATCACGGGTTGGACTGGTCCCCGATGGTGATGTTTGTGCCTTCTCACTTCCGGTGCTCTGGCGCTGGTTGTCAGTGGCGGCCGGCTCGACGAGTCTTTGGGCCGGGTCTCGCTCGCCCGGTGAGGTTAATCCTGTTGTGTTCGACTGTTTTCCGAATCGAGTCCACTGGATCGGTTGTCCGGATCGGATCGCGTTCCGGACGATTCTGCTTGTGGCCAAATTGGTGTCGAGTTCACGTAGTTGCTGGTCGAATTTGCGGAGCCGTCTCGCTACCTCAACGGGCACCACGCCAGGGGGGCCAGGATCCATTGCGCTGGTGTGGTTTTGCAGTGCGGTGAGCAGTTCTTCGCAAGAGCCGTATCGCCCGATCTCGTGGAGCTCGCCGGTGTGTTCGTCGCCCAGTTGCGTCAGCCGGAGCTGTCGGCCGTACCAAGGATCGAGATTTTGCACGGGGCTGTGCCCGGCCTGAATGATCCGGGTTGAGTCGTCGGCGTGGGGGAAGTGGACATCGATACCCTGCCGACTCGCCTGTTCACGGGCTTGTTCGCTGTGGTCGGCGATCTGATCGAGCCAGCTGAAGCTCGGCGCCGTCCAGAAGGCGACGTCTTGGCGGGCGGTGCGGTCGATGTCTGCCAGTTCGGCCACAGTGTCCTGCCTGCCGAGACTCGTAGCGAAGTCGAGGATTCGGTCGCGCAGGTCATCGGCACACAATTTGTGCTCGAATCGGCGGGTTCCTGCGCCGGGATGGCGGGCGGCGATCATCGCGGCCTGGTAGTCGTCACACAGGACGTCGTAGTGCAGGTCGTCTACGAACTCTTTTCCGTCGCGTTCGCAGGCACCGCCGAGCACCATCGTGAGGCGGTCGAGCTCGGTCACCACCTCAGCGGCGGGGATCGCCGTAGCGGTGTTCAACAGACGTCGTTTCCCACTCACCACGTCATGGGCGGCCACGCTCAGGTCGACGGGGGTGTCGTCGTCGGCTACCGCGCGTTCGCGCACCCATTCTCGGGCCTTCCACCAGCTGGTGTGCACACCGAGGTCGCCGGTAGCGCTTGCGGCGCGGCTGTAGGTGGCCATATAGACCAGTGAGCTGGTGTCGGTGGGTTCGCCCATTGTGCCGCGGCGGACCAGCTGTGCGGCTTGCTGCAGGCTCTCCCGCACAGTCGGGGTGAGGTTGGGGGGACTGTGCTGGGTGCCGTGTACGGCTTCGTCGAGGTTCTGACGCGCCACGTCCGGGTCGTTTGCCCAGTCCTCAACTGCGGCGTCGAGGTAGCGCCACCGCAGTGCCCATCGAGGTGGACCGGTCAGCCAGTCCCGTTCCAGTTGAGTCGCTTCCGTAGCGAGCGCCAGGTATTCGGTGGCGGACTCGGTCTTGATGGCGCGTTGACGAAGCTGGTAGATGCCCTCATACGCCCTCCGCATACCGGATTCACTGAAGTCGCGTTCCTGCGGTCGGGCCTCCCCGTCGTCGTCCATACAATCGCCTCCTTCTCGGTCACGAAATATGCTTCCTACCAGCTCCTTTCACTGTTCATCTCGGTTCACTCAATGGCTCATTGTTGATGGCGATCAGCTCCCGCCGCCGTGTGCGTCGTCGCTGTAGTGGTCCAGGTCGGCGGCGATGTATTCGGCAAGCCCGGCTTGGGTGGGCTGGGGTTGACGGGTGTAGCGGCAGTGGTTGGGTTGGCACGCGGAGAAGTCCGAAATTTTGGTGAGGCGTTCGACGGTGGGCCATAGCCATTGGGTGTGCCACGCCGTCGGGTCTTCGCGCGGCAGCTCGGTGGCTTCCTGCTCGCACCGGTAGGCCGCAGTGTGGGCGGCCATCAGAGCGGTGAGTTCCTCGCGCACGCCGTCGTGCTGGAACCAGCAGGAGGGGACACGGGAGCCGAGTTGGTAGGTGTGGCGTAGCCAGCCGACCCAGTCGATCAGTTCCTCCCACAACGTCGCAGCGTCTTTCTGGTCGAGGTGGCGCCAGCTGTAGCGGCACGGGTAGTACTGCGGCACTGAAGCTTTCGAAGCTGATGAGGCCGGTGTGTTCATTGCGGGTCTCCGTGTTCGTCAGTCGGGCGCAGGTAGTCGGGAACGACGCCGCTGGCGATGACTTGATCGAACAAGGCAGTGGAGGCGATTGCTTGTTCGCGCAAGCGGCCGACCTCCCACACGCTGGGAAGCCGCAGCAGGCACGCGGGTGCGTTGCGATATAGCAGCAGCCCGTGATCGCTGGGCAGTTCACGGATTTCGTCAGCACGGAGGACGGTGTCGTCGTGGAGTTGGTAGGTACGTCCGCCTTGGTGCAGGCTGGCTTCCCAGCTGCGGCGTTCCCCGATCAGCCGTGAGATGGCGGCGAGTTCGTCGGTGCCGCGCAGGCCGGGCAGGATCAGCATGGCCGGTGCGGACTGTGCCAGGACGCGTCCGCCTTCGCTCCCCCAACGCAATTCGTTCTGGTCCTGGTTGTGGGCGAAGGCCCACACGCAGATCCCTTTGCCGCCAGAGTCTGTCATGATCTGCGGCAGATCAGGGATCGGGGCCACGTTGTTTGTTTCGTCCAAGACGAGCCGGACCGGTGGATCCAGGCGTTTGCCTGGCATCCGTTGGGAGGCGCGGTCGGCGACGTGATGGACTTCGGCGGCCAGCGCGGCAACAAACGGTGCCATGGATCGGCTGCTGCCCCGCGACACCAGATACAGAGTGTTCGCCCCCGAGAGCACGAACGGTTCGACATCGAAGGACTTCGACAGCTCAACGTCGATGGCAGCCAGTAGTTTCGGTGACGCCAGGGGCTCGAGCAATCGTGCGGCGGCGGCCAAAACGTCGTCGGTGGATTCACTGCTCGATCCGAGGATCTGCTCGAGTTCGCTGGCCCAGTCCGGCAGGGTCTGGCTCAAAATGTCTACGGGAGTGCGGTTGGTGCGGGCCGATATCCACACTCGGACGTCGCGGATCGAGTAGTTCGCCGTCGCCGCGGCGTGCAGGCAGCATCGCAGCACCGTGGAGGCTTTCTGCTCGAAATAGGCGCCGTTTCGGGTGCCCTCGAGGGGCATCGCCCGTGCTGCGGCGTCGGCGCGGCGTATCGCGGTGTCGGGATCGGTGCAGCCGGCCAGGAATGACCAGCGCACCCCGGCGGGCCAGCCGGTCAACTCTTCCGGATCGAACACCGCCACCTTGCCTCGTTGAGCCCGGTGGGTGATGGTCGCGGCGACGAGGTCGGCTTTGGTGGTGGTGACCAGGGCGAATCCTGGTGCGTCGCAAACGCGTTGGTAGGCCACTCGCCAAGTCTTGCCTGCGCCGGTGGGTCCGTGCACGATCACCCCGTCGCGGTGTTGGAGGTAGACGTGCTCACGTGGCCGGTCGGCGAGAACACCGAGGTCGACTGCAGCCAGTGAAACGTCTGTGCTGCGGGCGCATAGCAAGTGCCGACTCCTCATCGCCGCCACCTCCTGAGCCATGATCGACTGACCAGACTGGGAAATTCGTGCCGAGCACGTTGGAGAGCTCCGTACCGGTTCAGGCCGACCCGTTGCAGGTCTGATCTGTTTGCCAGGCCGGGCCGGTGGCGGCTGCGGCGTCGGCTATCGATCTCATCGCTGCAGATGACCGCGGCCGAACACCACACCGTGCCGATCACGACGATGCATGTCCAGGTCAACCAGGCCGGTCCCGGTCGTGGCTCATTAGGCCACGCTGCGGCGGGGTCACCGGGGTTGCGGACCAGTCGACCCAGCGTCGGGACTATCTGCTCGGATGCGGGCAGACCGATCCCATGCCCAGCGAGCGCGGCGGAAACTACGCCGCCGCCGAAGACGCCGGCCACGATCGTGGTCACGGCATAGATCGCCAGGACGGCTCCTGCGGGTAGGACCGGTTCGCCGCGAACCGGATTCGGCAGTCGGCGCCCGGTCATGACGCGATTTCCTCGACGACGGCGTTGGTCTCATCGGGCGCTTGCCGTCCGGTGATCGCGGCGTCGGTGTCGGTGAGCAGGACCTCCTGGGGTGAGCGAATGTGGTTGAGCAGGAATGGATCTCGGGTACCGATCTTGACCAGGCACTGCCCGCGCCCCAACCGCATCAGCGTCTCTTCGGTACCCGCGGGCAGCCGGTACAGGCGCACCGTCTCCGCGGCGTCGTCGGCACGGGATTGCCCGAACAGCACCACGATGCTCGCCTCGCTCATCAACGCCCGCGCCGGAGAGTCAGCCGGCTGATCAGCGGGATGATGGAACGCGGCGATGGTCGAAAGGCCAAGTCCGCGGGAGAGTTTGACGTTGCCCCGGAACACCTCGCCGGTCGATCCAGCGGCGACGTGCCAGCCTTCCTCCACCACGAGGATCGTTTGCTCGTAGCGCGAGGAGCGTGCGGCCAGCTTGTTGGCCAACCAGGTGTTGGCGGTGGTCATCACCACCCGCAATGCGGGGCCTTCGGTAGGTAGGGCGCTGAGATCGAAATGCACCAGCGGATGGCTCTCCAGCGCGGTCCGCACGGCGGGGCTGGTGGGCGAATCGACCAGCCCGCGCAGGTCACGCTCGGCCAGGCGCAGCAGCGCCAGCCCAGGCTCGAGACCCCACTCCAGGGCCCGTTCGCCCCACCGTGGCCCAAATCCGTTGCCGTCTTCCACATTCGGGTCCAGCAGCCGCAGGGCCAAGTCTCGGATGACGGGATCCCTGCCTGCCTGGCGGGCTCGAGTGGTGACAGCCGACAGCGCCGCACCGACGGCGGCTTTCTCCTTCTCGTCCAGTTCGCGGGCCATGGCGTCGGTGAGGACTGCGATCACGAGTGCTTCTTGCCCGGCCGGGACGACTCCGTCGATACCGCCACGATGGTCACCGCGGGCGCTGATGGCCGGATCCAGCAGGTTCAGGCACGCGCCGTTACCACCGACTCGGAATCGGATGCTCTCTGCGCCCAGCGTCCGGGCCAGTGGGGTGTACTCGCCAACGCCGGCTTGGGGTTTCTTGTCCAGGATGACGACTTGGCGGTTGGCCACCAATTGTCTTAGGACACAGACGGTTTTGATCCACGAACTTTTCCCGCGCCCGATGTCACCGATGACCACGACGTTGATGCCGCTGGTTTCGCTGCCATAGGCCGCGAAGGCGTCGACGATTTCCAATTCCTGGGAGATCGTGTTCAGACCGGCGAGCACGCCGTCCTGGCGCGAGCGGCGCCGGCTGGTGGCCAGGTTCCAGGCCTCGGCTTGGCGCGTGGTCGTCCACGCGCCTTCCAACCGCGGCTCGTACCAGCCGTACCGGTCCAGCCTACGACGCCGCTTCGGCGCCGGGCACCGCACGAGTCCGCGCTCCGCAACATTTTCCAGCGTGATTGATCCACCGCCCTCATCCCCGTCGCCCGGCGCGTGTGGCTGGCGATGTCGATGTTTTAGATTCACGAAACCGAGTCGATGCCAACGAGATTCAGTCTTGCCGCGCTTCTCGCTGCGGGTACGAGGGTTTAATTGCATGGTTGCTCGTCTCCTTATCGCGTGTAGGGAGTGGCGGCGAGGCCACGTCCCAGGGGCAGGGTTGTGAACATCGCGACGTCGTGATCGTCAGTGGCCCAGTCGATGGCGGCGATGGCCGAATCGTTGGCGGCCTCTTCGACACGCATGCAGGCGCGATCTAAGTCATCGGGATCACGGCCGGTTACTGCGATCGCCGCGGCGTACACGGCACCGTGGTGTCCGGAGCCGGGCACCAGATCTCGTCGGCGACGACTGGAGGCGTTGGTCAAGACCTCGGTCGAACCGTCATCGAGCTTGCCGCGCTTGGCCTCCTTGTCTTTTCGCGCCTGATCGGCCGTGAAGTCACCGCGTGCGGCCGCGCGGGCCCGGTGCGCGGGCACAAAATCCAGCCGGACGCTGACGGTGCGGATGGTGGGCATCGGCGCTGTCTCGTCGTCACCGGGATCGGCTTCCACGCCGGTCAGCAACGGCGCCAACCACAACGGTCCAAGTTCGACGGGTTCGATCGAGCGTGGCCGGATGTAGCCGACGCGGGTCCGCCAGCAGCCCGTGGCTCCCACGGCGACGCTCTCGGGTCCGCCGATGTAGCTGGGCCAGCAGGTGGACCAGGTGGCGTCGCGATGGCGATCAATCTTGAAGCTGGGGTCCAGGAACGCCCGGATGATCGCGCACGCTCGCCGTTCACCGAGCACGTCTACGCGACCCATGCCAGCGATCGCGAGAAGCCTTGTGGCGCGTTCGGTTTCGTCACGAACCAGTTGAGCGATCGCCCCGGCGGTACTGGCGTGTTTGGTTCGGGCCAGCCGCGCGGTCTCGGCCATGAACGCCTCGCTCTGCGGAATACGCAGCACCACAAACGATCTGTGCTCCTCGGCCAACGGTGCGGTGAGGTCGATCAGTGCGCCATAGGATTCGACTGCGGGCCCCAGCCGCGGGTCGGTCAATTGTTGGACCCGGGCGTGTGCCCATCGGGTATGGCGGGTCATGTCGTGCGGGACGCTGCGGTGCAGCAGTTGGATGCCCCGGATGTGAGAGCCACTGCGCGCTAATTGCGCGAGGAACGTCCCGAACGATGCCGACGAGGCCGCGTAGGCACTGTCACCGCGTAAGCCGTCAGCGACTCCTTCCACCGCGACAATCACCGAATACGTTGTGCGTTCACCAGGATTGGCGATCCGCACGATGAACATGTCATCCAACCCTGTTCCCGTGACTGGAAGCGGTGCGGTGTTACCCAACGGCGGTGGGAATGCCCAGCCTGGGTCAAGCTCCGGGTCACCGTAGTGGGGGTCACTGGGATGGCGGTAGATGTGCACACCACGCCGGCGCCGCAACCGAGTGCGTGCGGTGTGGAAACGGCGGGCAGCCCAGGAGGGTTTGTCGCGCCATTCCATCGTGGCCGCGAACACCGACACCAGCTTGATGATCGCGGTCGCGATCGCCCAGACCTGCCCGCCACCGAGCACATAGATCGCAACCGCGGCGGCGAGGGCAACGGCCCAACTGATCAGGACCGGTCGTGACAGGCCCAGCCACGAGCGACGTGCGATCTCCCCGCCGAGGATCGAAGTCCGCGCCTCGGTACTCATGACGACTCCGACTCGGCGTCACCAGGCGCAGCTTCCGCGGTCGAGCGTGCTTTGCTCAGCGCGCCGCTGGCCGCCTGCGCCGCGATCGGCGCGGCAACCATTCCCGCCGACAACGCCGCCGAACCCACTCGCTGAACCGGCTTGGTCGCGGACCGTCCGGCCTCGCCAAGGCGACGCTTGCCGCCGCCCGAACCCGTGCGGTCGCTGGTGTTGCGGGCCAGCGTTTGTCCGAACTGTGATTCGGTCGCAGATCGGCCGTCGCTACTGCCCACCGTACGCCACCCCGGATCCACACCACCACCACCGTGACCGGCGGCCCCGGTGTCAGCGGGCCCGCTCTCGCGCCCACCGCGTCCTCTGCCTCCAGAGCCTCGGCTGCTCCACCACATCGCGGTACCCGCGCCGCCGACAGCGCCGGCCATCAGCGAGGGTGATTGTCCGAACCCGGCCGCGTCCGAGCGGGACGGCAGTAGTGGCGCGTAGCGCAGCAAGGACCACGGCGCGAGACCTGCCACTCCGAAAGCGACCACCACCAGGCACAGCTGCCCTAGTGTGCCGAGCGGTTGTTGTTCGGCGGTGTCGGTGAGGCCAGAGTCGATGACTCCGGTCAGTGTCGCTAGCAGCAGAAACAGCAGTGGCTTGGACACCACGATCGCGATGAACACCAGCACCGGCCGCAACGCTTTCTTGCGCCATTGCGGGTGCACCCACATCCCGAACCCGATCCCCGCGGCCACCGCCAGACACGGCAACGCCACCTGATGCATCAACAACCCCGCGAACACCGACAACGCACACACGATCAACAGCAGAAACAAGAACAACCCGACCAGAACACCACCAGCGATATCGGTCGCGGTCAGTTCGCCGGTGAATCGCTTGAGGTGGTCAATCATCTCGCCCATATCCGGGCCGACCATCCGAGCAATAGATTCCGAGGCCAGGTTCGCCGCCTCGACCAGCATCGCGGCGAGCATCGGCGCGAACAGCATCATCAGCACACCGGCGGGCATATACCCGAACAGGTCTCCGGCTATGGTTTTGACTGTTTCTCCGCGAGAGGCGGTGCGCCACAACGCCATCAGCGTCATCAACCCCATCACCATGACCCCGATCCCAGTGCTGAAGGCGTACCAGCGCAGAAACCACGCCGCGCCGGGGTCGAAGCGTCCGGTCGCGGCCAGCCCGTCGAGGACCTTCGCGCTCAGTTCCGAGGCACTGGCTTTCGAGGAATTGGCCCAGTCATCGATCACCGACTGCGGATCATCAACAAACCGCACCACTTTGCCGGTGAGATCCACTAGCCAGGCGAACGCCTGGGTGAAGGCTCCTCCGGCGGATTGCCCGGCGGCCCCGAACATCGCTTTGCCGAAACGGTCACTGAAGGAGGTGTTGCGGTCGCGCCACTGCGCGGTCCCGACGAACAACTTGCCGACGGCACGGTTCCAGTCCAGACATCGCACCAGATCCCCGGTAGCGGTGTCGGCGTGGGTGCAGTCGACGAAAAACGCGTGCACACAGTAGGACTGATGTACACCGCATGGATCCGTCCACGCCCGCCCCGGCACAGCAGAGAAATCTTCGCCCGTGGTTTTGGTGATCTCGTGCATCGATTGCCGGTCCGGGGTCTTGGCCCAGTCGAATCCCCACGCGTTCCATGCCGGGTTCGCCCAGCGTTTCGCATCCTCCGCACACACCGGAGAGGGCAGATGGAACGTTGCATCTCCGGCCGGAAACACCTTGGGCAGTAGCCCTTTCGGTGGCTCGATACCCTCCTGAATCCAACGTTCTACGTCCGGATTTGCGCTCGCCCCACCTAGCAACGTCTTCTTCTGCTCGTCGCTGGCCGACCAGTACGCCAGCCTGTCTTCGACGTCCATCACGGCGTTGACGTAGCCGCCGATATCACCTCCGCGGTTCGCACAAGTACCGGAAAACCATGGCGCGGTGCGGAATTCGTCGGTACCGCCGACGAACTGGCGCAAATCGGGCGGAAATCCATGCGGCAACGACTTCGTCGCCGGCGCCTGAGTATCGGGTTGAGCGGTCGCGGTCGCTACGCCGGTACCAGCCCCGATCGCTAACGCGCACAACACGGTCGCGATTACGGTGATCACCTGGTGTCGGTTCATCGCGTTCACCCCCAGCTAGTTGACGTAGACGGTGTAGTAGCCCGATTGCAACGGCTGGGTCAGCGGGGAGCCGGGGCCCGGCGCGACGACTTCGTCCGGCGATGGGCCGACGCGGCCGATCGCATCTTTGGCCTTCCAGTCCCCGCGCTCCCACACCAACTCCACCGTGTGAGTCGCCCACGCCGTCACCACCGAGGCGGGCGCACCCTCTGTGATCGCCGAGCGCGACACCGCGACCGTCCACACCATCACCTGCGCCGACGACGAGTTGAACACGGTGACGCTCACTGCTGCCGGAACAAGATTGACCACATCCGGACCTGTGGGACGGTCCCGCCCGATCTGCATCGAGCCCCGCAGGTGCGGGCCAGGATCTCGTGCCAGCAACGCGGCCCCGACCGCGTCCATCGTGATCCGGCCTTGCCCGGCCTGGGTCAAGGCCTGGACCGTGTTCACCGCCGCGGTCGCCGCGCCTTCGCGGTCTCGCGCGTACCCCACCGGGACACCATCACGCACGCCGGTCGGTCCGTGCGCGACCCGCACGCTCACAGCCGATCCGCGCCCATCCGCGCTATTAACACCGCACGAGCCCAGGCCCACCAGCCCGACAACACCTACCGACAGCGCGACGACACCACCGAACACGGCCACACGTGGCACTCGCGCCCAGCCTCGGCGACCTTTTCCCTCGCTGGCCTTGCTGGGGCGTTTCTGTGGGATCGACCCGTCGGCTGATTCCGGTGACAGATCAGCGAATCTGCTTGTGCTCCATCGCATATGCCTCACCTCCTGTCCATGCTGCGCACGGCGATTGCCTGTTCATGGGGTCCTCATCCGCCGACGACGAACAAGATGGTCGCCACCAGCGGCGAGGCCGCCGCGACGAGGCCGACCGAGATCAGCGCGTCTTGCAGCTCTTCCGACCCTTCGGACAGGTCGTTGGCATAGCCGCGGCTCTTGGCTCGCTTGACCTTGAACGCACCCACGATCACCCGCACCGAGGCGCCGATGATCACCAGCGCCCACACAAACGCCACGATCCGTTTCCAGGTGGCGTCCAAGGCTCCACCGAACAATCCGAAATCCGGGCTCACCCCACCTAGCGGGTTTTGAATGCCCTGCGCCGACGCCGGCGACACCCCGGCCAACGCCACCATCACTACGCTCGTCACCACCACCAACGCGCTACGACAAACCGTCGATAGCCGTTGTGGCCCATAGCATTTACCAACCATCGCGTCACCTCCTACCCAGAAACAGCCGACACACTCGCGGACCGCTCTACTGGTTTGCTCGACCCCCGTTGCTCCGCTACCGCTGATGTCTCTCACCAGTCCGAAGCCTGTTCATGACTGGACTGCACCCATGTGGGTGCCTGGTAGCGGCTGGTCCGCGATCCTGCACCTTCGTGCAACGCGTAAGCCAGCAGACGCCGATGAGCCAGCGATTCGTGGCTCTCACCCAGGTGGCGTGAGTCGGGAACAAAGGCTGTTCCGATCGGTATGTGTTGTGCAGCAAGGGTTTCCGCAACACCATCGGCGACCGCTGCGGCAACCTGTGACCATGCCCGAAGCGCCGGACGGGGCAACCGCGACACCACGATCCGCTCCCCTCCCGCCAGCATCGGGTCGAATGGCACACGCAGCACCCGCCCGACACCGGCACGACCCAAAGCCTCCGTGACCTCAGCCTGCTGATGAGTGCTCCCGCACTCGGCGAGCACGATGATCGCGTTGGCAGCCAATGTTTCGTACCCGGCATCGGCGATTCCATCGAGTAGTCGAAGAGCTGCTACCACGACATCGCGGCGGTTCACGACCGGCACCACGAGTTGGGTGGCGTACTCGACGCACCAGCGAAACGCGGGTGCGCGTTCGTTGTTGCCGGTATCGATCAGGATCATCGAGCGATGCCGCCGCAGAACAGCCAGGATCGCCGCACATTCCTCACGACCGACATTCACACTGCCGCTAGGGGTTTGGTCCGAAGCCAGTACCTCATCCAGGCTCGGCTGACGCTGTAACATCCGCCCCAAAGCAGAAGCATCTCCGTTGGCCGAGCACAACTCTCGCGCGTGCGCCAACACATCCCACACCGATTCCGGACCACTGCACGTTGCCGCACGTGCGCCCAGGGTCCCGCACGATTCGTTCGCGTCCCAGGCCACCACCTGCCCGCCCCGCAGTCTGCCGAACAACGCTGACAGCACCACTGTCGCCGGTGTCACTCCCGACCCACCCTTCGGGTTGGCCACAACGACCACCGGAGTCCCGGGAAGCGGCTGCCGGATCCGTTCCACTGCACGCCGATACGCCACCTCCGGACTCGACCGCGCAGGCTTGAGCCGCAACCCCGCGGCATTGAGAATTCCCCGCCAACCCCACTGAGCCGCAACGGTTTCCGCTCCTGGCGTCGGTCGCAGCAGCATCGACAACCGGACCTCCCGTGCCGCCACAACCTCCTGTACTGAAGGCGGGGCCGGCACCAGGTTTGCTTCCCCGACGCCATAGGGATCATCCGATGCCAGCGGCACATCAATCTCCCCCTCCGTCAGCACCCCGACCCCCTCGTCCCCGGCTTCCGCGGGTTCGGGTCGGCGAAGCCGTTGCCGCCGCAAGTCCACCGGCCCCTCCGCGGTGTATTCCGCCTCGCTATCCGTAGCGGGAACTCTGGTTTCGTCCATATCCGCCTCCTTCATCCGGTGATCCGCTGCCGTTACGGGAGGGTTGACCTCTGCCTCGGTGTTCGGACCGCTCATCGGCGCGCACCCCCTGCCACGCTCACCGCGGCCTGCCCGCTCTTGCCAGGCCGGTTTTCGGCGTCGAGTGCGGTCTGTGCTGCGGCGTATTCGGCGGCCATCCGGGGGATGGCTTTCACATATCCCAGGGTTTCGGAGTTCTGACACACACCGCCTTGGGCGAGCGTGCCTTCGGGTCCGCAGTTGTACATGCTCAGCCACAGCTCGGTCAGCTCACCTTGCAGCTTTCCGTGCGTCACAGCGTCTTTGGCGATTTGAACTAGTGAGCAGTCATAGGCTGCCTGCGACATCACCGCGTCGGGAATCGAGTAGATGTCGATGCGTCCGTCACCGTCACCGTCGATCCCGTGCCGGGCCCAGGTATCCGGCATGAACTGCGCCGGGCCCTGCGCACCGGCGGGGGAACCGGCGAACCGGTTGAATCCCGATTCCTGCCGCAACTGGGCCGCCACCAAGGGCGCCGACACCTCCGGGCAGGTACCCGCAGCCTTGCCGATCCAGGGTTCGTACTCACTGGGCACCGAACCCGGCCGTAACGAAACACCCTCCACTACAGCAGGACTCGGATTGCACCCCACCCTGGCTTTGGCCGATCCGAGCTCCCAGCGCGATCGCGAACTCTTGTGGGAACCATCCGATGTACCTGCGTGCACCGCCGGTATCACCTGTACACCGGTCGAGGATTGGCTCGCATGCTCGAGCCATGGCATCGGGTCGATCTGTTGCCCACCCTGGAGCCGCCCGCCGGGAACGACCTCGAAATGCAGGTGTGGTCCGGTGGATTCACCATCGCTGCCCACGGCACCGATCGGCTGTCCAGCACGGACGTCATCGCCTGGCTTGACGAATACGCCACCAGCACTCGTATGCCCGTACACCGTCGAGAGCGGGACACCATCCTCGGCGGTGTCGATGATGATCCAATGCCCGAACCCTTCCGCTGGCCCTGCCGCGACCACCCGGCCATCAGTCGCCGCGAGAATTGGTGTCCCCAACGGCGCCGCGAGGTCGACACCCTGGTGCACTGCGCCCTCGCGCATCCCGAACGGAGACGACACGGTGTAGGTACCTTCCGTCAGCGGCACCACCACCTGGCCGACCGCGACCCGCTGATAGGTACGGGGAATGTCAGGCAGGCAGTTCGGGTTCGGCGGCTTCCGGTCCCCTGACCCCAGCAGCAACACGACCGCGGCCACTAGCGCCACACCACCGACACCGAGCAAGCCGATCAACGGGACGGCCATCACACCACCCCCGCGACGTTGCGGATACGGGCGGAGAACCAATCAGTCAGCCAGTCAACGGCATTGCGCTGCCCATCGACGAGATAGTGCTCGTAGCCCTGATGAACACCGGAGGCGAAGAAGTTCGCCGCGGTGACCCCGTCAGATGCCAGCTGCGCAAGGGCACCTCCTCCTTCCCCACTGAGGCTGTCGCTCACCTGCCGCCCGGCTACGCTCAGTCTCTCGGTGCCACTCGCTATCTGTTCAGACCCGTCGCCGCGGCTGGCTGTGCCAGTGAGCGTGTCCACCGCCAGGCTCGCGAATCCCAGCATCGTCGGCACCAGTCCAACCAGTCGAGTCCCGACCTCTATCGGGTTGGCACCCTTGGTGATCGCCTCGGCGATTCCCCACAGGTCCTCCTGCAGCCGTCCGACCTGACGGGCCAGCGCTACGACGTTCAGGTTGTCCAACAGCCCGACGAGGACCGAGGCGGTCTGTGCGGTACCGGAGGTGTCCGAGATCATCGCGACCAGCTGTGACACTGTCCGCAGATCAACGCCGTCGGCGAGCACAACTAGCGGCTTGAACAGGGTATTCAATTCACCGAACAGTGCGTGCAGGGCCGTCACCTTGGCCACGGCGTCGTTCGCCTCATTGATTGCCGCACCGATCCGCGAGACCGTGTCCATGATCGCGGGCACGTTCGCCGCGAACTTCAACCCGTTGGTGGCGACATTGCTCACTTGCCCGACCACGACGGATGGCTTCAGAATGCCCAGCGCTCGCGACGCTTGCGCTAGCGCCTCCGGTGAGGACGAGCCCATCGATTCGGTCAACGGCGCAGTCGCCGAAGCCAACCGGCTCGTGGCGGCCGTCCCGTCATCGCCCCTCGGTGTGCCCGCGGACGATCCGCCAACGCGGCCGGCGAGTTCGGACAGCGACTCCATCGCAGTCGGCAGGTCCGACCGAGTCAGGCCGCCCACCACCTCGCCGGCGATCCGTTGTGGTGACCCCGCAGCATCATTCGCCAAACCCGCTGTTGCGCCGGGGTTCGCCTTCGCCCACGAAGCAAGCTCACCCAGCGGCCCCAACGCAGTCTGCAGCTCGTGCACCGCCGCCGACACACTGCCGGAATCGACACCTCCCTGTCCGGCCGACGCAACGACCTTCTCGACGCTGGCCCGCAAACCCCGCAGGTCAATGTTGCCGACCTCGGAGACCAATGACTCGATCAGTTGCGGCGCCGAGCCAGTGCCATCGTCGATCACCGGCGGTGCAGTGCCAGTAGGTTGTGTCAGGAGCCGGCCCAGTCCCGCCAGGATGGGGTTGGTTGAGGCGTTGGTCGCGCAGTATTTGTCTTGCTGCGCACAAATTTCGGCCGTCACCGCCGACAAGGCGCAGAACCCACCCGCGCGCGGACCAGCGATACCTTCGCCATCGACCTGCGGACCAACCAGCTTCCCGCCGTTGGTCCCCTGCCGCGGGTCAGCGATCAATCCCACCGCCAGGACCCGCTCCGCGCTGACCGGATCCCCGGAGCAACCGATCGACGCCGCGATATCTCCGAGCGCATCAGCACCCTGCGAGTAGCCAGCCAGCACGAATTTCGTTGCGCCACAGTGCTGCCCGAAGTCCTCGATGATCCGACGCGCTGCGGCGACGCCGGTCGCTTTGCTGTTCCCGTACGCCATCCCGTCGAACGCCGCAGCCGCATACGCCGGGAATCGGAAGGCGAACTTGTCGCCGAACTGTTCCGACAAGCGGGTCGCCACCGGACCTAGCAGGCCAACCGGCCTTGTCTCATCGGCCCGAGCATTCGTTTCCCACGTGCCAGGCAGGAACACGCCAGCCACCACAGGACAGTCGGCACCCGCCAATCCTGTACCAGGCCAAGGACTTCCCACGGCCGGTTCCGCAGCTGTCAAGCCGATCCCTACCAGGCACACGGTTCCGCCGATCAGCAACCGCATCACCATGGGACACCAGCGGGCCCGGACCCCGGCACTGACGGCGCCCTTCACGACGCATCCCGACTGGTTGACCGCTTCCGCGCCGCCACCCAGGCATCGACTGTCGACGCCTCGAGTTGCAGCGGGGAATTCTTCGCAAGTCCCGATTTCCAAGCCCGCGAATACAACTCGTGCCCAACTACACGCAGATGACGGATACGATCTGGCGAATCCCCCGTTCGAGCACTGATTTCCCGGATCCGCAGAATCCGCTCAGTCGACGCTTTACCTGCACCTCCGGAAGCGCAATCATTCATTTGCCCACCTCCACCGATCATGTCTCGCAACGTATTTCACGCGTCGAGCAGCCGGGCGATCGAACGCCCCATACAGGCCAGCCCAGGTCCGCGAATCTGCCCCGCAGAAGCAGGCACCAGCAACGCCGCCGTCGCATCGAGCCGGAATTCCGTCTACGGCCCGACGAATTGCCCGAAAGCCCTCATTCCCCGTTTGGAATTGCGATCCGATGCTGACGCAATCCACAACCGCATGAGCGCTCCGTACCGCCCTGGAGTCGTCGGCGTTCGTTGACCAGTCTTCGCAGACGCCGGTCGTCATCGACCAGTGCGTCGTAAAGCCGCTCCAGGCGTTCACTGAGTCCCGCATCTCGAAGGACAACCGGGCGCCGTTGAAAACGTTGAGCCGCTGGTTGATCCACACTCCGATTGTCGGCATTCACCACCGCAGCAGGTTGCCGAGAGAAATTCTTCATAGCGACCGCCTCCTCCGCCCGGTGCCAGGGAGTCGAAACTTCCTACTTGGGAAGAAAATTGGCCCCTGGTCGAGCACAGAGCTGCCATGCCGGTCGAAAGCGCTTGTCTCGCGTGGAAGATGCAGTCCCACCCGTATAGGTCGACAGCGAAATTCGCGTCAGAATCGTCCAGCCCTCGTCCGGTTCCGCTCTGCGGTTACCGGGAAACCCCTCAGAACAGGGCAATCACGAATGTAACTCACATCACAATCGTCCGCAACCTTCGCGCAATCCGCGAGCACGAAGCCCCGACGATGAGGGACGGCGGGAGGGGCACCCCATCCGAGCGATCGCTCGCCTATGCAACTCATCGGCGGTGTCACCACGGCGACCACAGTCGAACGCTCGAATCGGCAACCGGACAGCACCCGTCACGGCGCTCAGGTCCGCAGGCCTGTACCCCGGGAATCCGACACTGGCCATGCCAGACGTAGCCGAAGTGCAATCCAAAGCGATAGCCCGTATCGCCCACGCACACCGCATCCTGACCTATCGTCGAGATTATGGTCGCCAGCTGGATTCTGGTCGAAACACTTGGAGGCGGACCGCCGCGCGTGATCACGATCGGGCGACACGTTCGACCGATGCGGCCGCTGGAAAGCGAGCTTCGCGGAGCCCACCGCGAAGCAATCATCGATGCGATCGCCGGAGCCTACGAATCGAAAAAGCCCTACCGCGCCACGGCCAGATCCAGGGGCGTCCAAGTCATCTCGGAACCGTTTCTATCTCCCCTAGACATAGTCAACGCCGTCCAAGTGTGGGCAGGGCCGGAGTCCTCGGAGCCACCCGAACGCCTGCCCACCGGCGCATGGGTATGGGATGTCGATCGCGGCACATGCCTAGCCAGTCCGGACGTTCACGCGGTGTACCGAATGCCGCCAGAGAAGGCCCTTACCGAGATCTCCCGGGTGCAGTCGATGTTCGGTGTAACGACCGCGGCGCGACACCAAGAAGTCGCGCTGGCCCGGGTGATGGCCGGCCAGGTCGGAACCCAAGTCCACGAAGTATGGAAGATATGGCGCTACGACGACGTACTGCGCGATTTCCACTTCGCCGCCCGATTGTCCGTCGATAACGACGGCAAGCGCTGGCTCCACGGCGTCACCCAGGACATCACCGAAGGACCGTCCGCGATCGCGGACCCACTGACCTTCGCCGACAGCCTCATGGAAGCCGAAATGGCTTCACAAGCAGGCGCGCACGCAGCACTCGTCGACCTACGAACACTCACCGCGATCCGCTGGCTATCTGCCCCGATGCCAAGTGTGCAATGCGAGATGACCGGACATCCCGAACGCGATCCAGCGATACATCCCGAGGATGTCGCCACTGCGAAAGCCCTGGCCGAGGCGGTGCGGACGGCACCCGCCGAGGGCTGCATCCGAGTACGCAGCAGTGATGGCGGCTGGATCAGGATCAACATCGTCGCGTCCCTGGTCATTCTGGACGAAACCGTGACTCCCACCGCAGCACTGGTAAAGGTTCGTGCGGATAGTTCGTAACCCAACCGCCTATTTCACTGGACATTTTCCGGCAAACTTACTACTCTGCCGTATAGCATCCAGCTATCAATACTCGCTGGAGACGGCGGTTGCTTGTCCCTCTCGGCAGCGCACGTCCCGCTGACACCTGGTGGCGCTTTCGCTTAGGCGAAGGCCAGAACCAGCATCGTGTTTACGCGAGGAGACGGCGCTCATGTCTATTCCGATACACGCCATCACCACGGAGCTGGCTATCTGCCCGATCCCGCCCGCCACATATGCGTGCTCCCGATGCCTCTCCAAACGCTCCTCCGTGTCAGCGTGCTGCACCGCGATCGACAGCGCTAGCCCAATTCAGGTCTTAGCCCCTCCCACAGCCCCAGCATTCGAGGCTCCGACAACCAACCAGCGTTCGCGGAGAACGTCAATGTCAGGGGGTTCCCGATGACCACCGCCGACGACGCGAGGCTACCCTCGGACCGAAACCTACCGATCCATCGTTCACGTCGACTCGACCCCCTCCATGCGCCGCCATCATTCGGAGTCCAACACCGAAGAGCCCATGACTTCGCGGGTAAATCCAATCCCTCTCCTGCCGACATGCCGCGCCATAGATCCGATATACGCGACCAGCAACAGCGAAGCTCTATCAGCCGGCGACAATGGGTCGTAGTAGAAAAGCTCTCCGACAACGAACGTCCGTCAGTGATCATCGACGGTAGCTATCAACGACACTTCGCCAAACTCACCCGGGTCAGCCTAGCTACCAGCGCCGCAGTGGCCCGTCAGCTACAACCCGTCGTCGATCACTGTGCGATCAGTCGACAGTCCCAACTCGACACCGTGCAACTGCCTTCAGGATCCGTCCTACGAATCGTGGCGGTTCCGGTAATCGGACCCGGCGGCCGCACGTACGGAGTGGGGCTATGGACCGGGGCAAAGCACGAGGCGACACCCCCCATGCCACTCATCGGTGCCATCGAATGGACTGCTGAAACCGGCACTGCCAGAACATCTCCGATGCTCGAGCACCTGCTCGGCGTATCCGCGACGAAGCGAGTACCCGAACGCGTCCTTCCCGACCTGATGGCTTGTTTCGATCGTTGGGACGACCGGCTCAACTTCTTGGCACTGTTTGACAGTTCACGGTCCAGTGACAGCTGGATCGGTACTGCCACAACTAGATTCACCAACGAACGGCGACATCATCTGTACATCGCCGCTCGAACCGATCCGCAGCAAAGTCCCACTCGAACCATCCGTGGCATCGCATGCGATATCTCCAACTTCATGCCTGCCCCCGCAGCCGATCTCGGTTCCATGACTTGGCGCCATGTCCCCACCAAACCAGGTCATGCAGTCGGAATTGTCGATATCAACACCTGGCTCATCCACGAATGGATCACCGTCGATCACCCACTGTTGAATCCGTGGCTCCATCAGAACCCGGAGATACATCACGACGACACCGCCAGTCTCACCAGCGCCCGGAGCCAAGTCTTGGATGCTGGGCGGGCGACAAGTACATTCCGCATCCGATTCAGCGAGCAGTTGCACTGGATCCCCATTCGAGCTGAATGGACGCGCATGTCGAACGACGACCGCCCCCAAGCCTTGATGGACGCCTGCCCATGCCACTGACGAACGTGCCGCCACTCGCTGCATACATCAGCGCTGGCGGACGACGATCATCGGTACCTCGACCGAATGCAGCAAGGCATTTCTGGTGGAGCCGAGGACCGTGCTTCGGAATCCGCCGCGGCCGTGGCGGCCGACAACGACCAGTTGGGCATTGGCCGACTCATCCAGCAGTGAGCGAACCAGCCTGTCTGCCAACATGATTCGGCGTACCGCGCCATCGGGATAGCGCTCGGTGTGGCTGGCGAGGCTCTCGGCCAGGATGGCCCGGGCGGACTCCTGTGCGCCGCCCCAACAGCCGGCGGGCAGATCGAGTCCGCTGACGTCGCTCCACGCGTGTAACGCAGTCAGGCCGACTTTGCGCCATGATGCTTCCTCGAAGACCGCTGCTGAACTGCCATGGTTCTCGAGGGCAGAAGAGCGCAACGAGCGCACACCGGACCGGATTGTCCGCGCGGGCTCGACGTCCGGCGGGCTCGGCTACCGTGTTTGGAGGTGGCAGGCAAAATCGGCCGCCTCTGGCTCAGCGCACAGTCGTCACCGTCGATCCCGCTCTCCCAGAGGGGAGCAGCCGCTGTAGGACATCGGTGATGGTGAGCAGTCCGACCAGTTCGTCTGTGCCGGGAGTGATCACCAGGGCGAGATGATTACGAGCTTCGCGCATGGTGCGCAGCGCTTCATAGACGGGCACGCTGGTGCTCAGTCGCAGCACCGGCCGCATGAGCGCGGCGGCGGTGGTGCCGGAATCTGCCGCGAGGCTGTCGCGCACATGCACCACACCGCGCACGCCGTTCTCGTCGCGCACGAGTAGGCGCAGGTGCCCGGTAACGCGCGCGATCTGCTTGATGGCGTCGACGTCGGCGTCGAGGGTGACGGAGCTCGGGTCGGTGTTGGGGTGCACGAGGTCGCCGACGGTGAGCTGTTCCAATTCCAGTGCGCTGGTGAGGTTTCCGTGATAGCGCTCGTCGAGGGTGCCGACGGTCGCGGAGTGCTCGACGAGATGGCGCAGTGCCGCAGAGTCTTGCCCGGCGTCGACCTCGTCGACCGGGTTCACCCCGACTTTGCGCAGGAACCAGTTGGCGGCGTTGTTCAGCGCGACCAGCAATGGCCGAGTCGACCACATGAAGCCGCGCATCGGGATCGCCAGCATGGTGGCCGACCGTTCCGGATGTGCGATGGCCCACGACTTGGGCGCCATCTCTCCGACCACCAGATGCAGGAACGTCACGATGATCAACGCCAGCACGAATCCGGCGATATCGGCGCCCAGCAGCGGAACACCCCAATGTTCGAACCACGGCGTCAACCATTGGTGCACAGCAGGTTTGGTGACCGCACCCAATGCCAGGGTGCAGACGGTGATGCCCAGTTGAGAACCGGCCAGCAGTACCGGTAGCTCGGCGGAGCTGCGCAGTGCCGCGCGTGCTGCCCGGCTGGTGACCGCGACGTCTTCGAGGCGGTGCCGGCGCGCGGCGATGAGCGCGAATTCCACCGCGACGAAGAAGGCGCTCGCCGCGATCAACGCGATCGTCACCGCGATCACTACTAGTGCGTTACTCATCGGCGCCGCCTTCCGGCGCGGAATGCACCCGCAGCGCAACGATCGACGGCACGTGCTTGTCGACCGCTCTGACTTCCGCGATCAGTGTGCGCACGTTCCGTGGAGCATCGATGAGGAAGTCGGACCCGATGGGTGGCAACCGGATCTGCACCTGATCCCCCACGGCAGGCAAGCCGCCGAATACTGCGATGACCAGGCCGGCGATCGTTTCGTAGTCCCCGGCGGAGACGTTCTGGTCGAGCAGTCGTTCGACCTCGTCGACATGCAGATCACCAGGGACCACCCAGCCATCGTCTTCGGCGACGACCCCGTCGGTCAGATCGGTGTCGTGTTCGTCGGCGATCTCCCCGACCAGCTCTTCGGCGATGTCCTCGATCGTGACGATGCCGGCGAAGCCGCCGTACTCGTCGACGACCAGCGCCATCTCCGACTTCGCGGCACCGAGGCACGCCACAACCTCGGGCAGCGGCAACGACTCGGGGACCAGCACCGCCGGGCGTAACCGCAGCTCCACGCTGCCGTCGGCGGGGCCGATCAGCAGGTCGTGCAAATTGATGATCCCCCGCAGGTCGTCGCTGGAGGTGCCGACTACGGGATAGCGGGTGTGCCCAGAACCCATGCGCGCCAATACTTCTTCGATCGGGTCGTCCACGTGCACGAGGTCGACGTGGGCGCGGGGAATCATCGCGTGTTCCGCGGTCGCGGTCGGGAAGTCGAGAATGCGATCCAGCAAGGTCGACAGCTCGCGCGGCAATTCGCCGGTGTCGCGGGAGGCGGCCACGATGTGCTCGAGGTCGCGCGGGGTCGCCGAGTGTTCGACATCGTGGACCGGCTCGATCCGCAACGCCCGTAACAGCAGGTTCGAGGATTGGTCGAACAGCCAGATCAGCCAGCCGAACACCCGTAGATACACCGTGGTCGACGACGCCAACCAGCGGGCCACCGGCTCCGGCCGGGCGATCGCCAGGTTCTTCGGGAACAACTCACCGAAGAGCATCTGCACGACGGTCGACAGCGCGATCGCCAGCACCGTGCCGACAGCGATACCGACAGCGGGAGGGATCCCGATCCCGCCGAGTAGCTCCCCGAGACCTTTCCCGACCAGTGGCTCGGCGACGTAGCCGACCAGCAGACCGGTCACCGTGATGCCCAGCTGGGCGCCCGACAGCATGAACGACGTGCGTCGAGTGACGGCCAATGCTCGGCTCGCGGCGTGATCGCCTGATTCGGCACGAGATTTGAGGCGAGAGCGATCCACCGCCATGAATGCGAATTCCTGGGCGACGAAGTACCCGGTCACCGCGGTGATGAGCAGAATCACAGCGACACCGAGCACAACGCTCAGCACGGTCACCACGGCGAACTCCGATGGCTAGATCGCGGAGGTTGATCATCCTGGGGTCGGCCGGGTTTTCGATGTTTGCGCGATGCGCGTCTCATGAGCTCACTTCGATAGTCGACAAATCTAGGACCGAGAATAGGACAATGCGGGCCGCCCGGCATCAAGCGGCACTCGGCTGATGAACACAGCCGCGAGGGCGACCATACGACCGATCTCCGGCCGGCAGTGTTGCCCGGAGGAGATGAACACGACTGAGCAGGCTGATCCGATGCTCGCTGCATTCATGCCGCGTATGCTCGCTGAGCATCGGTGTTGTGTCGCTCAGACAGCAAACCATGCTCTGCCATGGGAGGCTGGACAGTTGCCATGAGGTCGGTACGGGTAGTGGATGAGCAGTAGCGGCAGGGGGCGACGATGGTCGAGGCGAACTACACCTCGGATCGCCTCGAGGCCGACGCGATCGCGGCGCGGCTGCGTGCGGCGGTAGCGGCGGCCAACGCAATGTCAGCGCGTGCCGTATCCGATGCTCGCACAGTGGGATTGCCCTTGACCAGAGACCTCATCGAGCTCATCGAGCTACGGCGCCGCGTACTCGCCATCGCTGATCAACTCGATCCCGGTCACGCGGTTACCGCCTCCGGGCCGAACGTTCCGGATAGCGCAGCTCAGGCCAAACCACCTGGTGCGCAGGCACTCCACATCGGCCCGGTGCTCATCGACAGGCTCGACCGGATCGAACCGTTCCCGTCCACGACCGCTGAGAACCCGCGCGACGCCAGCACATCCAGACGGCTACGCTCGAATTCGGCGGCCGATTCGGGCCGGTGGCAGAAACGGTTTCACCAGCAGAAGGAAGGTTTGCTCATGGGCGTCACGCTGGCCAAGGGCGGCAACGTATCACTGTCGAAGCAAGCACCGAACCTGACCGCGGTAGCGGTGGGTTTGGGTTGGGATGTGCGTTCGACCACCGGCACCGATTTCGACCTCGACGCCAGCGCGCTGGCGACAGGGCAGGATCGGAAAGTGTTGTCCGACGGCCATTTCGTGTTCTACAACAACTTGCGCTCACCGGAAGGCAGTATCGAACACACCGGGGACAACCTGACCGGTGAAGGCGAGGGTGATGACGAGGTGATCAATGTTGATCTCTCCGCCACACCGCCGACGATCACCAATATCTTCTTCCCCGTGTCGATTCACGACGCCGAAGCGCGGCAGCAGTCCTTCGGGCAAGTACGCAACGCCTTCATCCGCGTTGTCGATCGCGCGACCGGCGCGGAATTGGCCCGCTACGACCTGACCGAGGACGCCTCCAGCGAGACCGCGATGGTCTTCGGCGAACTCTACCGCCACGGTGCGGAGTGGAAGTTCCGTGCCATCGGCCAGGGTTACGCGTCGGGGCTGGCCGGCATCGCCCGCGACTATGGCGTCAACATCTGATCCGCAATCATCCCTACGCACTACCGAAGATCTCGACGGCCCAGCAAGTGAGATCTGGAACACCTATCGTCGCGCGGCCTTGCAAACCCACCCGTACGGGAGAGTAGGGTTTTCCCCGCTGAGCGTTAGCTGAAGTTCCTCACCAGAAGCGTGGCCGGTGACATCCAGTGTCCGCTAGCCGCCGTCTACGGCCGCTCAGTTCCCCGGACTCGTTCCTTGACGCGCTGTCGTAGCTCGACTGCGTGTCCAGCATCGGCGCTTCGGAGTCCACGGTTGCCGTCGAGCCTGCCGACTCTGCTGATCCCGCACGTGCCGTTCACGCTGCACACGCTCGGGATCATCGCTCCGTACGCGCTGGCGATGGCGCTGGTCGGGCTGCTGGAATCGTTGATGACCGCCAAGCTTGTCGACGACATCACCGACAGCCATTCCGACAAGACCCGCGAAGGCTGGGGCCAAGGTGTGGCCAACATTGTGACCGGATTCTTCGGCGGCATGGGTGGCTGCGCGATGATCGGCCAGACCATGATCAACGTCAAAGCCTCCGGCGCACGCACCCGGATCTCGACGTTCCTGGCCGGTGTGTTCCTGCTGATCCTGGTCGTCGGCCTCGGCGACGTGGTCGCCTTGATCCCGATGGCCGCCCTGGTCGCAGTCATGATCATGGTGTCGGTCGGCACCTTCGACTGGCACCCGATCTCCCAGCCCTCGACATCACACGCAGCCGCGCAAGGCCGCACCGGTCCCTCACGCCGACCTGCGGCGGCACAGGCCCACCGTACATCGGCAATACGGACGTTCGTAGAGCCGACCAAGGAGCGTGTTGCCCACGTCAACTCGGATTGCCATCCGGTTGCTGAGCACCTATCCCCGCAGGAACGTACCCGAGCCGGGACTACATGAAGGCATCGATGCCACCTGCGAGCGCGCGGGCCAGTGCCAGTGCATTCGATTCGACGTCCGACTCCTGTTGCGGGGACGGGCTTTGCAGGTAGCTACGGTTCAGTCGAACATGCAGCACCGCGTTGCCGACACGGAAGTCCACTTCCGCGCTGGCATCGGTGTCCGTGATCTCCTTCGAGGTATACGCGTCGTCGCCGAGGCCTCCGACGATCTTGGCTGATTTGGCATGTTCATCGCGGTAACTCGTGAAGCTTCGCTTCGTGTCTTCCACGGCATCACTGCCACTCCAGGTATCTGCGTACGTCACCGTGATCGTGACGAATACGGTGTTGACTCGCGGATCGGTACCGCCAGCAGTGTGCTGTCCGTCTGTGGTGTAGGCGCCGTAGCAGGTCAACACCTTGGCGGACGCGTGTTCAGGCCGCTCACTCCGAAACTCGACTTTCGGGTCGTAAAGGTTGCCCGCAAAACTCGACACCGCAGTCTTACCGGCGTCCTGGACCGGGACACAATCCGCGGGCGGGCTGCTGAACGGCGGCGCCGGTTTCTCCGATGTCGTTGTCCCACAACCTACGACAGCCAGACAGCACGCCGATGCCGTGACGAGCGCTCGCGACCAGACCCTCTCGCGCATCACGACGGCGCCCCCCAACCGGGGCCACCATCGACGATGGTGTTGCTCTCCGGCTCACCCGACTGGAGGGTGCCGTTCGGGTATGGGGGGCCGAGGCTGCCCGCGCCGCCGGTGATGGTGATGGTGTCCGATCCTGGCCCGCCCTCGACGGTGCCGGAGTTGCCCGGTACACCGTCGGAGTTGCAGGTGTTGGGGCTCCCGCCCCAAATGACGATCTCGTCGTTGCCAGGTCCACCCAGGATTCTGCCCTTGTTTCCGATGCTGGTGATGTTGCGGTTGGAGCGGTTGCCTCCGACATATATCTTGTCATCGCCGCCACGTCCGTCGACGGTCGTGGAGTAGTCCAGTCCGGCCAGGCAGGTGATCTCGTCGGGACCGTCGGTCCCGACGATCGACTCGCTCTGTTGCTGCACCCCGTTGACGGTGCAATTGGCCGTCGCGGCGTGCGCGGGAGCGGCCACCGCGACGATCACTCCGGCGAGCAGGATCATGACCGCCGCCCACTGTCCGCCGCGAACCCTGACACCAGAAACCATGACCGATCGGTCCTTTCATCAAAGTCATCGACACCACCCCACGGCAGATCAACTGGAATCGGCCTGGCGGCCGAAGGGTGTGTGAGAGAGCAGTTTCCAGCGCGCGGATCTTTCAGTGCTCGACCAGCACAATGCTCACCGGTCGGCGACTCGATGGCCGACTCCTCGTATAGATCACTCTTCGATCGAGAACTTCCCGATCAGCACCCACTTACTGTCGGCCAACCCGATGTAGACATGCGACAAACGCGGGCCCCGCGGCTAGTCCGCTGGTCCGCCGCTGTCGCACGGACGCTCATTCCATGTCCGATCATGTCCTGGAACGCGCATCATTCCGGTGCCGACCTCCGGAATGCCCTGTACCAGAAGCGGTTCCAGACGAGCGTGGTCGCTGAACCGCTCGACATGACGAAGGCTCGAGATCGCGGCGGCGACCGGAGCGGTGACAGCCGGGTCGCGTCCAATCGGCGGCAGTCCGCCACATCCAGAAGGGCGGAGGCGTCGTAGACGTGCTACCACGAAACCGAGAGTTCAATCCAGTGAACCGAAGAAGGAACGTCCCGGCGGCACGACAGTGTTTCTGCGCGACCGATCGCGGGCACTACATAAACAGAGTGTTCTCCCGACGAACGGACCACGGTGCGTCATCCATCCACGGTCGCGGACCATGACGAGCGTCGCCGCACAGCGCGCCTGCGCGAAACACGGCCGGGCCGCCAGTGGAAAACGTTGCGGCGCACCCGACTGCTGCTGCTGCGCCTGGCGCTGATTCCCACGGTCGTCGCGGTACTGTTCGCGCAATACTGGACGCACGACATCGTTCCCGAACAAGTCAGGCTGTCCCGCACCAGGCCAGCAGTGCTGCAGATAGCCGATCCAGCAACTCCGCAGCTCGCCGACACCGCCGTCTTCGACCTCACCGGACTTGGCACGCTCGATGCCAGCGACACCGCGCGGGCCTTACCCGCGCTCACCCACCTGGGCTCGGTCTGGGCGGTGCGCTACGACAACAGCGGTATCGACACCGAGGTGATCAGCGATCTGATCGTCGACGCGAGCACAGCGGCTGACATCGACAACATCGTGCTGGTCGGTCACAGCATGGGCGGTGTGATCGCACTCGAGATCGCCAAGCACATCTACACCGGCAGTCACAAGACACTGCGGGCCGTGATTCTCGATTGCACCCCGCTCGATCTGAACGCGGTCCGCCGCGAAAGCCGCGATCAGGCCGAAGAGTTGCTGCGGTGGGCAGGTTGGCTACCCGGCGCTCGGGAAAGCCGGACGCTGCGGCTGTCCGTCGAAATGTATGCGCGCCGTACCGAATTCATCGACTACAGCAGCGTGCCGCCCGGCATCCGGACCGCTCGCTTCTTCTCGGCGCTGGACTGGGTGCTACGCCGAAAGATCCTCAGCCCCGATGCCGCGAGCAACGATCTGATCGAAGCCCAATTCAAGACCATCGTTGCCGGCGGCGCGGCTTCCGATCTGCGGGCGCTTGCCAAACGTCGCCCCGGCACGACCCGCCCGGCAATCGTATTCATCCGCCCCCACAATCCGGCCCGCGACCCGGTCGTCGACGACACCTACAGCCATGACGTCCTCATCGACCTCGTCGGTGGTATCCACGGCACCCTGCTCGTCGTACTCACCCGCCACACCGGTCACGCCGACCCTCGTCGGCACCCTGCCGAATACAACGCGGTCATCGAGCAGCAGATCGTGCCGTTCATCCGCTTGGTCGGCCGCGAGGAGCGCGCGGAACTGGCCGCCGCAGTCCGGCAGCCGCCCAATGGTCGACCGCCTGCGAAATAGTGAATCACCCGCTGTGCGTGCTGAATCCCCGCCGGACCGCGATGTTTCATCGTCCGCTGCCGGTGGCAGGGCCGAAACTGCAACGGGTCGAGCAGACGGCCGCCAGTGCGGGCGTCGGCCGAGCCTGCGCGCGGGCCTTCGCCGCGCGGTGATCGGGTCGCCCTGTGCGCCCGCGGCGAGCAAGGGCTGCCCCATGCCTGCCGGAAATCACCGAACGCGTGTCCTTCGGGCCATTCGACGAGGTATGGCGGCAGATCCGCCGGACGCGCCGATTCACTTACGGTCTTGGCGGTGTCCGATTTCCTTGCTACGAGCGATGACGTCGGTCACCAGCTGGGGGGTCGGGCTGCAATCGTCGGTCGTGATGCGCTTCGCGCTGCCATCGCTGTAGCCGGCGGTCACGGTGTAAACGTAAGCGTCGGAGCAATCGCCGGGTCCGGTGTAGCTGTCTGCCAACGCCCGGAATGCCTCGCTGCCGACCGTGTCGAACAACTCGCTGCGGCGCTGAGGTTCGACCGTGCCATCGACGACGTACCGCACGTCAGCTCCGGCGAAGCCGCCGGTTTGGTACACCTCGATGCTGGTTGTCCTCGAAATGCCTGTCCCGGAACCGGTCTCGCCGATGTTGCGGCAGGCTGCGGACACGAGAGCCAACGCGCCGAACGCGGCAACGCACAGAACGAGCAGCCGCACGCGACCGAGGAGGTGGAGCCGACATTCGCCCATAGCTGGAGAGTATCGCCGCAAGCGCCAAGGGACAACGCTGCGGGAGCTTCCCCAGTTGATGGCGACGAACAATGAAACACATTGATGTAGAAGATTTTTCGATCTTGACACCGCGACCCCGATGCCGCACGACATCGATCGTCGCCAATTGTGGATAATCGGCCCGGAAGGGGGCATCTCGGCCATAGGTACGCCGAAATGAGGAGTAAGGCAATGCATTCAGTATGTCGAATCGTCTTGATCGCGGTCACCATCACCGCACTGGAGTTCAGCGCCGCGGCGCACGGATCTGCCGAACCGCCGGATCCAGTCGTCTCAGTACAGCCGTCCCCCCAGGACAGCACCTACCTGATCGTGTCGCATCAAGCGAACCTGGCCGAGATCATCTCCGGCACGCAGGCGGCCAGGGAGGGCACTTGCGCGCTGGTGCGTACGCTCGGCGTGCAGCTCGTAGCCGACCATACCCGCCTCGACGCCATGGGCGTCGCGGTCGCGATACCGAATCTCGTGCCACTTCCGTTGCGGCCCAATCCGGACCAGGCTCAGCAAATTTGGGACACCGGCCTCAGGATCGGTCGCGATTTCGATATGACGTGGTTGCGCATGCAGGAGGACTTCCACCGCCAGTCCTTGCAGGCCGGAGCCCGGCAACTCCGATTCGGCACCGTCGAGGCGGTCACCGCGCTCGCGCGTAACGCGGAGCCCACGATCGACCATCATCTGACGCTGGTCCGCGAGGCTCTCGAGCACTGCTGATCTTCCGTAACACACAGACGGCGTGTAAATCGTAACCAGCGACCCCAAGACCGCAGAAGAGCTGGTCCGCAAGAAGAAGCAGAGCCAGACTTCCCCTCACCGACCTGTCGGCGCTAGAAGTCGACCATCCCGATCTCGATCGGCGGCGGCTTGTTCTTGTGCTTCCGTCGCCGGCCGAAGTCTGACCCCTGCCGATCCTGCCGCACATTGTCATGCCTTGCCCGTGGGTGACGGTGCATCCGGCTCAGCACGCCGCCACACGTTCCGTTATCGAAATGTAGCCTGGCGCCAGACATCGAGCGGACCACAACGCGAGGGAGTTCCACACTGTGGAGGATGTACTACGCCCCCTGATCGTCCTCGGCGGTACCGTCGTCGCGACCGTTTTGGCCGGGTTGTTGATCGACCGCATCCTTCGATACAGCTCGGACAGACATCCGGCGACCCGGTTGCCGGGCCTGTTGCGACGGGTCCAACTGCCGCTGCAGGTGCTGCTGGGTTCCGCGGCGTTACACGGGACGTTTCCCTTGGCGGAGTTGGACTTCGAGCAGGATCGGGTGATCCGGAATCTGCTCGCGGCGGTGGCCATCATGTCCGCGGCCTGGCTGGCTATCCGGGCCGCGGACGCGATGGCCGAGAATACGCTGCAGAACTACGCCGACCGGGCCGCGGACATCGCCAGAGTTCGTCAGTTGAATACGCAACTGGCCCTTGTCCGCCGGATCGTGACCGCGATCCTGGCCTTGACCACAACCGCAGTGGCGATCTTGCTGCTCTTCCCTGATCTGCGCACCTTGGGTACGTCGCTGCTTGCCTCGGCCGGCGTCATCGGCGTCATCGCCGGTGTCGCCGCACAATCGACGCTGGGAAATCTGATGGCGGGCTTGCAGATCGCGTTCGGCGACTCGGTGAAGATCGGTGACACGGTTGTGGTCGAGGGCGAATGGGGCACCGTCGAGGAGATCACGCTGGCGTTCCTCACCGTTCGGATCTGGGACGATCGTCGACTGACCATGCCGGTTTCCTACTTCAACAGCAAGCCTTACGAGAACTGGTCCAAGGGCGGACCGCAGATCACCGGCACCGTATTCCTGCATCTCGACCACAGCACGCCGGTCTCGACGCTGCGCGAGCACCTGCGCGACTACCTGCGCGAATGCCCCGAATGGGATCATCGCAATTGGAATCTTCTGGTCACCGACAGCACTCCGACCAACATCGTCGTGCGTGCCTCGATGTCGGCTCGCAACGCCGACGACGTGTGGACCCTGCGCTGTGCGGTACGCGAGGAACTCGTCGATTGGCTCGGCCGCAATCATCCCTACGCGCTACCGAAGATCCCGACGGGCGCAGCACCGGGCGCCGAACTCCTGGTGCCGGCAATGTCCGCAGCGGCGGGCGGATATCGGCGTACCGGCGATACCTGACAGGCCTGTGAGATTTGGAACACCTGCCGATGCTCGCCCTTGCGAATCTACCCGTACGGGAGGGTAGGGTTTCCCTCGCTGAGCGTTAGCTGAAGTTCGTCGCTAGGCAGCGTGGCCGGTGACATCCCAGTGTCCGCTAGCCGCCTTCGACGGCCGCTCAGGTCCCTGAACTCACTCCTTGACGCGCTGTCGTGACTCGACAGCGTGGATAGGACCGATGATTGGAGCCGGCGATGGGCACATCTGCGCCTGTCTCAGCAAGTACCGAAGGGTCGGTACTGTCGGCGCTGCGGAGCCCGAAATTGCTGCGCACCGAGGTGCTCGCTGGTCTGGTGGTGGCGTTGGCGTTGATTCCGGAGGCGATTTCATTCTCCATCATCGCCGGCGTCGATCCACGGGTGGGTTTGTTCGCCTCCTTCACGATGGCGGTGACGATCGCGTTCACCGGTGGCCGCCGGGCGATGATTTCGGCGGCGACCGGAGCGGTCGCGTTGGTCATCGCTCCGCTGGTGCGCGAGCACGGGCTGGACTACTTGATCGCCACGGTCATCCTGGCCGGGGTGATCCAGATCACGCTCAGCCTGATCGGAGTGGCCAAGCTGATGCGGTTCGTGCCGCGCAGCGTGATGGTCGGGTTCGTCAACGCGCTGGCCATTCTGATCTTCAGCGCGCAGGTACCGCATCTGGTGGGCGTGCCGTGGCTGGTCTATCCGATGGTCGCGGTCGCGCTGCTGATCATCGTGCTGCTCCCCAAGCTCACCACCATGGTCCCGGCGCCGCTGGTGGCGATCGTGTTACTCACGGCCGTGACCGCGGCGTTCGTCCTGAAGGTGCCCGACGTCGGTGACGAGGGCGAGTTGCCGTCGAGCCTGCCGACTCTGCTGATCCCGCACGTGCCGTTCACGCTGCACACGCTCGGGATCATCGCTCCGTACGCGCTGGCGATGGCGCTGGTCGGGCTGCTGGAATCGTTGATGACCGCCAAGCTTGTCGACGACATCACCGACAGCCATTCCGACAAGACCCGCGAAGGCTGGGGCCAAGGTGTGGCCAACATTGTGACCGGATTCTTCGGCGGCATGGGTGGCTGCGCGATGATCGGCCAGACCATGATCAACGTCAAAGCCTCCGGCGCACGCACCCGGATCTCGACGTTCCTGGCCGGTGTGTTCCTGCTGATCCTGGTCGTCGGCCTCGGCGACGTGGTCGCCTTGATCCCGATGGCCGCCCTGGTCGCAGTCATGATCATGGTGTCGGTCGGCACCTTCGACTGGCACTCGATCTCGCCGAAGACATTGCGCCGCATGCCGATCGCCGAAACCACCGTCATGCTGGTAACGGTCGCGGTCACTGTCGCCACCCACAATCTCGCCTACGGGGTGATCATCGGCGTACTCACCGCGCTGGTGCTGTTCGCCCACCGAGTCGCCCACCTCACCGAAGTGGACAAAATCGGCGACGCCGATACCGACCGTGACGGCAATATCGACACCCGCGTGTATCAGGTGCGTGGCGAGCTGTTTTTCGCCTCGAGCAACGACCTGATCTACCAGTTCGACTACGCCGGAGATCCGGACACCGTGATCATCGACATGTCCGAGGCCCATATCTGGGATGCATCCACCGTTGCCACGTTGGATGCGATCACCAACAAGTACGCGGCCAAGGGCAAGCGGGTGGAGATTATCGGACTCAACGAAAACTCCGAAGAGCGCCACGGTCGGCTCAGCGGGCACCTCGTCGCTGCGCATTGATGACAAGCGTGCAAGAACCCCTCCGCCGACGGACCGAGCTGTCGATCAGACGATTCGGCATTGTGACGATGCCGGCCTGGACGCCCCCGTCGGCGTCAGCCATCACCGCATCGAGTTCGGTCGCATAGCCTGCTCGGAACGCGCCATTTCTCACCCTCTGGCGTGCTGTGCGATGTCCCAGGTGCGGCGCGCATCGATGTGCCCGAGGGTGGTCACGCCGACGACGGTCAGACCGATAACGATGTCGTTGACGGTGGCGGGGATGGCTTCCTCGGCGGTTCCGTAGTGGAACAGCAGCGGAGACACGACGATCCAAGTGCCGAGCAGCAGGCCGAGCGTGGTAGCGGTGTTTAGCCGGATGGGTCGGCTGAGCCGGACGAGGCCGAGCACTGCGATGGCGCCACCGACGAGAGCTTCGTTCCAACCTGCGGCAAACCAGCCCGCGCCGGCCGGGTGCGACCACAGCAGCGGGGTGATCGCGAGCCAGGTCCCGAAAAGCAGAGTGATCGTGGAGACCAGCCCGGGGATCTGGGGACCGGTGACGCGTTGGTGCCATCGGCTGTTCTGGTCGACGGTCTCGTCGGAGCCCAGTAGCAGGCGTTCGGCGATGCTGCGGTGGCCGCGGGCATCGATACGGGGCAGTTCGCCGGTAGGGTGACTTGCGGTGGTCATCATCGGTTCTCTCCGATTCATCTGCGGCTGGACCATGGCTCGTGGGCTATTCCGTTGCGCGCGTGGACTTTTCGCCCGCGCCCGCGCGCTGATGGCGTAGC
This sequence comes from Nocardia sp. NPDC051756, assembly GCF_040681495.1. Classification (NCBI taxonomy): domain Bacteria; kingdom Bacillati; phylum Actinomycetota; class Actinomycetes; order Mycobacteriales; family Nocardiaceae; genus Nocardia; species Nocardia sp. NPDC051756. Next base: position 966,548 of record NZ_JBFAYV010000004.1, on the reverse strand, counting down.
TGCCAGATACGGGCGCCGCCCGCCGAGGCCATCACCAATACACCGCCGACGATGGCGAACAGCAACGCCACCCCCAGAGGCATGGTGAAACTCCATGGCAGGAACGCGATCTCGGTTGAGCCGGTGTTCTGCAGGATGAAGATCAGCAACACGATGACCAGGACCGCGCCGACGGCGATCTCCACCCACGCCCGCGCGGTCCATGCTTTCGCGCGCCCACGCCACGCCACCGACGTCTGTTTTGTGTCGAGATGCCCACGCCGGAAGGACTGTTTTCCCGGCGTACTCGATACCGGCGGATGGTCGGCGCTCATAGCGCCCTCCTCGATTGAGCCCCGTAACCAGTCGGCCGAGGCAAATAGCTGACCGACTCCACCCCAGGTGATCGGAGTGGCGAACGCGAATCAGCTCGATACTCGAAGGGTTCCCGCACAGGCCGACCCCAAACAATCGAAGTTCGGCGGGCCAACCGAACAGCCCTGTGGTCCGTTACCGCGATTCCACCGCGGCCACCAACCTGGCTTGCTGCTCCGCACTCGCGAGATCGGACAACCTGTTCTCGATGTGCGGTGGCAGGTCGGTGATGGTGAGCTCGACGCCGTCCCGGTCCGAATGATCAATGAATGTCAGCAGGGCCTTCGCTCCCGACATGTCCAGGTAGCTGACGTTGGCCAAAGACAGTGAAAGTTCAGGCTTGTCCGCACGAAGTGTCGTGAACACAGCGTCGGTGGACAGGAAGGACAGCGGGCCGTGAATCTGATAGGCGGTGTCGTCCTTGACGATCGAGGCCGTCCGGCGGCGGGACTGCACGAGGTGAACTGCAAAGGAGAGCAGCACCCCGACGGCGACCGCGACGGTCAGATCGATGACCACCGTGATGGCCATCGTCGCGAACAACACCACGACATCGCCTTTCGGGGAAACGTGCGCCTTCTTCATCGTGTCCCAGTCGAACATGCCGAACGCGGTGACGATCAGGATGCCCGACAGCACCGCGAGCGGAATGTATTGGACGACGACGCCGAGTCCGGCGACGAAAACCAACAGCACAACACTGTGGGTCGCAGCCGAAAACGCGGTGCGCCCACCGCTTTTGATGTTCACCACTGATCTGACGGTCGCTCCCGCGCTGGCCAGGCCACCGAACAAACCACTGGCGATGTTGCCGATGCCCTGGCCGACGAGTTCCCGGTTGCTGCGGTGTCGCGTTCCGGTGATGTTGTCCATCACGACCGAAGTCAGCAGTGAGTCGATTGAACCGAGCAGCGCGATACTCAACGCGGGCAGCAGCAAACCGAGAATCGACGAACCGCTGAGATCCGGAGTATTGATGGTCGGGACGGCCTCCGGAATCTTGCCGATGTAGTCGACCGCCGTGTTGAGCGGCACCGGGCCTACGGTGACATTCCCGAGCCAGTCCGCGGCGAGCGGCAGCAGCGCGGTGACGGCAACCAGCACGATCAGACTGGCGGGAACGGACCTGATCAGCCTTGTCGATACCAGCATCAGCACGATGGTGACCGCGACCAGCAGGAAGCTTTTCTGCGCTTGATCGAGTTCGCCGAGAATGATGATCAGCGCGATACCGCCCATGAAGCCGGACACCACCGGGTGCGGGATGTAGCGGATGAGCGACCCGAGCCTGCACAGCCCGAACAGGATCTGGAACCCGCCTGCCAGGATGAACGCGACGAACGCGGCTTCGAGTCCGTGCGCGGCGATCACGCCGGTGGCGACGACGGTGATCGGCCCGGTAGGGCCGGTCACCTGCCCCGGCGTACCACCGAACACCGCCGCGAAGAACCCGGCGAAGATGGCGCCGTACAAGCCGACCAACGCCCCCTCGGGCGTGCCGGTCGCCGTGATGCCGAACGCGATGGCCAACGGAAGCGCGACGATCGCCACGGTCAATCCGGACACTGCCTCTGCGGCGAATCGCTGCAGCCCCATTCAAGCACCTCATCCCACTGGCCGATCGAAAACCCGGCCCTGAGCGGGCCATGCTGCCGACCAGACTTCCCGGCGCTCCTCCTGTAAAGATGCCGTAAAGAATCAGCAAAGGCAACCCCATAGATACCCGTTGGGGACACGGGACGACCGCACCCGTCGCCGACTCGTGCGGCCCGGACGCACAGCGACGTTCACGCAAGTCGGTTGCCGCGCAAGCATTATCGGCATTTCGAGTTGCGGTGGACAAACATTTACGGCATCCTTACGAGTAGGAGCGCCGGGAAGTCTGGTCGGCAGCATTCGAGCCAAACGTGGTTCGAGTGTCGGTTTGGCGAGGGGATTCATGATGCTTCTACCGGGGTGTTTTCGCGGCGATGTCCGCAGGATCGAACAAACAGTCAACGCGGCGAACTTCGCACGCGCCCCGATCCCGGGGTGCGGGTAGCGACTTCGCTGCGGCATGGATGAATTCTTTGCCGCGACACTGACTTTTCCCACCGTACTTTTCACTTTCGCACTGCTCGTCGTCATCGGGTATTGGTTGCTCGTGCCCGTCGGCAGTGTCGGTCTTGATCTGCTCGGTGGTGAATTCGACGCCGAATCCGGAGTAATGCCAACGGGTTTCGACACGCTCGGGTTGAGCGGCGTGCCGGTGACCGTGGCCGTAACCGGTGTAGTTTCGTTATCTTGGTTCGCCAGTTCGGCGGGCACAGTGGCGATCGACGCCGCCGGTCTCGGCGGTGTCGCGGTAATTGTCACCGGAATTGCACTGCCGCCGGTCGCTATGATGCTCGCGATAGCTGGAACTCGGGCCGCGATCCGTTCGTTGCGCGCGCTATTTCGCGGTGCCGCGCAGCCGTCGCATTCGAGCTTCATCGGCCATATCTGCGTTATTCGCACCGGACGAGTCGATGCCGAATTCGGCCAGGCCGAACTCACGTCCGCCGACGGTTCGTCGGCGATCATCCAAGTCCGGGAGAGCGCGCAGTACGGCGCGACAACTCCCCTGACACAGGGGGATTCCGCAGAAAGCCAAGGCGATGGCGGCGCGCGACGCCACCCGTCTGCACGAGGAATACCGACTGCGGTTGGCGATGGAAAAGGAGGTGGAACTGGCCAAGATCGATGCACACCGGGCGGTCGCCGGGGCACAGGCGGACGTACTCGCCGCCGGGCTCGCGACGGCGAACATCGACATCGTTGGAGGGGAGTCGATGTTCCTGGACCGCCTGGTGGGCTCGATCGGCCTCGGCAAGGGACTGGCCAAATGACCACCGCGCCACAGCACCACCGGGAAATGACGGCCACCGTGGCCGCGCCCGTCCCGGCCACGGTGGCCGATCTCGACGACAGCACCTACGCGGTATTGCGAGCCCGCCTGCAGGCACGGGCCGACGAATTGGCCCGGCGCGGCGCACAACTCAACGACCGCCGCATCGAGGGGTTCGGCGGGATCGAGATGACGCTGCTCGGCACCGAGTACATCCGCACCGAACACAACTGTGTGCCCCGCGATGTAGTCGCGCTGGCTGATGGTCGAATGGTGTTCGGTTACAACGTGTTCCTCGGTCTCCAGCCGGAGACCGAGGTGGGCGATGTGTTCGCGGTGCAACCGATTCCATGGCACCGGTGCGGAATTCGGCTTCACGCAGGGCAATCCGGCGGGGCTGCTGAACAGCGATCAGTTCCGGCGCGACTTCGCCGAGTTGTATCGGTACTACCGCCGGACCCGGCTGCTGCGATTGCGGCGGGTGGACGGGCTGCTGCTCGCGGTGTTCCAGACTGGTCGGCGCACCGATGACATAAGATGTTGCGCTGGCGGACCGATGCGGAAGGCGGCGCCGGCTACCTGGACAACCGTGGTGAACGCGATCACCCGTTCCCGCCCGCGTACGAATTCGGTTGGACCGAAACGACCCGCGACGACCAGGTGCCCGGTCGTCACCCACACCTGTCCATCCTCGGCGAGGTGTTCGTGGAAACGCTCGCAGGCACGCTCACCATCAAGATCGAGAACAACACCGAAACCGGCGCCGGGATCTACCCGGAACCGGTCGATGAGCCGTTGCAAAGCCTCGCCAATGCCGACGTACACTACGCCCGGCTCGGTGCGCTGATCCTGTTGCGCATCCGCCCTTACAACGAAACCGCATGGCGTCACCCGGTTTTCAACGTCCGAACCAGAACAGTGGCGCGCCTGGACGGTATCGGAGCCGCCTGCCGCCTACTCCCCGACGATCAGGGCATCATCTTTCCCGGCGGGTACTACCTTGCGACCGGCGCACACAAGACCTTCGACACCCCGGTCGCCGATCTGGAGTACGAACGCACCATCCGGGCGGACAACGGCGAGGACGTGCTGTATGTCTTCCACGCCAGGGACCGAACCCCCGTTCCACCTCCAGGGTTCCTACCGCGACATGAACGGGCTGGCCCAGCGCATCGTCCCGGTCATGAACGATGACGAGGTGGCTGCCCTGATCGACGACCACTACATCGCCGATGCCCAAACTCTGGCCGCGGACGCTGAAGCGAACCTGCTCAAACTTGCCGAACTCCGCAACCGACTCACCCCCGCCCAGTCCACCCGCTGGACGGAGATCAAGGCCGCTTATTGCCGTACGCAAGCGCTCGGCGGCGCTGACGACGATCCGCTGACCCACGCGATCGGCGCCATCGGCCTGCTGGCCGACCGGATCGGCGCCATCGAAACCGCCATCCGCGCGGTCGAATCCGAGCCACGCGCGGGCTGACGTGCGACCAGTCCGCCGAGCTGCCCAGCCCGGTGATCACGGACTCGGTCGCGGCACGTTGACGTCGCAGTTGTCGACGGTCGGGTGCAAACCGAGGTAGTTCAGCGGCCCGGCGAAGATGGTCACCGCAATGGTTCCGGTGCTCGCGCAGTTGGTCGGTGCGCTCTCGTAGTAGTGCCGTTGCCAACCAGCTATCGCACCGATGATCAGCCACGCGAACGCCAGCACCATGACAACGCTGGTGAACCTCGAGCGGCCACCGATGCCCTCGATATAGATTCGCCTTCTCATGTCATCCCCATGTCGTCGAATACCGCCCCGCTCGTGGGTGTTTCGGGATGCGGACGTGTTGATTCTCCAAGTAGACGCCGCCCCGCCCACGAAGTAAACACCGCGGCCCGCATCGGATAGCCCGAGCGTTTTCTCGACAGCTGAGGCAACGGTGCGGTCACCATCGAGTGGCTGGTTCGCGCGGGTAGACACTGCGGACAATGGCCGGTCGGGGCCGCGTCGGCGATGAATGCCGACGTCGTTGCGCTGGGCGCGGGGTTTGCCCTGACGGATCTTTTACGGCATCTTTACGGGTGGTGTGCCGGGAAGTCTGGTCGGCAAACCCGGCTCGTGATCGCGGGTCGGGCGGCTGGTCATGGGAGATTTCTGTTGCTTACTTTTACGTGCAGCGCGACCATGTCCCACTTGCCGTCTGCCGATGACAGCAGGCGATCTGGGGTACGCCGCGTCTATCACGTCGTATCGTTCAAAGATGCAGGCAAGTCAGATAGCCGAGGACTACCCGTCGGTGCGGATGGATTCCGATGCGCTGGCCGCGGCGAAGCTGCTGGCCGAGCATCGGCTGCCGGGGATCGTCGTGACCGACGGGGATCAGGTACCTCGGGCCGTGCTGCCTGCCTCGCAGGTGGTGCGTTTCCTGGTACCGGGGTATATCCAAGACGATCCGTCGCTGGCCGGGGTGTTGTCGGAGTCGGTGGCCGACCGGGTCGCGGACGCGTTGCGCGGCAAGACTGTTGGTCAGCTGCTGCCGGACTCGGCAGCGAAACCGGTTGTACCGGTAGTTCGCGCCGACGACACGGTGATCGAGGTCGCCGCGCTGATGGCGCGGTGCCGTTCTCCGCTGGTCGCGGTGGTCGAGGGCAAGCGGATGGTCGGAGTGATCACCGCGTCGAGGTTGTTGCAGGTAACACTCGCCGGCACCTGAACGGCAACGGTCCCGCGGGTGGTCTGCGATGACCGCGATCGCGATCGTCGTGTTCGTGGCGGCGTATTCCCTGATCGCCACCGAACGCATCCATAAAACCAAGGCCGCGCTCGGCGGGGCCGCGATCGTACTCGCCGCGGGTGTGCTCGATTCCGGGGACGCGTTCTTCTCCCACGACACCGGCGTCGATTGGGACGTCATCCTGCTGTTGTTCGGGATGATGGTCATCGTCGGTGTGCTGCGCCAAACCGGCGCGTTCGAGTTCGCCGCGATCTGGGCGGCCAAGCGCGCCAAGGGATCTCCGGTGCGCGTCATGATCCTGCTCACCCTGATCACCGCGATTGCCTCGGCGTTCCTCGACAACGTCACCACCGTGCTGTTGATCGCCCCGGTCACCCTGCTGGTGTGCGACCGGCTCGATATCCGGCCCGCGCCGTTCCTGATCGCGGAGGTGCTAGCTTCCAACATCGGTGGCGCCGCCACCCTGATCGGTGATCCGCCCAACATCATCATCGGCAGCCGAAGCGGGTTGACGTTCAACAGCTTCCTGGTTCACATGGCGCCGATCGTGGTGATCGAGCTGGTCGTATTCACCCTCATCCTGCCGATCCTGTTCCGTGGGTCCTTCAATACCACTCCGGAACGCATCGCGGATGTGATGACCCTCGATGAGCGCGAAGCTATCCGGAATCCACGACTGCTGGCCAAATGCGGTGTCGTGCTGCTGGCGGTGTTCATCGGGTTCGTCGGTCATTCCTGGCTGCATGTCGATCCCGCGATCGTGGCGCTGCTGGGTGCGGGCGTGCTGGTGCTGATCTCGGGGACCGAGCCCGAGGATTACCTCTCCGGTGTCGAGTGGGAGACGTTGCTGTTCTTCGCCGGGTTATTCGTGATGGTCGGTGCGTTGGTGAAAACGGGTGTCGTGGAGACGATGGCGCGCTGGGCCGCCGACGCGACCGGCGGTAACGCTCTGGTAGCGGTCATGTTGATTCTCGGGGTGTCCGCGCTGTTGTCCGGAGTTATCGACAACATTCCGTACGTGGCCACGATGAGTCCCCTGGTCGCCGATCTCGCCGCAGGCATCGATAACCCGGTGCATTCGGACGCGTTGTGGTGGTCGCTGACCATGGGCTCGGACTTCGGCGGCAACCTGACCGCGGTCGGCGCGAGCGCCAACGTGGTCATGCTCGGCATCGCGGCCAAGGCGGGGGCGCCGATCTCGTTCTGGGAGTTCACTCGCAAGGGCGCGGTCGTCACCGCGATCACCATCGTGGTGGCGGCGCCGTATTTGTGGCTGCGTTACTTCGTCTTCGGCTGACCTCCGGAACTACCGCCCGGCCCGAACCTGTTGAATTGTGAGAGGAGCAGTCGGTGCAGATTTCGCCTGACACTGCCGCACTCGACACGGCCGAGGGCTCAGCTCAGCACTCGAGGAGAGCGATCGACCTGACTGCCCGCTCGACGGTGCCGGAATATCGGCACGACCTGGATGGACTGCGCGGCATCGCCATCGCGTTGGTGGTGCTGTTCCACGTGTGGATGGGCCGGGTCTCGGGCGGGGTGGATGTGTTCCTGGTGTTGTCCGGGTTCTTCTTCACCGGCATGCTGCTGCGCCGCGGCGATACGCTCGGCACAATCGGCGTCACGCGGATCATGCGGCGAACCGCACGCCGGCTGCTGCCCGCGTTGACGGTGGTGCTCGCGGCGGTTGTCGTCGCGACGGTGGTGCTGCGGCCGTATACCCAGTGGGGCGACATCGCTGATCAAACGCTGGCCTCGGCGCTGCACTACCAGAACTGGCAGCTCGCGTACGCCGGGCTGGACTACGCCGCACCCGATCCGACGGTGAGTCCGCTGCAACACCTCTGGTCGATGGCGGTACAGGGCCAGTTCTATCTCGTGATGACCGCGGTGCTCGGGATCTGGCTGTGGACGTTTTCGCGCACATCGCCGAACGGGTTGCGCCGCTTCGGTTTACTTGCCCTGTTGGGCGTGGTCGCGGCGATGTCGTTCTGGTACGCGATGAACGGTACAGCGCAGCACCAAGCCTGGACCTACTACGACAGCGCTGCCCGGGCGTGGGAGTTGCTCGCCGGGGCGGCGCTCGCGGTGGCCGCACCGTGGATCGCACTGCCCGGACGCCTGCGCACCGGGCTGGCGATCCTCGGCCTCGCCGGGGTGCTCTCCTGTGGACTGCTGATCGACGGAGGTTCCCGGTTCCCCGGTCCCGCGGCCCTGTTCCCCGTCGCCGCGGCGGCGGCGCTGATCGTGTCCGGCATGAACATCGCGCCCGCTCGGCGACCGCTGGTCAACAAGTTGCTCGGCACCTGGCCGCTCACCGAGCTCGGTAACCTGGGATACGCCCTGTACCTGTGGCATTGGCCGATACTGATCTTCTATCTCGCTGAATACGGCGAGACCGCCCCCGGCATCGGTGGCGGACTGCTGGTGATCGCCGCCTCGCTCGTGCTGGCCTCGGCGACGTACCTGCTGATCGAAACACCACTGCGGGCGCGTGCTACGCCGACGCCCGTCGCGCGGTGGCGTCGCCGCGGTACCGGATCGGTGGTGGCGGCGCTCGGCCTCGGCGTACTGATCGCGGTGTTCGGGTGGCAGGCCGTCCTGAAAGCCAATCCGGCCCGGCCGCCGTCGGCGCTGGATGCCACCGAATACCCCGGGGCAGCGGTACTGGCGGCCGCGAAGGGCAGCACGCCGGAGCGGATGCGGCCCACGGTATTCGAAGGCGCGAAAGACGCACCGCGACCGACCTTCGACGGCTGCATCACCCCGAATCGGGAGGTGCGCAGCTGCGTCTACGGCGACGAGTCCGCGTCCCGCACCATCGCGGTGGTAGGTGGATCCCATTCCGAGCACTGGTTGCCCGCGCTCGAAGTGCTTGCGGGCGAACAACATTTCCGTATCGCGACCTTCTTGAAGGAAGGCTGTCCACTCACCTTCTCCGACGAGCCGTCCTACGCTCGCGCACCGTTTCCCGAATGCCACGAATGGTCCGCGGAAGTGCTGGACCGGCTGGCCGACGAGCGACCGGATTGGGTTTTCGTCACCGCCACCCGCCCGCGTACCGACAGCGGGGACGACGTGCCGCCGGAGTATCTCGACGTCTGGTCGGCCCTGTCGGACCGCGGCCTGAACACCCTCGCCATCCGCGACACACCGTGGCTGCGTCGCGACGGAGTCGCCTACCGCGCCGTCGACTGTCTCGCCCACCGCGGCTCTGCCGACAGCTGCGGCATGGACCGTACCGACGCGCTCGAACCGGACAACCCGGCCGAACAGCTCGCCTCGGCGTACCCGCATATCTATCCGCTCGACCTGAGCGACGATGTCTGCCGAGCGGACCGGTGCCGCGTCGTCGAGGGCAACGTCCTGGTCTACCGCGACGAACACCATCTCACCGCCAGCTACGCCCGCACGCTCGCACCCGAACTCGGCCAGCAGATCGGCGCGGTGACGCAGTGGTGGTGAAGGTCGAGTCCAGCACGGTTCGGCGGGGCGGCAGCAGAGCCGCGGTCGCCAGAAAAGAGGGGGTTAACCCATGTTCATCACACTCCACGACGAGAGCGGCAGCGCGCTCGACTACGTCACCATGGCACTCGGCTGGGATCCGGTCCGCACCCGCCGCTGGTTCGGCGCGCACAGCAAAGACATCGATCTCAACGCCGCCGCACTGCTGTTCGCCGACGATCAGATCGTCGACGTCGTCTACCACGAGCAACTCATCTCCCGCGACGGCGCGATCCGCCACCTCGGCGACAGCACCACCGGACAAGGCAAGGGCGACAACGAGATCATCACCGTCGACCTGACCCGATTGACCCCGCACATCAACGCGGTGGTCTTCATCGTGACCTGTTACACGGGTCAAACCTTCGAACAGATCGAGAATGCGTTCTGCCGCTTGATCGACAGCGTGACCGGTGTCGAGATCGCCCGCTACGACCTCAGCGGCGGCGGATCGCACACCGGCCTGGTGATGGGCAAGGTATTCCGCACCGACGACGTCTGGCAGTTCCAGTCGATCGGCGACGCCATCAACGCACGACATCCCGCCGAAGCGGTAGCCCAGGTACGAGCCATGCTGGTCTGACCGAGTCAGGCAACGGTGTCCGGCGCAGCACCGTGCGCCGGCGCCTTACGTCCGGTCGGCAGATTGTCCGGTGGTTCCACCCGCAGCACCCGCGCAACCGGAACGTCGGTCGAGGAATGCAGCACGATCGACAACGCGATCGTCACGGCGACCAGATCGAACACGAGCTCGCTGTCGGCGATCTCGGATTGCAATGCCAGCAACCCGTAGACCACCGATGCGAAACCCTTGGGGCCGAACCACGCTGCCGCCGCCCGCTCCGGTCCGCTCAACGAGGTCCGCAGCAATGAGATCATCATCGCCGCGGGCCGGACCAGCACGATGGCGAGCACCGCCACCGCCCAGCCGCCGACACCGAGGTGGCCGAGGCGATCCGGCGTGATCAACGCACCGAATACCAGCAGCGCGGCGAATTTCGTGATTTCCGAAAGGAGTTCGCCGAACGGCTCGTAGTGCTCGGCCGCTACCCGATCCAGCGTTGCCAGTGTGGAACCCGCAGCGAACGCCGCCAGGTACGGATTGGCGTGCGTGAGATGGCACAACCCGTACAGGGTGACCGCAATGGCCAACGGCCCCAACGCTTGCAGCCGCGGCTCCGCGGTCAGAATCTTCGACCGCCAAGCGAACGCGACGACCGCGGGCACCGCGATGCCGAGCACCACACCGAGTACCAGCTCCACCGCGATGTGCCCGAGTCCGGACTCGTGATGGGCCGCGGTCGCGAGAAAGATCAACACGAACGGCAACGCCAGACCGTCGTTGAGCCCGGACTCCACATTGAGCAGTCGCCGCAGCCGCACCGGAATATCGCTGCGCCCCACGATCGCCGCGGCGAACACCGGATCGGTGGGCGACAAGATGGCGCCGAGCAGGAACGCGGTCGGCCAGTCCAAACCGGCGAGCCAGTGCGCGGGCAGCGCGATCAGGATCATGGTCAACGGCATCGCCAAGCCGAGCGCACGACCCGACAATCGCCAACCTTCGCGCAGCGCGGGCAGATTCGCCCGTTGGCCGTCGGTGAACAGCACGGTGAACAGCGCGACATCGGCCAGTACGACCACCAGTCCGTCGCGCGGCTCGATCGTGACGAACCCGAATCCACCCTGCCCGATCAGCGCTCCCGCCAGCAGGAAGAGCAGTGCCGTCGACAACACCGTCCTGGCGGCCACTCCGGACAGCGAAACGCTGACCAGCAACACCACTCCGAACGCAAGCACCAGCGCCATCTGTCCCCCTCGAGCCATTGAGCGCTGCCCGTCGTTTCGGGGTCACGCTGCCGACCAGACTTCCCGGCACACCACCTGTAAAGATGCCGTAAAGAGTGCCCGCAGGCAAATGCTGGACGTGGCGGGTCCTGAAGCGCCGAAGCGGGATTCGCAAACTCCTGCCGAACCGGACGCGGTCCGGGTACTCTGCCCACTCGCCCACAGAAGGGAGCCCGCCATGGCCGAAGTCGCCGCAGTAGCGCTTATCGGGCTATTCGTCGGTCTTGCCCTACTCATACGTCGCATGAATCGTTCGCGCGACTGAATGGGCCCGGCGTGTCCGCCGGGCCCATCTTGTCCCCCTACCGGATCAGCCGATGCTGAACGGCTGGCCCCACAGGGTCACGACGGACTTGACGTTCTCGGTCTCGACCTTCACCTTCACGAAGGCCCGAGCCTGCGCGTAACCGGCGCAGCCGTTCACGCCCAACGTCGAATCCGCCCAGGTCACACTGCCATTGGCGCCCTTGAACTTGTTGCGCTTCTGGTGCGACTCGTCGCCGTAGTCGTCGGCTTCCTCGAGATCGAGCAGGTACATCGCCTTGGACTGACCGGGACCGAGTGACAGGCTGCCGCCTGCTTTGCCGCCGACCTCGGGCTTCTTGCCTTCCCAATCGGTCTTGGCATCGACACCGCCGGTCGCGCCACCGCCGGCGATATTCACCTGGCAGCCGACGATGTAGCCGGGGTAGATCTTGCCGCCCTTGGCATTCGGGCCGGCCAGTTCGACCTGCGCGCTGCCCGAGACCCACGTGTTGCGGTGCAGCGGAGTCGAACCCATCGACGGGTTGATGTTGGCCGACTCGCCGACCAGTCGCACCGTCACCACGGTGCCGTCGGACAAGGTCCGAGAAATCTCCCCGCCCGGCAGCGCTACGAAGGTGTCTGCGTTCGCGGCGCCGGTGGAGAACAGGCCGAGCGCCACAGTGGCGGCCGCGCCGATCCCGGCGGCCCGCGCCATCGTCTTTCGGTTGAACATTACTCGATACCCTTCAGGGTTGAATTTGCCGGAGCGAAAAAAGGATTCAGTGAGATGGACCAGGTCAGCCGATGCTGAACGGCATGCCGTACAGGCTGGTCTTGGAGTAGTTGTCGCCGATGATCTCGACCACCGAGTAGGCGCGCGCCTGCGCGTAACCCGCACAGCCCTGGATCTCCATCTCCACGTCCTGATATTCGACCGAGTACGTCCCGGCCTTCTTGATGTCCTTGCCGTCGATCTCGACGAACTTCACCTGGCCGGGGCCGAGTTTCAGACCGAGCGATCCACCGGCGCTGGCGCCACTGAGGCTCACGCCGCCGGAGACACCGGCCGAGATCGCACTGTCGGAAATGCTGACCTGGCAACCGACGATGTATCCGGAACTCAGCCTGGACACACCGTGCGTCGAGGAGTTGTTGGTGCCGGGGGCGCCGGCCGCGCCATTGGTGGGCCCCGCCTTACCTTCCGGGGTGGCGGCGACATCCGCCATGACAGTCCCCGATACCCACACGGTCCGTCCCGCGCCGTTGGCCGACAGCGACGGCGAGATCAACGCGCTTTCGTGGGTGCGCGTGACCTTCACATCAGGTCCCAGCCGCTCGCCGTCCGGCAGCGGCACAAAGGTGTCGGCGTTCGCCGCACCAGTCGAGAACAGGCCCATGGCAACAGCGGCGGCCGCGCCGATACCCAGCGCGCGGGCGGTGCGGCGCGCACCGTTGGAGCGGTTCATGCTCATTCTTTCCCTCATCAGATCCCAGCGATCCGCCTCGGCGTTCGAGGCGGAAATGGCTTCAGCAGCCGAAGGAATCCTTATCGACCATTCGGACAAAAAGGTGAACAAGCGACGCCACACACATTGAACGGGTCGTAACGTACGTGTGTCCGTCATATTTCGACCGCATGACAGCGGTTTTGCGGCCGTGCGACATCCGCGGCCGGAACCGCGATGATCTTTCGTTTCAACGCGCGTCGAGCACGGCCCGTAGAAATTCCTTGGTGCGGTCGTGTTCGGGCGCGGTGAAAATCTGTTCGGGGCCCCCCTCCTCGAGCACCCGCCCCGAATCGAACATCAACACACGATCTGATACCTTGCGAGCGAACCGCATCTCGTGGGTCACACACAGGAACGTGATGTCGGTGCTGTCGGCGATATCGGCGAGCAGATGCAGTACTCCGGTCACCAACTCGGGGTCCAGCGCCGAAGTCACTTCATCGAGCAGCAAGACCGCCGGATCCATTGCCAGCGCACGGGCGATCGCCACCCGCTGCTGCTGGCCGCCGGACAATTGCCCGGGGCGGGCGTCGATCTTGTCGGTGAGCCCGACCAGCTCGAGCAATTCCAGTGCCCGCTGTTCGGCCGTGTCTTTCGACTTGCCGAGACCGCGCACCGGTCCTTCCGTGACGTTGCGCAGCACAGACATGTTCGGAAACAGGTTGAACTGCTGGAACACCATGCCGATCCGCTGGCGCATCCGGCGCAGGTGCGCCTCGTCCGCGGGTACCAGGCGATCGCCTCGGCGCATATGGCTCAGATATTCTCCGGCGACTTCGATAGTGCCCGAGTTTATCCGTTCCAATGTCATGATCAGCCGCAGAATTGTCGTCTTACCGGATCCGGAGGGTCCGATCAATGTGACGAATTCACCGGGCGTAACAGCGAAATTGAGCTGATTCAGGCACACCTTGTCGCCGTAACGCATTTCCACATCGGTGAACCGGATCATGTGCTCCGGCGAGCCTGCGCCGCTTTCCGGGACCAACGGCAACTCAGACCTTTTCGACACGTCTTTCCAACTTTCGTACCAGAATCGAGCTCGGATAGCTCAGCGCAAGGAAGGTCAGACCGACCGCGAACCACGCCTCGGGGCCCGCTCCCCCGGTGTCTGCCGCGTACACCGTCTTGACCTGGTAGACCATGTCGAGAATGACGATCGAGGACAACAGCGGAACTTCCTTGAACATCGCGATGGTGTAATTGCCCAACGCGGGCAGCACGCGCGGAATCGCCTGCGGCAGGATCACGTCGGTCCAGGTACGCAGCCGAGGCAGACTCAGCGCGGTAGCCGCCTCCCACTGGGCCGCGGGCACGGCTTCGATACCCGCCCGGAACACCTCCGAGGTGTAGCAGGCGTAATGCACCCCCAGAGCCGTCACACCGACCACGAGACGTTGGGTATCGATGGGCAACGCGCCGAGCAACTCCGGACGGACTACCCAGTAGAGCACGAAGACCTGCACGAGCAACGGTGTGCTGCGGACGAATTCGATGAAAGCCCACAGCAATTGGTCGACCATCGGGATCCGCATGCGCCGGATGACCGCGAATATCAAGCCGAGGACATAGGCGACGAGCGAACCGAGCACGGTGTACTCGATCGTCACGACCAGACCGTCCCAGATGAACGGGAAAGCGTCGAAGAAGCGGTCCCACCGCCACTTCTGCATCAGATCACCCCTGCGGATTTCGCGGCCCGGCGCGACGCGACCGGCCGGCCTGCCCGCCGAGCGGCCAGGCGTTCCAGGAACCGCATGATCACCGTGATGGCGATCGCGATGAGCAGATACACGACCAGCTGGATCGAATAGATGACGCCGAGCTCACGGGAGAACGCGGGCACAGCGCGCAGTTCATCCGCCTTCTTGAAGATCTCCGGCACCGCGATGAAGCTCAGCAGCGCGGTCGCCTTGACCAACTGGATGAACAGGTTGTTGAACGACGGGATCATCTCCACCACCGCCTGCGGCAGTACGACCCGCCACATCCGTTGCCACGGTGAGAGATTCACCGATATAGCCGCCTCAATTTGCGCGGCGGGCACAGAACGTATTGCGCCCCTGACAATCTCAGCCCCATAAGCACCGTGATTGAGCCCGAGCACGATGATTCCGATGAGCAGCAGTCCCTGCGCGGTCGCCCCGAGGGTGACCCCGAAGAAGATCGGGATCGCGACCGCGAAGAAGAACAACTGCACGACCTCCGACGTACCCCGGAATCCCTCGACGTACAGGCGGCTGACGAATCGGACGGATCGCGACGGTGACAACATCGCGATCCCGGCGAGGAAGGACAGCGCGACGGTCAGCGCGATTCCGCCGACCGTCGCCCAGACCGTGAACGGCAGGCCATCGAGGATGCGCTCCAGGTAGATGGAGAGGTTCGACACCGGTCAGGCCGTGCAGTATTGCTCGGCAGTCGCGGCCGGGTCGGGCTCGTTCGCCGCGGTAAGACCGAACGGCTTCGCCAGTTCGAGCCATTCACCGCTCTCGTGCAACGCGCGCAACTCCCGATTGAAGTCCGCGCGGAACTCGTCGTCGCCGATCCGGAAGTTGAACGTACCGACGTCGGGCCGGGTACCGAATCGGAACGATGGGCCGACCGCCAACTTGGCGTCCGGATTGGCCTTTACCAGCCAGGCGGCGGTGACATCGAGCATCGCGGCGCCGTAGACATCACCGTTGCGCACCGCGCGAAGGATGTCGTCCTGCTTCGCCATCGGCTCGATCAGCTGCCCGGGCACGCCGGCGGACTCGGCGTAACCGTTCTCGACCGCGCCACCGAGGGTGGCGATCCGCACGCCCTCCCTGGTGATGTCCTCGAACCGAGTGATGTTGCGCGGGTTGCCTTCCGGTACCAGAAACGCTGAACCCACCTGGTAATCCGGGACAGCGAAGGCCGAACTCTCGCATCGCTTCGGATTGATGAACATGCCCGCCGCGACGAAAGCGTAGTTCTTCGCCCTGACCCCGTCGATGAGTCCGTCGAAATCGGTGACTACGCCTTCGATCTCGTTGATACCGAGTCGTTTCAGCACTGCGCGCGCCACGGTCGGCGCGTAGCCGGTCAGCTGCCCGTCTGCGCCGAGGAACGACCACGGCGCCTCATTGGCGAAGCCGACCTTGATCTTGCCCGAGGACTTGGCGTCTTCGTAGGTCACCGCGGCCGCGTCGTTTCCGCCGATACCGCAGCCGGACAACACGCCCACGGCTGTGATCGCGACGAATGCGGCCATGCAGCGGCGAAACCGTCCGCGTGGCCGGTTGAATCCGATCTTCATGATCAGACCGTTCCCTTCTCTCTGCAATGCCGGCCGCTCAGCGCGCCGGCCCGAAGACCGAGTCCGCGGAGTCCGAATCGACCGGCCGGTTCTCCTCGCTGTTGAACACGAGGACCAAGCTCGAGCGCGGGAACGGAGTGATGTTGTTCGACGAGCCGTACATCAGGTTCGAGTCGAACAGCAGCGCCGCGCCCGCCCTGCCGGTGAACTGGGTGATCCCGTGCTTGTGCGCCAGTTCCGCGATATCCGCTGCGGCCGGAACGCCGATCTGCTGCTCCCGCAACGATTCCCGGGAATGCTTGGCCGGTGACCCGGGCGGGCACGGCACGAATGTGCGGTGCGAGCCGGGCATCAGCATGGGACTGCCATTGTGCGGAGTGTGATCGGACAGCGCGATGACGAGACTGACCGCGCGCGGTGTCGGCATGCTGTCCTCGGCGTGCCACATCTCGAAATCCGAATGCCAGTAGCAGCCTGAGCCATGGAATCCAGGAAAGAAGTCCGCCCGGCTCTGGTGGAGATAGGCCACCGATCCGAGTATGTGCCCGACGAGTTCGAGGATTCGTGACTCCCGCGCCACCTCGGTGACCAGCGGGCTGAGCCGATGGATGCCGAAGACCGAATGCGCCTCGTCGGAGCCGCTGCCGATCGTCGATCGGCCGTCGTCGTCCCACGCCGGATCGTCGGCCAGCCTGCCGATCTCGGCGCGCAAGTCGACGACCGCGCCCGGATCGAGCAACTCCTCGAAGACGAGGAAACCCTCGGACTCGAACGCGGCCAAGCCATCCGATTCCATCGGTCCCCACACGGCGGGGTCGGTCCGTTCGAACGGTGCTGCCCGAGTGGTCGTTCTGGTCCGGTACCGATCGGTCCCGGCGTTGTCGGGCAACGACATTCAGTTGACTCCTTGACTCTGCACGATCGATTCAGGCTGGCGTACAAACTTTGCGATGGTGCGGTCGAACGCTTTACGCTCAGATGACGAAATAGGCCGAACTCTCGGGTCAGCCGACCCTGGCGAGGTTCGCACCGTTGGCACCCGGCACCAATGCCCCGATACCCGGCGTGCCCGAACCGTGAGCGACGCCTCGCGGATGGTTTGACCTGGCCTCAGCGTGGGTAACCTCCTTCCTGTTCGCCGCGACTGGCACGCCCTCGCCAACATCGACGTTTCCGATGTGATTTCATGGCCCTGCGGATGGCCCACACGTGTGCAAGGGAAGTTCTATGGCTGCCAACCTCCTGATCGTGGAGGACGATGACCGGGTCAGAACCGCGTTGCGGATGGCGATGGAGGATGAGGGATACGATGTCGCCGAAGCCGAACAGGCCGAGATCGCGCTCGACCATGTGCGTGACCACGGCGCTCCGGACGTGATGATCATCGACCTGATGCTCGGCGGGATGGACGGTTTCACCTGTATCCGGGAAGTTCGGCGCGACCACGATGTCCCGATCATCGTCGTCAGCGCCCGGGACGACACTCATGACGTGGTTGCCGCGTTGGAGGCAGGTGCCGACGACTTCGTGACCAAGCCGTTCGAAGTCAAGGAGATCACCGCGCGTATGCGCGCGTTGCGGAGGCGGGCGGGGCTGGTCACCGAGCGCGACATTTCCGACGATGTGGTGCTCGACGCCGACCCGCGCGGACGCCTGGTGCTCTCACCCAGCCGAGGCACCGTGCACAAAGGCGACGAGGAAGTGCACCTCACCCTGACCGAGTTCCGGTTGCTCTGCGAGTTGGCCGAGGCCGTCGGCCGCGTGCTGAGCCGAGCGGTACTACTTGAACGCGTCTGGGACCGCGGCTTTTTCGGCGATGAGCGGATCGTCGACGTGCACATGCGCAGGCTGCGCACCAAGATCGAGCGTGACCCCTCCGATCCGCAGATCGTGGTCACCGTGCGCGGGCTCGGATATCGACTCAATGCCCAACGCTGAACCGCTTCCCCGGCGGAAGTGGCTGGGCGAGATACGCAGCGTGCGCGGGCGCGTCGTGCTGGCCTTCGCCTTGAGCGCCAGCCTGGTCTCACTGGTCCTGGTGATCTCGGTGTTCATCATCGGCCGTGGCTATATGGAGTCCCAGCGCGAACGCACCGTCGAGCGGGTAGCCGGGGCGCACGCGGAACTGCTACACGCCCGTTTGGCCGCCCCGGGTGCCTCCGCATCGGCGGCGCTGGCCACGCTCACTCCACCGCCCGACACCGTCCTGGCGTTGCGGTGGCATTCGGACTGGTTTGTCTCCGACCCGGGTCTCGCCCCGGATCTGCTCGCCGATGTTCGGACATCGGGCACCGATCCGCTTCCGGCACAACGCCTCTCGTTGCGTGGCCATCCATATCTGCGGGCCGGCGCGCAGCTGGACACCACCGGCGCCATCCTGTACGAGTTCGCGCCGCTCACCGAGTTGGAGGCCACGCTGCGTGCGCTGCGCACGTTGCTCATCCTCTGCGCTCTGGTAGCCGCCACCGTCGGTGCGGCGCTCGGCGTCTGGGCGAGCCATCGCGCACTGAAACCGCTGCACCAGGTCGCGGGCGCAGCGGCGCGCATCGCTTCGGGCGAACTCGAACTGCGGCTGCCACACACGCACGATCGTGACCTCGCGACCACGGTCGATGCTTTCAACGCCATGGTGGATTCGTTGCAGCAGCGGATTGATCGGGAGCGACGTCTGGTCGCCGATATCGGCCACGAACTGCGCACCCCGCTGACCACCCTGACCACCAGCGTGGGCGTCATGGCGCGGCATCAGGACGAGCTGCCGGAACGGCCGCGCAAGGCATTCGGCCTGATCAGTGCGGAACTCGAGCATCTGCGTCGGCTGCTCGACGATCTGCTGGCGCTCGCCAGAGCCGAGGCGGGTATTCATCGTTCAGAGCTCGAACCGCTACCGCTGCGCGAATTGGTGACCTACACGCTGGCCGGACGGAAGTTCCCGCCCGAACTGCTCACCGTGGCCGATGCGGTCTCGGTCGACGGGCGCAAGATCGAACTCGAGCGTGCCCTGGCCAACCTGCTCGAGAACGCCGACCGGCACGGCGGCGGGGTTGTCGCGGTGACCGTCGTCCACGACGGCAACGACGCAGTGATCCAGGTCGATGACGCAGGTCCCGGGGTGCCCGCTGCCGACCGCGACCGGATCTTCGAGCGTTTCGTCACCGCCAAAATCGGACGACGGGCCGGCACCGGCACCGGCATCGGGCTTGCCCTCGTGGCCGAAACAGTTGCCGCGCACGGCGGTTCGGTCACGTGCGCAGACCGCCCGGGCGGTGGCGCCCGTTTCGTTGTCCGGTTGCCCATCTCGCGCAGCGGTCGTCATGCGATCGCAAAGTAATCGATCGGGTACCGCAAGATCGATTTGGGAAAATCGACTCGTGAGACGGACCCGATCGATGCATCGCGTCCATGCTCCACGAAACCCGTGGAAATCGGCACGGCCCATCACTACGGCGGGCACCCGGCTCGATTTCGACAACGATGTCACCGTCGAGTCGGTGCCCGAACGATGGACTTACTCGGTGGCCACGATCTCATGCCAGGTGGAAGCGGAGTACTTGCCCGCATGAGCGAATCCTCGAACGAAGTCCGTGTACGGTTGCGCTACCCCGAGGGCGGAGCGGTGCTGGATTACCGCGTTTCGCGGGCGATCGCGGATCGCCTGGTTCGCGAATTGGGCAGGCACGGTGTGCATGTCACGGTGGACGACGACACGCACGACAAGCTGGCCAGCTTTCCCCATATCGAGATGTGGGGATGAGCACCCCGCGCGATCGAGTACTGGCCATGCGCCCCTGGAATCCCAACCCACTGATGCGCCGATCGGATCGAATCGAATCCTGGATCCGGATCGTCGTCGCTGCGGTCTGCCTGGCCACGGCCCCTATCGCAGGGTCGGTCGGCATTGCCGTCTATACCACGGCCGTCCAGCAGATTCGAGTCGCCAATGCGGCCAAGATCGAAGTTGTCGCGACCGTCGTCGACGATCCCGAAGCTTTCGGCCGCACTCGCCCGGCGTTCGCGACGGTGCGGTGGCGACGCGCGGGAGTTTCGGGCACCGCGATCGCGCCGGTGCCCAGCATCGCGAACCGCGGCGATCGGATTCGGATCTGGCTCGACGCCGACGAACGCCCGACTACACCGCCCATCGGGCCGGCCAAGGCAACTACCGCGGCCATCCGCGCTGCCGCGGTGGTGTTGCTCGGCGCGTGCGGTGTGGCAGTGGTGGTCACCGAATCGGCCCGTTGGTGCGCGATTCGCTATCAAAGCTTCCGCTGGGACCAACGGTGGCGCCGCTTCGATCGGCCCGTCGAGTGACGAACCGGCTCGTTCGCGGGCACCACCGACCTCTACGTTCTGACACACCGCGTTTCGCGGGGAAAGGAAAGGCGTGTTGCCAGCGTCCGGAACCGTCAGTAGTACTGACCCGCAGACCTTGATTCCGTCGACTCCGCTCAGGCTCCCGGACGCCGGCAACGCCTCCGGCATCACCCCGGTCTCCACCGGGCTGCGGATAGAGGCCCCCGGCACCTATCGGCTCAGCTACACCGTGAAGATCGTCCCGTCCGACCCGGCTGTTCCGCCGACAGCCAGACTGTTCCTCACGCTGAACACTCCGGACAGTGCGATCAACGGCACCACGGTCAGCGTCCACCACCCGACCGGACAAGTCGAAGTCGCTTCCGAGGTTGCCATGGTTACCCTGGCGCACGGCAACCTGATCCAAATCGTGCCGCTCGAGGTCATCGGGCAACTCTGCGTCGCCGCTGCCACGTTGACCGTCGAGCAGCTGCCCTGAGCTCGCGCGGCCCGGCGAAAACGTCGCCACCCGTCGCGGAACACAATGCACGCCAATGGCATCCGTCTGGCGACGGCGCCAGCGCAGGTCCGGCCCCGCATATCCGGTCGCATTATGCATATGGCAACTGTTGCAGAATGCTGCTATCGGGTAGGGTCTGGCACTCGTGGTGGCAACTGCGACGACGGAATCGCGCAACGAGGCGTATCGGTGGGGAGCGGTCACCGCACTCGGTGTGGTCGTCGGTTACGCGGCAGTACTGCTGGCGAACGCGCGGCATTTCTACACCGATGACACCGAATCCCAGTACGCCGCACTGTGGGTGATGCTGGGGCGGCACCTGCGCGACGGCCATTTTCCGGCGCTGGCGCCGTGGGAGTGGATGTCGGGCAACTATGCGATGGAAGAAGCGGGTTTGTACAACCCGCCGCAGTTGCTCATCGATCTGATCGCGCCGTCGGTGGATGATCTCGCGGTCTACGCGACCGTCGTGAAGCTGGTGTTCTCGATCATCGCCGCGCTCGGCGTGTTCCGGATCTGCGGTGAGTACGGCGCACGGGCGCCCTGGGCCGCGGTGGCCGGGATCGGGTTCACGCTCAGCGGATGGTTCCTGTTCTTCGATGAGGCGAGCTGGGCGACCTCGCTGACCGGTACCGCGTGGCTGGTCCATGCCTGGGCGTCGGGGGTCCGCTACGCGAGGGGACGCAGCGGGCCGATCCCGGCATTCGTGTTCTTGTACCTGGCGATCTCGGTCCAATACATCTTTCCCGCAGTGGAATCGGCGCTGATGATCGCCGCGGTGGCGGTCGGTGAAGTGGTCTATCAGCGCCGCTGGGCGCCATCAGTACGCCTAGTGCTGGCCGCGGGGTGTGCGGGGCTGGCCGGGTTGGAGACCTATCTGCCCGGGATGCTGTCCTCGGCGGCGACCTGGCGCGGTAACGAGCGGGTCCTCAATGATCCGTTTCTGACGGTGCCGTGGTCGGAGTCGCTCAACGCGAGCCTGCCGAGCACGGTGCCCGCGTTCACCGGATGGTGGGGATACGTCCAGCCACTGCCCATGGTGTACATCGCCTGGTTCTTGATTCCGGCGCTGGCGTTCATCGACTGGCGTGCGGCGGCGCGGTCGGCCAGGGAGCTCAGCGGAGTCGGACTGTTCGCGGCGGCGGCGCTGATGTGGACCGCGGGTCCCGGACGGATCGGGCCGTTGCGCTGGCCTGCCAGGGTGTTGCCGATGGTCGCGCTCGCACTGCTGGTGTTGGTGTGCGTATTGCTCAGTCGCCATGGGACTTTCACGCGGACGCGGAGCCGGGGTGTGGCCGCCACAGTGTTGATCGCGCTGTTGTTCGTGCGTTCGTTCTCGGCCGATCCGCATCACTTGATCCGGCATTTCGTCGCGGCCGTAGCCGTTCTCGTACTCGGCACGGTCGCGATGTGGCTCGGTCGCACCCGCGGAACCGCGGCTTTGTGCCTGCTGACCATCGGGGCCATGTTCCCGATTGCCTACCTCCAGGTGTCCACCGCGCCATCGACCCCACTGTCTTACAACTTCCCGGAACGGCGCTCGGAGATGAAGGCCGCGTTCCCCCATTTCGACGGCGTCACACTGCAATTGGCCGACCGTGGCCTGCTGCGGCCCGGCGACATGAACCTCGCGGGCGCCTACAGCTCGCTCGCGTTCGGCAACTACGCCAAGAATCTGGGGCTGGACTATGTCAACGCGTACACCCCCATCGGCCACGCCGCCTTCAGCGCGATGCTGTGTATGGGCTGGGACGGCAGCACCTGCCCGGACGCGTTCCGGCGCGCCTTCGCAACCGAATCATCCACGGGGCGAACGATTGTCGATCTGATGAAGGTCGACCGGGTCGTTCTGCAACGAGCACAGTTCCCCGACGTGCGGAACCAGCCCGCGCCGCCGGGCTGGCGATGGGTCGACTACCCCGGCCACGAACGCTACATCTGGGTGCTCGAACGAGTCGACGGACCGATCTCGACCCGCAACGGCCTGATCGCCGATTCCCCAGGGGTGACAGCGATCTCGACCTCGAGGCAGGACCTCACGAGCAGGGTGCGGGTCAGCTCTACCGAGGGCGGGCGAGTCGTCTTCGCCCGGCTCGCGTGGCCGGGATACCGAGTCAGCCTGCGGGGCAACGACATACCGGTGACCACGGTGGCGGGGACGTTCGTCGCCGTCGACGTACCAGCGGGCACCAACGATGCCGAACTGGTCCTGACCTGGCGGCCGCCCGGCTGGAAGATCGGGATCGGGACAGCACTGGGCGGCCTGGCCGGAATCGCCCTGCTGCAGTGGGCTTATGTTCGATATCGCCGCCGCGACACCGATGCATGCACCGATACCTCGACCTCCGAGCAAGAACCCGAGCGCGCGCTCGCGACTATCGGCTCGTGAAAACTGCCCGCTACAGCGGATAGGCCTGACTGCCTTCGGTCGCTGCGAACTCCCCACCCGCGGCGGTGAAGGCGTTGAGCGCGTCCACCAATCCGTGCCGCTGCGCCGCAGGCATGTTCTGTACCACTTGGGCGATTTCACGCCGGCGGCTCGCGGTGACCTCTGCGACGACCTCGCGCCCGTGGGGTGTCAGATCGATGATCAATTCACGGCGGGTCTGCGGATTCGGCTGCCGGGTGATCAGCTCGGCGGACAGCAATCGCTCGACCATGCGGGTCGCGGTCGAGGGCTGCACGTCCAATTGCTGAGCCAGCGTGGCCAGTTTCACCGGACCCTGCGTCGAAAGGATCACCAGCGTACGGAACTGCGGCAGGGTGATCGTGTCGTCGACGTGCGCGATCGACCGCGCCGAAATCGCGACCAGCAGGCGCGATGCGGTGAGCAACGCATCGGTCACCGCATCGACCGAGTCCCGGGTGACCGAGCGGGCTGGCGGCACCATCGTCCTCCTCAGTGGGTGTGATCCCTCGCATTTTACCGCCCACCAAGAATTGGCTATAACAACTGTTGCATACTGCCACTATGATTGGTGTGGACGCGGACAGACGAAGCTGGGCGGCGATTCCGCTGCCCCGTCGCGAATCAGCGGGGCGGTGGTTGCGGGAAAGCTCTTCGGCCGTAGTGCCGTTGGCCATCTTCGTCGGTATCGTGACCGGATTCGGCGCGGTGGGGTTCCGCTACTTGATCACCGAATTCACCTGGCTGGCGACCGGCCGCGATGAGTACGCGGGACTCGGACGAGTGTCGAGCCTGCATTTTCCGTGGCTCGGTCCATGGTTCCTGCTGCTCGCGCCGGTGCTGGCCGGGGCGATATACGGTCCGATCGTCTACCGGTTCGCGCCCGAAGCGCGCGGCCACGGCGTCCCCGAGGTGATGTATGCCGTGTCCGAGCACGGTGGCCGGATCGCTCCGCGAGTGACGCTGGTCAAGGCCTTCGCGTCGGCGTTGTGCATCGGTGGCGGCGGCTCGGTGGGACGCGAAGGCCCGATCGTTCAGATCGGCTCGGCGGCCGGATCCACACTCGCGCAAGTGTTTCGGTTCGACGCACCACGCATGAGACTCCTGGTCGCCTGCGGTGCGGCCGGCGGTATCGCAGCCACCTTCAACGCCCCGCTCGCGGGCCCGTTCTTCGCGATGGAATTGATTCTGCGGAATTTCGCCGCCGAATCGTTCGGCGCGGTCGTGCTGTCGAGCGTGACCGCCAGCGTCATCGGACGCGCGATGCTCGGCGATGAGCCATTCCTGACACTGCCTCAATTCGCGGTGCGCAGCCCGGTCGAGTACCTGCTGTATTTGGTCTTGGGTATTGTCGCGGGCGTTGTCGGGGTGTGCTTTTCCAAAGTGCTGTACCTGATCCACGATCTGTGTGATCGCGTGTGGCGTGGGCCGGAGTGGGCGCGGCCCGCCGTGGGCGGGCTGGTTCTCGGGGCGCTGCTGCTCGCGCTCCCGCAAATGTACGGCGTGGGATATCCAGTGTTGGAGAACGCTGTCGAAGGCCGCTATCTCATCGGCATGGTGTTGTTGCTGATGGTGGCGAAGATGCTGGCTACGAGCCTGACCATCGGCATCGGCGGATCCGGCGGGGTGTTCGCGCCGACGCTGTTCATCGGCGCGATGGCGGGCGTCGCGTTCGGCGATATCGCCCACCAAGGGCTGCCCGGCCTCACCGAGTCCGCGGGCGCGTACGGGCTGATCGGCATGGGTGCTGCGCTCGGCGGCGCGACTCGGGCGCCGATCACCGCCGTGATCATCCTGTTCGAGCTGACCGGGGAGTACACGATCATCCTGCCGTTGATGGCTGCTGTCGCGATGGCCGATCTGAGCTCCAGGCTGCTGTCGAAGGACACCATCTACACGCGAAAGCTGTTGCGCCGTGGCGTGGATATCGAGCGCCACCAGCCGGCCCGCCCCGAATTGCTGGCCCGTGATGTCGCACGCGAAGTGCCGAGCCCGCTCGACGAGGACACCGACGTGCGCGCCGCCGCGGACGCGCTGGCCCGATCAACGACGACGATGCTGCCGGTTGTCGGCGCGGACGGCTACTACCACGGCTGTGTCACCGCACGCGACATCGCCGAAGCCCTCGATGATCCGGAGGCCGCCGATACCGTGCGCACCTTGCTCACATTGCCACCGACGCTCGCCGTCGATGCCACGCTGCCCGAGATGCTGACCGCGCTCGTCGGTCACGACGGCACCGGCTTACCGGTGGTCGACCGCGCGCGCGGCGAGTTGACCGGGTGGATCGACTACGACGATGTGCTCATCGCGCTGCGTTCCACCGAACGACCGCACTGACCCCGACGGGCGCGTTGCCACGACCTGACCCAGCAGCGTCAGCACCCACGGCCGCCAAGCAAATTGCCTATAGCAACTGTTGCATACTGCCATTACCATGGGATTGGGTGAACGCCCAAGGCGATCGACCAATACCGGTCGGGCAGGAGGATCCGTGGTCACGGCGGCCGAGCAGGGTGAGGAAACGCGTGCCAGGTTGATGGCGGCGGCGGTCGAGTTGATCGCCGAGCACGGCTGGGGTGCGGTGACCACCCGGATGGTCGCCGAGCGCGCAGCCGTCCGCCCGGGACTGGTCCATTACCACTTCTCCTCGGTGACCGACTTGCTCATCGACGCCTCGTTGCAGATGGCTCGCATCGAGTACGACAGTGTGATGGCGGGCGTGCTCGCGCTGTCGGGTCCGGCCGCGATGACCCAGATGCTCACCGCGATCGGCTCCTACACCGGGACCGACACCGCGACGGTGGCGATGAGCGAGATGATGCTGGCCGCCACTCGGCACTCGCGACTGCGAACAGAGCTGGGCCACTTCGTCGCTCGCGCCCGCGCCGCGATGACCGCGTGGTTCCGCGAGCAAGGCGCCGCCGACCCCGAGGCCACCGCGGCGGTGGTGCTCGCGCTCATCGACGGCCTGATCCTGCACCGGATGATCGATCCCGGCTTGGGCGCGGTGGAGGTGACCGGCCCGCTGCTGCGCGCGGCGGGGCTGACCGAAAGTCCCTACAGCGAAGGACATTCCAGTGATCGAACACAGCAAGGCGAACGCTCCGGCGAATGACCGGCCGCGCGGCGGCATCCGCCTGCACGGCGTCGGCAAGACCTATGGCGAGGGCGAGGCCGCGGTGCACGCCCTCACCGGGGTCGACCTCGACATCGCGCCGGGCGAACTGGTCGCGATACTCGGCGCGAGCGGGTCGGGTAAGACCACGCTGCTCAACATCATCGGTGGCATCGAACCCGCCGACACCGGTTCGATAATCGTTGCGGGTCAAGATATCTCGGCCACGAAGCCGACCGCGCTCGGCGCGTTCCGGCGCGACCACGTCGGTTTCGTCTTTCAGTTCTTCAATCTCATACCGAGCCTGACCGCACGGGAAAACGTCGAGGTAATCATAGAATTGACCGGTCGCGGCGACCGGCGGCGAGTGTCCGAGTTGCTGGCTGCGGTCGGCCTGGCCGATCGGGCCGATCACTTCCCCGCCCAGCTGTCGGGCGGGCAACAGCAGCGCGTGTCGATCGCGCGCGCACTGGCGACCGACCCGGATCTGCTGCTTGCCGACGAACCAACCGGCGCACTGGATGTCGCCACCGGCCGCAGTGTGCTGGAGCTACTGCAACGCACCAGCCGGGCCGGGCGCGGCGTGGTGATGGTGACCCACAACGAGGCCGCGGCCGAGATCGCCGACCGTGTCATCCGAATGCGCGACGGCCGCGTCGTCTCCGCGGAGATCAACGCCGATCCCGTCGACGCCGCGACCATCCGGTGGTGATCGCCGTGTTCATGGTGTCGAATCACGTGCTGTCCAAGAAGATTCTGCGCGACCTGCGCAGGCGCACCGCGCAGGTCGCCGCGATCGCCGCAACCGTGCTACTCGGTGTGCTGCTGTTCGTCGCCAGCTATGACTCGTTCCGTAACCTCGAGACCTCCTACCAGCGCACCTACGATCGACTGCACCTGGCCGACTTCGCCGCTACCGGAGGCGATCCCGCGACCATCGCGGCAGCGGTGGGCGGCGCGGACGGCGTCGCGCAGGTAGCCACCCGCACTCAGGCGGACGTCCCGTTCTCGATCGGGGAGACCAAGCTACTCGGACGAGTGGTCGGGTTGCCGCGGCCTGGCACATCGAATGTCAACGAAATCCAGCTGACCGCAGGGCAATTACCGGATCCAGCACATCCGGATCAGGTCGTCGTCGAGCAGCACGCCGCCGACACCTTCCACCTCCAAACCGGTGACCGACTGCAGATCTTCGACGGCACCCGCTGGCACACCGTCACCATCTCCGGTGTCGCCCGATCCGCGGAATACCTGTGGCCCGCTCGCAACCGCCAAGAAGCCCTCGGCGATCCACACGCCTTCGCCGTCGCCTTCGCACCACAACCCGAGGCACTACAACTCACCGGAGCACCGCGGCCCAATCAAACGCTGGTCGAAATGTCGCACACCGCAACGCAAGCCGAGCGCGACAAGGTAGCGGTGTTACTGCGCTCAGCCGGCGCACTGGATATCGCAACGCAGGCCGAGCAGCCCTCGAACGCCATCCTGCACGAAGACCTCAACGGCTTCGCCGAACTCGCGATCGGATTCCCTGCTCTGTTCCTGGCCGCTGCGGCCATCGCCGAATATGTGCTGATCACACGTCTGGTGCAGTCCGAACGCCCGATCATCGGCACCCTGCTGGCGATGGGTGCCCGGCGACGCCGCGTGGTCGGGCACTACGTCAACTATGGCGTCGGCATCGCCGCCGTCGGCGCGATACTCGGGGTCCTCGGCGGTTTCGTCGCCACCTCCGTGATCACCTCCGCCTATACCTCTGCACTCGGCATTCCCGACACCGTCGTCGACCACCGAATCCCCACCGCCCTCATCGGATTCGCACTCGGCCTGCTCACCGGGCTCATCGCCGGTCTGGCGCCGGCCGTTGCTGCGGCCCGGCTCGCACCCGCCGAGGCGATGCGTGGCGACGCCGCCCGCCCTGCCAAGACGGGCCTACTCACCCGCTGGTCCGCACGGTGGCATCGCCTGCCGGTGACAGCGAGAATGGCGTTGCGGTCGCTGACCCGAGGCCGCCGCCGCACGATCGCGACCATGGTCGGCACCGTGCTCTCGCTGACCCTGATCCTCGCCTCGGTCGGCATGCTCAACAGCATGCGCAGCGTTCTCGACATCCAGTTCCATCAGATCGAACGCGAAGACGCCACCGTGTACCTCTCCCCCGGCGCCGAAGATCTGGCCACCCGGCTGCGCGCGCTGCCCGGCGTTACCGCTGTCGAGCAGGCGACCTCGACCCCGGTCACGGTCAGTGCGGGTGATCGGTCCTACTCGACGACGCTCAACGGACTCGTCGCGGACACCACGATGCATGGCTTCCGCACTCCGGACAGCGAGACCCGGGCGCTGCCCGCCGACGGTATTCTCGCCGGTGCGCCGCTGGCCGACCGGCTCGGCATCGCGGTGGGCGACACCGTCACCGTCACCCCGGCGTTCGGCAGCCCGGTTCAGCAGCGAGTGGCCGGCTTCGTCGACGAGCCACTCGGTACCTTCCTTTACGCCACCGACACCACCGTGAACCGCCTCAGCGGGCTGGGGCTGCACGGCGATCTGGTCCGGTTCGCCACCGGCGCCGACCACGACGCCCTGCGCGCGAGCATCACTTCGCTGCCCGGCGTTGTCGCCTACACCGACACTCACGCACTGGAAGATCAGGCAGGCCAATTCCTCGGCCTGTTCTGGGTTTTCATCCTCGTGATGCTGATCCTCGGCGCGACGCTCGCGTTCACCGTCATCTACGTGACGATGACCGTCAATCTCGCCGAACGCACCACCGAACTGGCGACACTGCGCGCGGCGGGCGTGCCGGTTCGCCGGCTCACCGCCGCGCTGGCCATCGAGAACCTCGCCGCGACACTGCTCGCCGTGCCACTCGGACTGGCCGCGGGAATCGCGGCGGCATGGGCGTTTCTCCGCTCGTTCGACAGCGACATGTTCAGCCTTCATCTGTCGCTCGGCGTGGTACCGCCGCTGCTCGCCGTCGCCGCGGTACTGGCGGCCGCCGCACTTTCGCAACTACCGGCGGTGCGCCTCGTCGAACGCATCGATATCGCGCGCGTTGTCCGGGAGCGAGCCCAATGACCGCGCGGGACCGACCCGATCAACCCATTGAAGGAGAGAAGAAATGCCAACAAGAAATTTGACGACCAAGCTCGGTGCCCGTGCATTGCGCACTCGATGGCTGGTTCGCGCGCCGATCTGGTTGTATCGGGCTGGGCTCGGTTTCCTCTTCGGTTCGCGCATGTTGATGCTGCGACACATCGGGCGAAAGTCGGGTAACGCCAGGTATGTGGTGCTCGAGGTGGTCGACCGGCCTACCCCCGACCAGTACGTCATCGTGTCCGGGTTCGGCACGAAAGCCCAGTGGTACCGCAACATTCAAACGAATCCACAAGTCCAGATCTCCACTGGCACGACACGGCACCGGCCCGCGATCGCGACGCCGATGACCGGCGACGAATCCGCGACCGCGCTCGCGCACTACATCCGCGACCATCCGATCGCCTGGGAAAAGTTGCGGGCCACCATCGAGCAAGCGACCGGCAAGCCCGTCGACGCGCTACCGATGGTGCGCTTGCAGGTGCGAGTCCCACATCACAACTCGGCACCCTGACGCTGAAAGTCAGGCGTACACCTGCGAAAATAATCACCCTCCGTGCGTCTTGGCCTTCATCTCGGCGCACAACGACACAGGCAGGGAAGAGTCGCGATGGGCCCGATCGGCCGCACGGTTCGCAATACAGCGGTGGCCGTGCTGCTGATTGTGGCGGCCTGCGGGACCGACGACCATCCCGAACAAACTCCGTCCGCAACGGCGAGCACCGTGCCGCTGACCGTGGTCCCCGCGGCCGACTACACCTTCCCGACGCAGTGGGCCGGCGACTACACCTTCCGCTGGAGTGCCGCGGACGGCCTCGATCTGACCACCCCGGACGCACAGGTGGTCCGGGCCTTCGCCGAAAGCAAGCGCCTGGCGATGTCGGTCGGCAACAGATTGGCCTACCCCGGGTACGCCACAGCGGTGTCCGCGGTCGACTGGTTGACCGCTCCCGACGGTGGCGCCTATCCCCCCGGCGCCGAGCAAGGCACGTGGAATCTGCGGTGGGACGGCACCTTCCTTGCCCGAATCATGCGGCTCCAGACCACCGGCCGTGGATTCACCGCCGCCTACTGCTTGGACTACACCAATGTCGCGGACTCGATCGACGGTGGCACGCACTACCGCTGGAACAGACCCGGCGCCCGGGGCGAGCCGCGGCGTGGCTGGTTGATCGGATTCACCGCGGAAACCCTCCCCGACGGCCGCCACCGGCGATCCGCGACCTTCCCGCTTGCTTCGGGGCAGCCACCGCATCGCGCGCCGCGCTACAACGTGTTCAGCGGCGTGGCCATCACCGAGGTCTGGGGGCCGACGCCACACGATGCCGACACCATGTCCTTGGTCGACGAGTGCACGGCATGGACTCGCGCCAACCCGCAGACGAACCCGGTCGGCATCGACAGCGCCGAGCGTCGGATTCCCGCCGATCCGCCGCCCACCCCGGACGATCCGTTTCCCGGCTGGCCGGAATCGTAAAGGCGAACATAAACGCCTATACAACCCTATCTATATCATGAATTACATTGCGCAACAGCCTATAACAACCGCCGTGGCGCGGTCATCGTCAATCATCGCAATCGTGCGCGAAATACCGACGGCGTGACTACCCTTGCCCCGGAACGATTCCGGCACATAGACCAGGCAGAGGATGAGTAATGACGGGTCCTGATTCCACGGAGATCGATCAGAGCAAGCCGAGCATCTCCCGCGTCTACGACGCCCTGCTCGGCGGACAGGACAACTTTCCTATCGATCGCGATGTCGTGGAACACTTGCGGCAAACCATGCCTCAGGTCGACGATATCGCCAGACTGAACCGCGCAGCGCTCGGTCGCGGCGTGCGCTACCTCGCGGGCGAAGCCGGGCTCCGGCAGTTTCTCGACCTCGGCGCGGGCTTGCCGACCATGGAGAACACCCATCAGGTCGCCCAAGCGCTGCAGCCCGACGCCCGAGTCGTCTACGTCGACAAGGATCCGATGGTCCGCTCGCATGGGCAGGCACTACTGAAGGACCACGACCAGGCTCGAGTGATCACCGCCGACCTGCGAACCCCTGAGGACGTTCTCACTCACCCGGATGTACAGCAGGTGATCGACTTCGGCGAGCCGGTCGCCGTCATGCTCGTCGGCGTACTGCATCACATGCACGACGACGAAGACCCCGAGGGCATCGTCGACGCCTACATGAACGCGGTGCCCGCAGGCAGCTATCTGTTCATCACCCACTTCATCGACACCGGCGCCGAAGCGCGGGAACTCGAGAAGTCGTTCCTGGACTTCCTCGGCACCGGCCGATTCCGGACCCACGACGAAATCCTGCGCCTGTTCCGGGGTTTCGAGCTGATCGAGCCCGGACTGACGCCACTGCCGCAATGGCGACCCGACGGCGCCACACCCAGCGAACTGACACTGATCGAACAACTGATCGTCGGCGCAATCGCCCGCAAACCCTGATCGATGACGGCAACGACATCGCCGCCGGCCTCCGTGACGTAGCTCGGAGGCCGGCGGCGGTCGATCAGCCGAGGTGGTTCACCTTGTATTGCTGCCGCCATTTCTCGATGAGCGGCAACACTTCTCGTTCCATATACCGGTAGAAATCCTGCATCTCGTGCAGGCGGCCGGCGGTGACCGACCCGTCCCGCACCGCATCGAGCCCGTCCTGAGCCGCCGCGCGCATCACCGCGTACATCGTGTTCTGCTGCGACATCAGCGTTGCCCAGGCACCATTCACGAACCGGAAGTGATCACGGCGACTCCCCGGCGCCGGCACTCGCTCGATCAGCCCGTTCTGGATCAGCTGTTTGAGCGCGGTCGAGGCCGCGCCGGTGCTGATAGTCAGCTGCTCGCACAGATCCGCGGCGGTCATCGTTTCCTGCTCGGTATAGAGCAGTGCGGTCATCACCCGGGCGGTTGCCTTCTGCATGCCGCCCTGCGCCAGGATCAAGGCCAGCTTCTCGGCCGCATCGCGGAGTTGCTGCGTGGAGTCCATGTAGCCAGACATTACCCGATGACTTCCAATACTTTGAATCTTCACAAATCTCTGAAACTTCGATAGATTCTGAGTCATGCAGAACGCTATCGAGATCCGCGACCTCACCAAGACCTACGGCACCAGGCGCGGATTGGACGGCCTGGTTCTCGACGTCCGCGCCGGCGAAGTGTTCGGCTATCTGGGCCCCAACGGGGCGGGTAAGTCGACAACCATCCGGCTATTACTGGACCTGATCCGTCCCACCCGCGGTACAGCCAGCGTGCTCGGACTCGAGCCGCGGCACGACGGGACCGAGTTGCGGCGGCGCGTGGGATATCTGGCCGGGGACTTCGTCGTCGATGGACGCCAGCAAGTCCGGGAATGCCTGCGCTACCTGGCCGCACTGCGCGGCGGAGTGCCCTGGCCACGCATCGACGAGCTCACCGACCGGCTCGGACTCGAGCCTAACTCGACCATCAAGAGCCTCTCGAAAGGCAACCGGCAGAAAGTCGGCTTGGTGCAGGCATTCATGCACACCCCCGAGCTGCTGATCCTCGACGAACCCAGCTCCGGGCTCGACCCGCTGCTGCAGCAGACCTTTCTCGACCTGGTGCGCGAGGCCGCCGAGAACGGCCAGACCGTGTTCATGTCCAGCCACATCATGGACGAGGTCGAAGCCGTCGCCGACCGCATCGCCATCCTGCGCGACGGCAGGCTCGTCGCCCTCGACGCCGTCGCCGATCTGCGCGCGTCGGCGGTGCGCCGCATCGAGATCGAGTTCGCCGACCCGGTGACCATCGAACAATTCCGCGCGCTGCCCGGCATCACCGAACCGACCCTGGACGACACTCGAACCATCCTGCGCGCCAAGGTGATCGGCACACCCGACGCGATCATCAAGGCCGCCGCACACCACCGGGTCACCTCGCTGCGGACCCGCGAACCCCACCTCGACGAGATCTTCCACGCGCAATACACCGGAGACGAAGCCCCCGCGCTACCCGTCGCGTGAACCCGCGACCTACCGACCACACCACGACAAGGAATCGATCGAGATGACCCTCACCATCCTGACCAAAACCCTGCGCGACAGCCGCCGCGCACTGATCGGCTGGACCGCGGGAATCACCGTGGCCGCCGTCATGTACGCGAGCTTCTACCCGCAAATGGCGAAAACCGGTGGGCAACAAGTACAGAACGTCCCCGAAGGACTGCGCGAGGCACTGCGCATGGACGATATCGCCTCGGCCCCCGGCTATTTGGGATCGACGGTATTCGGCTTGATCGTGCCGCTGCTCGCCATGTTCTTCGGCGCGGCCACCGGCGCCCGTGCCACCGCCGCAGACGAGGAATCGGGCACCCTGGACTTGCTGATGTCCTACCCGATCACCCGAACTTCCCTGATATTGCAGCGTTTCGGCGCATTGGTCGCCGCCGCCACCGGGATCACCGTATTCCTCTGGCTGGGCATGCTCGCCATCCGCGGCAGCGCCGAACTCACCACGATCAGCCCCGCCGAGTTCGCCGCACAATGCCTCAACGTCGCACTGCTCGCGGTGGTTTTCGGTGCACTCGCCGTCGGGCTGGGCGCGGCGTTCGGCCGCCGCGCCATCGTATTCGCGGCCACCGCGGTCGTCGGCGTACTCGCCTACGCCGCCCACACCTTCGCCGGGCAGCTCGGCCTGGACTGGATCGCCTACTTATCCCCGTTCCACTACTACCTCGACGGCGAACCGCTGCGTTACGGTTTCCAGTCGGTGAATATTGTTGTACTCCTGGTTGTTTCGGCGATTCTCGTCGCCGCGGGAACCTACCGGTTCAACCACCGAGATCTCGGCGCCTGACCGCAGGCCGACGCCTGGCGAGCAGAACTATGCGTGCCACTCCGAACATTGATTGCCGGCATGGTCATTTCTTTCGGGGACGCCACCACGGCGCGCGCGAGTCGGGTGCCGCATGGCCTGGGCACCATTGTCCAGGTGCGACGGTGGCCCGGACGCGGTCGATGTGGGCGCCGCAACCGGACCAGGTGGTTTTGCCGCAGGTGCGGCATCGGACGGGTGCGCACATCAGTGTGCTGCCTCGGTGGTGCGCTCGATGTTCGGGGAACCGTGGTAGGGGCGTTGCAGGGCGGCGAATCCGGGCGTGGTCGCGGCGGTGACGATCGCCTCGAGCAGCGCCGTACCGTGGTGCGCGCCAGGGTTTTCGGTCAGGACAGGGCCATTGAAGCCGTGCCCGTCGACGACGATGATCGGGCTGCCGCCGCTCCCACCTAGAGCATCCTGGCCGGCTCGGTGCGCTGCCGTCACCGCGGCGTCGAGCCCGGCATCGTCCAGACTGTGCGACAGTGCCGGGTCCAGCCCGGCTGCGACGAGTGATGCGGTGAGGGCGTCGGTGTCGAAGCCGCCACGGTGTACGTGCAATCTCGTCCCGACCTCGTCGTACAGGCGATTGAACGCGCCCTGACCGGCGGTGTCCGCGGACGCGGCAAACACTCTGCCGAGTCGGCGTGACCGGTCGATCATCGGCCGGTGGTCGGCGTCGACGTCGCGGCCTTCGTTGAGCACGGCCAGGCTCATCTGCCGCAGCCGTACCTTGTGCGGTCCGCCTTCGGCTGCGGCGAGCAGCCACCGGGAGGTCACCCACGCGAACGGGCAAACCGGATCGAGGTACAGGTCGATTTCGGCCATCAACGGACTCCTTGTCGTAGCGGGGGTTCCCGCCAATAATACCCCGGGGGGTATATTGGGCGGAGATTCGAGAAAGGCACATCGATGATCGGCGACGACGACGCAATCGCCCAGATACTCCACCGGCTGCGACGCGCACAAGGCCAGCTCACCGGAGTCATCTCCATGATCGAGGACGGCCGTGACTGCAAGGACGTCGTCACCCAACTGGCGGCCGTCTCCAAGGCCCTCGACCGCGCCGGATTCAAAATCGTCGCCACCGGGCTGCGCCAATGTCTCACCGACACCCCCGAGGGTGAGCGCGCACCCATGACCATCGACGAACTGGAAAAACTCTTCCTCTCCCTGGCCTGACCCAACACGCCGCCGGACCGTCAACCTCCCGGATCGGAACACACCGTGGACCTAGCCCTGTCGACCACCCTGCACACCACCTTCGACGACGCGATCGAACGCACCCGCACCGCGTTGGCCGACCAAGGATTCGGCATCCTCACCGACATCGACATGCGCGCCACCCTCAAAGCCAAACTCGGCCACGACATGGAGGACTACCGCATCCTTGGCGCCTGCAACCCGCCCTTGGCCCACCGCGCCGTCGACATCAACCGCCAGATCGGACTCCTGCTGCCCTGCAATGTCGTGGTCCGCCGCGACCCCACCGATCCCGACACCATCATCGTCGAAGCTATGAATCCCCAACTCATGGTCCAGGTCACCGACCAACCCGCGCTCAACCCGGTCGCCGACGATGCCGCCGCCCGCCTACGCGCCACCCTGGCCGCACTTGACTCGACCCGAACCTGACCGCGCTACGGGTACTGACCACCCCCAACCACAAGGCGACCACACAACCTGACAACACACCCTATTCGGCAAGATCTCGCATTGAGAAGCGCGGCCAGCCAGCCAATTTGGACACGCGACAAACGTGGGCTACGCGGCAGAGGCGGACGTTGAGCGGGTGGCGAGACCGGCACTGCCGAGAAGGTGACCTACCCGACACCTCCTCGGCAGCTCGTATCCGAACTGGCACACGCCGTGATCGCGGGCACTGCGCGCACCACAACGATATTCGCTACCGGCGGCTGCACGGATGGGTCAGGCTGGCTTGCCGGCTCGACAACCGCCCGAACTCGACCTTCAAGCCGTGCACAGCAGCTGCCGCGCTGTATGTGTCCGTGCAGCTCACGCCGCACAGAGTCACCAACGGCCGCAGCAGAATCTTCCGCATCGACGAATCCACTCCTCTGTGGCGAATCGCACTTTCGGGTCGAGTGACCCGAAACATAGTGACGGAAGTTACAGGTCGACCGACCCGTTTGTCTATAGTCGGGAGATCATGCCGCACTCAGCCACGCCGCGCTGCACCCAACTGCAACGGCGCGAAACCACTCGAAACGCCCTGATCCAAGCCGTGTTCACCGTGATCAAGGACGAGGGGTATGCCGCAGCCAGCACCCGTCGGATAGCCGCCGTCGCGGGGTCGTCGCTGGGCGCGATGAACTACCACTTCTCGACCAGGCACGAACTGATCGCCGAGGCGTTCGATGAGATCTTCGGGCGAGCTACAGCCGAGTTCCAGGAGTCGGTGCGACAGCTCGAGGCCGAGGGAGAAGGCGGAATCGGCGCGATACTCGACTCCTTGTGGGCACTGTGGCGCACCGACATCTTCGCGGTGTGGGCGCACCTGTGGGTCGCCGCGACCGGTGACCCCGAGCTCTACGACGTGCTCACCCCAGTCGAAAGCCGCCTGACAAAATCCATCGGTACCCACCTGGCCACCTTCGCGCCAGCGGGCATCGACCCGAAAATTTGGATTCGCCGGAGCTCGCTGGCGGTCGACGCGATGCGCGGGCTGGCGTTCATCCAGCACTTCGAACCCACCGGCGGCACCCGCCGCCGCGACCGGTGGCCCGACACCCGAGCCGAACTCATCGAACTGCTCAACAGGCCTAACTAACGACACTCCAGACGTGCAGACACGGGTGTCGGGTCATCAAGCATCATTTCCGACGGGCAGGCACTTGCACCAACTGTTGCTGGTCGACCGATCAGGGGAACCGGTGCTGGCGTTTCGCGAGAGGCCAGTTACATCGATTCCCTCTGACCGCTTGTCCAGCAATGCATCTCGGGAGTTGAAAGCCAAACGTACGCACGCGGCCGATGGTGATGCCTTCGAAATCCTTTCCGCTACTCGGCCTGGACTGCAATAATCGTTGCGGGGGAGCCGATCTGATGAGCGAAGGTGTTCCGATGGGTAATGATCCAGCCGACGACGAGAACGAACCGGTCACTGGCGCCGAACCTGAAGAAGATGCTCAGGAACCCGAGCAGCGGACGCCGCCGCCCCGCGTAGGCGCGATTCCCGACTCGGTGGTGTTCGTTCAGCCACCTCCTGTCACCTAGGCCGAACAGAGCCAGGCAGCTCGAGGAACTGAATTTCGCTGTCCGGAATCTTTCCGATACCTCAGTGTCGAGGCCGGGGTTCGCAGATTACCGGGATGGACTGTTGATGTGGGGAACCATCCATGCCATGTGGGGCAACAAAGTGGCGGGTACACCCTCCTGACACGGGCGAACAACCACCCGATAATCGATGAGCCCTTGACGCTTCCAGGCAGGTGTTGTTGCCGAATGGAAGCGCCAAGGGCTCAGTTGAATTACGGCACTTTCAGAAGTCTTCGAGCGATTTGACGCCGACGACGGTTTGGACTCCAAGCGGTGGGATTGTCGCGGCCCGACTTCCGCTGCAGGTGGAGTTGGTGTACACATACAGCTGGCCGGTGCCGAGGTTGGTCACCAAGTCGGAATCGCCCGACCCGATCGACGTGATGCGCAACCAATGCCGCGCGGCGGCAGCCGAATTCGACAGCATCATGACTACCCCCGACCCAGCCGACGCCTTCCTCGAGATCGGCACACTTCGCTCTGCCCTCGCCGCCAAACTCTACTGCGGCCAAGCCGGGTGGCAGACCGCCACCATCGGCTCGGAGAAGTTCGGCGGACTCGGCCACACCCATGACCACCCCATCGGAAAACTCGTACGCGACATACGTTACGTGAACATCGTCGAAGGCGGCGAGGATGTCATCCGCGACCTCATGTACAACCGCTTCGCCGCTCCACCGATGCGACGACGATGAACGATATCGAACGACTGTTCACTCTCGATCTCGTTGCCGATCTCCCGTTTCTGTCGGTGACGTGGGGTCGGGTGCAGAGCAATGAGGCGCACGCACGGCTGGAGTGAACGGCGAGACCGCCCGCTATGTCGAAGCCGAACGCGGGGTCGAAGGCAATAAACTCAACTAGCCGGCAGTTTGTGCCGCAGGCCGTCGAGGAGTAGGTCGAGTCCGAATTCGAATTGGGCTGGACCGCCTGCGGTCGAACGCATTTCGGGCTCCAGCTCGGTCAGGGTGGGATAGCGGGATCGCGGTAGAACGTCGAACATGCTGGGCTGACCGGGATCTGGGTGATGGGCGGCCCACTGGGTTTCCCAACTGGTCGCGCCGAGGACGTGCGTGAGCAGGGTGACGTGGGCGCGGGTGGTGGTTTCCCGATCGAACCCGGCATCGCGCAGCGCGCGCAGGATCAGCTCGGCCGAGTCCGCGGTTTCCCGGCCCGACAGTGGGCGGGTCAGCATCAGCGTGATCAGGAACGGGTGCTGCAGCATTTGCGCACGCAGGCGGTGGGCGATGGCGCGGATCTGGTCTTCCCAACCGCCTGTTGTCGTGGGTGGTGTCAGCTCGAGCAGTTGGTCGCGGACCGCGTCGAACAGCTCGTCTTTGCTGCGGAAGTGGGTGTAGAGCGCCATCGGCCGGACGTCGAGCCGGGCGGCCAGCGACCGCATGCTGAACGCCTCGAGGCCCTGGTCGCTGAGCAGAGCAAGGGTCGCGGTCACGATCACGGCCGGGTTCAGGCTGTTGCGGGAAGCGCGGCGCCGGGGTTCCTCGGCGGGCTGCTGTTGCATTCGCCACTCTCTCCTTCTACATCTATAACGTACACCGTACTGTACGGGTGATCGCCGCATGGCGCTGGATCATCGGCAAGCTTGCCAGGGCGCTACCCGATCAGCACGCCTGGTCGACAAGGAGAAACGCATGACCATCAACATCCGCAAGGTGACCGTGCTCGGCACCGGCGTGCTCGGCTCGCAGATCGCCTACCAAACTGCGTTCAGCGGATTCGACGTGACCGCCTACGACATCACCGAAAGCGCCCTGGCCGCCGCCCGCGACCGTTTCACCGGGCTAGCGACCATCTACCGGGACGAAGCGCCGGGAGCACACGACGGAAAGGCCGAAAAGACCGCGGCGGCAATTACTTTGACGACACATCTGGGCGCGGCCGTGCGCGACGCCGACCTGGTGATCGAGGCCGTACCGGAGATTCTCACGATCAAACAGCACACCTACGAATTGCTGAGTGCGATCGCGCCCGAACGGACCATCTTCGCCACTAATTCCTCCACCCTGCTGCCCAGCGCGATCGCCGGCTTCACCGGGCGGCCGGAGAAGTTCCTCGCGCTGCACTTCGCCAACGAGATCTGGAAGCGCAATATCGCCGAGGTCATGGGCACCACCGACACTGACCCCGCGGTATTCCGGGCGGTCGTCGATTTCGCCGCCACCATCGGAATGGTCCCGGTCGAGATCCACAAGGAAAAGGCGGGCTACATCCTCAACTCGCTGCTCGGGCCCTTTCTGATGGGCGCGATCGAACTCGTCGGCGACGGCTACGCCGACGCGGCGACGGTCGACGCGACCTGGAAGATAGTCACGGATATGCCTGCGGGCCCATGCCAGATGCTCGACATCGTCGGCCTGAACACCCCCTACAACATCCTCGCCAACGGCACCGATCACCAGCGAAACCTCGCGAAGTGGTTGAAAGACAACTACATCGACCAAGGCAAACACGGTGTCGCCACCGGCGAAGGGTTCTACCGGTATCCCGCAAGCGCCGAATAACCGCCTACTTCAACGGCAACGCACCGCCCACGCCGCCGACATCGGTGATCTGCCAACCCGAGTTCTTATCGAGGGTCACGTTGTAGGTCACCGTAGTCTGCGCACCATCTGGGCTCTGCGCGTTCGTGGAGCTCACGTTGACGAACACATTCACCTTGTAGATGCCGTTTTCCGTCGATGCCACCTTGGCTGTGATCGGCGAGGCGGTCGAGGTCCACTTCAGCGATACCAGGATCTGTTGCAGCTTCGGCGCTGTCGCATCGAACTTGGTCGCCAACTGCGGGCTGGTGTCGGCTTTGAGCTTGCCGACCCAGGTGTTGATGTCCTGGTAGTTGACCGTGGCCGCGCCTACCGCGTAGTCCGTGGCGACCTGCTCGGCCTTCGCATCGGCTGCGGCCCTGTCATTGTGGTCGGCGAGATCGCTGCGGGCCGACCAGAGGAATCCGGACAGCACGCAGACGGCCACCACCAGCACCGCGATCGTCACGCCTTGGAGCAGCGCGGCGACGCTGATCGAAACCGCTCCCCCGCCTTTGGTTTCCGGCTGCGTCGCCACTTTCCGTGCGGCCGACTCCGCCGGTGCCTCCTCATCTATTTCGGGAACCGCGACATCGGGTTCTTCGGCCATGTTCACTCCAAGTACGGCGCTGTGCTCAGCGGGATTTCGGGTCATTTCAAGTTGATCTGGAGTCGCAGCGCACCGTCCGGGCTGACCGCATTCAGCGCCTGGCTGATCAGTGCGGAGAGATCGATGCCGCCAAAGCTGTTGCCGCCGCGCGCTATCAGCGGCGCGAGCAGGGGGTACACCTGCTGTAGATCCGGGCCGATCTTGCCCATGTAGTCGATCAATTCGTCCAGGAAGGGAAGCACACCGGTTCCGGTGGTGTACGCCTCCGGCACCGGCCTGGCGTTGAGCAGCGACTCGATCGAGGCGACCACGTCGGTGACCTTGACACCGAACTCTCCCCATTTCGGTCCGGCCTCCGCCATGTCCGCACCGGCTTTGGCCACGTCGGGTCCGGGGACCTGGGCGTTGGCCAGGATGGCACTCAGTTGCGGAGAGCGGCTGAGCAGCGTGGCAGCCAGCAGATCCGAGGCCCTGGCAAGTTCGGGAACCAGGACGTCGGTGCCGTCGAACGTTTTCGAGAAGGTCTGGATCAGCGATCTGACCGCCTGCGGATCGAACTGCTGCAGCAGTGAGGTGACGGTGCGGGCCATCTCCGGGATCGACACCGGCATCTGGGTCACGTCAGCCCGCACCCGCTGACCATCCTGCAGATACGGCCCGCCGACATGCTTCGGCCGGAACTCGAGGTAGGGCTCGCCGAGCGCGGACAGGTGCTCGATGGTGACGGTGCTGTCGACCGGAATCCGATAGTCGCGGTCGATCCGCAGGTCGATCCGCACCCCGTTCGGCGCGTTGGAGACGGCGGTCACCTGCCCCACCCGAATACCGGAGAACAGCACCGGCGACCGCGTCACCAGGTTGGCGGCGTCGGCGACCTCCATCGACACGGTCGTATATTTCTCGAACCAATCCACCTTGGCGACCTGGAACGTCAAATACGTGGTACCGATCAGGAAGATCGCCGCGATCGCGCCGAGCGAAAGTACTGAACTAAGGCGCACTTTCATCGAACCAATCCGATCATCCGCAGGGTTTCGATCATCTTGTCGACCTGCTCGTCAGCGGGAATCGCTGGGCCCGAGGGACCCTCGATCTCCACACCACGCAGATCGATCTTGGGCCCGCGTTCGAAAAACGGAATCAGCTTGTTGTGCAACACATCGACCAGCCGATTCAGGTTGGACGGCGCACTCAGGTTCAGCGGGCGGCCGTTGGCGAGCGCCAAGGGCAAGAAAGCCTGTGCGGCGGCGTCACCCGCACGTGCCAGCGGCGCGATCCAGACCAGGGCGTGTGCGACGCCGCCGAGGCCGCCGACAACACCCACCACACGGATGAGCGACTCCGCGATCCGGGTTATAGCGTCCGCCCCCTCGGGGCTGAGCAATTCGCCGAGTGCAACCTTATTGTCCTGCACGGCACTGACATTCGCCGAGATCGAAGCCAGGAACGCGTCCGCCTGGTCCAGATGCGCCGACACGTCGATCAGGTCATCCTTGAGTACCGACACCACCCGCGCGGTCTCGGCCTGATCCTTCGGCAGCGCGGCATTGACCTGGTCGACGATGTCCTGGGCCGACCGCAACGCACCACCGGAGACGAAGGTCGCCAGCCCGGCGATCACGTCC
Source organism: Nocardia sp. NPDC051756 (assembly GCF_040681495.1). Taxonomy (NCBI): domain Bacteria; kingdom Bacillati; phylum Actinomycetota; class Actinomycetes; order Mycobacteriales; family Nocardiaceae; genus Nocardia; species Nocardia sp. NPDC051756. Next base: position 923,898 of record NZ_JBFAYV010000004.1, on the reverse strand, counting down.
TCGATCTGCAACGCGGGCTCGGTCTGTCCGACCGGAATCGTCGCGCCGGCCCGGAGAATACTGCCGTCCCCCGCGCCGACGGTGTCCAGTGAGATGTAGATGTCGCCGAGTATCGTGTCCTGCCGTAGCTGGACTTTGGTGTCGGCGGGCAGCGTAATCGCTTGCTGGATAGCGATATCCGCGGTCGCGTAACCCGGCCCGGTGGCCGTCGGATCGCTGATGGTGAGCCGATCGAGCCGACCGACACTGGCGCCGTTGGCGACTACTTTGGCCCGTGACGGCAGATTCAACGCATTGCTGAATTGAATGTGGATCGGATAGGTCGGGCCGGTGACACCCGCTCCCGGCAAGGTCAGCCGGGCCGGGTCCACGGCGCAACCGGCCACCCCTAGCAACGCCGCCTGCCCGATCGCCACCGTCGCGAGCACTAGCCGCCAGCGGTCCATCACATACCCCCCATTGTCAGAACGAACGGCACCAAGTCGACCTTCGCCAGGCCTGCCGCATCCGTGCAACGGCCAGGAGCGACCGCGTTGATCGCGGCGCACACCTGGTCGGCATCCGGTTGTGCGAGTGCCACTTTCGGCGGCGCGTAGCTGACGGCAACCCGCTGCGTCGCCGGATCGGTAACCGTACGGAACAATTCGGCGATCGCCGGGACCATGTCGATGAGCTGCTGCGCGCTGCCCACGTTGGCGCCGATCAATTGGATATAGGGCACCGAGTCATCGAGCAACCGCAAGATGGGGCTGCCGTATTTGGTGGTGACGTCGTTGACCCACGGCACGATCGTCACGATCGCGTTGATGATCTCGACGACCTGACCCCACACGTCGTTCACGGTCTGCAGGATCGGCGCGAAGCCGTCGAGCATCTGCCGCAGCTTGCCCCATCCGTTCGCCACGCTGGCCGACAGCTCGTTGATCTTGTCGATCAGCGAGCCGATATGGCTGATCGCGGCGTCGGGCTGGCGCAGCGCGGCGGCCAGTTCCTGGATGATGTCGTTGAATTTCGGCCCATCGCCCGCGGTCGCCTTGTCGAATTGGGTGACTGCCTGCTTGATCCGGTCTCGCTGGGCGGGATCATCCCCGCCCTGGAGCTCGTCTGCCACCTTGGACAACGCAGTGAAGGTCGCGGTGAGACTCTTCGGCGTGACGGTCTTGGTGACGCACGCGTTCGGATTCCAGTCCGCACCCCCTTTGGTGCCGAGCACGGCCAGATTGCGGTCGGCGACGATGGTGTCGGAGACCGTCGTCGCACTTGCCGTGCCGCGCAACGGATGTGCCGCGTCGACCGCGAAATCGACACGCACACCGAGACCTTCGGGTCGGATGCCGGTCACCGTGCCGACCTTCATGCCGCGCATCGTGACGTCGTTGCCGGTGTAGAGGCCGACGGCGTCCGGCATGATCGCGCAGTAGCCGATGACCTTCTTCATCGGCTCGAGCATGACGAACGCCACCCCTGCGGCGACAACCGCGACGAGTACACCGCCGAGGATCGACACGAACCCACGGGACGCAAGGAACTTTCGCAACATCAGCAACCCCTGCCCGGCACCGGCACACACACCGACTGCATCGAAATCGCCTGCCCGGACTGATCGATGACGAGACCCCCTGGCGAGCCCGCCAAACCCTGTAGGCGCGTGCCGATCTCGTGGATCGAGGACGCCACCGTGCCGAGCCGTTCGCCGAGTCGCTGCAAATCCGGATACGACTCGACGAGCTTGTCCGCCAACGGCTCCAGGTGGGTGCGCCAGGCCGGTTCGATCGCCGCGATCCGTGACAACAACTCGGTGACCACGCGCAGCGCCTCCAGTACTTCATCGCGGCGGCCGAGCACTGTCGTCTCCATCAGACCGATCTTGGTCAGCATCGCCCCGATCACCTGCCGAGACTGCCCGAGCATGCTCAGGTACTCGTCGGCGACGTCCAATGCGCGATTCACATCCCGGTTCTGCCGGTTCACCACATCGACGAACGAGGCAATGCCATCGGTCAGCTGCTCGATCGAGCCGGGGCTCTTCTCCATCGCAGCCGTGAGAGCGGCGAGGTTGCGGCGCAACGTATCTCCGTCGATCGCTGCGAGCGGGCGATCGGAATCCTGCACGGCCTTGGTCAGGCTGTAGGGCAGTCGGACCCGGTCCGCCGGGATCGTCGTGGTGCCGAGGGGTTTTGTGCCCGCGGAGAATACGGCGACATAGTGTCCGCCGATCGCGGTGAGCATCCGGATGTCGAGTGTGCTCTGGTCACCGAGAAAGACACCCTGATCGACGGTGAAGGTCATCCGGACCGAATCGTCGCGCAGTTCCAGCGATCGCACCGATCCCACCGAGATACCGGCGATGCGGACGTCGTCGCCTGCCTTGATCGAACCTGCCTCGGCCAAATCAGCGGTGTAGGTGGACTTTCCGATGGGCAGGACATAGATGATCGCACTCACCGCCAGCAAGAGCGCGACGGCGACCAGGCCGCCGATGCCGAGTATCAGCTGCCTGCGCCGTGCCGCGCCCTCGTGCCGGTCGTTGCCGAGCAGGAGGTCGATCGCCCTGCGCAGCTCGGTTTTCAGCCGTTGTTGCATATCGAGATCCTTTGTCCTCGAATCAGAACGGCTACCGCCGCTGGCACTTCGGCCTGGCCGTGTGTGCAGGTCAGGTCCACGCCGTCGGCTCGAGCCGGGATGAGTGCGGCCAATGCTTGCAGCAGGCCGGGCAGCTTGCCCAACGTGTCGAGCGCGACCTGTGGGTCGGGAAACAGCAGGCGCAGATCGTTGTTCAAGTCCGGGTTGGTGGGATGAGTGAAGCCGAGCGTGGCCAGCAGACCGTTGATCGCGCCGAGCACTGGTGGCGCGACGTCGACGGCATCCATCAGGCCGTCGAACTGCTGCTGCAGGTTTACGAACACCTTCGAGATCCCCTGGATCAGGATGGTGGCTTCCGGTGAGTGGCCGCCGATCTGATCGGCGACCTGCTCGAAGTTGCGCAGCAGCACGGATATGACGGCCTGCCGATCCGTGGCATAGGCGCTCAATGTTCCGATCGCCTGCAGGGTCGCGCCGATTCGGCTGCCGTCGCCTTCGAATACCGCGAGTGCGTTGACCGACAGCTGGTTCACCGCTTCGGGCGAGAACTCCTTCAGTATCGGTTCCATGCCGTTGAACAGGCCGGTGATGTCGAAAGACCCGGTGGTGTGGTCGGTTCCGATGGTTGTGCCCGCCGCGACCAGCTTGCCCGCCCTATCTGGTTGTTTGATGTCGATGTAGCGCTGACCGGTCAGGTTCTGATAGCGGATGGCCAGTCGGCTGGTGTCGTACACCGGCCGGTCACTGTGCACGCTGAACCGGACCCTGGCCTGCTTGCCGTCGAGCGAAATCGCGGTCACCTTGCCGACCGCCACCCCGAACATCCGCACGTCATCACCGGTCTTCAGTCCGCTGGCGTCGGTGAACAGCGAGGTGAAGGTGGTGCTGTCGCCGGCGACCGGTCGCTGGATCGCCTGCACGACACCCACCAGCAGTGCGATCATGGCGGCGCCGAACACCGTTAAGCGCCAAGCGATCCCACGAATAGACGACTTGTCTTTCATCGCGGACCTCCCGCTGGGTCGGTGGTCGGCGTACTCGGCAACGCGTGGCCGCCGAACAGCGGCACCGCCAGGCCCGGCATCCCGCGCAGGGTGACCGCTACCCCGAGTTCAGGCCCCGCCGAGGTGTCCTGGAAGGCCAGGTTCAACCGGTTCAGCAGTTCGGTGATGTCCGCGCTGCTCTGCGCCGGGTTCGGGACCATCTGTGCCATCTGGTTCAGCACGGGGGTGAACGCGTCGGCGTAGCCGCCGAGTTGGTCCTTCGCGGTCCAGCCGAGCTTCGAGATCGACGGGAACAGGTCATCCACCACCAGCCCGACGCCGACATCGAAACGTGCACGGTCATTGCGCAATACGTTGATGTTGTAGATATCGTAGACCAGCCGGACGGTGCCGTCGGCGAACTTGGACACCCCGTTGAAGAACGACGCGTACTGCTCGATCAGGAACGACGGCGGGTAACGCTGGGTATCGGCCACCGCGCGACTGACATTCACCACCGCCTGGATCATCGGCGTGAACGCGACGAGGTCGGCCGAGGCCCGATTGAGCATTTCGGTCAGCTCTGGGGTGAGCACATCGTTGGCGTTGACAGCCAACGAGCGCAACAGGTTTCCCATCGTGACGTCGTTGACCCGGCCTACAGCGGTGAGGTCGACCAGCGCGTTGTTACGCAACGCCGTGCCACCGCCGCGACGCTTCAGGGTGATCTCGCTGATGCCGAACAGGTTCGACGGCGCGTAGTCGACATCGAAGCTGTCGGTGAGCCCGAACAGCTGGGATGGGTTCAGCGACACCACGATCAGCTGCTGACCGCCGGGCTCGGCCGTGATGTCGGTAACGCTGCCCACCTTGATCCCGTTCAGCCGGACCTCCGCGCCGTCTACGACGCCGTCACCGATCCTGTTGGTGCGTAACTGAATTCGTAGGTCTTGCGCTGGGTGCGTGGCACTACCGATGCGCCAGCCGATTCCCGCGACCAGTGCCAGCACCACCACGACCACACCCAAGACTCGGGCGCCACGTCGACTGGTGCTGACACCGGGCATTCCATAGGCAGGCATGGCGCTACCCCGTGAACGTGATCGACGAGTTGATGCCCCACAACACGACGGTCAGCACCATGTCGGCGGTAATGATGGCAATGAAACTCGCGCGCACCGCACGACCGGAGGCGATCCCAACACCTTCAGGTCCGCCGGTCGCGAAAAAGCCTTGATAGCAATGGATCAGGATGACCAGCACGCTGAATACCAGTATCTTGATCACCGCCGCGATCAGGTCCCAGCCGTTGACGAACTGGAAGAAGTAGTGGTTGTACACCCCGATCGACTGGCCATGCAGGATCAAAACCACCGATGAGCAGGACACATAACTCAACAGCAGCGCGACCAGAAAAGTCGGCACCACCGTGACCGCGCCCGCGATGAGCCGGGTGGTGACCACGAACGGCACCGACTTCAACCCGAGCGCCTCGATCGCGTCTATTTCCTCCGCGATGCGCATGGCCCCGATCTCGGCGGTCATCCGGCAACCGGCCTGAGCCGCGAACCCGACCGCAGCGGCGATCGGCGCCAGCTCACGGGTGTTAGCGAAGGCGGAGATGACCCCGGTCATCGGCCCCATACCGACCAGGTTCAGCGCTGCGAACGACTGGATACCGACCCCGGTACCCATGGCCACACCGAGCACCACCAGCACGGGCACGGTGCCACCGCCAACGATCAATGAGCCTCTACCCCAGGTCATGTCGGTGATCTTGCGCATCGTCTCGGCCCGATACCTGCACATCGTCAACGGGATCGACGACACCACCTGCCACACGAAACTCACGATGAAACCGATGGACTCGAACGGCGCGAACGGCAGATTCCGCCGATGAACCAGGCGGCCCGCCCATCGCAATCCCGGCGGCATGTACGGCGCCGCCATCACGCGATCCTGGTCGGCAGGAACATCGTCACCAATTGCGTGATCGCCACATTCACCACGGCGATCGCCAGGATCGACAGCACCACCGCCGCATTCACCCCATCGGCCACTCCGCGCGGCCCACCCTTGGCCTCCAACCCGCGCTGGCACGCCACGATCACCACGATGAACCCGAACAACGCCGACTTGGCCATCGAGATCCAGACATCGGTGACGTTGGCGAACGAACCGAACGTGGCCCAATAACTACCGGGCGTGACGCCTTGTACGCCGGTCGCCACCGCGTAACCCGACAACACGCCCGCGAAAATGATCAGCACGTTGAGCAGCGGTGCGACCAGCAACATCGCGGCCATGCGCGGGATCACCAGCCGATGCAATGGGTTGATGCCCATCGTGTCGAGCGCGTCGATCTCCTCCCGGATCCGCCGGGCACCCAGATCGGCGGCGATCGTCGCGGTGCCCGCACCACCGAGCAGCAGGCCGGTGGCCATCGGCGCGCCCTGCTGGATCACCCCGAGCCCGCCCGCGGCGCCGAGCAGCGAATCGGCACCGACCTGGTGGATCAGATTGCCCACCTGCACCGAGACCACCACGCCGAACGGCACCGCCATCAGCACCGCTGGAATCGCAGTGACGGTGACGAGATACCAAGCCTGGCGCAGCATTTCGTGCCATTGGAAGCGACCGGCGACCACGTCGGCGACCACGCCGACGATGGATTCGATGGCCATCGCGACCACCCGCCCGAACGTGCGCAAGCTGGATAGGACCGTCTCCGACACGTTGTCTCCGACGACCCGCAAAAGTGGGTCCGGCCGCACCGTCGGGGCCGTGGTTTTGTTCAAGATTGTCGCCGTCCTCGGTTCCGATACATACGCAGTCCTACAGGCGTCCCAGACAACCTACCTGTGTTAGACGCCGTGTACAACACCTCTTAACACTGCTGTTAGCCGCTGTGCCGCGCCGTCAGCGATGCGCACCTTGATCAGCCCCGACGACCGGCCAGCGGTGCCTGGTCTCGAACGATGACGACGCGACCTGGAAGAATCGCCCCCGTGGCACAACCGACCGTGGTGGACGACATCACCGAGCAACTCGCTTACCGCATCGCGGCGGGCGTCTATCAGCCCGGCGACCTGCTCCCCTCAGTTCGTCAGGTCGCGACCGACTTCAACACGAGCACACCCACCGCCAACAGCGCGCTCGGCAGGCTGGCCGCGCTCGGTTTCGTCGAAACCCGTCGCGGCCTCGGCTATCTCGTCCGCGACCTCAATCTGTACGGCGGAATCGACACGTGGCGTTACATTTTCCGGTTCGCCCATCGCGTTCCCGATCGCGCCGCCAAACTGTTCAGCGACCTCATCGACATCGAGGTCCAACTGCTCCTGCAAGCCATACACATCTTTGCCGTCGCCCCTCGTCGGTACGACCTGTCGCGCGCGATTCATGCCGCGGACCGTTTCGAGCTGCTGGCAACCAACGAAAAGGCCGACCGCACTGACGTTTTGACCGCTGAGCTGCACGTGCTCCGCTGCTGCTTCGCGGCCCTCGGCAAGCCCGGATTTCTCAGTCTCTTCAACACCGCAGGCGAAATCTTCATCTCCACACCCGAAGTCAGCCGAGCCTTCTATGAACCTCTGGACCCCGAGGGCCACCTGCTGCTCATGCGCAAACTCCAGGAGCTCTCCAAGACCGAAGGCCCCATCGAAATCCTCGACATCGACCTCGTCGAATTGATGATCCGCGAGTACCACAATCAAGTCGTACAAACCTTCGCCGAACTCGTCGGCGCCAAGCCCACAGCTACCGCCGCCGTCCCCGAAGCCAACACCCGCTGAGGTCATCGGCTCCGCCGCCAGAGCGAACGTCACACCTGGTCGATCGGCACCCCGGCCGCAGGCGGCGGCTGAGCATGACCGAGGATCCGACATATCTACTGCCGCAAGATGAAACGGCGTAGGTCCTTATCCCATCGCGAACTGGGTTTCCAGCCAGACGCTTTCGAGGAAGTCGGCCATAGTCGCGGCGAGGGCGGTTGGGTACAGGCGCAACGTGGCAAGTGATGGCGTGCGGCGCAGCGTGGCGCCGGGGATCTCGGCGACTACAGAGCGGGCGTCGGATATTGGATGTACCGGGTCACCTCGCATGCCGATTACCAGGGCCGGTCCGGTAACGGACTTGCGGACCTGGGGTGGTGGGCCGAATCGGCCGAAGGCGACGCCGCGGAGAAGGGCGGTTGTGCGCGCGGGGTCGGCGACCAGTATGTCGCGAACCATGCCGACCAGCGGTCCGGCATCGACCGGTAGCGTCCGTGCGGCCACACCGATCAGCCGAACCAGTGGCCGGCCCACGGTGAACAGGATCAAGCCGGCGCTCAGCAGGTAGCCGACAAACGCGGAACCCTTTTCCAGACAAGATGCTTCGAGGATGAGGCCCACCACCCGATCGGGGTGCTGGGCGGCGGCTTCGAGGCACACGTTGGCGCCGAGCGATGTTCCGGCCAATGTCGCGCGCTCGATGCCGAGCGCATCCAGGACGCCGATCAGCTCGGAGCCCAGCGCATCGCAGCTGTAGCGGCTGATCGGCAGGGGGCGTCCGTCGGCGGTTGTGCCGAGCATGTCGACGGTGATGACGCGGTAGCCGTGGCCGGCGAGTGCGCACCCCCAGTTCTGTTGCATCCGTTGCGACATCAGGAGCGCGGGGGTGATCACGACGACTCGATCACCGCTGCCGTATTCGGTGTAACCGAGCGTATGCCCGTCGACGGTGGCGGTCGCGATCACCGGATCTGCTGTGTGGATGCTCATTTCGCCTCGATGGGCGCGAGGTCCTCGCGATCACCGGCGTCACGCTGCTCCCATCGCTCGGCAATGGAGGGGCGGGCCACCTTCGCGACGCGGGAAAACGCCGTACCGAGCGCCACCAGCGCGGTCGGCGCCAAGCGTTGCAGCCACCACAGTGGCCGCATGTAGCCGGGCAGGAGCACAAATGCCCTGTCGCGCAATGCCGCTCGCAGTACTTTGCGGCCGAGCACTTCCGGACTCGCGATGATGAACTCGGGAATGAGATGCAGGTAGGGCTGGACCCGGTCGTATGCCGTCACCGCGATGTCGGCCTCGGTCGTCGCACCGATGGCGTCTTTGACATTCCGGACGATGTTGGTGTTGACCGGCCCCGGGCACACACAGGTGACCTTGATCCCGTGCGCGGCGGCTTCACCGCGCAGCGACAGCGTGAGCCCGACGACCGCGTGCTTGGCCATGTCGTAGGGCCCCATGAACGCGAACGGCACCAGACCGGCCGAGGACGCCGTGTTGACGATGTGGCCGTAGCCCTGCTCGACCATGATCTTGTAGGCGGGTTGCACGCCGTGCACCACGCCCATGATCATGACCTCGTTTGCCTTGCGCCAGTGCGCGACCGTCAACTCTTCGACGGCGCCGAGGACGCCCATTCCGGCATTGTTGAAGATCATGTCCAATCGGCCGTGCTCGTCTTTGACTCGATGCACCGCAGCGGCTACCGCGTCGACATCGGTGACGTCGACCCGCAAGGCCTCGGCCTTACCCGGGCCCATCGCATTGAGCTCTGCGGCAACATGTTCGGCACCGGGTCCGTTGATATCGGTGACGAGAACGTAGAAGCCCTTTTCGACCAGGGCGAGCGCGTAGCCCCTGCCGATGCCGGATGCCGCACCGGTCACTATTGCTGTTTTCATCTGAGAATCTCCATCATTATCGCTGATGATCGGTCATGACAACACCGTCGACGAGAACACCGGAATGTTCGGTGTGCACTGGTTGTGAATTGGCAGCCAGGATCACCATCGAGTCGGCGATGTCGTCCAGGGTGTTCTCCAACTGCTCGAGACGCTGCGACAGGCCGCGGACCTGGCGGAGGATGCGGTCGACGTTGTCGGCGGTCGGGAGGTTCAGGAAATCGAGCGCCGCGTCCTGCCCGAGCAGCGCGGAATCCCGGGCCTGGGTGGCGAGCGTGATCGCGCTCTTGGTAAGCGGCGAGTTGAGGACCTCGTTGACGATCCGGAAGAGGGACACGGTAATGCTCCTGGTATTCAGTGGAATTCGGGGAATTACCGCGCGGCGACCCGGGTACCGGCGGTGCCGGGGCGCCACCCCGAGGCCGCCTCCGCGCGACCGAGCTCGGTACGCGGCGCTTCGCCGTACTGCCATTCCCGCGCGATGTGGTGCCAGTTGTTGGTGGCCCCGAGCTGACCGAGCACCGCCATGACCATCGCCACCGTGCGAATGGTCACCAGCTGCTCGCGCGGGACAGTCTGGCGCCGAAGCAGATCGAAGTTCTCCCCCGACAGGAACGACTGCATCATCACCTCATTCGTCATTTCAGGGGTGATCCGCAGCACCTCGTCGGTGGTGAGCCAACCGAGCAGGGTGTGCACGATCGGCACCGCCTCATCGCTGGTGACCGCCGCGGGATCGGGCAGGAATCCGGCGTCGGCCAGTGCGCGGAGCAGTCCGGCCGGATCGTCTTCGGCCATCGCGCGCTGAATGGCGAGTTGATGTTCGACATGTTCGGCGCTGATGAGTTTGTAGAGTCCGAAATCCAGGAACGCCACTCGCCCGTCCGGACCGACCAGGAAGTTGCCGGGATGCGGATCACCGGAGAACTGCCGATCGCGCAACATGCCGCTGCCGAAGAAACGGAAGATGATCTCCCCCACCCGATCCCGGGTCGCCTGGTCGGCCTGTTTCACCTCTTCGAAGCCGATGCCGTCGAAGTAATCAGTAACCAGGACATGCTGCCCGGACAGCTCGGTGATCACATTCGGCACGACGATGAACGGATGCCCCCGATAGAGCCGCGCGGCTTTACGCTGGCTCTGGGCCTCCAGCTCATAGTCGAGCTCTTCCTCGACCCGCTCCGTTATCTCGGCGGCAACGGCTTTGATATCCACGGCAGGCGCGAGGCCCTGCATGGCCCGCAGCAACAGCGCCAGGTTCTTCATATCGGCCCGCACCGCTTTGTCGATGCCAGGGTATTGCACCTTCACCACGACAGCGCGACCGTCGTGCAGCCGCGCGCGGTACACCTGACCGATCGACGCGGCTGCGATGGGGATCTGCTCGAACTCGCTGAAATGCAAGCTCAATCGGCCGCCGAGCTCGGATTCGATGACGGCGCGCATTTTGTCGAAGGGCACCGTCGGTGCGGAATCACGCAGCTTGGCCAACCCGCGCTGGAACTCCTGCCGCGACTCGGGCGGCAGTATCCCGAGATCCATGATCGACAATGCCTGCCCGATCTTCATCGCCGCACCGCGCATGGTGCCGAGGCTGGTGACCAGTGCCGTGATCAGGTCGGCCTGGCGGCGATCCAGCATCGCCCGCTTCTTCTCCTCGCTCCGGCCGACCATCGCGACCTTGGTACCGGCGTGCCGCAAGGCCTGGCCTGCCACGACACGTCCTAGAGAGGCCGATCTCGCGGCACGAGAGATCGGCAGCTGCTGCTCCTTCGAGCGATCGCCCATCAGACCGATACCTTCGCCGCGCGAACCGCCTGACGACGGGCACCGGATACCAGCAGCGAAGTAAACAGCCGCAGCCCGAGGACCAGTAGCGGGCGTGGCATCGGCACGCTGGGTGTGGAGTCCATCGTGTAGAGGACTCGGGTGCCGTTCGGGTGATCGGAAAACAGGATGGTGCCGAAGTGATGGTCGACCGGCAGGCCTTTGGTCACCAATTCGTAGTCGATGAGTTCGCCGGCTATCAGATCGGTGATCCGCTCCTTGATGCCGATCGGACCGAGTCTTAGGAAATGGATCGCGCCGATGCCTTGTCGCTCGGTCGATCCTGCCTGTTGCAAACGGGTTTGGATCGGCAGGAATTCACCGTATCGTTCGCGATCGGCGAAAACGCCGTACACGATCTCTCGCGGCGCGGGGATTACGGTGTCGACGGTGTAGCTGCCGGTTGTCATGCACTGACCTCTGTTGCCACGTCGGCTGTCGCCGATCCGTTGGATGTTGCGGGGCCGAGTGTGTCGAAGTGGTAGTCGTTGAGCGGGAAGCGTTGGTTGCCGCGGCGGGCTTCGAAGAAGCCGGAGGGGCGGATGTAGGTGGTGTCGCCTTGGGAGTTGCGGTAGTAGGTCGGCACGTGGCCGTTGAGGTCTGCCAGATAGAACCGCAGCGCGGCGGCCTTGCGGTAGACCTTCGCGTGGTAGGCGTCGGCAGGCTTCTTGCGGATCTCGACGAAGGTGGCGTTGCGGTCGGCGGCGGCCTTGATGGCGCGTACGGCGTGATCCGCGGTCATCTCGACGAAAGCATGCCAGCCGCTGCCGGTCCACGAGTACGGCCCGACCAGGGTCCAGCGGTTGGGCAGCTTGGGCACCGACACGCTCTGGTAGGCCTGCAGGCCCTGCTCGTTGTAGAACGTGCCGAGGTCGAATCCGTCCCGGCCGACCACGGTTCCTTCTCGATAGGTCTCCGGGTCGGAGAACACCTCGTAGCCGGTGGCCAGCACGAGCACGTCGACATTGTGCTGGACGCCGTCGCGGGTCTTGATACCTCTGGCGGTGATCTTCTCGATCGGCTCGGTGATCAGCTCGACATTGTCCCGGTTGAACGTAACCGTGTACCGAGACATAGTGGGCCGCTTGGCGATCGGGCCATAGTTCGGGGTGAGCCTGCGCGCGGTGTCCGGATCCTCGACCACCCACCGCAGATAGCGACCATAGGCCGCGATCGCGGCGCGGTCGAAGGTCCGCAGCACCGGCTTCGCCACCGCGATCGGCGCGGCGATCGCGCCACGCAGCACCAGGTCGACAGCGACCAGTACCGCGCCATGGGCCAACGCCACCAGTCCCGGCACCGCGAGCACCCGCTGGACGAACGGCGCGACGGCGACATCCGGCTTGGGCAGGCACCAGACCGGCGTGCGCTGAAATACTTGCAGCGCACCGACTTTCGCCGCGATGGCCGGGACGATCTGCACCGCGCTGGCACCGGTGCCGATCACCGCGACCGTCTTGCCGGTGAGGTCGTAGTCGTGGTCCCAGGAGGTCGGCCGCTGCACCTTGCCCCGGAAGGACTTGTAGCCCTTGATTCCCGCGTCTTCCTTCGGGCGGACGAACGCGCCTACCGCGCTGATCACGAAACGCGCGGTGACCAGGCCACCGTCCGCCGTATGCAGCTTCCAGAAATGACCGGCCGCATCCCACTCTTCCCGCACGATGTCGGTGTTGAACCGTGCCCGCGGATATAGCCCGAACCGCCGGGCCACCGCGACGTGGTAACGCTTGACCTCGGCACCGAAGGGAAACACGCGGCTCCAGTACGGGTTTCGGGCAAACGAGAACTGGTAGGCCACGGCCGGAATATCAACCGCTATTCCCGGGTAATGGTTCTCGTGCCAGGACCCACCGAAATCATCGGCCCGCTCGAGGATGACGAAGTCGGCGAGACCTGCTTGCGTCAACTTCACCCCGGCGGCGATGCCGCCCGGTCCGGCGCCGATGATCGCGACCTGATAGTCGGGCCGCACAGCCGAATTGGACATTGAGTACTCCTCGATAAGTCTGCTGAATCAACGCCGGACCGAAGACTCACGCACCGGCTTGGGCACGTATCCCGGTGCGCGGCGCGGCGATCGGCTCGAGCTGGGCATAGTCGTAGTCATCCAGAGAGAAGGTCTTGCTCGCCTTGGTTGCCTGATACGCCGTGGTCGGCCGCAGGTCGCCGTGGTGATCGATACGTACGGCCCGAAAACCATGAACGTGTTGGGCAATCCCGGCATGCTGATGCCCTCGTAGCCCTTGACTCGTTCCTTCTCGTAGAAATCGGCCAGATCGAACCCGTCCCGCCCGGTGACGGGACGTTCGCGAAACACCTTGGGGCTCTGCGACATCTCGAATCCCGTCGCCAATACCAGCACGTCGATCTCGCGATGGACACCGGTGCGGTCGACGATGCCGGTGGACGTGATCTCGGCGATCCCGTCGATGATCAACTCGACGTTCGGCCGGGTGAACGTCTTGTAGTAGGCATTCGACACGCTGGGACGTTTGCAGCCGAAGCCGACCGGTTACCTGGTGGCCGTTGATTGTATCCAGTGTTCTCATCACTGTGCCCGCGGCTCGGTGTGCGCAGTTGACATCGTGCGCACCGGCGGTGCCATGTCGATCCGTCGCGCGGCGGTCTCGAACCGGTAAGCGCTGAAGGGGAAGTGCCGATTCTGCCACCACATCGTGGCCTGTGATTCCGGCCGGACCATGGCGACGTCGCCCTGATAGTTGATGTAGTAGGTGTTGGAGCCCGCGCACATGTCGACGTACTCCATCCGGTCGATTCGCGCCCGCATCTTCGCGGTGTAGCGGTCGTGTGCCTCCTGGCGAACCTCGCACACGGTGGCACCGCGGCGGCGGGCCTCCGCGATCGCGCGGGCAGCGTGCGCGGCGGTCGCTTCGACGAAGGAGTGGTAGGAGCTCGGGGCGAATCCGTAAGGGCCGACAATGCAGAAGGCATTGGGGAAATTGGGGACGGAAACGCCCTGAAACGAGGAGTATCGGTTCTCGTGCCAAAACTTCCCGAGTTCCACACCGTTGCGACCGAACACCTGGAACGGCGGTGTGGTGCCCTTACCCATCACCTCGAACCCCGTTGCGCAGACAATCACGTCGAACTCGCGCGCGGTCCCCGCTGCCGTCACGATTCCGGTCTCGGTGCCGCGCGCGATCGGCTCGGTGACCAGTTCTACGTCGGGACGCATGAACGTCTTCAGATAGACGTTCGACAACGACGGCCGCTTGCAGCCGAAAGTGTAGTTCGGGGTCAGCTTCTCGCGTAGCTCCCGATCAGGAACTTGGGTACGCATCCACAGTTTCAACCCGGCTTCCACGACTTTGAGGACAGGGAGGACGGGTTTGCCGACGACGAAGGCCCCGCCGGTGCCCGCCGAGACCGCTACGCCGACCGCGGCGCGCACGGGTGCCCGGAAAAGTGCCCGGTCCAACAGGTATCGGGTGACAGGGCCGGCCTTCCAGTCAGGTTTGGGTGCTATCCAGATCGCCCGGCGCTGAAACACCGTGAGGTGCTCGACGGTATCGGCGATCGTGGGAATCAGTTGCAGCGCTGAGGCTCCGGTGCCGATCACCGCGACACGCTTGCCGCTCAGGTCGTAGTCGTGGTCCCAGTTGGCGGTGTGCATGGTTTTGCCGCCGAAGGCTTCGATACCTTCGATATCGGGCAACTTCGGTATCTCCAGCCCGCCGACTGCGGGAACGACGAACCGGGCCGTGTAGACGGCACCACCTTCGGTCTGGACGCGCCAATAGTGTTGCTGCTCATCCCATTCCGCGCCGGTCACCAGAGTGTTGAGACGCAGCTTGGGCCGCAAACCGTGCCGGTCGACGACACCCTCCGCGTAACGCTGCAAATCCTTGCCCGGCGCGAATACCCGTGACCAGTCCGAGCGCTGGTCGAAGGAGAAGCTGTACACCATCGACGGAATGTCGACCTGCACACCGGGATAGGTGTTGGCATACCAGGTTCCGCCGACGCCGCCCCACTTGTCGAGGATTACGAAGTCGGTCACACCCACCTGCTGCAAGGCCACCGCCGCGGCGATACCGCCGAACCCCGCACCGACGATCAGCACCTCGTGATCCGGCGTCGCGTCGGTGGACGGCGATGCCTCGTTGACAACCGCGTCAGACATGACAACCTCCTGATACTTCATGAAACCTTCTCGGTCGCAGCGGAATCCCGATCGATGAGACCGCGCACGAAGTCGGCGATCCCGGCGATGGCCGCGCGCCCTTCCGGGAGGATGTCGGCACCCGCCTGGAAAACATGCACCTGCCCCGGCCAAATCTGCAGCCGTACCGGTACGCCCGCACCGATGAGTCGCTCGGCCATCAGCACGGCATTGGCGCGCAGTACCTCGGTGGAGCTGACCTGAATCAAAGCCGGTGGCAGCCCGGTCAATTCGCCGTTCACCGGCGACCAGGACGGATCGATCGGGCCCAGTCGCGCCATACCGACCTCTATGATCGTTCGCACCGAGTGCGCACTCAGCAGAGAGTCTGTTCGGTCGTTGGCGTGCCCGAGCAACGCGGTGTAATCCAGATTCAACAGCGGGCTCAGTCCTACCGTCCCGGCGGGCAATGGCAGACCTCGGCGTCGAGCCATCGGAGCGACGGAAAAGGCGAGTAGCCCGCCCGCCGAATCTCCCGCAACCACAATGCCCGCAGGGTCGAAGCCGTGCTCTAGCAAGTACTGATACGCGTCGATGGCATCGGCGATCGAGTCACCGACGGTGTGTCTCGGCAACTGGCGGTAGGCCACATTGAACACCGGGACCTTTGCCGCAGCAGAAATCTGCGCCACCAGCCTGCGGTGTGAGCGGTAGCCGCCCGCCAGGAAACCGCCGCCATGGAAATACAGGATCGCCTTGCCGCCTGCGGCAGGCAGCGGTGCGGTCGCGGCGCTCACCCATTCCGCGCGATGCCCGTCGAGCCGCACAATGTTTCGACGGGTGCCGCGCGGCACGGGTATGACGGCTGCCAGGTAGTCCAGCACGCTGGGCAGGCCGATGTTCCAGGGGCGCGCGATCGACGCAACAATGTCCAGTCCCGGCCTGGCCGTCCACCGCATGGCTCGCGCCACCCACCGCGCCTGCCACGACGGGCCGCCGCGATACTCCGCGTAATCCTCGAACTCGATCGCTCCGCTCACTGCCGCCGCTCCGCTCCCGTGAGCGCCAACCGAGCCCGGTCCACCGTCGACAGGAGCGACTCTCCTAGTTCGAGGCCGCCCAAACCCAGTGCGTACCTGGTCAGTCCGGGCGCGAGGCGCCGGGCGGCGGCGATGAAGTACGCCTCCGGATTCACCGGGACAACGGCCAAGTTGTAGGTGACCGCTCGTTCGACCGCGCGCGCCACGGCCCGTGGTCCGGCGTAGGAGAACCGCTGCTGCGCGGCGGCGAAATTGTCCCGGAACCTGATCGCTTCCTCGTCGCTGACCCCGGCTCTGGTGCCGTGCGCCATCAGGTTCGTCCGAATAACACCCGGGCAGATCGCGGAGACACGAATATTGCTGCGAGACAGGTCGATACGCATCGACTCGCTCAGCATCAACACCGCGGCCTTCGATACCACGTACGACCCGGCCACCCGATTCGGTACCCACGCTCCCGCGGAAGCGATGTTCACGATGTGACCACCTCGGCCGCGCTGCACCATGGCCTCCCCGACGATCCGGCTGCCATAGAAGACGCCGTCGAGGTTCACCGCCATCAGCCGGTCCCAATCCGCGACGGACTGTTCCAAGAACGAACCCGTCACCAAGATCCCGGCATTGTTGACCAGCACATCCGGCACGCCGTGCGTGCCGGCGATCTCGTCGGACAGCTCCTGCCAACCGGTCGCGTCGGTGACGTCCTGCCGGTACCAGGCGCCGCGGCCGCCGACCGCGTTGACCAGCTCGATCGTTTCCTTGGCCGCCGTTTCGTCGATGTCGGTGACCAGCACCATGTCACCGCGCTGAGCGAAGCGCAGCGCGGTTGCCCGGCCGATGCCGCTGCCACCGCCGGTGATCAGCACCAGTCGCGTGGACTGTTCGTCGTTCGTCATGATTTGTTCCTCATCGTTGAAGACCGGCAGGCGGCGCGACGCGCCAGGCGGGATCCCGCGCCGTGCGCTGGGCGGCGAGGTGAGCTCCGCTCGACCGGAAGAGCAGTCATAGCAATATTGTCTGAGACGATATACGCCAGAATGAGTGCCCGACAGACGTCGGGCTGGACGGCCTCGGAAGTCGGGCACACAACAGTGGCATCCTGTCGGTACACGCTACTTGCACAACATGTTTCGTGAATCTATGCGCGGCTGCGCGGCCGCTCGCGCCGGTCACGCCCGTCAGTGAGTTCTCGAACTCCGACATCCGAACCTCAGTTCCATCGAGCACTTCCTCGTGTTAACGTCCCAGACAGATTACACTGTCTAACACAGCGCGTACAACAGCGCAACGTAGCAGCCGAGGAGACACCGATGTCGACCGAGCCGTCAGCCCCGAGTGTGACGACCGAAGATCCGCGCCAGGACAGCCGCATCCGGCATTCATCGCCTGATGCCATCCCCCGAACTGGTGCCGCAGCGTTGCCGCCGAGCGGCGCGGGCACTCGGCGCGGGTTCAATCGCGGTGTCGCGGCATTCTTCGATGTGGCGGCGCGCGCCTACGATCTAGGCAGCCTGCAGCGCGTGGTGTATCAACCGCCACAGGACGAGATGATCGAGTTCCTGCGTGCCAACGGCGCTCGCCGCATCGTCGACATCGGTTGCGGCACCGGCATACTCACCGCTCGCATCGCCCGCGAGCTCCGACCCGATGCCGTGTACGGGATCGACATGTCGCCGGGCATGCTCGCGCAGGCGCACCGACGCAGCACGGACGTGCAGTGGCGCAACGAACCTGCCGAGCAGTTGGGACTGGCTGCCGAATCCGTGGACGCCGTGGTAACCACGACCGCCTTCCACTTCTTCAACCAACCCGTCGCGCTCGCCGAGTTCCATCGCGTGCTGATACCCGGTGGGCTGCTGACCATTTCGGCGCTGAACCTGCGGTCCCGCTGGTCCGCGCCGGTGCAGCGGCTGAGCGGTACCCGGCTCAGCCCGGCCGCGACCCCGTCGCCGCAACAGATGCGGGATCTCATTGCCGCCGCCGGTTTCCAGCTCATCGAGCAGCGTTCGGTCCGCCGGCCTTGGTACAGCCGGACCGTGCCGGACGTGATCACGATGGCCCAACGTCGATGACCCGCGATCCACGATCGATACGCAGGGACCCGGTATGACAGATGCCGCGCTACCCCGACCCGATTCGGGCAGGTCCGCGCGCCTGTACGAGCTGGCCAGTGCCCGGACTACCGAACCTCGAGCCAACGGCTCGGAGAATCCCGTCGAAAAGCAGCACACGGTGGTAGACGACATCACCGAACAGCTCGCCTACCGAATCGCTGCCGGCCTGCACCAGCCCGGTGAGCTGCTGCCGTCGGTGCGTCAAGTCGCGGCCGAATTCGGTACCAGCACACCGACGGCCAACAGCGCGCTGGGCAGGCTGGCCGCGCTCGGTTTCGTCGAACCCCGCCGCGGTCTCGGCTACCTCGTACGCGACATCCAACTCTACGGCGGAATCGACACGTGGCGCTTCCTCTTTCGTTTCGCACGTCAGCTACCCGACCGGGCCGCAATGCTCTTCGCCGACGTCATCGACGTCGATCACATGCTGGTCATGGAGGCGTTCCAGACCTTTATCGCCGACCCGCGACGTTACGACCTGAGCGTCGCCGTACAGGCCTTGGACCGATTCGAGCTGCTGGTCGGCGACGAGAACACCTCCCGCACCGACCTCATGGCCGCCGAATTGCACATGCTGCGCTGCGTTTTCGCCGCCGTCGGCAAGCCAGGAAAGCTGAGCCTGTTCAATACCGTCGGCGAGGTGCTCATCATGATTCCGGAGGTCGGTGAAGCGTTTTACGGTCCGGTCGAACCCGCGGGTCATTTGTTTCTCGGCCGCATGCTCCAACAGATCTGGCAGTCGGACACCGAACTCGATCTTCCTGAGCTCGGCGTGCTCGAGACGATCATGCGCAACTACCACGACCAGGTGGTGGAGACCTTCCGCACACTCATCGGTGCGAATGCCGAGCCGAGCAGCGCCTCGGTTCCCAACCAACCATAAGGCTACAGAGGAGTTTTCGATGAAAACAGCAGTGGTAACGGGTGCCGCGTCCGGTATCGGCATGGGTTACGCGCTCGCGCTGGTGGAGCAGGGCTACCACGTCCTGGTTACCGATATCGACATGGTCGGCGCCGAGCGGGTGACAGCCGAACTGAACGGGATAGGCCCCGGCACGGCGGAGGCTCGTTATCTCGATGTCGCCGATGCCGACGCGGTCGCCACGCTCGTACAGCAGGTCAAAAACGAACACGGCCGATTGGACATGATCTTCAACAATGCCGGACTGGCGATCGGCGGTCCCGTCCACGACTTGACCTTGGCGCACTGGCAAAGGGCGGCCGACGTCAATGTGATGGGTGTCGTGCACGGGGTGGATGCCGCATACAAGATCATGGTCGAACAGGGATACGGACACATCGTCAACACCGCCTCGATCGCCGGTTTGGTGCCAGCTGCTTTTATGGGTCCCTACAACATGTCCAAACACGCAGTCGTCGGACTGACCCTGTCCTTACGCGGCGAAGCGGCCGCCCATGGTGTCAAAGTTGTCTGTGTTTGCCCTATAGCGGTACACACCGATCTCCCCCGCCGCCTCAACGACGGACTCGAGAAACTTCCGGAAACCGAGATCGCCGCATCGCTCTATGACCGGTTCGACTCACTGTTTCGGGCGCTGCCCGAATTTGTCATTGCGAGCCCAGAAGGTCACGGCCGCAAGGTATTACGAGCAGTCGAACGGAACCGCGCGTTCGTGATCGAGCCTTGGTTCGGCCGTCCGGTCTGGTGGCTGCAACGACTGTTCCCCACGCTGCCGGTGACGCTGAGTGTCGCAGCCACACTGGCGTGGAAAGCCGCGCAACCATACCTCGACCGGGTCGCGCAGCGCCTGACCCGCACCGATCCGCCCGCGCTCGCGCCGACCGCACTCGGGACGGCACAACCCGCCGGTTCCCCGCAGACATTTCCAACCGAACCGGCCGATTCGTCTGTCAGCGTCGAATGACTCGGCTCGACCTGTCCGCTTCATCACCAAAGTCAGGAACCACCATGCCATTTCGTCCCGCGGCGGTCGACGCGTCGTCCGACCTCTACACCCGAGCGCCGATCGTGCTGACCGGCCGCGCCGAGTTCGACGTATCAACCGAGACGCTGTGGGGCCCGGTCGAAAGTTTCGACTGGATGCCGCTCGTCAGCGCGACCTGGGACACCGCCGCACCGCACGGCCCGGGTTCACGACGGCGCTTGCTCCTAGGTCCGCTGCTGCTGAGCACGGAATTCATCACCCGCATCGACCCCGGCCGAGAGCTCGCGTTCTACATCGAAGAGGTCCCGCTTCCTGGCATCCGGGCTATCGCAGAGAAGCTCACCCTCACCGACCTCGGCCGCGATCGCAGCGCACTCACCTACACGATCGCGATCGCGCCGAAGCTCTTCCCCAACGTCCATCTGCGCCCGTTGGCCGCACTCGCCCGCCCGATCTTCTCCGCCCTGGTCTCGGTCGGCTGGAACTACGGACTGCGGAAGTTTCCGAAGGGCGAGTCGGCACCCGCGGCGCCTGCACCCGCGTCTCGGATTCGGCACCGTAGCTGACGCGGGTTCGCCCGGCGCGGAAAGCCCTATCCGTCCACGACAGAACGACTGCTCAAAGGAGTCACGGTGACCCGAACGACAACGAACGACGCAAAGAACAAGCAATCCAGAAACGGCAACGTGTCCGCGTTCGGTGGCCGCCCCGAGCACGAAGTCGTGATCATCGGCGCCGGTGCCTGCGGCATCGCCGTCGGTATCAAACTGCGGCAGGCCGGGGTCGAGGACTTCGTGATCCTCGACCGCGCTGAAACACCTGGCGGGACCTGGCGAGATCACCGCTACCCCGGGGTCGGCGTCGACGTGCCCATCCTCATGTACGAGTTCTCCTTCGCCCGCAACAAGGAATGGACTCGGCTTTTCCCCAAGGGGCCCGAGATCAACGCCTACCACAATCGGATCGCCCGCGAGTTCGGCCTCGATCCGCACTTCCGGTTCAAAACTGAAGTCGTACGACAAGTTTGGGACGATGCCAACCATATGTGGCTCGTGCACACCGCAGACGGCAGAGTAATCACCACCCGCTTCCTGATCACTGCGGTAGGTCAGTTCCCGCAAACCAAACTCCCCGACATCCCAGGAGTCACCGACTTCCAAGGCAAGACACAGATGTCGGCACACTGGGACTGGTCCTTCGACCACACCGGGCTGCGGGTAGCCATCATCGGAA
This sequence comes from Nocardia sp. NPDC051756, assembly GCF_040681495.1. Classification (NCBI taxonomy): domain Bacteria; kingdom Bacillati; phylum Actinomycetota; class Actinomycetes; order Mycobacteriales; family Nocardiaceae; genus Nocardia; species Nocardia sp. NPDC051756. The sequence goes on along the minus strand of NZ_JBFAYV010000004.1, from coordinate 902,417 downwards.
CCGGGGCGAGCGCGGTCCAGATTGTGCCGACCGTGGCACCGCAGGTCGGCAACCTCGAAGTATTTCAGCGCACGCCCATCTACGTCGGACCGAGGCCGGATTTCCCGATCCCCTCCTGGCTCGGGTCACTGCTGGCCTCACGTGCGGTTGGCCGCGCCACCCATCTCGGGGTGACCGCAGCGGGCGACCTCGCGGTCAGGGCCGTCACCAGTACACCCCCACAGGTAGTCAGGCCGGTGATGCGCGCGTTGGACTACGTTGTCCGCCAAGCCTTCCGGGGATGGATCCGCGTCACCGTCCGCGACCGCGAGGTCCGAGCGGCACTGCTGCCCGGACATGGCGTGGTCGGCAAACGGCCAACGGTCTCCAACAGCTACCTGCAGGCGTTCAACCGGGACAACGTGCGGCTGATCACCACACCGATCGAACGCGTCACCGCGAACGGCATCCTGACCAACGACGGTGTCGAGCACGCGATCGATATGCTCGTCCTGGCAACCGGTCACGAACTGTTCACCGATCCCGAGTACTATCGACCCGGAACTATCCTCGGCCGCAACGGATTCGACCTCGGCGCCTTCTACGCCGAACACGGCGTGCAGGCCTACGAGAGCATGGCCGTGCCGGGGCTGCCGAACCGGTGGATGCTCTCCGGGCCGTACTCGTGGTCGGTCAGCCTGCACTCGATGGCGGAACTCCTCGCGACCACCGTGGTCCGGGTAATCACGGCCGCGCACAAGCGTGGCGACACCCTCGTCGAGGTCGAACCCGCAATCCATCGGGCGTATCACGAGAAGCAGCTCGAGCGGGCGCGAAATGTGGAGTGGTACTTCCACACTCTCAACAAGGGGCTGAAAACCTACTACATCAACTCGCAGGGCCGGATGGCGGCGCTCCGCTACTCCAGCTGGGCCACAACGATGTTGAAGAATCGCCGGTCCCCCTTGGCCGCCTACACCTGCGAACGCCTCGAAGCACAGCGCCCCGCCGGCGCGCGCGTCGGGTAACCAGGCTCGATCCAGGCGGGTTCCTGGTCGCACCCGAAATTCTCGATCGGCGGCCGCGCCGTTCAGCCGCGACCAGTAACCCGGCTCCGAGCAGAACCGCGAACCTCAGCTGCCGACAATCCAGACCTTCTCCGCAGCAACATAACTCAGTTCTCGTTGCCCTCCACTAGCGACATCGGTCGTGCGAACCACGACCTTCGCAGCACTATGTTTGCCGGGCTTGACGGTGTTGACATCGTCGACCCGCAGCCGCTTCCCGTCATCGGTGACAATGACATCCCCGACGCTCAACTCCCCCGCCGAAGTCACGACGGGTGGCTTCTCGGCGTCCGACGATCCGTCCGATACCTCGGTCACGGATCCTCCCTTCCAAACCCAGGTGGTGCCTCGAATCAGCGCTGCATCAAAGGTTACCGGGCGTGCCGATCGGCATGCCGCATCACCTGGATACCGACACGCCAAACGCGACTCGAACCCCAATCCACAACCGCTGATCGATGACGCCATCAGCCTTCGCTACGGCCGGTGAACGCGCAGCCGTCGATCGATGACGGCGGTGGCCAGTTCGCTCCAGCGGATTCGACGATTCAGATGTCGGCCACTCCGGCCAGGTCCAGCCGGTGACAGCGGGGTCGTCTTCGCTGTGCTGACGGGTGTAGGCGCGCCCGATTCGCTAGAACAAATTTCTGCAGGCCGAGCGTGACTCCGTGATCGAATGCGCCTTCATCGTTCGCGCACCGGCGGTGCGGCTGACCGCACCCTGGGCCGTGCGGTCGAGTGCCTCATCCCGGAGGTACAACTTGGCCCACCCCGTCACACCACAACACCAGCACACACCCACAACCGAACCAGAACACCACATTCCACCGCAGCGCCACCACCGCAAGAAGGCGCGCGCCGTACTGATCCCACCAGCCATCCCACCCCTGACACCGATAAACGAACTGATCGAAAGCCTGCGCACCACACCACCACCGGTCCCGGCACCGATCGACCGCAACATCGTCTACGGCATGTGCACCGTCGGTGATGCCGGACGCATCCACGACAAACACCTACTCGCCACATTGCATTGGACCGCCGGCACCCGACTCGACATCAGCTGCTGTCCTGATGGTGCCGTGCTCGTCCACCCCCCCAGCGAGTACGGCGAAACGCAGGTCAGCGCGAACCACCATTTCCGGGTTCCATTCCGGCAACGCCGCATCGCCGACCTCAACGTCGGCGACAAAGTCCTGCTCGTCGCCCACCCCACCGACCAACAACTCGCGATCTACCCACCACCAGCACTACACGCCGTTTTCGTCCAACTGCGGATCCAGGCGTTATAGGAGATGCAGCACTAGCCCTGCGCGGCATGAGGAGGAAAGCCCGGCCCGAGACCCCGGATCCCGCAACGGCGCCAATGCCGACGACAGGGCCCGACCCAGCATCTGTGGACCCGGCACCGCGTCAAAGCCCGCTTCGGGCATCGCGACCGACAGCGCTGGATCTCCGGCTCGATCCCCACCCAACGCCGCTTCTCCAGCGCCACGACATCCCATCGCGATGAACCTGCAGTTTCTGCCGATATCAAGGCAATGACAGCGTCCAGCGTGCCCAGATCCGTCACCGTGATAGCCGAGGACACCGCGGTGCTGGTGACCTACCTCAGCGATTGGGTCCGCATCATCCTGCGCGAGGACATCATGCGGCTGCGTCGGCTGGTCATCGGCGCGGTCGATCGGTTTCGGCGGCTCGCGGAGTTGTGGGGGACGGATCAACGGCGAGATGAACGATTTGCCACTGCTGGCCGCGTTCGCCGAACTCCGATCGCCACGGAGTGCTCACCGTGCCCGGCCCCGTTCTTGCGGCACGTCAGCTCATCGCCATGACGATCGTTGCGCCGCAACAAATCCGAATGTTTCGGCCGAACGAACCGTTGGGTGGCTTGGACGCCATCGTGCGTTCCGGTGTCGGGGTGTTCTGCTCGCACTACGGACGCGGTCGAGTCGCCTCGAGCGCGGTTCGGCGCCCGTTGCGAACGCGACCTCCGGCCGAAGAGTCTGACCAGGGGGAACGCGCCGAGGCGGCCGCCTTGACCAGTCGCTGTGCGAGCTAGGTGCCGGTCATCGTGAGGTGGGTGATTCCGCGCCTATACGTCGGCTGCCCGTGTAAACGGTCGGGTTGGTGGCGGATGCTCCGGTGGAGGTGCTGGTCAAATGCCAAATGCGGCGGATTATGGGGTCGGCCGAGGGCATCCTCGGCGTGGCGGTAAACCGGACTGTGAAGGCGCCGAAACCATCCACATCAACGATCGCTCCCCCACCACGCTGAACCATGAGCGGTGCGAACGCGCCGGTCGATCCCAAGGGCGCGTCTTGGCGGGGGATGTGGTATCAGGTGCTGGCCTCGACTGCGGCGTCGTTGTCCATGTTGACCTGAGCGCGCACCGAGCCGGACACCCAGGATCCGACGGGTACCGGACTGCCCGCCACGCGGAGCGCGACTTATGGTGCGTGCCGCCGGATCTCGGGCATGGTTGCGGCCTCGAACTTTCCGACCGGGTCGGTGTCGGTGAGAACCTCGAGGAACTTCTCGACCTGCACAGACTTGTCTCGTGCCTGCACTGTCAATTCCCGGCGAATCGGATGGGACAGCTCGATGATGGACAGCCGCCGGGCGGGTCCGTGTAGTGCCATCTTCGGCACCAATGCGACACCGATGCCGTATTCGACCAGGCTCAGTGCGGTCACGACGTCGGGTACGCGGACGGTGAAACGGACACGTACACCCGCCCGGCCCGCTTCACGCGACACGATCTCGGTGAGATCAGAATTCGCGCCACTGCGAATCCACGGCGCCTCGGCCAGCTGTGCCCACGAACCGTCGAAGCCGCTGCGCTGACTGGGATGGCAGATAACGACGAGTTCCTCCGTACCCAAGTAGTGCACTACCCGCGAGCTGAACTGGTCGAGTGGTCCGAGGGCGACATCGAGGGCGCCCTCTTCCAAGGTCGCGTTGATCTCGCGGAGATCGGTGAACGCCCTGACCTCGATGCTGTCGATGTGTTGTTCGTGGCGCATCCGGTAGATGAGCGGCGCCAGCAGCTTCTGGGCGATGGTCGGCGTCGTGCCGACTGTCATCACACCCTCGCCGAATGTCTGGCCCAGGGCGATTGCCTGACCGGCGGACTCGACGACCAGCAAGGCCTTGGCGAAGAACTCCCGACCGAACTTGGTCAGCCTCGACCTACGGGAGCGCGGATCGAAGACCTTCTGGCCGAGGGTGGACTCCAACGTGTCGATCTGCTGCGACATCGCCGACGGCGTTATGCCGAACCGCCTCGCGGCCGCCGAAAGCGAACCGAGTTGCACTGCGCTGACGAAGTAATCGAATTGGCGCAGCGTGATCGGGCTGGAACTCGGTAGAAGGCATTCAGACATCTGCAACCTCTGTCTAGAGCCGTCGGCTCATCCGCAGCACATTCGGTCCAGTCATGCGATAGAGCGGCACTGCGCTGGACGCGGTTCAGATCAAGGGCTGGGTGCGTCCGGCGTCGGTTCCCAGGGATGAGCGGCGGTTGGACCTACGAGCTTGTGACACAACCCGTTTCGACGGTGTAAGCGCCACCGCTGAGCTTGCTGGTGTCATCGATGGAGGTAACAGATGCGACGGCGGACAGCGTTACCCGGATGCTGTGGACGGATTTGATAGTGCGGCAGATGTCGTAGCGGGTGGTCTCCTCGGACCCGACCTGGGCCGCACCTTTTCGGCTGCAGGCGTGTCCGGCTGTGAAGATCTGACCGCCGCTGCAGGTCCAGGTGATGTCTGGATCTAGGGCGCGCAGTGAACCCAGCAGCGCGCCTCAGGCCAACCACGAACTCGGTGAGCGCTGAGGCCGGTGAGCGCGACGCCGAACCCCGCACCACCGATGCAGCCCATAGTCCCATCAGCATCAGCGTCGAACCCAGACCAGAGTTACCGAATTCTCGACGCTGAGAGCCCCGAGCCGTCACCGCTGTCACCGAACCTTCCGCGTGGTCTTTGACACTTGTGCCCATCGTTGCGCCTCATGGGCGCGCCAAAGCCTGAGCTCCAGCCCTTGTCTCGCCAGCCCAAGCCAATCTCAGGATTGCGCTGATCACACCGACCAGACGCAACGGAAACATCGTCGTACCTAAACCACGGGCGACTTTAGCGGCCCGCACATCAGGACGCAATAGGAGCCCGGCCACCCGCTACAGTCGACGGCCCGACCTCGGATACGCTGCTTGCGATGACTACGCCCAACGCTGGCTCGGCCACCCGGCTACCCCCGGGACGGCACAAGCTGGCGCGCGACACCGTCACCACATCCCAGATACAACGACTGCACCGCGCCGCGTTCGAGCAGATCGCCGCGCACGGCTACCACGGCACCTCCGTCGCCGCGATCGTCGCCGCCGCAGGCGTGTCGCGGCGCACCTTCTACGAGTTCTTCACCAACAAGCAAGACTGCTTCCGCGCCGCCTGTGACTACTTCGTCGCCGCATTCGACACCGACCTGCGCGAGCGCGCAACCGCACTCGACACCCGCCACTGGCGCACCCTGATCCACGACTCCCTCGAGTTGTACTTGGCCGCACTGGCCGACAACCCGGCCGCCGCCCAGGCACTGCACGTCGAAACACTCGTCGCCGGAAGAGAACTCGCCGAACAACGAACCCAAGTCCAAGCGATCCTCGCCGACCGGATGCACCGAGCACACCGCCTGGCCCGCCAGCAAGACCCCGCACTCCCGCCGCGATCCGAGGAAGTCTTCGACTTCATCATCGGCGGCATCGACGACCGCGTGCGCCACTGCCTGCAAACCCGCGGCCCCACGCAACTGCTGACCCTGCTCCCGCTACTCAACGCGGCCACTCTCGACCTATTCGGCGCCACCGAACACCCGTGAACCCGGTGGATGCCGGTGATCGACTTCGCCGCAGCTCAGCCCGGCCGAGACATCAGACAGGTGACCGCGGTTGGGATCTACACGAACCGCGCTCTGAGGTGATTGTGTGATCCCACTATCAGCTGGGTTCGGACGAGGGTGTGGCCGATCGGAGCTGGTTCAGCGCACGACTCGCTCGACGATCCCGAGAACACGGGTGTAAGGGCCCGGCATGAGGCGCTTGGCCCTCCATACGAGCTTGGCGTCGATCTGGGGCAACACATGCAGCTGTCGGCGGTCGTGTCCATCCAAGGTTGTGCGGGCCACCGTATCCGGTGACATACCAACCCATTTCATCAAAGTGGACGCCAGCTCGGCAGCGCCAGGGTCGATGGCGTCGGTGCTGGCGATGTTCGTTTTGACCAGTGTTGGGCACAGCACGGTGACCGCGATCCCGGTGCCGCTGAGTTCGGCAGCCAGCGTTTCGGACAGCGCGAGCACGCCTGCCTTGCTGACGTTGTATGCCGCCATGCGAGGGCCGGCCGCGAAGCTGGCGGCCGAGGCGACGTTGATGATGCCGCCGCGGCCGTGTTCGCGCAGCCGTGGGACGAAGACTTGGCAGCCGTGGATGACGCCCCACAGATTTACATCGAGGGTGTGATGCCAGTCCTGCAGCGGGGTTTCGCCTATCGGTGTCCCTCCGGTGCCGATGCCGGCGTTGTTGATGATCAGTGTCGCGGGGTTGCCGAACCACTGTTCGGAGGTTTCGGCGAGCACCTCGACTTGGGTGAAGTCGGAAACGTCGCACGCCACGGCAAGGGACCGACCGCCGCTGTCGGCAATCGCCTCGGCGGTTTCTCGTGCCTTCGCGGCGTCGATATCGGCGCATACCACTCGCGATCCACGTTGGGCGAGGTTACGGGCGAACGACCGTCCGATACCGCTTCCCGCACCGGTCACGACCGCGGCGGCGTTGTAGGTTCGGCGGCTGGACCGCGACCGTGATGACAGCAGATTCATCTATTCCTCAACAGGGTTTGGCCGTATTGGCGAGGGCGGCCCGACTATCGAGTGGGAAGCGCACCGTCCATCCCGCCCACGTCGGTTACGTGCCATTGGGAGTTCTTGTCGACGGTGACGTTGTAGACGACCGTTGTCTGCGCGCTCTGCGGTGTCTGGGCGCTGGTGGAGGTGACGGTGAGGAAGACGTTCACCTTGTAGATCCCAGCGGCTTCGGATGCCACGGTGGCGTCGATCGGGGTGCCGTTCGATGTCCATTTGAGCGGCACCAGCAGTTCCTGCAATTTCGGTGCGGTGGCATCGAATTTGGTGCCCAGCTGCGGCGAGGTGTTGGCTTTGAGTTTCGTCAGCCACGGGCTGACGTCTTGGTAGTTGATGTTCGAGGCGCCGACGGCGTAGTCGATAGCGACTTGTCTGGCGCGGGTATCGTCGGCGGCCCGAGCATCACGGGCAGTGCGTTCATTGGTGGACGACCACAGCAAACCACCCAAGATCACCGCGGTCACTGTCAACGCGGTGATGACCGCACCCACGATGGCCGTCGACGTGCGGATCGACACGGTCTTGTCTTGCTTGATCATGATGGCTCCAACCGAGTTGTGCTGTGACAGTGGTGATTACTTGACGCCGATCTGGAGGTGGACCGCACCGTCGGCGGAGGTCGCGTTCAAGGCCTGGGCGACGAGGTCGCTGATATCAATGGCCGGTATCGCCGCTGTCGCGGCCGCGGCCATCGGCTGGATGACCGGCGCCAATTGCTGTATATCCGGCCCGATCTCATTGATGTAGGCGGTGAGCTTCTGCAGGAAGGGGATCACGCCGTTACCGGTGATGTAGTCGTCGGGGACGTTGCCGATGACCGCGAATTTTGCGATGGCGTCGACGACCTCGCTGACCCGGACACCGAACTTTCCCCATAGCGGCCCTGCGGACTCCATCGCTGGCCCGGTCCACGCCATATCGGAGCCGATGGCTTGCAGGTCGATGAGCAGCTGGCGGATCGCGGGTGTGCGGCTCAGGATGGTCGCGGCCAGCAGATTGGTTGATCGGGACAGAGTGGGCACGACGTCTTGTAGGCCGGCTAGTCCGGTGTTGACCGTGTCGATCAGCGATCTGATGGCTTCGGGGTGGAGCTGATCCATCAGATCGGTGACGGTGCGGGCGACATCTGGAATCGACAGCGGCATTTGGACGGTGCGTGTGTCGATCTGTTGTCCATCGCGCAAGAAGGGCCCGTGTGATGTGGTGGGCCGGAAGTGAACATATGGCTCACCGAGCGCGGACAGATTCTCGATCGTCACGGTGCTTGCCGTCGGAATCCGATACGCGGTATCGATGCGCAACCGCACCTCGACGCCGTCGGCGATGTTGGTGATCGAGGTGACCTCACCGACCTCGACTCCGGTGAGTAACACCGGCGAGTGCTCTGCCAAGCCGCCGGAATTGGTCAGCGTCATGGTCGTATGGGTGTAGTCGGTGAACCAATCGACACGCGCCACACCGAAGGTGAGGTATCCGATTCCGACAGCGAGCAGGGCAACGATCGAGGTCACCGACAGAACCGAAATCGGCTTGGGCGCACGCAATCTCATCGGACGGCTCCGATCATCCTCAGGGTGGCGATGATCTGCTCGATCTGGTCGTCTTTGGACGTACCGAGATCGATATCGACCACGTTCACCTTCGGGCCGTATTCGGCGAAGGGAATGATCTTGTCGCGCAGTAGCGCAACCAGTGCGTTGAGATTCGAGGGGGCGTTCAGATCGAGTGGTCGGCTGGTGAACGCGAGTGGCACGAAGGCTTTGGCGGCGGCATCTCCGGCCGACACCAAGGGGGTCAACCACGCTAGTGAGTGTGCGACGTTTCCGAGTGCTCCGAACATGCCCAGGGTCGCGACGAGGGAGTTCGTCGAGTTGATGGCCTGGGTCGTGCCGGCGTCGGTCAGCAGCGCGCTCGAGGCTGGGCCGTTGTCGACCGTGGCATCGGTGACAGCTTCCATCCCGTCGAGAAATGCCTCGACCTGATCCAAGTGCGCGGCTACGTCGGAAAAGTCCGTGCCGAAGACGGTCGAGATACGGGCAGTGTCCTCGGGTTTCTGTGGCAGGCCCGCGTTGACCCGATTGATGATGTCTTGGGCCTGGTTCACCGCACCGCCACCGACGAAGGTGGCGATGCTGGCCATCGTGTCTTCGATCTGTGGCGCCGGCCGTGTCCGTTGTAAAGGAACGGTGTCTTCGGCGGTCATCGCACCAGTGGCTGCCCCTGGCGGGGTGAGCAATGCGATGTAGGTGTCGCCCAAGACCGTCGCTTGGCGTAGTTGCGCGGAAGTGGTGGTGGGAAGCCGAACTGCCTTTTGAATGTCTATATCGGCAATGACATAGGACTCGCGGGTACTGGTCGGCCCGATGAGTTTCAGTGCGTGCAGTGTTCCGACCTGCACCCCGTTGGAGGCCACTTTGGCTCGTGCGGGCAGGTTCAGCACGTTGGCGAACTCGATGTGGATCCGGTAGGTCGGACCCGAGACCGTAGCGCCAGGTAGCTGCACCGCGGACGGATCGAATGCGCACCCGCCAGCGGCCAGCATCACCGCGGTTGCGACCGCTGCGAACGTATATCTCATCGTGCACCTGCGATTCCGAGTACCAGGGGTATGAGCGCGACATCGGTGAGTCCGTTGGCGGCCGTCGCACATCCCCCCGGCAGCACGGCATTCACCGCCGCGCAGGCTGTGTCGGCATCCGGTTGCGAGACCGCCACTTTCGGCGCAGCGTAGGTGACGGCGAGCCTGCCGGTTTCCGGGTCGATGGCGTGCCCGAAGGCACCGACGACCGCGGGCACCAAGTCGATCATCTGCTGCAAGGTGCCGACGTTGGCGGCGATAAGGCGCAGAACCGGCACCGTGGCATCGAGTACCTGCAGGATCGGTTCGCCGAACGTGGTCGTGATGTCATTGACCAGCGGAATGATCACCCGCAGCGAGTCGATGATCTCGGTGATCGGTACCCACATCTTTTCGTTGACGAACTCGAGTGTGCTCGCGAACGGCGTGAGCAAGGTCTTGATGTCGCTCCATCCACCGGCGGCGCTGGCCGACAATGAACTCAACGCATCAATGAGAGCACCGATGTGCCCGATCGCGGCGTCTGGCGAATTGAGCGCTACACCAAGCTTTTTGATGAGTTCGTTGATCCGGGGGCCGGTGCCCGCGGTGGCTTTGTCGAGCGCGGCGACACCGTTGCTGATGCTTTCTCGGTCGACCGGGTTGTCGGCGCCGTTGAGTTCGTCGGCGAGTTTGCCGAGCGCGGTGATGGTCTGGGTCATGCTCTTCGGTGTCAGGGTGTGCGTGATGCAGACCCCGGGTTGCCATTCAGGGCCGTCGGGCTCGGCGAAGACCGCGAGGTCGCGATCGGCGACGAGGGTGGCCGAGACGGTGGTCGCAGATGCGCGACCGCGCAGGGGATGTGTTGCGTCGACGTCGAAGTCGACGCGTACCTTCTCACCTTGCGGTTCGATCGCGGTGACCGTGCCGATCGTGACACCGTGCAGGGTGACATGGTTCCCGGTGTAGAGGCCAACCGAATCCGGCATCAGCGCGCAATATCCGCGCATACTACGGCCGGTGTCGAACGCGATGCTGTACCCGGCGAATACGAGCGCACACAGGATCACGACGCCGATGGTCGACATGAAGCCTCGCGAGGCCAGGAACCGGTGCACCATCAGCACCCCTTCCCCGGGACGGGAATGCATACCTCAGGGGCATCGACGGTCGCAGCGGGCTGGTCGACAGTCACCTCGCCGCCAGGTGTCACCAAACGTCTTAAGCGGGAGAGCATTTCGTGCACGTCTGCGGCGGTCTCGCCGAGCCGGCCGCCGAGCCGCTGGAATTCGGGAATCGCGTCCGCCAGCTTCTGTGCCATAGGTTTGAGCGTGGTGTTCCAGGCCGGCCCCAGCCCGGCCAGGCGGGCCAGCGCTTCGCTGGTGACCCTCAGCGCCTCGCCGATCTCGGCGCGTTTGTCGATGACCACCGTCTGCAGCAGATTCAGTTTGGTGACAAGCTGCCCGATCAGAGACTTGGAGGTGTTGATCGCGGCGAGGTACTCGTCGGCGACGGTCAATGCGCGCGAGACATGGCCGTTCTGCTCGACAAGGATCCCGACGATCGAATCGAGCGCGGTTCCAGCGCGACGGAGGCTGTCGGGGCTGGTGTCGATCGAGGTGTGCAATGCGGCGAGGTTGCGCCGCAGGGTATCGCCGTCGACTGCACGGATCGGCGCTATCGCGTCCTGGAACGCCTGGGCGAGGCTGTAGGGCAGGCGCACCCGATCGGCGGGAATCGCTGTGCCCCCCAACGCGGAACTGCCGGCGGAGGTCAGGGCGACGTAATGTCCGCCGACGATGGTCAGCATCTTCACTTCGAGTGTCGTCTGATCACCGATGAATACGTCGTCGCGCACGGTGAACCGCATCCGCACGCGGTTATCGTGTTGTAGGTCGATGGTTGTGACTTTGCCGACGGGAATCCCGGCGACGCGGATGTCGTCGCCGGCTTGCACCGAGCCCGCCTCGATCAATTCGGCTGCGTAGGTCGATTTTCCGAGCGGTAGCGCATAGAACGCCGCGCTGGCGACCAGCATCAGCACAACACAGGCTGATCCGATCAGCCCCAATCGGAGGTCGGCGCGGGCGGCTTGGTCGTCGGTCGGAATTGGTTTCGCGCGGCCGTGCCACAATCGCCGGACGAGCTTCACGGTCTGCATATCGAGATCCTTTGCCCGTGTAGCAGTACTTGCAGGGGTGCCGGTGGGGTGGCCGTGCCGTGTGTGCAGGTGAGGCTCACGCCGGGGCCGGTTTCGGGGATGAGGGCGTTGAGCGATTGGAGCAGGCCGGGCAGTCGGCCGAGGACCTCGATGGCTTCGTCGGGGTCGGGGAACATCAGATGAATGATGTTGTCGAGGTCGGGATTGGTTTTCGGGGTGAGTCCCAGCGTGGTGAGCAGGCTGTTGATCGGGGCCAGCACCGGCGGGGCGGTCAGTGCGAAATCAACGACACCGTCGAACTTTGCCTGCAAGGTGGTGAATACCGTGGTGAGTCCATCGATCAGGGTGACCAGGTGCGGTGAGCGGCCACCGAGTTGCTGGGAGATGTGGTCGAGGTTGGCGATCAGGGTGGAGATGACGGTTTGGCGGTCGGTGACGTAGTCGCTGAGTTTCTGGACTGCGTCCAGTGCGGGCCCGATGCCGGTGCCGTTGCCCTCGATCACCGCCAGCATGCTTTCGGCGAACTGATTCAACGCGCTCGGTGAGAAGTCGGCCAGCACTGGTTGCAGACCGTTGAACAGAGCGGTGATATCGAAAGACGGCATCGTGTGGTCGGTTCCGATGGTGGCGCCGGGGGTCAGCGGCAGTCCGGGCCGGGGTGGTTGTTGGATGTCGACATAGCGTTGACCGGTGAGGTTCTGATAGCGAATGGCCAGGGTGCTGGTGTCGTAGAGGTCGTGTCGACGTTGGACGGTCACGCCGACTCGGGCGAGGTTCTTCTCCAAGTTGATGGTGGCGACCTTGCCGACCTGGACGCCGTTCATCCGGACGTCGTCACCGGTTTTCAGCCCGTTGGCGTCGGTGAAAAATGTTGTGTAGCTGTCGGTGTCACCGGAGACGGGTCGTTTTATCGCCTGGACGACAAAGGCCAACAACAGCGCCATCACCACGGTGAACAAACTCAGGCGCCAGATCACGGCGAGTACCGATTTCATCGGCCACCGCCGTCGGTCGGGGTCAGCTGGGGCGAGTTTCCCAGTAGTGGAACCGAGACCGCTGGCACCCCGCGCAGCGTCAGCGCGAGGTTGAGCATCGGGCCGCCGGGAGCATCGGTGAAGGAATTGTCCAAGCGTGCGAGGAGTTCTCGCAACTGCGCGCTCGTCAGCTGCGGCGTCGGAACCAACTGCGCGGAGCGTGCGAAAACCGGAGTCAGCATGCCCGCATATCCGTCGGCGTATCGCTGTGCGGTGAACAGTAGGTCCGCCAGGACCGGAAATAACTGCTCGACAGCGGTTTTGATCGTGACATCGAAAAGCGGCCGTTGTGTTTTCAGAATGTCGATGTTGGTCAAGGTGTCGAGAATCTGGACGGTGCCTGTGATCATCGGTGCGGCACCGGCAAGAGTGGACCCGTACTGGCCCAACAGAAACGACGCCGGGTAGACCTGGGTGTCGGCGATGATCTGCCCGGTGGTGATCATTGCCTCGAGCAGCGGGGTGAACGCTTCGAGGTCGGCGGCCAGGGTGGTCAAGGTTTCGGTCAGCTGCGGAGTCAGCACGTGTGTGGTGGTTCGTGACAGTGAGCGGATGAGGTTGCCCATCGTGACGTCTTGCACGCCTGCGGCGCGGTCGCCGCTGAGGTCGATGAGTTGTCCGCTGTGCAGCGGTGCGCCTCCGGCTCTGCGTTTCAGTGCGATCTCGCTGATTCCGAACAGGTTCGTCGGCGCATAGTTGACTGCGACGTTGTCGGTGACTCCGGGTAAGCGGGAACTGTTGAGCCGTAACGTGATCTGCTGGGCTCCCCACCGGCTGATGTCGATTCTCTCGACTTGCCCGACCGCTACCCCGTCCAACCTGACCTGGGTTCCGGTGACGATACCGTCGCCGACTTCTTCGGTCCGGAGCACGAGAATCAGCCCGTCATCGCTACCCGCTCGTGTGGCCACCGTCCAGGTCAGCGCAATCGTGGTGATGACTGCGATGACCAGCAGACCTCTGATCCGGGCCCGTCGCTTGGTTATCGAGACTCCGGGAATTCCGTACGTCGGCATGGCCTACCCCGTGAAACTGATCGCTGAATGGAATCCCCACAACGCGATGCTCAGCACCATGTCGAGAGCGATGATGGCGACAAAGCTGGCACGGACCGCGCGTCCGGACGCGATACCGACTCCTTCGGGTCCGCCGGTCGCGAAAAACCCTTGGTAGCAATGGATCAGGATGACAGCGACGCCGAACACCAAGACCTTCACCACCGCCGCGGCGATGTCCGCGCCGTTGACGAACTGATAGAAGTAGTGGTTATAGACGCCGTCGGCTTGACCGTGCAGCGCCACGACGACGGCACCGCAGGCCAGATAGCTCAGGATCAGTGCGATCAGGAACGTCGGCACCAACGCCACCGCACCCGCGATCACCCGGGTGGTGACGACGAACGGGATCGACCGCAGGCCCAGTGATTCCAGCGCATCGATCTCCTCGGAGATCCGCATCGACCCGATCTCGGCCGTCATTCGACAACCGGCCTGGGCAGCGAACCCGATACCCGCGGCGATCGGAGCCAGCTCACGGGTGTTGGCGAACGCGGACACCACACCGGTGACCGGCCCCAGTCCGAGCAGGTCGAGCGTCGCGAAAGACTCGACACCGACCGATGCCCCGATGACGATTCCCAGCACGGCAAGCATCGGAACAGTGCCGCCGCCGACAATGATCGAACCCCGGCCCCACGTCATATCGGTAACTGCCCGCATCGTCTCGTCGCGGTACTTTCCCAGCGTCAACGGAATCGCCGACAACGACTGCCAGGTGAAACTCAATATGAATCCGGCGGTCTCGATCGGCGCCCACACCGCGCCGCGGGCGCGCATGATCCGGAAGGCCCAGCCCAATCCTTTGGGCGCGTACCTGCTCGCTGTCATCACGCCAACCTCGTCGGCAGGAACATGGTGGCGAGCTGAGTGATGAACAGGTTCACCACGACAACGGCCACGACCGACAACACGACCGCGGCGTTGACCCCGTCGGCCACCCCGCGTGGACCGCCCTTGGCTTCCAAGCCGCGCTGGCAGGAGATCACCACGACCAGGAAACCGAAGATCACCGACTTGGCCAGCGAAACCCAGACGTCGGCGACCATCGTGAAGGACCCGAAGGTCGCCCAGTAGCTGCCCGGTGTCACGCCCTGCGCCGCGACCGCGACGGCGTAGCCGGCGATCACGCCGACGAAGATGATCAGGATATTCAGTAGTGGCGCAACGACTGTCATCGCCACCATCCGCGGAATGACCAGACGGTGGATCGGATTGATTCCCATCACCCGCAAGGCGTCGATCTCTTCGCGAATCGTGCGCGCCCCCAGGTCCGCCGCGATAGCCGCCGCACCGGCACCGCCGAGCAGCAGACCAGTGGCCATCGGCGCCCCCTGTTTGATGACGCCGAGGCCACCCGCGGCCCCGAGCAGCGAGTCCGCACCCAGTTGGTGGATCAGGTTGCCGACCTGCAGGGACACGATGACGCCGAATGGTATGGCCATCAATATCGCGGGGATCGCCGTGACCGTGACCAGGTACCAGCACTGGTGAAGCATTTCTCGCCACGGGAACCGTAACCGGACGATGTCGATGGCCGCGCCGCCCAGTGCTTGCCTGCCGACGCGTACTGCACGCCCGAAGGTGCGCAGGCTCGACACCATCGTGTCGGCGAAGTTCTTCCGGACGATCTGCAACGCCGGTGCGGCCCTGCGCTCGACATCTGATCCTGTGACCACTCAGCCGGCTCCCTTCTGATTACCGTTGGGGGCGATCGCCTTCGCGCACGACGAACACAATTTCTCGGTGGTATGCCGAGCGGCCATCGCCAGCAGCGGTTCGAGGCCGCGCGCGATAGCCCGGGCGGCGATACCCCCGGAAGTTCCATACACGAGATCGAGTTCGATGGCTGTCCGCGTGGCGCTTTCGTCGCGCATCCGCAGCGTCGCGGTGAATTCGAAGCCCGCCAACGACTCGAGTGCGATGAGCCTGTCCTGTTCCCATCCGCAGATACGTGCTGTCGAGCTGAGCGTTTTTGGCCCGAGGTCGACCGAACCCTCATAGACCGCACTGAGCCCGTAGTCGAGAGCACTCACCGCGCGAACACCGGTAATGCCGAAAACCCATTCGGTGAGGCGCCGATAGTCGGCAATGTACTCGAACACCTGCGCTGCGGGGCGTTCGATGACTCTGGCCGTTCGTAGTCGTACCAACTTTGGATTCTTTCTGCTGCTTGCGCCGCAATAGCTTGCGACCCCCGGCATGCTGTCAACCTAGGCTCCTTCAGGGTGCGTGTCAACAATACAATTTCGTCTCTTTGTCTCGCATAGAGCAGACGTGGGGGCCGCGAAACGTTCCGATCGCAGGGTGAATAGAACGAGGTGATCAGTGAAAGTTATTGCCGCCGTAGCCTATTGGTCAGGTAAGACGGGTCTACTGAGGTCAGGATTCGACGGATTGAGCCATCTTGCCGGTGACGATCGGTACGAAGAACTGACGTGCGAAGTCCGCTACCGCGGTGTCGTCACGGTAAGGGATGACCCCGTCCGGAATGAGTAACTGAGTAGCAGCCAGCCGTACCATTATCTCGGCCGCCTTCTCTAGATGCGCGTCATCTGGCAGGTCTGGAGCCGCCAGAGTCCCGAGGTGCTGCACGAGGAACACACGGGCCACTGCCAACGCAGCGCCGCCGCTGGTGGCGGCATAGCTGTAAACTTCTTCGGGTTCAGTCGCCAGCAATTTGTTGAGCAGCCGATTCTCGCGCAGCTCGCGAGCACTGACGACAGCGAGTTGAACGACTGCGTCAGCGGCATTTTCGGAGTTGGCGAGCGCCGCATCGACCCTGCCGAACACTGCCATCATTTCTCGGCCGCCGATAGCCTCCACCAAATTTTCCTTACCAGGAAAATGCCGATAGACCGTCGCACGGCCCAACCGGGCCCGCTTGGCGATATCACTCATACTGCTGCGCCGGATCCCGACGAGCTCGAATTCCTCTTGTGCGGCAGCGAGAATGCGGTCGACGACCTGCTCGGAGGACTCCGCGGAAGGAGCCGACCGACCAGCGCTGCCTTTACCGGGCACCGTGCACACCGCCTTACTCGTCGCTATGGACGGTCGACCTCCGCCCCTGCACATAGGGTAGTTCCGAGACAATACTGTATCTCTGTATCGGTGGAGGTTCAGGCGTCGCCGAGGGTCGATCAGTTCGCGACCCACAGGCGCTCGCGATCGGCCGAGTTCCGCTGGGGGCGATCGTAATCGCCGGTACGAGCCGCGATCCGAGCCCGCCGGACCAGGGCGCGCAGTGGCGAGCTCACACTGAGTGGAATGGCGTCGCGCACACCGGGCGTGGCGGCAAGTGCGGTGAACAGGGGGCGGTGGGCGATACGAATAGCCGCTTTCAGCGTCGCGGGATAGGGGTTTTCGCCGAGCAGGCGCATGGCGTAATCGGGTATCAGCGCGATGCCCGCCGAGGCCGCCACCTGGAGCGGCAGCGCTGCCGGGTGCGGGATCAATCCAGCGACACGAGGCGGGAAAACGAGATCGGCGACGCCACGAGCCGCCTCGGTCATCGCCAGGTTCGCCCGCTCACCTTCGAGGTAGGTGTCCGCGTCGGCCTGACTCTTGGGCATCATGCTGGCGGGAATCCGGTTCAATTCCCCCACGATGGCGCTTTCCTCGCGCCAGTAGCGATCCCGCTCCTCCACGGTGAGGCGGCGCGGACCGTAGGCGTCGTAGGCGTCCAAGGCGGATTGACCGTAAGGAATCAACAGCCACAACAGATTTCGGGGCTCCGATGCGGAGTGGACCCGGTCGCCGGTGGGCCCCCAGGTACCGGTGACGTGGTCGTGAATCGTGTTCACCACCTGCGCCGCGTGCTGTGCGGTGGCTTGGTCGCCGAAGTACATCGCGAACATGTACTCCGCGGTGAGCACCACGCGTTTGAGCGGGTCGGTGCGGCCGGTGGTGTTCTGGATTCCGATGGTGGCGTTCCACGGATTCAGGAAGAAGTACGCGCCGGTGCAGATGACCGCGGGAACGATCGTCGGACCACTGATGCGCCAGGAAATGGAGTCGGGGCCGAAGAATCCTTCGTCCTCGCAACGAACCGGTTCTCTGATCATTGGCATGCCGCCAATGTATGCCCGATCCACCCCTCGAGTCAACGAGACAAATTTGTCCGTTAGTCTCGACATCGAGGTCACGCGGTGTTAACTTCGGTCCATCCGCACACCAGCGCCGAGGAACGGAGGCCCGCGTGGCCGACAACGCGTCCGGCGTTACGAAATACCGCAGGCTCAGTCGACGGTCTTGGGTTATCGAGCAGGGCTTCCGCTACACGATTCGCCCTGTCCTGCGGCGCATTCCGATCACCGCCTGGTCGATACGAGTCGCTGGTGCGATCGATGCGGCAACGGTCATCCCGCGACCCGCCGGAGTCACCCTGCATCCGGTGTCGTTGGCCGGCTTCGACGCCGAACTTGTTCAGCCTGTGGGATATTCGACGCAGCTACGCGAGGGCGCGGTCCTTTACTTACACGGCGGGGCCTTTGTGCTCGGCGGTCTCAATACTCATCGCCGTGTCGTCGCTGCTTTGGCGCGCCGCAGCGGGCTACCGGTCCTGCATGTCGCCTACCGGCAGTTGCCCGACACGACAATTCGCGGCTCGGTCAACGACGCGGTGACCGCCTACCAGTGGTTGCTGCGTAACGGTGCCGACCCCGGACGGGTGATCTTCGCGGGTGATTCCGCAGGCGGATTCCTGGTCTTCGCCGCAGCTCTTACCGCCCAGCAGACGGGCATCCCCGCACCCGCGGGATTGATCGGTATCTCGCCCTGGCTCGACCTGGACTGCACGACCAAAATCGCGCACCCCAACAATCACACCGACGCGTACTTACCCGCAACCCTTTTGGCCGCGATCAGCGAGCTCGGCACCGAGACCGATCATGCTGTGGAGCAAACACTTTCGCCGGTCTCCAGCGCCCTCGCCGGTCTGCCGCCGGTGTTGCTGATCGCGGTGACTTCCGAGGTCCTGCGCGTGGACGCCGAACTCATGCACCGCCGGCTCACCGCCGCGGGCGTGCCCAGCCGGCTTCAGCTGTGGGACGGACAGGTGCACGCCTTCACCACCGTGTTCCCGTCACTGCCCGAGAGCCGAGCCGCACTCGACGATTGCGCCCAGTTCATCAGAGCACAGCTCAATCTTCAGCCGAGCCTCGACCACACCGGTTCATAGCAACAGAACCCAACTCCCCTATCACTGTTCACCGATACCGCGCCGCGCTTGCGGCATGTCAGGAGCACCGATGTCCGACCGCCCAGCCACCCTGTGCGCAGCGTTCCAACACACCGCGACCCTCGATCCGGACGCCACCGCGTTACGCAATCCCGGCGGTACCGCCTCGATGACCTGGCGCCAGTACTCCACACGAGTGCGAGAAGTCGCGGCAGGTATGGCGGCACTGGGGATCGGCCGCGGCGACACCGTCGCACTGATGATGGCCAACCGAATCGAGTTCTATCCGGTGGAGGTCGGCGCCCAGCATGTCGGTGCTACCTCGTTCTCGGTGTACAACACACTCGCGCCGGCGCAACTGGGCTACGTCTTCAGCAACGCCGGGAACAGGATGGTCATCTGCGAGGCGCAGTATGTCGAGCGCCTACGCGCTTGCGGGGTGCCGATCGAATTCCTCGTCGTCATCGACGACGACGTCGAGGGCACGCTCACCCTCGACGCGCTGATCGCCGGGGGCAAAGCCGACTACGATTTCGAATCCGGCTGGCGCGCAGTGCAGCCCGGTGACGTCGCCACCTTGATCTATACCTCCGGCACCACTGGAAATCCCAAAGGCGTCGAGTCGACGCACACGAACCTCCTCGCCGAGGCCTATGCATTCAGCTGGGTCTTCGACATCGAATTCGGTGACCGGATCACCTCGTTCATGCCATCGGCCCACATTGCCGATCGCTTCACCGCGCTCTACCTGCAGGAGATCTTCGGCGTCCAGATCACGGCGGTCTCCGACGCCAAGCAGATCGCGGCCGCACTGACCGACGTGCGTCCGACGATCTGGGGCGCGGTTCCCCGGGTATGGGAAAAGCTCAAAGCCGCCATCGAATCGAGCGTCGCAGCCGAGCCCGACCCCGAGGTGAAAAGAGCGCTGGGATGGGCGCTGCTAGTGGCGGGGCAGCGAGCCGCGGTCGAATTGGCCGGCGGCACGATGACCCCGCAATTGCAGCGGGAGTGGGCGGCAGCCGATGCGGCGGTGTTGTCGAAGCTTCGAGCCAAGCTCGGACTCGACCAGCTACGGTGGGCACTGTCGGGTGCGGCGCCGATCCCGCCCGAGACGTTGGGATTCTTTGCGGGACTGGGTATTCCCATCGCCGAAATCTGGGGGATGTCCGAGTTGAGCTGTGTCGCCAGCGCCACGCACCCCCGCGAAACGAAGCTGGGTACCGTGGGGCGGATGCTTCCCGGCATGGAGTACCGGATCGCTGCTGACGGCGAACTGCTGGTACGCGGGCCGTTGGTGATGAAGGGTTATCGCAACGACCCCGTGAAAACCGCCGAGGCGGTCGATCCGGAAGGATGGCTGCACACCGGCGACATCGCCACGGTCGATGCGGACGGGTTCTTGCGGATGGTCGACCGCAAGAAGGAACTGATCATCAATTCCGCCGGAAAGAACATGTCCCCAGCCAATATCGAGAACACCATCAAGGCTGCTACCCCGCTGATCGGCGCCATGGCGGTGATCGGCGACGCGCGTCTCTACAACACCGCGCTCATCGTTCTCGACGCGGAGAACGCATCGGCGATCGCCGCTCAGCACGGCATCGCCGACTCGAGCGCGGCCGCGCTGGCCGATGACTCCGGGGTGATCGCCGCGATCAGTGCCGGTGTGGCACTGGGTAATCAGCGCTTGGCACGCGTCGAGCAGATCAAACGGTTCATCGTGTTGCCCACGTTCTGGGAGCCCGGTGGTGACGAGGTGACGTTGACGATGAAGCTTCGCCGCAGAGTTGTCGAAATCAAATATGTCACCGAGATCGCGGAACTTTACCTCGACACTCCCCGACCCCATGTGCACACACCAACGGCTGACACCGAGACGATTCCCAGCGGTGTCACGCAGCGTTGAGACCGCCAGTGGGCCCTACCCGCGGCTCAGCGGCGAGATGGCCAGGTACTCGGCAATCGTGTCGCGATACTGCGCTGCCGACCAGTGGCAGCCACCCAGCCATCAGCCCGAAAGGTAGTTGCCATCGCGGACGGTGAAACCACGCTGCCGCCGTGTGCGGCGCGGCAGCAGCGGGCTCGATTCGAACTTGGACGAATCCTGCAATGCCGCAGTCACCTCCGTTTGCGCCGTTTGTCGATAGGTGCGGTGGTCAGTGCGGAGCAGAGGTCAGCCGACAGGCACACTGTGCCGAGCGGATCGGTGGCCGGGCCGTGGAGCACCGCACCGTCGATCGAGAAACGTGCGCCGTGGCGCGGACAGTCCCAGCTCTGCCCCTCGGGGTTGAAGTCGAGTTCCCAATCGATGTGGGTGCATCGCGCGAGAACCGCATGTAGTTCACCCGCGGAGTCACAGAAGACCCCGACTCGGTTCTTGCCCTGCCCGACGATCGCCGACTCACCCGGCTGTAGCACTGGGACGGTTTTGCCGATTGCGCTGTCCTCGAACTGTTTCCGGAGCAACGCAGCGCCTTCAGCGACGACGCGGGCCGCGATTCTGGCAAGGGTCATCGTCGCGCTCCCAGGTCCGGGCAAGTGATCACCGACATGCCGGAAGCCTAGGGGGCGGATACTTCACGAGTCAACGAGACTATTTCATCCAATTGTCTCGACAATGATGGCGTTCCGGTCTAGCCTCATCCCTACACAGCGAGGACGGAGCGTGCGTGACCAGGAAGAACGCGACTCATTCACCCGAACAGCCGGATCATCACATTGCGATCATCGGCGCAGGAATCAGCGGCATCGGGATGGCAATCGCACTGCGGCGCGCCGGAATCGACGATGTGGCGATCTTCGAACGCGCCCAGGACATCGGCGGGACATGGCGGGACAACACCTACCCCGGAGTCGGGGTGGATGTTCCTGCCCAGGGCTACCAGTTCTCGTTCGAACTCAAGCCGGATTGGTCACGGGTGTTCGCCAAGGGCGCCGAGGTCAAGTCCTACATCGACCATTGCGCCGACCGCTACGACGTCCGCCGTTTGGTGCGGCTGAACAGCGAAGTCACCAGTCGTGAGTGGGACGAGGACTGGCATCTGTGGCGGTTGACCGTTGCCGGGCAATCACGAACAGCGCGCTATGTAATCAACGCGGTCGGCCCCTTCGTCGAACCTAGACCGCCGAACATCCCTGGGCTCAACGACTTTCATGGCACCGTGCTGCAATCGACCGCTTGGGACCACCGCGTCGAACTTGCCGGTCAGCGTGTCGCGATCATCGGCACCGGCGCCAGCGCGGTACAGATCGTCCCGGAGATCGCGCCCGAGGTGGCACACCTCGATGTGTACCAACGCACGCCGATCTGGGTCGCCCCCAAACCCGACTTCGCGACCCCCGCTCCGATCGTCAACGCCTTCCGGCGAATACCTGCCGTCCAGCGGCTCGTTCGCAACGGTGCCGCCGGTGCGATGGAGATCTTCTTGATGGGCCTGGCTTTGAATCATGAACAGCTGCAATCGGTCAACCGGGCCGGGACACGTGCTCTGCGCGAGATTTGGTACCGCATTCAAGTCGCGAACCCGGAAACGCGACGAAAACTCACTCCGGACTACGACTTCGGCTGTAAACGACCGGCGACCTCGAATGCCTATCTGCGAACCTTCAACCGCCGCAATGTCGAGCTCGTGACCGACCCCATCCGGCGGGTGACCGAAACCGGCATCGAGACAGCGGCCGGTGACCATCGCGCGATCGATATTCTCGTACTGGCCACCGGATTCCGCCTGGCCACCGACCCCGAAAGCTATCGCCGTACCCCGGTCCGTGGCCGCGACGGGTTCGACCTCGCCTCATTCCTGACAGAGCACCGGGCCCGCTCCTATGAGAGCGTCTCCATGCCCGGACTGCCCAATTACTTCTCGATCTTCGGGCCCTACGGCTGGGTCGGCGGGACGTGGCACGACCTCGTCGAAACCGCCTCCCACCACATCACCCGAGTCATTCGGGAAAGCGCCCACCGCGGTGCGACGGCAGTCGAAGTACGCGAACATGCGGCCGATCGGTGGACCTCGTGGGCGGTCGAACGTATGTCACATTCGTTGTGGGCACAGGGCAATTGCGGCTCGGCCAACAGTTACTACTACGACCACCATGGCGATACGACATTCATCCGTCCGATGTCTGCTCGCGAAACTTGGCGGGCAGCACGCACTTTCGATCTGGACGACTACGACTTCAGGTGTACGGAAGTCGATCTGGTGCGATCTGAGCCGGGCTGCAATACCACCGCACTCGACGCCTATGAACCCGCGACCCCGGACCGCTGACACTCATCGTCCTGTGCAGCAACAACATACAAGGTGGCATCGCCACTATATCGACGAAGCAGGGAGCGGAAAATGTCGAGCACTTTCGACTACATCGTGGTGGGTGCAGGCTCGGGCGGTTGTGCGGTTGCGGCGCGGCTGTGCGAAGACCGCTCGGCCAGAGTGCTGCTGATCGAGGCGGGCGGCACCAATCGCAAACTGGAAGTCAAAGCCCCGGTCGCGTTCGCGAAACAGTTCCACTCGAAACTCGACTGGGACTACTGGACCGAGCCCGAGCCGCACCTCAACGGGCGACGGATCTTCTCCCCCAGGGCCAAGATGCTCGGCGGATGCAGCTCGATGAACGCGATGATCTACATCCGCGGCAACCGGCTCGACTACGACGATTGGGCGGCCGCCGGCGCTGATGGCTGGTCCTACACCGATGTACTGCCCTTCTTCAAACGTGCCGAGAACAACGACCACCTGCATGATGAGTTCCATGGCAGCGCAGGCCCGCTGAATGTCACCAGAATCACGGCCGACCCGGTAAGCCTGGCACTCGTCGACGCTGCCGCTCAGGCATGGAAGGTGCCGCACAATCCGGACTTCAACGGGGCCGAACAAGACGGAGTCGGTCAGTTCGACGTCACCCAACGCAACGGCATGCGCTTCAGCACCGCCGAGGCGTACCTGCGCTCAGGACGTAAGCCCAACCTGACCATCCGCACCAGATTGCAGGTCACCCGTGTCCTGATCAGGAAAGGCGCGGCTGTCGGTGTCGAAGTGACAGACAGCCGGGGTCGACTCGAAACCATCACCGCGACAAGCGAAGTCGTCCTCGCCGCCGGCTCGTTCAACACCCCTGCCCTACTCCAGCATTCAGGTATCGGGCCGGCCGGTCACCTGCGAGCGATGGGAGTGGAACCGATTGTGGACAACCCCGCAGTCGGTGAGCACTTGATGGAGCATCCGCTCGTCTATCTCACCTACGAACTCGCCGGCAACCACACCGGTCTCTTCGACGCCGAAGACACCCGCCACCTCAAGAACTGGCTGCTGCATCGCCGCGGCAAGCTGGCGAGCAACGTGGCCGAGTGCGGTGCCCACCTCCGCACCGACCCAGTCATGGCCGCACCGAACATCCAGGCCCTCCTCGCCCCGGCATTCTTCTACAACCACGGCGCGATGTCCTGGGACCGCCCAGCCGCCACGGTCGGCTTGTCCTACATCGCACCCCGCAGCCGCGGAACTGTGCGAATCCGCAGCAACGACCCCACCCGTAAGCCCGCCGTCACATACAACATGCTCTCCACCCAATCGGAAATGGACGAGATGATCGACGCCATCGAACTTGCCCGAACGATCACCACCGCAGCGCCCGCGCAGGGGCTGCTCGGCGCGGAGATCACCCCCGGCGCCGAAGTGCGCAGCCGCGACGAGCTCGCCGCGTGGATACGCACGACAGCCCAGCACACCTACCACCCGAGTTGTTCGGCTCGAATCGGCGCACCCGGCGACGGGGTACTGGACACCCGCCTGCGGGTACACGGTGTCGAAGGACTGCGCGTCGCGGACGCATCGGCGATGCCCACCATCACCCGCGGCAACACCAACGCCGCGGCCATCATGATCGGCGAACGGTGTGCCGAATTCATTCGCGCCGACCATTCATACGAGCAGATCTCACCCACCACCTCGGAGGCGACCGCCTGATGAGCACTTCCACAGACAACGCGGACCCGGTTGCCACCACCATCGACGTCGAGAACCCGGCAACAGGCGACATCATCGGCACGGTGGAAAACATGAGTGCCGAGCAAGTCGTCGGCTTGGTCGCCGCCGCGCGAGCGGCCCAACCAGCCTGGGAAGCGATCGGTTTCGCGGGCCGTGGCAGGCTGGTTCGGGCCCTGCGGTCCTGGTTCGTCGCCGAGCGCGACCAGATCATTGATCTCGTCGTCGCCGAGAACGGTAAGACTCGCGAGGACGCTCTGCTGGCAGAGCTCTATTACGTCGCCGATTCGATGGGTTTCTGGGCTCGAAATGCCGCGAAGTATCTCGCCGACGAGAGCCCGCGTAAACATTCCCCGTTGATGCTCGGTAAGCAGGTCGTGGTCCGGCACCGCCCACTCGGTGTCGTCGGTGTCATCGCACCATGGAACTACCCGCTGACGCTGAGCATCGGAGATGCACTACCGGCATTGATGGCGGGTAACACCGTAATCGTGAAACCCAGCGAGATCACCCCGCTAGCAGTCCAATTCGTCGTTCGCGCGGCGCGGGAAGTCGGGTTTCCCGAGGGGGTCCTGCAAATAGCTACCGGTGCAGGCGAAACCGGCGCCGCGCTGGTCGATGCCGTAGACATGATCCAATTCACCGGATCGACCAACACCGGCCGGCGGATCGCCGCGCGTTGTGGCGAGCGATTGATTCCATGCTCGGTCGAACTCGGCGGCAAGGACCCGATGATCGTCCTCGCCGACGCCAACATCGAACGCGCCGTCAACGTCGCCGTCGAGTGGGCACTGCGCAATTCCGGACAGATCTGCATGTCGGTCGAACGCCTCTACGTCGAAGAGCCGATCTACGACGAATTCGTCGCGAAAGTCTGCGAGAAGGTCTCCACGCTCCGCCAGGGCGCGCCCGGCCCCTACGGTTCGGTCGATATCGGCGCCATCACCTCCGCACCGCAACTCGACATCATCGAACGGCACGTAGCCGACGCCATCGCCAAGGGAGCACGCGTGCTCATGGGCGGGCACCGGAAACCCGGCCCAGGCCGGTTCTTCGAACCCACGGTACTCGTCGATGTCGACCACACCATGGCCTGCATGACCGAGGAAACCTTCGGCCCGTTGCTGCCGATCATGAAGGTGCCCAACGAATCCGAGGCGATACGCCTCGCCAACGAAACCCCCTACGGGCTCGGCTCCAGCATCTTCTCTCGCGACATCGCCAAAGCCAAGCAACTGGCCCGCCGCCTCACCGCGGGCAACACCTGGATCAACGACGCGGTCATGAGCTACCTCGTCCAGGAAGCTCCGTTCGCCGGCGCGGGCGACTCAGGGCTCGGCGGACGTCACGGCGAACAAGGCATCCGCAAATACTGCGACACCCACACCATCCTCCTCACCCGCCTCGCTCTGGACCACGAACCAACCATGTTCCCCAACTCCGCCGGTCGAACCCAATTCTTCGACCGCCTGGTGGCGCTGATGTTCGGACGTTGAGCGTGTTCCCGTCGCCACACCGGTCGTGCACGTGCTCGGGATAGCGCTGTCATTCCAGCCTGGAGTAGTGCAATCAGATCACCCCTCGGGCAGTACCTCAACTATGCCCCTCGCGGAATACGGCCCGACAGCGCCGAGACCGACAACAACCATCGGGCTTCTGCTCAGATCTGCCGACTTTCATCTGCAAACCGAGTCCGGCACCGAGTAGCACCACTACCAGCTGATTAGCTGGTAGCGGAAGTTCCGATCCTGCGCACCCCGAACCGCGCGATAGGCGGCATGTCCGGGCGTTTTGGGGCCTGCGCAACTTCGTCTACGCCGAGCGGTTGCAGACGATCACCTAGGTAGGGTGCAAGTGGTGCGCCGCCCTCTAGTCTGCCTTGGCCAGGCAGCGAGAAACGATCCACTCGTGAATTCCACAGTGCCCGTAGCAATGCGGCGGTGTCTTCGTCGATGCCGGCACACCGCCCCTCAGGTTTTCCTGGCTCGGCGTCGGCGATATCCTTGACGATCTCGTTGATCGAGGCTTCCATGAAAGCAACAGACAGAAGTACGGCATTCGTCGCCGCAGCCTGCAGTTCAATGCTCGGCCGATGCGTACCCGCCAGCCTTGCCTCGATATCTTTGGCCTCGCGCGCGGCCCGCAGCGCTGACCACAGATGCAATGTCGCCCTATAGCTTCGGACCAGAACCTCGGCCTGACCTGCGGCTGCAGTCGCCTTCGCTGGGGTGGCGCGGACCGTCACAGCAGAAGGGACGTGCAACCGGTAGTGGTCGGACTTCGGCCTGGTGTTGTCTGTAGTGCCGTCTGCGCTGCGCCCACTATCTGGTCTATTGCGCTGGGGTGAGGGGCAGTTGGATGGACGAGCCTGTGGTGCCGCCGGTTTCGACGGTGTAGATGCCGCCTTGCATTTTCGGGACGTCGCCGAGGGGCGGCAGCAGGTGGGGTGTGTCGGCGGTGGTGAGGGTTACGCGGATGCTGTGTCCGGGGGCGATTGTGGTGTAGGTCGGGTAGATGTCGATGTCGTAGCGGGTGCTTTCGCCGGGGACGACGGGTGCGGCAGTGTTGCGGCTGTAGGTATGTCCGGCTTTGAAGATTTGGCCTTCGTTACTGGTCCAGGTGGTTTCGGGATCGATCGCGCGGAGGGAACCGAGCAGGGCGCCTTGGGTCAGCGCGGTGACGGTGCCGTCGGGGGCGATGTCGTCGACGCGGGCGACCCATGCGGTCTGGGTGGTGGTTGCTTTGGCGTACACGGTCGCGGTGATGGGACCGGCAAGTGTTTGTGCTCGGGGTAGCGGTGCGGTGGTGTAAACGAGGTGATTCGGTCCGGCTGGGGTGGGGAGTTCGGTGTTGACGCAGGGAACCTTCGAGGCGAGGTATCCGGTCATCCAGCTGGGGATGCCGCCGCTCCATTGATCGGTGGACGACGCGCACGGGTTGCTGGTCGGCGTCCAGTGCAGGGTGTCCGAGGCTGGTTCGGCCGAAGTCGTGGTGAGCGCTCCCCCGTTGAAGTAATACCGCGTCGGGGTGGCTTCGGGGAACGGGTAGACTGCGTGCTGATGGTAGGTCCCGGTGCCGAGATCGCTGTAGTGCAAAGGTGTTCGGGTCTCGGCCATCCCGGTGTCTTTATCCTTGAGCCAGGTATCGAACCAGCGCAGCATCAGCGGGTCGAAGTCTTGCAAGCTGGCCGTCCCGGCGTGCGCGTACGGTCCCATGAGTAGCTGGTAGCGACCGGTCACCTGTTGCCCGGATTCCATGGGTGCGTCGACGGGTCGCCCGACGTAGGCATTCTGTAACCCGGAGTACAGCAGGGGCTGGCCGCGTTGGAACAGGTCGTATTGACTGCCGACGATGTAGGCGGGGATCTCGCTGGCGACGATGTTGGACAACGTCTTTCGTGGGCCGCGGCCTTGCCAGTAGCCGTCGTTGAACAACAGCTCCGGGTCACTGGCCAGAGCTCGGCGCAGGAAATCGATGTTGAATCCCTGGACCGAGGCGAGGTGTTGCAGCAGGATATCGCGGTCGGCGGCGAGGTTGCTCGGATCGAGTAACGCGCTCAGCACCGGCCCTTCCAGGTTCAATGCCCCGGTGGCACCGAGGAATATCGCATCGAATTCGAGGTCGAGCAGCCCGCCCATCGTGACGGTGTCTTTGTACAGATCCAACGCCGGGACGACGGGGAAGATCGCTTTGAGCGGGCTTCCTTTGGGGGCCGCACCGGCGGTGATCAATTGCATGATGCCCATTGCCGAGGCGCCGTAGAGGCCGACCTTGCCGTTGGCGCCGGGCAGTGTCGCTGCCCAATTCACCAGGGCCACACCGTCGGTGGCCTGGATCGGTTCGAACATGCCGAAGGTGCCCTGGGAATGGCCGGTGCCGCGTACATCGGCGACGACGCTGATGTATCCGCGTTGTACCAGGTAATCGTTGGGTCCGACCGTGCCCAATGCCAGGTTGCTCGAGTTACCCAGCGGTGTCGCGACGCCAGTGTCGGTCGATAACCCGGCTTGTCCGGACAGGCTGTTGACCAACCCCAGGTTGGACTTCCCGTAGGGCGTTTGCATCAACACCACCGGGAAATCGCCGCGAGCCTGGTTACCGTCGGCATCGGTCGGGAAGTACACATCTGCACGCAATACGGTGCCGTCGCTCATGCTGACCGGCACATCGAGGGTTTTGCCGACACTGAACGACGCAGGTTCGGGCGTCCATTCGTGTCCGGGTGCGGCGCTGGCCGCCATCACGTCGTCGGGCAGCGCGAAGTCGGTGATCGGTAGCGCGGGCGAACCTGAAGAGGAGCCCGACAGTACCGAGGTCACCAGCAAACCAACCAGAGCCGCTGTCGAGCCGACCTGAGCGACGCGTCGACGTGAAGATCTCGCGTCGACGACTCGACGAGACTTTATTACGCCTGCGTGTGTGCCGGACCGCATCGTCGCGTACTCCACTTCCGCTGGAATACGGCTCCAGCAAACACACCCGTCATGCGCAAACATGCAGGTCTTTTAGGATCGAACCTGGCAATCCCATTGCGTGACGCAAGGGTAAACACTGACGTACCTAAACGATCGAAAGGACTGTAGCGCCGATCACAGACGTGCGCAACAAAGCTCGGTCACAAGCATGAATTGCGATTGCAGGGTCGGATACGTTGCGTTGTGATGACCCCGAAAAGGTGCGGCCCACGACTGCCTCCGGGCCGACACAAACTCGCCCGCGATACCGTCGTTACGTCCCAGCGCGAGCGGGATCCACCGTGCAGCGTCCGAGCAGATCGCCGCCCACCCCACCACGGCGCCTCGCAACCTCATGCGCGACTCCCTCGACTGGTATTTGGCCGCACTTTTCGACCGCCCCGCCACCGCTCGAGCGCAGCACGTCAAAACCCTCGTCGTCGGCCGCGAACTCGCCGAACAGCGAGCCCAGGTCCAAGCGTCGTCGCTGAGCGGATGCGTCGAGCCGACGACGTCCTCGACTTCCTCATCGGTGGCATCGACGACCGTGTCCGGCACCTCCCGCAAACCCGCGGCCCCACCGGCCTACCCACCTTGCTGGCCCTTGCGCACTCCTCGACACTCGACCTCTTCGGCGCACCCGAAACGTGACCCGCGACCGGGTAGCGCGGGGTGGACGCGGTCAGGGCATACCGCTGAAACCTGTATCCCATGGGCGGACAGTTCGATTCGCATCAGCTCGGTGAGGGTGAGCACCGTGCTTGTTGCGGCGTCTCGCGTTGTGGTGTGCTGATCAGGTAGCCATGCGCTGGTTGCGGCGACGTTGAGTATGCGACCGGTTCCATAGTGTTCGGCCATGATCTCGCCCACGATGCGACTGCCGCCGAGCACGCCGTCGAATTCTTCGACCGTGCCGCGTCGGTGATTCGCCGAGGATGTGAGTGGTGCACTGGCGGAAGGTATTTCAGCACAATTGAGCAGGGTGTCCGGGACGCCGCACTCGGCGTTGATCCTGGCGGTCAGGCTCCGCCAGCTCTCGAGGTCGGCGACGTCGTGGCAGTATCTTGCCGCGCGGCCGTCGGCCTGATCGATCAAGGCGAGGGTTGTTTTCACCGCGGGTTCATTGATGTCGGTGACTACGACCATGTCGCCGTGGTCGGCGAAGGCCAGTGCTACTGCGCGACCGATTCCGTTGCCCGCACCGGTAACCCAGACGACAGGGCGCGCCCACTCGTCGTGTGTCACCTGGCTGGCGCCGATGTCGATCGGCCAGGCCGGGTGGGGACGACGTCGAATCGGTTGGGTAGCCCGCGCTTGTATCGGCGGTCGTCGTCGTTCCACAGCGCTCGCAGCCAGGCCGGTGGTGTCCATGTCTCGATCTCGACCGGGGGTGCGTGAATCCCCGAGGCCGCCAGCACCTCTGCGGCCGCGCGGCGACCCGATTCGTTGGCGCCGGCCAGCTGATCTCCGGCGGCGAAGTTGCGGGTGTAAGCACCGGCCAGGAAGAAGTTGCCGATCTGCGTGCGGGCCGATGGGCGCAGGTTCGAGGCAGAGGGTGAGGCCGAGACCAGCGGTTCATCGATGGTGAGGCCGCCGTCGGCACGGACCGGTGTGGCGGGGCCCAGGCGGATCGAGTGGATTGCCGAAGCGGCGAAGATCTGTTCGCCTCCGGGCAGGTAATAGCGCATCTGAGCGAGCACCTCGGCGATAATTTCCTCGCCAGTGCAGTCCTTGGCGGGTTTGCCGTAGAGCATTCCGGGCCGCGACCACCAGGTCGCGTCGCTGAGCTGGACCGAGACGCATTCGCGGACCGTGCCGTCGCCGTAGTCGGACAGATTCAACGTCCAGTGGTTCGAGAGCACCTCGTTGCCCATTTCCCAGGGCGAGTCGAAGCTCATGAACAGCACGCCGAGCTCGGTGACCCGGTGCCGTAGGTAGATCTGCAGATTCAGCCCGTGCAACAGCGGTGTGTCCGCGATCGCGGCGAGTGCGGGGTCGGCGCCGAGTAAGTCCTCGTCGATGAGGGTGGCCGCTTTGTCGGAGGGGACGGCCAGCACGTACCAGTCGGCGTCGACGGTCATCGGTGATCCGGATCCGTCCTGTGCGGTCGCGGTGGCGATGACGCCGTCGCGGAGCGAGAATCCGGTGACGGTGTGGCCGAGATGAATACGCACACCCAGGCCGTTCAGATGCCGTGCCCACGCGTCGAACCAGACGGTGGTTTCCGGACCGTCGAGCATCGAAGCGATATGTGGCAGACCGTCTTTGCGCCGACCGAACACTCCCGATGCGGCGACGGCGAAGGTCTGCGCCACCGAGCGCGCGCTGGCTCCGGCGTCGTTCGCGAGCCAGGCGTAACAGGGCAGCTGTGCCAGCTTCCGGGCTTCCGCCGACAGCCGGTCGACCCCGAAGTAGTCCTCGATGGTCTGGTGTTCGAGTTGTCCCCATTGCCGCTGCTCGCCGCTGGTGATCAGGGCGGCGAACTTCCGGCCCAGCACCGTGAGGTCCGTCTTGGTGAGGACCAGACGCAGATCGAGCAACTCCCGGCCCATCCGCAGCACCGCGACGGGATACCGCCACCGGCGAGTGGTCGTCAAAGTCGGCGCCGTCACATACGGTGCCGCGGCCCCCCACGCTAGACGGCCCGCGATCGGCGCGGTGCTCAGCCGGTCCAGGACAGTCCCGCCGCCCGAGATCGGAATCCGGTGCAGCGTGTCACCGAGATTGGGCATATCGCCCATAAAGAAGTGGCCACCCGTGCTGCCAGGAAGGTCCGGGCGGCCGTCGGTACCGGTACCCGGGTATCCGAAACTGCGGGCCTTGCCACCCAGCATCTGGTGACGCTCATAGAGATCGACATCGAAACCGCGTTCGGCGAGTTCGTGAGCGGCCGTCATCCCAGCCGTCCCACCCCCGAAAATAGCTACGCGCCTGCGAGATTCGGACATCTCGATCACCTCATCGGGTCGGTTGGTCCGCCGAGCGTATTTCACAAGTCGCCGACTTTGCAAGTCGGCAACTTGCGAATCTGACGCTCCAGTATGGTGAGCGCGTGGCCCCGACGACGAAAAGAGCCCAACGCAGCAGGGCCGAGCAGCGGGAAAGTACGCGGGCCGCGATCATCGACACTGCCGTCGCGAGCTTGATCGAGGAGGGTCCCGCGGCAACGACAGTCCGCGGTGTCGCCGAGCGTGCCGGCCTGAGTCAGGGTGCGGTGCAGCACTATTACCCCACGCGCGCCGCACTGCTGGATGCCGCCATCCGGCACATGACCGACGAGACGGCCCGCTCCGCGATCGAGCAGTTTCCGATGTTCGACGGCGACGAACGAGAACGCTTGGCCGCTCTGCTCGATGTCGCGTTCACCATCGCTCAGACACCGACGATCCGGGCGAGCCTGGACATCCACACCGCGTCGCGCACCGACCCCGACCTCGCGGCCACCGTCGAGCATCTCACCGAATATGCCGAAACCGCAGTCCTTCTCGTTGCCCGGACCATCCTCGGCGATCTGGTCGATCACCCCGGCGCCCAGGACTGGATGCGGCTGAACCTCGCCACGGTCTACGGCGCGCTACTGCTGTCGTCAGCACCCGCGACCGCGACTCTGGCCCCGAGTTGGTCAGCGATCCGAGACCACATTCTTGCCAGCTTCGACACCGTACGGGCACAACACAACCCGCCGTCCCCCTGATCCGCCGCGACCTCCCGACCCTCGACATCACACGCAGCTGCACAAGGCCACACCGACTCCTCGCGCCGACCCGCGGCGGCACAGGCCCACCGCATCGGCAATACAGACCTTCGTAGCGACGACCAAGGCCCGTTTTGCCCACGTCAACTCGGATTGCCACGCGGTTGCTGAGCGTCTAAGTTCGTCCGCGCGTTCGGCGTGTCGACACGCCGCTCCGGTCCGGGTTCGACCGAGAGTCGCCGGACCGGGGTCGACCTGCTTGCCGCATCGGGGTACCGCGTCTGTGAAGGGCACGGTTGATGCTGCTGGCGGGGATGCCGGTGAGATTGCTGCACGCGACTAGCGAGTGACCGTCGAGGTAGAACTGTTCAGCGCGATCGATGTCGGCTTCGGTCATAGGCTGATAGCGCCGCGGCACGCCACGTTTGGTCAGCGCAGCGAGGATGGCGGTCTTGGATACGCGATAGCGTGCGGCGAGTTGTGCTGTCGACGCCCCGTCCTGGTATGCCTGGATCAGCTCGTCGACCGCAGACTGCGATATCCGACGTTCGAGGCGCTGAGGGATTCGACGTTTCGACTTAGCTCGCGACGCTCGCTTGGGTCGGCGCCGCACCGCTGACGCGCCATCCACCTCGACTTCGGCACGAGCCGTCTCGAGTTCCCGCTGGTCAGCACGGTTTGAATAACGTCCCGCCAGGTCCACAGATCCGCTCGTAGGTGGACTGTGCTCATGGAGCACATTTGCCTGGCTCGTTTCACTCGAGTTTTGTGGGGGTGCAACCCCCGCACCCCGCCCGGCGGGCTTCGCCCCCGGACCCCCTCCCCGGTACGCCAACCTCAAAGCCGCGACCCTCCCGGGTACGCCAGCCTCGAAGCCGCGGCCAGGCTCCTCCCCCGGTGCGCCAAACCCGAAAGGCGTACCTCGTCGCCTTGGCCTGGCGCGAGAACTCGTCGGTATACCACTGCGGCCGAATAGGTGACCCGTCTTCGCGAACGGCGACCAGGTGTTCGTCCGACCACGATGCGTCAGGTGCCAGTAGCCGCCCTTCCCGGCGGACGTGCAGGGCGCCGTCTTCGCTGCGAGACCATCTCATTCCCATGGCTTTTCGAGCGCCGCTGCACCGCTTCCACATCGTGATCGGCGAGGCCGGGCTACACCGGACCGTCAGCGACAGCGCGGTGATGGCGGCGCAGCTCGTGCACTTGTTCAGCGACCTCGACAGGCCCAATCTCCGGCTCGGCGTGATCCCGCTTTACTGCTGCCACGACGCAGATGGGGCATGCTAGCGTCGAATGCGAACACTCGAAGGGGGGATTCAGTGGTCGATTTCACGGTCGATTCGTCCAAGCTCGCAGGCTTCAAGCTTGATTGTCAGGACGTCAGTGCCACCTTCACGTCCAATGCCGGCCGGCTGCTACCGAGAGTGGCGCTACCGACTGCGACAAGCGGGCTGTTGGCCGAGCTGGCGACAGCGGTCCAGAAGCTGCAAAGCACCTTGACCAGCGCACACCAGCGCGATGTCGGCGTACTCGACACCCTCGCCACCAACTTGAGTACGGCTGCGAATCAATTCCACAACAGTGATGACCAGCGTGCTACCGCACTCGCACAGGCAACGGTCGCTATCGACGGACAACCTGCCGCCCCGGCTGATACGGCTACTGGTGTCACCCGGTACAGCGGACTACAGCTACCGGTCCTGCAAGACATCGAGGACGCCACATGCACGGTCCGGCAGGTCGTCACCGCGAGCATTGACATCTTGACCCCGTACGACGAACCCCTCGGTCGAGCTATCGGAATCAGGCCGGCCGCCGACTATCTGACACCGCTCGTGGCAGATTGGGAACGGGTGCAAGAGATCGGCAAGCGGATCGCTGTGCTCGGGCTCAACGATTTCGTCACAGCACAAGACATCTCTGGTGGGACGAACTGGCTGCGGACCAGCTGGTCCGGCGAGGCCTCGACCACATTTGGCACTACCGCTACCGGCCTCGCCAATGCAATCAACCAACGCAGCGAGGACCTCGACATAGTCGGCAAGATTGTCGAAAACGGCGGACTGCTCCTAGAACGACTCGTCTATAACCAGTCGATGGACCTACTCGGCGCGGTCACACAGTCCATGAACTTCTTGAACTTCACTCTACCTTTGGGTGTGTGGGCACTCTTAGGCGATAGCGACATGCAGGGCTCGATGAGATCCCAAGTCTTCTCCTCCGTCGACTCACTGAAGCGGAGCGCCACGGCCCGGCAAGATGCGATTAAAACCGTCATCGAACGGATTTCAAGAACCCTCAACTATGAACCTGGGCAAGCAGCACCATCCTATAACCCCAGCGAATTCGAGCTGCCCATCAAAATCACAGCAGACCAAGGCACTAAAAGATACGGCTATGGAGATAACGTCTGGTGGCAAGACACCCCCGCTCCGACTGACTCGCGTGTCTGATCCGGCCGCCTTCGATACCGACGAATGAATAGAGACCGTGGCACCGATTCCTGACCCACTTCCGCACCCACCTGACGACGCAGGGCAGGCTGCTTGGCGTTCCCAACCCATCTACAGTCGCGGCGACGACATCCTCTTCGCCAAGGTTGCCGCCGCAGCCGTTGTCGCCGCGGACGCGAAGGGTTGGACACACGCATCCCGACACCTGAATCACTACCTGGAAAATAAGGGCACTGGCATCGACCCCAAGGTTGACGAACTGCTTCGGGACGTGCCCGAGGCAGATCGAGCCGCGAACAAGCTAGCGGAGAGTGAAATCCGGCGGATAGCCACTGAAGCGGTGTCGACCAATAACTACGACAACCCAGTTCAATTTCAGGCGGCATGGCTGCGGCAGGGATTTTATATCGGCCCGGAGCTGAGCGAGGATTGGTATTACGCGATGGGTGGCATCCAGATGTGCGTCACGGGTGTGACAACCGTACACAAACCAGCCGATGGCGCGGAGCCGAGCGTCACCGTGGAATACAAAGTATGGGTGCACGACCGATACAACTGGGACGGGAAGAAAAGCGTCGAAATCGCGGGAGTTACCGTAACCGACAAGCAGATGGGCGCGCTACACACGGCAGGCTTGGCCCGCGAGTACGACATGGACGGCGCCAGCGGAGTCCGACGATACGGGGGAACGATTCCGAAAACCGCGGGTATCAACCTGCCCGGAGCAAACGATAGCCGAGACGGCCAAAGGAGCGATCCGACCCGATGAGGAACCCCATTGATCGAGTCCGGACAGAAGTACTAGTCAGCCTGGTTGCCGGACTAATAGCAATCACGGTAGGTGTCACCGGCTGCGGTACCGACCAACGGGGCACTGACTCACGGTCAACCGGAACTTCGACTACATCGGTTACTGAAATCACCGAGGCAGCTGTCGAGTTCGGTGGGGTCGTCATCCCTGACAGCGTCACCGTCCTGGCTGCCCACACCGACAGTGGACTGGACACGAGGTACCAACTCGCGCTACGCACTGATCAACAAGGGCTCACACAACTACTGACGGCCTCCAACTTCGCGACGCCGCTGACCAAGACTTATTCGGTCACGGAGAGAACCATCGCAGGACCACCGTTGGAAACCTCCCCCTCGCTCCTAGAGACCGGGGACCGTATCCAGCGCCCAGGCGGAAAATACGTAAGCCGATCCGTCACTGTCGACGAACGAGACGCAACAACGCGCTACGTCCACATTCAGCTCTACACGACGTGATTTGCGGCGCTCGATACGCCGATCAGTCAAGGATGTACTCGATGCCGAACTCGTCCCACCCGCCCCAGAACCCCAACCAGTCGATGCCGGCAGCAGCGAACTTGAAGCCCCCCAATGAGTTTCACCAGGATCCCGAAGACGCCTTTCGCCAAAGGTGGTCCGCCGCCGGGCCGGCTCCCAAGCCAATTCCGCACGGTGCCAAGAATGATCCGCGCTATCCATCGCCGCGTAGACTCCGTCGAGCGCTCGCGTTTGTGGTCGACTTGTCCTTGCACGTCGGAGCAGCGGCCGCGGTGATCGTCGCGGGCAACGGACGTGTACCAGCGCTCGGCGTCGTTGCCGTATTGGCCTGGCTCACAGCGTCTTTCCTCAACCGAGTAATCATCCAGGCCGTGGTTCACACCACCGTCGGGAAAGCACTGTTCGACCTGCGTGCGATCACTCCGGATGAGGGCCGATTCCCGACGTTCGGCAGGCTGGCGAAAAACTCGCTCCTGAACCTGTTCCTCGTCGTTTTCGCCACACTGTCCTTCCAGGGCGACGGGGCGTGGCTCGCCGACGCCGACAACGAATTCCTCCGCGCTGTGCGCCGACGCGACATCGAGCGGAACGCGCACCGGCCGAACTCAGCCACCCCGACGTAGGGACAGCCTCATATTCGGTACTGCAATACAGGCTCGATCCGATCGGCGGCGATGAATCCGAGTTCATCAGCGCGACCCCGCCGCACCCGCCCCAGGTCATCCGATCAGCCGACTGTGCTGAGGTCGATCGGCTGCAATACTTTCCAAGGCGCCGGAATTCCTCTGCGATCACCCGATTTCGGCAGCGATGCAGAGTCGGAGCGCCTCTTGAAAGGAACTTTTATGAAATTGTCACTCCGTGCGATATTCACAGCAACTGTACTTCTGTTCGTGTTGGTGTTTGCCACTCTAGGGGTCGCCAACGCAACCACGTACAGCGAAAAAAGCTCGGGTAGCGACTCCATCACGACATCGACCACGTTGAAGTTCGAAAAGCCGCATGGCAACTTCAAGCTCCGGGTCTGGGTGACAAAGAACGCGGGGGCTTTGAATTGGTCCGTCAGCGACAAGTACTCCATCAGGATGTACGACAACAGCAACCGCCTTCTCTGGAGTGCCGGAGACCAAGGAGACCGGACCTACGATATCGGCGGCAATGTGACGAGGATCGAGCTCAATCGCAACCAAGCCGCCGCACAACAGGCAACCACCAATTGGCAACGCCAATAGTCGATCGCAGGTGATGATCGGAGCGAGCGTGGACGAGCGGTCCACGCCCGCTCCGGTCGCCTTCACGGACAAGGAGAATGAGGCCCACCTTCGCCGCCTTCTGGAACGTCCGGCACCGATGCCGGTTCGGCAGGGCTGCCCGTGGAACCGGACAGGACGAGCAGAAAAACGAACGGCAAGGCCAAAGCCGCCAGGCCGAGCAGCACCGGCCGCGGACCGGCAAGATCTATCAGCGCGCCGGCGACGGCCAAGGCGAGCATGCGGACCGTGGCAGTCGCGGCGATGTTCGCGGTGATCACTCGCCCGCGTAAGGCGTCCGGGGTGATGCGCTGGCGGATCGTCGCGACGACGATGAAACCCAGTGCCGAGGCGCCGTCGACGACCAACACTGTCGCCGCGAGCCACAGCGGTGCGTCGAACACCGTGAGCACGCCGACCGCAGCGCCGTTGACCGCTAGCACCACTGCCAGCAGCAGCGGCCATTCGGCGGTATCGCAGAACCGGGCGAGGCCAACGCTGCTGATGAGACCGCCGATGCCCGAGGCCGACACGATGAGCCCCGTCGTGAGTGGTGTCAGGTGCAGTTCTTCATCGGCACGGACCAAGAGCGGCAGGAACGCCGCCGCGGCCAGGAGGTTCAGGTAGCACGCGGTCGCCAGCAGCACAGTCTGTGCGCGGTCTCGCCGCACCAGCCGCAGCCCGGCCAGCACCGACTCGTCGCTGCCGGACTCTCCAGGTGCTGGAGTGTTTTTCGGCAAACGAGCCAGCAGCAGCGCCGAGATCACGAAGCTCGCCGCGTTGGCCACGAAAGCCACCAGCGGCCCTAACGATTGCAGCAGCCAGCCGCCGACAGCCGGGCCGGTCAGCGTCGCTGCGGCGTCGGAGCCTTCTACTAAACCGTTGGCGCGCATGAGATCCCGGTCTCCGACGAGGCTGGGCAGGTAGCTGCTCGCAGCGGTGTGAAACACGGCGTCGCCGACGCCGGCGATCAGCGCGAGCAGCACCAGCGGCACCAACCGGGCCCCGCCGAGCAGCACCTCCGCGCCGATCGCGACATACACGACTGCGCGAACGATGTCGGCGGTCACCATCAAACTCTTGCGTTCGCGACGATCCACCAAGGCACCGACGTGCAGCGCCGCCAAGACCTGTGGCAGTTGGGTCGCCGCACCGGCAACGCCTGCCGTGACCGCGGACCCGGAGGCCGCGAGCACAGCCAGTGGCAGCACGATGTCGGTGACGCGGTCGCCGAGGATGCTCAACGCTCTGGCGGCGAGGAAATATGGCAGCGGTCTACGCATCGACGTCATTGTCGCAGGCGTGGGAACGCTGCTCAGGCCGGCGATTCAGCACGTAGTCGCAGTGGCGTCCGCGTGTTCGGTGACTTCTGCAGGCGAGTCACGCCAGGCCCTGGGTCGGTTCAAGTGGGACGGTCCATCCCTCGCGATGGTCAGAGCCTGCGCAGCCCGTCGAACAGATCCAACAGCGTGGACGTACCACTAGGTCCTGCGAAGTCGTATCCCTTGTCCAGCTTGATCATCGGCAGCGTGCGCCGCTGGACGTCGACAGCCGTCTTGTACTGGGCGCACTTATCTCATCGGCTAGTAACCCTGACGATCGATCAACCATTCCCCACGGGAGACAACCTGCGCCAGGCACGTCGCGCCGGCCGGATGGAAACCTTCGGGCACCGATGCGGTCGCGTCGAGACTGTGCCCGGCTCGCGGCAAGAATCACCAGCAGCCCGACCGCGGCGATCGCCAGTCCCTTCCCGATGTATCCGACGTGCCCTGCCGCCGCACCATGTCGTTGGTTCTGCTCTCGAGGAAGTTCCGGCAGCCCCTTCGCAGACGTGGTATCCGCCGATCACGATGACTACGTCTACCTACCTACCTCGCTCCGGTCCGCGCCGATGCGCTGTTCCGCCAGCGCAAACTGCTCGAACGCCCCGCCGGAATCACTTCACGGTCAACGGCCGGCGCGGCTGACTCCACCGGAATGTAGGTCGGCTGAAACTGCTGATTCACCGGGTTCGACGATGCCTCCTTCAGTTCGCTGCACCCATGGGCCGCAAGGATTTTGGCTCGTTTTCCGGGTTGGATGTTGGCCTTGGTGATATCACCGTCATAGTGCGCGAGCACCCGCGGATCCATCACGCGCCGCCAGAGCGGCGGAATCGCCGCGCACAACACCATCGTGATGTATCCGGCCGGAAGTCG
Organism: Nocardia sp. NPDC051756; assembly: GCF_040681495.1. Lineage (NCBI taxonomy): Bacteria > Bacillati > Actinomycetota > Actinomycetes > Mycobacteriales > Nocardiaceae > Nocardia > Nocardia sp. NPDC051756. The sequence goes on along the minus strand of NZ_JBFAYV010000004.1, from coordinate 862,136 downwards.
TGGCGCCTCTTCGGAATTGCGCAGAGTCTGATATCGGCGTCCGGTATTGATGTGGTGGTCGCTGTGGCGCTGTACGTTGAAGATGAAGACGTTGGTGACCAGCCAATCGCAGTCCCAGCTGTCTTTGGGCGAGAAGCGAGCCCATGCTCCGTTGGGTTTCCGCTCGCGGAGCAGCCCGTAGTGTTCGATGTAGCCGATCGTTTTGAGTAGCCCCATGCCCAGCACTGCCTGCAGTAGCAGGTACGGCAAGATGGACCAGCCGAATGCGGCGAGCAGTCCGCCGAACAGCACCGCGGTGATCGACCAGGTTTGCAGGATTTGGTTGTGAATACTCCACCACCCCAGCCCCTTTCGGCGTAACCGCGCCCCCTCCAACTCGATCGCGGCGCGGAATCCGCTCACCAGATAGCGCGGCAGGAACTCCCAGAGCGATTCGCCGTACCGCGCACTCGAGTGATCGCCGGGCGTGGCCACCCAAACGTGATGTCCGCGATTGTGTTCGACGGTGAAATGGCCGTAACCCGACTGTGCCAGAGCGATTTTCGACAGCCACCGCTCCAGTTTCTCGACCCGATGCCCCAATTCATGGGCGGCGTTGATACCGATGAAGCTCACGAAGCCCACCGTCACCGCCAGGCCCAGTTTGTCCACCACGCTCAACTCGTGACCGGACCACATGGCGCACGCGACGACCAGGCCGATCAGCTGGACCGGCAGGAACAGGAACGTGCACCACCGGTAGTACCGGTCGTTCGCCAGCTCCTCGTAATCCTCGTCGCGCAGGTTGTTGCCGTCCTCCCCCACCACCCGATCCAACACGGGGATAACGACGAACACGATGATCGGACCGCTCCACCAAAACACCGGAGAACCGGTGCGCAACACCAATTGGGAGGGCAGCAACGCGGTCGCCGGTGCGACGAAACCTAAAACCCACAGGTGACGCTTGGGATCGAGTGACACCAAACGTTTGCCCAATATTCGCATGTCTGCCCTTGGATGCGACTCGAAGCTACATTTCGGATGCGCGAAGCATAGGACGAGACTGGAAATGGTGCCGCCCAAGACCTTTCAGTTAAGCGCCACCTTCAAACGATCCTGGGAATACACAGCAGTGTGTCCACCGTGGCTTACATCGACATCAGGCAGCTCACTGAGGATTCCGGAGATTTGAAACCTCTTTTGTGCGACGCCTGGGGGTTAGCTGGACGACCGTTGAATATTCGTGCTGTTCCTACAGCGCGGCTTTCTCTGACTATCAGGATCGCCGCCGCCCGGCAGGACTTGCACCTCACGTGGCGTGAGGATGCATGGTGGTGCAATGACCGACTCAGCAGGATGGAAGGTGGGTCTGCTCGCGGAGACGAGCGGAGTAACTGTGCGGACGTTGCACCACTGGGACGAGATCGGCCTGCTCAGACCCTCGCGGCGAACGGCGGGCGGCCACCGCGAGTACACCGAAGCGGATCTCGTTCGCCTGTATCAGGTGCTGGCGCTGCGCAGCCTGGGATTGAGCCTGCAGACGATCGCTACCTGCCTGGAGGTCGGGGTCGATCCGGCGCGGGTCGTGCGAGACCATCTGCGTGGTGTCGAAGCATCCCTCGCCGCGCTCGATGCGGTGCGGCAGCGGCTGGTACGGCTCGGTGACGAGCTCACCACCGAGGACGGTCCGGCGCCCGCGACGTTGCTGGACGCGCTGCAAGCGATCGGTGGCGCAGGGCCGGATGGCGAACAGGTGCTGCGGCGGCATTTGGACTCAGCGCAGGTTCACCAACTCGGCGCGCGGGCGGCAGCACTGGGGCCTGCCGGGCACTACCTGCTCGAGATCGAATGGCCGGAGCTGTACCGCAGAGCCGACCGATTTCGCCGCAGCGGCGTCGGCCCCGCAGATGGGCGAGTTCAGCGGCTGGTGCGCCGGATGGATGAATTGAGCGCGACCTTTACCGGTGGCGATGCCGATATCTCGGCCGGCGTGCGCGATGCCTGGCGAGACGATCCGGCTGCTTTGTCCGGAGACCCCGCCGCGTCGACCGACCAGTGGCGCGAGCTGGCCGAATTCCTCGACCGCGCACGCGACAGCCTCACTTGATTCGCTGTGTCTGCCCCTGAAGGAGAAGTTTCGTGAATCAACGAACTCGACGGCATATCGCCGTCGCCGCGACGCTGCCGACAGCACTGGCCGTCGTTCTTTACTGCGTCCTCGCCGCCGCCGGGATTGCGCCCGGAGATCTGCTGCCGTCCTTGGCGGTTGCGGTGGTGGCGTTGGGAGCGTTCACCTATTTCCGCCTGCGCAAGGCGAATTCGGACTCCCATCCCGAATAGCGATCAGAACGTGCCCAACCGACGCACTCGGCAACCGTTCAAGAGCCGGGTCGGCGAATGGTCAGATCGGCAGGAAGACCGCGGCCACCTCGTCGGAGAGCGCCGCCGAGTTCGGGGACTCCTCCTCGGTTTGCGCCAGATGCAACAGGCCGAGGATGGCCGCGTAGGCGATCCGCGCTCGTCCTGCCGCACGGTCCGGCGGCAGGCCGAGCTGCTCGTAGGTATCGGCCAGAAGCGCCAGCCGGGCCCGGTTCACCTGGCGAATCGCGTCCCGGACCCGGGGATCGTTGCGGTCGCCGAGCAGGCTCAGGTGCACCGACGGCGCCAGTGGGCGGACGGACTGGACGACGGTGGCGAGCAACTCGCGCAGTCGCCGGGCCGGATCGGCGATCGCGGCGAATTCGGTGAGCGCGCCTTCTCCGTGGCCGCGCACCCACTCGTCGAGTGCCGCTTCGATCAGCTCGTCCCGGTTTCTGTAGTGGGCGTAAAAACTACCTTTGGTCACGCCGAGTGTCCGCGCCAGCGGTTCGACCGCGACTGCGGCCAGCCCGCCATCCGCGATCGCCTTCAGCGCGGCCAGTGCCCAGTCCCGGGCAGACAACCGGGTCGACTCGTTCGCCACGAAGAGCAGGATACGCCACCGTATTGACGCGCCCACAGCCCGCGAGATACGGTTCCGTATGGATACGGTGACGTATCCATACGGAAGCGTATTGAAGGAGTAATCGGATGGAGCATCCGAAGATTCGACGGGTGGTCACCGGGCACGATTCCGCGGGCAAGTCCCGCGTGGTCGACGACCGGCAGGTCGAGGCCATCACCACCGAGTTGATGCCCGGCTTCGCCGTGTATCGGCTGTGGGGCCGAGACGAGCGACCCACCTTCCCCGACGACGGTTCCCCGCGCGGCGCCGAGGCGTGGTACCCGCCCCGAGAGGGATCTCGTTTCATGATCAACACGATGCCGCCGGGCGAGATGATCCCGCCCCCGGACCTCGACCTGGACTCAGCCCTGCTAGAACTCGAGCGGCAGATGCCGGGAGCGATGGCCGTTCAGGAGCCCGATACCGCCGGGATGCACACCACCGACAGCCTCGACTATGTCCTGGTCGCCTCGGGTGAGGTCACGCTGGAACTCGATGACGGTGAGCAGCGAGTATTGCGAGCAGGCGACGTGGTCATCCAGAACGGAACCCGGCACGCCTGGCGCAACACCGGCACCGAATCCTGCACGATCGTCGGCATCGCCATAGGTGCGGACCGAGTCGCATCCGCGTAGCCCAGATGATCCCGGCCCGACAAATCCAACCCGCCGCGGCGGCCCGGCCTTCGCTACGGGTGCAACACGGCTGCCACGGAGGTCCGGTCGGGGTCGAAGGTCGTCATCAGGGTCTTCCCACCGTGCAATTCGGAGACGCTGATCGTGGTGTCACCGATGAAGGTGACCTGTGCCGGACAGGGCCCTTCGTACTCGACCCACACCAGTGCCTGCCTGCTGAACAGCCCGCCGCGCTCGCGAAGCCATACGCGGCAACCGAAGTCGAAGTCTTGGTAAGGCATCACGACCGCTTCGTGGCGGCCGTCGGGGCTCAGCACGATGTCCTCGACGCTGCCGTCATCGGAGGACCAGGCCGCCAAGAACGACGTCAACATCCATAGTGGCAGCGTCACCAGCGTCACGACGGCGACAAACGTTCTCCACACCCACTTGCGGTACCGAGTCAACCTAGGGGCGCACGCGAAGCAGAGCACCACGGCGATCGTCCAGAATATCGGGGCCGCCACGAAGGGGATGACGTCGAATCGGTAAAAGCGGACTGCCAAAGCGTCGGGCCCGGCGATGAACCACGTCGCGATCGCCGCGGCGAATAGCGCAGGGACAGCAAGCAACCCGACGAGCCGTACTCGGTTCGCCGTCTGATCCGCCCCGCTCACCCACGTATTCGTTACGGGTGGATTCTCTTCGGATATCTTCTCGGCCAACGATTTACCCACTCGCGCGATCTGTGTCCGAGCGCCTCGCGTTCGGAGGCGGGCCGCCAGCCTATCAGCGTCCGGCTCCCGTCTACGAGCCCCGAAAGTTCCTGGCAAACCCTAAGTCTGGGCTTCGCACTGCTCCAACCACTTTCGGTACCAGCGCGCGAACCCCAGCGGGATCCCGGCATCATCGAGCACGGGCCGGAAGCCGCCGTCGCTCGCGGTGTCGTCGGCCCACATGTGCCCTCTCGACTCCCCACTCACCACGAGTGCCTCGCGATATGCGCAGCCGAGATGGCAGAGGTAGAGCAGTCCGACCGAATGCTCCGGCCGGAAGACAACGTCATCGTGCGTTTCCCAGTAGACGTCCTCGGCAGCGTTGAAAGTCTCGATCGAGTCGTAGTTTTCGCGGTTGGGAGGATCGGGTAGCCGGTCGGCCGGGTTGAACGCCGCGACGTGCGGAAACGGCTGCGCAAGCGTGTCCAGCCCGGTCAGCTCCGCGCCATCGCCGTCCCACCGCCATTGCCCATCCACTCGACGTACGGGAAAGAGGCCGTAAGCAGGCCCAGCGCCGCCACGGCCGACCACCAGCAGAAACTCGCGATCCTCCGCAGGGAGGTCCACTCCCAATTGTGCTTCGAGCGCACTCAACTCAGCGACACTCAACGGTGGTTCGAGACGCCAGTTGTGCCCGCCTGCCCCGAAAACTCCGTCGGAGTTCTGCGCCGCCAGCCGGGCAAGCCGCGCGGGTACATCCGACCAATCATGCGTCATAACTGGCACCGTCCCCGAACTCAACCGGCGCCGAGGACATCGAGCGCCGCGGCGACGATGCTGTCGGTGTCGAGGCCGTGGTAGCGGTAGACCTCGTCGAGCGAACCGACCTGCCCGTAGTGGGTCACCCCCAGATCGATGTGGTGCACCCGGTTGATCCCGGACAGGAAGGACAGGGTGTGCGGGTGGCCGTCCAGGACGGTCACCAGCGGCGTGGCCCGGCCGGCCGGGAACAACTGATCCAGGATCCAGCTCTCGCCGTGGCCGCGTCCATGCCTGGCCTGCATCGCCTCGAAGAGCAGTCCGGGACTGGTCACACAGATGACGTCGGCGACCACTCCGGCCGAATCGAGCCGCTCGGCCGCAGCCGCCGCCTCGGTCACGACGGCGCCCATCGCCACGATGGTGACGACCGCGCCGTCGCGCCTGCGGAGCGGATATCCGCCTGCGACAACCTGTTTGCGGCGGCGTTCCCGGGCGGCGGGGTCGGCGGGCACCGCGGTGAGGCGCTGATCGACCGGCCGGGTCGACAACCGCAGATACGCCGAGATCCCGTCCGGTCGCCCGAGCCGGCCGACGCAGGCCAGCAGCGTCCATTCCGCGTCGATGGCGAACGCGGGTTCGTAGCAGATCAGGCCCGGGGTCTCGATGCCGAGCGACGGTGTCGTAATCGATTGGTGGGCACCGCCTTCGGCGGCGAGGGTGACACCGGACGGGGTCCCGATCAGAATCGATTGGCCGCCGGCGTAGATGCCGTAGGTCCACGGCTCGAGCGCGCGTTCGACGAAGGGGTCGTAGAGCACTCCGATCGGGAACAGGGGTTGGCCCCACCGGCTCCAGGTGGCGCCGAGTTCGCTGATGAGTCCGACCAGATTCGTTTCGGCGATGCCGAGTTCCATGTGCTGGCCGGTGGGTTGCTCGCGCCAGCGCATGAGCGTTTCGGCGTCGTCGGCGAACCAGTCGTGTCGTTCGGCGGTCGACCACACGCCGACCTTGTTGATCCAGCCCGCCAGGTTGGTGGTGGAGCTGACGTCTGGGCTGACGGTGATCACCCGCCGCGCCATCTCCGGCGCCGCCCGGCTCAGATCCAGCAGGGTGCGTCCCAGCGCCGCCTGGGTGGTCGCGGTGCCTTTCGGCGTGTGCCCGAAATCGACTGGCACACTGGGCACTTCCACCGCATGCACCGGTTCGCGGCGCAATCGCGCCGCGGTGTCCGCACACAGTCGCCCGGCGGCGCTCTCCCCATCGAGCCGGGCCCAGGGGTGCTGCGGATCCCGGCCGAGCTGAGCGGCGAGTGACTCGTACTCGGGCACCGACAGCAACGACGAGTGGTTCTGCGGGTGCCCTTGGGTCGGCAGTCCATACCCTTTGATGGTGTAGGCGATGATCACCGTCGGGCGGGTGTCGTCGATCTGCGCGTAGGCGTCGACGAGGGCTTGCATATCGTGCCCGCCGAGGTTGCGAATCGCTGCCAGCAGTGTCGAATCATCCAGTCCGGCAATCAATTCCGCCAATTGCGCGTGGTCGGGACCGTTGCCCGGCAGGCGGCGGCGCAGTTCGTCGGCGTCGCAGCGCAGCAGTCGCTGGTACTCGGGGTTGGGCATGTCGAGCACCCGGGTGCGCAGCGCCGGGCCGCCCGGCCGGGTGAACAGCGATTCCAGCAGGCGGCCGAACTTGACGGTGAGCACCTGCCAGCCGGCGGCGGCGAACATCGCCTCCAGCCGGCCCGCGGCCATATTGGGCACCACCCGGTCCAGGGACTGGCGGTTCAGATCGACGATCCACACGATCTCACCGAGGTCGACGTTGCCGGGGTCGACGATGGCCTCCCAGACCGCGCCCTCGTCCAGTTCCGCGTCGCCGACCAGGGAGTACTGCCGTCCGGTGCCGGCGTCGACGCCCAGCGCGGAATTGAGGTAGCGGCGGGCGATCGCGCCCCAGATCGGGGCGGTGGCGCCGATCCCGACCGATCCGGTGGAGTAGTCGACCGGATCGGGGTCCTTGGATCGGCTGGGATAGGACTGCAGGCCGCCGAATTGACGCAAGGTGGTCAGGTACGACTCGTCCAACTCGCCGAGCAGATAATTGATGGCGTGCAGCACCGGCGAGGCGTGCGGTTTGACCGAGACCCGGTCGCCGGAGCGCAGGGCGGTGAACCACAGCGAGGTCATGATGGTGGTCATCGACGCGCACGACGCCTGGTGACCGCCCACCTTCAAACCGGTCCGGTTCGGCCGGACCCGGTTGGCGTGATGAATCATCGCCACCGCCAGCCAGAGCGTGCGGCGCTCGATCTCCGACAGCGCGTCGATATCGGCGCCGCGCTGATATTTCGGCTCGGTGACCTCGGTCATCGGCATCTCCTCGAAGGGCATCCGGAATGGTCGGGTGGGCAAGCCGGTACGCCCATTGCACCGCCGCGCGCCGTGCATGGGACTACCGTAATCGGGTTGTTCGCGAATACGAGCGATTGAAGGGTACGAAAGGTGAAGTCCCCACAAAGATCTCGGCGAATCGTCGTGGTCGGAGCGGGCTTGGCCGGTACCGCCACAGCCATCCGGCTGCTGCGGTTCGCCACCGAGCCTGTCGACATCGTCCTGCTCGAGCGTCAGATGGAACATAGACACGCTGGCGTCGCATAATCCGTGGAGCCACGTCTTCAACATCCAAGCAGGCAGGATGTCTGCCTTCCGGGAGGATGTCGATGACTTCTTGAATTGGGCCAACCACGAAGCCGATCGATCCGCGTGGTCCATGGAATGGCGGGACGTCGAATTCTTCGAGTCGGATCCGGCTCCGCGCCGGCTATATGCGGATTACCTCGGTCAACGGTTGAGAGAAGCTGCCGCGGAAGCGTGTGACGGTGTTGTCCTGCGCGAGGCAAACGGCGAAATGGTCGACCTGGTGCCGTCTGCCGACGGTGTCACCGCTGTCATCGAGAACCTGTCCTGGTCGGGCAACGAACCCGGCCCCGGATCAGCAGCCCTCGACGCAGACCACGTCATTCTCGCGACCGGACCTGAACTGCGTCATCCGCGCTACGCAGCAGCCGTGCTCGACCACCCGTCATATATTCGACTGCCATATACCGGCGATGGAGTGGAGCGAGTCAGGTCACTACCGCCGCAGGCCGTCGTCGCGATCATCGGAACGATGCTCAGCGCCTACGATTTCGCTTCCCTGCTGCTACGCCAAGGGCATGTCGGCACGATCTATATGATTTCGCCATCGAGCCGGACACCGGGAACATATCCACCCGACCACCAACATGGCGTCCTGGATATCCCACCGCCCCTTATCGACGTCGAGCGGGGAAGCGCCACTCTCGCCGGTCAACTCGAAGCCGAGTGGCTCCGGGCTTGCCTTTTCGTTGTCCGGCAGCATCCCGAAGTGCATCCGGCGGTGATTGCGGAGCGAGTCGCGAAATCCTGGGAAGCACACCTGCCCGAGCTGATCCAGAAGATCTCCGGCGAAGACCTGCGGACCCTCTTGGAAAAGTACGGAAGCCGTATCGCCACGCTGCGGGTCAGTGCGATGTCGTATACCACCGACCTCGTGGATTCGGCCTACCGCATGAGCGGCCAAGTCCAGATAATCACCGGCCGGGTCACGGACTTGAGTCCGCTCGAGCAGGATCGACTTTCGCTGACCGTATCCGTAGGCGGGTCTCACCGGACCGTGGAAGCGGACCTGGTCATCTCCAATTTCGGCCGCGAATTCGACTATACCGAGGTGACATCGCGGCTGTGGCAACGTCTCCTGGTCAGCGGGCTGGCCGTGCCGCACCGGAAGACCAGAAGAGGCGTCGAGGTAGATGGATTCGGCACCTTGCTCATGGCCGATGGCCGTAAGTTCGGAGCGATCTCCGCAGTGGGAGCGCCTCGTGAAGGCGACGAAATAGTTCGGCACGGACGTATCGGGGCCTTCGGTTTCAATCTGGCGACGATCAAGAACCATTCCGTTTCAGTGGCCGCCGATGTGCTGCGCAACCTTGAATCGAGATATGACAGCCGAGAACCCTGTCCCGACTCCACACCGACCCCACCGCTGAGCAGTGCATGGGCACAACTGGTTTCGTTGGAGATCCAGCGATTGGCCGCCCGTCGGCGGCAGAGCCGCGCCGAGTATCAGGTGCAGTTGGATAGAAAACTCCGCGAGTTCGCGGGACAGGCCGATATCCGCACCTGGTTGTCGGCGATAAACCGAGCGGCCGTCGATTGCTTGACCGAGGTTTCCGTGACGCCAAGGGAACTGCGCGCCCAACTCATGCTCGACCACCAGTCCGCAACTCCTGACCGGACACCACAGTGACGGAGATCTGATCTGCCGCGAAGCCGACTTGGTCTGCTCTACCGGTGCTGGGTCAGTGCCCGGCCGCCAAGAACGGCAGGAACTGGGACAGGAAATCGTCGACCGCGGGCAATGCCAGGATGCGAGTCACCGCGCCACACACTGTGATCAGCTGCGCGATGGCGGGCACGGTGTCGATACCGCCCGCGACTGCGACGACGGGAATGAGCGAGGCGAGGGCGACGAGCACGGCGAAGACCGTGCGGGCGGTGGCTTGCCAGGGGTGGGTGACCTGGGTGGGGGTGGCGACGTCTGGCATGGTGAATCCCCTTGTGTACGTTTACCTTCCGGTATCGAGGGGGTGCGGGCTTCGTCGAACTTGCCGTCGGCACCGATCGCCCCCGCGGCCCGCCGAATGGCGTGGGCCGCCGAGCCAAGGATGGCGGATCCCCGCATGATCGGATACCTACTGTTCCGCCCAGTCGAACGGCCCGAGATATCCTCGGGCCGTTGCTCTCCGGACTGGCGACTTCACTACTTGACCGCGTTGGCCAACCGATCGGCGTAGGGGGCGGTGAATTTTCCGACAATGGGCAGTGCCATCCGGACACCGCCGGTCTTGTTCGCCTGGACCATCGCCATGATCCAGACGACGACCGCGAAGACCCCGACCACGAGTCCGACGAGGCTGAAGATGATCCCCAGGGCCCCGAGGAGCGAGCCGACGACGCTCAGCACGATATTGAGCACCGCGACCGCCCCGAAGAAGACGATCGACTGCGAGGCATGGAATTTCACGTCGGGATCGTTCTTCCCCACGAACAGGAAGATGATTCCGGTGAGCCACCCCAGCGCGTACGCCAGGATCGCGCTGGTCTTTTTGTCCAACCCGGTGGACGACGGCTGGTTCGTGGGCGGTTGCGAAAATGTCATGCGGTAAGTACATGCCGCACCGGCCACCTACCGATCCCAGGTTTCAGCACGAACCCGCAGGTCGCGGGCCGGCGCCCAGGGTCCGGCCAGTGGCAGCAGCTATCAGCCTCCCGCGTTCAACCACTCGCGCAGCTCACCGAGCGCGGTGTCCCCACTGTCCGCGTCGATGCTCGCGGCGAGATCGGCGATGGTGACCGCAGTGAGCGCGGTGCGCCATGCGGCGTCGGCGGCGGTCATGGCCCGCATGACCGCGCAGCGGGTGCGGCAACTCTTCGCCGGTAGGCCCAGTGGCCCGTTCTGCCGAATCTCGGTGCAGCGGAACGCCGGTTCGGCACCGTCGACCGCTTCGACCACCTGCAACATGGTGATGCTCGCGGCGGCACGAGTCAGCACGTAGCCGCCGGTGGGCCCCGGCACCGAACGGACGATGCCGGCCCGCGACAGCGCTTGAAGATGCTTGGCCAGATAGGCCGCGGGGACATTGTGCAGCTCGGACAGCCGCGCGGCCGGCACTGGAGCGAGCGCCTGCCCGAGCGAAACGCAGCAGTGCATGGCCAATTCGACACCTACGGACATCTTCATGCGCGGTCGTGAAGTCCCGCTTCGCCGACCACGCGGGCCTCGTGACCGGCATCTACACCGCCGGACTCGGCCTGGGCGGCGCTATCGCCGCAGGTATCAGCGCCCCCGCTGGCCGACGCGTTGGACTCCTGGCCCGGCGCGCTCGCGTCGTGGACCGTGCTCGCCATCGGTGGTGCGGTGCTGTGGTCGGCGGCACGGACGGCGCTCAGGCTCGGTGCGGTGTCCGGACCGCAGGGGCCGGCGACAACCGGCCTGCCGTGGCGCAGCGGGACCGCGTGGATGATCACGCTGCTGGCAGCGGGTAACTCGGCGCTGTACTACTGCGAATTGGCTTGGGTCGCACCGCTGTTGCACGACAGCGGCTACCCCGCCGCCGAGGCGGGGTTCCTGCTCACCGCGCTGATCTCGATCCAGGTCGTCGCCATGCTGGCTGTACCGGCGCTGCTCGGCGAGCGCAGAGACAAGCGCATCGGCCTCAGCCTTACCGGTGACCCTGACCGCCCTCGGATTCGTCGGCTTGGCGCTCAGCCCAGGCACCGCCACCTGGCTGTGGATCGTCGCGCTCGGCATCGGGCACGGCGGCCTGTTCACGCTCGTACTCACGGTCCCGGTATCGATGAGCCGCGATGTCACCGAGGCGGGCCAGTACAGCGCGATGGCCTTCTTCCTCGGTTACGCCGCGGCAGCAGCGGTTTCGCCATCTCGTCCATCACCGGCCAATCGGCAAACGGCCGGGTCTGTCCGATGACTTGCCACCCCCACGACACATAGAGCGCCTTAGCCGGATTCTCGACCCGCACGAGCAGGTATGCGAGCCGTTCGGGGCGTTCGGCGAGGACCGCGTCGTGAATGATCCGCCCGTAGCCCTGCCCCTGATGGTCCGGGTGGACGGAGAACTCGCGGAAGATGTAGACCGGCGCGTCCACAGTGTCGGCGGCCAACTCCGGAAAGACCTGCGCTGCTTTGGTTCTGGCTTCCGCCGGCCGCCGATACGGCGTACCGAAGGCGTACCCGACGATATGGCCGTCATACCACCCGGCGACGAGTTCGAAACCGGGGCTCGGCGCGTACAGCTCTTCGAGTCGTTCCCAGAACTTCGCCGGGCTGTACCACGGGTTGCCCTGCTGAGGCCGGTGCGCGGCGAGATAGACCGCTTTGATCTCGTCTGCATGCCGCAGGGTTTCCGACGAGTTGTAGTGGACGACCTTCAGCGCCGTCCCCTCGGTGTGCACGCTTCGATCACCTTTCGTGAATGCTGTCCGGTGACCGGCCAACTGCTGGTTGGCCGGTCACCGATCGACGGGTCAGCTCCAGGTTGCGCTATAGGACTTCTGGCATTCGAGATAGGCCTCGATGACGGCGGTTTCGGTGGTGTATTGATCGCCGAAGCGGTCGGGGTTCCAGTCGTCGGCGGCGGTCAGGTCGCTGCTTCCGTGCAGGAGTATGTCGGTGAGAACCTTGGCGTAGCCGGGGCCGTGGGTGAGGCCGGCTTCGTTGTCTCCGGTCAGGACGTAGAGACCGTCGACGGCGGCGACCGGCCCGACCAGCGCCCGCCAATCAGGGGTGTAGCAGGGTGCGCCGTGTTTGACGGTGATACTCGATTGCCGGGCCAGCACCGGCATGGCGGTGTCGGCGCGGGCGGCCACCCGCAGGAGCTCTTGCACACCGTCGTAAGGGATTTCGTCGAGTCGATCCGGTACCGGGGCGTCGACGAGGACGTTGCGCGGGTAGGTGTCGTAGGTACCGCCCCAGAGCAGGCCGCCGTCGTGCCAACGTACCCACAGCAGAATTCCACCGTCGGGATCCTCGGGACTCAACCCCGAAAGAAACAGGGCGGGAAGGTTATTGGGCAAGCCTAGGTTCTCCGTGATGATCCGCGAGGTGATCTGGGGTGCGCTGGGCAGAAATAGGCCGAGGGACCCGAGTAGTCCATTGCTCCAGGCGCCCGCGGCCACCACCACAGCATCGCAATCGATTGTCCCGGTGGCAGTCTCGACGCCGACGATCCGGCCGCCACGGGTGCGTAACGAGGTGACCGGCCGCCGCGAATCGACCACACCCGGGTGCCGGTGCAGCCGCTCCGCGAGCGCAGCCCCGACCTTCGGCGCGAAGACCTGCGCACCGCCCGGTTCGAACAACCCGCCTGATATTCCACTGCCCGTTACGAGACCGTGCGTCAATACCTCGACGGCGGCCGCATCCAGGACAGTGGCCGACTCCCCGTATTGTCCCCGGTTGTCGCTGATCTCCTGCAACGAAGACGCGCTGGCATCCAGCCACAGAATCCCGTTGCGGCGCAGGTCGATATCGCTGCCTTCAACTTGCAGCCCGGCGTAGTAGTCCAGGCCGTAGCGGGTCACGGCGTGCTCCGACTCGAACGGAGTCCAGCTCGCCAGGAATCCGGCGCCGGCCGCGCTGGTGCCCTGAAAGAGCCCGTCGCGTTCCAATAGCCGAACACTCCCCACGCCGGCCTCGATCAAGTGCAAAGCCATCGTGCACCCGAATATTCCACCACCGATGACAACGACATCAGAATGGTCAGACACTATTCCTCCACTAAGAGCTGAAACGAGATTCCGATACCCGGGGCCCTCGGGATGAAACCGACCGTAGCCGACCCAGAAGCTCTTCGCATATGGCAATTTCGGCGACGTGGAGAGGTGAAGTGGTACTCACGTTTCGACAGATGTCATTACCCAGACATGGGCTCAGCGCGGGATGAGATCGGGTTGCGGGATCGGGATGTTGGGCACGGAGCAGGGATGATCGGTTTCGGTGCCACAGACATTGTTGACCATATAGCTGGGCATGTCGGCCGGCGCGGGACCACCGTAGATGGTGCCCCAGTTGAACATCACCATGAAAAGACCGCTGACGATGGCGATATAGCCCGCGACGCCGAGAATGCGCGAGATTGCCGACCGCAGGCCCGACATCCCCGCCTCGTCTATGCCGCGCTCGGCGATCGAATGGTCGTCGGCGTCGCGGAAATAGCGCAGGACCGAATAGGAGGTGAAGAACGAGCAGGAAGCCAGGACCTCAGTGAGCGGAATCTGATACCGCTCACCGGACCAGAGGGTGAGCTCCGGAATCCCGTGTCCGTACTGGTAGAAGCTGGTCGTCGTATACAGGGCGTCGAGTAGCGGTTCGGTGAGCAGGAATCCACCGAAGCAGCACATCACCAATTGCGGTTTACTCAGTCGTGGCCAACGACGAGCGCACCAGCGCATCACCTGGCAGCCGAAGACGGCGATCAGCAGATAGTAGCTGCCATAACCGAGTTCGAATATCAGCGGCAATGGCTCGCGTTTGTTGTCGACGTTCATGAACCCAGGCAGATGTGGACCCCAGGATCCCAGATTGACCCAATAGGAATTATAGAATTGATTCCCTGGCCGAAGATAGTTCATGAACGGCTCTTGCCAGGCGATCAGCGTGCCGCCGATGATGAACGTCGCATCGAAGGTGATTCGCCGCTCCCGCCAGGAACGCCGCGCCGCATAGGACACCACCGAGATGATGACGATCACCGAGGTGATCTGCCAAAACCAAGCACTGAACTTTATATAGCCCGGGACAGGATCGGGTCCGGTCGGGATCGGAGTGGCGTCGCCGGAAACGATCCAGGCCGTCCACGCATAGAACCCGATGACGAACGACAGCACGCCGACCACGGCAAACCATAAATACGGCTTGGCCGGCCTCTGCGATGTCGCGCTGCGGCGCTCACCGACATCGGTCTCGGTACTCATGCGCCGGTATCGCTTCGCCGAACATGCAGATGATCAGGCCCGAGGTGACCGATGGTCCAGCCGAGTGGATAACTGCGCGGTGCGCGCTCATACGCCTGCGAGTCCGGCCGCGGCGGCAGCCAGCGGACGAACCGGCCGCGGGTCCGCAATCCCCACCGCCCGACGGTCCCCAGCCAGCGAGGTTGCACAGGCAGGTCGAGGAGTTCGCGCGTGTGATCGTCCATCAGCGCGATCACCCCGCGCTTCACCATCGCCCGGGTGCCGGGCGGGCAAAGCGAGGCGATGATCCGCAGGACGGTATAGGCCATCGCGTTGTTCGCGTAATGCCAGACGCCGCGTTCACGCCGGTCACGCTCGAGCCAGGACCGGAATCCGTCGAAGTCGGCCGGAATGCCTTTGATCCCCATGAGTTCGCCAAATCTGCGGTGGGTGAGCACCAGGGCACGTTCTTCGTGCGGCGACAACCGCCGCCACGCGTAGGCGTTGATCCAATCGATCGACGCGACGAGGTGACTGGTCAGGATGTGCAGGTAGTCGTCGTTCGCTATCTCGTAGTTGCTGTGAATCTTGTTCAGCGCTCGCATGGTGTCGCGCCCATGCGGAGATTCCAGGCCGAACCGATGCGCCTCGAACGGAAACAGCATCGTATCGTCGTAGCGCTTCATGGAGTGATGGGCGAATTCACCGGTGGCGGCCAGCATGTGGGCAATGGCCGGGATGACGAAATCGGTGGCGAACGCGAAGGAGTAGCCGGTGTTGTAGTCCCAGGGAAACTCGTATCGGGTGACCAGGGTGAATATCTCTTCGTAGTCCCTTTCCGGATCCAGGGTCTGGATGTAGCGCAGTCGACTCCGACGGCTCATCGCGCGTTCGCCTCCTCCTTGTGAAAACCCATCCGGTGCAGAATCCAGTCGGCGAGACCGGCGGGTGTAGGCCGCACCCAGACCACTCCGCCTTCGATCGTGATTCCCAGCGTGTGTTGCAGCCGGTTCTGCAACTGGACCGCGGCGAGCGAGTCGACCCCCAGGATGATCATGCTGGTGCCCGGGCCGATGTGCCGGGTGGTGCCGCCCATCAGGTCCCGGACACATTCGATGATGTGTTCTTCCAGGATGTTTCGGCGCTGCGGCTCGGTATCCGCCGCGAGCAGACTTTCCAATACGGCCGAGGACGAAGCGTCGGTGGCGTGACTGTCGGCGAGCATCCCGGCGAACAACTCGGACCGGCGCAGTGCTGGATACGGTTGTATCCAGCGTTCCAGATCGATCGGCGAATAGGCGACATGCGTGTATCCGGCGGTCAGGATGCGGTCGAGCGCGTCGATCCCGTCGTGCGGGGAGATCATCGCGACGCCGCGCTCCGCCATGTGCTGCCCCCGGCCCGCCTGACTCCATGCGCCCCAACAGATTCCGGTGGCCCGCAGACCGTTGTCGCGACGCCACCTGACCAGCTCGTCGAGGAAGGCGTTGGCGGCGGCGTAGGCGCCCTGTCCGGGCGAACCGAGCAGCGACGCCACCGAGGAGTAGACGACCCAGAAGTCGAGGTCGTGTTCGAGCGTGGCCCGGTGCAGGGCCCAGGCGCCGTTCGCCTTGCCTTGCCACACCCGCGCCAGCAAATCCGCGTCCACGTTGGCCAGGGTGGCGTCCTCGACTACCCCTGCGGCATGGATCATGCCCTTTAGCGGCCCGCAGGCAGCCGCGGTGTGGACGGCCCGGGTAGCCACGTCGAGGTCCGCGATGTCGCCCTGAATGAGCGTGATCGTGGTTCCGGCGGCTCGCAGCTCGTCGAGTACCAGCTCAGCCTCCGGCCCGGGTGCGCTCCGGCCGCACAACACCAGGTGCCCGGCCCCGCGCTCGACCAGCCACGCTGCGGTCAACAGCCCCAGCCCGCCCGTCCCGCCGGTCACGACGTAGGCGGCACCCGGCTGTACCGGTGTCGGCAGCGCGGCGTCGGGACTCGTTTCCGGGGATGGTCCGGAATGGATCTGGGCGGTGAAGCGGCTGCCACCACGCCAGGCGATCTCGATCGGAGTTGCCGGTGAGGTGAGCAGATCGTCGGCCAACAACCTTGTGTCGCCATCGAATTCGATCATGCTGGGTGTCAGCTGCGGGCATTCGTAGGCCGCCACCCGCGCCACGCCTCGTACTCCGCCGCACGCCGGTGACGGCCCATCGGCGCGGGTCGCGATCCACAGCCGTGGCGGTTCGGAAAGCCGAGCCAAGGCACCGGTCAATGCGCAGGCCCGGGCTACTCGGCTGACCGCAACTACCGACGGCGAACTGTCGTCGTCGGTCAGTGTCAACACCACTCCGCTCCACCCACCATTGGCGGTGGGTTCGACGAGGCTCCGGACAGCCTGCCCCACATCACAATTCATGGCCGCGTGCACAAAGTGGCATTGCGCACCGCGTTCGGTCAGCGCCTCGCACAGTTCATTCGGCCAACCGTCGGCTTCCTCACCGATCACCAACCATCGGGATATGCCGTCCAGCGGCTCGGCGGCGATCGGCGGACTCGGCACCCAGGCCAGGTGCGTCAGCCGCGAGACGAACCGTTCGGCGGCCGGAGTCACATTGGCCAACCGCAGGCCGCGGACCTCGGCGACCACTTGCCCGTCAGTGGTGGCCAGAACTCCGGATGCGATGCAGGACAGGTCATCACAGTGCTGCACCCAGACCTCGGCAAGGCGGGCATGTGCGGTAGGCCCGTACACACGCACCTCGTCGAATCCGGCGACCATCACCGGTCCCGGGGTGTCGTAGTGGTTGAGCCACACCGAGACCACCGCCTGCACCAGCTCATCGGTCAGGGCGGGATGCAGCGCCATCATCCACGACGACACGCGCGCGCCGTCCGCGATCCGGATCGTCGCGAGTGCGTGGTCCGACTCCGGGTCTTGTTGAATGCGTTCCACATTGGCGAACGCGGCGCCGTGGTAGACACCGTGCGCCCGAAGCACCCGATACAGATCGGCCGGGACGACCTCGCGCCACGCGAGACCGGACAGGCCGGCCAGGTCCAACGGCGCGCACTGGTACCCGTCCCCCAGCGGACCGACCACGGCCTGCGCGTGGATCTGCGGCCCATCATCGGTTTCGGAAACCACATCGACGCGGGCGCCGTCGCCGTCGCGGGTGACCCGGGTCGTCACCACCGGCTCGGGAACCAGCACCAGCGGACTGAGCAGCCGGAGATCGGTGACCGCGATCCGGTCGGTACCGAAGACCCGGGCGCCTGCCGCCAGCATCATCTCGACGAATCCGGCGCCCGGCAGCACCGGTATCCCGGCGACTTGATGATCGTCCAGCCAGGGCAGCCGGGCGGGGCCGAGCGGGGTCTGCCACAGGTGCCGGTCGGGCTGGTCCGGGTCGCGGACGTAGCCGCCGAGCAGTGGATGCTGGTCCGCCCCAACGAGTCCGGGCGCCACCAACCGATACGGCAGTTGATCTCCGCCGGAGTGCGTGCGGTTCCAGGCGGTGCCTGGGACGTCGGCCAGCTCGCCGGAGTAGTGACTCGCCCAGTCGACCTCGAATCCCGCGCAGTGCACGGCGGTCAGCTGTGTCAGGAACGCCTCCTGGTCGTCGGTGTCGCGGACCAGGCTGCCCAACGCGAGCACCCCTCTGGCCTCCTGGTGGCCGGCGATATCGGTGACGGATCGGACGGCGAGCGCGTGCGGCGAGCATTCCAGGAACAGCCGGTGGCCGCGATCGAGGGCGGCCGCCACGGCGGACTGGAAGCGAACCGGGCGCCGCAAGTTCGCCACCCAATAGTCGCCGTCCAAGGTGCCGGACGCACACGGATCATCGGCGACCGTGGAATAGAACGTGATCTCCGCGGTACCCGGATGCAGCGCGGACAGCTCCGTGCCGAGTCGTTCGAGTATCGGATCGACCTGTGGCGAATGCGATGCGACATCGACCGACACCTTTTGCGCGCTCACGCCCGCGTCCTGCCAAGCCCGCACCAGATCGTCGACCTGGGTGGCGTCACCGGAAATGACGGTGGCTCCGGGCGAGGAGATCACCGCCACCGAGACGCCGCTCGATCCCGCTGTCGCAAGGTCCTTTTCGACCTGCCCCACGGGCAACAGGACCGACGCCATCGAACCACCGGTCACCTCAGTGAGCAGGCGGGTGCGTCGGCAGATGACCAAGACACCGTCGGCCAACGACAGCCCGCCGGCGATCACGGCCGCGGCCGCCTCGCCCATGGATTGGCCGATGACCGCGGTCGGTCGCACACCCCAGGCCGCCCACATCTGCGCGAGCGCGATCTGCACGGCGAACAACACCGGTTGGATCTGATCGATTCCGTTGAGTTTCGCCGGGGCAGTGATCATCTCACGCACGGAGAAGCCGGACTCGGCGGCGACCAGCGGCTCGATCTTGTCGATGGCCGCCGTGAATACCGGATCGACGTCCAACAGCTCGCGGCACATGCCGGGCCATTGGGAGCCTTGTCCGGTGAAGACGAAGACCGGACCGGGATCGTCGACCGGTGCCAGCACGCCGCCGGCGGTAGTACCCGGGCTCTCCGTGTTGTCGGCGAACGCTCGCGCGCGGTCGACTAGTTCCGCTCGCGTGCGGGCAAGCACCCCGAGCCGTTGTGGCCCATGCGATCTGCGCACCGCCAAGGTGTGGACCACGTCTGTCAACGCGACCTCGGAACCGCTCGCCCAATCCGCCAATCGGCTACTCGCCGAGTTCAACGCGGAAGACGTTGTCGCGGACAGCAGATACGCACGCAATGGCTGGGCCACTGTCGAATCGGCGCTTCCAGAGGTACGCCGAGTTCGGCCGATATCAGGAGCCTGCTCGAGAATGAGGTGACCATTGGTGCCCGTGACGCCGTAGGAGCACACCGCGGCCAGTCGTGCACCACCCCGCACCGGCCATCGGGTCATCTCGGTCGGCACGAACAATCTCGACTGCTCGTCCAGCGGAATCGCCGGGTTCCAGGTCTGGAAGTTCAGGTTCGGTGGTATCCAACCGCGTTGGAGGCATTCCACCGCCTTGATGATTCCCGCGATCCCCGAAACCGGTTCGGTATGACCGATATTGGTCTTCACCGAACCCAGTGCGCACCGTCCTCGACCACGGCCGTAGACGGCGTTGATCGAGGTGTACTCGATCGGATCGCCGACCGCCGTACCTGGCCCGTGCGCCTCGACCAGACCCACCTCCCCCGCTTCGGCTTTCGCGTTCGCCAGCGCCGCCCGGAACACGTTCTGCTGGCCGATCGTCGAGGGTGCGGTCAATCGGGTCGCCTGACCGTCGTTGTTCACCGCGCTGCCGCGCACCACCGCCAGCACCCGATCGCCGTCGCGGCGCGCGTCCGCCAGCCGCTTCAGCACCAGCATCCCGGCGCCTTCGCCGCGCACGTAACCGTCGGCGCGCGCGTCGAACGCGAAGCACCGGCCGTGTTTCGACAACAGCCACGGTGCTTCGTAGTGATGGGTTTCCGGCGACAGCATCAACAGCACGGCGCCGGCCAACGCGAGATCGCAATCACCGTTGGTCAAGGCGGAACAGGCCGCGTCCACGGCGACCATGCCCGAGGAACAGTGGGTGCTGATCGTCATCACCGGACCGCGCAGGTCCATCGCGAACGCGACCCGGCCCCCGGCGCCCGCGGTGAAGTTGCCGAACACGTAGAGAAACGACAGCGCGTCTTCGATCGGCCGGGCCTCCCGAAACATGTTGTCCGCGGCGTAAGTTCCGACATACACCCCGGTACGCGAACCGCGAATCCGGTCCATCGGAATGCCCGCGTGCTCGACCGACTCCCAGGCCACCTCCATCAGTACCCGGAACTGCGGATCGACCGATTCGCGTTCGGCGGCGGCCACCGACAGTGCCTCCGGGTCCCACGACCAGACATCACCGTCGAGGAAACATCCCCAGCCGTATCGCTCGACCTCATCGGGATGCTGGAATGCCATCAGGTGCAAGGCATCCCACCGCTGCGCCGGTACCGGCCCCGCGGTATCGCGGCCCTGGCTCATGAGATCCCACAGTCCGGCGGCGGACTCCACGCCGCCGGCGAACCTGCATCCCATACCTACTATTGCTATCGGTGTGTCATTAGAGGCAGACATCGGCAACCTTTCCGATTCGGCAGCTGGAGAGAACGCGCCCAAGCAGCCCTGATCAAAAGATCGGCGCCTCCCACCTTGCATTCTGGGGAGCTACGCCAACGGAGGCAAAGCCACGTTCCACACCGTGGAACGTCATGGATCCGCCCGATATTCGCGGCGGCCTCGATATGGGCCACGGTAGACGCCACTAGTGGCGCGGGAGATATTGCGCCGCAGGCTTATTCATCAGTTCCACAGTTGTTGCTGCACCGAAGCACATTGCGCCACAATCCAATACGCGAACAAGCAGCAAATTTTCTGCGTTACCCGCGAAAGCCCTTATTACTCAAGCCGATTGCACAGTATGCGATTTCATACCACCCAGGTTCCTTCGCGATCGGTGACCCAATGTGTCATCCTGAGATGGACCCGTCAATGCGCTCCGGCCGCAGCAACGACTGCAGAATCACGGACCCTCGTGAACGAAACCGAGTACGCACATCCAGGACGTTCGAGCTCGGTCGACAAGGCGCTGACCGTGCTCGAAATCCTCACCGCCGCCGAACGTCCGCTTCGACTGAGCGAGATCGCCCGCCGCGCGCGTTTCGCGAAATCGACCACCCACCGCCTGCTCGCCGCCCTCGGTTCCCATCAGATGGTCGCCGGGGCAGTGGGTTCCTACATGCTCGGCGACCGGCTCCTCGACCAGGCGCTCCCGGCCGACGCGACCGAAACCAGGCTGCTGCGGGTAACCGCCATGCCGTTCCTCATCGACCTCTACAACCTGACCCACGGGGCGGTGTATCTCGGTATCCTGCGCGACGGCAGAGTGAACTACCTCGCGAGCCTGTTCGGGCACAAGACAATTGCGACCCCCTCCCGCAATCGCGACTGGGCCCCGGCCCACTGCACCGCCATCGGCAAACTTCTACTCTCCGGCCGCCCACCCGAGGACCAGCAATCGGACCGGACGGATACGCCCTCGCGATTCTCCGACCAACTTCTCGCCGTACGTCGCACCGGAATCGCCCATAATCGCGGCGAATACATCCCCGGTGTCGCCTGCGTGGCAATCGGCATAGCCGACTCCCCCGCCACGCCGCACGCCGCCATCGCGGTCGGCGACCATATCGACCGGCTGGATCCGATACGCACGATCCGGCACCTCCGAAACATCAGCTTCGCGTGCTCTGTCGCCGTGCAACGCGCTCCGGCCCGGGACGCGACCAGCGGGAACTGAAAACGTTCCACAACATCGGCCACGCTCCATCAGAGAGCTAGGCATCTTGCCTCGCCATAGTGCGATTACGGCAGGCATTCTGTGCAGGTTGTGCCGATGCGGCTAGGCAGGTTGCGCGGAAAGCGTCGGGAATTCAGAGTTGCTCACACAACGGGTGCCGTTCGGCTCGGCCCACCTTCGAGTCGGGCTGCCGCCCTGCCCCTTTGGTCGACGGCACATTCCGGACGGTGAGGAACACCCATGAAGAACCTGCTTTCCCAGTTCGAGGAAAAAGCACCCGAGATCGTGTTCGAGTGGCAGGACGCCGAGACGACCGCGAAGGGCTGGGTGGTGATCAACTCGCTGCGCGGCGGGGCAGCGGGCGGCGGGACCCGGATGCGCCGCGGACTCGATCGCAATGAGGTCGAATCGCTGGCGAAGACCATGGAAATCAAGTTCACCGTGTCCGGGCCTGCGATCGGCGGCGCGAAATCGGGGATCGATTTCGACCCGCGCGATCCCCGCAAAGGCGAGGTGCTCAGCCGGTGGTATCGGGCGGTCGCGCCGCTGCTGAAGGCCTATTACGGCACCGGCGGCGATCTCAATGTCGACGAAATGGCCGAGGTTGTGCCGATCACCGAGAGTTACGGGTTGTGGCATCCGCAGCAAGGTGTGGTCAACGGGCACTACGGAACTGACGATCGGGAACTCGTCCAGCGGGTCGGCCAGCTTCGGCTCGGGGTGGCGAAGGTGGTCGAGGATCGGCGCTTCACCCCGAATCCGAATGGCAAGTACACGGTCGCGGACCTGATCACCGGCTGGGGCGTCGCCGAATCGGTCCGCCATTTCTACCGGATCTACGGTGGCGACATCGCCGGCAAACGGGTGATCGTGCAGGGTTGGGGCAATGTCGGCGCGGCCGCCGCCTACTACGCGGCGCAGGCCGGAGCCCGGATCGTCGGCATCATCGATCGCGACGGCGGTGTGCTGAATCCCGCCGGGTACACCCTCGAGCAAACCCGAGAGTTGTTCTTGGCCAAGCAAGGTAACGCACTGCACGCCGACGGCACCCTGCCGTTCGACGAAATCAACGACCGCATCTGGGATCTCGGCGCCGAGGTGTTCCTGCCTTGTGCCGCATCGCGTCTGGTCACCCACGACCAGATCGACCGGATGACATCGAATGGCTTGCAGGTCATCGCCAGTGGCGCCAACGTCCCATTCGCGGACTCCGAGATCTTCTACGGCCCGATCTACGAGCACGCCGACAAGAGCGTCGCGGTAGTCCCGGACTTCATCGCCAACTGCGGCATGGCCCGCGCCTTCGCACTACTGATGCAAGGCGACGTCGAGGTCTCCGACGAAGCGATCTTCGGCGACATCTCGTCCACCATCGCCACCGCCCTCGAACGCTGCCATTCGCGTTCCGACCTCACCACGAACCTGGCCAGCACCGCCTTCGAAATCGCCCTCGACCAACTCGTCTAGGCCGCGGCGCCCGACAGTCATCCGCCGTAGTGGACCACCCGGCCGATGCTGTTCGGCCGCCATTGTCGGCGATGTAGACGCCCTTCACATCGTATAGATCGGTCAGCGGCGGCCCGGTTGTCGCGTTGGAGCTGTCGAACCAGGGCGGCCCGCCGACCGACACCAAGCCCGGCGAGTAGCCAGCCCAAGTGAAGCACTCCACAGTGGACGCCAAGTCATCACGACGACACGCCTCTGATCTTGGTCAGGTGATCAGAGGGAACTGGTGCTGGCATCGGTCGAGAGGTAACATCATCAGTTCCCGGTGATCGGTTGTCCAGCAATGTATCTCGAGAGTTGCGGGCGAAATGGGGGTGTATTCGGCTGGGTGCAGTGTTCTGTCGTCGGATTCAAATAGCAGGCGAATCAGCGAGTTCGGTAGCCCACAATTTCCAGCAATAACCCGATGACGTGCGATGATCAGCTGCTCAAACTTTCCACGCAGTCGAGGAGTCCGGCGATCGAGCGGCATGAAATCGAAACTTTTCTGACCTTGGCGGAAGAGTTGCACTTCCGGCGAACCTCAGAACGGCTGGGGTTGTCACCGGGGCGGGTGAGTCAGACGATCAAGAAGTTGGAGCAGCGGATCGGTGTGCCGTTGTTCGTTCGCACCAGCCGCCAGGTCGTGCTCACTGCTGCCGGACGACAACTCCGGGATGAGTTGCGCCCTGCGTACGAAAGCGTCCAATTGGCAATATCCCGGGCGATCGAATTCGGTCGCGGCGTCACGGGCACGCTCCACGTCGGATATTCCACACCGTGGGTGGCCGACCTACTCGGTCTCGCCGTCGAAAACTTCCAGCAGCGCAATCCGGGCTGCGAGATCAAGGTTCACGAAATACAGCTCGGCGATCCGCTCAGTCGGCTCCGTTCGGGCGAGTTCGATCTACAGATCAGCGAATTCCCCATCTACGAACCGGATCTCACGGTCGGCCCGGTGATTTTCGCCGAACCGCGGGCACTCATGGTGCCGGCGCAGCATCCGTTCGCCGGCCGGGAAACCGTGTCGCTGGAGGACCTCGCGGACGCTCCATTGGTTTCCCTGCACGGCGATATCCCCGCGTATTGGCTGGATTTCCACCTCCCCACCCGTACCCCTTCGGGGCGGCCGATCCCACCAGGACCGACCGCCACGTACTGGTCCGAAATACCCTCCTACGTCGCAACGGGGCGCGGCGTCTCCCCCGTGGCCTTGCGCGGTCTTCGATACCACGCTCGCCCGGGCGTCGCATTCGTTCCGTTCCGGGACGCCCCGCCGATCGAATACGGGCTGATCTGGCCGAGGAACGGAGACTCCGCCCGGGTCTGCGCATTCATTCGGACGTTGCTCGAAATCGCTGCGGCGCAACGCCGGTCAGCCGACGGTGAGGACAATCTTCCCGGCGATGCGCCCGCTGTGACTGAGCTCGTGCGCGAGGCGGGCCAGTTCGAGCGGCAGGATGGTGTCGATCTGTGGACGCAGACGCCCGCTTTCGACCAGCGCGGCGATCTCCCGCATCCCCGCTCGATCGGCTTCGACGATCATGAATGCGGCCCGCAGACCGAGCCGCCGCGCCTCGTCGGCTAGGTACGCCTCGGCCGGTGAGGCCAGCGAGACAAGGACGCCCCCGGCCCGCAGAACCGTCAGCGAGCGCGGCCCGTATTCACCACCGACGGCATCGAGGACAACATCGATGTCATGCGCGACGGTGGTGAAATCGACCTGGGTGTAATCGATGACCTCATCGGCCCCCAGCCCACGCACGAACTCGTGCTTGGCCGAACGCGCGGTGCCGATCACATACGCACCGCGCGCCTTGGCGATCTGCACCGCCAGATGCCCGACCCCGCCCGCCGCGGCGTGAATCAGCACCCGCTGCCCAGGCTGGACGTCAGCGGTGTCGACCAGCGCCTGCCATGCGGTAAGCGCGGCCAGCGGCAATGCAGCGGCCTCAGCATGCGGGATCGAGGACGGCTTCCGAACCAGGTGCCGCGCAGGCGAAGTCACGTACTCCGCGTACGTGCCCGCCGGGTGCGGATGCCGCGGCAGCCCGAACACCTCGTCACCGGGCTCGAAAATGGTGACGCCCAATCCGACCGCTTCGACAACGCCGGATACGTCCCACCCCAACCTGATCGGTGTCTCCCCGCCCGCGAGTCCCCCGCTGGCCCGATGCCACAGATCAGTCGGATTGACACCGACCGCACACACTCGGACAAGCACCTCCGCAGGCCCCGGCTCGGGTCGCGGCACCTCGGCGACCGTCAAGATGTCCGGCCCACCGAACGTCTCCTGGACGATTGCCTGCATGGTCAAACCTCTCCCTTTCGTTGTGCCGGAACCATTTTCCCGAGGTCGACGAAGAACAGAATCAAACCCACGGTCAGCACGATGTGTCCGAGCCCGGCAATGCCGGAGATCGCGACACTGGTGTCGGCACCAACGACAGTCTGGACACCGTGCACGGTCATCACCGCGACAGTCAGCACCAGCCCCGCGTTGTAAACCCAGAAGAACCAATCGAACAGCTTGCCGCCCAGCGCGAACACTTTTGCCAACACCAGCACGATCAGATGGAACAGCATCCCGAGCGCAAGCAGATGCGTGTGCACCACTCCGAGTTGGGAGTCCCCGGTGAAGTCGTACCACTTGGTCAACTCGCGATAGAACAGACCACTGACAACCCCGACGATCATGTAGGCATGCGCCGCGTAATAGATCTTCTTCATAACGCTCCGCGCCGAAAACGTAACAGCGCCAACGCAAAGCACCCCAGCGCACCGACACTCGCGACCGCGCGAGCAATGTTCCAGGCCACCCACGGTCCCTCGAACTGCGCCCGCACCGCGGCCAGATCGGCGATCTGCGCAGGGTCGCCCGCGGCCGCCAGTTTGTCGTTGAGCGGAACGCTGATCCCGGTCGTGATCGCGAACATCAGCAGATAGCAGAAGAACCCGGCGACCGCCCAATTGCGCACCGCCGCGGAACCGGGCCGCCAATTCGTCAGCACGGCGGCCACCGCGGCCGCCAGCCCGCCCATGAACAAGACCATGAACAACGGATTCACGATGACCACATTGATGTTCTGCATGACCTCGACGAAAACACCGTCGCTACTACGCCCCAAGGCAGGCATCACGGAATAGGCGAACCCGGCGAACAACCCCGCCATCAGACCAGCCAGGACCGCAGCCACAACCAGGGTGGCCGCGCGAGCCGCCCTCACTGCGCAACCGCCGGCGCACCGGCGGTCCGCGCGCGCTGCTCACGAAGCAACAGTGCACCGGTGAGTGCGACGAGCACCGCGGTCAGCCCATGCACACCGAGCGCGGTCGCCGTCGACCCCGAATAGCTGAGCACAGTCACCATGTCGCCCAACGGGTTCAGCGCGATGACGAGGGTGACGACACCCAAAGCGAATCGCTGCCGAACCGCGAGCAAAGCGAGGATGATCAACCCGCTCGTGATATCGCGAATGCCCTTGAGATTCAAGAAGGCAACCGCATCCCCCTGCGGCCACTCGGGCAGCCCAAATTGCGGCGCCATGGACGCCGGCGTCAACACGTAACTGACGCCTACATAGATGATGAACGCGGCACCGATCAGCGAAAGCGC
The DNA here is from genome assembly GCF_040681495.1 of Nocardia sp. NPDC051756. Classification (NCBI taxonomy): domain Bacteria; kingdom Bacillati; phylum Actinomycetota; class Actinomycetes; order Mycobacteriales; family Nocardiaceae; genus Nocardia; species Nocardia sp. NPDC051756. The sequence goes on along the minus strand of NZ_JBFAYV010000004.1, from coordinate 835,090 downwards.
GGTGGCCGTGCGGGAGAGATTCAAACTCGTGCTCCAGATGTCGATCGTCGAACTGCCTGCTCAAGGATTCAGAACGGGAGTTGCGGGAACAATGACGTATCAGTCAACCGGCGTTTACCCCTGCTCAACGATCGACCGGAAGGAACAAATCCCCCGTCCCGGCGGTAGTTAGTGGAGCCCTCGAGACGGCGGGCACCGCAACGAGCGAGACGGAGCAGCGATGGAACGGTATGAGATCGAGGCCTTCCTGACGCTCGCCGACGAGCTGCACTTCGGCAAATCCGCTGAGCGGCTCCAGGTTTCGACCGGCCGGGTGAGCCAGACCATCCAGGCGCTCGAACGCCGCATCGGCGCCCCGCTGTTCGAACGCACCAGCCGCCGGGTGACGCTGACCCCGGTCGGTCAACAGTTCCTCGATGACCTGCGCCCCGGCCACGACCTCATCCAACTGGCTGTAGAGCGCGCGACCACCGCGGGCCGGGGCGTGCCCGGTGTGCTCGAGGTCGGCTTCGTCGGCGCAGGCGCCAGCACCTTCCTGCTCGAGGCGGCCGACCGGTTCGCCGACGACCATCCCGGTGCCGACGTCCGAATCCGGGAACTGCCGTTGTTCGAAGGCACGGCCGCCCTGCGCGCGGACCTGGTCGAGATGGTGTTCGTGTTCCAACCCGTGGACGGGACCGGTCTCGGCGTCGGCCCGGTCCTGCGCCGCCTGCCACGCCTGCTCGCCGTCCCGAACGGGCACCCGTTGGCCGCCCGCGACTCCGTGTCACTGAACGACCTGGCCGACATCACGCTGATCGGCGCACCCGATTCGACCCCGCCGGCGGTGGCCGAGGATCGAGTGCCGACGCGCACGCCCGACGGCCGGCCGATCCGACACGGCAAGACCGCCAACACTTTTCACGAAGCCACCGCGCTGGTCGGGGCGGGCGAGGGCGGATTCATCCTCGGCGACGAGGGTTCCTGCTACCGCGCCCACCCGCGCATCACCTACCTCCCCCTCGACGACGCACCACCGCTGGACGGGCGCCTCATCTGGCGCGAATCCCGGGAGAACTCCCGGATCCGAGCCTTCAGCGAGGCGGCGCTGGCGACCAGCCGGAGCGACTGCCGCAGACCACGATCGGCGGAACTGCTCGGGGCCACCACCGGCTCATTGCGGTCCCCGAGCGGTCGACTCTGCCCGTAAGTCTCGCGGGCTCGCGTATTCGGGCAGGCCGCAGGATTCCCGATCAGATCGCTGATCGGGTCGCTGCCCCAGCAATTAATCGGTCGAAATCCTCCGTTTCCGCCGGTCCGCAACCCCTCGAAGATACCGACCAGTCGCTTATAAAGAAGACATGTCAGCATTACCCCCGAAAACTACGGTCTTGTAAGAGTTTATTCCGACTTATATGACCGGGGCGTTATTCCGGCAAAAATGAGACAACTATTGCGCGTTATCACTATGTGATGCAAGTCACATGTGCATTCGGTTGCCGCGACTTTGTAAGATCGATTGTAATGATTCCACTCGGAATCAGGGGAACACCAAGCGCTCACAGGGGGTGAGATATGCACGGACTTTCCGGATGCAACATTCCGGTGCCGGTCGAGGCATCGCGGTTCGGACAGTCCTCAACCTGACTCATCTCGGCCGCGCCACCAGCGCATATGCCGAACTCCACCCGTTCTGACGTCGTCCTACATCGCCCTAGGCTGACGTCGGCAAACCTTGCGGAAGGCCGCGACCGTCATCTTCGGTCGAGCTGTCCGCAAATATCCAGCACCGGGTTTATTAGACTTTCCACGCCCGGTGAGATTTCTCTGTGCGAAAGTCTCGGGCGATCCCCGGGATTGTGAGGCTGACTGTGAACGAACACGCTCTTACATCCCCGCCGGTCATCGGCGAACGATTTACGTTGCTGGCGAAACAGCACCCGGAACGGGTAGCGGTAATCGGCGACGGCGGCCAACTCAGCTACGCCGAACTCGACCGGCGATCCGATGCGCTGGCCCGATATCTGCAAGAGTCCGGCGTACGCCCTGGCGACATCGTCGCAATAGACGCCCGCCGCCGGATTACCACCATCGTCGGACTGCTCGCGATTCTGAAAGCAGGCGCCGGTTACCTCGCACTCGACGAACGTTCGCCGCGCCAACGCCGCGAACTCGTCCTGCGCCAATCGACCGCGACAATCGTCCTGACCCACGACGGCCTGACCCCGGAACTGCCCGCCAACTGCTCCGCGATCTCGCTGGACGCGGACCGCCCGGATCAGACACCCGCACCGGTGACCATCACCGATCTGCACCCGGCTTATCTGGCCTACACCTCGGGCTCCACCGGCACACCAAAGGGCGTGTGCGTACCGCACCGAGCGATTTCGCGCCTGGTCGTCGACACCGATTTCATCTCTGTCACCTCCGACGACGTCTTCCTGCAATTCGCTCCGATCGCATTCGACGCTTCCACCCTGGAGATCTGGGGTGCGCTGCTCAACGGGGCCCAACTCGTCCTCGCGCCCGGCACCGAACTCTCGATCAGCGATCTGACCAAACTCGTCGGCCACTACCGGGTGACCGTGCTCTGGCTGACCGCAGGCCTGTTCCAGCAGGTCACCGACGCCGGCCTGGACGAACTGCGCGGCCTGCGCTACCTGCTCGCCGGTGGTGACGTGCTGTCCCCCGCACACGTCCGGCGGGCCGTGACCACCCTCACCGACACCACGGTGATCAACGGCTACGGCCCCACCGAGAACACGACTTTCACCTGCTGCCACCCCGTCACCGACGTGCCGTCCGGACCGATACCGATCGGCCACCCGATCCGGGGCACCGCTGTCCGCCTGCTCGATGCCCGGCTCACACCGGTACCGGACGGCAGAGCCGGCGAGCTATATGCCACGGGAACCGGTCTGGCCCATGGATATTGGGGCAATCCAGCGCTGACCGCCGCGACCTTCCTCGCCGATCCGGCCGCCGAAATCCCGGGACAGCGGATGTACCGCACGGGCGATCTGGTCCAGCGGCAATCGACCGGAGCGCTCGACTATCTGGGCCGCGCGGACCAGCAGGTGAAGATCCGCGGGTTCCGCATCGAACTCGGCGAGGTCGAGGCCGCGATCGCCGCCCTGCCCGGCGTGGCCGGACTCGCGGTCGTCCCGCAGGAACCGCGCGGCGGCGGAAAACGTTTGTCCGCGTGGATTGTTGGCGAACCGGACCACACATTGTCGAGCCTGGACGTCCGCCGCACACTCACCGAAACACTCCCCTCATACGCGGTCCCCACGCTCATCCGGATCGTCGACGCATTGCCGCTGACCGCCAACGGCAAGATCGATCGGAAGGCCCTGGCCGCCGACCAGCCCACCGAACGCCCACAGCTGACCACCGCCTATCGCGAGCCCTGCACCGCGATGGAAGCGGCCGTAACCACGCTCTGGAGCGACCATTTCGGCATCGCGGGCATCGGCGCGGACGACGACTTCTTCGAGCTCGGCGGCCATTCGCTGCTCGGCGTCCGGATCACCGCCGACCTCGAACGCGAGTACGGCGTCGCCGTCTCCCCGGTCACCTTCTATCTCGATCCGACCCCCGCCGGCCTGGCTACGGCCGTCGAGCAGGGACGGCCTACCGCGTGAAGATCAGCACCGACGTGCGCGCGGCCGTCGACCTCGATCAGATCGACCTGTTCAACCCTCACTTCTTCGCCACCGGCGATCCGCATCCGGTGTGGGCGGCCATGCGGGCCGACGCACCGCTGCATCGCCAGGTGCTGCCCGATGGGCGGTCGTTCCGGTCGGTCACCCGGCACGCGGATGCCTGCCGGGTGCTCGGCGACCATCGCGCCTTCACCTCCGAACGCGGCAGCGTGCTCACCCAGCTCGGGCACGGCGACATCTCGGCCGGCAAGATGCTCGTATCCACCGATCCGCCAAGGCATTCCGAGCTGCGCAGGCCGCTGCAACCGAAGCTTTCGGTGCGCACGATCGCCGCGTGGCAGGACCGGATTCGCGCCGTGGTGCGGCGGTTTCTGGCACCGGCCTCGGCCGGTGCGGCCTGGGATGTCGCACAGCAGGCGTACGAACTGCCGATGACGGTGGCCGGGGCGCTGCTCGGCGTCCCGGAGGCCGACTGGGACAACCTGGTCAAGTGGACCGCGATGGCCGCCGCGCCGGAGGACCCGGAGTTCCAGGTCCGCAACGGGTTCGCCACCCTGGCCATCGCCCATCACCAGCTGTTCGACTACTTCGCCGCGCAGGTCAAACGCCTGCGCAACAGTGAGCCCACCGCCGATCTGCTCGGACACATGGTGAGCATGGACGCCGGCGGCGCACCACTCACCGACGAAGAGGTCATCTACAACTGCTACAGCCTGCTGCTCGGCGCCAATGCCACCACCCCGCACACGGTCAGCGGCACCCTGCTCGCGCTCATCGAGCACCCGGACCAATGGGACGCGGTGCGCGCCGACCCCGCACTGATCCCCCGCCTCGTCGAGGAGGGGCTGCGCTGGACTTCGCCCGCCAACAGCTTCCTGCGCTACGCGAGCGTGGATACCGAGCTGAGTGGCGGGCTGGTCGAGGCGGGTGAGGCAGTCGCGGTCTGGATCGGATCGGCCAATCGCGACGAATCGGTGTTCGCCGACCCGTACCGTTTCGACGTCACCCGAACCGACAACCGCCACATCGCCTTCGGCCACGGACCGCACTACTGTCTCGGCGCACCGTTGGCGCGGTTGACCTTTCGGGTGCTGTTCGAAGAGCTGTTCGGGCGGTTCACCGGCGTCGAGCCGGTGGCGCCGCCGCAACACCTGGCCTCCGTCTTCATTGCCGGGATGACGCACTTCCTGATCCGGACCCCGATGAACCAGTCCGGCGAAAGCCGGCACTTCAACGAAGGGATGTAACTCAGTGACTTCAGATACCACCCTCCGCGACACCACACCTCTGACCCGCTGGCTGCTCCGCCTACCCGACGACGACGCGACCGCCCGGATCTTCTGCTTCCCGTATTCCGGGGTCGGCGGATCCATGTTCAACCAGTGGCCGCGGCGCATCGGCGGCATCGAGGTCTGCTCCATCCAACTGCCCGGACGCGAAAACCGGCTCCGGGAAAGGCATTACGGCACTTACGCGGATCTGGCCGAGGTGCTCGTGGACCAGCTGCTGCCGCACCTGGATCGGCCCTTCGCCTTCTTCGGGCACTGCGCCGGCGCGCTGCCCGCCTTCGAGACCGCCCGGCTGCTGGCCGAACGCGGACTCCCGACGCCGCAACAGTTGTTCGTCTCCGCGCAGGTCGCGCCGCACGACTGCCCGCACGACCGGTTCCTGGACATGTCCGACGACGAGCTGCGCGCGGAACTGGAATTCCTCACCGCCACCCGCGGCGGACTGGTGCACCCGCAGTTGATCGAGCTGGGCCTGGCCATCCTGCACGAGGATCTGACCGCCAACCGGGTCTACCGCAGGTCCGCGCCGATCGAGGTGCCGTTCCCGATCACCGTGCTGCACTGGTCCGAGGATCCCGAGGTGACCGCGGCGGAACTGCGTGGCTGGCAACACTATTCGGCCGACGTCCGGTTCCCGGTGGTCGAGGGTGGTCACTACGACTTCCTCAGCGCGCCGGAACCGTTGCTGGAACACCTGTCCGAACCGTTCGCGCATGCGCACGGGACGTGCCAATGCTGAAAACCATGGCGCAGGTGCCCGGCTTCCGCCGCCTGCTGCTCGGGCGCACGCTGTCGTTCCTGGCCACCGCCCTCGTGCCGATGGCTCTCACCCTCGCGGTGATCGACGCCACCGGACGAGGCAGCGACCTCGGCATCGTGCTCGCGGCAGAGTTGTTGCCGCAGTTGGTGTTACTGCCGATCGGCGGGGTGCTCGCCGATCGATACCCGCCGCAGAAGGTGGCGTTCGCCGCGGACCTGACGCGCGGGCTCGCCCAGCTCGGCATCGGCATCGAATTGCTGTGCGGCGTAGTGCGAATCACCGATCTGGTGATCCTCTCGGCGATCACCGGCATCGGCGTCGCCTTCGGCATGCCGACGATGTCGCCGCTGGTCTTCGCGACGGTGCCGCAGGCACATCGGTTGCAGGCCAACAGCTATCTCGGCGTGGTACGCGGCGTCACCCTGGTCGCCGGCCCCGGCGTAGCCGGCGTGCTGACCGTAACCGTCGGTGCGGGTTGGACATTCATCGCCACCGCCGTGCTGTTCGCGGTGGCCGCCTGCACCCTCGGCGGACTCCGGATCGCGCCCAAGCCGGCGATCGAGCATCCGGTGACGTTCTTCCGGCAGCTGGCCGACGGCTGGCTGGAGGTACGCAGCCGAGCGTGGTTCTGGTCGAACCTGATCGGTCACGGCGTCTCCAATCTCGGTGCGGGCGTGCTGATGACGCTCGGACCGTTGATCGCCGTGCACTCGCTCGGCGGCGAGGTGTCCTGGGTGCTGATCTATCAGGCCGGCATGGCCGGGTTGGTGATCGGCTCGCTGATCGCGCCCCGGCTGCGGGCGCAGCGCCCGCTGATCCTGACCTCGATGTGCGGTGCGCTGTTCGCGCTGCCGCTGATCAGCTTCGCGGCACTGGTGCCGAGCTGGGTCGATGCCGTCGCCTACGGTGCCGCGATGTTCGGGGTCGGGCTGCTGAACACGGTGTGGCAGACCACGATGCAGCGCGAGTTCCCGCCGGAAGCGCTGGCTCGCGCCGATTCCTACGACGTTCTGCTGTCCTTGGCCGCCCGCCCGCTCGGCATGTCCGTGGCCGCACCGATCGCCGCGGCCATCGGCAACGCCGTCCCCCTGCTGACCATGGCGGCCCTGGTCGCGGTGGTCAACCTGGCGATCATCGCGCTACCCGATGTGCGGGCGATGACCAGCGAGAAAGAAGCGACACGGCTATGAAGAACCGCGAGGACGCAGCGGCGGTCGCCGTCATCGGCGTCGCCTTCGAACTACCCGGCTGTCCCGACTGGGCCGCGCTGACCACGCTGCTGCGCCACGGCCGGGACACCATGCACCGCTTCCCGGTCGAGCGGGCCGAGGCCACCGGCGTGCTGCGGTCCGCGACCGACCGGGACGGCGGCTGGATCGATGACATCACCGGATTCGACTACCGCTACTTCGGTCTGGCCAAGGCCGAAGCCGAACTGATCGACCCGCGGCAGCGGCGCATGCTGCAACTGGCGTGTGGTGCCATCGGGCATGCGGGTTACGCACCCGCGGAGTTGGCCGGGACGAATACCGCTGTGGTGGTCGGCGGGTACGGGGCTCCGCATCCGAGTCTGTCCGATCTGCTGCCGGTCGAGGAACGCCACAGCGGACAGGCCAAGACCGGCAGTCTGCATGCCTACGCCGCCGGGCGCATCGCGTATCACCTGGATCTGCGCGGCGCGGCGCAGGTGGTGGACACCGCGTGCTCGTCGTTCCTGGTCGCCTTGCACGAGGCGCGCTGGAAACTCGCACGGGGTGAAAGCGATCTGGCGCTGGTCGGCGGCTACGAGATGGTCCTCGGTGCGCTTCCGCAGCGCAGTGCCGACGGCATGGGCGTGCTCTCCCCCGTCGATCGGTGCCGGCCGTTCGACGCGGGAGCCGACGGCACCACCTACGGCGAGGGCGGCGGATTCGTCCTGCTCAAACCGCTCGACGCCGCCCTGCGCGACGGAGACACGGTGCACGCGATACTCCGCGGCAGTGCGGTCAACCAGGACGCGCGGCGCGGTGCGGGACTCACCGCGCCGAGCCCGCAGGCCCAGACCGAGGTCATCACCGCTGCTTTGCGCGACGCGGAAATATCCCCTGCCGCAATCGGATACGTGGAAGCGCACGGCACCGGTACGAAGATCGGCGACCCGATCGAGATCCAGGGGCTGCTCGACGCGTACGCCGGGCAGCTCGAAGGTAGTGGGCCCGCGGTCTCCTCGGTCAAGGCGAACGTCGGCCACCTCGGCTCCATGGCCGCGTTCGCCGGACTCGTCCGCATCCTCGCGCAATTCCGGGCTGGCGAGATCTTCCCGACCGCACACCTGGAACGGCCGAATCCGTTGCTGGACATAGACGGTGGGCCACTGCACCTCGCCGATCGCGTGGAGCCGTGGACCGGCGAAGCACGCTACGCCGCAATCAGCAGCTTCGGATTAAGCGGCACCAACGCGCACATGATCGTCCAAGCGCCGGAGGTGACAGAATCTGTCGACGCCACGCCCATCGGTGCTCAGGTCATCGTGCTCTCAGCCCGCAGCAGCGCAGGTCTACGCGCCCACGTACAGGCCCTGCACGATCAGGTCGCCACCGATCCGAGTGCATTCGATCTCGCCGCCGCAGCGGCCGTGTTGTCTATGGGCCGTGAGCATTTCGCGCACCGACACGCCTGGGTCGTGCACGATGCGAAGGAACTGCTCGATCAGCTTGCCGACACGTTGGCCGCACCCGACACCCACCAAGGACCACCAGATCCTGCCCCGGTAGTCATCGCCCTCGGCGATATCAGCGATGTACCTGCCGACCAACTCCAGGCCGCCGCTGAGACCTTCCTGGCATTCGCTCGCATCGTTGATCAAGCCAAAGCTCATGTGGCAGAAACAGACTGGACGCCAACCCAGCGCGCACTCATCTGGCTACTCGGCGCACACCAAGTCCTCACTGATGCCGGAATCTCTCCAGACCTCCTCCTCACCCACGGCATCGGTGCAACTGCGGCCCGAGTTGCCAACGGCGACGAAGACCTACCAACCGCCCTCACCACCGAAATCCCCGCACCCCGCCCACCGAAAGCCGATGCCCTCACCAAGGCCATGGCCGGCCTGTCCGCCGACCCGGTCATCATCGATCTAGCACCAGGCAGCGAACTGTCGACCCTGCTGGCCGACCACCCCGCCACCGCAGTCACCTCCACGCCCGCGGACGCACTCTGCCACCTGTATCTCGCAGGCCACCAGTTGAATTGGCCCAAAACTTTGGGCCAGAAACCTCCCCGACGACTCGAACTCCCAGTCGCCCCGCTGGCCGAAGTGCACTGCTGGCCCACCGTCGCCCCATCCCCCACCGCCACAACAACATCCACCACCGCACCGCCTCCGCCCACCGACGGCACATCACCCATCACCGTCACGCCATCCGCCGTCGCGGCACCCGACAACACATCGCTTGCTACTGCCGCAGCACTCACCACCGCAGTACCTACCGTCCACGCGGCTTCCGCCACTGCATCCACAGACGGCGCAACGTCTACCGACGCATCACCCACCACCGGCGCGCCTCGAAATCCGGCACCCTCGGTCGCCGAGGTCGTGATCGCATTGGCGAGGGAGGTGCTCAAAGAACCGGGGCTTCAGCCGGAAGACGACTTCTTCGACGTCGGCGGCACCTCGCTCAACGGGGCACAGTGGGTTGCTCGGATCAACGAACGGTTCGGCACCGATCTCGGGGTACTCGATCTGTACGACTACCAGGATCTGGGCGAGACCGCAGCAGCCGTCGCCGAGCTGGTCGGTGAAAGCTCGTCCACCGCATCAATCACCGTCAGCGCAACGCCCACCGACGCATCGCCGACTGCGGCCGCACCGCCGACGGGAAGCGGATCATCCACCGCTGCTTCGCTATTCACCACCGCCACACCGCTCGCCGACGAATCACTCAACGGCAAAGCGGGTTCCTCCAGCGGCGCGGGTTCCGCTAGCCGCCCGGCGTCTACCAGCGACGCAGCGTCTACCAGCGACGCAGCACCTATTGGTGCTGCACTATCGGCCGGCGCCATGGCGCCCGCCGCTGATCCCGACGCACGTTCTCTCCCGGAGTACTCCGTCGCCGAGGTGGTGATTGCGTTGGCGAGGGAGGTGCTGAAGGAGCCGGGGTTGCGGGCCGAGGATGACTTCTTCGAGGTTGGTGGTACCTCGCTTAACGGGGCGCAGTGGGTGGCTCGGATCAATGAGCGGTTCGGGACCGATTTCGGGGTGCTTGATCTGTACGACTACCAGGATCTGGGTGAGACCGCGGCGGCCGTCGCTGAGTTGGTCGGTGGAACACCCTCCACCACGCCATCCGACGCACTGTCCGTATCACCCGACGCGCTGTCCGTGGCACGCAACGAGGCGCCGGCCATCCACGACGTGCCTTCCGCTGCGATCAATGAGTCGCCTGCGGTGCATGAGGAACCGACCGACGCTGAGCGGACGACGGACTCCCAGCCCAGCAGCTCGCGCGGTGACGTCGGACCCCTTTCTGGGCAACAGATGGCGATCTGGGCTGCTGACCGGCTGGACCCTGACACCGGTGCTTACAACGTCCCTGCCGCGCTGCTGCTCGACGGAGACGTGAACATTGCGGCACTCGCCGAGCGGCTGCGGAATGTCGTTGCGCGGCATCCGATGTTGCGCGCCCGGATCGTGGATACCGCCGATGGCCCCCGGCAGGTGGTCACGCCCGCTGACGAGGCGCACGTGGTGATCACCGAGACGGTGGTCGATCTGACCGGTGCCACTGCGGCTCAGGGGCACGCGGACTTGCTGGACCGTCTGCGTGCGCTGGTCGCCGAGCCGCTGTCGCCCTATGGTCCGTCGAGTCGATATCTGTTGGTGCGAGCCAGGCTCAGCGATGGTGAACAGCAGGTCCTGCTGCCTACCTTTCATCACTTGTTCGTCGACGGCTGGTCGTGGAGCCTGTTGTTCGCCGAATTGGGCGGCGATCCAACGGCACTGCCGATTCCGGAACGCCGCTATCTCGACTACGTCGCCGATCAGCAGGCGCTCCTGGCCGGGCCGGTCGGAGCCGACCTGACCGCCTTCTGGTCGGACTACATGTCCGGCGCACCCTATGCACCCTTGCCCGCCGATCAGGTCGCCGACGAAACATCCGACGGGACAGGCGAACTAGCTGTTCCGATCGACAGCGCCCGCGCCACCCGACTGCACGAACTCGCGCGCCGCGAGCGTTGCAGCCTCAACACCGTGCTCTTGACGGCCTGGATGACACTGCTCCGGCAGATCACCGGCGAGCAGGACGTCTGCGTGGCATTCCCGGCCGCAGGACGCAAACCGATCGATGAACCGGTCGTCGGCAACTACGCCACCACCTTGGTCGTGCGAACGAAAGTACTGCCAGAGCAATCGATCACCGGCCTGCTCACCGCGGTCCGCACCGCCTCGCTACAGGCGCTCGACCATCAGAACCTGCCCACCGATCGACTCCGCCGCATAGCGCGACCCAACTCGGCGGACCCACTGGCGGCCACGATGTTCACCGTCACCAGCGATGTGCGGCCGTTGCAGCGCTTGGGCTCCGACGGCCCGGCCGTCGAACTGCTCGATGTCGGGCAGGGAGGCGCCGCCTTCCCCATCGCGGTCACCGTCCTGGAATACGGCAACCAACTGCGCTGCCGACTGCAATACGACCCGACAATATTCCGCACCAGCACAATTCGCGCCTGGGCTGACGCATACCAGACGTTGCTGGATCGCCTATCGTCGCTGGCACCGGATACTCCGATACAGACCATGTCGATCGGCATCGCGCCGACAACCAGACGCCGACCAGCACAGTCCAGCACCACCAAGCGGCCTGCCGAAAACGCCGCCCCGAATACCGATCTGCATCAACGACTATCCCTGCTGTGGTCCCACTATCTGCACCGCGACCAGGTCGGCATCGAAGACGACTTCTTCGACCTGGGCGGCGACTCGATCTCCGCGATCGCAATCGCCGCCGACGCGGGCACCAACGGAATCGCATTGCGGCCGCGCTACATCCTCCAACTGCGGACGATCGCCGCCGTCGCCGCCACTATCACCGAGCGCGAAAGCACCCAAGCCCAAACCGATTCCGTTGACGCTCCCCCGGTCCAGCCGGAAGAGCACACCGCAGCCGACCCGACCCCACCACAGCTGGAATTCCTCGCCCGCGGCGTACCGACCCCGGACCACTGGAACCACGGCGTGCGCTACACCTTGCGACACAACACCGAAACCGAAACCGTCGAGCGCGGCGTGCGGGACCTGGCGCTCCGCCACCCCGCCCTACGCGCCCGATTACGCACCGTCGCCGGCAACTGGCAGTTGTTACCCGATGGCGCACCACCCGAAGTCACCGAATTCGACCTCACCGCAGCAGATCCCGCCGATCTCCCGAACCTGGTGCACAACGCGGCAACCGAACTGCACCGCACCCTCAGCCTGTCCGACGGTCCCGTCTGCCGAGCGGGCGTCTTCCGCACCCCGGCGGGCCACGGCGACCAACTCGTGCTGGTGATCCACCACACCATGGTCGACCTTTACTCGTGGAACGTTGTGACAGAGGACCTTTCGGCCCTACTCGCCGGAACGAACACCGCCGAACTCCCCCCGCCCAGCTCCAGCTATTTCGACTGGGCCCGACGACTAGCGAACCTGGTCCGCACCAACCCGAACACCTTCGACGCCAGCTACTGGCTGGACCGCACTTGGGGCGACGGCACGCAACTACGTCTCGTCGACAACGAGTCGTTCGGCGTCGAGGGCAACACCGGCGAACTGGTCACCGAATTCCCAGCCCCCGACCAGGTTCCCGGCCTCAGCCGCGCCGAACAGCTCCTGGCCACCCTGGGCGCCGCCCTACAGCACTGGCTCGGCGTACGCGGCGGCGAAATCGCCATCCAACTCGTCGGCCACGGCCGCGAGGATCTGTTCATCGACCTCGACCTCGGCCGCACCGTCGGCTATTTCAACACCACCTACCCGTTCGCCCTCGGCCTCCCCGGCCGCCGCACCCCCGCCGACCACGCTGCCTTCGTCGCCGAACAGCTCCGCTCGATCCCCGGGCGCGGCTTCGACTTCGAGCCGCTGCGCAGGTTCCATCCCGATGCGGCCATCCGCACCGCTCTGGAGCAGGTCGGCACCCCCACGGTGCAGTTCTCCTTCTGGGGCACCCCCGAATTCCTGTCCGCAGAAGAAGATCCCACCGACGCACTCACCAACGCCGACAACGAACTCGTCGGCCAGGACCGCCCCGACGACATGCCACGCCCCTGCGCGATCGAGGTCTACCCCATGCTCGTCGCCGACCAGGTCCGCGTGCAGTGGCGCTACAGCGGCGAAATGTTCACCCCCGACCGGATTCTCGCGCTCGCGGAAGCCTTCGGCGCGGCCTTGGCCACGCCCGCACCAATGATTCACCAGAACACAGGAGTTGCCAGATGAGGATATTGTCACGCCGAATCCGCTTGCGGCAGAGGCACTTCGCTGCGAAGTGCCTCGTCGTATTGACGGCGGCGGCCCTGCTCGGCGCACAGGCCGTCTCCGCCGCCGCGGACACCGGCGATCGCACGCTCGCCGACCGGCTCGCGAACGAGGTCTCCGGCGACGGCGCCTGGCAGCACCTGACCGCCATCTCGGGCCTGACCATGGCCCTCGGCGGGAGCCGGCTCTCCGGTTCGCCCGCCTACGAAGCCAGCGCCCAGTACATGGCCGCGCGCCTCACCGCCGCCGGATATCAGGTGACGCGGCAGCAATTCAGCTTCCCCGACTACGACATTCACGCCGAGACCGGTTCGGTGACCGCGCCGCAGGCCCGCCCGCTGCACCCGGTGATCGCCCGCTTCTCCCGTCCCACCCCGAACGGCGGCCTCAACGCCGCGCTGAGCCTGCCCACCGGCAAGGACACCGGTTGCAGCGCAGACGATTACGCGAACACCGATGTGCGCGGCAAGATCGTGCTGGTCCGGGTGGGCGACTGCTTCATCACCCAAAAGCAGCTGGTGGCCGCCGAAGTCGGTGCGGCAGCCATGTTGATGAACGGCGACACCCCGAACCCGACGCTCAATCTGCGCTACCGGATGGTCCCGCCCGCCGACGCCCGCATCCCCACCGCGACCCTGTCCCGCGGTGAAGCCGAGCAGTTGATCGGCGAGGTCGCGGCCGGCCCGGTGCAGCTCACCCTCGACCTGCGCGGCGCCGAAATCCAAACCAACACGTTCAACCTGATCGCCGACACCCCCACCGGCCGCGCGGACAACATGATCGTGGTGGGCGCGCACCTGGACTCCGTCGACACCGGACCGGGCATCAACGACAACGCCTCCGTCGCCGCGGTGAACCTGGAGACGGCGCTGCGGCTGGCCCCGTACCGCGATCAGGTCCGCAACAAGGTGCGCTTCGCCTGGTGGGCCGCCGAGGAGAAGGGCCTCGCGGGCTCGCAGTTCTACGTCGATCGGCTCTCCCCCGAGCAGCGCAAGTACACCGCCCTGTATCTGAACGCGGAGATGATCGGTTCGCCGAACTTCGCCCGTCAGGTCTACAACGGCAAGACCGCGAACGGCCCCGGCCCGGCCGGCTCCGACCAGATCTCGGCCCTGATCAGCGGATACTTCGCCGAGCGGAACCTGCCGACCGCCGGACTGATCCTGGACGGCCGCTCCGACCATGCCCCGTTCATCGACGCGGGCATTCCGGCGGGCGGCGTCAACGGCGGCTCCGACACGGTCAAGAAGGCGGATTGGGTGCAGATGTTCGGCGGCGTCGAAGGCGAGATGCTCGACCGCTGCTACCACCAGGCCTGCGACAACCTGGACAACATCAATCGCACCAGTTTCGACCAGTTCGGGCGCGCGCTCGCCTGGGCGACCGGCCGGTTCGCGGTCAACACCGAGGACATCAACGGCGTGCGCTAGCCGCACCGGAGGGACGACGAATGTCATTGGGAATCATGGCGATCGGCTATGCGCTGGGCACGCCGGTCACGCTCGACGAGCTGGCGGCCAACGGCATCACCGACGACCAGAAGGTGCGGCAGTGGGGCTACCGCCGCCTGCATCGCGCCCTGGCGGAGGTCGGCCTGACCGATCTGGCCGTCCGCGCCGGGGAGACCGCGCTGCGGCGCGCCGGTGTCGAGGCCGGTGAGGTCGATCTGGTGATCCTGGCGATCACCGATATCGCCGAGTATCTGTACTGGGACGCCGCCGCCGCGGTGACGAGCCGCCTCGACGCCCGGCACGCGGAGGCGATGCTGCTCAGTCAGGCCTGCGGTGGCGGCGTCGCGGCCTTCGACGTGGTCGCCGGCAAGTTCGCCACCCACCCTCGATACCGGACCGCGTTGGTCATCGCCGCCAACCGCATCGCCGAAACCTATTGGGACCGTGTCGAAACGAGCACCTCGCTGAGTTCGGACGGCGCGTCGGCAGCGGTGCTGCGGCGCGATCATCCGGACTGCCGATGGCTGGCGACCGAGGTCGTCACCGACGGTCGCTACGCGGACTTCATGCGGATGGAGGTAGGCGGCGCCGCGCACCCGTTCACCGGCACCGAGCGGCCCGCCATCGCTCCGCTGATCGACCGCATGGACACCTTCTTCGACGGAAACGGCGGTGCCGCACTGTCCTTCGTCGACGAACTGCACGCCCGCAATCGCGACGTCGTCGAACGCGCCTGCGCGAGTGCCGATGTCGCGATCGGCTCGATCGAACGGGTGCTATACCTGCACGACAACGCCGGCGCCTTCGCCGATCTGGCCAAGGCGCTCGGCGTGCCGCTCGACCGCACGAATCTCGAAATTGCCCGGGACCACGGGCATTTCGGTCCGGCCGATCAACTCCTGAGCCTGGAACGGCTGCTGGCCACCGGCGAACTCGTCGCCGGCGACACGGTCGCCCTGCTGAGCATGGGCACCGGCATGCATTGGGCCTGCACGCTGCTCCGCATCTGATCGACAACGAAAGAGAGGACGGTCGTGAACGACCTACTCGACCGCGCCCGGCGGCTGACCGAGCCGGACGCCGAACCCGATCCCACGCTGGCCGCCGCGCTGGCCCACACCCCCGACATCGGCATCGCGCGTGAAGCGGGCCGGCTGCTCGGCCGCATTGATCCCACGCTGGTGACCAGGCCCGGCACGAAGCTCTACCCGCTGCGGGTGGCCGTCGCCTCCTCCTTCACCGCCGACAATGTGCTTCCGCTGCTGCGTATTTCGCTGCTCGCGGCGGGTATCGACGCCGAATTCCAGCTGATCCCACCGGATCAGCTGCTCATGCAGCTCAGCGATCCGAATTCGGCACTGGCGCAATCCACACCCGATCTCACGGTGTGCCCGATCCACGAGGAACTGTTCCTCCCCCGCGACGCCGACACCGCCGATCTCGACACGGTTCGCGACCTGCTGGAACAGCGCCTCGACCTGTTCGGCGCGGCACTGTCGGACTTCGCGACCCGCACCGCCGGAACAGTTCTCGTGCACACCGTGCCGCTGCCGCACCTGCGCTGGCGGACCGTCAACGCCTACCGGTCGCGCGCACGGCTCGGCCGGGCCTGGCGCGAACTCAACAGCGGCCTGCTCGAACTCGCCGACCGGATCGACGGCGTCGGCGTGCTCGACCTGGAGATGCTGCTCACCGACGCCGCCGTCCCGCTGCGCGACGATCGGCTGTACCGCTTCGGCAGCATGGCCTGGTCGCCCGCGGTCGAGCAACTCTTCGCCGGACAGGTCGCCGCTTACGCGAGCGCGCTGACCGGCCGATCGAAGAAATGCCTGGTGCTGGACCTGGACAACACCCTGTGGGGCGGCGTGCTCGGCGACGACGGACCGGAGAACATCGAGCTGGGTTCGCTGTATCCGGGTAACGCCTACTCCGAGTTACAACGGGCGGCGCTCGCGCTGCGCGCGCAGGGTGTGCTGCTCGCGGTGGCCAGCAAGAACGATCCGGACCTGGTGACGCAGGTGCTCGCCGAACATCCCGACATGCTGGTCCGCGCCGAGGATTTCGTCGCGATCAAGGCGAACTGGGAACCCAAGGACGGGAACCTCACGGCGCTCGCCGCCGAGTTGAACCTCGGACTCGACAGCCTGGTCTTCGCCGACGACTCGCCGTTCGAATGTCAGCTCGTCGCCCGTTCCCTGCCGCAGGTCACGGTCGTGCCGATGACCGGCGACCCATCCGGGCACGTCGGCACCCTGCTGGCCGGCGATCACTTCACCGTGCTGACGACGACCGACACCGACCGGGAGCGCACCGAGCTGTACCGAGCCAGGGTGCACCGGCAGGAGTGGACGCGCGGGCACTCCGCCCTCGACGGCTACCTGAGCGAACTCGGCATCGAGGTCACCGTCCGCCGGGCCGACGAGTACCTGCTGCCGCGCATCGTGCAACTCGGCGGGCGCACAAATCAATTCAATCTCATCGGGCGCGCGCATTCGGCGCAGCAGACCGGCCGCATGGCCGACTCCGCCGAGCACGCGGTGTTCGGGTTCGAGGTCGGCGATCGGTTCGGCCGCGAAGGCATCGTCGGGGCGCTGTGGATCGCCAAGCACACCGACCACTGGCTCATCGAGAACGCGGTGATGAGCTGCCGGGTGTTCGCGCGCGGCATCGAATTCGCGGTGCTACAGACCGTGATCGACGAGGCAGCGGCGACCGGTGCCCTGCGTCTGGAGGCAGACTTCCGCGGCACCGGCCGCAACGGACCGGCCGAGAAGTTCCTCGCCGACGCCGGTTTCGTTGCGGCCCAGCAGGATTCCGACCCTGACGGCACCCTGCGCCACGTCCTGCACCTCGACCCGCGTCCGGCCCTGTCCCCAGCGTGGATCTCGATCCACACCGACGAATCGATGAAACCCCATGTCTGACCTGACATCCGAATTGGCCCAGATGATTTCCACGGTGACCGACGTGCCGCCCGAGGCGATCACCGGTGAGCGCCGGTTCGACGAGCTGGACAACTGGACCAGCCACACCGCGCTGCGCCTGTTCACCGCGCTGGAAGACCGCTTCACGATCCAACTCTCGCTCAAGACCTACTTCCGCACCCCGACCGTCGCCGCGCTGGCCGAGCTGATCGAGAGCGCGCGACCGGCTCCCGCGTCGCACTGACCTTCCCCGGAACGAATCGAGTTTTCCCATGTCGACTACGTCTGTCGCCTTACGACAGTCCCCGACCGCCGCGCACGCCTTCGTGCGCCTCGCCGCCGACCTACCGGATCGTCCAGCCCTGCGGCAGGAAGATTTCCAACTCACCTACCGCGAACTCGCTGCCCACGCAGGCGCGGTGGCCGCCTGGCTGCGCAGCGAGGGCATCGGCCGCGGCGATGTCGTTGCCACACTGATGGATCGATCCGTGCGCTGCATGGCCGGAGTACTCGGCGCGTGGGCCGTCGGCGCCGCCTACGTCCACCTCGAGGCGACCGATCCCGAGCCACGCCTGCGCTCGCTGCTCGACACCACCCGGGCGCGGGCCGTGCTCACCGACGCGCGAAACCGGTCCCGGCTGCCTGCCGACGCTCTGCCCGTGCACGTACTGGACGACGAGCCGCCGACCGAAATCCTCGACCTCACAACGGGACTCGACCGCGACGACGTCGCGTATCTGGTGTGCACGTCCGGCTCGACCGGCACGCCGAAAGCCGTCCAGGTATCGCACCGTGCCTTGCTCAACTACTGCGCGGCCTTCTGGGAGCGAGTGAGTCTCCCTTCGATGGAAAGCTTCGGTCTCGCTACGACTTTCGCCGCCGACCTCGGCAAGGTGTCGGTCTACGGCGCACTGCTGTCCGGCGCGCGGCTCGACGTATATCCCAGGGACACAACACTCGATCCGATCGCGCTGGCCGCGGATCTGGCCGCGCATCCCGTCGACTGCCTCACCTACACCCCATCCCAGCTCGAGGCCTTGGCCGCCGAGGGCGATCTCGCCGCGCTGCTACCGGAGCGGGTGCTGGTGGTAGCGGGCGAGGCCTTCCCGCCACGCCTGGCCACCGCGATCCTGCGGGCGCGCCCAGACCTGGAGGTGCACAACGGATATGGCCCGTCCGAGGCCACCATCCTGGCGACCATGCACCGGGTCACCGTCGCGGACGCGGATCGACCCAGGGTCCCGGTCGGCACGCCGCTCGACGGCGTGCGCGCCGTCGTCCTCGACGACGACCTCGGCCCGGTGCCGGACGGCACCCCGGGCACGCTGTACCTCGGCGGCGAATGCGTGGCCCTCGGCTACCTCGGCGACCCCGCGCGCACCGACGCCAAATTCCGCCGGCTCGACGCGTCCGGTGACCGGTTCTACTGCACCGACGATCTGGTGATCCAGGAACCCGGCGGCACGCTCGACTATCTGGGTCGCGCCGACCGGCAGATCAAGATCCGCGGCAATCGGGTCGAACCGGGGGAAGTCGAAGTCGCACTGCTCGATTCGCCCGGCGTGCGGCAGGCAGTGGTCACCGGCGAGCGCGCGCAACCGCAGCAGCCACTCGAATTGGTCGCCTATGTTGTCGGCAATGTGCAACCCGCGGAACTGATTCGAGCGCTGCGCGCCACGCTGCCGTCGGCGCTGGTGCCGAGCCGGATCGTGCCGGTGCCGCACATTCCGGTCACGGCGAACGGCAAGGCCGACTTCGCCGCCCTGCACGCGCTCGCCGATCAGGCCCCGATCCGCGCGACAGATCCACCACGCACCCCCACCGAGCAGCTGATCGCCCGGCTGTGGAGCGAGGTGCTCGGCCGCACCGATATCGGGCGGGACGAGCGGTTCATGGAGATCGGCGGGGATTCGTTCAAGGCGCTGACCGTGTTCGCGCGCCTGCGGCGGCACTATCCGACCCTGGTCATCGCGCAGATCTACGCGCACGCCTGTATCGCCGATCTGGCCGCCGCGCTGGACGGACCCACCGCCGCGGTCCCGGAAACGGGCCGGGCCGTCACGGTCATCGAGCTATGAGCGGCGCGCGTCCGACCCTGGTGGTCGCCTACGACGAGGGCGCCGCGCATCCCGGCGACATCGCCGTCGGGCTGGCGGGGTGGGCGAACTGTGTCTTCGTCGCCGAGCCGAACGAGCACACCCGCACGATGGAACCCCTACTGTCCCAATTCGGTTCGGTGCTGTGGGCGGAGTCGGTCGCCGTCGCCGCCGACGCGGTGCGCGCGCACAAACCCGACGGGGTGGTCACCTACACCGAACGCGGTCTCGGTCTGGCGGTCGAACTGGCCGGCGAACTCGGTCTGCCGTTCCATGATCGACGGACCTTCGCCGCGCTGACCGACAAGTGGGAGCAGCGCGAAGCGTTGCGGCGCGCGGGGGTCGACGCTGTCCGCTGCCACCGGATCGACGCGGAGTCCGACTGGCCGGCCGCCGTCGCCGCGACCGGGCTGCCCGCCGTGCTCAAGCCGGTGCACGGCGGCGGCAGCCGCAACACCTTCTACATCGACGACGCGGACACCGGTCTCGAGCTGACCCGGATGCTGCTCGCGCAGTCCCGGCCCGGCCTGGTCGCCGGGGGCACGCTCGTGCTCGAGGAGTATCTGGTCGGCCGCGACTGCGAACCGTTCGGCGACTACGTCTCGATCGAGAGCGTCGTGCAGCACGGCGCGATCCGGGATCTGGCTGTCACCGGCAAGTTTCCGATGGTGCCGCCGTTCCGCGAGACCGGCCGGTTCTGGCCGTCGCCGCTCACCCCGGACGAGGACGAGCAGGTGCGTACGCTGGCCCGGCAGGCCGTCGAGGCGCTCGGCGTGGTCACCGGCCTCACCCACACCGAGATCAAGCTCACCCCGCAGGGCCCGCGGCTGATCGAGGTCAACGGGCGGCTCGGCGGCGGCATCAACGAACTCGCCGGGCGCGCACTGGGATTGGATCTGATCGAGCTGGCCGGTCGCGTCGCGATCGGTGAATCGGTCAGCCTGCCACCGGTTTACCAGGGACGGGCCTACTTCCAACTGTTCCATCCCGCGCCGCGCCAGGCCGCCACGCTGGTCGCCATCGAGGGCGTGGACGACATCAAGGCGCTGCCCGGCGTCACCCTGCACCGGCCGTATGTCCGGCCGGGCACCCCGCTGCCGGGCGGGGTGGAGACCCGGGAGATGGACATCGTGATGGGCGAGGCGCACGACATCAGCGAATTGGCCGTCATCGCAAAGCAAGTCGAATCGACCCTGCGCTACCGATTCGACTTTCCGGCCACGCCGGACGCACCGGCACACACCTGCACAGTCACCGCGGCGGAACTGGGGCAGCTATGACCACGCTACGGAAGGATCTCTCGATGAACGACAGCATTGCGGCGCCCGAGGACGTATTCGCCGCCATCTGGCAGGAGGTGTTGCAGGTCGACCACGTCGGCCCGGACGACGACTTCTTCTCTCTCGGTGGCGATTCCCTGCTCGCACTCAAGGTGCTCGGGGCGGCGCAGGAGCAAGGGCTGGCGCTGACCCTGATCGATCTGTTCCGCAATCCGACTCCGCGCGGGGCCTGCGCGGCGCTCGGCACCTCGGCCGCGGCCCCGGCCGGCGCCGATGATCTGCTCTCGCTGCTGGACCGGGCGCGGCTGCCCGACGATGTCGAACAGGCTTATCCGGCAGCACGGCTGCAACTCGGGCTCATCCACGAGAGTCTCATGAGTGACGGGGCGTTCTATCTCGACGTCGTCTCCCGCACCGTGCAGCGCCCATTGGACCCTGCGGTCCTGCGGCAAACGCTGGATCTGCTGTCCGCGCGACATCCTGTGCTGCGCATGCGATTCGATTTGGCCACCTTCAGCGAGCCGATGCAGTTGGTGCAGCGAGCCGCGCCGATCCCGCTGACCACGGCCGATCACCAAGGTCTAGACGACACCGTGAAAACCCAACGGTACGAACAGATCATGGCCGACCTCGGGCAGCCGTTCGATCCGGAGACCGCGCCGCTGGTCCGCGTGCACGCCGCCGCCACCGGCGAACAGACCTTCGCACTGTCCTATTCGTTCCATCACGCGATCCTCGACGGCTGGAGCGAGGCGGTGTTCTGCAACGAACTCGTGCGCACCTACGCCGGTCTGCTCGACGGTCGACCGCCGGAATTCCCGGAGCCGGTGCCGTATTCGGAGTTCATCCGGCTCGAACGCGAAGCCATGCAGGCAACCGATTCCGCGGAACTGTTCCGGGAATTGCTCGGCACCATCCCCGACCCGGAGCCCGGCACCGGAATCCCGGTGCATCGCAAGGTGAGCGCCGCCGTGCCCGCCGACGACGCCCGGCGGCTCGAGGAGCTGTCCGCGCAGTGGGGCCTGCCGCTGAAAAGCCTGCTGCTGGCGGCCAACTGCGCGGCGATCGGCACGGTCTGGCACACCGACGCGCCGGTGGTCGGGCTGCTGCTCAACGGTCGCCCGGAGCGCGCCGGCTCCGACGTCACCCTCGGCCTGTTCCTCAACCAACTACCGCTGCGTCTCGAACTGTCCGGCCGCGACTGGCAAGACGCGGCCCGCCGCGCGTTCGACGCGGAGAACCGGCTCCTGGCCCACCGGCGCTTCCCACACTCCGAGGTGCGCAAGCTGCTCGGCGGCGACCCCTACGACGTCATGTTCAACTACGTGCACTTCCACCCGCGCGACGAACTCCTCGCCGCCGGCCTGATCGCCGCCGAAGAGGACATGCGCGACCACACCAGCCTCCCGGTACGCGTCGAACTCCTCGACGACCGCCGCGGCCACGGCCTGAGCGTGCACGTCACCGCCGACACCGCCCGGTTCGGCGACGATCTTCCCACCCGCCTACTGAAAGCAGTGCTGCACGAAATCCACGACCTCTCCCGGCCGCAGTAGCCTCCGGCCGGATCAGTTCATCGCCTGGGTTCGCAGCACGTCGACCTCACCGCCCGGCGCGGTCGGATCGAAACCGTGCTCGACCAGCCAGCGAACCCCGAGCAGGCTGCGCAACGACCACCACGCGCGGATCACCTCGAGGTCGACGTCAGCGCCGTAACCGGTAATGACGTCGCCGAGGTGTTCCGGGTGTCCGAGCGTCAAGGTGGCGAGGTCGAACAGCCCATCGCCCCGGCCCGCCTCTGACCAGTCGAGCACGCCGGTGACCTCGTCTCCATCGACGAACACATGCGCAACCTGCAAGTCGCCGTGCGTGAACACCGGCGTCCACGGCCGCAACGCAGCCTCGGCGACCCGGCGATTGCGCGTGACCAGGTCGACCGGCAGCACCCCATTGGTCATGAGCCACTCGCATTCGCCGTCGAGCTCCACCACGGTCTCCTCGAGACTCCGCCCCGGCCAGGGTGGCAACGGCCCGTCGTGCAACATCCGCACCGCGGCACCCGCCGCAACCCACGCCGCCGACGAGGCGGTCGACGGCTGACCAGGCCGACCCAGCGCCACCCCTGGCAACGAGGCCAACGCGAGCACAGAAGGCTTGCGCCACAAAACCTCCGCGGTCGGAATCGGCACCATCCCCATAGCCGCAACCTCGACATCGAGCCGCGCCTGATCACCATCGACCTTCAAAAACACATCCCCAACCCGCAACGTCGCCCGCTCATGATGCGCAACCACGACCTCGACCTCGTCCACGCCGGCCATTATCGCGAGCCCCACCACCAACTTTCACCTGGTTCAACGCGCGCAGACGACGCCGGTCGCGGCCGCACCGAACACCCGCTATACATGTGAGAGGGGTGTCGCGGGGGCATTCGCAGATCGCATTCGAGGAGCCGATGACCAATGGCGGACGTTGGGCAGACAGTCTCCAAGAGCATCGTTTTCGGGGATGTCGTTATCAGCAGGGCCGATGGCTACTATTCGACGCGGTTCGCGACGGCGGATTCGCCGGTGGTGACCATCGAACGGGTAGGTGCGCGCACGCGCCCGAGTGTGCCGATCGGGACCCGGGATGCGAGCTGTCTCGTGGCGCGGATCGACGACCGTCCGATTACCTTGCTGCCGGGTAGTGGGCGCGTGCTCGAGCGCAGCTACCGGGTGATCGCCGAAATCGATCACCGGGTAGTGAGTCTCGAGCCGAAATCCATGGCCACGTGCAGGTTCGTCAATGGCATGCCGGGCGAGGTCGTGAAGACGTTCGGCGAGTTCACCTTGCGGGCCAACGGGTCGATCGAGGTCGAATGGGAGACACCGACCACGTACAGGCTGCTGAAACGTACCGTCATACCACCGCAACCGACCCGAGAGGACACGCTGATCGGCTTCGCCCTCGCGGCGGCATTCGGGACCGGTTCGCTCTCGCTGATGTTGATTGTGGCCGGGTTCATTTCGGCCGCGCTCCCCGGCTGAGCCGGTTTCCGCGACCCGCCGGATCCACGCGTCGGCGTGCACGGGCTATCCGGTCGCGGAGACCGACGGGCCGGTTGGGGTGAAGACGAAGGTCAGTTCGGTGCGGCGGGCTATTTCCAGTTTGCGGTAGACGCGGGTCAGGTGTTGTTCGACGGTGCTGGTGGTGATGTCGAGGGTGGCGGCTATGTCGCGGTTGCGTTTGCCGTGGGCGGCCAGTTCGGCGACGCGACGTTCGGCGGGGCTGAGGGTGTCGAGGCCGTTGGGGTGGGGGCGTAGGCGGGGGCTGGGTGGGGTGGGGCGTTGTGCGCGGTCGCCGAGGAGGTCGCGCAGGAGGGTGTCGGCGCCGCAGGAGTCGGCCAGCCGAATGGCCTCGCGGTTCAGCAGGCGGGCCTTGTCGTGGTCGCCGACGGCGCGGTGGGCGGCGCCGAGTTCGCCCAGGGTCGTGGCCAATTCGAGGTCGCAACCGCCGGCGCGGGCGATCGCGGCGGCGGCGCGGAGTAATCGGACGCGCTGGTAGCGGTCGGCGGTCGCGGCGAGCATGCGCAGCGATACGCCGCCGGTGCGATGCTGGCTCGCCGCCCCGAGCAGATCGAGATGGCGGTTGGCGACGGCGCGCGCGTGGCCGTGCTCGCCGAGCGCGAGGTGGGCCGCGGCGACGTCGTTACGCCAGGCGACCAACCAGGGAAAGTCCATGTGCCAGCGGCGCATCAGGTGGCCGCAGCGGCGGAAACTGCGCAACGCCTCGTCGGCGTTGTCGACGGCGAGGTAGTGGTGGCCGCGCGCGTGCAGGTAGGGCAGGCCGAAACGGGACTCGAACAGGGCGCGGGGCAAGGGTCTTCGGAGTTGCGCCTCGGCGGCGGCATGCTTGCCCGCGAGCGTGAGCGCACGCACCAGCGCCGCGATCGGGGTGCCGATCCAGACCCCGAGCTGTTCGGCCGGAACATGATTCAGCGCGAACACCGCGTCCTCGGCCGCGGCGCGCGCATTGCCCTTGCGCAGCATGGTTTCCGCGCGCAAGCCGGTGAAGATCGACTGCCAGGTCGGGGCCCGCCGCGCCTCCGCCTCGGCCAGCAGCGAGTCACACCAGGCCGCCGCGACGTCGAGCTGGTCGGTGTAGATCAGGCAATGCACCGCTGCCGCAAGGGTTTCCACGGTGCCAGGGGCGAGCCGATGACCGGTGAGCAAACGCTGTGCCAGGGTGACGGTTTCGGCTTGCGGCCACCCGGTGAACAAGCTGGTCAGCAGCTCCGCGCCGAGCAGATGCGGGGACAGCTGCATCGCGACCGCCGAATGCCGCCGCGCGCGAGCGGTCAGGAGCCGCGGATGACGTTGCGCGTGCGGCGGATGCGCGGATCGCAGCCACGCGCACAGGAAGTCGACCTTCGGCGCGGCCTCGTCGAGCGGACCGCAATCCAGTTGTCCGAGCGCCTGATCCGCGTGCTGGGTCTGACCGTGCCAGAGCAGGAACATGACGACGGCGGGCAAGCCCGAGGCAGGCACCCGGCCGGCCCGGACCGCCGCGCGCATCCGCGTGTAGTTCCGCGTGCGATTCGACGGACTGCTCCGCCATTCGGCCCGCACCAGCCGGATCGCGATGGTGGCCCGATCCGCCGGGTCCCGCGTCGCCCGGTAGGCCAGCTCCAGCCGCGCCACCGCGCGGTCGATCTGGTCGTTCGCCAACGCCTCCGCCGCGGCGGTGAGCAGCACCACCGCCGCCCACGGATGGTCGGCGGCACCCGCCGCAACCAACTGGTCGGCTACCGCGCACGGCGGAAACCCCTTGTCGTGTAACAGCTTCGCCGCCCGCGAGTGCAGTTCCCTGCGGATCTCGGCCGGGGTGTCGCGCAGGATTCGTTCGGCGAGGTCGACATCGTCGAACGTCGCCCGCGCGGACGCCCCGGCGGCGAGCTGCCGCACAGCCGTGCGCACCGTCGCCTCGTCGGCCTCGAGCAGTTCGGCGACCAGGCCGACCGTGCTCGCGCCGCCGAGCACGGCCATGGCCTGGCCGACCCCGGATCGATGCAGCGTCGACCCCTGCTCGCCCTGTGACGAGATCTGCTGGTGCATACCCGAACCCCCTTCATCGACGAGGTGTACCCGACTGTGACGGGCACCATCGAAGGGGTGCGCTGTAGATGCGGCGTCGTCGCAGCAGGGGCGTATCCGGACGCCTCATTGATCCAGCCGGTGCCCATAGCGTAGGACGCCGACCGCGGCCTGTCATCGGATCTCGGTAACAAGATCGTCGCAACGGTTCCGACACCGATGACGGAATACAAGTTACATCAACGACTTTCGCGTCGCGCCGCGCCGCCCGCGCCCACCGTGGCGACGGCGGCCGCCTGGGGATGGTAGGCCAGGCAGGCGGCCGCGGCATCGTCGGCGGCGAGGAACAGCACCGAGTCGGCGGTCTCGAGCACACCGGATCCGCGCGCGTTCAAATACGCGTGCACCGGCGCCGCCGTGTACGGATCGCCGGCCGCCGGGGCGACGCCGACGACCGATTCCGTTCGGAACCCCAAGGTTTCGGCCAGCCGGGCCGCGAATCCCACGGCCGGGGCCGGCGCGAGCAACACCGCGCGCCCCTCGGCGAAATCGTCGTCGTCCAGGCCCTCGTCGGCCACGCAGGCCCGAACGGCCGCCGCCGCAAGCTCGATCGGATCCTCCGCAGGATGCCGAACCTGCATGGCGGAGCGCCCGTTCGAGCCGGCCGCACCCAGATCGACCCAGGCCGAAGGGTCGGCCGGACCGGCAGTCTCCCGGGTGTGCAGCGGGCAGAAGCCACCCGCGGTGGGCGACCCACCGAGCAACAGCGCGGCCGCCCCCGGGGTGTACGGGAACCCCGCGACATAGCGCTGCGTGGACGGATGGGTGTCCCCCGCCACGACCAGTGCGTACTCCACGTCACCGGTGGCCAGGAAGCAATCCACGGTATTGATCGCGTGCAGCAGACCGGTGGCGCCGTGCATCAGATCGAAGGAGAACGCAGGCACCCGGCCGGGCTGATACTCCAGGCCGAGGCCGATCCGTTTCTGGATCAGCGCGGACACCGCGGGCTCGGAAATATTGTGATCGCGGAAGACGCCGACGTTGATCAGCATGCCGACCTCGTCCACGGAGACATCCGAACCGGCCAGACAGCTGCGCACCGCACGGGCGGCCAGCTCGAAATAGCTGCCGGTGTCGAGATCGGTGTTGGTCGCGGCCGCGACAATCGTAGTACCCATAACTCACGCCTCCAGACGCGAAATAGTCGCGGCCAGATGACCGGAGACGAGCCCGGAAGCCGCGGGAATCATCAGGATCTTCGATCCTTTGGGAATCTTCTGCTGCGCGAGATGCTCGTGCAGCACCAAGAAATGCGAGGTCGACGCCGTATTGCCGAAGTCGTGCAACACATTCAGGGCCTGCGGCATCGGAGTGCCGAAATGCTGCTCGGTCAGGTGCCCGAGGTAATCGATGACCGGCGCACTGAATTGGTGGTGGATCCAGTAGTCGTATTTCTCGCCCGCCCAGGTGCGCCCGGTCTCCTGCAAGAAGGTGTCGATGCGGTTGATCGCCTGCAGATACCGGCCCTCGTTCTGCATGGCCCGGTTGTCGGTGTAGAGCGCTATCCCGGCGGACTGGTCGCTCGGCATGCCGAGGCAGTGCTCGGCCCCTTCGGCGGCGGTCAGCAATTCGACGTAGTGGATCTCGTCGTGGTCGTCGCCGCGATCGTCGAGCACCACGGCCACCGCTGCGTCACCGACGGTCAGCGCCGCGAATTGCGGATCGTACG
This sequence comes from Nocardia sp. NPDC051756, assembly GCF_040681495.1. Lineage (NCBI taxonomy): Bacteria > Bacillati > Actinomycetota > Actinomycetes > Mycobacteriales > Nocardiaceae > Nocardia > Nocardia sp. NPDC051756. Next base: position 807,347 of record NZ_JBFAYV010000004.1, on the reverse strand, counting down.
GTTTGCTGATCTCCCGCACCGCCGTCTCCGCGATCGGCGTGATCTGTTCGCCGCTGACCACCAGACCGTTGCGCACCACCCCTGCCTTGATCATCCGGTCCAGTACCAGCACCCCGGTCAGCATGCCCGCGCAGGCGTTGGACACATCGAAATGCCGGGCCGCGGTCGCGCCGATCGCATTGCCGAGCATCAGCGCGAACGCCGGTGCGTAGCAGAAGATTTCCTTGCCCCGGGTGCGGGTGATGGACGCCGAGATGACGATGTCCAGCTCGTCCGCGGTGTAGTCGGAATGGCTCAGGCAATCATCGATGGCCCGCAGCGCCAATTCGAACGATGATTCGTAGCGGTCCGGATGCGCGTCGTATACCCGCCGATTCTTGATCCCCGTTATCCGTTCCAGATCCAGCGACCTCGGTACCGCCAGACTGTCGATCAATTCCGCGGTGGAACGGACGGTTTCCGGCGTGTACGAGCCGATCGACTCGAAACGCGTACGCTGCATAACCCCTGCTTCCTACAAGCTCAGTCGAGGACAAACATGATGTGTCGCTTGGGAATTCCGACAACGTTGTCGTTGACTGCTTGGCGACCGCGTCTAGGGTTCGACCATGGTCGCGCTCACCTCGCACAGCCGCAGCCCGAGCGCGTCGTCCTGCGCCCGGCGCGACGGGATCTTGACGCGGTTCTTCTGGAAATACACGCCGGTGACTCCAGCGACCTCCGGGTCGGTCGCGAGATAACTCAGCGCCCGCCCGCCTTCCCCGACGGGAATCATGAACAGCCGCTTGGCCAGCGCGATCAGCGGCTGCCCGTACCACGGCAGCGAATCCCAGATCCCGCTCTCCACCGCGCCGGGATGAAAGGCGTTGACCGTCACGCCGGCGCCCTCGAGCCGGCGCGCCAATGCCCTGGCGTACAGGATATTGGCCAACTTCGATCGGCTGTAGGCCTTTTCGCCCGAATACCCGCTCTCGAAGCCGAGGTCATCGAAGTCCAGGGTGGCGCCGAAATGCAGGACCGACGAGGTGAACAGGATGCGCGAGGGCGCGTTGCGCACCATCAGATCGACGAGCAGTTCGGTGAGCAGGAAACCACCGAGGTGATTGACGCCGAACGTCATCTCGATGCCGTCCTCGGTCTCGGTGCGCTGCTTGTGATAACCGCCCGCATTGTTGGCCAGCACATCCAGCCGGTCGTATTGCGCGAGCACATTTTTGGCGAGCTGACGGATGGCGGCCTGGGACGCGAAGTCACATTCGAGGGTATCGACGCCGCGCGCGCCGGCGGCCCGCACCGCGGTCGCCGTATCGGCCAGCTTCCGCGGATTCCGTCCGACGAGCACCAGCCGATGACCTCCTGCGGCGCACTGTAGTGCCGCTGCGCGGCCGATACCCGATGTTGCCCCCGTGATCAGGATCGTCTTCATAGCCGATCACCATGCCACACGTTTCCGGCTGGTCAGGGGCACCGGCGGCCCGTCAGCGCGGCCCTGAAAGATGCTGCGCAGGAAGGATATCTACGCAACTTCGCAGGTCTGGCCGCGCTGGTTCGACGCGCCACGACATTTCGCCGTGGCCCCGCGAGCGTCGTCGCGGGGCCAGGGTAGGGGGTTATAGGGGTATGCCCGCATGCGTCAGGCCGACGCCGGATGGCGGCGGACCGAACGGCGTGGCACGCCGGCCGTCAGCCGATGCCGAGCGCCCGGCCGATTCCGCTGATGAGCGCATACGCCCCGCCGATGACGATCAGCGGCGAGAGGATGGCCAGCCAGATGAGCGCGCCTTCGGGATTATTGACGTCCATGTGCAATCTCCTAACAGTGATTCAATCCGGTCAGCCGTCTTATCGGATTGAATTTGCTAGATGTTACCTAGCGCCTCGCCCGGCTAGATCGCTTCGGCCACCGGTCGCAGCTCGCACAATCGGACAGCCCGCCACGGCAACCCACCCGCACACCCGCACACCATCTGACTTCACGCACCCCGACTCACCGCCCTGACACCCATGCGTACGCCAAAGGGCGTGCATGTGCGGCCACCAACGCGCCCCCTGGACTGCGCCGCCGCCTCGGACCACCATCGAGTCGAGTCAAATGGTCGTTAGTTGATCTTCAACAGCGACCATTTGACTCGACTCGATGTTCGGGAACGACCATTTGACTCGACTCGATCTTCCTTGCCGTCTCTGAACCGGACCACAGCCAAGGAACCACGCCGGAACTCCCACGTTGCCCATACCAACAGCGGGAGGTAAGCCGGGGACCCCACCTGACGCGCCCAGCACTGCTCCAGTGAAAACCTGGGACAAGTCTTCAGAACTACGGACCAGGCCTCATCGCGAATCTTTCCCCTCGGAGCAGGTACACCTACCCGGTAGGTACAGCTAAGGACATCCCAGGCTGACCTGGCCAGTAAAACTGAAGACCTACACCGGTTTTCACTGAAGTAGTGCTGGGCACGTCGTGTGCCGTACCCGGCTTACCTCCCGCAGTCAGATGCGTGTTCGTCGAGTTCCGGCGTGGTTCCTTGGCTGTGGTCCCGTTACAAACGCTTCGGACAAGAGGCGGGATGGTCAGGTCGCGTTATCGAGGGGTCTTCGCACACCTGCTCCATCCATCACACTCCTGCTTCATCCTCCGCACACCGGCTTCATCCCCCGCACACCTGTTTCATTCTTCGCAGACCTGCTTCATCTTTCGCATATCCGTCAGCACGTTGAGGGGTATGCGGAGTGAGAAGCAGGTGTGCGGAGTTGACCTATCTGTCGCTTGGTCTGCGGTTTCGGGGTTTGCCTCGGTGCTGATGGGGAGGGACGGGACGACGTTGCCGGTCAACATGGAGAGGTGCGGTTGCCAGCAGTCGATCAGACCTCTGCAGTACCGCGCCACCGCCGCGGAGCGTCCCCTCTGACCGTAACTCCCAGGATCTGCACACTCTCTTGGGATACGCACCGAGAATAGGGCCCTAAAGCCGGTGCGGATCCCGAGTTAGGGTGCGTGGATTCTGTTGTCGACGTTGCGGTCGGCGCTCGCACCCTGTTCGACCTTTCAGCTCCAGAGGCGGCGGATCGAGACCCGGCAGGGCGAGTCGCGTCCGCGATCTCACTCTCGGCGCACGTACCCGAGCAGTCGCTGCAACACGACCACGACTAGCAGGAAGGCGCCGCTGACTACCGATTGATAGTTGCTGTCCAGGGTGCCGATTTCGTTGATGATGTCCTGGATGACATTGCGCAGCAGGACGCCGAAGATGGTGCCGATCACGGTGCCGACTCCGCCGGTGAGCAGTGTTCCCCCGATTACCACCGCGGCGATCGCGTCCAGCTCGGTGCCGACGCCGATCACGGTGACCCCGGACTCCAGATAGGCGGCGGTCATCGCGCCGGCGAATCCGGCCAGCAGCCCGCTGAGGGTGTAGACCATGATCTTGGTGCGGATCACCGGTAGACCCATGAGCACCGCGGAGCGCTCGGAGCCGCCGGTCGCGAACACGACCTGGCCGAAGGCCGTGCGGCGTAAGAGCACCGCACCGGCGGCGAATAGGATCAGGGTGAGGTAGACCGGATAACCGATGCCGAACAGCGTCCCCCGGCCGATCTCCAGGAACGCCTGTCCACGCTCGATCTTGTAGGTGGTCGCGCCCTCGTCGGTGATGGCGAGCAACAGCCCTCGGGCAAAAAGCAAGGTCGCCAGGGTGACGATGAACGGCGCCATCCCGGTCCGCGCCACCAGCAGACCGTTGATCATCCCGATCAGACCGCACACCGCCAGCGGCAACAGCAGCGCCGCCGCGAACCCCCACTGCGATCCGTACGCGGCCAGCACCCCGCCGAGCGCATACACCGACCCGGCCGACAGGTCGATGCCCCCGGAGATGATCACGAAGGTCATGCCGAGCGCGATCACCGCGAGGAACGAACTCTGCATCGCCAGATCGCGCATATTGGTGACGCTGCCGAAATGCGGCAGGGTCGCCCAAGCCACCCCGGCCACCACGACGAAGACCACCGCCGCGGGCTGCTTCTGCAACCATTCGAGGAGAAACCGCGGGCTCATCGGCTGTTCCGCTCCCGCGCGACATACACGGCCACCACGATGATCGCCGCCTGCACCATCTGCGCGGTAGAGGACGGCAGATCGTGCTTGATCAGGGTGGCCAGCACCAACTGCATGAGCAGCGCCCCGGCCACGGTGCCGACCACCCGGACCTTGCCGCCGGTCAACGGCGTGCCGCCGACCACGACCGCGGTGATGGCCGAAAGTTCCATCAGCAGACCGACATCCGCCGGATCACTGGCCCGCAGCCGGGCGGTGGCGAGCACCCCCGCCAACCCGGCGAGCACGCCGCAGATCGCATAGACGGCGACCAGCACGCGCCGCACCGGCAACCCCGCCAGCTCGCTCGCGGATCGGTTGCCGCCGATCGCGACCAGCTGGCGGCCGAATGTGGTTCGGCGAATGAGGAATCCGGCGCCGACCGCCAGCAGGGCCGCGATCAGCACGCTGATCGGGACGCCGAACAGGTCGCCGGAGCCGAGGGTGAGGAAGGATTCGTTCCGGATGTCGACGAGCTGCCCGTTGGCGATCACCAGCGCCAGCCCGCGACCGGCGACCAGCAGGGCCAGGGTGGCGACGATCGGTTGAATCCCGATGCGCGCCACCAGAAGTCCGTTGAACAGACCTGCCGCCAGACCGATCAGCAGGGCGACCACGATCGCGGCCGCGGGCCCGTAGCCGAGATATTGCGGAATCATGGCCGCGGCCAACGCCATCACCGCGCCGACGGACAGGTCGATGCCTTCGGTCCCGATCACCAGCGCCATGCCGAGCGCCACGATGACCACCGGCGCGGCCTGGAGCAGCTGCGTGCGAAGGTTGGCGAGCGTGAAGAAATTCGACGTGGCCACCAGGTTGAACAGGATCAGCGCACCGAGGGCGGCGTACACGCCGTACGCCTGTAACCAGACCGTGGTACGAGCCCGCCACGCAGGCGGCCGCCGGGCAGCGACCTGCTCAATCATCCGATGTCCCTTCGGGATCCGGCGCCTCGGCGAGCGCGGCCAGCACATTGCTCTCGGTCAGCTGATCGCCGACCAGTTCGCCGACCGTCGCCCCGTCGCGCAGAATGAGCAGCCGGTCGGCCCCGTCGAGCAGCTCCTCCAATTCCGCGGAGATGAGCACGACCGCCAGCCCCGCATCGGCGAGTTCGTCGATCAGCGCCTGCACCTCGAGCTTGGCGCCGACATCGATGCCGCGCGTCGGCTCGTCCAGCAGTAACAGCTTGGGCTGCAAGCACAACCAGCGCGCCAGCATCACCTTCTGCTGGTTGCCGCCGGAGAGTTCGGACACCTTCTGCTCCGGCCCGGCCACCTTGATCCGCAGCCGATCGATGAAGGTATCGACGATCCGATCCTGTTGCGCGCGACTGACCAACCCGAATCGAGACAGCCGCGGCAACGCGGCCAGCACGATGTTCTCCCGGACCGACAGCTCCGGAATGATCCCGTCGGCCCTGCGGTCCTCGGCCAGCATGGCAATGCCGGCCGCGATCGCCGCGGGCGTGCTGCCGGATCGAACAGTCTTCCCGCCGAGGACGACCGAACCGCGATCCAACGGCAGCGCCCCGAAGATGGCCCGCGCGGTCTCGCTGCGTCCGGAACCCAGAAGCCCGGCCAGCCCGACGATTTCGCCCGCCCGCGCGGACACCGAGACGCCGGCCAGCCGAGGCCTGCTGACCAGATCCTCGGCCCGCAACACCTGCTCGGCCGCGGCATGCCGATCGTCGGCGAAGTTGGTCGCGCCGTGCGCGCGAATCTCGCCGATATCGCGGCCGAGCATCATGGCGATCAGCGGCAGCCGTTCGAGTTCGGCGAGCGGCCCGGTGTGCACCAGCTTGCCGTCGCGTAAAACGGTGACCCGGTTGCAGATTCGGTAGAGCTCATCGAGCCGGTGGCTGACGTAGACCACGGCGATCTCGCGTTCGTGCAGGCGCTCGATCACCGCGAACAGCGTCTCCACCTCGCGTGGTTCCAGGGCCGAGGTCGGCTCGTCCATGATGACCACCCGCGCGTCGATCGACACCGCGCGGGCCAGCGCGACCATCTGCTGCGCGCCGACACCGAGACTGCGCAGCGGTCGGCGGACATCGTCGGTGATGCCGTACCCGGCGAGCAGCTCGGCCGCCATCCGGAACATCCGCCGTTGGTCGATGAGCCCCAACCGATTTCGCGGTTCACGCCCCAGAAAGACGTTGTGCGCGATGCTCATCATCGGGATGAGATCGACCTCTTGGTAGATCGTGGAGATGCCCGCGCGTTGCGCGTGCAGCGGCGTCGGGAACACGGCGGGTTCGCCCCGATAGCGCAGCTCTCCGCCGTCCAGCTGGTAGACGCCGGTCAGCGCCTTGATCAGGGTGGATTTGCCCGCGCCGTTCTCCCCGACCAGCGCATGCACCTCACCCGGGCGCAGGGTGAAGGACACACCGTCGAGCGCGCGGGTGCCGCCGAACTCCTTGCGCGCCTCGACGACCTCGAGCACCGGTTCGCTCATCGGAATCTGCTTGTCGGCGTGATCAATACGAGTTGGCCGCCTTCGCGGCGGCATTCGTCTCGTCGTACTCGTCGTCGGAGATGATCACCGTCGCCGGGATGGCGGCGCCGTCCTGGAACTGCTGCAACGTCTGGAACGCCAGCGGGCCGAAGCGCGGATTCGACTCGATGACCGCGTTGTACGAACCGTCGACGATGAGCTGGACCGCGTTGTGCGTGCCGTCCACCGAGACGATCTTGATGTCGGTGCCGGGCTTCTTGCCCGCGCCCTTGATCGCGTTGACCGCCCCGATGCCCATCTCGTCGTTCTCCGCGTAGACGGCGGTGATGTCCGGGTGGCTCTGCAACAGCTGCTCCATCACCGACAGTCCCTTGGACCGGTCGAAGTCGCCGGTCTGCTCGGCGACGATGGTCAGACCGGGCGTGCCGGCCAGCCGGTCCTTGAAACCCTTTGTCCGGTCGGTGGTTACGTTGTTGCCGGAGGAGCCGAGCAGGATCGCGATCTTGCCCTGGCCGCCGGTGACCCGGATCATCTGATCGGCCGCGCGCTTGCCCTGCTCGACGAAGTCGGAGCCGATGAAGGTCAGGTAGTCGGTGCAGGGTTGGGAGGTGACCTTGCGATCCACCGTGATGACCGGCACCCGCTTGGCCTTGGCCGCGTCCAGCGCCGGTTGCAGGCCGTCGGAGTTCAGCGGGGCCACGATCAGCGCCTGCACGCCCTGATCGAGCAGCGACTTGATGTCGCTGATCTGCTTGTTCAGATCGCTCTGGGCGTTGGTGACGAGGAGATTGCCGGACGGAATGCCCAGTGCGGCAGCCTGTTCCTTGATCGACGCGGTCTCGGTGATCCGGAACGGGTTGGCTTCCTTCTCCGATTGGGAGAAGCCGATTTTCGCCGTCTTCGGGTCGATCTTCGGATAACCGGTCTGGGCCAGGGTGCAGGTCGACTGCCCGCTCGGCTGGGTCGCGGCCGCCGATGCCGCGGGACCGGCTCCGGTCGGCGCGGACGAATCCGTCTCGGATTTCGCGCATCCGGACAGGGTGAGGCCGACCGCGGTGGTGACGGCGACGACGATCGCGTGGGTCTTGTTGACGGGCATCGGTAACTCCTCCAGGGCACCCCGTCGAGGGCCGGAGCGCGACCCGATCCTCGCTGCCGTGCGAGGCGTTAGATGAGTTTTACAACGTTGGAACAACGTTGTAAGTAGTTTGGAGAAATCCGTTGAAGATCGGTTTCCGCGGATCGGGCCGAGGGCGAGGAGGAGCAGCGCAGTGGCCGCCACGCTCAAAGATGTTGCGACGCTTGCCGGCGTCTCCATCAAGACGGTATCGAACGTGGTCAACGGGTACGACTTCGTCAAACCGGAGAATCGGCGCAAGGTGCTGGCGGCGCTGGAGGCGACCGGTTACCGGCCGCACCGCGGTGCGCGCAATCTGCGGCGCGGGCGGACCGGGTTCATCGCGCTGGTGCTGCCGGAGCTGAGCATCCCGTACTTCGCCGAGCTGACCGGTCTGGTCATCACCGCCGCCCACCGGCACGAGTGGGGTGTGCTGATCGAACAGACCCAGGGCGTCCGGGGGCAGGAACGCGCCGCCCTTTCGTCGATGGGCCCCTACCTGATCGACGGGGCGATCGTGAGCCCGCAGGCGCTCGAGACCGCGGACTTCGCCGAGTTGTCTCCCGCGGTGCCGCTGGTGCTGCTCGGCGAGCACGCCGTCGACGTGCCCATCGACCATGTGGCGATCGACAATGTGCGCGCCGCTCACACCGCGGTGGGACACCTGGCCCGGATCGGTCGCCGGCGGATCGCCGCGATCGGCCACAACCCGCACCGCGGCACCGCCGCCCTGCGTCTCATCGGCTATCGGGAAGCGTTGGCCGAGAACGGGATTCCCGAGCGGAGCGAGTTGATCGTGACGGCGCTGGAGTATCACCGGCGCGACGGCGCCGAGGCCATGGATCACCTCCTGGATCTACCGGAACCACCCGACGCGGTCTTCTGCTTCAACGACCTGCTCGCCCTCGGCGCGATGCGCCGGGTCGCCGAACGGGGCCTGCGAATTCCCGAGGACGTGGCGATCGTCGGGTTCGACAACACCGAGGAGAGCGCGTTCAGCATCCCGTCGCTGACCACCATCGCACCCGACAAGATCGCCATCGCCGGCACGGCGGTCGAGCTGCTCCGCCGCCGCGGCACCGAAACCTTTGCCGTCCAAGACATTCAGATCCCGTTCACGCTGGAGATCCGGGAGAGCACCGGCGGCTGACCAACAGGGCGGCGGTGAAGGTCGAGTCCCGGAAGGGGTTTCAGCCTGCGCTCTGGTAGTCGGGTTCGATGCGGGCGACGACCCGTTCGAGGTCACGGGAGTACGGGTTGCCGGTGTACTTCATCGCGAGGCGGTCGATGATCGGCCAAGCGGCGTCGCCGTCGAGCCACTCGACGACCTTGCCGCGGATGATCACCGGCTGAAACAGGTTGTCGGCGGGGGTCATCGAGAGCGCGACGCGTGGGTCGCGGCGCAGGTTGCGGGCCTTACGACTGCTCGGACCGGTGAGGATGACGACGTGGTCGCCGTCGGTGCCGACATAGACCGGCACAGCATGGGGCGAGCCGTCGGGGAGGAGGGTGGCCAGATGGGCGTGCGGTGCGCCGTCGAGCACTCGGCGCACTTCGGGATCGAGAGTGCGGCGTTCGGGATCGTTCCCCTCGACCGACGCTGCATCGGCGCTGAAATCCTTGCTCATCTCGGTAAACCTTTCAAAGTTCCTTCAAGAGACCCCAAGAACGTAGCACTCTAAGTTCCCTAAGGGAACCCCAATTGGCGGGCCGGTTCCCGCACGCGACGAAAGCCGTCATTTACCTCGTGACAATGCGAGGATCGCGGACGACGAACCGTTGACCGGGCGCGGGGCGGACATGTCGGGGGCGACCAGGCCGATGCGCTTGCTCAGGTGGGCCACCTTGCGCAGGATCGGTTCGGCCTCGTCGGTGCGGCCGACGGCGGTCAGGGCGCGGCCGTAGACCCGCATGGCACGCAGGCGGCGGACGGTGGCGGAGACCTCGGTGAGCGCCCGCACGGCTTCGGCGGCGATCGGCACCGCGGCCTCGGCGTCGCCGCTGTAGAGGGCCACCTCGGCCAATCTGGCCAGCGCCCAACCCTCTTGGTGCCGGCGACCGTCGCGGCGGGCCACTTCGAGCGCCTGCTCGCACAGCTCTCTGGCTTTCACGGGCTCGCCGCGATGCAGGGTCGCGTAGCCGAGCTCGTGCAGGGCCATCGACTCGAGCCGGAGGCTGCCGACCAGTCGCGCGATGCACAGGGCCTGCTCGGCGGATTCGGCGGCTTCCGGCCAGCGCCGGGCGTCGCAGTAGGTGCGGGCGAGGGTCGCCCAGCCCATGCCTTCGCTCCACTGGTTGCCGCCCTCCCGTCCCAGTTCGATGGCGCGCCGGAAGTGTTCCGCGGCGACGTCGACGTTCTCCTGGTAAGCCATGGCGGTGCCGAGCATCTGCTCGGCGAGGACCGCGCCGGCCAGGTCGCCCAGGTTACGGAGCAGCGCACCCACATTCCGGAGGGTGCGCGCGGCGCCCAGATCGCCCATGCCGACCAACCGGGCGACCGCGGCGGCGAGTTGGGCCCGGCCCATGGTCTGCTGGTCGCCGTCCTTTTCGGCGGCCCGGCTCAACTTCTCCAACACGTTCGCCACCTGCGGCAGGTGCTCGCCCGCATCGCCGCCCACCGCGAGCGACAGCGCGAGATCGACTGCGAGCGTGCGGGTTCGGGCGTCGGAGACATCGGCCACCTGCCGATAAAGGGCAACCAGCCCGAATCGTTCCGCCTTTGCCCATGCGGCGCACTGCCGTTCGTCGGTGAACGACTGCCCGGCCACGCTGGTCGCGGCGTAGTAGTCCGTGCCGACGCCCGGATCACGCAGTTCCACAATGTTTTTCGCACTGGCCAGATAGAAATCGATCAGCCGGCGCAGGGCATCGGCCCATTCCTTCTGCTGCGCCGCATCCGCGACACCGCGGGCGAACAGCCGCAAGAGATCGTGATACCGGTAGCGGCTGCGCTCGGGCGTCTGCAACATGCCCAGGTCGACCAGGGATTCGCAGAGCCGCTCGGCCTCGATCCGATCCCGGTCGATCAGCGCGGCCACCGCGGCGACCGACAGATCGGGCGCGTCGGAGAACGCGGCGAGCACGAAGACGCGGGCGACGTCGGGGGTGAGCAGGCGGTAGCTCTCCCGGAACACAAGTTCCACGCTCGTGTTCCCGACCGAGAGTTCGGCCAGCCGGCCACGTTCGTCGGCCAGTCGTTCCGCGACCGCGGCGAGCCGCCAGGTGGGCCGGCTCGCGAGCCGCGCGCCGACGATGCGCAACGAGACCGGCAGATGCCCGCACGCCCGCAGGATGGCATGTGCCGCATCGGGTTCGTCCCGCAGCCGCCGCACCGACACCATCCGCTCGAGCAGCGACCACGCCTCGTCCGGGGTCAGCACATCCAGCGGGACCAACCGCGCGTCGAACAATTCCGCCAGACTCGAGCGGCTGGTGACCAGCACCGCCACTGTGCCGGAGCCCGGCAGCAGCGGGGCGAGCTGCTCGACGTCCCGTGCGTTGTCCAGCACCAGCAGAATGCGCTTGCCCGCAACGGTGTTGCGCCACAAGGCCGTTCGCTCTGCCAGATCGGACGGCAGCTCCCCCGCCTCGATGCCGAACGAGCGGAAGGCGACCGCCAGCAGCATGTCGGTCGAGCGCGGATGTTCGTCCAGCCCACCGAGATCCAGATACAGCGCGCCGTCCGGATAGTGCTTCCGCGCGCGATGGGCGAGATGCACTGCGAGCGTGGTCTTTCCGACGCCGCCCAGCCCGGTGATGGCGATCATCGGGCGGTGGTCGGAGTCCGCGGCCAAGATCTCGGCCAGCTCGTGGGCCACGTCTTCGCGGCCGACGAAGTCGGCGAGGTCGGGTGGCAGCTGGGCCGGAATCCGCCGGGGACCTGAATCCATTGCGACAGTAGGCAGCTCAGCGGCTTCCTCGAAGTCCGGCGCCTCCGCCGACAGGATCTGCTGATGCAGCCGGGCCAGCTGCGGACCGGGCTCGAGCCCGAGTTCGTCGGCCAGCACCCGGCGCGCGTTGCGGTACACGTCGAGCGCCTCGACCCGCCGCCCGCTGCGGTGCAGCGCGAGCATCAGCAGTTCGTACCAGCGCTCGCAGTGCGGGTCGGCCGCGATGAGCGCCTCCGACTCCGCGACGGCGACCGAATACCGCCCCAGATCCAGCGCGACGGTGACCCCGACTTCGTACAGGGCCAATCGCAGCCTGCTCAGGCGGGCGCGCTCGCCTTCGGCCCACGGTCCGGGCAGCCCGATCATCGGGTCGCCGCGCCACAGCTGCTGCGCCGCGGTCAACTTGGCGTCCGCCTCGTCGAGCGCACCCGACCGGCGATCGGATTCGGCGGCCGCGATCAGTTCCTCGACGGCGACGACATCGAACTCGACCGGCAGGTTGAGCCGATACCCACCGCGCGTCGAAGCGAGCCACTCACCTCCGGCGCCCGCGTGCCCGTGCGCATCGAAGAGCCGACGCAACACGAGCACATGGTTGCGCAGGACGCTGGCCGCCGTCTTCGGCGGCCGGTCGGCCCATAGGCGCGCGGCCAGCTGCGTCGTCGACAGCGTGCTCCCCGGCTCGGCCGCGAGCATGGCCAGCACGGCCAGCAGCTGCGGCGCCGCGATGTCCAGATGCTCGTCCCCCAGCCACACCTCGACCGGCCCCAACATGCGTAGTCGTAGTTCTCCGGGCCCCGCCCCATCAATACCCGAACACTGCTGCGGTGCCAAACGAATCCCTCACATTCGAATCCAGCCGAGCAACAAGGATTTCAGTCACTACCCAGCAGAGACCATGCCGGTACGGCACACTCAAACGAATGTGATGCAGGTCACATGCCTGGCCTGGTTACCTCCCAGTCCCCTGCCGCGCTCGTCCGCCGCAATTTGTATCGCTGTTCGAACCCCTCCAGATAGAGCGACGGCGCGACCGAGGACGACGACTGTTCGACCACGCCGTCGTCGGCGACATAGAAGATGGCGCGGCCGATGGCGATCTCGTCGGGGCGGGTCGGCACGAAGACCATCCAGCCGACGCTGAGCCGCTCGGCGACCAACTCGTCGACGGGGTATCGATCGGCGTCCGCGTCCTGGGCGCCGATGTGCGCTCGGACCAGTGCGATCGCGCGGTCCTGCGCGAGCGCCGCCGGAACCCTGGTCACCAAGCCCGCCAGCGACAGCTGGTACAGGGCACTGTCGATGTCGTCGTTCGGGTCGGTGAACAGGGCGGCCAGGGTGTCGCGGGTGACCACGCCCGCCTCCGCGGCCGCCACCAGAGTCGCCGCGGCGGCGCGCAATTCGTCGCTCGGATGGTCACTGAGCACGCCGCACACCACGTCGACCACGGTCTCGTCGGTCCAGATGCCGGGCACGGCCGGACTGAGCACGTCCGCGGACGGCGAGTCCCCGCGATACCAGCTGTTGTCCTCCCACCAGTAACAGAACGACATCAGCCCGCGGGCCGCCCGCGGATTGAGCACCTGGTTGGCCACCCACTCCGGCGCGCCCGCGTACAGCTCCGGATGCGGTGCGTCCTCGTTGTAGGCCGCGTCCAGTTCCGGAGCGTTCCACACGCCGCCGGACAGAATCGCCCGGCCGCCGGGCAGCACGTAGAGCGTGGATCCGCTGCGCGCCGATCCCTCGAACACGCCCAGCGCGGGCTGGATCCGCGGACCCCACTCCGAGCCGACGGCGACGAAGGCGGCGGCGATCGTCGCCCAGCGCGCCCACAGCACGGGCAGCACCGGAAAGTCGTCCAGCGACCGCACGGCGACGACACCGGCCTCCTGGTCCGCCCGGGTCTGCGCGGCGGCTTGCTGGGGCGAACGCCACTGCCGATTCTCGTGACCGATGTAGGCGGCCAGCCACATCGGCAACCGCTCGCGCGGAAACGCCTCGAGATCGGCCAGATACGCCTCGGGCACCAGCAGGTGCTCGTCCGGGAACGGCTCGTCGCCGTAGTCGTAGTCGAGCTCCAACCGGCCGCTGACGTCGAACTGCATGGTCAGCCGCCACCAGGGTCCGTCGCCGAGCGGGGCCGAGACCTCGCGCTGCCACCGGACCAGTTCCATGATTTCGTCCGACGGCTCGATCCGGGCCGCCCCGTCGGCCTCGTCGAAGTAGACGGCGGTCCGCACCCCGCCCGCCACCGTGAGGGCGAAGACCGCCGCCAGCCGCCGCCAGCCCTCCGGACCGGCGACCGCCAGTTCCTGCGCGATCCGGTGGGCCAGATCGGTGGCCTGGTCTTCGATCGTCGGTTCGGCTGCGGCCGCTTCGGGTTCCGGTTCCGGTTCCGGTGCAGGCGAATCGGGGGCCGCCGGCGTGGGCGCCGGACCCGCAGAACCGAGGCCGCCGAGCCGGAACGAAACGTCCGGCAAGGCACCGGAATCGGCACCGGCTGGAGTGTGCGGTTGTGGATCGGTCATCTAGTCAGCCACTCCTCACGAATTCCCGGAATCCATGTTGTCCATCTTGTCCGCGGCGCCGTTCATGCCTTTGCTGAACTTCTTCGCCGAATCGGTCATGTTGTCACCACCGGTCAGCAGGTTCTCCGCAGACTTGGTGTAACCCTTGTCACCCTTGGTGAACTTGTCGCCGTAGTCGTCCTCGCCGAAGGGAAAACCCTTGGCCTGCAAGTTGCTTCGCAGCGTGGCCATGATGGATTCGGTCGTCTTGCCGACCTCCTCCATCTTGGCCGCGGCACCGCGCAATCGCGTGGTGTCCACCTCGATCCTGCGTTCACCGGACATGGCGTCGCCTCCTGTTCTCCTACTAAGGTCAGTACCGATCGTCGGGACGCCCTGCCTCCCAATGTATTTCGAGACGCTGCATCAGATTGTCGATATCCCGCTGAATCCGTTCGGTCAGCTGCCTGCGGCCGGTGGCGACCGCGACCGGCGCCTCGTCGAGCGACATCACATACCGGCCGTCATCGACCACGTCGCGCCACATCATCTTCGTCTCGTGGATACCGCGCGGACCGTACTTCGAGCGCCCCTGCACCACGATGATCGATCCGGTGCAATCGGCCCGCCGCTGGAAGAACTGCTGGGTCTGATAAACCGGCGAATCCTCCCGCTCGTCCCGGATATAGCTGTTGCCCCAGGTCGGCACCTCGTGCTCGGCCGGGTCGGTCACGACCGGAATGTCCGGCAGCCGACCGGCTTCCACCGGCGGGAGCGAGGCGACCACCGCACCGGCCAGCGCGCGCGGATCACACTCGGTGACGGTGAAGGCCAGAGTGTCGTAGGTGATCAGGCCGGGGGCCTGTTCGAAGAGGTAGCCGTGCGCGCCTGCCCGCGCCGCGTGCAGGTGGTACTGCTTGGCCATATTGCTTTCCGCCTGCTCGTCCCAACTACGCACGCGGACAAAAAGTTCGGGGGCGGTCAGCACCTCGATCGCGCCGTCGAACGAGCCGCCGAGCCGACGCCGCAGGTCCTCCCACACGACCCGCTTACGCCGTTCCAGCTCGTCGGCCATGACCACCTCCTCGGTGACGAACAGGAACGGCGTCGGCAGCGAACCTTCGCGATACTGCTCACACAGGACGATGAACTCGAGCGCGGTGAACTTCCACTGCTGCGTCACGGCTCGATCACCGGCTTCGAGCGCTCGATGTCCGGCCCGAGGGCGCTGTCCAGATTGGTCACCGAGTCGAGGTACTTGGGCCGCTTGTATTCCCCGCTACCTTGACCGGGTCCCGGACCAGGGCCGGGACCCATGGGCCCCGGCGCGCTTCCGGCCTGCGCGGTCTGCATCTGATGGCCCTCGCCGATGCCCTGAATTGCCGCCCGCGGGAACAACTTCGACGACTCGGCCGGGCCACCGGACAGGGTGGTGAGCGGCGCGTGCGATCCGCCGGGTCCACCGGGCCCGCCTGGTCCACCGGAGGGGATGCCCGCGGCGTGTTTGAGCGCAGACGCGAGATCGCTCGGCGCCGCGCTGCCACTGGCCATCTCCATATGCTGGAGCTCGCCGATGCCGGGGATGCCGAGCACCCCGCTGCTCGCCAGGCCGGCGAGCGCTTCGGTACCGGTCTTGACCACGTCGCCGATTGTCGAGGTGAGCCCGCTCAATCCGTCGGTCAGCAGCTTGAGCAGATCCCCGCCGCCGGGCACCTGGGCGAGGCTGCGCCCCAGATCGCGCACGGTGTCCGGACTCAGGTTCCGCAGTGTTTCCGGATCGAGGTTCTTCAGCGTTTCGGGGCTGAGGTTCTTGAGCACGTCCGGGCTGAGGTTCTTCAGCGTTTCCGGGCTGAGGTGCTTCAACTCTTCCGGGCTGAGGCCGCCGAGGATGTCGGACCCCAGCTTCTTCAGTTCCTCCGGGCTCATCCCTTGCAGCAGATCCGAACCCAGCTTCTGCAAGGCCTCCGGGCTCATGTTCTTCAACAGATCCGGGCTCAGACCACCGAGCAGATCCGACCCGATCTTCTTCAGCGCCTCCGGACTCAGATCCTTGAGCGGGTTCTCGCCGTTCAGCAGCTTTTTCAGCAGATCATCCGGCGAGCCAGGGACGGGGCTGCCCGGCTTGCCCGGACCCGGGATGGGCGGGTTTATCTTGGGTCCGGGCGACGCGGAGCCCGGTCCGCCGATGGGCTTCCCGCTGGAACCGCCGCCCGGTCCGCCGGTCGAGCCGAGGCCGGGTCCACCGACGCTGCCGCTCGGCGCGGGCGATTTGCGCTCAGGATCGCTCGCGCCGAGATTGGACAGGTCGGGAATCTGCGTATTCGGGCCGGGCGAGCCGCTGCCACTCGAACCGGGCCCGCCCTTCGACTCGGAGCCGTTGGCGCCGGGGCCGCCGGACTGTCCGCCGCTGCCACCTGACTTGCCGCCGGACTTGCTGTCGCCGAGGCCTTGCTTGTGGCCGTCTTCGTAGCCGCCCTTGTAGTTGGGGTTGTTCTTGTCTACGCCGCCGCTGTTTCCGCTGCCGCCGCTGCCGGGCCCTCCGTAGTTTTGCCCGTTGCCGTTGCCGTTGCCGTTGCCCTTGCCGTCGCCTTTTCCGTCACCCTTGCCGTCGCCTTTTCCGTCACCCTTACCGCCGCCGTCTTCCAGACCCTTTTTGTAGCCGTCTTCATAGCCGGCCTTGTACTCGGGACTGTTCTTGTCGATGTCGCCCTTGCCGTCACCTTTGCTATCGCCCTTACCGTCACCTTTGCTATCGCCCTTGCCGTCACCCTTACCGTCTCCGGGCGGCGGGGGTGCGGCGACCGTGCCGGTCACGGCGATAACCGGCATCGCGGCGACCGCACCCTCGATACCGGGCAGGTAGGTGTCCTTGTATCGGCCTCGGTAATCACCGAGCCGATCCCGCTTCACGCAATCCGATGCATAGGTGTTGTCCCACGTCTTTTCGGGCGTCTTGTTGTAGGTGTAGTTCAGCCACTTCGAGCAGTACAGCAGATCGTTGCCGAGGTTGGTCAGGCTGTTGGCAAAGGTGAGCGAGCTTTCGGTGAATCGCTGAATCGCCTTGGTAGCCTGGTCCGCACCCTCACCGCTCCACATTTCGGACGTCACCCGTTTCAGTGCGCCGTTCAGGTCGGTGAGATCTCCGCTGAGTTGTCCGCTCATCCAGTTGTATCGAGTACCGGCCTCGTAGGTGCGCCAGTCGTGCCCGATCAACGACTGCCCGAAGGTCTGGAATCGGTCCCAGCCCCAGCCGCTGCCGTCCTCGACGCTGATCGGCTGGCCGGGGTCCACGCCGGTGGGCGGTTTCGGCTTGTCCGGGTTGCTGTTGGTATTCGACAAATGCGGTTCTTTGGGCGGATCGTTCTTCGGCTTGATGGGATCCACCTTCTGCAGATCGCCCACCTTTTCGAGTTCTTCGGTCGACTTCCCGTCCGCCCGAAGATAATTTCCACCCGCGCTGAGGAACGTGTCGCCCATGTCCTCCATGATTACTTTCATGGTGTCCATCGCGGCCAGCACGTCCTGACCCTTCTGATTGAAACGGTGGGTGAGCTGGATGCCGCCCGTCTCGTCAGACCAGTTGTCCATGTTGGCCATTTTGTTGTTATTGATGAAGTCCTGATACCACTTCAGTTTCCCGATCATGTCGTGGCACAACTGTGCGCACTGAACCACCACCTTGGGATCGAACTTCAGGGGATTGAACTTCAACGTGTGGTGATCCGCCTTCGACCGCAGATCCTTCCAATCGTTGGCCGAGGTCTTGGTGGTGTCGTCGATCTTCTTCGGCTCGTCAGCCATCTTCGCTTCTCCTCGTGGTCGATCGCGCCGTGCTATCCGGTTCGGGTTCCTGGTTCGAAGCTCCCAAAGCAAAAGGGACATCGACGGACTCGTCGGGTCCCGCTCGTTCGGGGGCCTCGGACGGCGAGGGCATCAGCATTGATCTCGGTGTCTTTCGTGGCTTGTCGTTCTTCTTGCGATCTCGGCGTGGTGGCTTCTGTTTGGCTCCGGCCGCGGATTGCGCCGCGGGGGGCGGGGTACCTGGCGGTGGTGCGGCACCCGGGGGCGGCGTGCCACCGGGCGCGGAGGACCCACCCGGCTGGTGGCCGTCCTGCGGCGGCATGGGCGGCCGTCCCGGGGTGGACGACTGCTGGGCCCCGGCCGCGCCCGGATGCGACGAGTTTCCGTGCTGCTCTGGGATTTTCGTCGTTCCCGGCCTGGACGAGTCGTCCTGGCCGCCCGGCCCGCCGTGCCGGTCACCGGCGCCTTGGCCGCCCGGATGGTCTCCGGAGCCCGCGGTGCCCGGCCGTTCGCCGGAACGCGGATCGCCCGGTTGCTCGCCGGAACCCGGGGCATCCGAACGATTCTCGGAGCCGGGAGCGTGCGATTGATCCGTGGCACCCGAGCCACCCGCTTGGCCTCCGGGTCCCTGACCGCCCGAACTGCTGGCAGGGCTCTGGCCATCCGCGCGGCGCTCCGAACCCTGCCCACCAGGGCGATCCTCGGCGCCCCGACCATCTGGGCGATTCTCCGAACCCGCACCGCCCGAACGACTCTCAGATCCCTGACCATCTGGGCGGCTCTCGGAACCCGAACCGCCTGGGCGATTCTCCGAACCCCGGCCATCTGCGCCCTGACCACCCGGGCGGGTCTCAGAGCCCTGACCACCTGGGTGGTTGCCCGAGGTATCCGGCCGATTGTGTGTCTCCGGCGCGCCCGGATTGCGCTCGGCACCGGGCAATTTGGCGTCGCCCTGTCGGTTCGGCAACCCGGAACTGCCTCGCGGATCGTTCGATGAACCAGGGTTGCTCCCCGTACCGGACTGGGCACCTTGCTCGCCCGAACCGCCGGCGGCCTGCTCGCCCAACTGATTCAGCATTCCCCGCAACCCGGACAGGTCCGGTGGCGGCGGCACATTCTGCGACGAACCCTCGCCAGATTCGGAGAGGCGGGTGAAGTCCGGCGACTGTCCGCCCTCGCTCCCCGGTGTCGACGCACCGCCGTCATCGGGAGGCGGAATCATCCCGTCCGCGGCGTGCAGGTTCTGCAACATGTTCGCCAGCTCTGCCGGGTCCGGCTGCGGCGGCTGCTGCTCGGCCGACTGATCCGTTCGGTCGTCCTCGGCCGAGTCATCTTGGTCCGCACCGGAATCACCGCGGCTTCCACCATCCTGGTCGGAATCGTCGCGCCGTTCATCGGCACCGCCCGCGTCACCGGAATCGCGGTAGTCGTTGCCGCCGAAGCCATCCGGTCCACCATCGCGACCCGAGTCGTCACCGACACCCGGACCACCGGAGTCTTTGCTCTGCCCGGAATCACGATCGTCGCCCGAATCACGATGGTCATCATCGGGACCGTCGCCGGAGTCGTCGTAGTAGTAGTGGTCCTCCCCGCCCGGACCCCAATACCCTTGGTAATCGTCGAAGAGATCGGGATCCGGAGGCTCCCAATCGTTCTCGTCGCCGTCCCTGCCGTACCCCGGTGGAATCCAATCGTCCAGCTCCGGTGCCTTCGGCGCGTGGTATTCGCCCGGCATCGGACCGATGTCCGGGACGCGACGCGGCCGTGTCTTGGTGGTCTCGTCGCTGCCGTCGACCCAGGAGTTCTTGCGCAGCGGAGGCGGCGGCGGCGCGTCGGTCCCATCGGGATGAGAGACGTAGATCTTTCCGGCGTCGTCGACCTTCCAGGTGGTGCCGTCCGGCCTACTGCCCCAGGAGGTTCCGTCCGGTGCGGTGACCCGAACAGCCCCGTCCGGCCGGACCTCGCGCACGGTGCCGTCCGGGTCGGTGACGAAGGTCGTTCCGTCCGGCCGGGTTCCGCGGGCCACGCCGTCCGGATCGGTGAACTTCGCACCGCGCGAACCGATTTCGGAGGTGGAGTGATCCGGGTGGGTGACCCGGAAGCCGCCGGAAGTCCGCTCCACCTCCGCGCCGTTGGACATCACGATCGGCTCGGTCACGGTCCGGACTTCGACCTCACCGTTCGGCGAGGTGATGCGCACGGAGCCGCGCGAGCCCGATTCGTAGGTGGTGCCGTCGGGGTCGAACACCTTGCTGCCCTTGGGCGTCGACTCCAGCCCGATCCCGTCCGGCCGATCCATCTGGATGATGCCGTGCTTGCGCGGGCCGTCTTGCGGAAAGCCGCCGAGCCGATCGCGCGGGCTGAAGTCCAGCGTCCCCTTCAGGTCGCTGTGGATGACGGTCCCGTCGGGATGCTGGGTTCGTCCGCCGCCTTGATTGTTCGCGGAGTCGAACACGACATGCTTGGTGCCGTCCGGGTTCTCGACCGTGACCGCGCCGTTGGGTTCGGCGGTCTGCTTGGTCCCGTCGATGCCGGTGGTGACGATGGGCTTGCCCGGCCCGGACTCGACCACGGTGCCGTCCGGCTTCGAGATGGTCTTGTCGCCGGTGGGCGAGGTGAATTCGGTCGCGCCGTTGGGCTTGACCGTCGTGGTCCAGTCGTCCGGGGACTTGGTTTGCACCGAGCCGTCGGGCAGCACCGTGTGCGAGACGCGATCCGGCCGGTTGAACGACGGCGACCGCACACCGGTGTCCTTACCCGCCGCGCCGCCCTCGGGCCGTGGGGCCGCGCCGGAGCCGTCGGGCGCGACGAACGCGATCGTGTGCTCCGGGCCGACCCGGAGGGCCTGCGGATCATCGGGACGGCTGACCACCATGGTCCCGTCCGGGCTGATCACATGCCTGGTGCCGTCCGGCGAGGTGACCACGAAGGAGCCGTCGGCCTTGCGCTCCCAGCTCGCGCGGTCGTTCGGCACGACGTGCGTGCTGCCGTCGGGGCGGGTGACCGTGGTGGGCCCGTCCGGCGGCGTGTGGATGGTGGTGCCGTCCTGCTCGCGCTGTGTCCGATCGCCGGACGCCGAGCGGAAGTCGGTCGCGCCGTTGCGCTGGATGGTCGTCGTCGACCCGTCCGGGGACCTGGTCTGCACCGAACCGTCGGGCAGCACCGTGTGCCGGGTGCCGTCGGGCCTGCCGAAACCGAACTCCCGCTCCGGCCCGCTCGCGCCGCCGGCCCGCGGACCGGGTTGTGCCGCAGGATGATTGGCGGAGTTCGGCACTAACTCGGTGGAGCCGTCGGGGCGGATGCGGACCGCCGTCGGGTCGCCGGGACGCCCGATGGTGATGTTCCCGTCGCGGTCGACCATATGCCGGGTGCCGTCGGGTGAGGTGACCAGCACCTCGCCTCGTTCGTTGCGGATCCAGTTCGGGTTCCCCGGGCGGTTTTCCTCGTGGGTCCACCCGCCGCGGCCGGTCTGCACCGCGCCCTGCGGCCCGTTCGGGTCGTGCTGTCCCGGCGGCGTGGCCGCTCGTGGCGGTGGCTGTTGCCCCTCGGGCGGCGGCAGCAGCCGCTGCTGCTCGGGGCGCGGCGGCGGCGCACCCGTGTCGTGCTCGCCGCGGGCATTCGACGACGAGGACACGTTGTTCGACTCCGGCGCCGACGAACGCGGTGGCGGCGGTGTCCCACCGGAATTCGACGCGGCGATCCGTTGCGGCGGCTGCTGCCCCGCGGTGGTCGAATTCGGCTCCGGCACCGACGAACGCGGCCGACCCGAGGGGTTCGAGTTCGACTCGGTGGCCGGCGGGCGCTGCGGCGACGAGGTTCCGTCGCCCGCACCGGAATTCGACACCGACGGACGTTGCTGCGGCCCCGCCGGAGACTCCGAACCAGGCCCGCGCTGTTGCGGCGGCGCACCAGCCGGATTCGACTCCGGACCCGCGCCACGCTGCGGCGGTCCACCGGCCGGATTCGACTCCGGACCTGCCCCACGCTGCGGCGGTCCACCGGCCGGATTCGACTCCGGACCTGCCCCACGCTGCGGCGGTCCACCGGCCGGGCTCGACTCCGGACCTGCCCCACGCTGCGGCGGTCCACCAGCCGGATTGGTCTCCGAACCGGGCACCCGCTGCTGCGGCGGCGCGCCGGCGGGGCTGGACTCCGAGCCCGGCGGCCGTTGCGACTGTCCCGCAGTGATATTCGATTCGGGTGTGGTCGAGCGCACCGAGGGCTGCGCATCACCGGCGGACGGTTGCGGCGCGGGCGAGCGCTGGTATTGCGCCGAACCATCGTTGCCGGAGGTCGTACGCGTGTCCCGGCCCCCGCCATCGGCACGTTCGGTCGAACTGCCGGCGTTCGACGAGCCGCTGTTTCCGGCGTTCGACGAATTGCCGTTCCCAGCAGTCGAATTCGTGGCCGTCGAGGGTCGCTGCTGGGTGCTGCCCGGCTGGTTCGATGCGGACTGCTGCCCATTACCGGTGGACTGGTTGTTCGTCGTCGACCCGCTCTGATGCGAGGACGATCCGTTCACGTCGCGCGAATTCTCGCTTCCCCCCGCGGTATTCAGCGGCGGCGCGTTCCGGTCGCGGCCTCCCCCACCGCCCGGCGACGAACTGTTCTGCCCGTTTGTCGAGTTGTGCTCGGACCTGTTCCCGCCGGCACTCTCCCCGCCGCCCGACCCGTTACGCGAGCCGCCGCCGTTTGCCGAATCACCATGGAGGTTCGGCTCGTTGGACCGGGCCGGAAAGATCGACGGAGACGTATCGTGTCCGTTCCCGCGCGATCCCGAGCCGGACTCGTCGAAGGTGATGGCCCGGTTGCTGCCCGGGGATCCGTTCGTGCCGAAGTTCCCCGGTCGATTCGTGGCGTGCTCACCGTCGAAACCGTTGCGCGAACCATTGGATCCGCTGGATCCGTTGTGCCCCGAATCGAAGGAGAACCCGCCCTTCCCGGTGAAGTTCGCCGATCCATCCTTGTTCGATCCCCACGGAACCTCGAAGCTGTTGCGGTTGTTGTATCCGTGGATCCCGACGTACCCCTTGACGCCACCCGAGATCCCGCCGCGCGCCGCACCGCCGACCCAGCTGACCGGGTTGCCGAACGTACCCTCCCAATCGCCGGTGATCAGGACCGCGCCGAGACCGCCGACCGCGGCGCCGAACGGGCTGGAGCCGACGCCGACGACTACCCCGTTCCCGGCCCGGACCCACGGGTTGGTGATCTTGTCGCCGAGCAGCTTCCCGGTGAATTTGCCGATGTTGTCGGCCGCGATCCGGCCGAACGGCGAACCGAGCCCGGAGGACAGCACCGAGACCCCGAACTCCTTGCCGTCGAAGTGTTTCCGGTGCCCGGCGGCCATCTGCCCGAGTTGCACGCTCGCGTCCATGGCGCCGGAGATGAACATCGCCTCGAGGATCTTGAGCAGGTAACTC
The DNA here is from genome assembly GCF_040681495.1 of Nocardia sp. NPDC051756. Taxonomy (NCBI): domain Bacteria; kingdom Bacillati; phylum Actinomycetota; class Actinomycetes; order Mycobacteriales; family Nocardiaceae; genus Nocardia; species Nocardia sp. NPDC051756. The sequence goes on along the minus strand of NZ_JBFAYV010000004.1, from coordinate 784,062 downwards.
TTGCTGAGGTTGGCGAACTTCTCGCCGAACACCGACAGCACCTTCGCCAGGATCCGTTCCTGGAGTTGCAGTTCCAGCCGGCGCAGGATGGATTGGGTGGCCGCGGTCTCGGCCGCCTCGACGGCCGGCGCGGTCGGCGGGAACATCCAGGCCCAGGCGATTTCGATGGCCAGCGCGATGAGCGAGACGATCGTCATCAGCTTCGCGGCTTCGATCTGCGTGCCGAAATCGAAGACGGCGTCGGAGATCTGCTCCATGAACTTCGCCAGCGATTCCACCGACTGGTCACCGGTGATGAGCTGGTCGAACAGCGCGCCCATCTTCTCGCCGCCCGCCCCTTCGGGGTAGGCGGACATCGTCATGCGCTTGACGTCCTCGATATCCGGGGTGAGCTTGTTCAGCGCCGAGCTGGCGTCCTTGAAGGCGTCCGAGACATGCCAGACCTCGGTTTCGTCGCCATCCGGCCACGCACCGCCCGCGATCCACCCCAGCCAGCGCAGCTCAGGCGGCAGATACAGTCCCATCTCGGCGCGAACTCAGTCGTCGTGGCCGCTGACCATCGACCGTCGTCCGCCGAATCTGCGCGCATCACCGAAGCCGGTGTCCTCGTCCTCGTAGCGCCGCTGCGGCGAGTTCGGCGGCGCGAACGACGCGGGCGGCGCGACCGGCATCGCGGATCCGAGGTCGGGTGCGTCCTCGATGAGGTCGGACAGCTTCGGCAGCTGAGACTTGCGCTCGCGCAGCGGTTCCATGAGCAGACCGACCTGCTGGGTCACCCGCCGGGCGGCCTCCTGCACGACCTCGGTCATCGCCTCGGCGATCTCGGTGTGGGTCAGGTCGCCGATGTCGTCGGCGAACTTGGTGTCGATGAGAATACCGTCGGCGTTGACGGTCACGGTGATTCGCTTGTCGCACGCGGTGGCGGTGGCGGTGAGCCGGGAACGATCACGTTGGATTTTGGCAATACCGAGCATTTGCTCATGCAGGGCTTCCAGCATCATCGCGGCGTCGGCCTTCAGTCGTTCGTTCGCCACCAGAAAGCCTCCACCTCGTAGTTCGAGCTCGCTCCGCAACGCCGCACTGAGCCCAGTTGCCGCACAATGAGATTCAACATGGCTCCGGTAACGGAGACATAATCCCTCACGTAATACACACATAAGTATTTGATAATCGCGGATTATCCTCGGCGATTAGGCGCGGTAACGTTCAGCGGGGAATCGATGCGGAGGCATCGCGGGTTCCGAATTATGTCGGGCAGCAGGAGAATTCGACGTGGACAACGACCGAGCCAAGGGTGACCTCGCAGATCTGCTGGACACGGTCAATCTGCATATTCGCTCGATCGCCGAGGCACAGCGGCAGCGGGTCGAACTCACCGCGACCGCCACGGCGGCCAAGGGCCGGGTGCAGATCACCGTCAACGCCGACGGTGTCGTCATCGAGACCCGATTCGCCGACGACATCGACGAATTGGATTACGACGAGATCGCCGACGCCGTCACCGACGCCACCCAGGAGGCCGCGATGGAGGTGGCCCGGCGCGCCAACGAGTTGATCGCGCCCATTCAGCGCACCCGATCGCAGCTGCCCAGCCTCTCCGAGATCGTCGCGGGCCTGCCGGATCTGAAGACGCGGGTCCCGGAACCGCAGCGGGCCTCCTTCGATGCTCCGTCGGCACGTGACAACGACCGCTGAACCAGCCCTGGCCTGACCGATGAGCATCGAGATGCCCGAGGGCCTGCAATGGCTCAGTTATCTCGCAGGCGCGTCTTGGCCGAAAGGCGACGAGGACGCGTTGTTCGCGCTCGGCGACGACTGGAAATCGGCGTCCAAGGACGTGCACGACCTCATCGAGGCCCTGCACGTCGCGTGTAACACCGCGCAGGTGAGCTACTCCGGCGACGGCGCGGACAAGATGAAGAAACAGTTCGACCAGTTCTTCTCCGGCGATCAGTCCGTCGAGAAGCTGGCCGAACAGCTCAAGCAGCTGGGCGAGTCGGTGCGCCAGTGCGGCACTCAGACCGAGTACGCCAAGCTCCAGATCATCATCACGCTGGCGATCCTGGCCGCGGAGATCGCCTACGCGCTGGCCACGCTCTGGGGTGCGTGGGCGGTGCCCGCCATGGAGGCCGAGGCGGCCGGCGTGTGCCAGCTCATCGGCCAGCGGCTGATCACCTTCCTGGCGAACCGGGCCACCCGGCTCGCGCAGATGCCGATGTGGAAACTGGCCGCGATCACCGGCGTCGAGCAGGCCGCGATCGGCCTCGGCGCGGACGCGCTCGCCCAGGGCATTCAGCTGGGCAAGGGGCACCGGGACAGCTTCGACGTCAAACAGATGGTCATCTCGGGCGCCGTCGGCGGCATCTCGGGTGCGGTGGCGGCGCCGGTCGGCAGCATGATCGGTAAGCGTCTCGGCAATTGGGTCGGCCACGACTCGATGACGTGGTGGAAGGCCGGCGGCATCGCGATCGGCGCGGGCATTCCCGCGGGTGTGGTCGGCGCCGGGGCGGGCATCGTCGCCAACGGCGTTTTCACGGGGCAGTGGGAGTTCGATCCGGCCGCGATCCTCGGCGGTGTCGGCGGTGGTCTGGTCGGTGGCGTGCACGGTGTCGCCGGACACGCGCAGTCGATCGGGATGGCCAAGGGCGGCTACACCGGGCTGTCCGCGCCGCCGCCGGTCGGTGCCGACGGCAGTCACGAGCGGCCCGACCCGAGGGTCGTCGAGGTCAACGAGGGCGACAGCGGATCTTCGCGCCCCTCTTCGCTTTACGACGGCGACAGCGGGAATCACCGTGCGCCGTCGGTGCATACGACGAGCGATCGGTCGAGTACGGCACCGGCGGATCACACCACCACGCACAACGATTCGACCACCCGGAACGGCCGGACGAACACCGCGGAGACGAACGGCAGGACCGAGACCAACAACTCGGCCGCGCAACAGAACAACAACTCGACGAGGTCCACCGACCGGTCACCGTCGACCAACCAGTCGCAGTCCACGAACCAGTCGCAGTCGAACTCCGGCTCCGGGCGGTCCAACGGCACTTCGCCCGCACAACAGCCTGCTACGTCATCGCGCGTCGAGGGGCAAACAACCCAACAACCCGCGACGCGCACCGGACTCGATCCCAATTCGAGTACCTCGCAACCGCCGCCGCAGCCGGTGCACGCGCAGTCCACGGATTCTCCTGCGCCGCAGTCGGCAACGCAGACCCACTCCGCGACGACGTCGAATCTCGAAGGCAACTCGAACAATTCGACGACCTCGACCGCGCAGGCGTCGGTGGAGCAACCGCGCAACGATGCATCCACGAGTTCGCCGCCGCAGTCCGCACACGTCGGGAACATCACGGAATCGCCTGTGCCACCGCCCGCGGCGCAGTCGAGCACTGGAATCCGTACGGACGGACCGCCCGCACAGCCGGTTACCGCGAACACCGGCGCTACGCCGAGCAGCACTCCCCCGCCGGTGACGTCGTCGCGGAGCGAGTCGCCGCTGCCCCCGCCTTCGGTCTCCGACAAGTCCTCGGTTCAGTCCCCGCCGCCGTCGGCACGACCCAGCATCTCCTCGGTCGGCGACGGCTCCGCGCGCCCGCCGATCACGGCAGGCGTGCGCACCGACCCGATCCCGAACAACCAACGCGCATCGACCTCGTCGGCGGTCACCCCCGAATCTCAATTCCGCACGGTCGAACCGGCGCAAGGTCCTCAAGACCACCTGACCACCCCGAAACAGCCCGAGACTTCGCTCGAAATCCCAAGGGAACCTGCAACTTCCAACGAAACATCGCGGGGCGCGTCCAGAGGCCCCGAGGTTCCGCTCGAATCAGCCAGAGAATCGGGCGATTTCGCGACGCCGAAAAGCGACGAACCGGTCCCGCATCCCTCGGATTCGAACTCCCCCGAGCAGCGCCCGCTGCCGGAGCCGACGCGCGAAAAGCCGCCCGCCGGCCTCGAATTCGTGCCGCAGGCCGACTTCAACCCCACCCCGCAGCAGGTGTCCGCGCTGCCCGGCCATCGCCTGGAGCGCCTCCCCGCCGGCGGCGACGGCCTGTTCCGGGCGATCGATCACGCGACCGGCGGCAAGCTCGGGCCCGGGCCGGCGGCCGTTCGCGAGAAGTTCGTCCAAACTCTGCAGCAGAGCAAGGACAAGCTGATCGGGAAGTTCGTCCCCGATGACCCGGACTTCCGCGAAGCCGCCCGGGAAATCGCCCGGATCGACGCCAACCTGCGCGACTACCCGGATCACCCGGATCGCCGAGCCTGGGAGTCCGAACGCGAGTTCCACACGCAGGATCTGGAATTGGAACGCTCGCTGGCGTTCGACCTACAGCACGAACAGCTGTCCCAGCCCGGCCCGCACCACAACCAACTCGGCGATTTCCTGCTCTCCGCGGGCGCCGACGCGAACGACCTGCACCTGGTGGTGGTGGACCGCGACGGCACGATGACGCATTTCGGCCCGCAGGACCGCCCCGAGCACATCCTGGTCCGCGCCGACGAGACCGGCGACAACTACCACGTCGCCGAACCGATCGCGCGTCACCCCGAAGACCCGAGCACGCCTCCGGGCGACGGTGCCCGCATCGATTCCCCGGGGCGGACGGAAACCCCGGTGCCGCCGCGTGATTCGTCACCGCCGCCGCCCGAGATCGTGGTCGGCGACCCGACCCCGCAGCAGGCGCCGTGGCCGCAGCACTGGGCGCCGGTGCCCGACCGCACCGATCCACTGTTCACCACGGTCGCCCGGATTCTCGGCCTCCCGGATGCCACGCACGTACGGTCCGGCATCACCGACCACCTGAACCGGCTGGAGCAACAAGAAACCAATTGGCGAGCCACCATCGAGGAGGAGCGCAGGCAGAATCGGGTCGACGAGACCCAATGGCAGAGCGAACTGGAACGCCGTCAGCAGTTCGAGAACTCGCTCGACGAACAGCGCAACACCGCGGCCGCGCCGCCGACGCCGCCGACGCGCGACACCGTGGACCGGGATCTGCACCTGGCGGCGTCCGCGTTCGGAATGAACGTCGTCGTCCAGCATTCGGACGGGCACGGCGCCGAGCACGCTTTCGTGCCGGGACAGCGGAATGTGTTCCTGCGCTACGCATCCACCGGCGAGTTCGAGATCGGCGTCACGCCCGAGGGCAACCTGTTCGCGGCACACCGGCATCCGAGCCCGCCCGCACCGCTCAGTTCCGTGATCGACCAGGTGGTGCCGCGCAGCGAGATCCCGCCGCCGCTGAATCGCGTCCTGGCCTCGCCGCAGATCCCGCTGCTCGACGGCGCCGCGCTGGCGCCGCACTACACCGGGGAAGGCCGCCCGATCGGGGTCAAATCCCAGCTCGACCCGATCCCGGACGCGAAGCCACTCGCCGTTCAGGAGCGCCTGCCGTATCACACGCCGGTGCGGCACATGAGCCCCGCGGAGCTGGAGAACCATCGGCTGTTCGTGCATGAGGGGAGGTTGTTCCGGGCCGCCGACGGCCGGCTGTTCGACACCACCCAGATCGCCTCGGCGCGCGAAGGCGGAGACGCGCGAGCCATCTTCGTCATGGACGAGTTCGGCAACCTCTACGCCGGTGACCAGGAACTCGGGTCCCTCCATCATTCGTCGTTCCTCGGTGGACGAACCGTCACGGGCGCCGGTGAGATCGAGGTCCGCGACGGCCGCCTCGTCGTGCTGAGCGATCGCAGCGGGCACTACCTGCCGCGCGGCGAGCTCAACGACTACGCGGTGGATCTGCTACGGCGACAAGGTCTTTCCCTCGACGAGAACTTCACTCGCCTCGGTTTCGACAACCAGCCCCGGGAACGATTCGGCGAAGTCGACCGGGAGCAAGCCGAACTCGCGCGGCGGCAGATCGCGCTCGATGCCGCCGCGGAAGCGCTGAGCCGCAAGGAGAACGAGCTCGACCGGGCGGGCACCCCCGACGATCCCGATGCCCGCCGAATCGTGCAGGCTCGACGAGAGTTGCTGAACGACGAACAGCACCAGCTGAATCAGTGGAAGGCCGGACTCGACCAGGGCATCGTCCAGCCTGAGCTGCGGGACCAGGTCGTCGCGCATCCGAATCCCACCGGCCCGAACGACCGGATCACGCCGCCCCGGCCGCCCCTCGGGCTCGACGGTACGAATCCGGCGGCCGACCGGACCGCCGCCTGGTGGCGCGACACCGGCGAATCCTGGTGGAACAACCTGCGATTCGACGATCTGTCACCCGCCTACCAGCACGGTCTGGTCACCGACTTCCCCGGCCTGCGCAATAGCGAAGGCATCCCGGCGGCGGTCCGGAACACCCTCAACACCACCTACATCCAGCACGAGATCCAGCGCCTGGAAAAGATCGCGGACGGCTCCTCGCTGTCGTCGAACGAGCGACGGCAACTGAACAACCTGAAAGCCGTACTCACCGACCTGAACACCGCGGACATCGACTCCGCGATCGCCGCCCATCGTGCGGGCACCGAGCAACCGGCGACCCATCTGCTGTCCTTCGATCAAGACGCCCAGGGCCGGCGGGGCCGCGAGGTCATCGGATTCGGTCCCGTCGACTCCGCCACGACGGTGCACTGGCAGGCGCCGCCGAACGCCTCGCTCGGTTCGGCCGGCCACGCGGTGGCGCACGCCGCACAGCAGCACGTCGAAACCGCGCGCACCCAACCGCACCACGCGACCGTGATGTGGGTCGACCACGACTCCACCCGCGGCGCCTCCGGGCCGTCGCGGCTGGTCTCGAAGCTCTTTTCCGGACCGCCCGACCCCACGCCGGGCCGGCTCGGGACGGCGATCGCCGAATTCACTGGGCAGCATCCCGCGGCGCGGGTGCACGTGTCCGCACCGGAACCGCTCGCGAAGTCGCTCGCCCCGCACGTCGATGCGAATTCCGTCACGGTGCACAGCGGTACGGCGGCCGGTGCCGGGCACCGGCTCTTCGGCAACGAATCCGTGCATTCGGCCGAATCACACGGCGGAGCACCGGATCTCGCGACGAACCGACCGGACCGCGGCGCGGAAACAGCCGATGGCAGCAGCGTGCGCCGCACGCCCGATCAGCCCGACCCGATCACCACGACCGCCGACCCGGGTTCCGATTTCCGCGGTCAGGTGCAGCCGCTGCCCCTCGGCGACACCGGTCCGGTGCGCGGCCTAGAAGCCGGACACCTCAACGATTGCGGGCCGTTGGCGCTCAACGAGCTCGTCCGGCTGAACAACAGTCCGGTCATCCATCCCCCGGAGGGTCCGGTCGGGCTCGCGGGCATGAGCGCGGAAGAGATCCAACGCGCCGCAGGCGCGCCGCTGCAACACTTCGGCGGCCACGACCGCGTCGCCGAACACCTGCGCGGCCTCGGTAACGGCGCCACCGCTCTCGTCGTCGACACCTACCACGGCCCAGCTGATCAGTACGGTGTCGGCGCGCACGCCTACGTGCTCATCAACGACCACGGCAGCATTACCGTCCGCGATCCGAGCACCGGCGCCGACCGGCCGTTCATCGCGCAGACCCCGGCGCACGTCCAGGACACGCACGCCGTTCTCTACACCGATACCGGTCAACCCCACACCGTCGACACGGGAAGCACACGCCCGCTCCCCGACGTGCGCGTCGGCGCGATTGATTCCGGTCCGCGGCACGACACGTTCGGGGTCCGTGAACTCCTCGAACGATTCGGCGGCACCGAGTATCCGCCCGGCACGGTGATGTATTTCCCGACACCGACGCCGGGAATGCTACGCATCCAGTTCGGTGACGACCACCACGTCCTGCTGACGACCGATGTCAACAGTCCGCCACCCGAGGTGAACCGGCGCACCGTAGATGACTTCTGGAACCATATCCGAGCCAGCCACGACGAAATGGGGCTGACCGACGTCACGGTTGCCCAGCCTGCGCATTTCGGGGACCAGTCCCGTCGGATATGGGACGTCTCCGACCTGAAAGTCGAGCTGGTCGCGAACGGCTTCGACTCGAAAACGTCCATCAAATTTCACGACGGCGACCACAGCCAGACCGCGATCGTCCGCAAGGACGGGAATATCGAGATCCGCGAGTCCGGCGCGGAGCATCGCCCGCCGTCACGCATCGTCAGCCGGACGGAATTCGAGGCCATTCTCGACCGGCACGACGTGCAGTCCGCCGAAGTCACGCTGCCGGTCCCCGAATCCTGGCATCGCGTCGCGCCGGGCCAGGACAACCTTTTCCCGACCCTGACCCGCATTCTGAACGAAGCCGACCCGACCCAGCTACGCCGGGAGGTCGCCGTGCACCTCCAGGAAAACCAGGATTTCTATGCCGGATATATTTCCAGCGACCATCTCGACAGCCTGTGGAGCAATCCGGAAAACCACCAGGATCCGAACTTTCCGGCCTGGGCGGCGAGCCAGCGTCCCGAAATACTGAAGTACGAGATATCGAAGCTGTATTACGAGTCCGGCGGCACGGGCTACCACTACGCCGGACCCGCGAAGATGGAATTCGCGCTGTACGGCGCCACCTGGGCCAAACAGATGAACATCACCACCCTCGACCCGCACCTGCCGAGAAATGAGGTGCCGAATTTCCCCGGCCGGCCGCAGATCTTCCTGCGGCGCGCGGAAGACGGCGCCTACGAGGTCGGGATGAACCGCGACGGCACCATGTTCTCGGTGGTCCGGCCCGATATGCACGTAACGCCGGACGAGCCGCCGACCATCTCGATGGAGATGATTCCGAAGCCCCTGACCACGATGCTGGCCGGCGGACCGGAGCCGCTGCTCGAGGGCGCCGCACTACAGAAGAGATACCTCGGGGAGCAGCGCCCGATGGTGCCGAAGAGCATCCTCGAGCAGCGCGGCTCCGCGGCGGATTTCGCCGAGCATCCGATCCGGCACTACCACACGCCGATTCACTACATGGACAGCGCGGAACGCGAGATGCATCGGCTCTTCATCGGGCCGGACGGCAGGCTGTACAACGCCCGCGACGGATATCCGTTCGACACCACGGACCACCCGAACACGATTTTCGTCATGGACGAGTTCGCCAATCTGTATGCCGCCGAAAAAAAGACCGGCCTGATCCAGCATTCCTCGTTCTTCGGCGGTCGGACAGTTACCGGTGCGGGCTTCATCGGCGCCAGGGACGGCTACCTGACCGAGATCATGGACAGCAGCGGGCATTACATGCCCGACTCGCAGATGAACGACTATGCGATCGCCGCATTGCGGGCTCAGGGCCTGCGGATCAGCGCCAGCTTCGAGCACAAGTACATGAACTCGGACGGTCACTGGGTCGCTCGTGACCCCGAGGTCGAAGCGCGGATCCAAGAGAACGCGCTGGCCCGCGCGAAACGAATTCTGACCGAAGGTCCGACCCCGACTCGGCCGTTCAAGATATACCGAACCGAGCAAGCACACGACCATCTCACCTGGAATGATTTCCCGCCGGGGACGACGATCAGCTTCCGCGGCGACGACCTGGCCACCACGGCGACGGTGACGAACGATCAAAACTTCCGGGTCGTCGATCGTCCCCTCGACGGTTCCCATCAAGACCAGCATTACCACGCCGACCCGACCATGCTGCAGGATCTGATTGCCGCTCGCGAGGTCGAGACCGTCAAGGTCGAACAGCCCGAATTCCCGCCGCGGGCAGGGCAGCACGACGAATCGACCATCAATACGCACTCGCTGCTCGAGGCCCTCCCGACGATCCACGAAGAGCCCCGGACCGCGCTGCCGCCGGGATTCGACCAGCACCTCAACAATTGCGCGCCGCTCGCGCTGCACGAACTCATCACCGACACCGGCAGTACGGCCGCCCGCCTGCCCGAGCATCCGGTCGGACTGGACGGCATGTCCGCCACGGAATTCCAGCACCTCGCCGGCGGCCCGTTGCAGTCGTTCACCAATCATCAGGCGATCGGCCGGCACCTGAGCGATCTCGGCCCCGGCGCCACCGCACTGGTGGTCGACACCTATCGCGGTCCCGCCGACCAGCACGGCGTCGGCGCACACGCCTACCTGATCACCAACGAACACGGCACCATCACGGTGAAGGATCCGAGCACCGGCGCCCATCACCCGCTCAGCGAGCACACCTCGGCGCCGGTCGACACCGTGCATGCCGTCATCTACGACGCCGGCGGCCAGCCGCACACCGTCGATCAGGTCGTCTCGCACCCGCTGCCCACGGCGCGCATCGGCGCGGGCAACGAACGGACCGGCGGCTTCGGCATCGAGGAATTCCTCACGAAGTTCGAGGGCTCGGAATATCCGGCCGGCACGAAGCTGCATCTGCAAGGCCAGGAACTGGAGGCCACCGCCACCTTCACCAACGACGACCACGTCATGGTGGACGACCTGCACGACTCGGCCAACCCGCCCGCCCTGCACGCCATCGACGACTTCTGGAGCATGCTCCGATCCGACCACGAGGCAATGGGTTTGGATCACGTCGAGGTGTTCCAGCCTGCGCTGCGCGGTGATACGAGTGAGCGCGTCCAGGAGATCTCCTACGTCACCGAGAAGCTGTCGCGCAACGAGTTCACCACCGGGACAATCCTGGAGTTGCACAGCGACACCACCGACTCCGTCGCGATCGTCCGCAGGGACGGCGCATTCGATCTCCACGATCTGCGCGCCGAGCCGGTCACGCCCCCACCGACCATCGGCAGGCCCGAGTTCGAGGCCCTCCTCAGCGATCACGAGGTGCACTCCGCCAAGGTCACCCTCCCGGTGCCCGACTCCTGGCATCGCATCAGCTCGGCCGACGAGCAGCTGTTCCCGACCTTGGCCCGCATTCTCAACGCCGAGGATCCCGCCACCGTGCGGCAAGACCTCGCGAACTACCTGCGCAAGCATCCGGGTCACTTCACCCCGTTGATCACCAACGATCGGCTGGACAGCCAAGCGAATGATCCGGCGAACCGGGCAAACCCCAGATTCGAAGGGCGGCTACAAGACCAGCGTGCCGCATTGCTGGGACGAGAGATATCGAAGCTGCTCACCGGCGCCGAAAGCACCGGTAGCCGGGCCATCGGTCCCGGCCGCGCGGAATTCCTGTTGATGGCGGCGGCGACCCAGCATCAAATGAATATCACGACCTTGGACCCGAACGGGCCGCGGGTCAATCTGAATTTCGGCCGGTCGAAGCCGACCATCTTCCTGCGGCGCCCGGAAGGCGGCGGCTACGAAGTAGGCGTCACCGAGACCGGCAATATCTTCTCGACGGTGAGACCCAGCCTGCCGCGCAGCTACGCGGAATCGGGCGACCTGATCCCACCGGATCAGATTCCGAAGCCGCTCACCGAGATGCTGGCCGGCGGGCCGGAGCCGCTGCTCGAGGGCGCGGCCATCGACAAGCGCTATCTGGGCGAACGGCGGCCGCTGGTGCCGCGGTCCGAGCTGCCGGAACGCGGCGACATCGCGGATTTCGCCGAGGACCCGCTGACCCATTTCCACACTCCGATCCACTACATGGACGCTGCCGAACGCGAGGCACACCGACGTTTCGTCGGACCGGACGGCCGGCTGTACAACGCGCATGACGGCCGCGTATTCGATACCGGCGGCAGCACGTCGTGGATTTTCGTCATGGACGAGTTCGGCAACCTCTATTCCGCCAGAAAAGAAACGGGACTCATCCAGCACTCGTCGTTCGTGGGTGGTCACCCCATTTTCGGCGGGGGCTTCATGCAGGTCGTGGCCGGCCGCGTCACCGACGTCACGGACAGCAGCGGCCATTACATGCCCAACTCGCAGATGAACGACTATGCGATCGCCCTGCTCAGAGCCCAAGGTCTGGAACTCGACGAGAACTTCGCGCGAACCTACCTGGATACCCAGGGCGAATTCCGAACACGCGATCGGGACCTCGAGGATCGAATACAAGAGGCCGCGCTCGCCCGCGCGGAGCGCATTCTGACCGACGGGCCGACCCCGACTCGACCGTTCCTGATTCATCGAATCGAGGAGTCGTACTCCTATCTCAAGTGGGACGATTTCCGGCCGGGCACGAAAATCACCTTCCACGACGAGGATTTCGTCACCACGGCGATCGCTCGGGAAGATCACACCTTCCGCGTCACCGATCGCAGCCGAGACGGATCCAGTCACGCGCGTACCTACGATGCCGACGTCGACACGATGCTGGACCTGGTCGTCGACCGCGATATCGAGACGGTCAAAATCGAGAAGCCCGAGTATCCGCCCAGGCCGGGCGCGAGTGAGTCGACCACCGACCTGACCGCACTCCGCGAGGCGCTCCCCGAGGTCACGGACCCGCCGCCGACTCGCCCCGCGGCCGACGACAACCTCGTCAATGAATGCGCCCAACTCACGCTGAGTGCCGTGGTCGACCTGACCGGCAGCCAGGTCGTCCGCGTTCCGGAGGGCCCGGTCGGGCTGAACGGCATGGACGTGACGGCATTCGAACGCGCCGCCGGTGCGTCGCTCGAGCACTTCCGCGATCACGGCGATATCGCCAGCCACCTGTTCCGGCTCGGCGACGGCGCCGTCGCGGTGGTCGTCGACTCCTACTGGGCGCCCGCCGACGAGCACGGCGTCGGCGCGCACGCCTACCTGATCGTCAACGACGACGGGGACATGGTCGTCGTCGATCCGACCAAGAACGAGGAGTATTCGCTCTCCCCGGACAACCACACCGCCGAGGGGGTTCGCTCCACCGACGCCATCATCTACACCGCCGACGGCCGGCCGCACCGCACCGGCGTGGGCGCGGGCATCACCGGCGCCGAGGCGATCGGCGATGTCCGGATCGGCGCGGGCGAGACCGAGGCCAAGACCGCCGATGTCCCGATCCGCGCCGGCCACACCGACGACCCGCCGCCCGGCGCCCCCAAGCGCACCCTCAGTGGAACACCACCGCGCGAGGGAGACGGGGCGGGCCCCGCGCTGAAGACCGCGCGGCTGACCGACGCATCGGATTACACCACGGCCGCCCGCCCGGAGACCGCCGCGGAATTCGCGGCCGCGAATCCGCATGCCAAGGTGGACGACACCACGGTGTCGAGGCTTTCCGATAATTTCGCGCGCAAGCGGTTGATGAGCGGGACGACCATATTTTTCGGCGGGCAGACCGATCCGGTCAAGGCCACGGTCATGCACGACGGAAACGTCCGTCTCCACGGCACGAGCCCGGAGGGAACCCCACGGCACGAGATCGTCACCTTCGAGGATTTCCAGCAACTGCTCGCCGACCGGGATGTCACCACCGTCGCTCATGTGTCGCCGACTCCGGCCACCTGGTATCGGCCGCCCAGCGACGGCGAGACGACCTTCTCCACGCTCGCTCATGTGCTGAACCACCCGGATCCGCAGGAGTTGCGCAATCGCGTGGCCGACCTGCTGGAACGCGAGCACAAGAAGTATGTCGAGCGATTCATCCCGCCGGGTCTGCAAGCAAAGGTGAGCAGCGAAGAAGCGCACTGGAATTCCGTGCTCGAACGGAAATCGGAACTCTCCGACCAAGAATTCCAGCGTGCAAAGAGCGACCATGAGCAAAACCTGCGGAACCTGGCCGCCGAACGAGAGCAGGAATTCCGGGCACAGATAGCGGCATTGCGTTCCGGCGACTCCACGTACGGTCATTACCGCGGCAGTCGAATGGACTTCATGCTGGCCACCGCGGGTCACATGAACAACGTGAATATAATTCTCGAGCACCCGAACGGCAGCCGGGAGCGATTCACTGTCGATTCGACGAAGCCCTACGTTCTGCTGAAGGCGTCCGACGACAATGGTTACGGCATAGGCGTCGATCAGCGCGGTGGTCTGTTCTCCACCATGGTGCCGATCCAGCACCACCTGTCCGCACCCACCGGGGACGTCGTGCCGAAGGCCGACATTCCACCGAAGTTCACCGAAATGCTCGCGAGCACAGCGAAACCCGCGCTCTCCGGCACCGCCGTCCAGCACAACTACCTGGCGGAGAACAAGCCGATGATCGTGGACACCGGGATCCGCGAGCGACTCGCCCCGGACCGGCTCGCCGCGCTCGACGCGGTGATCGACTCCGGCGAGTTGCAGAACCGGCCGAAAACTAAGCCGGTCTCGCACCACCACACGCCGGTTCACTACATGGACGAGCTGGAGCGCGAAACGCATCGGCTCTTCGTCGGCCCTGGCGGCAGATTCTTCCGCGCCTTCGATGGACGACTGTTCGACACGTCCGCGGGCGACCGGCAGGGCAACATGACCATCTTCGTCGAGGACGAATTCGGCAACTTCTACGCCGCCGTCAAGTTGCGCGGCACCCTGCAACACTCGTCGTTCTTCGGCGGCCAGATCGTTTCGGGCGCAGGTTTCGTCATGGCGCAGGCGGGACGGCCCACCCTCATCGCGCACAGCAGCGGGCACTACCAACCGAGTGCGGAATTGAACAACGCGGCGCTCGCGGTGCAGCAAGCACGGGGCCTGGTGCTGCACCCGAAGTTCGAGAGCACCGATCGCAGACTGCACCCGCTGCCGTCCGCCAGCGAAGAGATCAAGCGGACAGCAGCGCTCGCACGCGCCCAGCAAGTCCTCGCCACGCAGAACGCCCCAGCGCAGACCCGGTACTACCGGACCGACAACAACGAGCACGTGAACCAACTGGCCCGGCTCGGCGAGCAGAACTTCCCACCCGGCAGTTCCGCGCAGTTCTCGACCACCGCCCTGTCCACGAAGGTGACCTTCAGCGACGGAAAGTACCTGGTCCACGACGTCAACCGGAAGGGCGAGGAACGCACCCTCGAAGTGACTCGCGCCCAACTGGTCCGCCTGATCCTGGACCGGGAGATAACCAGTATCGCGGTGACCACACCGGGGGCACCACGCATCGGCCTCGCCCCCGGGACCGCCGACGGAAGCAGTGCCCACGCCAGGCCCACGATCACCGCCGCGGCCGTACCAGGCTCCGAATTCCACGGTCACGTCGAACCACCGACGACCAGCCACGTCGAACAGATCCGCGGTCAGATCGATAGCGCATTGCACACCGTGGTCGACGGTCACGGCGGCTTGCGGATCGACCCGATCGACCCGAAACGGGGCGAGTATCGCGTCACCGACACCAGTGGCGTCTACAGCAGAGACCAGCACAGCTTCACCGTGCGCGTGGAAACTCAACGTATCGGCGACGACACCGCCGCCCGGTCGATCCTGAATCACGACAAGGGCCAGCACGTCATCCAGATCTCCGACCGGATCTCGACGAAACATGTGCCCCGTGCACTGGCGCACGAGATCGGCGAGATCGTCGCCGACCGCAAGCGCTACCTCGTCGACAAGCTCGATTCGTTCGGCCCGCGCGACGGCGTTCTGCATCCCGGCGGACCCACCGATCGACCCCGGCTCACGCCGCACGACGCCGGCCGTATTCAAGAACTGCGGGTGCTCGGCGACGAACTCGACGGGCTGCCGGCCACCCAGCAGCCGGAACGCAACGCGCTGCGCGGTGAAGCGATGGCGCTGGTCGACCACCTGGGTCTGCGCGAAGGCACGCCGGGCGCCCAGGAACGCAGAACCGTGGTGTTCGATCATCTCGATCGTTCCGCCTCCGGTAGTGCGCACGTACGCACTCTGCTCGACGACGCAGGCCGCGAGCCGAATCGGCTGCCACCCGAGGATCAGCAACTCCTGCAACGCATTCAGGATCGGGCCACAGACGACCGGGCCAGGTTCGAGGCCCATCGAGCCGCCTTGCGGCCGGCCTTCGAACGCCCGATCGCCTTCGACGGCGAACGCGCCACCCCCGAACAGACGCGAATTCTCGCCGACCAGAGCACCCGGCAACGTGCGCAGCGCAGCGCCGAAACCCTCGCCGAACTGCGCACACAAGCCGCGGCCGCACCGCAGGGCGAATACCCGAAGTTGTCGGTCATCGAGGCAGGCGGTGGCGCCGCGCTCGCCGCCCGTGACCCGCAAGCATTGCTGGTCGACGACCGTGGGCGATGGCAGTCCGACAACGGCGACCGCATCGCCCAAACCGCAGACCAATTGCGCAATCTCCGCCAAACCGGACTCGGCGACCCCTACCAATTCGTGGGTGAGGGCAGGCCCGATGCCCGCGTACCCCTCGACGCGGTCCGCTACTGGGAAGACTCGATCGCCGCCCAAGGACCGGTGGTCGACGGCAGAACAGCATTCCGGATGGAGAACGGAAAACTCCTCGCCGACATCACCCCACTCGACGGCAGCCCGCCGATCACCGTTGATGTGCAAGGCATTCCGGTCATCGCGACCGGCTTTCCGCCCGAGATCATCCCCGGCATCGCCCGCGGCATCGGCGGGATGCACGGGACATTCGACACTGCCGCACGGGAATTGGGCAACCTCACCGCCTCTGGCGCCCCTGCGGCGAAAGCGCAGATCCAAGCCCTCTCCTGGCGGGACCCGGCCTCGGCGGGCAATGCCTTGGAGATCCTGTCGGCCAACGGCATCGCTCCTTCCGCGTTGTCCAAGCCCACCCGGGACTCGCTGGGTGCGGTCGACAACTGGAAGTCGTTGCGCGACAACCACCCCGGAAAAATCCTGTCCGGCGACGAAGCCAACCTCGCCGGCGTCGACCCGAACCTCGCAAAACACTGGATCGTCGCAGGCACCGGCGGCACCGGCATCAGCGGCGTCGAAAACATGCTCAAACTCAGCAACGACGCCACCTTCACCATGATCGGCCGCAACGCACCGCCCGGCCTCGCCGACAACACCCAATGGAAAGAAGTACGCGGACAACACGACCTCGGCTACGACCACAACAATCCGCGGGCCGCCAGCCAGAAGATCAATGGCGTCTGGCCTAATCCGACCGCCACCGGCCGCCTGACCATGGCATTCGACCGGAACATGAACATCGGCGGCATCGAAGAACGCCCGGGTTCCCGTTTCGTTGTCGCCGGTTTCGAAGGCGACGGGGTGATCGCCTCGCTCGGCACCCGCAACTCGGTGCCACCGGCAGTCGCCGACCTGGTCGACACCGCGATCAAACGCGACCCGAATTCGGTATCCGCGCGAATGCTTTTCGACAACGACGGCCAATACCTCGGCTACCGCATCACCGCCGACGGCCGCGATATCGACGTCACGGGCGCCGCCTCCCGCTTCTTCCCAGGCGGGCAACTGTTCAAGCCAGGCACCGGTGACGTCCCACCGCTGCCCGCGGTAAATCCAGGGAAGGTATGGGGCACGCAGGATTCCCGGTACGCGTTGTCGCGGCCGGAACCCGGCTTCGCCGCGCAAAACGCCTCGAATCGGGACGCTCCGCCTGAGGGTGGCAACTTCGACGGTGGATATGTCGCCTCCGCGACGCAGGCGACGCACTATGCGGCATGGCGGCGTAACGAGGCAGACGGATCGAATGTCATTACCGCCGCGGCCGTGCCGGGCTCCGAATTCCACGGTCACGTCGCACCGCCCACGACCAGCCACGTCGAACAGATCCGTGGTGGCATCGACAGCGCACTGAACAGCGCGATCGATGGTCACGGCGGATTGCGGATCGACCCGATCGCCACCGACAAAGGGGCCTACCGCGTCACCGACACCAGCGGTGTCTACGGAACCGGTCAACGCAGTTTCACGGTGCGGGTCGAGACCCAGCGCATCGGCGACGACACGGCGGCCCGCTCGATCCTCAACCACGACAAGGGCCAGCACGTCATCCAGATCTCCGACCGGATTTCCACCAAACACCTACCGCGCGCGCTGGCCCACGAGATCGGCGAGATCGTCGCCGACCGCAAGCGCTACCTCATCGACAGGCTCGACGCTTTCGGTCCCGACGAAGGCGTCCTGCGTCCCGGCGGACCGACCGACCAGCCGCCGCTCACGCCCCACGACACCGGCCGCATCCAAGAACTCCGCGTGCTCGGCGAACAACTCGACGCACTCCCCGACCCGGCCGGCCGAACGCCCGAAGATCGAACCCGCTACGCCGAACTGCACCGCGAAGCAACGGCATTGGTCGAGCACCTGGGCCTGCGCGACGGCACACCGGGGGCCGAGCAACGCAGAGCTCTGGTGCTGGATCACCTCGAGTCCGCCCCGACCGGTCGTGATCATGTGCGTCAGCTACTCGACGACGCCGGGGGCAACCGGGATCAACTCTCGGCCAATGACCAGCGGCTACTGCGTTCCATCCAGCGTCAGGCCGGAATCGATCAAGCGGCGTTCGACGCGCACCGGGCCGCCTTGCGGCCGGCCTTCGAACGCCCGATCGCCTTCGACGGAGAACGCGCCACCCCCGAACAGACGCGGACCCTCGCCGACCAGAGCACTCAGCAACGTGCGCAACGCAGCGTGACCACGCTCGCCGATCTGCGCGAGCAGGCCAAGGGCGGCGACTACCCGAAGTTGTCGGTCATCGAAGCAGGCGGCGGCGCCGCACTCGCCGCCCGCGATCCACAAGCCCTGCTGATCGACGACCGAGGACGCTGGCAATCCGACAACGGCGACCGAATCGCCCAAACCGCAGACCAATTGCGCAATCTCCGCCAAACCGGACTCGGCGACCCCTACCAATTCGTCGGCGAAGGACGACCGGACGCCCGCGTACCCCTCGACGCAGTTCGCTACTGGGAAGACACCATCGCCGCCCAAGGACCGGTGATCGACGGCAAGGCGAGTTTCCGCATGGAAGACGGAAAACTGCTCGCCGACATCACCCCACTGGACAACTCGGCGCCACTGACCGTGGAGGTCCAAGGCATCCCGGTTATCGCGACCGGTTTTCCGCCCGAGATCATTCCCGGCACCCGCGAGGTCGGCGGCATGCACGGCACATTCGACACGGCGGCAAAGGAATTGGGCAAGCTCAATACACCCGCCGCGACAACCGCGAAAGGCCAGATCGAAGCCCTGTCCTGGCGTGATCCGGCCTCTGCGGCCAAAACTGTGGACATTTTGACGACCAACGGCATCGCTCGCTCCGCGTTGAGCGACAACCTCAATCACGCGCTGGATTCGCTGAGCAACTGGAAGTCGTTGCGCGACAACCACCCCGGAAAAATCCTGTCCGGCGACGAAGCCAACCTCGCCGGCGTCGACCCGAACCTCGCAAAACACTGGATCGTCGCAGGCACCGGCGGCACCGGCATCAGCGGCGTCGAAAACATGCTCAAACTCAGCAACGACGCCACCTTCACCATGATCGGCCGCAACGCACCGCCCGGCCTCGCCGACAACACCCAATGGAAAGAAGTACGCGGACAACACGACCTCGGCTTCGACGCGGCCAACCCCACCGCCGCGAGCAAGCAGAACCCGGACGGCAGCTGGCCCAACCCCACCGCCACCGGCCGCCTGACCATGGCATTCGACCGGAACATGAACATCGCCGGCATCGAAGAACGCACCGGCCCCCAGGGCACCCAATTCGCTGTCGGCATACACACGGGCGACGGCGTCATCGCCTCGCTCGGCACCCGCAACTCGGTGCCACCGGCCGTCGCCGACCTGGTGGACGCGGCGATCAAACGCGACCCGAACTCGGTATCCGGACAGATGCTCTTCGACAGCGACGGTCAGTACCTGGGTTACCGCATCACCGTCGACGGCCGCGATATCGACGTCACGGGCGCCGCCTCCCGCTTCTTCCCAGGTGGACAACTCTTCCGGCCCGGCAGCGGAGCGGTTCCGCCGCTACCTGCGACGAATCCAGGGACGGTGTGGCGTACCAACGACTCCCGATACGCGCTGTCGCGACCGGAACCCGGCTTCGCCGCACAGAACGCGTCGAACCGGGATGCTCCGCCCGAGGGCGGAAACTTCGACGGCGGCTACGTCGCCTCCGCCATTCAGGCGACACACTATGCAGCGTGGCGACGCGGCGGTAATCGGCCCTTCGCATGAACGACGGAACCGAAGGCGGGAGAGGACAGGATGGGTAACGAACCATGACCGCGCCCTTCGCGCAGGTATGGCGGACGGCGGCGGTCGACGAGCCGAACGAGTGGGTGCGGGCCGTCGCCTGGGCCGAGATAGCCGGACGACCGGCGGCGATCGCCGTCGCGGGGACCACGCTCGCCGCGTGGGACCTGACCTCCGGTACGCAGCTCATCAGGTCGAGTGTGCCGGTCGCGCAGGCGAATTCGACCTTGGTGCAACTGACGGTCGGCCGCGTGGCCGGGAAGCCGGTCGCGGTGACCGGCGATGTCGCGGGCCGCATCCAAGCGTGGGATCTGACCAGCGGCGAACCGTTCGGGAAGCCGGTCGCCGAACTGTACGGTCGTGCGGCGGCACTCGTCGCGGCGGATGAGCTGGTGCTGATCGGCCGGGGCGCGGGCGCGACCTCGTCGGTATACGAGGTGCCGGTCAGCTCCGGATCGGTCGAGGTGTGGGACATCGCGAACGGGCAATCCGTCCACTCGCTGTGGCACGGCGGCTTCACCGATTCGATCGCCGTCGTCGACCATGGTGATCGCCCGGTGGCGGTCGTGGGATCGACCTACGCCGCACGGCCGTTGCTGGATCCGGACGACTCCGAATCACAGCTCACGACCTGGGATATCCGGACCGGGGCAAGCCTCGGCGAACCCGTCCTGCTCGCCGGCAACTCGGTGGCCGAACCGTTGGCGGCGGGCGTACTGGATGGACGCGCGGTCGCGGTCACGGTCGGCGGTGCGGGCCTGGACCTGTGGGATCTCGCCGAGCGGCAGGTGCGGACAACAGCCGCTTGCCCAGGCCGGATCGAGGCGATCGTCTGGCGGCAGACCGCGGCCGGGCCGATCGTGCTGGCCGGCGGCGGCGACGTGCAGGCGGCAGGCCGGAATTGGCTGCGGATGTGGGATCCGCGCGACTGGCGGCTGATCGGCGAGACCAGCACCGGGACCGGCAGCATTTCGAGCTGCGCGCCGGCCCCGGACGGCAGCGTTATCGTCGCGTGGGGTGACCGGGTCCAACTGCTGCGCGGGCCGGAAACACCTTGACCCGCGGCAGGTTCCAGGGTCTAGAGGCGGGCAGCGAGGGCCTCGCGGTAGGCACTCGCGGTCGCCTCGAGCCGCGCGCGAGTGAAACGCCCTGGTTCGCGGGTGTAAGCGGCGCGACCGACCGCAGAGCTGAACGCGTCCGCGGGGACGGCATCCATCGAGTCGGGGATGAACTTCAAGACTTCCGTCACCGCCTCGACCGCGGTAGCGACCGCGAGCCGGTCGCGGTCGTCCTGGTCCGCCACGGCCACCGGCACCAGTGCCACCGACGCGGCGGCCTGCTCGGCGACCAGGAGGAATTCGCCGGGACAAATGATCCGCGACGCGGTGGGGCCGCCGAACGCGGGCGGCGACGGCGGAATGGCCTCATCCAATTCGAACATGAACTGTCGCGGCAGCCCGCACCGCGCACAACTACCCGCGTAGACGGCGAGCAGCCGCCCCTCCTGGTCCTCACGCAGCACATGTTCGGCGTCGAATTTCGTCTCGCCACAGGAACAGGCGTGCAGATCCATATAGAGCTGGCATTCAACGGATGACCGAGCAATAAGCACCTGGAAATGCTACCCCGATCGGCCGAAGGAGCACGATGGACAAACCAGTGGAGATCAAGCCCGAAGGACTGCGCCGCGCCGCAACCGAATTCGACGATGTCGCCGATCGCGCCCAGAAGGTGCTGGACAGATTGAAGGGCGCGTCCGAGAGTAAGGGCGAGCCGTGGGGGCACGACCACGCCGGGGAGAAATTCGCCGACGGGGAGAAGGGATACAAGAAGAACCGCGACGGGACATTCTCCTCCCTGTCCAGCCTGGTCGGCGTCTTCAAGGACAATGCGAAGAACCTCCGGGATTCGGCGAAAACGTTCGAGGAGAACGAGCAGGCAGCGTTGCAGGCCCGGCAACCCGTGCAACGCACCAGGCGGGACTACGTCCAGCGGTCCGTGGAGGGCTACCGCCCCGCCCTGCACGATTCCATCGCCGCGGTGCCGCGGAGCAGGCTGTTGCGCGCCGACTCCATGCCACGCAACGACGCAGCCCCACTCGAACCCTTCCAAGCAGCGCTGCGCCCGACCGAGATCACGCCGCGCCGTGCGGACCGCGCCGACATGTACACGCCAGAGGGCGAGGTCACCGAGCCTGAATAGGGTTTGGCGTAGCGGCCAAACTTGTTGAATCTCAAAGTATCTCGAGACCGTAATCACTATCATCGGTCCGGTGAGCTTTCCCGAGTCGATCGTGCAGGCATTGCGTGCCGCTCCGGAAAAGGTGGTGGTCGAGCACGGTGCGCGGACGGTCACCCGGGGGCAGTTGCTCACGATGATGGGCACGATCGCCGGTGGATTGCGCGGGTCGGGACTCGGCCCTGGGTCCGGCGTGGCCATGGTCGTGGATGTGAGCGCGGAGTCGTTGGCCGCGTACCTCGCGGCGTACACGCTCGGTTGCCGGGTGATCGGGGTGCGGCCCGGGCTCGGCGAGCGTCAGCAGCGGCATGTCCTGAGTAATGGCGTGGACGCCGTCCTGGACGACCAGCGGGTGGCGGCGTTGCTGCGCGGGCCGGCGCAGTCGTTGACAATCGAGGCGCGGGCGAGTGACATCGCGCGGGTGTCCTACACCAGCGGCACCACCGGACTTCCCAAGGGCTGCGCGCAGACCTATGGGGCAATGTCCGTGCATTGGTCGTGGGGTAAGCCGACGTGGAGCCCGGACACCGCGGAGCTGGCTGCCTGCTTCGACCGTTATCTGTTGTTCGGCACGCTGGCCAGCGCGGTCGTGCAGGACTATCTCGCGCTGTGCCTGCTCGGCGGCGGCACCGCGGTGATCCCGGAACCCGGTGGGGCACAGTTGTTTCCCGAGGTCATCGAGCGGTTGCGGATCACCGCCACGATCATGAACGTGCCGCGGCTCTATCAGATGCTCGATGACTTGCGCGCCATGCCACTGGACACCAGCAGTCTGCGGGCGATGGTGGTCGCCGGGTCGCCGCTGGCCGCGCACCGGCTCGCGGAGGCGGTCGAGGTACTGGGACCGGTAGTACACCAGGCGTACGGACAGACCGAGACCGGCGGCCTCGCCGCGCTGACCCCGCAGGACATCGGCAGCGGCGTACTCACCTCGGTCGGCCGTCCATTGCCCGGCGTGCGCGTGGACGTCCGCGACGGCGAGATCTATGTCCGCAACGACTACATGATGTCGGAGTACTTCGGCGACCCGGCCGAGACCGCCGACGTGCTCGTCGACGGCTGGCTGCGCACCCGCGACCTGGGCTATCTCGACGACGGATACCTCTACCTGACCGGCCGGGCGCGCGACGTGATCATCGTCGACGCGCTACCGGTGTACGCCGGCCCGATCGAACGAGTACTGGCCGGGCATCCGGATGTGGACCAGGCCTACGTCGTCGGCGCACCCGATGACCGCCGCGGCGAAGCGGTGCACGCCTTCGTCGTCCCGCGCGCAGGCCACTCCCCCGACTCCGCCACGCTGTCCGCCCTGGTGCGCGCGGAACTCGGCGAATCGAGCATCCCGCAGACCTACACGGTGGTGCCGGACGCCCCGATCGCGGCGAGCGGCAAGCCGGACAAAAAGGCCTTGCTGGAGCTATATCCACGGTAAGCACGACGTTTGGAGGAGACCTTGTCAGAGCTCGACTACCTGATCATCGGCGCGGGTCCGGCCGGTCTCCAGATGGGCCACCATTTACAGGCGGCCGGTCGCGACTATCTGATCGTCGAGGCCGGAGCGGCCGCGGGCACATTCTTCAGCCGGTACCCCCGGCATCGTCAGCTGATCTCCATCAACAAAGTGCACACCGGCTGGGACGATCCCGAGCTGAACCTGCGGATGGACTGGAACTCACTGCTGCCCGGGCCGCTGTTCAAGGAATACACCCCGCGCTTCTTCCCCGCCGCCGACGACATGGTCCGCTACCTCGGCGATTTCGCCGCAGGGCACGAGTTGTCCGTCCGGTACGACACCCGGATCGAGCGAATCAGCCGACCGGACCTGTTCGAGGCCGTCGACCAGCACGGCAATGTGCTGCGCGCGCGACGGCTGATCATGGCGACCGGCGTCTCGAAACCCTATGTCCCGGAGATCCCCGGCATCGACACCGCCGAGCTGTACACCGAAGTGTCCGTGGACCCAGCGGATTTCACCGACCAACGGGTACTGATCATCGGAAAAGGCAACTCCGCCTTCGAGACTGCCGACAACCTGATCGAGACCACCGCCGTCATCCACGTCGCCGGTCCGCACTCCATCCGCTTGGCCTGGCAGTCGCATTTCCTCGGTCACCTGCGCGCGGTCAACAACAACTTCCTGGATACCTATCAGCTCAAGTCACAGAACGCGATCCTGGACGGCAACGTCATCGACATTGCCCGGCAGTCGGACTCGTCGTATCTGGTGACCGTGAGCTTCTCCCGGGCCAACGAGGTCACCAAGGACATCCGCTACGACCGGGTGATCGTGGCGACCGGATTCCGGTTCGACGCTTCGATTTTCGCGCCGGAGTGCCGGCCGGAGTTGGCGATCAACGATCGATTCCCGGCGCAGACATCGGCTTGGGAGTCGGTCAATGTGCCCGGGTTGTACTTCGCGGGCACGATCACGCAGGTACGCGATTTCAAGAAGTCGACCAGTGCGTTCATTCACGGGTTCCGTTATGGGACAAGGGCATTGCATCGGTTCCTGGAGCAACGTGAGCATGCGCAGGTCTGGCCTAACCGCGAGTTGCTCGGGATCGCCGACGACGTCGGTGAGGCGATCTTGGCGCGGGTCAACCGGACGTCCGCGTTGTGGCAACTGTTCGGGTTCCTCGGCGATGTCGTCACGCTGAACGCGGCTGGCACGGCGCGGTATTGGGAAGAGCTGCCGGTCGATTACGTGGCGGATGCGATCGCGGCGGGATCACTCGGCGAGGTGGACACCTACTTCGTGATCACCTTGGAGTACGGCAAGGACCACGACCGAGTCGACCCGTTCGATATCAATGCCAAGCGGATCGCGCAGTCCGACGCCGAAAACGCCCCGGACGGCCGGTACCTGCATCCCGTGCTGCGGCAGTACCGGGGCGGCGAGCAGATCGCCGAACATCACATCACGGAGAACCTCGAGAACGAGTGGACGCACGAAACAGTGCACCGCAAGCCGCTTTTCGACTTCCTCGAGACCGCGTTGCCCGCGCCGGAGCCCTCGCGATGACCGACCCGCTGTCCGCACTCGAGCAGCGGGCGCGGGAACTGCTCGATCCGGTGCACTACGACTACATCGCCGGCGGCGCGGGCGAAGAGATCACCCTGACCGACAACGAGCAGGCGTTCCGGCGGTTTGCGTTGCTGCCCAGGGTTTTACGCGATACCACCGGCCGGTCCATCGCGATCGACCTGCTCGGCGATCCGAGCGGCATGCCGGTCTTCGTGTCCCCTACCGCGTTTCACCGCCTGGCCCATCCGGACGGCGAGCGGGCCACCGCCAGGGGTGTCGCCGCGGCGGGGCTCATCATGATCGCCAGCATGGCCGGGACGGTGGCCATCGGCGAGGTGACCGCCGCCGCGCGGGAGGTCGACCGCGACGCGCGGGTGTGGTTCCAGCTGTACCTGCACCCCGAGCCTGCGGTGACCGAGGAGCTGGTCCGGCGGGGCGAGCGAGCAGGCTGCACGGCACTGGTGGTGACCGTCGACTCGCCCGTGCGCGGCCGTAGGTTTCGGGAGGACCGCCACGGCTTCCACGACCTGCCCGCGGGGATGTACGCGGAGAACATGCGCGGCCTGCCGGGGACGACCGGAAACGGGGTCCGGTCGATCGCGATGTCGGCCGACTTCACCTGGGACCACCTGCATCGACTTCGGGAGCTGACCCGGCTTCCGCTTGTGCTCAAAGGAATCCTGCACCCGGAGGACGCGCGCCTGGCGGTGGAGCATGGAGCCGACGCGATCGTCGTGTCCAATCATGGTGGCCGCCAACTCGATACCGTTTCCGCGACCTTGACCGCGCTGCCCGCGATCGCCGCGGCGGTGGGCGGGCGCATCCCGGTATACCTCGACGGCGGCGTCCGGCGCGGCTCGGATGTGGTGCTGGCGTTGGCCCTCGGGGCCACGGCGGTCGGTGTTGGACGACCAGTGTTGTGGGGCTTGGCCGTTGGCGGCGACAAAGGGGTTACGGAGGTACTCGACACCCTGCGCTCGGAGTTCGAGCACACGCTGACGCTGTGCGGTGTAGCCGAGCTGTCCGAACTGAACGCGGACCTGGTCACCGCGCGAGGGGCGGCACGGTGCTGAAGCGATTGACACCGCTGCTGGCGACCGCAGCAGCACTGTGGGCGGTGTCGCGCTGGCTGCCGCAGGCGGTAGTGGCGCTGCGGGTGTGGATCTTCGCGAAAGTCAACGGCAGCAACGAGATAACGCTCCCCGGCGAGCGCGGCGGCCCCGACCTGTTCCTGCGTCTCTACTCGGACCCCGCAGCCAACGGGCGCAGCCGAGGAGCGGCGCTGTCGGACCTGTTCTGGTACTGGCTCGCGCCTGGCCCCGAGGTCCACCAGGAACATCTGGAGGACGGTCCCCGCTACGACGAGGCGGCCCGCACCACCCGAGCCGTGCTGTCCCTGCCCACCCCCGAGATCGAGCGCCTCGCGGACCGCTGCGCCCGCCGAGTACTCGGCGAGCTTCCCCGCCGGCCGATGACGCTGGTCCGGCTGCGCGACCTGATGATGCCCATCTGGGCAGAGTTCTTCTACGAGTTGGTCTTTCGCGAACCCTGCCCGCCGGACGCCCGAGCCCTCATCGTCGGCAACGCCGACGACGTGGTTACCTCACTGAAATGCACCGGCCTCCGCCACATGCGCCGCCGCGACCGCCTGACCCGCTACCTGCTCGCCCGAATCGACGCCGGCGACGTACCGCACCAGCTACCCGGCTCGCTCGACCGCCGCGAACGCGCCCACTACCTGCAAGGCGCGTTCTTCAACACCGCAGTGGTCCAGATGTCCGAAGGCATTGCCCACCTACTACTCGCGATTGCCCAGCACCAAGACGTTCAGGACCGCCTCCTCGCCGACCCGAACACCCAATACCTGGACCACGTACTCGACGAAACCCTGCGCCAATTCCCCCTTTTCGGCATCGCCCACCGAATCACCACCGCCGACATCGATATCGGCGGGGACACCATCCCCACCGGAACCGTCCTCTGCTTCAACTACCAGGAATTCGAACGCACCGGCCACACCGACCCCGACCGCTTCAACCCCGACCGCTGGACCACCCACCGCCCCAAAGACACCCACCACATCCCCTTCGGCGTAGCCGCCAACCGCCCCTGCCCCGCCTGGCGCCTATCCCCCATAGCGATGCGAGCCGTAACCCGAACAGTCCTGTCCCACTACCACCTACGCTCCTCCGTCTCCCACACCCGCTCCATCCCCCACCGAGCCCCCTGCCTCCTCCTGTCCACCGACCATCCCCCATCACCAGCTCGGCTGCGCACCACCCTCACCGCCCTCCGAGCCCGCGACCGATTCGAAGATGTCTGGCGAGGCACCACCCAACTCCTCCTCGGCACCTGGATGGTCCTGGATGCCCGCCGCCTCCACCTCTGCCGAACCCACTTCGCCACCCAAGACCGTCCGGAAGCACCGACCTGCCCGGTAGCCCACCCACGCCAACCTTCCCCCGCACCACCTCGCTGACCAGGCGCAAGCGTCGACACGCAACCCGGTCCGTCTCGTGGGTAAGATCCCGATCAATGATGTAGATTGAATCTACATAGATACAATCTACGTAGATCGGATCTACCAAGGAGTCGTAGTGACGTCGGAGTTCGTCGGCCGGAGCGTCGAACTGGGGCTTCTGCGGACCCGCTTGCAGCGCGTCGCGGAGTCCGGCCGGGGCACCGCCGTCGCGATCAGAGGGCGACGGCAGGTCGGAAAATCACGCCTTGTTCAGGAGTTCTGCAACGCAGCACAGGTGCCGTACCTGTACTTCACCGCCACCAAAGGTATGCCGGTCACCGAATCACTCGCGTCGTTCCTGGCAGAGTTGAAGTGCTCGAGGATCGCACCTGATCCCGACACTCTCCCCGATAGCATCGGAGGGGGCTGGCCCGATGCGTTTCGACTGCTCTCCACTGTGCTCGCGGATAGCCCGACCGTAGTCGTGATCGACGAATTACCGTGGCTGGCAGAACAAGACGCAGTCTTCGATGGTGCGCTACAAACGGCATGGGACAGGTTGCTGCAGCAACGCCCGATTCTGCTGCTGTTGCTGGGCAGTGACATCCACATGATGGAACGACTCACCGCCTATGACCGCCCGTTCTACGGACGAGCCGACAACCTCGTCCTCGAACCGCTCAATCCCGCCGAAGTCGGTCACGCTCTTGCGCTCGAACCGGCAGAGAGCATCGACGCACACTTGATCACCGGCGGGCTGCCAGGCATCTTGCGCAGTTGGCCGCGCGGCCTTCCACCGCTCGAGTTCGTCCGGCGCGAATGCGACGACCCGGCGGCACCGCTGTTCGGCGTACCCGAGTCCACTCTCCTCGCCGAGTTCCCCGCGCCCGATCAAGCCCGACGCGTACTCGAAGCGATCGGCAACGGCGAACGCACCCACGCCACCATCGCGGCCACCGCAGGCAGCCGCAGCGGCACACTACCTTCAGGGACGTTGTCGCCACTACTGCACCGGTTATCGGCGGAAAAACACGTGCTGTCGGTAGACGAGCCCCTGTCGATCAAGCCCGGGAAACCCGCGCTCTACCGAGTCGCCGACAGCAATCTCCGGCTCTACCTCGCCACTCTTCGCACAGTTCAGGATCTGGTCCGACGCGGTCGCGGCGACGCGGCCTATAAGTTGTTCGCCCGACGCTGGACCTCCTGGCGTGGCAAAGCAGTCGAGCCCCTCGTACGAGACGCACTCGAACTCAGCGCGCTCGCCGGAGCACTGCCGTGGAAAGACGTCACCACAGTTGGCGGCTGGTGGAATCGCACCTTCAACCCCGAGATAGACCTCATCGGCGCCGACCGCTCCCCCGTCGCGAATCGGATCATCTTCGCCGGATCCATCAAATGGCTCGGCACCCCCTTCGACCGCCACGATCTAGCCGAACTGACTCGCGCGGTCACAGAGGTTCCAGGCTTTGAACCGCGCGAAACAGCCTCGGTCGTAGTGTCTTTGACAAATATCGACAGCACCCTTACCGACGCCCTCGACCTGGTGTGGAACGCCGCCGACGTGCTCTCGGCATGGGGCTGAGATCGCCTGTTATGGCGATTGAAGAGCGGCGGGTTCAGGGGAACGGGCGAATCGGAGGGTGACGAGTTGGAAGGGGCGCAGGCGGAGGCGGACTCCGGGGTCTTCCTGGGTCGCGGGGGTGTCCTCCTGAAGTGGTCGCTCGAGTAGGTCGCAGACCTGGAATTCGGTGAATTCGAAGCCAGGGGTTACGAGGGCTGAGGCTCGGCCGCCGTGGGATTCGTAGACGCGGAGGATGATGTCGCCGGTGGCGTCGTCGGCGAGTTTGACAGCGCTGGTGACTATGGCGTCGTTGTCGATGGTGAAGAGGGGGGCGACGGGTTCGGCTACGCCCGCGCGCAGTGGGGTGAGGTTGATGCGGTAGCCGGCTCGGACTGCGTCGCCGATGGTGGCGCCGGGGATCAGGGAGTGGCGGAAGTGGTGGGCGCCGTGGTCGGTTTGGGGGTCGGGGAAGCGGGGGGCGCGTAGCAGTGAGGCGCGCACGGTTGTTGTTGTTCCGCCGTCGGGGCGGATGGTGCGGGTGACGTCGTGGCCGTAGGTGGAGTCGTTGACGAGCGCTACGCCCCAGCCGGGTTCGGCGAAGTGGACGAAGCGGTGGTTGCAGGCTTCGAACTTCGCGTATTCCCAGCTGGTGTTCGTGTGGGTGGGGCGGTAGAGATGGCCGAACTGGGTCTCGGCGGCGTACCGGTCGGCGTGGATGTCCAGGGGGAAGGCGAGTTTGAGGAATTTCTCGGTTTCGTGCCAGTCGACGGTCGTGTCGATGTCCACGCTGTGCGCGCCCGACCGCAGGGTCAGGGTCTGTTCGACGGTGGAGGAGCCGAATGCGCGGCGGATCCGGATTCTGTTCGAATCCGGTTCTGCGGCAATGGAGTCCACCTCGACGAGGTCGGTGACGCGGTTGCGGTAGAAGATGTCGACGTCCCAGGCATCCCAGGAATTCGGGAGATCCGGGTGCAGCTGAAGCAGATTCGCGGTCGAGCCCGGCGGCAGGGTTTCGCGCTGATGCCCGACATCGAACAGCGACACGATGAGTCCGCGCGCATCGACCTCGACCCGCAGCAGACCGTTGTCGAGAACGAATCCACCCGCCGTGCGCTCGGTCACCGAGCACGGATCACCCGAATCCTCCGGACCAGCAGCACCGGCCGGAATCGAGCGCCACGTGTGCGGTGCCGGGTTGAAGACGTTCGGCCCCACCTGCTCACCGCCGAGCGCCCATTGAGACTGCTCGATGATTGCCGTAAGTTCCTCGGCCACGTCGGCGTACGTCTGCTCCGCCTCTCGATACACCCAGGCGATCGACGACCCCGGCAGAATGTCGTGGAACTGGTTCAGCAGCACCGTCTTCCAGATCCGGTCCAACGCCGCATACGGATACTCGACGCCATTCCGGACAGCGGCGGTCGCAGCCCACAGTTCGGCTTCCCGCAACAGATGCTCGCTACGCCGATTCCCCTGCTTCGTCTTCGCCTGACTGGTCAGCGTCGCGCGATGCAACTCCAGGTACAACTCCCCCACCCACACCGGCGGGTTCTCGTACTCCGCCTCGGCCTTGGCAAAGAAGTCGGCAGGCTTGTCCCACACCACCTTCGGCGAACCCTCGAGGTTCTTCATCCTGGCCGCCTTGGCGACCATCTCCCGCGTCGTCCCGCCACCGCCGTCGCCGTACCCGGTCGGCGCCAACGACCTCGACGCCCGCCCCTTCTCCTTGAAATTCCGTGCGGCATGCGCGATCTCGCGCCCCTGCATCGAGCAGTTGTAGGTGTCGACCGGCGGAAAGTGGGTGAAGATCCGAGTTCCGTCCACGCCTTCCCACAGGAAGGTGTGGTGCGGGAACTGGTTGATCTGACTCCAGGAAATCTTCTGTGTCAGTAGCCATTTGCTCCCGGCGGCCTTGATGATCTGCGGCAGCCCGGCGGCGAAGCCGAACGTATCGGGCAGCCACGCCTCCTCGTTCTCCACCCCGAATTCGGCCAGGAAGAACCGCTTCCCGTGCACGAACTGCCGCGCCATGGCCTCGGAGCCGGGCATATTCGTGTCGGCCTCGACCCACATCCCGCCGGCCGGCACGAACCGTCCCTCGGCCACCGCCGCCTTGACCTTCGCGTAGACCTCCGGCCGATGCTGCTTGATGAAGTCGTACTGCGCCGCTTGGGACATAGCGAAGACGAACTCGGGTTCCTCGGCCAGCAACGCGGCCATGTTCGCGGTGGTGCGCGCGACCTTGCGCACCGTCTCCCGCAACGGCCACAACCACGCCGAGTCGATATGCGCGTGCCCGACCGCCGAGATCGTGTGCGCGGACGGTATCGCCGGCTTGGCCAGCACCTCGACCAGACAGGCCCGTGCCGCCGCCGCGGTGGCGTTGACGTTCTGGAGATCGATCGCGTCGAGCGCCCGCTCGATCGCCCGCACGATGTCGTAGCGCCGCGCCGGATCCTCCGGCATCTCGTGCATCAGCTCGCCGAGCACCTCCAGATCCAGCACCAATTGCCAGACCTCCTCGTCGAACACCACGAGATCCATTCGGCCCAAACGATATTGCGGATCGGTACCGGCGGTGAGCTTGTCGCCGAGCGCGGTCGGCGCGAAGAACGGGATGACCGGATTCGACGCCGCCTCGACATGCAGCAGCACCTGCTCCCCGCCGACCGCCGGAGCCGCCACCCGCACCCACTGACTACGCGGATGCAGCCCCTTGACCGGCGATCCGTCCGCCCGATAGACCAGCCCCTCGCACTGGAAGCCGGTCATGTTCGGATCGAAACCGATATCGATGATCGCCTCGACCGTCTTACCCGCCCACTCGGCGGGCACCGTCCCCTCGACCGTGAGCCAGCTCGTCCCCCACGGCGCACCCCACTGCGCGCCGGGCGCGACCGGTGTTCGCGGCGCGGCCAAACCCTCGGCGACCGGCACCGGCTCATCCGGCGCCACCCAGATACCCGCGGTGAGCGGCACCGACTCCGGATAGATCGCCGGCGCGATCCGCTCCGACAGGACCCGCCCGAGGCGGCTCTCGATCAACCGACGGTCATCGTGCATAGCGGTAGCTCCGATCGGATCGTGGGCATGATCATCGAACTGCACCCATTCTGCGACAGCGCGGTGAATTCTCCGGCACAGTAAGTATTGATTTGCCTTGCAGGAGGAATCCATGGCGTCGAACTGGCGGTTGTTCGCGGCGGTGGTGAGCGTCAGCTCGCTCTTGGTGGGAGGGGCGGCCTGCGGGTCGGACAGCGGCGGGGACACGGTGACGATCACCGCGAACGCGATCAACTCGGCGGGCGGGAAGAACGCGGCCGAGGCGAAATGGATCGAAGACTGGGTCATCCCGAAGTTCGTGGCGCAGCAGCAGGCCAAGGGCGTCACCGTGAAGGTGAAGTTCCAGGCGACCGGGGTTCCGGACGAAGACTACAAGAGCCGGATCGCCAAGGACCTGAAGACCGGCACCGGGGCCGATGTGGTGTCGCTGGACGGGATCTGGGTCGGCGAGTTCGCCGAGGGCGAGCAGATCAAGCCCCTGGATGAGCTGGTCGGCGCGGACCGGGTCAAGGCGTGGGACGGCTGGCAGCACATTCCGGAAACCGTGCGGCAGTTGACTTCCTACAACGGCACGCAGTACGGCATACCGCAGGAAACCGACGGACGGGTGTTGTTCTTCAACCGCAAGCTGTTTCAGCAGGCGGGCATGCCGGCGGACTGGCAGCCGACCAGCTGGGACCAGGTGCTGGAGGCCGGGCGAAAGCTGAAGGCGGTGCCCGGAATTACTCCGGTGCAACTGAATGCGGGCACTAGCTTCGGCGAAGCGACCACCACGCAGGGCGTGCTGCCCTTGCTGGCCGGCACGGGCAGCACCCTGTTCGAGAACGGGAAGTGGGTCGGGAACACCGCGAAACTCCGTAGGGTGCTGGACTTCTACCGCGCGACGTACGACGACAAGCTGGGCGACGCCGAATTGCAGCAGGACGCCAAGGGCCGGGAGAAGAGCTTCGAGAAGTTCGCCAAGGGCCAGGTCGGAATCCTGTTGGAGAGCGACTACTTCTGGCGCGGGGTGCTGAATCCGCGCGGCGGCAGCTTCCCGATGGCCGAGCGGGACACCCAGGTCGGATGGGCGAAGATCCCCGCCGCCACGCCGGGCACCGGAGTGCACAACCAGGACTTCGTAAGCGTGTCCGGGGGCGGCGGGCGGGTGATCAACCCGAAAAGCAAGCATGTCGAATTGGCTTGGGAGCTTTTGCAGTTCATGAACTCGCCGGAGGCGTTCAGCGCGCTGATCGCGGGCGGCGGGCCGCGGATCACCGCGCGGCAGGACGTCAATGCCGATGCCCTGGGCGAAGATCCGATGCTGACCTTCGTGTCCGAGCAGATCCTGCCGATCACCTCGTTGCGGCCCGCGCTGCCGGAGTACACCAAGGCGTCCAAGGCGCTGGCCCAGGCGACGCTGGACGTGGTCACCGGTAAGAGCACGGCGGATGCCGCTGCGGCGTACGGCAAAGCGGTAGAGGAGGCGGTCGGCAAGGACAAGGTAGCCAGTGACTGAACCCGTCATCACTGAGGTACCGAAGAGTGGATCCGACACCGATGTCGCCGGGTTGGGGCGCTGGAAGGCGAGTGCGTTCGTCACGCCCGCACTGCTGCTGATCGCCGCGTTCCTGGTTTTTCCGGCGCTGTGGTTGCTGTGGATCGGGCTGACCGACCTCACCGTCTCCGGGCGTACCTCGGTCGACGTTTCCTTTGTGGGACTGGACAATTACGCGAAGGCGCTGAAAGACCCGCTGTTCGGCAACAGCGTGTGGATCACGCTGCTGTTCGTGTTCGGTTCGGCCGTCATCGGGCAGAACTGCCTCGGTTTCACCCTCGCCTGGTCGATGCGCACTGCTGCACGCTGGGTGCGGGCGGTGGTGGAAAGCCTGGTGCTGCTGGCCTGGATCCTGCCCGCCAGTGTCGTTGCGGTGCTGTGGATTGCGATGCTCGACCGCGACGAAGGCAGCGCCAACCGGCTGTTGAACACCCCCGGCCATGCGTGGATGATCCAGCAACCGTTGGCCGTCATCATCGTGTTCAACATCTGGCGCGGGACCGCGTTTTCGATGCTGCTGTATTCGGCGGCCCTGTCCACGGTGCCGCCTTCGCACCTCGAAACCGCCCGGCTCGCCGGCGCTTCCGGGCCACAGATCTTGCGGGACGTGCTGTTTCCGCACATGCGCGGGCACGTCCTGACCAATACGTTGCTGATCAGTCTGTGGACCTTCAACGACTTCACCCCGTACCTGCTCACGCGCGGCGAGCCGAACCATCGCAGTGAGACCTTGCCGATCTTCCTGTACCGGCAGGGAATCGATGACGGGGCACTGGGTTACGGCGCTGCCGCGTCGGTGCTGATGCTGCTGATCAACCTGGCGCTCGCACTGTTCTATCTGCGGCTGCTGCGGAGGAGGACGCGATGAATCCTCGACAGGTCGTCGGACGGATCGGGTTCTATACCTTCGTCGCGGTGGTGACCGGGTTCTTCGTGCTGCCGATGCTGTGGCTCGCCTCCGCACCGTTCGACGCGAACCCCGGGTATGCGCCGAGGTTTCCGAAACAACCGACTCTGCAACATTTTTCGGCACTGTTCGAGAACGATTTCACCATGGGCTCGTTGTGGAACTCCGTGCTGCTGTCGTTCTTCTGCATGGTGCTCGTGGTTTCCAGTGCGGCGCTGGCCGCGTACGCGCTGTCCCGCGTCCGGATCCCCGGCCGAGATGCCCTGCTGTACTTGCTTTTACTGCTGTCCAGTGTGGTCACCGGCACTGCGGCGATGGTGCCTATCTTCCTGATGATCTGGAAGATAGGGTTGCTGGACAAGGAATTCGGCGTCGTGCTGGTGCTGTCCGGCGGGTTGCTGCCCGCGGCGATCTTCATTCTGAAGGACTTCATGGACTCGGTGCCCCGGTCCTATGAGGAATCGGCGCGGGTGTTCGGGGCCGGGCCATTGCGCATCCTGCGCGACATCGTGGTGCCGCTGGCCCGACCAGGATTGGCGACCATCGCGGTATGGACCGTGGTGAATGTGTGGGGCAGCTACCTGGTTCCGTTCCTGCTCCTGCGCGACCAGGACAAGCAGCCTGCCGCGGTGGTCGTGCGCACCTTCTACGACGAGGGCGGCGGCGCGCAACTCGGCCCGATCTCCGCGTTCTCGCTGCTGTACTCGATCCCGGTCGTGCTGATGTATCTGTTCGTCAACCGGCGCTACGGCTTCCGGCTCCACGGAGGGATCAAGTCCTAGATGGCGCAGATCGATCTGGCCGACCTCACCAAGGTCTTCCCCGGCGACGTGAAAGCCCTTGACGCCCTGAGCTTCACGATCCACGACGGTGAATTCTTCGCGCTGCTCGGCCCGTCCGGCTGCGGCAAAACCACCCTGCTGCGCACCATCGCCGGCCTGGAAACCCCGACCAGCGGGCAGATTCGGATCGGCGACAAGGACGTCACCCGGCTGTCCCCCGGCCGGCGCGACGTGGCCATGGTATTCCAGGACTACGCACTGTTCCCGCATATGACGGTGGTCGACAACATCGCCTACCCACTGAAGGTCCGCGGCACCGACAGGCGTACCCGCGCGGCAAAGGCGACCGAAACCGGAGATCAGCTGTCGCTACAGGGATTGATGGAACGCCGGCCAGCCGAACTGTCCGGCGGGCAACAGCAACGGGTCGCCCTGGCACGCGCAATGGCCTGCCACCCCAAGGTCTTTCTGTTCGACGAGCCCCTCTCCAACCTCGACGCTCGCCTGCGCCTGGAAGCCCGAACCTTCCTCAAGAAGCTGCAACACGAACTCGGCGTAACCACCGTCTTCGTCACCCACGATCAAGCCGAGGCACTCGCCCTCGCCGACCGGATCGCCGTGATGTTCGACGGCCGGATCCGCCAACTAGGCACCGCCCGCGAGGTATTCCGCAGGCCCGCAGACACTTTCGTAGCGAATTTCATCGGCTCCACCCCGATGAACCTGATCCCGGGCAAGCTGGTCGGCCTGGATTCATCCGTTATCTGGGGAGCCCGTCCCGAATACCTCGGCTTCTCCGCCACAGCCGTCGATGACGCCCTGCACGGCACGGTATCCACCGTCGAACACCTGGGCGCGACTTCCCTTGTCACAGTGGAAGCCAACGGATTCACTGTAGGCGTCACCGTCCCCGAGGCAGCCGAGCCGGCCCTGGGCACCGACGGCTGGGTAATCCCCCAACCCGACCGCGTCCTCCGCTACGACGCAGAGTCGGGCAACCTACTCCCTTGAGCCACGCCACCGCCGCCTTTGCTCTGTGCGTACCAGGCCTGAAATCCCGCGAGCACCAGCGCGATCACGCCGACCGGCAAGTAGTACGCGAGCGCCGCGAACATACTGTCGGCGGCGGGCAACGCAAGAAGTGAACCGATCACGAGAACGCCTGCAACAGCCCACGACAGTCCGCGGGTGACGCGCAGCGCGGGCAGCACACACAACACCACCGGCACCGCCAGCAGCAGCACGAGCCACACTCCGTAACGGGCGGCTATCGACTCGCCGCACGCCGCGTCCATCTGCACGACCTCACACGATGAGATCTGGTGCAGCGGTTCGGATCCTACGAATATCCCCCACGCGACGGTCGCGCCGGCCAACAGCAACCAGGTCGCGCGCGAAAGTTCCATGTCCGCCATCGTCGCATCGATCGACGCTATCCGGATGTCTCACTCCGGGTTCGGCCGTTGGTGCGCAGGGCGGTGTTGTCGTCGCGGAGGCGGTCGTTGTCGGTGTGCAGGGTGGCGTTGGTGTCTTCGAGGTCGAGGATGCGGCCGATGCCGGCGAGGTTGACCCCGGCCGCGGCGAGGGCGGCGATCCGTTGCAGGCGGGCGATGTCGTCCCCGCTGTAGCGGCGGGTGCCGCCGTCGCTGCGGGCGGGGGTGAGCAGGCCGTGGCGTTCGTAGAGCCGAAGCGTTTGCACGCCGATCCCGGCAAGGTCGGCGGCGACCGAGATCCCGTACACAGCTTGGCTCGGGTCGGGCAGATGTGATCCTGGCTGGGGGTCCTGCTGCATCGCTCTCCTCATCTGTGGGTGCCGGTCAGGTTTTCTATTCTAGCCACTTGCGTTCACTTGTCGAGAGTGCTACAACAAATCTATGCCATTTGGCACAGGTTATCTGACTCGATAAAGAATGGAGTGTGTTGGAGGTGGCGACCATGCTGATGCGTACCGATCCGTTCCGTGATCTGGACCGTCTCACGCAGCAGGTGTTCGGCACAGCGGCTCGGCCCGCGGTGATGCCGATGGACGCCTGGCGCGAGGGCGACGAGTTCCTGGTGGAGTTCGACCTGCCGGGGATCGACCCGAAATCGCTGGATCTGGACATCGAACGCAATGTGGTGACCGTGAAAGCGGCGCGCCCGGAGCTGGATTCGGGGCGGTCGATGATCGCCGCGGAACGCTCCCGCGGGGTATTCAGCCGCCAGCTGTTCCTGGGCGAGGGCCTCGATACCGACAATATCCGCGCCGACTACACCGATGGTGTACTGCGCCTGGCCATTCCGGTCGCGGAGAAGGCCAAACCCCGCAAGATCGAGGTCGAACACCACGATCGGCGGCAGGCGATCAACGCCTGATCCGCCTGCCACGAAGCTGACGAAAGCCCCGGCGCTCCGGGCGGGTCCGGTCACCGGACCCGCCCGGTCCACCATTCGGAACAAACTGTGCGAGGAGGTATGCCATGGCCGCAGTCTCGACTAGCTACGCCGGGCGGCACACCCATGTGGACGACCCCGAGGCCGTGGTCAGCGAACCTGTCGTGACGACGGCGGCGGCGTGATGAGCGCCGAATCGCGCGCGTTGCAGGTACGCCTGGACCGGGTCGACTCGACGGCGGTGCTGACCATCGGCGGTGAGGTCGACGCGGTGTCGGCGCCACAGCTGCAATCCGGGATCGAGGAGGCCTTGGAGCGGGCGCCGGCGGTGCTCGTGCTGGATCTGTCGGGGGTGGGATTCTTCGGATCCGCCGGTCTCAGCGTGCTGCTGCTCGCGTTGGACAAGCTCGACAGGGACAGCTTGCGGGTGGTCGCGTCGCCGCAGGTACGGCGACCGATCGAGGTGACCGGGCTCGACGGCATGCTCGATGTGTTCGAGACCCTGTCCGCCGCACTGCGTTCCGGGGAGACTCCGAGCATCGCTTGACGGCGAAAACCCTTGGCCTGCACTCCCGCGGGATCGCTACGGTTGTGTCGTGGCCATGCTCGTGCACCTGACACCGGAGAAGAACGCCCGTCGAATCCGCCGGGCGGGCATCGCCGCGTCCGGGTATGGGCGCGGCGTGTTCTGCATGCCGGTGCTGCCGTCTTATGTGCTGTCGCATCAATGGTTGCGGGAATTGCGGCGCGGCGGGCAGCGATTGATCGTCGCGGTGCACTTCCGGGTGCCGGACGACGAACTCGTCCGAGTCGGGCACTACTCGAACGCCGGTGCGGAACTGACTGCGGCCGAGGCTGTTTCGATGATACTGCACGCCGAGGACCCGCGCGGATACCAGATCGTCGTACCTCGTTCGATCGCGCCCGCCGAGCTGCATCAGGTTCGGCACGTGCGGCAGGTGACGGGGTGGCGGTATCAGCCGAACGCGCACGGTCGGCGACCCTGCGCCTGCCCGGCCTGCCTGGGGCGCGGCGAATTCAAGGCCGCCGTCCTGCGCCGCCGATTCGACACCGATCCACCGGATCTCACGAAACCTCAACTGCTGGAACAATTACGGAACGCGAACGACGATGACGACGTGATCCTCGTGCTCTACGGCCTGGGTCGGCGCAGCCGTGGCGATGTCACCGACGTCGCACGTTTCGTCGATCACGCCAACCCCGAGGTCCGTTACGCGCTCGCGTGGGCGTTGCACAGATATCGCGGCACCGAGGCCCGCCGGCTGCTGGCCCGCTTGGCCGCCGACCCTGATCCTGAAGTGTGCCTCGCGGCGACGAAGCGTCGATAGGCCCGGCCTACTTGTTGTCGATACGCCCGATCGGGGCGGCGGATCGGTCGAGATCGGACTGGAACTGCTTCCAGCCTGTGTCGTCGATCCCGAGAGCGCTGCGCAGATAAGCCCACGAAGCCTGCCGGATCAGCGAGACGCGCTCGGGGCTCTCGTCGGTGGTGTCCTTGGCGTCGTAGGCGTGGATTCCACCCAGTGAGTGTTCGGCGCCGAACAGGGTGAGCAGGCTTTGCGCGCCGGGGCTGTAGGTGTAGACGTCGGCGAACCAGTCGGGGCCGCGTGTCGAGAGCAGCGACTGGTCGTGATCCCCTGCAACCACGAGGGCCGGCGTGGTCAGACCGTCGAAGTCGGGGTTCATGAAGGAGAAGTTCTGCACCGCGAACGGAGTCAGATCGCCGCCGCCGATGCCGGTAGTGGCAAGCAGCACACCGGCTTTCACGCGAGTATCGGTCAGGTCAGGCCCGGGCTGTCCGTCCGCGTCGAGGACGCGCGCGCCGAGCAGCATGCCGACGGTCTGTCCGCCCCAGGAGTGTCCGGCGACGGCGATGCGCTCGCGATCGATGCGCTCGGCGAGGCCCGGAATGGCGGCGACGAGGTCGTCGAGCTGGTCGAGTACGCGCACCACGTCCTGCACGCGGGTGCGCCAGATGTCCGGGTACCGCGGGTCGGCCGGAGCGAGGGCGAGTGTGCGCGAATCGAGGAACGTCGGCTGGATGACGACGAAGCCGTGGCCGGCCCAGAAATCGACCAGCGGGTCGTAGGAGGCCATCGATTTGCCGAAGCCGTGGGCGAGGACGACGACCGGGAGGCCGGCGCCGGAGACCGGTGCCGAAACGCGAACTTGCAGGTCGTCGCCTCGGTCCGGCGCGGATAGGACGACCGGTTTGATGCTGATGATCGGAGTGGTCAGGGCGGGGACGGCACTCGGGGCGGGTGCGGGCATGGGGGTTCCCTTCGAACGTGATGAGCGCCGCGTCCATGGGGCGGACGCGTAGGTTCCGGCGGACATACCAATGAACCGGAGCACTGTTCCGAATATACGGAACAGTGCTCCGATTGACAAGTGGAGTCTGAGAGAAGGGACGCTGCATGTTTTCCGACGACCCGGTCGCGGGATCCGGAGCGGACCCCGCGACCGATTGGGCTGTGCCGGAATCACATTCGTCAGGCGTCGAGCGCCGCGGTGATCTTGCGAGCCATCGCCGCCACCGCAGGACTCACCTGTCCCTTGCCGGACTGGATGGCGGCTTCGACAGCGACCAGAACCGTGTCGCGGAAATTGCCCGCCTCGACCGCAGACTGCTTACCGAGCAGCTGCACGGCCGCGGTCAGCGCAGGAAGCACCTGATCAGCCAGCTCGGCGACGGACTTACCCGGCAGGTGGATGTCCTTGGACTTCGCCGAGAGCACGTGCCCGACCAGTCCGGTCGCCGAGGTCAACGCGGTCGATCCCTGCGAAATACCCTTGTGCGGCGCACCAGCGGCAGCCAGCAGCGCGACAGCTCCATAAGCGGCGGTCCGCAGGGTGCTCTTGTCCTGGTCGGTCAGGGTGATGGTGATGGACATGTCGTGCTCCTCGAAATAGGTTGTGGCACCGGGTTGGCGCCGCTCGTTTTGTTCGATGTACACACTCTGTCCGGGCCCCCTGACACCGCGCTGATACGCACCTGACACCTCCACTGACACCACAATCGGCGCGCTACAGGTTCACCCCGCCGCTGACATCGAGCTTGGTACCGGTGACCCAGCGAGCGTCTTCGGAGGCGAGGAAAGCGACGGCATCGGCGATGTCGGGAACCTCGCCCATTCGGCCCAGGGCCGTCACGCTGACGTTGCGTTCCACGTTCGCCGGATCGGCCAGCACCGCGGCAGTCATATCGGTGCGGGTATATCCGACACCGACTGCATTGACGGTGATCCCCCGTGGCCCAAGGTATTTCGCCAACGAATGACTGAACACGTCGAGCGCACCCTTGGTGAGCGGATAGCCGATTCCATGAGCCGAGGCGATCCGGGTCGAAACCGAGGAGATATTGACGATCCGGCCACCGTCACGAATCAGCGGCAACAACCGCTGGGTGAGAAAGAACGGCGCTTTGACGTTGACCGCGATCATCCGGTCGAACTCCTCGGGCGTGAGCACCTCGATCGACCGCCCCATGATGTTGAGCCCGGCATTGTGGACCAGGATGTCGATCCCCGATTCCCCGTGTTCCCGGAGTCCGGCCGCCAACCCGGTCATGAATGCGTCCATGTCGCCGGCGATACCCAGCTCGGCACCCACGAGGAACGCCCGCCCACCGGTCGCGGCGATCGCCGCGACGGCCTCCTCGGCCGCCTCCTCGTTACTGCCGTAGTGCACCCCGACCAGAGCCCCGTCACGAGCCAAGCGCTTCGCGATACCGCGTCCGATACCCCGGCTTCCGCCGGTGACCAGCGCGACCTTCCCGCTGAGATTCCCCATCGTCACTCCCCTACCGCGCGCTCGGCCACCTTGACGCAGAGTTCGGTGCCGCCGTGCAGTGGCAGCGTGACCGCCAGGAACCCGTTGGCCGGATCACGCACGTAGGCAAGGAAATCCGGCTCGGCGTTGTCGTTCATGACATATCCGCCGATGCGCAGCTGCGGCGCGATGATCTCGATCAGCTCACGCGCGAGCGACGGCTCGACGCCGAGCCAGCCGTCGATCAGCGCGAAGTCGACCGGACCGCCGAGGTCGCGCAGCGTGGTCCGCGCGTCACCCTCGCGGATCTCGGCGTAGTCGGCGAGTCCGGCATCGGCGAGGTTGCGCCGGGCGGTGGCGACTTTGGCGGGCACGATCTCCGATCCGATCACCGTGCCGCCTCCGTTGTCCCGCATCGCGGCGGCGAAGTAGAGCGTCGACATGCCGACGGAGGTCGCGAACTCGACGACCCTGGTCGCGCGGAGGCCGCGGCACAGCAGATAGAGCAGGTCACCCTGGTCCGGGGAGATGGAGAAGCCGTACTCGCTGTAGGCGTGCGGATCACGCTCGAGCCCGTGGCGCGGGTCGTCGGGCGGATACTGTTGCGCCGCCGCGAGTTTGTCGATGACGGCGTTGACCACGGGGTCGAGGATGGGGCGGTGGGTGTCGTCGGTCATGATCGAATCTCCTTCACTCGGTACGCATTCGGTAAGGATCTCGACGAACGTCCGGTTCGGCCGAACAGATGTAATAGGTTGCGGCCCAGCGCAAATCGTTCACTCCACTACCTGCGGCACCCGCGGAAGCGGCTCGCCCGCTGGCAGTAAGGCTAGGCTAATATGGCTGGATGGCGGCAAGTGGCCAACCACAGCCGCGAAACGGCCAACCTCAGGCGAACAGGAGGAACGGGTGAATGCCGACAACTCACCGGATCCGCCTGGGGGCGAAAGGCTTCCACCGCCCGTGGCGATCCGCACACAGGTCGATCGCAGCACCTCACTGACCGAACACCAGCACCCGCATCACCTGATCGTGTGGGCGACCAGCGCGACCGTCACCGTGCGCACCGACACCCGGGACTGGCTCGTCCCGCCGACGCACGGACTCTGGCTCCCCGCCACAACCCCACACGCCGCGGACGTCCTACACCCCGGCGACGCCTGCACCATCGCGATCGACGCCTGCTGCCCGATCCCCTGGACCGAACCCACCGGCGTGCTGATCACCCCGTTGATCCGTGAGCTGATCACCTACCTGCACAGCCACCCGGACCCGCACCACACCCGAACCCACATCGAAACGGTCCTGCTCGACCTGATCGAACCCACCACCAGCACCAGCGTGCACGTGCCGCTGCCAGCCGACCCGCGCATCCGAACCATCGCCGACCTGCTCATCGCCCACCCGGCCGACCAGCGCGACCTCGCCGCCTGGGGCCACGAGGTCGGGGCAGGCGTGCGCACCCTCACCCGCCTGTTCGCCGGCGAAACCGGAATGACGTTCGCCCGCTGGCGCACTCAGGTCCGCATCCGCGCGGCGCTCACCCACTTGGCCCGCGGCACCTCCGTCG
Source organism: Nocardia sp. NPDC051756 (assembly GCF_040681495.1). Classification (NCBI taxonomy): domain Bacteria; kingdom Bacillati; phylum Actinomycetota; class Actinomycetes; order Mycobacteriales; family Nocardiaceae; genus Nocardia; species Nocardia sp. NPDC051756. The sequence goes on along the minus strand of NZ_JBFAYV010000004.1, from coordinate 740,904 downwards.
GCGCCACCGCCCGCGCCGTCGGCTACCGCAAACCCGGCGCCTTCAGCGCCGCGTTCCACCGCATCACCGGCCAATCCCCGAGCATCTACCTCGCGAACCGCGGCTAGACCTGTTCGACGGTCCGGGCCACCGGCGCGGCTGCGCCGGTGGCCGCGACGGTCAGTAGGTGAAGCGGCTGACCTTGTCCGGGTGGATGACGAGGCGGACCTGTTCCGCGGCAAGTATTTCCGCGAGTTCATCGGCGCGGACCGGGTCGTTCAGATCCCAGTAGCGCGAGGCCAGTCGGGCGCAGAGGTCATGTGCGCCATCGGGTTCCACCGTGACGCGGCCGGCCACCGACACCCAGCGTTCGCGTTCACCGACCGGGGCGGCGACAACGATCGAGGCGCGGTCGTCGCGCTGCAAGCGCCGCACCTTGAGTGCGTCGGGGGCGGTGAACAATTGGATCGTGCCGTCGTCGGTGACCTCGAACCACACCGGCCGTGGCTGCGGCGGGAGCGGCGCCGCGGCCACGGAGAGGAACCCGTGCAGCGGGCGGCGGAGGAACTCGAGGTCCTGGGCGGTCAGCGAACTGGCATCGTCGGTCATCGCGGCCTTCCGATAGAGAATGGTTCCAAGATCGTTCAACGAGGAACTTGCCGACGGTGTTCCGCGAGCACCCCTATCGGCTTCGGCACCAGCGGGTTTCGCTCGGCGATTCGAAGTCGCCCACCGGCTACGGTGTCGCTCGAGCAGTGATGCCTCGCGGCTTGAGCACCCGAGTATCCGACCCGGAAGCCGCGACGGCGATCATCGCACGACCGATCTCCCGATTGTCGTTGAACGCGTTCGGCGCCAGCCGCTTGAACAGCGGAACCAACGGCCGCGTAACGGTATACCCGGCGCGATACAACCGAGTCTTGGACACCACCCCGTCCTTCGGCTGCACGAACCCCGGCCGGAACATGAACGCCTGGAACGGAAGTGCGAGCAGATCGTTCTCGGTCTTCCCCTTCACCCGCGCCCACATCGACCGCCCCTGCTCGGTGCTGTCGGTGCCCTGCCCGGAGACATAGATGAAGGTCAACTCCGGATTCGCCGCCGCCAGCGTGCGACCGACCCGCAACGCCAGGTCATAGGTGATCCGCCGATAGTCCTCCTCCTGCATCCCGACCGAGGAGACCCCGAGACAGAAGAAGCACGCATCGAACTCCCCCAGCTCGCCCGCGATCGCCGAAAGATCGCTCGGGTCAGGCTGAACCAGCTCGCGCAGCTTGGTGTTCTCGATCCCCAGCGAGCTGCGCCCGACCGCGAGCACCTGCTCCACCCGCTCGTCCCGGAGGCTCTCGGCGAGCACCCCTTGCCCGATCATGCCCGTCGCCCCGAAGAGGATTACCTTCATGCTCGAATCTTGCCTCAACCGGACCATTATGCCGCCACCCGCGATTTCGGGCAGCCGAACGGCAGACTGCTCCCCTGGACAATCCGGACCATCGGCGGCAAAGATGGCTCCATGTTCCGACGCGCCGGTGTCGACCCCGCGGTCGAACAAGTCCGAAAGCTGGCGGATTCGCTCGACGTACCACGTCCGTGGAATCTGGCGGCCTTCGTCGAGCGCGTGGCGGAACGGGTCGGCAAGCCGATTCAGATCGTTCCCCGGCAAGACCTGACCACGGGCGGCTTTCCGTGCGGACTCGTCGTCGAGCGCGCCGACGACATCGTCATCGCCTACGACGCGGCCAGCACCGGCTATCACACCGACCACATCGTGATGCACGAGATCGCCCATCTGTTGCTCGATCACGCCGGGTTCGTTTCGGTGGGCGCCCAGCGCCGGACGCTCGCCACCCTGTTTCCCGACCTGGATGTCGACAGCGTGCTGCGCGTGCTCGCCCGCAGCGATTACGACGATGTCGACGAGAACCAGGCCGAGCTGTTCGCCTCGATGCTCATGTCCGACGTCGAGGTGGAGCGGCCGCGTTCGGTGCTCGGCCGCTTGGTCTTCCGGCGCTGAGTCCCGCGAGCAACGATGATCTCGACGCTGCCCACAGCGGTAACGCTGCCCGTGGTGGTCGCCGCGTTCCTGTTGCTCAGCGGCCGCCTCGTCGGCTTGCTCAGCACCGACCTGGACCGGCACGTCACCATTGCCTTCGGCTGTGTCGTCGCCACCGCGGCGACCCGGGAACCGACGGTGTCCCGCCTGGTCAGCGAGCTCTCCGGCGGGTGGCTTTCCGAACAGTTGATTCTCGAACTCGGCGCGGTCGGTTTCAATCTCGGCTATGCGGCCGGGCTGCTGATCGGGGCGGCGCTGCTGCATCGCACCCGCTCGCCGCGGGTCAGCTACGGGATGGCCGTCGGATTCAGTGTGGCCGCGCTGTGTTTCAGCGGATTCGGCGATGGCGACGGCACGATCTTCGAACGCACCGGATGGGCACAGTTCGGCTACTGGCTGTGCACGGTGCCGATCGGTACGGCGATGGCGGTGCTGATCATCCGGGCGGCCACCGCCGAACTGCGCAACCGCGTCGGCCGCCGGGAGTCGGCGGTGTACGTGGCGATCCTCCTGTGCGGCATCGCGGTCGTCGTCCGCGTCGGCGCGACCCTGGTGGCGTCCACCATCCGGATCGCCGGGCCGCGCAACTCGTTCACCGACATCCAGGCCGTCGTCGATCGCAACCTGGTGTTCTTCGATCTCGTGCTGTGCATGGGATTGACCCTGACCGCCATCGTCGCCGCGGCGCGCAGTCGGCGCGACGTCAACGATCTGACTCGCCACCGCAAAGCGCTTCGCCCGCTCTGGGCCGAACTGACCGCCGCGTGCCCGGAGATCGTGCACCACAGCCCGGTGCCGAACGGCGCCCAGCCCAACCGATATCTCCTGCACCGCACCGTCATCGAAATCCGGGACAGCATCCTGGACCTGGCCCGTTACGCGACACCGCACCCGCCCGAGATCGATGCGGCGATCTCGAGCGCCGCGTCGACCGGCTCCTACGACGCATTGGATCGCGCGGTCCTGCTGGTTCGCGCCCGCGACGCCAAGGCGCGCGGCAATCCACCGACCGGCGGCCGCTACTTCGGGCTCTCGGCCGCGGACAGCCTGCTCGATGAGGTGACCGCGTTGACCGCGATCAGTGCGCAATGGCCGGTCGCCGAGGCGATCGCGGCAGGAGTCGGGCAGCCCAGCGCACGGTGACCGCGGCTGTCCTTTGCGCGCTAGTGGATCCGCGGCGGCCCGGCGTCCACGATCTCCAGCGACAACTCCAGCGGGTCGAAATGGATGAGTGATTCCATCCACCAGGTCATGCCCGCTGCGCTGAGCTCCGCGAGGTCGACTGTGGTCGGTTCGTTCCATGCGGGGCTGGCGTTGCCGGCGACGACGACATCGAAACGCTCGGCCTTGTCCACCGCGGCGACGAGGCCGGTCAGTTCGCCGGGAGTCGGTGTGTGATCCTCCGGAAGCGGAAAGATCCCGTCGTGACGGGCGGCTCGGCGGATCACCTTCGGATTGCCGGTCGAACTCGCCACCCAGATCGGGATGTGGTGCGGGTGCGGTGTGGTGGCTTCGAGGCGGACCCGGTAGTGCGGGCCGGAGTGCTCGTAGGCCTGTCCGGACCACATCGCGCGGACGATGTCGAGGCCTTCGTCGAGCCGGGCGGATCGGGCGCGCAGGTCGTCGGGTTCGCCGAATCGGCTGAAGTCGCCGGACTCATCCGAGCCCAGACCGACGCCGAGGATGAATCGGCCGTTGGACAGGTTGCTCAAAGTGGCCGCGTGGCGGGCCACGACCCAGGGACGCCGCCGGGCGAGCGGTGTGACCGTGGTGCCGAACTGAATCCGGTTGGTGGCGTGGGTGATCGCGCCGAGGGTTGTCCACGGATCGGCGATCGGCATGGCCTCGCCCAGGAGGTGATCCCAGAGGAATACGCCGTCCCAGCCCGCGGCTTCGGCACGGACCGCCAAGTCGACGAGATTGCGCGGATCGCCGAACGGGCCGAACGGCGGTAGATAGACGCCGTAACGAAGGTGGCTGCCGGTCAAGAGATTTCCCCCGCGGTATTCGATCGATGGACGGAGCTGATGGTATGCCGTTCAGTGCCGTCTGGTACTCCAGTGCGATGGGCGGTAGTACCGCAGTCCAATGTGATTGCCGGGCCGGGGTTCTTACCGTCGGGTCATGCGTATTCCAGCCTTTGCTCTCTCGATCTGTGCGGCGGCGGCGCTGTTGGCCGGCTGTGCGGCGGACCCGGTCGAGGCCGCCGCGCGACCGTCGGATGGTGCCCGGGCGGACGTGATGGGTGATCTCGACACGTTGATCCGTTCCGGCGCGGTCGGCGCGCTTGCGACGCTCACCGGCAACGGTGACACGACCGTCCTGACCTCCGGTCTCGCCGATGCCGCTGCCCGAACCCCGATCCGCACCGATCGTCCGGAGTATGTCCGAATCGGCAGTGTCACAAAGACTTTCACAGCCGCAATCGTGCTGCAACTGGCGGCCGAACAGCGGATCGACCTCGACCGGTCGATCGACACCTACCTGCCCGGTCTGCTCGTGGGCGACGGCATCGACGGACGGGTCATCACGGTCCGCCAGATCCTGGGTCATCGAAGCGGGCTGCCCGAGCCGGTCGAACCAGAGGGATTGAACGAGTACGAGGCGGCACGCGCCGGGCGCACCTACACCCCCGCGCAAGAGGTCGCCCTCGCCTTACAGCATCCGGCAACGTTCGCACCTGGCGCCCGATTCGAGTACGCCAACATCAACTACCTCGTCGCCGGCATGTTGATCGAGGCGGTGACCGGACACCGGTACGCCGATGAGCTACGCGACCGAATCCTCACTCCGCTGGCCCTTTCCGACACCTACCTACCCGCCACCGGCGAAACCGGCCTGCGCGACCCTCACCCGAACGGCTATGCGACCGCCGACGGCAGCGTGACGGACCAGACGCGGATCGAGCCATCCATGCCGTGGACATCGGGCGCGTTGGTCAGCACCGGTGCCGACCTGAACCGCTTCTTCACCGCACTGCTGGCCGGACAGGTGCTGCCACAAACTCAACTGCGGCAGATGCTCGACGGTGTCGACATGGGTAACGGTGACGGCATGTCCTACGGCCTAGGCGTCGGCTACTCCCAACTACCTTGCGGCGCACAGTTCGTCGGCAATGTAGGCGGAGTCCCCGGTTTCACCACCGTCTCCGGCGCAACATCCTCCGGCCGAGCAGTCACCTATTCCTACACCGGCACGGTGGCTGACGCAGATCTCGGCGGAATGCTCAGCCACGCACTGTGTGGGTGAGCATCTCCTCTTGGTGCCGGGCCGGCCGTGCGGCTTCTCGACGTGCTGGACCAACCGTCGGCACTGCGGTGCCGTTCATCGCGCGGTCTCCGGGTCGACGGGGACCGCGGGTTCAGCCGTTTCGGCAGGGGTGCTGATTGTTGCGTAGACGATCGTTGCGGCGAAGAGGGCGAGGAAGGCCAGGGCCAGGGCGGGCATGGCGAGGGCTTGTGCTTGGTTCAGGTAGTCGGGGGTGTGGCTGTTGTAGCCGTCGACGCCGAGGAGGAGGCCGGCGGGTGATTGCCAGTCGTCGGCGTCGCCGCCGTCGGACATGAACCAGCAGAAAGTCGTCAGACCGAGCAGGTATGTCCACAGCAGGGTCAGGACAATGGACTGGCGAACCTTGGTCGCGGCGGCGAAAGCGCTGGTGGACAAGAACATTCCGCGTGCCATCCAGCCCAGCAGAGCGAAGCTCACCAGCCAAAGCGGTGCGCCGAGGAAGAACAGGAAGGCGAAGATCCAGCCTGGTTCTACGAGGAACCGGGCCAGGATGTCCACTACCTGAACTATCAGAATCGCCGTCGCGGTCGCCACGGCCCACCTGCGCATCCCACTCATCGTTGCTCCCCTCCCGTGCTCGGTCTTGCTTGCGGCTTCGAGTGTTCGCCGGATGTCGGATCGGGTCATGAGTATTCCTACTGGGCGGGGCTCGGTGGTTCCACGCCCTCAACTCAGGCAACCCACTTCACCAGGGGTTATGCCTGCACGCACGCCGAGCCCAATCGCGAGCACAACCGTCTTGAACAAATGTCTTGCACATTTGTCTCAATCGAGTTAGGTTCTTCTTGTCAGCAACTGAAGGAGACCGAAATGACCACCACCCGCGCCACTTTCGCCATCGACGGTCGCAACCTGTCCTACCTGGACTTCGGCGGCACCGGACGCCCTGTGCTCGCGCTGCACGGCCACATGTCCGACGCCGAGAGTTTCCGCGGAATCGCCGAGCGGCTTACCCCCGGCTCACGGCTGATCGGGCTCGACCAACGCGGACACGGGTTCTCCGATCGCGCAGCCGACTACTCCCGGGCCGGCTACCTCGCCGACATCGCCGCCCTGCTCGACCACCTCGGTCTGGAACATGTTGTGCTGCTGGGCCATTCACTCGGCGGCATCAACGCCTACCAGTTCGCCGCCCGTTATCCCGAGCGGGTCGAGGCGTTCATCGACGCCGACGGCGCGGTCAGCTTCGGCCTCGACGGCCAGAACCCACTCCAGTTCGTGCTGTCCCTGCGCTACGAGGCGCCGACCCGGCACGAACTGGTCGACGGCTTGGGCCCGATGGCCGCCATGTTCGGCGGTCTGGTCCGCGAGCGCGCCGACGGCAGCTGGAGCCTGCCGTTCCATCCCAGCGACATCGTGGACTCCGAAGACCAAGTGCACGGCGATCATTGGGCCGACTGGCTGACCAGCACCTGCCCCGCACTGCACTGCTCATCCGCGCCACCCAGGGCGTGATCCCGCAGGACCAGGCCGAAGCCATGATCGAACGCCGACCGAACACCCGCATGGTCGAACTCGACACCGACCACTTCATCTATGCGAACGATCCGAGCGGGTTCGCCAAGGTGGTCAACGAGTTCCTCCTCGGGCTCTAGTCGAGACTCGCACCGAGCGGTCAGACCTGTTACCGCCCAAGGTCAATGGATGCGCGGTGCAGGTACTGACAAGCGCCAAGGTGTCGCCAATGCTCTCGCCGCCGACGCCCGATCACCATCCTTGATCCACGCAGCTCAGCAATCCTTCGTCGACGGCTGGCAGCATCCGATGTGGGTCGGTTTCGGAGTGATGGTCGGCGTGCTGATCTACGTCCTCGCCCGCGGCCCCAAACCCCCCACCCCCGCGCCGGACGACCTGTCCCCCACCGGCGCTGTTCCAGCACCGAACGCAACCCCGGTCTCAACCCAACCGACGCCTAACTCCCGTACCTTTGATGATCCGGTCGATCGAGTTGCGCCGAGCCACAACACATTCGACCGCTTCACCTCACAATCCCGAGTTCGCTGTGGTCGGGAGCCCTGATCCCCGGCCACCCTGCACCCCGCCCACAGCGTCACCGAAGCGTTCACCGTCCCGGAGTGGCTCGGACCAACGCGTTGTACACCCAGTTGTGGGCTTGACCTACGGTGACGCGAGTTCTGAGCAATTGCCCGGTCAGCGACCAGTAACGGTGAATTCGATGGTCGGTGTCGGTCGCGTTGGTCAGCAATTGCTTGCGGAAACGTGGGGAATCACGTTCTCCGCGAGCATTGGCATGAGCGTTGACGAATCTGTCGAGTTCACTGCCGTCGCGCGGCCGCACACCTGCCGAGACAAGTGGCACCACGTCCGCCATTACGTCGGCCATGTCGGCGTACAGTCGTCGCCCGTCGCGGATCAGACTCGGCTGACTTCGCCAGAATTGCTGTCGCACAGCACTGTTCATTCCGGGATCGGCGACCAGGGCAGCCAACTCGGCATACGCGACGACCTCGACGACGGATGGGTCAACGGGCGGCTCCGGGACATTCCAGCCCACCCAGCCGTCGGTGTCGCACCGAGGTATCGGCGCGAGGACGCGTCGCCAGAATCGCACGAGGCATTCGTGTGCGGCAGCACCGTCCTGCGCGGCAGCCAGCAACGCGAGTCGCTCGGCCCGTTGCGGCGGGGCAGCTGTCTCGACTGCCCGCAGTGACGCCCGCCGCCAGGCCAGCGCCCTGAACTCGATGTCGAGCCGCCCACTTTCGGCGGCGACGACCTCAGCGATAGACCGATCTCCGTGCAACACATCGGTGATCGAGCCCAGCCCCAGGCCGAGCGCACGCAATCGCCGGACCAGCAGCAGCCTTTCAATGGCGCTGTCGGCGTCGAACATCCGATGCCCGCCCGCGCTGCGGTGGGACTCCAGAATGCCTTCATCGCAATAGAACCGAATCGTGCGCACCGCGATCCCGGTGCTGCGCGACAACTTTCCGATGCTTATCAGCGCACTCGCCTGTGTGTCACCTGTCACAACTTGTTGAACCTCCACCCCGGTGGAGCTCCTAGCGTAATCGCATAGCCGATCGGACTCATGCGACGAGTTCGGCAGGCACGCAACGCAAACACATCGAGCAAGGGAGATTCGTGGCAACCACGCAGGAAGAGATCGTCGCCGGCATCACGGAGATCATCGAGGAGGTGACCGGCATCGAGGCCGCCGAGGTGACGATCGATAAATCCTTCGTCGACGACCTGGATATCGATTCGTTGTCCCTGGTGGAGATCGCTGTACAACTCGAGGACAAGTACAGCGTGAAAATCCCTGACGAAGACCTGGCGAGCCTGAGAACCCTCGGTGACGCGGTCGCCTATGTCCAGAAGATGGAGGCCGAAAAGCCTTTGCTCGCGGCGGAGATGGAGGCGAAATTCAAGGAAGGCCAGGAGAGTTGAGCCTGCTGACCTGGCTACCGTCCGCGGCGAAATGGTGCGCCGGTGATTGCTGACGCACGGTTGGATCCCGCCGCCGTCGAGCTCGGCACCTTCTTTCCGCGGCCGCCGGAAACGGTATGGCGCGCGTTGACGGAGCCGGACCTCTTGGAGCGGTGGTTGCTTCGGCCGACCGGATTCACCGCCTCCGTCGGGACCCGATTTCGATTCACCACCCCGACCTCCTCGAGCGATGAAATCGCCTGCGAAGTGCTGGCTGCCCAGCGGTGTGCGCAGTTGACCTACAGCTGGATCTATTCACAGGCTCCCGCTCGGTGGGTGGTCGACTGGACGATGCGGCCACAGGGCAATGGCACACGACTTCTGTTGACGCAGACAGGTTTTGACATCCGAGACCGACGGCAGAAGATGACGCGCAACGCCATGGAGCGCAGATGGAAGCGGCTCGTCCTGCCGCGGCTCGGTGAGGTCATCCACCACTGAACCGATCACGAGAGACGCCCACTGTCGCACGTCGGGGGCGGCGGCATCGGTGGTCCCGAGCCCCGCTGACCGGAGTGACTTCGGGTCGTGGGCACCGGTTGGCGGCGTTTCGCAGCATGATGGGGGGATGGCTGAGCTGGTGAGTGTATGCGTGCATTGTTGATATTGGTCGTTGTGCTGGCGATTGCGCTGGTGGTGGGCGATCGGGTTGCTGTGGTGATGGCGCAGAACGAGATCGGGCGCAAGATCGCGGCGGACTATCAGTTGGCGCAGCGGCCGAGTGTTGAGATTCGCGGGTTTCCGTTTTTGACCCAGGCGGCCGACGGCAAGTACCGCGATATCGATATTCGGGTCGGTGATTGGAGCGAGCAGAAGGTCACGGTGCACAACCTCGATGTGAAGTTGACCGATGTGTCCGCGCCGCTGAGCGATCTGCTCAACAACCGCACATCGAACCTGGTCGCGGCTACGGCGGCGGCGACCGCCGTGGTTCCGTACGACACCGTGCGGGGATTCGCGCCGTCGGGAGTGGAGTCCATGTCGGATGCTCCGGACGGGCTGCGGGTTACCGGGACATTCTCGATGGAGGGTATCCCGGTGCCGGGGACGGTCGTCGTCACCGTCGCGCCGGTCGAGGACGGTATCGAGGTCACGCCGGTTTCGGTCCAGTCTGCGGCTGGTGGGCCGACGATTTCGCTGGCGATGCTGCGGCAGACGCTCACCTTCACCGTGCCGTTGCAGCGGTTGCCGCTCGGAGCGCGGCTGACGTCGATTCAGCCGGGGCCCGATGGTCTTCATGTCACCGCTGTGGCCCATGACGTGCGGTTCTCCGATTTGAAGTGAGGTCGACTTACGCGCGGGCCGGCGGTGTGCGGGCTGCGTCGGCGTAGCGGCGGGACAGGTGGGCGAAGGCGGCGGCCAGGTCGGGTGGGCCGACGACCTCGATGTCGGCGTCGAATCTGCCGATGGCGGCGGCCAGGCTGGGCCAGGACCATGAGCCGAGGATGAGTCGGCAGCGGTTCGGGGTGACCTCCTCGACGACTCCGTCGTGGGTGTAGCCGGCCACGACGGAGGCGGGGAGGTCGAGGATCACCTCGCCTCGGCAGGGCCAATCGACCGAGTTATCGGAACCGCGAAACCTGCTGGCGACGAACGCGGTTACGTCACCGCCGGGCAGGTCACGCGGGGTGAATCGAGGACCGGTGGGAATCCGGGGCGTTATCCGATCGGCGCGGAAAGTGCGCCAGTCCGCACGATCGAGGTCCCAGGCGACGAGGTACCAACGCCCGCCCCAGGTGACGAGATGGTGCGGCTCTACTCGGCGCGGCGGCACGTCTCCAGCCGATGCGGCGTAGTCGAAACGCAGCACTTCACCGGCGTGCACGGCGGCGCTGAGCGTCATCAGCACATCGCTGTCGACCTGCGGATTCGACTGCTCGACGGCGGTCACCTGGACGATTTCGATCCGGCGGCGCAACCGTGCAGGCATGACCTGTCGAACGGTGTTCAGCGCCCGCGCCGCGCCCTCCTCGATGCCGGCGCCGGCGGTGCTGGCGATCTGCAAGGCGACCGCGAGCGCAACGGCCTGCTCGTCATCGAACAGCAACGGCGGCAGCGCGGTTCCGGCTTCGAGCCGATACCCGCCGTCCGGCCCTTTGACGGCCGCGATCGGATACCCCAGCTCACGCAGCCGATCGACATCGCGCCGCACGGTACGCGGGCTGATATCCAATCGCTCGGCCAGCAGCGCACCCGGCCAGTCCCGCCGCGCCTGGAGCAGCGAGAGCAACGCAAGCAGTCGCGCGGAAGTTTTCGGCATAACCCCATACTGCCTGGAGAAGGGGACACAACCTGTCCGCTACCCCATCCGAACGACGATCATGACGCACGATGCCCATCGAGCCGGTTCGCGCACAGTACGGCACGCAGAGCCGCGGGCCGATATCGTTCGACCGGTGACCGATCACGAAGAGCGTCCGCTGCTCTTCCTCGATGTCGACGGGCCGCTACTTCCCTTCGGTGCAGGCACGCGCCCCGAACCACCCGGCCCCGCCGGGCACTTGGCGCGATTGCGCCCGAATGTCGGACTCCGGTTGATGGCACTGCCTTGCACGCTGGTCTGGGCCACGACTTGGGAAGACGACGCGAATACAGAGATCGCGCCACGGATCGGGCTGCCACAGCTCCCCGTGGTCGCCTGGCCCGATCCGTCCGACGAACATCTGCTCGAGGACCAGTGGTTCGGATTGTGCTGGAAGACCCGGGCTTTGGTGGACTGGGCCGCCGGACGCCCGTTCGCCTGGGTCGACGACGAGATCACCGAGTCCGATCGGGACTGGGTTGCGTCGACCCAAGCGGGCCCGGCTCTGCTCCACCATGTGGAAGCCTTCCGTGGCCTCGACGACGAGGACTTCGCCGTTCTGGCGGAATGGTTCCGAAGGCTCTGAAGCTATGGGCGGGCTCCCGTCTGGGCGGAGGTGCGGCTGCCGGATGGCCGGGCACGGTCGCTTCGGTCCGTGACGGTGTTGCGGAGGGTGCCGATGCCGGTGATTTCGACTTCGACGGTGTCACCGGGGGTCATCGGTCCGACGCCGGAGGGGCTGCCGGTCAGGAGGACGTCGCCGGGTTGGAGGGTGATCCAGCGGGTTACGTAGGCCAGTAGATCTCCTACTCCGAAGACCATTTCCGAGGTGAGGGCGGATTGGACGACTTGGCCGGCTAGGCGGGTGGTGATGCGCAGGGCGGAGGGGTCGGGGATGTCGGTTTCGATCCAGGGGCCCAAGGGGCAGAAGGTGTCTGCGCTTTTGGCGCGGGTCCACTGTCCGTCGGCGCGCCAGTCGTCGGCGGTGACGTCGTTGGCGCAGGTATAGCCGAGGATGAAATCTGTTGCGCGGTCGGCGGATACGTTTTGGGCGGTCCGGCCGATGACGACGGCCAGTTCACCCTCGTACTCCAGGCGCTCCACCTCCGCTGGACGGAGGATCGGAGCATCCACGCCGGTGATTGCGTTGGGGGACTTCAGGAACAGCGAGGGCTGCTGCGGCCAGGGTCTGCTCTTCTCGATGATCTGCCCGGCGTAGTTGCTGCCCGCGCAGACGATCGTGCGGGGCTCGCACGGTGCGAGAAGCGTTAGTTCCGAGAGTCTTCCCACCACCGCTCCGAGTTCCACGTCGAGCAGGTCGTGCACGACATCGCCGACCAACGCACCGCACCCGGTCCGTCCGTCGAGTGAGTAGCGGACGATACGCATAGCTCTCCTATTCGGGTCCGGCCAGTGCCTCGCGCACCAGCTCGACGGGATGCCACGCGGTGCGACCCGCGCCGTGGAAGATCTGCTGACGGCAGGACACGCCGGTCGCGGCGACGATGGTGTCTTCCGGTTCCGCGGCGAGGGTCGGGAAGAGCCGGTCGCCGCCGACGGTCATCGACATCTCGTAGTGCTCGGACTCGAAACCGAACGAGCCTGCCATTCCGCAGCATCCGGAGTCGATCTCCACGACCTCCACGCCCGGAATCCGGCGCAGCAGGGCCATGGTTGCCGCCGTGCCGACCTCGGCCTTTTGATGGCAATGACCGTGGAACACGATGCGTCGACCCGCGAGTGGAGAATCCGCGCGCAGCGTCAACCGCCTCGCGTCGATCGCTTCGACAAGCAACTCCTCCACCTGCCTGACCCGCTCCGCGATCGCACGCACGGACGTCGAATCCGGCAGCAGCGCAACATGTTCGTCGCGCAGCATGAACAGACATGAAGGCTCACAACCGACGATGGGCGAGCCGGGCTCGGTGTCCTCGGACAGCGACCGGACCAGCGTCGAAGCCTTCTTCTTCGCATCATCGAGCAGCCCCTTGGACATGCTCGACCGCCCACAGCATCCGCCGCTCGCCAGCTCGACCCGCCAACCGGAACGCTCCAGCAATTCGATTGCCGCAGCGCCGATATGCGGCTCGGTGAACGTGGTGAACGAGTCGGCAAGCCAGTTGACCGTGCCGAGTGGCGCCTGGCCCACTGTCACGTCGCGACGACGGAACCAGCGAAGCAGGTTGACTCGTTGAAACACCGGAAGCGGACGAGCGGCAGTGATGCCTAGCGTACGGTCCATCATCCGACGCGCGAATCCATTGCGCCCCGGCAGATTAGACAACGGAGCCGTCGCCGAGCCGATCCGATTGAGCAGCCGAATCGAGCCGAAAGCCCTCGAGCGCAACGGCGTTCCGTGGATCTCATGATGATGCGAGAGCGTCTCGGCCTTGAGCGACGCCATATCCACACTCATCGGGCACTCGCTCTTGCACGCCTTGCACATCAAGCACAGATCGAGGATCTCGTGCAATCGCTCACCACCGAGCGCAGCATGCGGATCCGGCTCGGACAACGCCTTCACCAGCGCATTCGCCCGGCCGCGCGTGGCGTGCTCCTCGTTCTTGGTCGCGATGTACGACGGGCACATCACCCCTGAGGTCGACTTGCGGCACAACCCGATATTCATGCACCGATCCGCCGCGCCCCGCATTCCGCCGACCACCTCGAACGTCAACGCCGTCGTCAACGGCGGTGCGGGCGGCAGTGCGTCACGGTCGCGCAGGTTGTCGGTCATCGGCGGCGCGTCGACGATCTTGCCCGGGTTCATGATGTTGTCGGGGTCGAAGAGCCGCTTGACCTTTCGCATCGCCTCGTACAGTTCATCGCCGAAGATCTCCCGGTTGAACTCGCTGCGCGCGAGACCGTCTCCGTGTTCGCTGGAGTTCACCCCGCCGTACTCGGCGACCAGATCCTTGACCGCTTCGGCGACCGTACGCATCTTGATCACCTCGCTCGGCTCGGTCAGGTCGACGAACGGGCGAATGTGCAGGCAGCCGACCGAGCAGTGCCCGTAGAACCCGGCCTCCAGCTCGTGCTCGTCCAGAATCTCCTTGAACCGCTTGGTGTATTCGGCCAGATGCGCCGGATCGACGGCCGTGTCCTCCACGAACGCGAGCGGCCGCCGCGTACCCTCCCCCGCGGCCATCAGCAGCCCGAGGCTGGACTTGCGCACCTTGAGCAGCGCGGCCTGATCAGCGGAGGTGATCGCCCGCAGCGTGTGATAGCCATGCCCGTTCTGCCGCCACAGCAGCTCGAGCCGGTCCAGATCGGCGACCAGCCGCGCCTCGTCGTCCCCGCTGAACGAAACGAAAAGCAGCGCACCAGGATCGCCGACCAGGATGTTGCCGAGCTCGGCGTATTCGATCTTCTGCCGGGACAATTCCAGGATCGTCCGGTCCATCAACTCGACCTGATGCGGTTCGCAACTCAACGCGTCCGCGGTCGCCGCGATCGCGCTCACCGTATCGGTGAAGTGCCCCACCGCATATACCGTGCGAGCCGGCTTGGGCACCAGGTCGACCAGCGCGTGCGTGGCGACCACCAGCGTGCCCTCCGCGCCGACCACGAACTTCGCCAGATCGAACGGCTTGTCCGCGCCGAAGCCCATCAGCCGGTCGAGCCGGTAGCCGCAGGCGCGCCGCCAGAACGTCGGCATCCCCGCCTTGATGGCTGCTTCCTCGGCGATGACCAACTCCGGAAGTGCTTGGTAGATGCGTCCTTCCAGCGTTTGCGCTGTCGCCCGCCGTTTCCGTTCGATCTCGTCGACGGGTTCCAACCGGGCGCGCGATCCATCGGAGAGCACCACATCCAGGGCCCGCACATGATCGATCGTCATGCCGTAGGTCCTGGAACCGCTTCCCGCGGAGTTGTTTCCGATCATCCCGCCGATGGTGGCCCGGTTGCTGGTCGAGGTGTCCGGTCCGAACATCAGCCCGTGCGCGGCCGCGGCTTGGTTGAGCTGGTCCTGCACCACGCCGATCTCTACCAGCGCGGTGCGCGCCTCGGGATCGATCTCCAAGATCCGATTCATGTACCGCGAAAGGTCCAGTACCAGGCCAGGACCGACGGTCTGTCCGGCCAGGCTCGTTCCGGCTCCGCGTGCCACGATCGGCACGCCGTGTTCACCGGCGGCCCGCACCGCCGCGGCGACATCGTCCGCGTGCCGCGGAAAGGCAACGCCCAGTGGAGTTATCGAGTACATGCTCGCGTCGCGGGAGAAGATGTGCCGGCTGTAGTCGTCGAAGGCGACCTCGCCGTCCATCGTCGCGCGGAGTGCGTCTTCCAGACGGGTGGCGACGGTCGATAGATCGGGGTCGCTCGTGGATATGTTCATGAGAGTCCTTCTGATCCTTGGCAATTCCGATAGGTGCGGCGGCCGATCCGACCAGCGAATCGGCCGCCACAGCGGTTAGACGAGGGGTGCGGGGTCCGTCACCGGATGCGCATCCGCCTTCACCGATTTCGAGATGACCACCGGTTGTCCCTCCGCCGGTACCGGTTTCGGATCCGGGGCCGGTTCGACCGCCGACGTCGCCTCGCGCATCTTCTTACGCAACGTCAGGACCAGCAGCCCCGCGGTAGCGAAAACCCCACCGAAGAACGCTTGAGTAAGCGCGTACCCGCCGCCGCTGAGGTCGCTGAGCCAGCCACCGATATAGGGGCCGAAGAAGCTGCCGAGATTGCCGACACCATTGATGAGACCCAATCCCGCCCCGGCGGCCGCGACCGGAACAAGCTTGGTGACCGTTGCCCAGAACGGTCCGTACCAGGCGATCGACGCTGCCGTACCCAGGATCATCGCCCCGAGAACCAGCCACTTCTGATCCGGCGAGATCAAACTCGCGCCGCCGAGAATAATCGCCGCCGAGCCGAGGACCAGCGCCATGTGTGCGATGTGCCCGCCGCGTTTGTCTGCCGATCTGCCGATCAGAATGATCGCGACGCCCGCGGCGATCTGCGGCAGTATCGCGACGAAACCCACCTTCAGGTCGGTGTGGAAGGCCTTCTTCAATACGCTGGGCAGCCACAGCGTGAGGCCGAGCAAACCCATCTGCGTCAAGGTGTAGATAAGCGCGAAGTGCCACACGATCTTGCTGGTGAAGGCCGCCTTGAACGTACCGCGATGCTGCAGTGGTTCCCCTTCCGCGACCCGGGCCTGCTCGATGTAGTCGCGTTCGGCCGTCGACAGCCAACCGGCCTTGGCCGGCGTATCGCGCACCACCGCCAGCCAGGCCGCGAGCCCGACGATGAGCGGTGCCCCGCCCTGGATGATGAACATCCATCGCCAGTCCGTGTAGGTCAGCAGAATGCCGGAGAACGGCGCGGCCACAATCGCCGCGATCGGGGTGTAGAGCTTGAAAATCGCGTAGGCCCTACCCCTTTCCGCGAACGGGAACCACGACCGGATGGTGGCCATCAACGCCGGTTGTACGCCACCTTCCGCCACGCCCAGCAGGAAACGGGCGATCAACAATTGACCGACGGAATTGGTGAAGCCCTGCGCCATCGCCGCAATACTCCACAACACCATCAGAATGGCGATCCACTGTCTGGCACTCCACCTTTCGGCCATATAGCCGCCGGGAATCTGCAACAGCAGGTAACCCCAGAAGAAGATGCCGCTCGCCAGACCCTGCTCGGCTTTGCTGAGCCCCATATCGGCTTCGAGATGCGGCAGCGCGAAACTGATGTTGGTTCGGTCGATATAACAGATGACATAGATGAAGACGACGACCGGCAAGATATAGGTCCACCGCTTCATTTCGGACAGGCGCCGGACTGGGGAAGTTCGCTCGGACAACGACCTACCTCCTCGTAGGTGGCCGACGGAAAGCGTCGGCGTATTGCGGATCCCGGCTCGTGGCGGAGCATCGGGAGAGTCACTCGGGGCGGAGCATCGAGGGGTCGAGATCAGGAGGCCGGTATCGCGGTGAAGCGCCGATCTGGCGGATCTGTCATTGCGGCCCAACGCCGTTGACGGGCGGGGGCTGACGACTTGCCCAGCGGTGAGCGATCGAATTCAGTTGGAATGGGCTGTATCCGGTTGCACCGGAAGGCTTTTCACTCGGCGCGTAACACCGACAGCGCGGCTTGCAGACCGGTGGGGTCGACGCTCACGCCGGCGAGTTCGAGACCCATCTGCACGCCGGAGAGGGTGCCGGCGAGGGTCAGGTCGTTGAGGTCGCCGAGATGTCCGATCCGGAACACCCGCCCGGACAGCTTGCCGAGGCCGGTGCCGAGCGACATGTCGAAGCGGTCCAGGATAATTCGGCGCACCTTGTCCGCGTCGTGTTCCGCGCCGAGCAGCACGGCGGTCAGCGAACCGGAGTACTCGCGCTCGTTGACGCACAGCACCTCGAGGCCCCAGCCGCGGACGGCCGCCCTGGTGGCCGCGGCGTGCCGGTTGTGCCGGGCGAAGACGTTGCGCAATCCCTCTTCCTCGAGGAGCTGCAACGCTTCGCGGAGGCCGTAGAGGAGGTTGGTGGCAGGGGTGTACGGGTAGAAACCGTGCTCGTTGGCGTCAAGGATCGGCGTCCAATCCCAGTAGGACTTGGTCAGCCGGGCCGTCGGTGCGAGCGCGAGCGCCTTGTCGCTGATTGCGTTGAAGCCCAAGCCCGGTGGCAGCATCAGCCCCTTCTGCGAGCAGCCCACGGTGACGTCGACACCCCAGTCGTCGTGCCGATAGTCGATGGAACCCAGCGAGGAGATCGTGTCCACCAGCAGCAGCGCGGGGTGATCGGCCTCGTCGATGGCGGCCCGGATCTCCGGGATGCGGCTGGTGACGCCGGTCGAGGTCTCGTTGTGTACGACCATCACCGCCGCGATGCTGTGGCCTTTGTCGGCGGCGAGCCGCTCGGCGACGACCGTGGCATCGACGCCTCGGCGCCAATCACCGGGCACGAAGTCGACGACCAGGCCGAGACGTTGCGCCATGTCGCGCCACAGGCTGGCGAAGTGGCCGGTTTCGAAGGCGAGCACGCGATCGCCGGGCGAGAGCGTGTTGACCAGCGCCGCCTCCCACGCGCCGGTGCCGGACGACGGGTAGATGACGACCGGGCCGCCGGTGCCGAACACCGGTTTCACCCGTTCGCGCAGGTCCAGGGCGAGTTCGGCGAAGTCGGGTCCGCGGTGGTCGATGGTCGGTTGCGCGATGGCGCGCAGGACGCGGTCCGGGACGTTGGTCGGGCCGGGGATTTGCAGGAAATGCCGTCCACTGTGAGCGGTCATTACATCGGTTCCATTCCGTGCCGTGATATGGCACACTGTGCCGTGAAAAGGTGCAGCAAGGGTAGGGATGTGTGATGAAGGAGTCAATACCTTGCGAAACGTTCTGAATACGCTCCGCGTGCTGGAGGAGGTCGCGGCGCGGCAGCCGATCGGCGTCGGCGAGCTGGCGCGGGTGCTGGAGATGCCCAAGAGTTCGGTGCAGCGGGCGCTGGTCACCCTCGATGAGGCCGGATGGATTCGGCCCGCGTCCGGCGAGGTGACGCGATGGGTGTTGACCACGAAGGCGCTGGCCGTCGGCAGTCGCGCCGGCGGAGATCTCGGGCTGCGCGGCGTCGCCCTGCCGATCATGGAGAACCTGCGGCGACAGACCGAGGAGACCATCCACCTGACCGTGCCCGAGGACAGCAAGATGGTGCTGATCGAGCGGCTGGAGACCGACAAACCGGTCCGCACCAACATGGCACTCGGCCACTCACTCCCCATGCACGCCTCCGCCAACGGGAAAGCAGTTCTCGCACACAGCAATCCGGAGTTCGTCCGGCAACTGCTCGCCGCCGAACTCCCCCGCTACACCGACACCACCGTCACCGACCCGGACGAACTGCGCGCCGAACTGGCCGTGATCCGAGAAACCGGCTACGCCGTCAACCGCGGCGAGTGGCGCTCCGACGTAGGCGCAGTCGCCGCAGTTGTCCTGGGAGACAACGGGAAACCGGTGGCAAGCCTCAGCGTGAACGTCCCCTTCAGCCGGCTGACCGAACAAACCGAGCCAGTATTCGGCGCAGCAGTAAACGCCGCCGCAACCACCCTCACCGCCCGCCTCGGCTAGCGCCCCGAACCCTCGCCCACCACAGCCGCACACCTTCTGACATCCGCACGCGTGTCAGGTCGGCAAGTCGCTGTGCGGGAAATCAGAAGTGGTGCGGCTGCCACGTGCCCGCACAAATCCGCGCCGAATGGGACCACGCTGAGGTGGATGCCGAATAGCCCCCATCAAGTCCCGTTCGGGGCACCGCCGCGCGCCGCGTGGGGTCGGCGGGGCAGCAGATGCCGAGTGGGCACTCTGGCAGGTCCCGTTCCAGGCACCACCGCACACCGAGCGGGACCACGCAGCGGCACATGTCGAATGGACACTCCGACAAGTCCCGCTCGGAGCACTACCGCACGCCGAGTGGGACCAGGCTGAGGTGGATGTCGAGTGGACGCTCCGTCAGGTCCCGGTTGAGACACCCTCGCACACCGAGGGGACAGGACCGGGGGTGCGTCGGAGGCAGGTGGGGAGGGGAAGTGGGTGGGGTTCAGTGAGTTGCGTGCTTTGCTGGTGGTTCTGTGGCGATAGGTGTCTGGGGTAGGTGGTGCTCGGCTATGTGAGTGCCTAGGCGTTTTAGTAGGTCTTCTCCTTCGGTGAAGCAGCGGTTTATGTCGGGTTCGATCTCTGATAGTGAGTAGGCGGCGGTGAAGCCGGCGGACTGTAATCGGGTTTTGGGCAGGGTGTTTCGGCCGCAGACTGCGATCACTGGGATGCCTGCGGCTTGGGCTGCGGTGGCGACGCCGGTGGGGGCTTTGCCGTGCAAGGTTTGGGCGTCGAGGGTGCCTTCGCCGGTTACTACTAGGTCTGTGCCGGTCAGGTGGTGGGCGAAACCGGCCAGGTCCAGGACCAATTCGATGCCTGGGGCTAATGTGCCGTTGAGGATTGCGACGGCGGCGAAGCCGACTCCTCCGGCTGCGCCTGCGCCCGCTGTGTCTCGGCGATCGGCGCCTGTGGTTGTCGCGACTACGTCGGCCCAGTGGGTTAGTGCGGTGTCGAGAGCGGACACCTGGGTCTCGTCTGCACCCTTCTGTGGGCCGTAAACGGTTGCCGCACCGCGGGGTCCGGTGAGTGGGTTGTCTACATCGCAGGCGACGGTGATATCGATGTCCGCCATTCGTTTGTGTAGTGCGGTCAGGTCTATCGTTGCTACTTCGGTCAAAGCCGCACCGCCGTCGGCGATTTCGGCTCCGTCGGCGTCGAGTAGGCGGGCTCCGAGGGCGCGCACTAGTCCTGCGCCGCCGTCGGTGCCTGCGCTGCCGCCGATGCCGAGCACGATGCGGCGGCAGCCTGCGCCTACCGCCGCCGCGATCACCTCTCCGGTCCCCCGGCTGGTTGCCGACATCGGGGCGAATTTGCCGCTGGGTAGGCGGAGGAGGCCGGACACGTCGGCCAGTTCGATGACGGCGAGGTCGTCGCGCCGGGCGTATATGGTGTCGACCGGTTCTCCGGTTGGTCCGGCGGCGACTACCGGTATTGCCTCGAAACCGGCGGCCAGCGCGGCGGCGACGGTGCCGTCGCCGCCGTCCGCGACAGGTACGACGGTGATCGAGGCATGCGGCAGGACCTGTCGAATACCGGCCGCGACGGCGGCGCCGACCTGGGCGGCGGTCATCGAACCCTTGAACTTGTCGGGTGCGATGAGGACTCGGGTCATTGCTCCTCAGTCCAGCAGGGCGGTCGCGGTGGGGGCGTCCGCGGCGGTTTGGGCCAGTTCCTCGAATTCGACGATGTTGTCGATCTCCAAGCCCATGGACACGTTGGTGACGCGTTCGAGGATGCATTCGACAACCACCGGGACCCGGTGTTCGGCGAGCAGCTTCTTCGCGTCCTCCAGTGCGGGGCCGATGCCGTCCGGTTCGAAGACTCGGATTGCCTTGCAGCCCAGTCCTTCGACGACCTTGACGTGGTCGACACCGTACCCGCCGACTTCGGGGCTGTTGATGTTGTCGAAGTCGAGCTGCACGTAATAGTCCATGCTGAACGCTCGTTGGGCTTGACGGATCAGGCCGAGGTACGAGTTGTTCACCAGCACATGGATATACGGGATGCCGAACTGGGCGCCGACGGCCAATTCCTCGATGAGGAACTGGAAGTCGTAGTCACCGGACAGCGCGACCACGGTGGCGTCCGGGTCGGCCGTGGCGACGCCGAGCGCCGCGGGCAAAGTCCAGCCCAGCGGACCTGCCTGTCCCGCATTGATCCAGTGGCGCGGGCGGTAGACGTGCAGCATCTGCGCGGCCTGGATCTGCGAGAGGCCGATGGTGCTGACATAGCGGGTATCCGGGCCGAAGGCCCGGTTCATTTCCTCGTAAACCCGCTGCGGCTTGATCGGCACATTGTCGAAGTGAGTCTTGCGCTGACTCAGCTGCTTTCGCGCCCGCACCTGCCCGGCCCAATCGCTGCGGTCGGCCAGTTTTCCTGCCGCCGACAGCTCGCGAGCAGCCTCGATGAACACCTTCAGCGCCGCACCAGCGTCGGAGGTGATGCCGAAATCAGGGGCGAAGACGCGTCCGATCTGGGTCGGCTCGATGTCGACGTGCACGAAAGTGCGGTCCTTGGTGTAAGTCTCAACCCCACCTGTGTGGCGATTGGCCCACCGGTTACCGATGCCGAGGACGAAATCGGACTCCAACATCGTGGCGTTGCCATAGGGATGCGAAGTCTGTAGCCCGACCATGCCCGCATACAGCGGGTGATCGTCGGGAATCGTGCCCCAGCCCATCAGCGTCGGCACCACGGGAACACCGGTCAGCTCGGCGAATTCGACCAACAGACTCGCGGCGTCGGCGTTGACGATGCCACCGCCCGCCACGATGAGCGGGCGCTCGGCCGCGTTCAGCATGGCAATGGCCTTCTCCGCCTGTGCCCGCGTCGCAGCGGGCCGATGCACCTGCAACGGCTCGTAAGTATCGATGTCGAACTCGATTTCGGCGAGCTGCACATCGATCGGCAAG
The DNA here is from genome assembly GCF_040681495.1 of Nocardia sp. NPDC051756. Classification (NCBI taxonomy): domain Bacteria; kingdom Bacillati; phylum Actinomycetota; class Actinomycetes; order Mycobacteriales; family Nocardiaceae; genus Nocardia; species Nocardia sp. NPDC051756. Next base: position 718,840 of record NZ_JBFAYV010000004.1, on the reverse strand, counting down.
TCGATCAACACCGGCCCCGGCCGACCCTCACGCATCAACTGGAACGCCTTCTGAAAGGTGCCCGGCACCTGCGCCGGTTCCAGTACAGTCACCGCCCACTTGGCAACCGGCCCAGCGATAGACGCGATATCGACAGCCTGGAAATCCTCCTTGTGCAACTTGGCCACCGGCGCTTGCCCGGTGATACACAGGATCGGAATGGAATCCGCACTCGCCGAGTACAACCCGGTGATCATGTCGGTACCGGCCGGACCCGAAGTCCCAACGCACACGCCGATATTGCCGGCGGCAGCACGGGTATAGCCCTCAGCCATATGCGAGGCAGCCTCGACGTGACGAGCCAGCACATGCTTGATCCCGCCGTGCGCGCGCATCGCGCTGTAGAACGGATTGATCGCCGCCCCGGGCAACCCGAACGCCTGTGTCGCGCCCTCTTTTTCGAGAATCAACACCGCGGCGTCCGCGGTACGCATCCGTGCCATCGTCAGTTCTCCTTGTCCGCACGCCCACTCAGGCGCTCCACCCCGCGCAGCAGGGCACTGTGGTCGAGTCCGCCGTCACCGATCGCCTTGGCGGAGGCCATCAACTGCTCGACCAGCGAGCCGATCGGCACCACCACTCCGGCCTCGCGCGCGGCGGCGGTCACGATGCCCATGTCCTTGTGGTGCAGGTCGATTCGGAATCCGGGCGTGAACGAGCGGGACAGCATGTTGCCCTGCTTCTGGTCCAGCACCTTCGAACCGGCCAGTCCGCCACCGAGCACGCGCAGAGCCGCCTCGGTGTCGACGCCGTACGCCTCGAGGAAGATCACGGCCTCGGCGAGCGCCTGGATGTTGGCGGCAACGATCAGCTGGTTCGCCGCCTTGACGGTCTGCCCCGAGCCGCTCGGGCCGACGTGCACAACGGTCTTGCCGACGACATCGAAGATCGGTTTCGCCGCCTCGAAGTCCGCGGCGTCACCGCCGACCATGATGGACAGCGCGGCGTCGACCGCGCCCTTCTCCCCGCCGGAGACCGGTGCGTCGAGCATCCGGAACCCCCGCGCGACAGCCTGTTTCGCGAGCTCGAAGGTGACATCGGGCCGGATGCTGGAGAAGTCGATGATCAGCGCGCCGGGCTCGGCGCTGTCGAACACGCCCTTCTCGCCGGCCAGCACTGCCTTGACGTCGGGCGAATCGGGCACCATCACGCAGATCACCTCCGCGCGGTGCACCGCGTCGGCGATCGAGGTGGCGGCGCGACCGCCCGCTTCGACGAGCGGTGCCGCCTTGGCGACGGTGCGGTTGTAGGCGGTCACGGTGTGGCCCGCCGCGGCCAGGTGGACGGCCATCGGGCTGCCCATGATGCCCAGGCCGATGAAAGCGATTGTGGTCATCTGTAATCCCTGAAGTCGTTCGTCGACAATGGTTTACGCGGTCCTACGGCGTTCGCGCGGCAGCCAGTCGAAGCTGTCGGCGGAGGCCGCGGACGGTTTGTATTCGAGTCCGACCCAGCCGCGGTATCCGCGCGTCTCGAGTTCGGCGAGTTGGCGCTGCAACGGGAGTTCGCCGGTACCAGGCTGATTCCGGCCGGGGCTGTCGGCGATCTGTACGTGCGCGATGCGGGCGGTGTGCTCGGCGATGACCTTGTCGACATCGTCACCGTTGACCGCGAGGTGGTACAGGTCCGCGAGCAGTCCGAGATTCGTTGCGCCCGTGGATGTCTGTACCCGATCGATGACCGCGAGCGCGTCCGCGGCGGTCCGCAGCGGGTAGCGATCCGCGCCGCTCACCGGCTCGACCAGCACGGTGCCGTCGATGCGGGCGGCGGCTTCGGCGGCGCGAGCGAGGTTTTCGGTCGCCACCTCGTCCTGCTCGGCGGCGGAGTTCTCCTCGGTCCGATTCCCGTAGAGCGCGTTGAACGCCCGGCAGCCGAGGCGCTCGCCGATGCCGATGGTGACGTCGATGTTGTCGCGGAACTCCGCGGAGCGGGCGGGCCAGGACAGCAGGCCGCGGTCGCCGCCCGGCATGTCCCCGGCGGCAAAGTTCAAGCCCACCAACGAGACTCCCGCGTCTTCGACGGCGGCGACGAAGGCGTCGACCTCCTGGTCGCCGGGTACCGCGCGGTCGAACGGCCACCAGAACTCGACCGCGTCGAATCCGGCCTGCCGTACCGCCGCCGGCCGTTCGAGCAGGGGCAGCTCGGTGAACAGGATCGAGCAGTTGACCTCGTATCGGAGTGAATGACTCATGGATCCCTCCAGATCAAATTCCACAATGCGGAAAAACTATTCTGATATACGGAATAGCTTAGGAGCAGGCTCTGACCTGGTCAAGGAACGTGCCGGCCGAGCACCGCCGGTAGGCTTCCACCATCCGGAAACATGGAGGCAGGCAGTGACCGCAGCGAACGAAACCAAGGGACGCACCGGCGGCGTCCAGTCGATCGAGCGGGCGTTCGGACTGCTCGAGACCATGGCCGACGAGGGCGGCATGATGGGACTTTCGCAGCTCGCCACCGCCTCCGGCCTGCCGTTGCCCACCATCCACCGCTTGGTGCGCACGCTCGTCGACCTCGGCTACCTTCGTCAGGAACCGTCGCGCCAATACGTCCTCGGCCCGAAGCTGATCAAGCTCGGCGAAAGCTCCGCGCACATGCTGGGCCTGCGCGCCCGCCCGCACCTCGCGCGACTGGTCGACGAACTCGGCGAATCCGCCAATATGGCCATGCTCGACGGCGACCAGATCGTCTACGTCGCGCAGGTCCCATCCCGCCATTCCATGCGCATGTTCACCGAGGTCGGCCGCCGAGTCCTGCCCCACTGCACCGCGGTCGGCAAAGCCCTGCTCGCCGGCATGCCCCCCGAGCGCACCCGAGACCTATTGCAGCGCAACGGAATGCCCCGCTACACCGAACACACCATCACCGACCCCGAAGAATTCACCCGCCAACTCGAAACGGCGGCCCGCAACGGCTACGCCATAGACGACGGCGAACAAGAACTAGGCGTGCGCTGCGTAGCCGTGGCCGTCCCCCAAGCCCCCGCCCACCTGGCCATCTCCATCTCCGGCCCGGTAGGCCGAATGTCCGAACAACTCGTAGACCGAGCCGTCCCCCTGCTCACCGAAGTAAGCCAAGCCCTATCCACCGACCTCCGCTGAAACGGACCGACCGCTGACTGCTCCGCAGGGATCACGACGTTTCTCGGCTTGCCGACTGCTGGGCGGACGTTCGAGCGGGTGGGGTCTCGGTGGTCATGAGGACGTAGGAGAAGCGGCGGATTCGAGGAAGCCAGGCTTGGAGAGCGGAGAGGTCGGGAAGGTCGACGGTTTCGGAGAGCTTGGTCAGGCCTCGGTGAAGTCGAATCCAGTGTGGGAGTTGGGGGTTGGGGAAAGGGCCGACCACTCGGTTGGACCAGGCCGATTCCGTGCGGTGGGGTTCTAGATCCAGGACGAACTGGGTCCAGGGGGTGTTGGCTGCGCGGTGGGCGATCCCGCCTTGGACGCCGTTGGCGGGATCCGGTGGGGTGTCGAGGACGCCGCCGAGCGGCCGGGCGTGGGCGGTGAGCAGACCGAGAAGGAGGACTACGGCCTGGTATTCGCCGGGTTGGCCGTCGGTGCCGAGAAAACGGGAGGCGTCGGAGAGGTCGCGGGTGGCGCGCACCATTCGGTAGAGGTTGAACAGGCGCTTGGCTTCGCGCGGGGTTTCGATCAGGAGGTCCAGCGAAGTCAGCAGGGCCAGTTCGGGTTCGGTGAGCGGCCGCGGTGGGGCCGGGGTGGCTCGGGGCTGGGTGTCGACCTCGGACCCGGGCTCGATGATGGTGAAGCCGCCCTCGTTGTACACACGGTTCGTGGAATTGGGTAGGAGTTGCTGACGGGTATTCGCCTGGGTCACCACTTGTTCGGTCGACGCGGGAGAATGGGCTTGATCCTGATCGATCGATCTGAGCAGTCGGCCGAGGCTTCCTTCCGACATGGCGGGCAGTGCGAGCGGGATATTGAGGATCTTCTCCAGGTAATCCTCGGGCGTATGCCAGTCATCGGCCATATCGCCGGCGATTCCGTCATGCAACAGGTCCGCGTACTGACTGCGTAGCGAACGCAGCAACCACCGCGGATCGACGCCGACGACGACAACGAACAACTTGAATGCCAGTAAGAGATGGACCGCTTGCAATACGGCGACAACCTGGTCCGGGCGGCAGCGGTCGAGATCGTCTATGTACAACACGATTCGGTCCGCAGGGCGTTGGGTACCAGCCCATTCTTCCGGATTCGCGCGCCATTCCTCCATCAACTGAACGAGTTGCGCGAGGTCCTTACGGATTGTCGAAACCAGGCCCAGGTTTCCGGAGTAGGAGTTTCCTTGCGCGCGATCGGCGAGGAACGAGTACAGCCGTCTGCCGGGCGCTAGCTGTGCCAACTGCCTGCCGAGTTCGCCGACGTGCGCGACGACGTCGTCGAGTTGGGCCTGGGCGACTCGTTGTTCGGCCTCGGCCGTGCGCAGTTCGGCGAGCTTGTCGGCCAGTTCTTCGACGGCCGAGCCGCGGGTCGCCTGGCTCAGCTGGGACTGCACGTCCTCGGTGACCTCGCGCAGATTCCGCAATCCCTCGCGGGTGCGGGCAAGTAGCCCGACCCCTACGCCGCCGAACACCAGCACGGAGGTGACGACCGGAGCCGCCCACTCCCGGACCACCGGCGCCACCATCGCCACCACCACACCGAGCAACAGCAGCACGACCGCGACCGCCAGCGAGCGGCGACCCCAGCGTTCAGACGCCCCGCGCCGCAGCCCGTCCGCCTCGGTCAACGTGCCGTGCAACTGAGCGGTGAACAGCTGGGCCTGCTCCACCTCGTCATCGACGCCCAGTTGACTCCACAGCTGACTGACCCGGCTGCCGAACACCGGCGAGGCCCGCAGCGCCGTCATGAGATCGCCGGCCGTGGATTTGCGCTCGGCAATCGCCCGGTCCACGGTGGCCTGGAGCCGGGCCGCGGTCACCCCGGCCTGCTCGGTGACGAACTCCAGTTGATCGCGCTGATCGAGCCGCTCGGCCAGTTCGGAGCGGATCTGCTTCGCGTGCTCCTTCGGATCGAAGGCCGGACCGGCGAGCTGCCGGAAGATCTCGTCGCCGAGGCTCGCCCACAGGTTGGTATCGGCGTAATGCCATGCGTTGAAACCGATTTGCGCGACCTGACCGCAGTATCTGGTGCCGTCCGATCCGGCGAGCAAGGTGACTCGGGCGCGCAGCATGGCCATGAAAGTGCTCTTGCCCGAGCCCCATTCGCCGAAGATTCCGATGGACAGCGGCAAAGGTGTTGCCTTGTCGGCGATTACGGTCGCCAGCATGCTGACGTAGGGAGCGAATCCCAGTTGGTCGCTGGAGAGCGGGAGTCCCTCGTTGGGGTCGACGAGATCGCGGGCGGTTCCGCCGGCCAGTTCCGATCCGCTCTGTTGCAGATAGCGGGTGAACTCGCGGTTGATCAGTTCCTCGTCTTCGGTTGTCCGGCAGACGAAGACGAGAAAATCCGGGCGCCCGCTCGGCAGCGCCTGCACCGCATCGATGACAGCGGGCACGAGGACGGCCGCGATGCCGTCGGCGGGTTCGGCCATCGCACCGGTGCCCAGCAACGGAAAACCAAGCGCCCGAGACCCATTCGCCGCTGCGGCGGCAACGGCGCTCTTGGCGACGAGACGCAGGGATTCATCGGTGATTTCGCCGATGTCACCAACCTGATCTCGCGGCGTGGCCAGGATCGCCCGCCGCAGATGCGTGACGGCACTCGACGTTTCTCCGGACAACTCCAATACAGCCGGAGCGTCGGCGCGGATATCGGCGAATCGAATGGAATCCCACGCCGCATCCGGGAACCGGCCTTCCAGCGCGCGGCCCAGATTTCCGAGACTGCTACCCAGAGACACCACGATCGTGTCGATCTCCAGGCTCCACGGCTGACTCGTCCGCGCGACCGAACACAGCACGTCCCCGATCACACCGAGCGCGACTCCGGACGGGACCTCTTCAGCCACGTGCACCCCCTGCTGACCTGTGTTCACTAGGCCGAAAGGGATTGTAGTGCAGCAGACATCGCCAACGGGGTGTTGCGGACTAACCCACGTCCCGACGCAACCAGGTCACCTCGGCCCCGGATTCGGTCCCGTAACGATAGATCTCCAGATCCTCGTCCCACGCAGTCCCGAGCGCCCGATCGATCTCGGCGGCCAAATCATAGGTGTTGTACTTCCCGAGTTCCCCCGCGGCTTGCAGCATTGCCCGCAGCCGCATTTCACCGAGGGTGACGTCGCCGTTGGCACTGGTGGAACCGTGCCAGAGCCCGAGCCCGGGCACGAAACAATAACGTTCGCCGTCGACTCCCTCGCTGGGATCTTCGGTCACCTCGAACCGCAGCACCGGCCACGAGCGCAAGGATTGAGCGATGCGGGCGGCGGTGCCGACCGGGCCCAGCCATTCACTGGTTGCGCGCAGTTGGCCGTCGGCGGGTTGCGCGGTCCAGCGCAGCTTGGCGGTCGAGCCGAGTGCGGAGGTGAGCGCCCATTCGACGTGCGGGCACACCGCAGCGGGCGACGAGTGGATGTACACCACACCCGCCGTCACGTCCGCGAACTGACTCGATGCGCGCACTACTAACACCTCCAGCGTCGACGGGGGACGTCTTCCCCAACGAGCCCGTCTGCTGGTGTTGCCTGAGTGTACTGGAGTGCCCGATGTTACGTGTGTTACTTCACCGCCGTGTTGCGTGGGATTGTCGCCTCCGCAATAACGGCATCACTGAGGGGCGGCCAGGCCGCTCTCGCCCAGTCGCCGAAATTCTGGTCGGTCAATACGAGACACGCCAACGACGACGCGGGGTCGACCCACAGAAAAGTGCCGGATTGCCCGAAATGACCATACGTTTCCCCCGAATTGGCGCTACCGGTCCAATGCGGAGTCTTCCCGTCCCGAATCTCGAAACCCAGACCCCAGTCATTGGGGCGCTGCGACCCGTAACCGGGCAGCACCCCATTGAGCCCGGGAAATTGGACGGAGGTCGCCTCGGCGTGGGTCTGCGCGGAGATCAACCGCGGGTCCAGCAATTCCGCCGCGAAACGCGCCAGATCGGCGGCGGTGGACCGGCCGGCGTGCCCCGCGGGCCCGGCCAGAACCGAACCTTTCATGCCGAGTGGCTCGAACACCGCGTCGTGCAGATATTCGTCGAACGCGATCCCGGTCTGCTCGGTGACAAAACTCGCGAGCACCTCGAATCCGGCGCTGGAGTAGATGCGGCGGGTGCCGGGTGCGGCCTGGATCTCGGTGGTGTCGAAGGCGAGTCCGGAGGTGTGCGCGAGCAGGTGCCGCACGGTCGAGCCGGGCGGGCCTGCGGGCTGGTCGAGTTCGACCGCCCCCTCCTCCACCGCGACCAGCACCGCATAGGCGACCAGCGGCTTGGTCACCGACGCCAGCGGGAACACCCGATCGAAGTCGCCCTCGGTCTCCGTCTCCCCGTCCCGTGCGACGACCGCGGCCGCCGCGTGCCGAACCGGCCAATCCCTGATCTGCTCGAGTGAACGCACTCAGCGAGCGTACGACCAGAACGCCGTTACCATCGAATGACTATGGGTGAACAGCTAACGATCCACGGCGAGGTCGAGTCCGGCTTCGGGCCCGTCGCCGACGCTTTCCGGCGCAATTTCGCCCAGCACGGCGAAATCGGCGCCGCGGTCGCGGTGTACGCGGGCGATCGGGCGGTGGTGGATCTGTGGGCCGGTCATCGCGATCGGCACCGGACGCTGCCGTGGGAGCGGGACACGATCGTGCCGGTGTTCTCCTCGACGAAGGGGCTGGCGGCGTTCACCGTCGCGTCGGCGGTTTCCAAGGGGCTGCTCGAATACGAGGAGCCGGTGGCGAAGTACTGGCCGGAGTTCGCCGCGCACGGCAAGGGCTCGGTCACCGTGCGGCAGCTGATCGATCATCAGGCCGGGCTGTCCGGCCTCGATTCGGTGGTGCGGCTGAGTCAGATCGCGGACCTGGACGGGCTCGCGCCGATCCTGGCCGGGCAGAAGCCCGCATGGAAGCCGGGCACCCGGCACGGCTATCACGCGATCACCCTGGGTCTCTATCAAGGCGAGTTGCTGCGCCGGGTCGACCCGCAGCACCGCACGCTCGGGCGAATCTTCGCCGAGGAGATCGCGAAACCGCTCGGCCTGGATTTCTTCATCGGACTGCCGGCCGAGCAAGGGCTGGAACGCATCGCCACCATGGCCGCCACCCGCGGCCTGGACGCGCTGCGCTACGAACGCGACTTCCCGCTGCGCATCGGCGCCGAGATCGCCGCCAAGCGCGGGTTCGCCTATGCCGCCCTGAGCAATCCGCGCACCGGCAGCCCGGCGCGGGCGACGCGACGCGAATTCCTCGAGGTGGAGCTGCCCGGTTCCAACGGCGTCGGCAACGCCCGATCGCTGGCCCGCGTCTACGGTGCCGCGGCGGGCCGCACGGGTGTCCTTCCGATCGACGACACCCTGCTCGACCGGCTGGCCGCCGCGGACACCGCCGACGACGTGCCGGCCGGAGATCTGGTGCTGCACATCAAGACTCGGTACCACCTCGGCTTCCGCAAGTCCGGCGGCGAGTTCCGCTTCGGTTCCGACAAGCGCGCCTACGGCACCACCGGCCTCGGCGGTTCCTTCGGATTCGCCGACCCCACAACGGGTCTCGGCTTCGGCTACACGATGAACCGCCTCGGCCTCGCCGTCCTGGACGACGTCCGCAGCCGCAACCTCCGCGAAGCGCTGCTGCGCAGCGCGGGCTGATTACTCAGCGCCACACAGAGATCCCTTTACGGCCGCGGTGGATCGGCCGCGACAATGACCGGATGGGTATGTGGACCGTCGCGCCGGAAGCCTTCGACTCCCCCGGCGCAACCCTGCTGTGGCGCGCTTACTACACCGAAGTCAGCGACCGCTGGTATCAGCTGCATGAAGGCCACGCGACCGACCCGATGGAACTCGAACGGGGTATCGCCGCGACGACCGGGGCCGAATTCACGCCGCCTCGTGGCGTATTACTGGTCGCTCGATATGCGGGTGAACCCGCTGGAACGGCCGGCGTGCACCTGCTCGATGCCGCAACCGCGGAGTTGAACCGCGTATTCGTCCTCCCTGCCATGCGCGGAAAAGGCGGCGCGGAACTGCTCAGCACGGCCGCCGAACACCACGCCCGCACCCTCGGCGCCGCGCGAATCGTCCTCGACACCCGCCGCGACCTGGTCGAGGCCCGAGCCCTGTATGCCCGGCTCGGATACGCGGAGTCGCCACCACACAACGACCAGATGTACGCCGAGTGCTGGTACGAGAAGAGGCTGTAACCGAACGGCAGTCCTGCTTACACTGACGATGCTCCACCCGCTTCAGCGATTCGAATCAACACCCGAGCACGGAATCGAGGGACCTCGTGGCAGAGCAGCCCACCACCGTCGACACATACATCGCCGCGTTTCCCGAAGACGTGCGCGGCATCCTCGAGGAAATCCGGCACACCATTCAGCGCGCCCTGCCGGAGGCGACCGAGGCGATCAGCTACGACATTCCGACCTTCAAGGTGAACGGCCACAATACCGTCCACTTCGCCGGCTGGAAGAAACACATCAGCGTCTATCCGATCCCGGACGGCGACAAAGCCTTCAATCGCGCCGTAGAGCCCTATCGAGCGGGCAAGGGAACGCTGAAGTTCCCGCTGACCAAGCCGATCCCGTACGACCTCATCGCGCAGATCGCGACCACCCTCGCCGCCCGCTCCTGAAGGCCCACAGTTAATGGGTCTACGCCGCTATCGCGGTAGGCGGCATCATGATCGACGTCTCGATGTCGATCAGCGGTGAGGGTGTCCGATGGCAAGTGGTCACTATGGATACGACCGGCTCCCGCCGATCCGGCACGGGCTCGTCGAGATCGATCACGCGGTCTTCGAGGCCAATCAGGCCCATATCCGCAGTGCGGTGATCACCACGGAGAATTCGGTCCCGCTCGGCTACACCGTGCCCGCCTTCGCGACGGTCGACGACGCCGTCCGGCGGGTCACGCTCGACGACATCGTCGCGAACGGCCCGGCCGTGCTGATCTTCTACCGCGGCGCGTGGTCGCGGCGCTGCACCGAAGCCTTGCGCCGATACGAGCGGGAACTACTGCCGGAGCTGTATCGGCGCGGCGTGAATCTGGTCGGGATCAGTCCCCAACTCCCCGACGGATCGCAGTACACCAGGGTGTTGAACAACCTGACCTTCCCGCTGCTGACCGACTCGGGCAACGTGATCGCCCGCACGCTCGGCATCGCCCATTTCGCCGACCCGAACACCATGGACACGGTCGAGCGGGCCGGTTATGCGGTCGGCAAGCGCAATTCCGACGGCGAGTGGGAGCTCCCCCATCCCACGACGCTCATCCTCGACCACCGGCGCACGGTGCGCTTCATCGATGTCCGCGTCGACGGCCTGCCGCCCACCCACCCCAAAGACATTCTGGCCGAACTGCATTCGTGACCTGGCCGGGCCAGGTCACGAACACGCTCGATTACCAGTCGGCCTCGGTGTACTTGATGATGCCGCGAATGTTCTTGCCGTCCAACATGTCCTGGTAGCCCTGGTTGATTTCCTCGAGCGCGTAGGTGCGGGTCACCATGTCGTCGAGGTTGAGCTGACCGGCCTTGTACAGGCGGAGCAGGTTCGGGGCGTCCTGGCGCGCGTTGCCGCCGCCGAAGATGGTGCCCTTCACCGTCTTCTGCAGCATGGACAGCAGGAAGCTGTTCATCTTGACGTCGCCGGCGTCCATCCGGCCCATCGAGGTGACCACGAGCGTGCCCGCCTTGGCGGTCAGGATCAGGCCCTCTTCGACGTAGTCGCCGTGCATCTCGCCCATGGTGAGGATGACCTTCTCGGCCATCCGGCCCTCGGTGGCCTCCAGCAGCGGCATGATCGCGGCGGCCATGCTCTCGTAGGTGTGCGTCGCGCCGAACTTCTGCGCCTGCTCGCGCTTCCACGGATTCGGGTCGATGGCAACGACTTTCGACGCGCCGGAGAGCACCGCGCCTTGCAGCGCGCTCATGCCGACGCCGCCGATGCCCGCGATCACCACGGTCTCACCGGGCTCGACCTGCGCGACATGGGTGGCGGAGCCGAAGCCGGTGGGCACGCCGCAGCCGACCAGGCAGGCCACCTCGAACGGGATGCTCGGGTCGATCTTGACCACCGAGGTGTGGTGCACCGTCATGTACGGGGAGAACGTGCCGAGCAGGCACATCGGGATGACGTTCTCACCGCGCGCCTGGATCCGGTAAGTGCCGTCGCTGATCGCCTGACCCATCAGCAGGCCCGCGCCCAGATCGCACAGCGCCATGTTGCCGCTCACGCAGGACGGACAGCGTCCGCACGCGGGAATGAACGACAGGATGACGTGGTCGCCCACGGCCAGATCGGCGGGGCAGTTCGGCCCGAGCTTGGTGATCACGCCCGCACCCTCGTGCCCGCCCATCACCGGGAACGCGGGCATCGGCGTCGCGCCGGTGACGATGTGATGATCCGAATGGCACATGCCCGCCGTTTCCAGCCGGATCTGCACCTCGCCGGAGACCGGATCGCCGACCTCGATCTCTTCTACCGACCATGGTTGGTCGATCCCCCACAGGATCGCGCCCTTCGTCTTCATTCCTGTCGACCCTCTCGCATGCACGTGCTTATATGTGACTGCACCCACAGTAAGCCAAAAGTGGAACGCGTTCTAGTACCGGGTTGGAAATTCAGCGGTATCGGCACTCGAGGGTCCGGAACACGTTCTAGTCCTGCGGCGAATGTCAGCCGCGCACGTCGTGCACGTGATGAACCAGATCGTGGATGAAGTAGAGCGCGAACGAGTCGACGGTGAAGTCCGCGCCGTCACTGCGCTCGCCACGCAGGGCGCGCTGCTCCGGGGGAACGGACTCGAAGGCACGCGCGATCGCCTCGGCCGCGCCGGCGAGTTCGGTGGCGACCCGGGCGGGGTCCTGCTGGTCGTAGCGGTCGGCCACGGCGGTCTCATCCTGGTCCCAGTTCGCAAACCGCGGGACCGTGCCGTCCGACGTGCCGCGCAGCATCTGCGCGAGGCGGTGATCGAAGAGCCGGCACACGTCGCGGACGTGCGCGCCGTACTCCAGCGGCGACCAGGTCGCGTCATCCGGACGAACCCGGGCATCAGGCCGCGCGAGCACCTCGGCGAACCGCGTCGCGGCGTCCCGGGTCAGCGGCGGCACATCCGTGTAGCCGGTCGCGGCAGGGTCGAAACCGCAATCGGCACAGGCACGTTCGAGCACCCAGGTCCAGTTCTTCACGTCAGGAACGATCGGCATGCGGCAAACCTAACCTGGCCGAATATCACCAACCACGGATATTCAGCCAACTGTCGGCAACATCCCGACAATCAATCCATCAGTCGGTGCGCGCGCTCGAACAGCTCCAGCGTGATCGCGTGCAGGAAGTCCCCGACCTGCTTGGGCGCCTTGCCGGCGAAGGCACGCGCGTGCGTGCCCTCCAGCACGATGCCGAGCTTGAAGCAGGCGAGCACGGTGTACCAGGGGACGGCGCTGAGGTCGCGGTCGGAGAACTGCCCGTAGTGCGCGACCATCTCGTCCGGCGTCGGCAGCCCGCCCGCGGCGCCGAGCTTGCCGACCAGCGCGGCGCCGGTGGTGCCGGGCTCCGGCCGGGTCGCGATCTGCCAGCCGAGGTCGAGCAGCGGATCGCCGATAGTGGACATCTCCCAGTCGACCATCGCCGCGACCTGCGGGCCGTCGTAGGCGAACATCATGTTGGCCAAGTGGCAGTCGCCGTGCAGGATGCCGGGCGTCCACTGCGCGGGCCGATTGCGGTCCAGCCACTCGCCGGTCCGCTCGACGCCCGGGATCTGCGGGCCGGGGTAGCCCTCGTTGGCCGAGTAGGACTCGAGCTCGCCGAGCCAGCGCGGAACCTGACGTTCCAGGAAGCCGTCCGGCTTGCCGTAGTCGGCCAGTCCGAGGGCCTGATAGTCGAGCGCGCCGAGCCGGGCGATGGCCTCGACCGCGGACAGGCCCATCGCCTTGCGGACGGCCGGGTCGCCCGCGTGCAGCTCCGGCAGCTCGTTGGCCGGATTGAAGCCGTCGATCGGCTCCATCAGATAGAAGACGGCGCCGATCACCGAGTCGTCGGGGCAGGCCGCGATCACCCGCGGCGCGCGCACGTCGGTGCCGTTGATCGCGGCGAGCAGGCGGGCCTCGCGGCGGATCACGTCGTTGCTCTTGGCCCGCAGATGCTTCGGGCCGCGGCGCAGCACGTAGTCCGCGCCGCCGCGGCCGAAGCGCAGCATGACGTTCTGCGTCCCGCCGCCGAGGGCGGTGACATCCTCGAATTCCCCTGCGGGCAAGCCCTGCTCATCCATCCACTTGCCGACGAGGGCGAAATCGACGAGTGCCGGATCGACGCCGACTGGTTGCGCAACAGACATGTCCAACATTGTGCACCACCCGTCGAACCGAACTGAGGGCACTAGACAACAGTTGGGCCCAACCTGGGCGGCGTAGGGTTTCGAGCACCATGCGCACGTTGTTGATCGACAATTACGACTCGTTCACCTATAACCTGTATCAGCTGATCAGCGAGGTGAACGGCATCGAGCCGACTGTCGTGCGCAACGACGAGGCCGGCGAGCTGGAATTGGCCCGTTTCGACAACATCGTCATCTCCCCCGGACCCGGTCGACCGGACGTCGCCCGCGATGTCGGCATCTCGGCCGCGGTGATCCGCGAGACGGACCTGCCGCTGCTCGGCGTGTGCCTCGGGCACCAGGGCATCGTGGTCGCCGCGGGCGGGACGGTCACCGTCGCGCCGGCCGCGCGGCACGGCTACCTGGACCGGATCGAGCACGACGATCGGGACCTGTTCGCGGGCCTGCCCCAGGGCTTCACCGCCGTCCGCTACCACTCGCTGGCCGCCGAGCCGCCGCTGCCGGACAGCCTGGAGGTCACCGCGACGGCCGCCGACGGGGTGATCATGGGCGTGCGGCATCGCACCCGGCCGCAGTGGGGCGTGCAGTTCCATCCGGAGTCGGTCGCCAGCGAGTTCGGCGCGGCGCTGCTGCGCAACTTCGCGAAACTCACTGCCGCACACCGGGCCCGGGCGACCGGGCGGGAGACCGCCGCGCAGCGAGTGGATCCGGTGACGATGCGGCTGCGCCCGATCACCATCGCGCAATCGCATTCCGCGACAACGCAATCCACCACCTCGACGCTGACCCACGAGCAGTTCCCCGCGCTGGTCGAGCAATTCGGCGCCTCGAGCAGCGGCCCGCTGACCGGTACGGCACGACCCGACATCCTGGATCGCTACGGCGGTGCGCCGCGGCATTGGCAGCTCCAGCACGCGGTGCTCGACCGGGCGATCGATACCGAGAGCGCGTTCGTGCGGCTGTATGGCAACTCCCCCACCGCTTTCTGGCTCGACAGCGAGCACGTCGAACCGGGGCTGGACCGGTTCTCGTTCCTTGGCGACGCGAGCGGGCCGCTGGCCGAGGTGGTGCGGTACCGGGTCGGCACGGGTGCGGTGACCGTCGAATCGTCCGACGGGAATCGGCGCGTCGTCGCCGGTGGGGTGCTGGACTATCTGGCCGCCGAGTTACGGCTGCGCCGGCTCGAACTGCCGGATCTGCCTTTCGATTTCGCGGGCGGGTACGTCGGCTATCTCGGTTACGAGGTGAAGGCCGACTGCGGCGGGCAGACCGCGCACCGGGCGCCGACCCCGGATGCGCAATGGATCTTCGCCGACCGGATCGTGGTGGTCGATCACGTGGGCGGCCGCACTCATCTACTGTCCCTGACGGATTCGACGGCGGACTCGCTGCGCGCGGGCGCCGACTGGCTGCGCGACACCGGCGAAACCCTGGAAACCCTGCCCACCTGGGCGAATCCGCCCACCCTGGAGATGCCGTCGGACGGCGAGGTGGTCGAGCCGCTGCTGACCCGCGGCCGGGAACGCTATCTCGCCGACATCGCGACCTGCCGGGAACGGCTGCTGGCCGGTGAATCCTATGAAATCTGCCTCACCGACAGCGTGACCGTGCCCGCCGTCGAGGACGGCGGCCTCGAGTTCTACCGCACGCTCCGGCGCTGCAACCCGGCCCCGTACGCGGCCTTCCTGCGCTTCGACGACCTCGAAATCGCTTGCTCCTCACCGGAACGCTTCCTGAAGGTCGACCGGAGCCGCACGGTGGAGAGCAAGCCGATCAAGGGCACCGCCGCGCGCGGCGGCACGCCCGCCGAGGACGAGCGGTTGGCCCGCGAGCTGGCCGACAGCCCGAAGACCAGGGCCGAGAACCTGATGATCGTCGACCTGCTGCGCAACGATCTCGGCCGGGTCTGCGAGATCGGCAGCGTGCACGTGCCGAAGCTGATGGCCATCGAGTCGTACATGACCATGCACCAGCTGGTGTCCACCGTGCGCGGCACGCTGCGTCCCGGCGTCGGCGTGATCGACTGCCTGCGTGCGTGTTTCCCCGGCGGCTCGATGACCGGCGCGCCGAAGCTGCGCACCATGGAGATCATCAACGAGCTGGAGACCGAGGCGCGCGGCATCTACTCGGGCACCATCGGCTTCCTCGGGCTCGGCGGCACCGCCGATCTCAACATCGTCATCCGCACCGCCGTGCGCTACGACGGGCGCTGGCGGATCGGCGCGGGCGGGGCCATCGTGCTCGACTCCGACGCCGAGGACGAGTACCACGAGATGGTGCTCAAGGCCGCCGCCACGTTGCGCGCGGCGACCGACCGCGTCGCTCGCTGACAACGGGCAAATCCTGCCGATATCCGGTACGGCCCGCCGAACGGAGGGGTCGGAGGATTCGGCGTGTCGGTGGGTCGTGGCATAGTTCGGTCACGATGAAACTCAGCAAAGGCGCCAACGCAGCGGTACCGACATCCCTTCTTGCCGTGGTTGTTTCGTGGCGGTCGGACCACACGGTGGACGCGCATGCCCTCTTGCTGGGCGAGTCGGGGACGGTCCGCACGGATCGCGATCTGGTCTTCTACAACGCCCCGCGCCATGTTTCCCAGGCGGTGACCCTCGATCAGGAGCCCGCGCCGCGGACCGCCCGGCTCAGCGTTTCGCTGCCGCGCACCGAGGCCGACGTCGATCGGATCGTGATCACCGGCTCGGTCGACGACGGGACCTTCGGCGACATCACCGGCCTGTCCCTCACCATCCACGACGCGCACGGCCCGATGGCCGGGTTCGCCATCGAGGACGCCGATCCGGTCACCGCGCTGATGTTCGGCGAGTTCTATAGACGCGACGGGCAGTGGCGATTCCGGGCCATCGCGCAGGGGTGGTCCACCGGATTGCCCGGTCTGGTCACCGAATTCGGGGTCAGCGTCGACGAGCAGCCGCGCGCGCAGCACCCGGCGAATCCGTTCGGTGGGCGGCCTGCGCAACCCCCGACGCTGGAGCGCATTCCCGTCGATGACGGCTCGATCGACCAGAGCGCCACGACGAATCCGCGGCTGCGGCAAACGGATCTGCTCGACCACCGGCGACCGATCGACCTCGGCCGCCGCCTGGCCGACCCGGTGCCCCCACCGCCCCCGCCGCCGAATCCCGAGCTAGCCGACTGGCATTCGGATCCGGAGAACCCGGCCCGCCTGCGCTGGTGGGACGGCACCGAGTGGACCAGCGCCACCCACCACCGGCACCAGCCGCGCGACCGGCACTGCGACCGCTGCGGAAACCTCCGGCGCCGCAAGCTGTTCGGCGGCCTGGCCCCGTGCCAGTCGTGCGAGTCGGAGATCGAAGAATTCCTGACCCACTGGCACACCCAGGCCTGGCGGGTGCTCACCGCGCACGGACCGCGCGGACCCGAATGGGCGTCGCTGTGGGCATCGTTGCGGTATCAACGAATCGACGAGAACGTGGGCCGGGAGGTGCTGCGCGACGGGGCGCTCAGCTACGTGGAGCGGTTGGTCACCTTCACCTTCGCCGACGGTGAAGTCGAGCAGGAGGAGCTGGCCGCGTTCGAGCACGCCGTCAGCGAATTGGGCCTGGACGGTCCGTTGATCGAAGACCTGCGCCGGCGAATGCATCGCGGCCGCACCCTGTCCCGGCTGCGGGCCGGTGACCTGCCGGTGGTGCGGACACCCGGCCTGCACCTCGACCCCGAGGAGAAGGTGCACCTCGATCTACCCGCGGTGCACGTCCGGCAACTGGCCCGCGGGCCACGCCTCACCGAGGGCCGGTTGATCGTCAGCAACAAGAAGCTGCGCTTCGTCGGCGACGGCACGGGCACCGAATTGCCTTGGTCACGTGTCGTTTCCGTGCACACCGAGCAGAACACGGTGGTGCTCGCGGCCACCTCCTCGCGCGGCGGCGCCAGCTTCACCGTCAGCGACCCGGACTACGTCGCCGCCGCGCTGGAGGGCGCGCTCCGGGTGGCCAAGCGCCTGATCCTCACCCCCGGCCAGCTCGACACCCGCAGCATCCCGCAGGAGGTGAAAGCTGAAGTCTGGCAACGCGACGGCGGCAAGTGCGTCGAATGCGGCGACAGCCACTACCTCGAGTTCGACCACATCATCCCGCTCAGCCGCGGCGGCGCCACCAGCGCCACCAACCTGCAAATCCTCTGCCGCGCCTGCAATCGCGCGAAAGGCGCGCGCATCTGAGCGGACCTACTCGGTCAGCAGCCCTGCGGTGTGGCCGAGGTCGACCAGCATGGCGTCGAACAGGATCTCGGGGTTGGACAGCGGGATCGGGTAGTTGCCGAAGACCTCCAGGGTGACGTGCCCGTACAAGCGCGCCCACATCTGGATCATCAGATACATCACCCCCAGATCGAGCTTCTCCGCCGGGAACTTCTGCCCGCTCTCCGACAGCGCCGCGAGCAGCTCGGTCTGGAAGTGCACGAGGTCTTCGCGCAGCTCCGGCGGGATGACGTCAGTGGGCGGGGTGACGATGTCGTAGTTGGCCAGCAGCCGGCCCGCGGCGGCGAGGAAGATCCGCCCGAAGGGTTCGTCGAATCGGCGCAGCGCGCGGGCCTCGCCGCCGCCGGGCGAGGCGAACACCAGGGTGAATTCCCTGGTGTGCGCCAGCGCCCAGCGGCGAAAGCCCTTGCAGATGGCGAAGAACTGCACCACGCCGTCGTCCGGCAGGGTCGCGATCTCGGCGGACAACTCGTCGGCGAGGTCGGCACAGAACTCCAGGCGCAGCCGTTCCAACAGGTCGTCCAGCGACCCGTAATAGCGGTACAGCGCGGGTGCGGTGATGCCGAGCTCGCGCGCGATCGCGCGCAGGCTCACGGCTGCTTGTCCATGGTCGACTAGCAGCGTCCTGGCCACCCGCCGGATCTCAGCGTCGGTCACGATCGGCGAGCGGCCCCGGGGTTTGGGGTTACTCATGAGGTGATTCAAGCGTATTGAACATCCCACCGCTTGATGCCGTTCAACCAGCCGGAACGCAACCGCACCGGTTCGGCGACCTGGCGCAGGTTCGGCATGGCGTCGGCGATCGCGTTGAACATCAGATCGATCTGCAACCGGGCCAGGTTCGCGCCGACACAGTAGTGCGTGCCGGTGCCGCCGAAGCCGACGTGCGGGTTGGGGTTGCGCAGCACGTCGAAGCTGAACGGATCCTGGAAAGCCTCCTCGTCGAAGTTCGCCGAGCCGTAGAACAGTCCGAGCCGCTGGCCCTTCTTGATCTGCTGGCCGCCGAGCTCGAGGTCCTGGGTCGCGGTGCGCTGGAAGGCATTCACCGGGGTGGCCCAGCGGACGATCTCGTCGGGCGCGGTGCGCGGCCGCTGCTCCTTGTACAGCTCCCACTGCTCGGGGTTGTCCACGAAGGCCTTCATGCCGTGGGTGATCGAGTTGCGGGTGGTCTCGTTGCCTGCCACCGAGAGCAGGATGACGAAGAAGGCGAATTCGTCGGAGGCCAAGCCCTCGCCGTCGATGTCGGCGTTGACCAGCTGGGTGACGATGTCGTCGGCCGGGCACTTGCGCCGGTCCTCGGCCATGTTCCAGGCGTAGCCCATCACCTCGGCGGTGGCCACCTGGTGATCGCCCTCGAATTCCGGGTCGTCGTAGGAGATCATCTGGTTGGACCAGTCGAAGATCTTCTTGCGATCCTCCTGCGGGATGCCGATCAGCTCGGCGATCGCCTGCAACGGCAGTTCGCAGGCGACCTGCTCGACGAAGTCACCGCTGCCGTTCTGCTTCGCGTCGTGCACGATCTTGGCCGCCCGCTCGGTGAGCGCGGCGCGCAGGCTCTCGATCGCGCGCGGGGTGAAGCCCTTGGAGATGATCCGGCGGACCTTGGTGTGCTTGGGCGGATCGAGGTTGATCAGCAGCATGTCGCTGAGCATGCCGATCTGCTCCGGCGTGACGTCCTCGTTGAACCGGATGATCGACCCGTTCTCGTGCGAGGAGAACAACTCCGGGTGCTTGGAGATCTCTTTGATGTGGTCGAGCTTGGACACGACCCAGTAGCCGCCGTCGTCGAAGCCGCTGGCCCGGCCGGACTGGGCGCACCACCACACGGGGGCGGTGCGGCGCAGCTCGGCGAATTCCTGCACGGGCAGTCGGCTGGCGAGCATGTCGGGGTCGGTGAAGTCGAATCCTGCGGGAATCGCGGGCGTGGTCACGGTCACGGGGCTATCTCCTACCGGTCTGGCGTGCAGACCTCACAACGTTGTGTGGAACACGTTCCAGAAACGATGGAACCACAGAACCACGGCCGGTGAACAGTGTTTAGTAAAACCTGTTTACTTGATTCCGCTCAGCGGGCGCGCGCACGCCCAACCCGTCCGGCTGGGCGTGCGGGCGTACGACTCAGCCGAGTTTGCGGAAGAATACGCGCAGGTCATCGACCACCGCCTGCGGATCCTCCATCGACAGGAAGTGCCCGCCGCGACCGAGGTCGGTCCAGTGCACGATGTGGTGATCGCGTTCGGCCCAGCGGCGGATGGTCACGTCATGGGCGGAGACCAGCACGCCGGTCGGGACCGTCGGGGCCGCCCAGTCGCCGGAGCCCCAGTTGCCTTCCGATTGCCCGGCCGTCTCGTCCGGGGACCATTCGCCCGAACTCCATTCGTTCGCGGAGATCTCCTCGTAGTAGATCTGCGCCGACGAACCCGCGGTCCCGGTCAGCCAATACAGCGAAACCTCCAGGAGTATCCGGTCGCGATCGATGCTGTCCTCGGGCAGACCGTCTTCGGGCAGGGTCAGCTCCTTGAACTTCTCCACCATCCAGGCGAGCTGACCCACCGGCGAGTCGTTGAGGCCGAACGCGACGGTCTGCGGTCGCTTCGAATTGCATTGCAGGTAGCCGTCATTGAAGTTCTGCATCTGCGCCCAGATCCGCTGCTCGGCCTCGGTGAGACCGTCCATTTCGCCTTCGATCCCGACCGGGAAGGTGATCAGCGCGTTGACGTGCACGCCGACGACCCGCTCCGCATCCTGCTTGCCCACCTGCGGCGCGACCCACGCCCCGGTGTCGTAGCCGTGTACTCCGTACCGGTCGTAGCCGAGCCTGGCCATCACCTGACTCAGCGCCCCAGCCATTTTCGCCGCGTTCATGCCCGGACCGGCCAGCGGAACCGAGAAGCCGAAGCCGGGCAGCGACGGAATCACCAGGTGGAAGGCGTCGGCCGGATCACCGCCGTGCGCCCGCGGATCCGACAGCGGGCCGATCACGTCGAGGAAGTCGGCGACCCCGCCCGGCCAGCCGTGCAGCAGCAGCAACGGCGTCGCGTCCGGTTCGGGCGAGCGCACGTGCAGGAAGTGGATGTTCTGGCCGTCGACCTCGGTGCTGAACTGCGGGTGCGCGTTGAGCCGGGATTCCTGTGCCCGCCAATCGAATCCGGTCTGCCAGTAGTCGGCGAGATCTTTCAGATAGCCGACCGGAACGCCCCGGCTCCAACCGACGCCGGGCAGTTCCGCGGGCCAGCGGGTGTTGGCCAGCCGCGCGTGCAGGTCATCGAGCTCGGCCTGCGGGATGTCGATGCGGAAGGGGCGGATGCTTTCCGGTGTGTTTGTCATGATCAGGACGGTATTGACGGCTTAGGACAGCCTCATTCCTAAGTCGAGAACGAATTTTCGGCGCATTGTGACGGGCCTCAGGACACCGGCGTCAGCGGCGGTGGTTGCCAACGTCCCTGGATCGCTTCGTCTTTCGGCGCGTACAGCCGCAGGGTGAGGGAGAACTGTCCCGACTCCGGGATGGGCAGCCAATTGCCCGGGGGCACAGCCGGACCGGGATCGGCGTGCTGGACCGCGAGATCGACGGATCCGTCGAGGTTGGGCACCACCGGCAGTTGGTGGCCGATCGCGTAGATCCCCGCCGGGTTGGACATCAGATAGCTGTCGGCGTCGTAGGCGGTCAATGACCAGAAGGCGTCGACCGGTGGCAGCTGTCCGGCCGGGAAGTGCAGCCGGAACCGGCCGGTGCTGCCATTCGCGCCGGCCGTGGCGAACAAGGTCGGATAGATCGCGTCCTGAGGCAGGTTGGCGCCCAACCCTTTCCAGGCGACGCCGGCCCGTTGCAGATAGTTGGTGCCGTAGGTCCCGATGGCGGGATCGAAGGTCCAGCCGTTCTCGTTCACCGACTTCGGATCGAGATAGACCGGAATCTGTTGCCGCGCAGCGCTGACCGCGGAACCCAGCTCACGATCGGAGAGCCCGTCGACCTTGCCGCCCGGCGTCAGGCCGATGGTGGCGAAGCGCTTCATCGCGGCCGCGTCGTCGGGCGCGGGCGGGTTGATCGCCAGCAGCGCGGCCATCCGATCGAAGAACGCCCGCGCGCTCAGTTCGGCGACCTGTTTGGCCGGCGGCGTCGAATCCGATTGCGGCGCAGGCTGAGTAGGCGCCGCCGGTCGCCCGGCGGTCCAGTCGCTCAACGGCGCCAGCTGCAACTGCTGCTGGAGCCCGTGCACCGCGGGCAGGTCGTCCGCGCCGTTGACCTGGATCCGGCCGAGCAGCCACACCGTCGGCGTCGGCATGGGCAGCGGGGTCAGCTCGTCGGGCAGCGTGCCGGACCAGCCGGGGCTGACAATCGCGTAGGTGAACGGAGCGCCCGACTTCGCTTGCGGCCGAACGCTGCTCGGGTTGTGCACGGTGTTCGACCACGCGTCGAGCAGCTGCATCAGCCAGTACCGTCCGCCGTCCATCGCCGGTACCCGCAACACCACCGGCTCGGCGCGCAGGTCGAGCCACGCGGCGGAATACAGCGTATCCAGGTTGAGCCGCACCACATCCCGGCGCGCGGGCGTCGGCGGCGCCGCGGCATGCTGGAACCGATTGGCCGCAGCGCTCGCCTCGGCGGCCGCCCTGGTGACGTCCATCAGCACCAAGGGAAAGCCGAAGATGTAAGCATCCTTGGCGACCGACTCGGTCGTACTGAGCGCCGCGGTGGTCGGCGACGCCGATGTCTCGTCGGCGTCACCGCACGCGGTCAACCCGAGCGCGGACGCCGCGGCGGTTGCCGCCAAGCCGAACATGGTCCGGCGCGACACTCCGCCGTCGGTCTCGCCCATAGCTCTTTCTCCTGCTTCCGATCCGATCGGACATTGCGAGAGATCCGCGCAGGAGTATAGCCAAACGTTTGCCGCGAACGGCTCAGGTGCCCAGCACGGCGTTCATGATGGTGCCCGCACTGGTCGCGATGACGCCGCCGATCATGGCCCCGGCGATCATCTTCGGCGATTGCAGCGCGCCGCCCTGCCACTTCTCCCAGGCGAACTTGCCGCCGGCGAAGATGATCGCCAGGATCCCCGAGAGCAGCGCGAACCAGGTGAGGTAGCGGACCATCTGTAACAGCTTGTCCGACAACGGCGGCGCTTCCGGGGTCGGGTTGCTCACCTGCGCCAACGTTGTGAAGCTGTCCCCGATCGACGTCAAAATGATGCTCACCGTCTGCTCCCTACGCTTCACTACAACTTTGCCGCCGCCGAGCTGCCACGCGAAAGTTGTTCAACCACCGATGAATTCGATCTTGGATGAGGATACTGGCACGCCGACTGTCGCGTGACCGCCATGTGCGTAACCACACGACATCTTCGGAATCGCCCCCCAAGCGGTAGTAAGCGACAACCCGCCGACGGACCGGCGGCGCGCGGCGACCGGGTCATCGAGCACCCCGCCCCACCCATCATCCCGACCCAGGGCAACCCCGGCAAGGGCACAGCGACACCGAACTTCACTGCGCTGCACCGACCCGACTGCATTGCAGCGAACAAACCGATACCATCGCAGTCAGCGAATCTTGCCCTGTCCCGAATCCAGAATGAGCTGACCACGATGATCCTGCTCGCCGTGCACGACACACTGCTTGCTCAGATCGGCAACCCCAGCCCCGAGGCTCCGCCGATCTCGGACAAGTTCCTCCAACTGGTCCGCTACTTCACCTGGTTCGTCCTCTTGGCGGGCATCACCGCCATCATCTACGCGGGCGGCAAGTTCGCGTGGGAGAAATGGACCGGCGGCGGACTCGACTCCCCGAAGATGGTGGCGGGAGCCATGATCGGCGGCGTGGTCGCCACCAGCGCCGGCACCATCATGAACGCCGTCATCGGCTGATCTCCCCGAATTCGCTGGTCAACGTGCGCGAAACGGCCGCAGCGGTATCGGACCGCCGCGGCCGTGCTTCGAACTAGTGGTCCGCGAGCCAACTTCCGTGGAACCCGAACGGGACACGGCGCGGGAGATGGATGGTGGCGACCGGTTCAGCCGCCACGTCGTCGGCATTCAGGATGGTCAGATCGCTGCGGTCGGTCTCGGCGTTGTAGACGTAAGTCATGAGATAGCCGGGGCCGCCTGCGTTCTGGTCGGCCGGGGCGAACGCGGCCTCGCCGGGGATCTTGCCGGGGCCGAACTCGTGCGCGATCTGGCCGCCCGTGTGCAGGTCATAGCGGATAAGGGCGCCGGCATCGCCGGACACTGCGGCATGTCCGAAGCGGGCATCCAGACCGACCAGGCGATCGTCCACCCGCGGGAACTCGGCGTTGCGATCGTCGAGCTGTTCCTCGGTGACGGCGCCGGTGGCGAGGTCGATCGTCCAGCGCCACAGCGTCGATTTGTCGAAGCCGTCCGAATCGGCGCGCCACAGTTCCGCGTAACGCATCACGTACAGCACGATCTTGCCCGGCTCGTCATAGGCGTTGAGCGAGTGGAAGACGTAGCAGGGGTCGATCGGGAACCAGCGGACCTCGCCGAACGGGTCGTCACGCCGCAGCACGCCAAGTCGCGCCTGGTAGCCGTCGTTCCAGCGGAACGGCATGCCTGCTCCGGACGCGGCGGTCGCCAGGTCGAAAACGACCGGTAGATCCATGAATACGACATGCTCGGCGGTCAGGTTGAAGTCGTGCTGCATCGTCGCGGCCGGCACGTCGATGGGACGGCTGAGCAGCAGGTTGCCGTCGGCGTCGGCGCGGTGGTAGGTCAGGAACGGCTCCCCGAACACCTCGTAGCCGAAGAAGTGCAGCTCGCCGGTGACCGGGCAGGTCTTGGGGTGCGCGGTCATCGCGGTGCGCAGCTTGCCGTCGAAATCGTAGGGGCCGACGGTGTCCAGCTCGCGGGTCAATTCATAGGGGTAGGACGTTTCGACCAATGCCAGGGTTCGTCCCGCGTGCCGGATGACGTGGGTGTTGGCGACCCCGGCGGTGAGGTTCCGCTCGCCGGTTTCGCCGTAACCGCGGGCATCATCGGTGAACGTCGAGGTGCGGACCCAGCGGTTGCGGTAGGAGACCGCGCGGCCGTTCTCGATCCGCACCCCGTGCACCATGCCGTCGCCGGCGAACCAGTGCCGGGCGGCCGCGGCGTGCGGGTTGGGGCCGTTGCGCAGGTACCAGCCGGTGAGCTCCGGCGGGATCTGCCCGGTGACGGGGAGATCGTGGGCGGTCAGTTCTTCGGTGACGGGTGCGAAGTTGCCGGCGAGGTAGGGGGCTGAAGTAGTCATGGGAGACAACCGATCTGGTCAGGCTTCGGCGCCGGCCGGCGCCTTGGACTGGATGTAGGCGACGTAGCGGATGGTGAAGACCACCGGGATCACGAAGGCCAGAACCTGCGCGATGGTCCGCGGGGCCGAGTCGGCATGTGCGAGGAAGGTCAGCACGACGCAGCCGACGGTGAAGCTCGCGGCCCAGACCGAGGTGAGCACGTAGGCGGTCCGGATGAACACCGGGTTGTCCCAAAGCTCTTTCGGGCTGGACTGTTTCGCGATACCGAGGGTGAACGGCTTGCGCACGGCCAGCGAGACGATCGCGATCAGCGCGAGCACACCGGAGGACAGCGCGGGGCTGTAGGGGTGCAGTGCGGTGTTCGGATCGGCGAAGGCGAGCACGGTCAGCGCCGCGAAGAAGACCAGCGAGCCGAGAGCGATCATCAGGGCGTCGAGGGTGCGGCCCGCGCGGAGCTGGCGGGTCACCTCGACCACCGACAGCAGCAGGGCGATCAACGCGGCCCACTGCCAATGCGCGGACGGAATGATCGCGTAGACGATCCAGGGGGCGAAAGTGCGCAGGTACGACATGTCCGAAGCTCCTCGACTCGCGTCGCCGCGATATTCCAGTTGTGACATGTCAAAACTAGAGCCTCCCAGTTCGACCTGTCAATAGTGGAATGTAGAGTGAGGGGCATGAGTCTCCGGTTCGCCATGCTCGGACTGCTCGCCGATCGCCCGGCCAGCGGATACGACCTGCTGCAACGGTTCAAGGTGTCGCTGGCCAATGTCTGGTCCGCGACGCAGAGCCAGATCTATACCGAGCTGGGCAAGCTCGCCGAGGCCGAGCTGATCGCCGTGTCCGACGAAGGCCCGCGCGGCCGCAAGGAATACACGATCACCGAGGCGGGACTGGCCGAACTGCGACACTGGCTCACCGAGACCCGGCCGAAAGGGGTGGTCCGCGACGAGACGCTGCTGCGCGTCTTCTTCCTCGGCGTGGTGTCGCAGGCGCAGGCCGCCGACTACCTGGAGGGCATCGCGACCACTTCCGGCAAGGGGCGGCAGGAACTACTCGAGCTCGAGGGAGCTGTCGACTGGGACGACAACGACTTCTCCCGGTACGGCCGCATCGCGCTGGAGTGGGGCGAACGCTTCTACGCGATGAACGAGGAGTGGGCCAAGTGGGCGATGGAACAGCTCCCCGAAGACTGAAATCCGTTGCGGTTCAGCGCAGGACACCCGCGGCCCTGGCCGCGCGCAGCCAGTCCGGGAACTCACCGAGCAGGCGGGCGTACAGCTCGCCGTCGTCGACTCGATCGATGTCGTCGAGTGCGAAAAATCCTGCGTTGTCGACGATTCGGTCGGTCATCTCGTCGAGCGAGCGCAGCAGGCCGTAGTTGGCGCGGCCGAGACCGATGAACTGCCAGAACGCCGGCAGGTGCGAGGCCTCGCGCATGAGCGCGCCGATCTCGCGCTTGTTCGCGAAGCCGCCGTCGGTGAAGAACAGGATCAGCGTCGGCCCGTCGCCGGGGCGTAGCGACGCCATGATGTCGCGCATGATCGGCAATTCGTCGTTGCGGCCACCGATTCGGTTGTAGTCGATGCCGGCGTGGGTGCCGCTGAGGTGCAAAAAGGTCTGCGCCCATTCGTCGCTGTGTTCGACGGTGATGTCGGGCAGCTTGGCGAAGGAGAGGGCGTAGAGGTACGCCTCCAGCGCGCCGTTGTCGTCCAATTGGGTTGCCACCGGGACCATTCGCTGCACCACGCGATGCACGACCTGGTTGCGGTACTGCTTGAGCATGCTGCCGGTCTTGTCGATCACCAGCACCACGCGGGCACGGATTCCCAAGGCGTCCTTGCTGATCAACACCTTGGCCACGGCCCGCTTGCGCAGGTCGAGCTTTTCCCGCTTCTCGAACGAGAGCGCGGCCTCGCCGGGGACCGTGCGCACGGATAGATCAGACGCAGGCTGCGGAGCAGCAGGCTCCGATGGCTCGGACGTATCGTCCACACTCACACCATGATCGGTGATCAGGTCCGCGAATCCGCCCGCGTACCCCTGCCCCACCGCCCGGACTTTCCACTCGGCACCACGCCGATACAACTCGAGCGCGATCACCACGGACTCACTGCCGAGCCCCTCGATTCGATACTCGTACAACACATTTCCGGACGCATCCGCCACCGTCGCCACCGGCGCGGCGAACCGACCGAACGTGGCGTCCGGATCATCCAACGTGACCACCGCCCGCAACTGCGCGATCTCCACAGGCACCGCCGCGAACGAAACCTCCAGCGCCGCAGACCGCAACGAAACCCCGGGAGCCTCCGGCTGATTGAAGAACACGAAGTCGGCATCCGAGCGCACCCGGCCGGCCGCGGTCACCAGCAACGCGGACACATCGACCGCCGCCTCGCTCCGCACCGACACCACCACCCGCGGCTGCGCCAGTCCCCCGTTCTGCCCCTTGACCAGTGCAGCACTCACGGCGACTCCCTAGAACAGACCGACGAACCGTAGTCAGGGTAGGGCAGCGACCAGGAGAACGCCGAGCGATCCGACCACCCCGGTGCGACACGGGTCACAGAGGTTGCGTCGAAACAGTTGTAACTCCACAATAGTTGTGTGATTACAACTGTTCCGGAGCTGACGGCGCGGCGTAAAACGCTGGTGCTGGCTACCTGTTGCCTCAGCCTGCTGATCGTCTCGATGGACTCGACGATCGTGAACGTCGCGATACCCGCGATCCAGACCGATCTGCACGCTCCGCTGTCCCGGTTGCAGTGGATCGTCGACGTGTACACGCTCACGCTGGCCAGCCTGTTGATGCTGGCGGGCGCGACGGCGGATCGGTTCGGGCGGCGCCGGGTATTCCGGATCGGGTTGGTCACCTTCGCGATCGGTTCGCTGCTGTGCAGCCTCGCACCGTCCATCGAGATCTTGATCGGTGCCCGCTTCTTGCAGGCGATCGGCGGCTCGATGCTCAATCCGGTGGCGATGTCGATCATCACCACGGTGTTCACCGGACGGATGGAACGCGCTCGCGCGATCGGGGTCTGGGGTGCGGTGGTCGGTATTTCGATGGCGCTAGGGCCGACGGTCGGCGGCGTGCTGATCGATGCGCTCGGCTGGCAGTCGGTGTTCTGGATCAACCTGCCGATCTGCCTGGTCGCGCTGGTGTTCACCGGGCTGTTCGTGCCGGAGTCGAAGTCGGCGACGTTCCGCGGCATCGACCCGATCGGGCAGGTGCTCGCGGTGGTGTTCCTGTTCACCACGGTGTTCGCGCTGATCGAGCGGATGCCGCTGATCTTCGTGGTCTCGGCGCTCGCGCTGGCCGCGTTCGTCTACTACGAGTCGCGGCGCGTGGATCCCTTCATCGATCTGCGGTTCTTCCGCAGCGTGCCGTTCGCCTCGGCGACGGTGATCGCCATCTTCTCCTTCGCCGCGCTCGGCGCGTTCCTGTTCAGCTGCTCGCTGTATCTACAGAACGTGCGGCACTACACGGCGGTGCACACCGGTGTGCTGTATCTGGCGATGGCCGTCGCCGTGGTGATCGTCTCGCCGCTGTCCGGTCGCCTGGTCGGCCGGGTAGGGACCAAACCGTCGCTGATCGGCGCGGGCGTGATGATGACCCTGGCAGCCGTCCTGCTCACCACGCTCGATGCGAATACACCGGTGTGGGCGCTGGTGATCATGTTCGCGCTCTTCGGGATCGGGTTCGGCGCGGTGAACGCGCCGATCACCACCACGGCGGTCAGCGGGATGCCGCTGGATCGGGCGGGCGCCGCGTCGGCGGTGGCCTCGACCAGTCGCCAGGTGGGCGTGAGCATCGGTGTCGCGCTGTGCGGCGCGCTGGCCGGCGCGGGACTGTGGTGGGTGATCGCGGTGCTGACCGCCGGGGTCGCCATACTCGGCGTAGTCGCGAACACGCCGTGGGCCAAGCGGTCCAGTGACCGCGTCGCCCCGCTACTGGAACAGAAAGTGCCCGTTCATGCCGCATGACAACCCCACTCCCGACGAGGTGTGGGCCCTGCTCACCCGCATCGTGATGTACTCGCGCGACCCGTGGCGGCGGGCCGCGAGCGAGCGGGCCGGGGTGTCGTTCAGCCGGATTCGGGTGTTGCGCCGGCTGCGGACCGGGCCGATGACGGTCAAGCAGCTGGCGCACGCCGCGGCGATGGACGCCCCGGCGGCCACGGTCGCGGTCAACGATCTCGAGGAGCAGGGTTACGTCGTCCGCGAGATCGATCCCACCAATCGGCGGCAGAAACTGGTGTCCATCACCGATGCGGGCCGCGCCGTGCTCGCCAAGGCGCTGGCGACGCCGGATCCCGCGCCGGAGTCCGTCACCGCGCTGTCCCCCGACGAGCTGCGCGCACTACGCGACATCCTCAGCCGGATCGAGCACTGAAACCGTTCAGGCGCTGACGAATTCGCGATCACCGTACTGAACACTGTGCGCATCCCAGGTACCGCCGAGCTTCGCGACGAACCGCTGCGCCAACTCCACATCGGCGATATCGACCACGAGAATCAACGTGCCGGCCTCGGTCACCGAGCCGCCGACGAGCCGTTCCCGAGCCACCGGATCGGCGACCAGTCCGTCCCGGAACCGCTGCACGTCGATCCCGGCGACGGTGACCGTAACCGCGTCCGCTTCAGGCGAATTCGCGGCAAGCCGCTGGAAGGTCAGCACCGACTCCTGCCGATACCGGGTGCGCACCTGGTCGGCGATCCGTCGCAGATCGGCGCTGCCGACACAGGCGAGATGGAATTCGCGGGACCGTTCATAGGTCGCCTGCCGGCGCTCGTCCGACCAGAACACGCCGCTGACCAACGTCGATCCGACCGGTAATCCGATGTGCTGCACCGCGATTGCGCCGACGGCCAGCTCGAACCCGGCCAGTCGGTTGCGCAGGCGCTCATCCTGCGGGTCGGTGATGGTCGCGGTGTTGTCGGTGGCGAACAGTTCGGCGGTGGGCTGCAACGGATTTCCCGCCGCACACGCCGCAGGCCCCGCCGCGGCAGGACCCACTCCCCCGGCCAATCCCGCACTGACGAATACCGATGCGACAACAGCAACCACGCGTGCCGCGATCATCCCGAATCCTCCCGAGCCGTTCGATCAACGCGATAGACACCTGCACCCTATCGCCGGGCTCGGCCTGATCAACACCTTATTACCGCCGTCCCCGGACACGGACGAGCGGGCGGCGCCCAATGGGGCGCGCACCCGCTCGACGGCAGTGACCGGATTATCGGTCAGTTGCGGAAGGCGTCCTTGACCTTCTCGCCTGCGTCCTTGAGGTTGGACTTGACCTGATCTGCCTTGCCCTCGTTCTTCAGGTCCTGGTCGTCGGTGGCGTTACCGAACTTCTCCTTCGCCTGACCGGCGAGTTCCTCAGCCTTGTTCTTGGCCTTGTCAGCTGTGCTCATTTGTCTAACCCCTTCCGGTTGGGTTCGACCGACCTGCCTTTATCGGGCCAGTCGATCCCCGGATAACCGGACTGAGTGGATGCAAACACGCGCGGGCTGTCTCCGGTACCGCCGGTAACCCTCAGTCAGGCCCCCGAGCTGCGGCTCAGGCGTAGAGTTCGAGGTGAAAATTCCCCGAGTCCCGCAGCGTGGCTCTCCGTGCCCGCGACCGAACCCGGAGGAATCATGACCCTCGTTTCGCCCGACGAACTCGTCCAGCAGCCGGCCTCGCGCCCGCCGCCGCAGCACACCGGGCCGCAGCTCTACGACGCCGCCGAGTTCACTCGGTTGGGCGATCGGCTGGTCCGGAACCTGTTCGACACCGGCCTGCGACTCGACACCATCCGCATGGCCTTCGATCGTGACCAGCTGACCAGCGCGGAACTCGACGAGAACCGGGCCGCCATCGTCGACATCCTCACGAATCTCGATTCGATGATCCGCACAACCGGCCTGGCCATGCTCTCCCTGACCGCCGCCGCACCGATGGGCGAGCTACGCAGCAGGCGGCGGCGATGAGCCGCCGCGCCGGGTCGCGCCCTTCGCTGGGCGGGTATCTGCCGGGGCGTTACCCTGATCCCGTGCACCTCACGGCTGGTCCGCGCGACCATGACCTCGGATGACCAGTACGCCGTCGTTGCCATAGCCTCGTCGGCGGGCGGTATCACCGCGCTGTTCAAGGTCCTCGGCGCTCTCCCGGCCAGCTTGCCGGTCCCGGTGCTCGTCGTGCAGCACCTCGATCCACGACACAAGACCGTGCTGGCCGAATTGCTCTCGCGCCGAACGGAATTGCAGGTGAAGCTGGCGCAGGCGGGTGAAACCATCACGCCGGGAACGGTTTACATCGCGCCGCCGAACTTCCATCTGCTGGTGGAGCCGCACGGGGTGCTCGCGCTGTCGGGCAGCGAGCTGGTCCACTTCGTCCGGCCGTCGGCCGATCTGCTGTTCGAATCGGTGGCGGGCGCGTATGGTTCGCGGGCCATCGCCTGCGTGCTGACCGGCTCCGGCAGCGACGGCGCGACCGGCGTGAGCGCGGTCAAGTCCCGCGGCGGCACGGTGGTCGCGCAGGATCCGGAGGAAGCGGAATTCAAAGGCATGCCGGGCGCCGCCGTGGCGACCGGCGACGTGGATCTCGTTGTGCCACTCGACGAGATCGCCGGAGTGATCCGCGGTCTCGTGGTGGAGAGCGCGACGTGACCGAACCGAGCGAGGAGATCATGACGGTGCCGGGCGAAGAGATCGACACCGTCGACCCGGCCCTCGAGGACCTGCTGCTGTTCATTCGCGATTCGCGCGGGTTCGATTTCACCGGCTACAAGCGCTCGTCGCTGACCCGGCGGATCCGCAAGCGGATGCACGAGGTCCGGGTGCTCGACTACCTCGACTATCGGGATCTGCTGGAGAGCAACGCCGAGGAGTTCCGGCACCTGTTCAACACCATCCTGATCAATGTCACCAGCTTCTTCCGCGACCTGGAGGCGTGGCAGTACCTCCAGCGCGAGGTGCTGCCGGAACTGATCGCGAATACCAAGCCGGACAGCGAGATCCGGATCTGGAGCGCGGGCTGCTCCAGCGGCGAGGAAACCTATTCGCTGGCCATCGCGTTCGCTGAGGTGCTCGGCGTCGAGGAGTGCGCGAAGCGAGTCAAGTTGTACGGCACCGACGTCGACGAGGAGGCGCTGCGCGAGGCCAGGTCCGGTGTGTATCCGGCGAAGTCGCTCAGTCAACTGTCGGTCGAACTGCGGGACCGGTACTTCGAGCCGATCGGCGACAAGTTCGCCTTCCGATCCGACCTGCGCCGCCGGGTGATCTTCGGCAGGCACGACATCACCCGCGACGCGCCCATCTCCCGGCTCGACTTGCTGGTGTGCCGAAACACGTTGATGTACTTCAACGCCGAGGCACAATCGCAGATCCTGGACCGGTTCCGGTTCGCGTTGCGCGAGGGTGGATTCCTGTTCCTCGGCAAGGCGGAACTGCTGCTGTCGGAGGGCGAGCGGTTCGGCGTGGCGAGCATGCGCCAGCGCATCTTCCGGCGCCGGGCAGGCGAGGTCCGGCCGCCGCAGCAGCCGAGTCCGGCCCGGCTCGATGTCAGCCTCGGCCTCGAGGTGCAGGGCCTGGTCAAGAAGCGCCAGCTGAGCGAACTCGCGCTGGAGACCGCGCCGTACGGCATGCTCGGCCTCGACGCGGACGGCAAGATCTCCATCCTGAACAACCAGATGCGCAGCCAATTCGGCCTGACCCAGCACGACGTCGGCCGGCCGCTGAGCGAGCTGGAAATCTCCTATCGCCCAGTGGAATTGCGCTCGCTGATCCAGCAGGCGGTGTCCGAACGCCGCCACATCCGGGTCGGCTCGGCCGAACGCAAACTCGGCCCGGACGACATCCAGTACTACGACGTGCACGTCCAGCCGTTGTGGGGCAGCGACGGCGCGGATGTCGGCGTCGTGGTCAATTTCGTCGATACCACGGTGGCGACCCGGCTTTCGCTCGAAGTGAAGGTGAAGCGCGAGGAACTCGAGACCGCCTACGAGGAGCTCCAGTCCACCAACGAGGAACTCGAAACCACCAACGAGGAACTGCAATCCAGCATCGAGGAACTCGAAACCACCAACGAGGAACTGCAATCGACCAACGAAGAACTCGAGACCACGAACGAGGAACTCCAGTCGGGCAACGAAGAACTCGAAACCATGAACGAGGAGATGCGGCTACGCACCGACGAGCTGAACGAGACCCGCACCTTCCTCGAGGGCGTGCTGTCCAGCGTTGCGGCCGGTGTGGTGGTGCTCGACGATCAGTTGCGGGTGCGCAGCTGGAACCGGGGCGCGGAGGAGATGTGGGGGCTGCGTTCGGAGGAGGTCCAGCAGCAGGTGTTCTTCGCGCTCGACTTCGGGCTGCCCACTCAGCAGCTGCACGAGAGCATCCAGCGCTGCCTCAAAACGGGGCGCCGCGACGCCCCGGTGGAGATCCCGGCGGTCAACCGGATCGGGCGGTCGATCACCTGCGCGGTGACCTGTTCGCCGTTGGACGGCACCCGGGACGGGGTGGTGCTGCTCTTGGAGGAAGTCCCGCCGACAAACATTGCCATACAGGGCAATTAACGCTGTCACCAGCGCAAGCGCGTAGGGTTGAAAGAGTGCGGTCGTATTCGGACGCTCACCAGGAAATTGTCCGTGAGTGGCAGGAATTCAGCGCCGAGCGCGAACGAGCCGCTCGAGCGGCAGCGGTGGCTGCGAAATACGAGGCACAGGCCACCCAGCGACCCGAAGCCATGCAGCCTTTCCGGCAGCGCATGGCTGAGCTGCATCGACGGATCGAAGGCCGGCATCTGGCCTGTGCGCGACTGCACCGGTTGCACGCCCTGCGCCTGCAACGCTGGTACATCGGCGACCGGGCCGCGCTGCGGCCGGTGTTCATGGCCGCGGTCGCCCAGCACCTGGGCGTGGACAGCGCGGCGGTCACCCTGTTCGGCCGGAAGGGTGACGAACTGCTGGTCGCCGCGTCGGACGTCACCGCACGCGCCGCGCACGACCTGGAACAGCTGATCGGCGAGGGCCCGGCCCGTGACGTGCTGGACGGCCGGGACTTCGTCACCGCGGGCGGCACCGATCTGGCCACGCGCTGGCCCGAGTACGGCCCGGCGCTGGCCCAACTCGGCGTGCACTCCGTGGTCGCTGTCCCGCTGCTGTCGTCGCGTCTGCTCGGCGCCCTGTGCGTATTCGCCGGCGTGGACGGATTGCGCACCGAGATCACCCCGGCCACCGCGAAGGTGGCCGACGCACTCGCCAACACGGTGCTGCTCGGCGCGCACGGAACCGCCGCCGACGGTGCGCCGCAGGGCACCCTGTTCGATGATGCCGATTACCTGGCTACCGTGCACCAAGCCGTCGGTATGGTTGCCGTGCAATGCAGTTGCGATATCGACGCCGCGCTGGCGCTGTTGCGCGCACGCGCCTTCGCGGACGGCATCGCAGTCCCGGAGATCGCCCGCCGCGTACTGGAGGACGGATACCAATTATGTTGACCGTCAAGGCATTTCATGACTGACGAACTGGCGTTGGGGATGTCGGAGTTGACCGCGCTGCTGCTGACCGGCGACGAGGTCGGCGAATCACTGTGCGCCATCGCCGATACCGTCGTCCGGATGCTGCCGGAGCACCCGATGGCCGGGGTCACGCTGACCCGGGAACACGGCACCATCGTCGGCGGTTCGAGCGCCGCGCACGAGATCCTGATGGAGGAGTCGCGATTCACCGAGGGCTACGACCCCTCGCTTCAGGCCATCAGTACGGCACAACAGATTTCGGTGCCCGATCTCGCGGCCGAGCACCGCTGGGGCGGGTATTCGACACGGATGCTGTCCCACGGCGTCAAATCGATCTACGCCCAACCACTTTCGATAGACGGGCAAACAGTCGGCGCGTTGTCGCTCTACTCGACCCAGCCGAACGGCATCACCGAACGGGTCCGGCAGGCGGCCACCCTCACCGCTGAACACCTCGGCATGCTGCTCGCCGTCGCCTCCGACTCCGCACGGCAGGCCAAGCTGACCGAACAGCTACGCGCGACGCTGGCCTCGCGCTCCACCATCGATCAGGCGCTCGGCATCCTGATGGCCGAACACCGCTGCGACCGCGACGCCGCATTCGAGGTGCTGCGCAACAAGTCTCAGCACAGCAACGTCCGGGTCGCGGACTTGGCCGTGGAGATCATCGAGACAGTCACCGGCCGCCGGCCTACCGCACCGCATTTCGTCGAGCCGGAGGGCTCGTCGCGGCCTCGCCGCCGTTCCTGATCACTCACTCCCCCAAGGTATTTCAACTCCCCAGCGATGCCGTCCAGGCAAACCGGCGGTAAAAGCGGTACCGCCGAGTAGAATTGGTGCTGTTCTACCGAGTCCCGAAGTGCGGCTCCGGATCATCCCACTCGACACTCGGGGAACGGTATGGACGAGCCCGCGTTATCCAACGACCACACCGAGCGGCGCGCACCCCTGCGTTCGTTGTTCCGGGACCGGCGCGACGCGGGCCGTCGGCTCGCCGACCGACTACAGGCGTTCCGCGGACCGGATGTCATCGTCCTCGGCATACCCCGCGGCGGCGTCACCGTGGCCCACGAGATCGCCGCGCGATTACGCCTGCCGCTCGACACCATTATGGTCAGCAAGCTGCGCGTCCCCTATCGGCCGGACCTGTCCTTCGGCGCGATCAGCGAGGACGGCACCCGCATCATCGACGAGGTCGTCGTGCGCAGCGCGTTCCTGACCGACCAGGAACTCTCCGACACCGAATCGCACGAGCGCGACCGGTTGCATCGCCTCGCCGAACGGTTCCGGCGCAACGGTCCGCGGCCGTGGCTGGGCGGGCGCACGGCGGTGGTTGTGGACGACGGCGTCACGACCGGCATCACCGCCCGGACCGCCTGTCGAGCGGCCTATCGGCGCGGCGCGATCCGGGTCGTGCTCGCGGTTCCGGTCGCGCCGCATCGCGTCGTGCGGACGCTGGCCTATCACGCCGACAAGATCGTGTGCCTGGAAACCTCACCCAACGCGCGCCCGCTCGGCGAGTCCTACCTGCACTTCGACCCGGTCGCCGATACCGACGTGGATCACCTGCTCCGCCGGCGCATACCGGCCGCGCTCGCACCCGAACGAATTCGCCTGGCGGAGAGCGGAAACGGAGGCGGGTAGCCGGGTTACCCCGCCCGCCGCGCCCGGAAACCCGGTGTGCCCCCTTTCGATGGCTGCACCACCCGCGATAGGTATACGATTCGGCGGGCGGTGGAATGGTCCAGACAGTGGCTGACCACCGCGATTTCGAGCACGCGATGTCCAGACGCGTGGGATGGAGCGGAGGCGGCATTGTCCGAGCTGTCGATTACTGCGTTCGCGACCGACACCAGCTTCAACGGTGTCAGCGAGGGGCTGCTTTCCGAACTGGTGGAGCACCTGCGGCAGAACCGCACCGTGCTGCGCGAGGAATGGGCGCGGCGGATCACCGAGGCGCAGTTACTGACCGCGATGACGCCCGACGAGATGTTCTCCGAGGCGACGTCGGTCTACGACAACTACGTGGCCGTGCTGGAAACCGGTTCGGTGGAGGCGTTGCAGGATTACGCGCGCGACCTGTCCGAGCGCATCATTCCGCGCGGCGTGGAGACCGACGAGGTCCTCGGCATCGTGCTGCTGCTGCGCGACGTGCTCGCGCGTTCGCTGTTCGAGAAGTACCAGGCCGACTTCCAGCTGCTCAACGCCGTGCTCGATGCCTACGAACCGGCCGCCAACCGGATCGCCAATACCGTGGGTGTGTCGTTCGTCGAGGAACGCGAACGCATCATCCGCCAGCAGCAAGAGGCGATCCGCGAGCTGTCCACGCCGGTGCTCCAGGTACGTGAACAGCTGTTGATCCTGCCGATCATCGGCGTGCTCGACGGGCAGCGGGCCCGTCAGCTCACCGAACAGCTGCTGCGCGCGATCCGGGCCAACCGCGCGAAGGTCGTCGTCATCGACATCACCGGCGTGCCGACCATCGACTCCACCGTGGCCAACCACCTGGTGCAGACCGTCGACGCGTCCGGCCTGATGGGCGCGAACGTGATCATCACCGGGTTGTCCTCGGAGATCGCGCTGACCCTGGTCACCATCGGGCTGGACCTGTCGAAGATGAACGCGGTCGGCGACCTCCAGGGCGGGATCGAGGAGGCCGAACGACTGCTCGGCTACGAGGTCAGCCGCACCGGCACCGGCGACAACACTCGCCGACCGGAGAACTGACGGCTATTCCGGTCCGGCGTTCTCGTGCACGGTCAGCAACAGGTGGTCGAACGCGGTCTGCACCTGCGGCGCCGCCGGCGGTAGTGAGTCGAGTTCGGCGATGATCCGCCCCGCAAGGGTGCGCAGCTTGACGTTGGTTTCCTGCGACCGCCACTGCAACACCCGGAACGCCTGCTCGGCATTGAGCCGGTACACCCGCATCAGCACGCCCTTGGCCTGCTCGATCACCGCCCGCGCCTCGAACAGCTCCGGCAGCGCGTCGGCCAGCAACTTCTGACGCTGTTCATCGATCGTTTCGGTCAGGTCGACGTAGTAACCGGTGGTGCCGACGACCTTGTCGTCCTCGGTCATGGTGTCGCCGAAGACGATCACATGGCGGATCTGACCGGCGGTGTCGATGATGCGGTGCCGGCTACAGAACGGTTCGGCATTGCGTAGCGACTTGGCGATCGTCTCCGCGACCTGCGCGCGGTCGTCGGGATGCTTGTGCGACAACAGCAATTCCGTCGTCGGCGTCACCGTCCCCGGCGCATACCCGTGCATCACGGCGACCTCGTCCGACCACTGCCACCGCTGATCGGCGAACCAGAAATCGAAGCTTCCGGTCGGCTGCGGTGTGCCGCCACCGACCACCTGAACGACCGCGTGGGTCGCCGATTCGGCGGCCGTCGCGCCTGTTTCCATCACCGGGTAAGTATGCGCGCTACCTGGGGTTTCTGCGCCGTGTCGGCGGTCGGCCGCTCGTGTCGGAACGGAACTGAAATATGGCAAATTCAGAGTCTTTGTGCCCTGTCCGAAGGGACTTTCAGCCCTATGCCGCCGGGTAAGACGAGTCACATCGCCACGACCGGATGCCGGCTATCGGGTTGGGCACACACTTCGGGGGTATGGCATCAGTGAATCGTTGGGAGGCGGTGAACATGATGAAGGTGGTTTCCAAGACATCGACACCACACCAAACGGCCGTAGTCGCACACCGAGTGGCTTTCGAGCTGGCAGCTGAACCGCATGAACTGGGCATGCTGCGCGCACTGACCGACACCACGTGCATGATGGCCGATGTCACGCTCGACGCGATCCCGGATATTCGGCTGGTGCTCAGTGAAGCGGCGACGGCGCTGATGCTCGACGCGGTGCCCGGCTCGACCCTGCGGTGCGCGTTCACCTACAACAAGCGGCGGCTCAGCGTGCGGCTCAGCGCGAGCACGACCCGCGATGTCGAAGTCAGCCGCGATCCGTTGAGCTGGCAGTTGGTGCAGGTGCTGACCGATTCGGCCGAGTTGCTCCAGGATTCGTTTGATCTCGATACCGGTGGATATCCGACGGCCATCGAATTCAGTTGGGAGCGAGGTACATCCGATGCAACGTGAGTTCACCACGGACCGAACCGAGACACCGCGGCGCAGCAGTTCGCGCGGGGACAGCTACGACAACATCGAGCCTTGGTTCGAGAAGATGGCGGCGCTCACGGTGCACGACCCGCACCGAAACGAGTTGCGCGAGGAAGTGATGCGGCTGTGCCTGCCGCTGGCCGAGCATATCGCGCGCAAATTCTCCGGTCGCGGTGAGGCTTTCGACGATCTGCATCAAATCGCCAGGGTGGGTTTGGTTCTCGCGGTCGACCGGTTCGACGTCTCGCGCGGGAGTTCGTTTCTGTCCTTCGCCGTGCCGACGATCATGGGCGAGGTGCGCAGGCACTTCCGCGATCGCACCTGGGCGGTGCGAGTTCCGCGTCGGCTCAAGGAGATTCAGCAGCTGATCGGGCCGGCGACCGAAACACTGTCGAACAAGCTCGGCCGAGTACCCAATGCCAGGGAGATCGCCGCCGAGCTGGGGGTCGAGCTCACCGAGATCACCCAGGCGCTGATCGCGCGCAATGGGTACCAGACGAATTCGATCGATGGCATCACCCGCGACGACGGCGAGAACGCGACGTTGTCCGTCGTGGCCGGCCTCGGCGCCGAGGAACCCTGCTACGAACTGCTGGAGCAGTCGATGACGGTGCGTCCGTTGATCGCGGCGCTGCCCGAGCGGGAGCGGCAGGTGCTGATCATGCGGTTCTTCGAATCGCTGACTCAGGCGCAGATCGCCGAGCAGCTCGGGGTTTCGCAGATGCAGGTCTCGCGCATTCTGACCAAGACGTTGAACACCCTGCGTTCGCAGGCGTTGGACGACCGGCCCGCGCAGGTGGCCTGAGCTACGCCACGTGCCCCGGCTTCAAACCGGCGACGAGGTTGTAGCGCAGTGGTTCGGTGTGCGGGGGCGGAGCGGAGGATTCCTCCGGTGCGATGAGCATGCCGACGTGATCGCCCAGGTCGTGCCGCTCGAGGATGCGGCCGGTGAACCAGCCCGCGGCGGCGGCCAGGATGGGTAAGTCCGCCGGGCCCGGATGCCATTTGCAGTGCGCGAACTTATTGATGTCGTCGCCGGTCTCCGCGCCGAAAAGTGCGGCGAGCGAGGACTGTTCGCGGCCGAGCAGATGAACGGCGAGGTGCTCGGCGGCCATCGCGACGCCGAAGGTGAAGTTGTTCTTGGAGATGCCGAGCAGAAACCGCGGCGGCTCGATGCTCACCTGCGAGGTGAAGCCGACCAGACACCCGGCTTGGCGGCCGCCGGCCCGGGCGGTCACGACGAACACCGGGTAGTCGGCGGCCGCGATCACCGCATCGAAACCGGTTCTAGCTGCTGTGACGTTGTCCGACATGGTCCTCGCGCTCGGCTCGGCCGTGCTCCGACGCCGCGGTTTCGGCACGGCTCGGGACCACGGCAAGTGGGCAGTCCGTAACCCACACTACGAGACATCGGCGGTGATCAGGGCGGTGAATTTCGTCAGCGGCCGGTCATGACGTCTTCCCGGAGTTTGAGGATGTTCGCCTTTTCGGCGAGGAGTCGTTCGATACCCGCGTCCAATTGGCGGGTGCGCTCGTCGAGTTGCGCCAGCACGTCGTCGCGGTCCTGATCGGTGGCGCTCTGCGGGGCGGTGCAGGCGATATGGATCAGCGCGGCGGCCTCGGACAGCGACAGGCCGGAGGCGAGCAGGCAGCGGATGTCGTGCACCGTCTTGACGTCTTCCTGGCGGTAATGCCGGTAGCCGTTCGGATCGCGCTGCGGGGTCAGGACGCCGGCGTTCTCGTAGTGCCGCAGCATTCGCGGGGTCGCGCCGGTGAGCTCGCTCAAATCCTTGATCCGCACCGCGAGCTCCTCCTTGACATTGACGTTAGTGTCATACCTTACCTTGGCCGTATGACGAACGAACGGAGTCGGCCGAAGGTGCTACTGGTGGTCTCGCACCCGGACCACGAGTCCGCCACCTGGGCCATCGCCCGCGCGGTGGAGCAAGGCATCCAGGCGGACGGAAACACTACTGCCACAACGCATGACCTGACCAAATCGGGCTTCGATCCGGTGTTCAGCGCGGCGGATCTCGCGGTGCATCGACTGGTCGGCGAGGTCCCCGAGGATGTGCGGCGCGAGCAGCAGCTGATCGAATCGGCCGACGTCGTCGCACTGCTGTTCCCGGTGTACTGGTGGTCCATGCCCGCGCTGGCCAAGGGGTGGATCGATCGCGTCTTCAGCCGCGGCTGGGCCTACGAGAACACCTCCCCGAACGGGCCGAGCGCGATCGATGAGCTGCATTTCATCGCGCTGGCGGGCGTCAACCAGGGCACCTTCGATCGTCGCGGTTACAAGGACTCGATCTCCCTGCAATTGCGACACGGCATCGCGGACTACTCCGAGATCGCCGAGTCATCCATCGAGATCCTCTACGGCACCGAAACCAGTGACCCGCAGGCACATCAGGAACTGGTTGCTCAGGGGTTCAAGCTCGGTGCCGATCTGGCGCAGCGTGCGCAAGCGGCGTTCGATGGGTCAGCCCGCCTGCGCGAGTGAGGTCACGATCTGCGCGGCGCGGGCGCTCGGCGTCCGCGCCTTCGCGGCCGTCCATCGCCCGTCCGCCGCGGCCGCTTCGATCGCCGCGAATCCAGGCTTCCGCATCCGGCCCGCCGCGATCAACGCCTCGGCCTTCGTCACATTCAGCTGCGACCAAGGGCTTTTCGCGCGGCGCGGTGAATACCGTTGCAGAAAATGCTGCTCGTCCAAGGCCTTTCGATGGCTGTCGATCCAACCGAAGCAGAGTGCGACATCCAGCGCCTCGCCGATGGTGAGTCCTTCGGCGCCCTTCTTGGCGATCACCAGCCAGACGTCCGTCGCGTCGTCATGCCGGTCGGCGAGCCACGACTCCCACTGCGCCGCGTTCGAAAACCGATGAGAACCTGCGTCGATGCATTCCATGAACTCATCATCCGCAGTTAAGTGCTCACCGAATGAGCACTTTCTTGTCGAGGTATGCCGATGATGCCGGACGCCACCAATCCAAAGGCCGACTCGGGTCCGAATAGCGGGGTGTTCCACACCGGAACCCCCACAGAATCGAGGCCCATTCAGTGCCCTGCCGCCCCGCCCAACTCGCCGCCGGCCTCACCACCGTCGCCTCGCTGGTCCTTCTCGCACCCACCGCGCATGCCGTGACGTCCCCGAGTTACCGGTGCAAGACCATCGAGTCGGGTAAGGAAATCAGCGACAACCTCGCCCCGGTGACAGCCGACAAGTGCACCGCAGCCAACAAGGCCCCCAAGGACGGCGAAATCACCGGACTCTTCTTCATCCTCGACTCCGCCAAGAAGGAGCCGTACTACCTCTGCGGCGTCAACCCCGACGGCAAACTCGCGCCCGTGACGACAACGACCGGCACCGCCACCCTCCCGGGGAAAGTCGCCGCCAAAGGGTGCAAAATCTTCCCGAAGGGCGAGATCAAATTCACCCCCCGAACAGTTCGAACAGGAACTGGCCAAGCAGTCCAAGGAAAAAGGTATGACGCGTTAGCCGGCCGCCCGCCGACGTCTCGACCAGCGGGCTGACCTGCGCAACCTGCCGACCAGGCCCTTATCGTGTGGTGGTGCGTGGCGAGACGAGCGAGACCGGTGGCGGCGAGGACGCTTCGCCGCGAGCGCTGTTCGTGGCCAGGTTGGCCGACTTGTGGGACGCCGCGGGCAACCCGACATTGCAGCGGGTCGCGGCCAGCACCGAGGCACGGCTGAAAGCCGCCCGCACACCGGCACAGAGTCAGCGTTCCTCGATGCAACGCATCAGCGACTGGCGCACTGGACGCAACGTGCCGTCCCGCTTCGAATCATTGGATCCAGTGCTGGTGACACTGATCGCGCTGGCGCGACAGACATCTGGCCCGGTCCCGTCGGTCTTGTCGAACCGGTCGGCTTGGCGGCGGCTATGGAAAGCGGCAAGCAGCGAGCCCGTACGCCCGGCGGTACTGACCTCGCTCCGCCGTGACGTCCCCACGTTCGTCGGACGCGATGTCGAGGTGCAGCGAATCCTCGACGCCGCCGGACCAGGCCGGGTGGTGTCCATCCACACCATCGACGGCATGCCCGGCGTCGGGAAAACCGCCTTGGTCACCCGCACGGCGCATCTGCTGTCCGAGGTGT
Source organism: Nocardia sp. NPDC051756 (assembly GCF_040681495.1). Classification (NCBI taxonomy): domain Bacteria; kingdom Bacillati; phylum Actinomycetota; class Actinomycetes; order Mycobacteriales; family Nocardiaceae; genus Nocardia; species Nocardia sp. NPDC051756. The sequence goes on along the minus strand of NZ_JBFAYV010000004.1, from coordinate 676,147 downwards.
TCCCCGACGGCAGATTCTTCGTCGAACTGAATTCACACACCCCAGGGCAGGTCCCCGCGGACCCCGCCGAGGTGCTGGCCACTCTGCTCACCGGCCTCGGCATCGCACCAAGCCACATCCCGGAATCCCTCGAAGCCCGCCGCGACCTGTGGCGCGACCGCGTGTCCGCCAAACGGGTGCTGCTCGTTCTCGACGACGCCCGCGACCACGACCAGATCGAACCGCTGCTGCCGGCTGGACCGGAATGCCTCACCCTGATCACCAGCCGCCGCCGGCTCATCGCGCTCGACGACGCCCTCCCACTGCCGCTCGACACCCTCGATCCGGATAGCGCTGTCGACTTGTTTTGCCGGTTGGCCCAACGGAATCCGCAGGGCGACGATGTCGCAGCGGTCGCCGAGATCGTCCGGCTGTGCGGGTACCTGCCGCTGGCGATCGTGCTACTCGCCGGCCGCCTCGCCCACCACCCCGCCTGGACCCTCACCAGCCTCACCGACGAATTCCGCACCGCCCGAAACCGACTCGACGAACTCAACGCCGGCCAACGCGCAGTCCGCGCCGCATTCACCGCCTCCTACGACAATCTGCCACCCACCAGGCGGCAGTTATTCCGCATGCTGGGCCTGCACCCGGGTACCGATTTCGACGCCTACGCCGTCGCCGCGTTGAACGACATGCCGCTCACCGAAGCACGAATCCACCTCGACGCCTTGTACACCGACAACCTCATCCAGGAGACCACCCGCGGCCGATATCGCCTGCACGACCTCGTGCGCGAATACGTGCGTGCCCTCAGCGCGACCACGCCGTCCAGCACCGGGGCGATGCGGCGGTTACTGGATTACTACCGGGCCACTGCCGCAGCGGCAGACCGATGGCTGACCAGAAGACCTCGCCCCACCGACGACAACCACCCCGCAGGCCTGACCGGCGGGGTGGTACGGGAATTCGACGGCGAGACGCGCGCGCTGGCGTGGATGCGGACGGAGCGAGCCAACCTGCTCGCCTGCCTCGAGTACACCGCCGCCCACGATCCCGCACGCATGGTCGGGCTGACCGAGGTGCTGGCGGAATTGCTGGAGCGCGAAGGGCCGTGGCCGACCGCGAGCAGGCTGCATGAGCGCGCCGCCGAGGCTGCCGGTCACCTCGGCAACCACCTCGGCCGAGCCAACGCACTCACCAACCTCGCCATCGTGCAGTGGCAAAGCGGGCGATACCAGTACGAGCAGGCCGCCGACCTACTCCGGCAGGCCCTCGCCCTGTACCGCGCGGCCGGCTACCCCATCGGCGAAGGCAATACCCTGGTCAGCCTCGGCGGCCTACACCGATACACGGGCGACTTCCGGCAGGCCACCGACCTGATCCAGCAGGCCCTGACCGTGTTCCGGGCGGCCGGCCACCGCATCGGCGAAGCCGACGCCCTGACCCGACTCGGCGGCTTGCTCCGCGACTCCGGCGACTATCCACAGGCCACCGCCCTGATCAGGCAGGCCTTGATCCTGTTCGGCGAGACCGGCTACCGACTCGGGGAAGCCGGCGCGCTCACCATGCTCGGCAGCGTGCACCGCGAGGCTGGAGACTACGGCGAGGCGACCGAAGTGCTGTTACGTGCCGCGGCACGGTTCCGGGAGATCAGCAGTCCCAGCGGCGAAGCCACCGCGCTCGGCAACCTCGGGCTCGTGCGCCGCGAGATCGGCGATCACGCGCAGGCCACCGACCTGATCCAGCAGGCCTTGGCCCTGTTCCGGGAACTCGGCCACCGCGTCGGCGAAGCCACCAACCTCAACAACCTCGCGATAGTGCGCCGGGAGACAGCCGACTACGGGCAGGCCGCCGACCTCTCCCGGCAAGCCCTGATTCTGTTCCGCGAGACCGGCTTCCGTATCGGCGAAGCCGAGGCCCTCGCCAACCTCGGCGCGGTCTGCCTGGAGACCGGCGATCACGATCGAGCCGCCGACCTCTCCCGGCAAGCTCTGGACCTGTTCCGGGAGATCGGCTACCGAGTCAAGGAGGCCGAACTCCGCACCACCATCGAGAAGGCCCTGCTGGCATCCGGCAAACCGGACGAGGGGACGACGATGTTCGCCGACGCACCACGTCGGCTGAACAGATCCGAAACCGATGCCGCGGCAACCCATCTCGCCACGCTCGAACCCCACCGTCCGAACTCCCGAGATCGACTCCCGCGCATCGGCCCGGATACCCGGAACCGCCGCTGATCCCCTCCACCTGCGGCGCCCCTACCACCGCTCCCGGATGGCGCCGCAATCATCACCGCAAACACTGAAGCATCGCCAAGCCACATCAGCTGTTCACACGGTGAACTCCCAGGTCAGAAGCCATGGGCCGGAATTCCGGTCCGGAGGATTCCGGAGGCCGGACCTCCGGGCATCGAGTCGAAAAGGTTTGCTCTGACGGCACTTTTACGGCATCTTTACGGGTGGTGCGCCGGGAAGCCTGGTCGGCAAACCCGGCTCGTGATCGCGGGTCGGGCGGCTGAGGGTGGGAGGCTCCCGATGGTTATCTCTGGCGGTACCACGGCACTGCCCTCTTCGAGTCCGCTGATCACGGCGGTCGTCAAAGCTCAAGGGGGAAGCCCATGTTCATCACACTCCGCGACGACAGCGGCACTGCGCTCGACTACGTCACCATGGCGCTCGGCTGGGACCCGGTCCGTACCCATCGATTCTTCGGCGCGCGCGGCAAGGACATCGATCTCAACGCCGCCGCACTGCTGTTCGCCGACGAGGAGATCGTCGACGTCGTCTACCACGAGCAACTCATCTCCCGCGACGGCGCGATCCGCCACCTCGGCGACAGCACCACCGGACAAGGCAAGGGCGACAACGAGATCATCACCGTCGACCTGACCCGATTGACCCCGCACATCAACGCGGTGGTCTTCATCGTGACCTGTTACACGGGTCAAACCTTCGAACAGATCGACAACGCATTCTGCCGGTTGATCGATAGCGTGACCGGCATCGAGATCGCCCGCTACGACCTCAGCGGCGGCGGATCACACACGGGGCTGGTCATGGGGAAGGTATTCCGCACCGACGGTGTGTGGCAGTTCGAGTCGATCGGCGAGGCCATCCGCGCACAGCACCCCGCCGAGGCCGTCACCCAGGTGCGCGTCATGCTGGTCTGACCTGGCCGTTCGGGCTGTTTGTGGGGCGGGCGGGGCTCGAACCCGCGACCAATGGATTATGAGTCCACGGCTCTAACCGACTGAGCTACCGCCCCGCTTCTGCGGGTGTACCGCAGGCGTGGGGGATGCTACCGGTTGGGGTGGGGCTTGCACCACTTGGACCCGGGTGGCGGTTAGGGTTGGGCGTCCGGCAACCGTTCTGGAGGGTCGAGCATGGCGAGTTTGTTCGCGAATGTGCTGAAGGTGCACCAGTGGGTGTACGAGAACAGCGGTGGGTTGGTGGGGCACCGGGTGCTGTTCGGGAATCCGACGTTGCTGCTGCGGACGGTGGGGCGCAAGACGGGGCAGGCGCGGACCTCGGCGCTGACGTACGGGACGGATGGGGCGGACTACTTGGTGACGGCGTCCAATGGTGGGTCGCCGCGGCCGCCGGGCTGGCTGGCGAATGTGAAGGCCAAGCCGGAGTGTGAGATTCAGATCGGGCGGCGCACGATAGCGGTGGTCGCGCGGCCGACTTATCCGGACGATGCGGATTACGCTCGCCGGTTCGCGATCGTGGACAAGATCAATAAGGGGCGGTACAGCGCCTACCAGAAGATGACCAAGCGGCCCATTCCGGTGGTCGTGCTGACGCCGGCCGGCTGAGTTCGGTCAGTCTCGGTAGTCGTCGTCGCGCTCCTCCCAGTGACCGTTGTAATCGTCGGGATCATCTCTGTCCCAACGTCTCCCGTCTTTCGGGGGTCTGCTGGCGATTTGCACGACAACGATGACCAGGGCCAGTACCACGAGGACCACACCAACAACGATCAGAGTCTCCACCCAGGGCACCCTAGCGCCGAGCCAGGGTGCCCGCTAGGGCGAAGACCGAACGGTCTCAGCGGGCAGAACCCACGGTCAGCAGGGTGCGTCCGACCGCGGTCCTGGATTCGATGGCGGCGTGCGCACTTTCGGCGTCGTCGAGCGGAAAGGCCTGGCCGATCACCACTTCCAGCCGCCCGGCCGCGGCCTCGGCGAGCGAACGTTCGGCGAGCCCGGCCCAGTCGGTGTTCGCGTCGGTGATGTCGAACAGCCCGTAGACGGTGATGCCGCGCGCCGTCGTCGTCGCGGCGTCCGGTGTCGCGAATTCGCCTGCCGAGGCGCCGTATCCGAGGAATCGGCCGCTGTCCGCGACGGCGTCGAGCGCGGCCTCACCCAGCTCGCCACCCGCTCCGTCGAGCACTACGTGCACGCCCGCGCCGCCGGTCACCGCCCGCGCCTTGTCCGACCAGCCCGGTTCGGAGTAGTCCAGGACGGCTTCGGCCCCAAGGCGCTCGGCGAGTTCCAGCTTGGTGCGGCCGCGCGCGGCGGCGATCACGTGCGCTCCGGCGGCGTGCGCGAGCTGAATCAGCAAGGTGCCCAAGCCTCCTCCGGCCGCGGTGATCAGCACCCACTCCCCCGGCTGGATCGCGGCCCGATCGAACACCGCGAGCGCCGTCTTGCCGTCGTGGGCGAGCGCGACCGCCTGCGCCAGGCTCAGTCCGTCGGGCACCGTGGTCAGCGATTCGGTCTTGGCCAAAGCCTTTTCGGCGTAGCCGCCGATCGGCTGGCCGCCGCCGATCTTGCTCGCCGCGGTCGCGGTGGCGACCCGCTTGCCGACCCAGGACGCGTCGACCCCGGCGCCCACCGCGCTGATCACGCCGGCGACCGCGCCACCCGGCACGTACGGCGTCGCCAGCTTGAAGTAGTCACCACCCCAACCGCTGCGCAACCGGGTGTCCAGGAACATCACGTCGGCGGCGGCCACGTCGACGACCACCTCGCCCGGCCCGGCGACCGGCTCCGCCACCTCACGCACGGTGAGCACCTCGGGTCCACCGAATTCCACTGCCTGCACAGCCCGCATGACCATCCTCCATCGCTTCCCTGTTCCGACTGACAGGACCAAGCATGGAACCTCAATCAACGTTGAGGTCAAGCCGGGCGATTATGCCGACCGCGAAATCACCACGCGCAGCCGGGAAACCGCGCTCAGGAACTTCCGCCACCGCAGCTGGAACTGCTCCCACCGCCACAGCTGGAACTGCTTCCGCCGCCGCAACTGCTGCTGCTCCCACCACCGCAGCTACTGCTACTGCCGCCACTGTCGTGGTGACCGCCGTGATGGTGATGACCACCCCCGTGCCCCGGATCCCAGCCCCCGCTACAGCTACTCGACGAGCCACCATCGGCGAACCCGGCGGCACCGGCCGCCCAGTACGGGTCGGAGCTGTCGTAACCCCCGCCGTAGCGCCGCCGCGGACCCCCACGCCGAGCCCCATACGGCGGAACCCGCCTGCTGTTGCGCCGCAGCACGCCGACGATCACGCCGATCACGATGAACGGTGTCGCGATGACCAGCAATATCACCAAGACGAAGAACACAAAGAAGATGGTCTCAGCCATTCATGAACCGTAACGGCGCAGCTCGCCTGCGTACAGTGAACTGTGCCGTCTTTCCGCTTCCGCAGATCCCGGCCGCGCGACATCGACCTCGCGACGGTCAACGCCGCAGTCGCCGCGCTGGAACTGCCCGAGGCCGTCTACAAGACCTCCCCGTGGCTCCCGCGCGACCTGGTGGAAACCGGCCTGCGGCAGTGGCTGCGCTGCTGCGGCGCGGCCATGCGCGACGGCCAGGTGGTCGGCATGCCGTCCCATGCGGTGGACGAGGCGTGGCACGGGTTCATCCTCTGCACCGAGCGCTACGCCGAGTTCTGCGCCGCCGCCTACGGTCGCTTCCTGCACCACTTTCCGGAAGGCGCAGGGCCGCCTAAGGTTTCGCACGGCTCGATGGCCGAGCAACTCGGCCGCACCGTGGTCGCCTGGGCGCTCGTCGCCGAACCGGGCGAGACCTGCGTGCTGTGGGATCTGGACCGCAGGGTCGGCGTCGAACACCCGTGGGGCGTCGACGCCGAACGCGTCGCGGCCATCGAGGCCGACCTGCGCGCCCTGGCGGATTAGGTCAGCTTCACCCGCGCCGCGACGAACCGGCCGACCGCGGGCGCGAGCCTGCTGAAGTGGTACTGCAACCGCGCTTCCGGCGTCACCGGAACGATGCTGCGGTCCTTCTCCACGGCCCGCACGATCTGCTCGGCCACCTTCTCCGGCCCGTAGCTGCGCTTGCGGTAGAGATTGTCGTAACGCTGCTGCTTGGCCTTCTCCTCTTCGGCGCTGACGCCCGAGAACCGGGTGTTGGCAACGATATTGGTATGCACGATGCCGGGGCAGATGGTGTGCACCGAGATCCCGCGGCCGGCCAGTTCCGCGCGCAGGCAGTCGGAGAACATGAACACCGCCGACTTGCTGGTGGAGTACGCGCTGAACCCCTGCTGCGGGCTGTAGGCGGCCATGCTGGACAGGTTGACGATGTGCCCGCCCAATCCCCGCTCCGCCATGGCGGATCCGAAGGCGCGGCAGCCGTTCAGCACGCCGCCGAGGTTGATCCGCATGACCCGGTCGAACTCCGCCGCCGAGGTGTCGAAGAACCCACCGGCCTGGCCGATTCCGGCGTTGTTGATCAGGATGTCCGGCACGCCATGGTTTTCCAGCACGATCTCGGCGTGCGCGGTCACCGCGTCCGCGTCGGACACGTCGAGCTGATACGGATGCGCCACGCCGTGTTCGGCGGCGATCAGTTCGGCGGTCTCCTTCGCCGACGCGAAATTGACGTCGGACAGCACGATTTCGGCGCCCCGCCGGGACAGGGCGAGCGCCGTCTCCCGGCCGATACCGCTGCCGCCGCCGGTGATCACCACCAGCTGATCCTCGAACGGCTTTGCGCTGCGGCCGACTTCGGCCCGGCGCAACCCGCGCGGGGTGGCGCCGCCGTTGACCGTGTCGATCAGCTCGGTGGTCGCGGTGGCCAGCAACTCGGGATGTGAGAACGGCATCCAGTGCCCGGCGGGCACGTCGCGGCGCCAGAGTCGTTGCACCCATTTGCGTTCGTCGTCGTAGCCGGCGGGCCGGACCGCGACGTCGCGACCCGCGACGATCAGCTGCACCGGCACCTCGGTGTGCCGCTCACGCGGGGAAAGCAAGCGCTGCACGATGTTCGCGCGATAGATCAGCAGGCCGTCGACCATGTCCTGCCGGAAGGTCGGGCCGAGCGTCACGTTCGACGGCGGCGTCTCGTTCATGATCGAGACGACCCGCTGCCACCGCTGCTCGGTGCCGAGCAGGCCGAAGACCGCGCGCGGCAGCCCCGGCGTCATGAAGAAGAACGTGTAGGCCGAGGACAACGCCTGGGTGAACGGCTGCCAGAGGTTGCGCGGCGTCGGCCGGGACAGCCGGTTGCGCATCCAGTTCCCGATGTGGTCGAGGTTCGGCCCGGACACCGAGGTGAACGACGCGATCTGCGCGGCCGCGCGCGGCTCGCACACCGCCTCCCACACCTGCACCGAACCCCAGTCGTGCGCGAGCACGTGCACCGGCCGGTCCGGGCTGACCGCGTCCACGACGGCGAAGAAGTCGCCCGCGAGCTGGTCGAGCCGGAAGTCCTCGGTGCGCCGGGTCCGGGTGGACCGGCCGTGGCCTCGGGTGTCATAGGTGACGACGTGGAAGCGCTGGGCCAGCAACGGCACCACCGCGTCCCAGAGGTGATTGGTGTCCGGCCAACCGTGCACCAGCAGCACGGTTTCCGCGCTCGGATCGCCGTATTCGTAGACGGCGAGCTCGAATTCGCCGTTGCGCACCGTCCGCTCGGCGGCCACGAGCTCCGGGGGTTCGATGGTCGTCATCGGTTTCTCCTTGCTGACCAGAGGTCGGGTTTACAGATCGAGCACCAGTCGCCCACCGGGCGAACGGGATACGCAGACGAGCATCTCGCCGGCCTCGTGTTCGGCCGCGGTGAGCACGGTTTCGCGATGCTCCGGTTCGCCGGACAGCACCCGCACCTTGCAGGTGCGGCAGAAGCCTTGGCGGCACGAGTAAGGGCGATCCGGGCGGGTCTCCAGGATGGTGTCGAGCGCGGAGCGATCCGCTGCCACCTCGACCACCTCGCCGGTGGAGGCGAACTGGATCTCGAACGGCACGCCGTTCACGATCGGCGGTGGCGAGAACCGCTCGGAATGCAGTTCAACGCCGGGCATTTCGCGTATCGCGGCGGCGACGGCGGTGGTCATCGGCACGGGTCCGCAACAGTAGACCGCGGTGTCGGCGGCGACGCCGGGCAGCAACGCGGCGGCGTCGGGCAGGCCGTGCTCGTCGTCGGTGCGCACGGTGACCCGGTCACCGAATCCGGCGATCTCGTCGAGGAACGGAATGGTGTCCCGGTTACGGCCGGTGTAGACCATCGACCAGTCGATCCCGAGCCGCTGCGCCAGCCGCGCCATCGGCAGGATCGGCGTGATCCCGATGCCGCCGGCGATGAAATGCAAACGGGCAGCGGGTGATCCGTGGCCCGGCACGGCGAACGGGAAGGCATTGCGTGGCCCGCGCACGGTGAGTGGCGCGCCGACCGGAAGCCCGTCGTGCACCTCAACGGATCCCCCAAGTCCGTCCAGAATGCGCCGCACCGCAACGCGATACGCGCGCGTGTCGGCCGGATCGCCGCACAGCGAATACTGCCGCAACCGTCCCGAGGGCAGTTCCAGATCCAGGTGCGCGCCGGCCCGCCACGGCGGCAGCTCCCGCCGGTCCGGCGCCTCCAGTCGCAGGCTCACCACGTCCTGGTCGTGCGCCTCGATCCGCCGCTCGGTCACCACCAGCGCCAGCCGATGATCGTCCACCCGCGGCGTGAGGTCACGCCGGTTGATCATGGTGGTCCAGCGCAGCCGGGCCGACGCGACCGCGTCGAGCACCCGCACCGCCCGGTCTTGATCACGCTTGCCGAACAGATCCGCGGGGAACCGTTCGGGCACGGGACGCAGGTTCACCACCGCACCTCCCGCACGCCGCACTGCCCCCGATTCACGACGCAATCGCTTGCGCGGCAGGTGACTTCGCGAGGTAGGCCACCGCCTGCGCGGTGGACCCGACCGAGCCGGGGTTGTAGCCGGGCTTGAACGTGGTCAGCGCACTCCACAGCAGCGACGGCACGCCGGGTAGCGCGCCCCGCCACATCGCGCCGAACACCCGCTTGATCAGCCGCGGGTAACCGAGATCGGGCAGGTCGGGGTCCTGGTGCACCATGAACTTCGTCCCGCGCACCACCAGCGTGATGAAGGTCGGGAAGACGAACATCATCACCGCCGCGCGCCGCACATAGCCCGCGCCGAAGTACACCGCGACGTCGTGCGCCACATGCCGGTGCTCGACCTCTTCCGCGCCGTGCCAGCGGAACAGGTCCGCGATGCGCGGCTCGGCGTCGAACTTCTCCAGGTCCGCGTTCAGCACCCAGTCGCCGAGGTAGGCGAAGAAATGCTCGAGGCAGGCGATCACCGCGAGCCGCTCGACCAGCGTCTGCCGCTCCGCGATCCCCTCGATGTCCCTGGGGCCCAGCGTCTTCCGGAACAGGTATTCGGCTTGGCGCACATAGGGTTCCGGGTCGATGCCGTGCGCGGCGAGCACCTCGGTGAGCACCTTGTCGTGCGTTTCGGCGTGCATGGACTCCTGGCCGATGAAGCCGAGCATGGCCTCGCGCAGCTTCTCGTCCTTCACGAACGGCAGCGCCTCGGTGTAGGCGGCGCAGAACATGCGCTCGCCCTCGGGCAGCAGCAGATTCAGCGAATTGATCAGGTGCGAGGCGATCGGCTCTTCGGGCATCCAGTGTAGCGGCGCATCCGCCCACTGGAACTGCACGTTGCGCGCGTGCAGCGCGACCTCGCCCGGATCGATGTCCGGTCGTCGCTCACCTCTACGAAGTAGCTTCATCGGTACTCCTCTCACGACTGCGTCGTCGCGCGCCTTCCTGCATGGCCGTAGCAATCATCATACACATACATGAAACCCTCGGTTACATAAAGATCTGTAGCAGCACAAATTGCACACATGGCCACATGAACAGCGCAAACGGCCGCCGGATGTGCCGCACCCAATAGCGTTAGCCCGCTTGACAATAGAGCGCACCACTGTGACCCACCTCGCGCCCGTTCAACCAAAAACTAGAACGCGTTCTAGTACGCTTTGGCTATGGAGCGACTAACCGGATTGGATGCCAGCTTTCTCTACTTGGAAACCGGGACCCAGCACCTGCACGTGTGTGCGCTGCTGATCCTCGATCCCAGCTCAGGGGACTATTCATTCGAGAAATTCAAGGCCGAACTCGGCCGGCGGCTACCCCTGATCCCGCAGATGCGCCGCCGCGTCTACGAGGTGCCGTTCAACCTCGATCACCCGGTCTGGGTCGAGGATCGGAACTTCGACCTGGACTATCACATTCGGCGCATCGGCATCGCCGCCCCGGCCGGTCGGCGGGAGCTGGCCGAGCTGGTCGGCGACATCGCCAGCCGCCCGATGGACCGCGACCGCCCGCTCTGGGAGATGTCGGTGGTCGAGGGCCTCGACGACGGCAAGGTCGCGGTGATCTGCAAGTACCACCACGCCGCGGTGGACGGCATCACCGGCACGAACATGATGATGCACCTGTGCGACCTGGAGCCGAACGCGGCCAAGACCCCGCCCGCCGAGGAATGGCGGCCGGAGTCGAGCCCGAACGACTGGCAGCTGCTGGCCAAGGCCGTGGTCAAGTTCCCGACCAAGGCGGGCATCGTCGGCATGGTGCCGAAGACCCTCGGCATGGTGGCCGGCTTCGCGAACCGGCGGCGTAACGACAAGGCGGGCATGGCGTTGCCGTTCTCCGCGCCGCGCACCCCGTTCAACCTGGCCATCACCCCGCATCGCGCGGTCGCGTTCACCGAGGCCGAACTCGGCGCGATCAAGGAGATCAAGTCCGCGTTCGGGGTGAAGATCAACGATGTGGTGCTGACCATCGTCGCCGGCGTGCTGCGCGCGTATCTGGAGAAGCACGACGAGCTGCCGGACCGTTCATTGGTCGCGTCGGTGCCGGTCTCGGTGCACGAATCGACCAGGCACACCGCGGGCATCAATAAGGTGTCCACGCTGTTCGCCCGGCTCGGCACCGATATCGCGGACCCGGTCGAACGCCTGCGACAGGTGGCCGAGGACAACCGCGGCGCGAAGGCCGAACACGATCTGATCGGCGCGGACTTCCTCCAGGACTGGTCGAAGTACGCGCCGCCGAACACCTTTCAGCTCGCGGCGCGGGTGTACTCGTCGCTGAAGCTGGCCGAGCGGCATCCGGTGGTGCACAACCTGGTGGTCTCGAACGTGCCCGGCCCGCCGATGCCGCTGTACTTCCTCGGCGTGCGGGTGGACGGAATGTATCCGTTCGGCCCGGTCTTTCACGGCGCGGGACTCACGGTGACCGTGATCTCCAACAACGACGACCTGGACTTCGGCTTCATCGCCTGCAAGGAGCTGGTGCCCGACATCAGCGAGCTCGCCGACGCGGTGCCCCATGTGGTGGACGAATTGCTCACCGCCGCACGAAAACTAGGCTGATCGATCAGGCCCTGTTCGCCATTGCCGCCGAACAGCGCCTCACAATCTCGCGGCGACCGCCGCGCAGGCGTCGAGCAGCGCGGGCACGAACAGATCCGCCTCCAGCACGCAGGCCGCATGCCCGCCCTTGAGCAGATGAATGCTCGCGCCGGGAATCAGGGTCGCCATCTCCAACTGCCGATAGACCGGGATCGCCCGGTCCTGCGTCGTGATGACCACCGCGGTCGGCATTTTCAAGGTGCACAGCCAGTCCGTCGCGTCGAACCGGCCGACCTCGCCGATCACCTGGGTGATCGCCCAGCCACTGGTACTGCGCAACTCGGTGAGCGCCCATCGATCCAATCGGCCCGGCGCCCAGGCGATTTCCGGCAGCTCCGGCAGCCGGCCGGCCAATTCCACGGTGCGCCGGAAGGAATACGGCCCGACCGCGTCGGCGAACGCCCCGAAGGCTCGATGAAACGCGCGCTCGCGCCACTTCTCCTGGAACCGATACGGCGTGGAGCACAACACGAGCCCGCTCACCCGATCCGGATGCCGATGCGCGGCAGCCAGACTCACCACTCCGCCGAGCGAATACCCCGCGCAGACGGCCTGTTCCACGCCGAGCGCGTCGAGCACCGCGACCACGTCGTCGGCGCAGTCGTTCACCGAGAAGCGGGCGGAACGAATCCCGCGACCATGCCAGCGCTGATCGAACAGGATCACCCGATAGCGCTCGGACAGCGCCGCCAGCGCCGGAAACCAGTTCAGGTAGGCGGTACATCCGGTGCCGTGCAACAGGACCAGCGCAGGCGCACCCGCCGGCCCGCCGGTATCGACCACATACGTGCGGCCCCGCCCGGGCAGCTCGACCAGCCGCCCGCCGGGCACCTCGGCGATATCCGGCACCCGCCTGGCGAAACGCCGCAGCGCCGCCGAGGATCGTGAGTTCGTCATCGCGCGCCTCCCGCGTATCGCGGACAGAATTAGAACGTGTTCTACACACGATGATGCCACAGCGCGCTACCGGCAACGGCGGGATGCGCTTACGCCAGGGCGCGGACGATCGATTCGGCGATGCAGGCAGGCTTGTCCGAGCCTTCTCCTTCGATGACCGTCGCGATCACGACCTGAAGCCCGCCGGGCACCTCATCCACCGTCACGATCGTGGCCTGACCGCGAATGCGCGACCCGGCCGGCACCGGCGACGGAAACCGAACCTTGTTGAGGCCGTAGTTGATCCGCGCACCGGCGTCGGAGATCTCGAAGATCTCCCGCATGATCGCCGGGAGCAGCGACAACGTCAGGTATCCGTGCGCGATGGTGGTGCCGTACGGCCCCGCGGCCGCGCGCTCCGGATCGACGTGGATCCATTGCCGATCCTCGGTCGCCTCGGCGAAGGCGGTGATACGGTCCTGGCCGATCTCGATCCAGCCGCTCACGCCGAGGTCGGTGCCCGCGGCATTGCGCAGCGATTCCATGGTGAAGACGGTGGGCTCGCTCATGCGAGAAACCCTAAAACGAACTCCCCGCCCCGGCCAGCCGATTGAGAAAAGCAGCAATCGCTGTCTGAGACAATGTAGACTGAGGGTGCTCGCGGCGCGGAATCAGAAACCGCCTCCCGCGCCGCGGGCGTGGCGATCACCAGCCTTTCGGCCGATCCGCGTGCGCCTTACCGCCGATCATGTTGCCGCCCTTGTCCACCGCGGCACGAACCCGCTTCCCGAAGTTCTCGTATCGACCCGGAAACGCGTACGCGCCGCCGAGACGCAGCACCGCACCGAGCAAGCGCGGCGGCACGTAGCGGGCCAGCGAGACCAGCTGCACATCCGGCCCGGCCACCGCCATCCGCTTACCGCGCAGCATGCCGTCCACCGCCCGTTCGGCGGTCGCCTTCGCCTCGTGGAAGACCGGCAGCCGCCAGGCCCAGTCCGGCAGGAACCTCGACTCCTCGATGCCGAATGCCAACGGCGTCTTCGTCATTCCGGGAATGAAGGTGGTGCAGGAGACGCCGCTCCCCCGCAGTTCCGCGTGCAGCGCGGTCGAGACAGTAGATGACGAACGATTTCGCCGCCGAATACGACGCCAGATACGGCAGCGGCGCGACACCGGCCGGCGACGAGACGTTGAGAAACGCCCCCGCACCGCGCTCGGTCATCCCGGGCAGGAACGCGCCGGTCAAGTGGTGCAGCGCGCTGACGCTGACGTCGACGAGGATGCGCTCACGATCGAGCCCCAATTCGTCGAACCGCCCGACCGAGATCAACCCCGCGACGTTCGCGACGCCGACCACCGCCCGCGGGCCGTCGAGCACCTGCCGCACAAAGTCTTGCCGGGCAACGGCATCCGTGAGATCGAGCCGGAACACCTCGACGTCGACCCCGTGCCCGCGCGCCTCGTCGGCGGTCTCCTTCACCGAGTCCTGCACATCGGCCAGCACCAGGTGGTAACCGAGCTGGGCGAGCCGCAACGCGACCTCCCGGCCGATTCCGGATGCGGCGCCGGTGACGACGACAGCTGTGCCGTCGGCGGGAGGCGGCAGTGCCATGGGAACTCCTCGGGTAAATCGGGCTCGACCCACCCAGACTACAGTGTCCCAGACAGTTGGACTGTCCGATATGGCACGATCGACCCCGAGGCCAACACTCGATTCGACGTACTTTCTGTAACGCGTTCCAGTACGTTGGCGTGGACGGACGAAAAACGGAGGTGCCTCGATGGGGCGGTTGACCGGCAAGGTGGCATTGATCAGCGGCGGTGCCCGCGGCATGGGCGCGGCGCACGCCAAAGCCATGGTGGCCGAGGACGCTCGCGTGGTGCTCGGTGATGTGCTCGACGACGAAGGCGCCGCGGTCGCCAAGGAACTCGGGGACGCCGCCGCCTACGTGCACCTCGACGTGCGCGAGCCGGCCGACTGGCAGGGCGCGGTCGCCGACGCGGTGCAGCGCTTCGGATCGCTGAATGTGCTGGTCAACAACGCGGGCATCGCCAACGGCAACCTGCTCGTCGACTTCGAACTGGCCGAATGGCAGCGGATCATCGACATCAACCTCACCGGCACATTCCTCGGCATGCAGGCCGTCACCCCGGCGATGACCGAGGCGGGCGGCGGCTCGATCATCAACATCTCCTCCGTCGAAGGCCTGCGCGGCAGCCCCGGTCTGCACGGCTACGTCGCGACCAAGTTCGCCGTGCGCGGCCTGACCAAGTCGACGGCACTCGAGTTGGCGCAGCACAACATTCGGGTCAACTCGGTACACCCCGGCCTGATCACCACGCCGATGACCGAGGGCATTCCCGCGGACTTCCTCCAGATCCCGCTGGGCCGCGCGGCGGACCCGTCCGAGGTGGCCGCGCTGATCACCTTCCTGGCCAGCGACGAATCGTCCTATTCGACCGGCGCCGAATTCGTCATCGACGGCGGCCTCACCGTCGGCATCCCGCACAAGACCTTCGACTAGACCTCAGTCGCCGTAGTGATGCGGCAGGTCGCGGGTCAGCACCAGCGCGAGCACCGGCAGCGCCATCAGCGCGAGGCAGGCGATCACGTTGATCCACTTGTAGGCCACGACGATCGCCGCGAACTCGCGCAGTATCGCCGAGGGCAGGTAGTAGAACGCGGTCTTGGCGCCGGTCACCTCGGCGTCGAGGTCCAGGCGCCGGGCCAGGATCGCCGTGCGCAGGATGTGGAAGTTGCTGGTCACCAGCACCATTCGGGTGGACTCGCCGCGCTCGCCCAGTAATCGCTTGGTGTAGAGCAGGTTCTCCCGCGTGGTGGTCGAACGATCCTCCAGCACAACGCTGTCGGCGGGCACGCCCTGATCGACCAGGTAGCCCGCCATCGCCGAGGCCTCGGAGACCGCCTCGTCGGAACCCTTTCCGCCGCTGGTGATCAGCAGCGGCCGCCGCCCCGCCGCGAGTTCGGCGCGATACACCTCGATGGCCCGATCCAGGCGGCTCGCCAGCAGCGGCGGCACCCGCGCGCCGACCAGCCCGGAGCCGTGCACGACGATCGCGTCCATGCCCGGCCGATAGGGCAACGCCCCGTAGAACAGCGAATACAGCAGGAAACTGGCGAACAGGAATCCGACGTAGCTCACCGCCATCGTCCCGGACGCCAAAATCACGATGGACCAGATATCGCCGGTGAAAATCGCCACCGCGAGCAACACGTACGGCACCAGCAGCACGACGCCGAGCACGAGCGGCAGCAGGTTCGCGATCCGCAGCCCTTCGCGCCGAATCATCTGCCCGCCGTTGACCATCAGCAACCCGGCGAGCACCAGCACGAGCAACGGTGACAACAGCACGAGCAGCCCGGCCAGCACCACCGGCAGGTCGCCCTGGGCGCCGGAACCGATCACCCACACACCGGTGAAAGCCAAGCCGAGCAGCAGAAACACCCCGTTGCTCAGCCGTCGCCGATCGCTGCGGAACCTCAGCAGGAAGACACCGAGCAAGACCAGGCCGACCACGAGCAGCATCACCGAACCACCGTAACCGGCGCATCGGCAACCGGGCGGCGATGCCACGCCGCCTGCACTCCGATCGACCGCCTCGCACGGCGCGGCTCCCTCCCCGCTTTCCCTTTGTCCCATATCGTGTCGCTCGTCCGAATACCGGCCGGGCGATTATTCGCGGCCGCCCTTCGGATTATTCGACTTTCGACACGCCCAACAATCCCCGTGAATGTCGTGATGAATGGGAGTCGCTCATCGCCATGCTTCGACACATCCGCCCCGCGCTCGCCGTTGTCGCCCTGCTGATATCGGTCGCACACGTGGCCGTCGTGCCGGGTACCGCTGCGGCACAACCGATCTACCCCAGGCCGGACCCCGATCCCTTCTACGCGGCGCCGCCCGACCTGGATCGGTTCGCCCCCGGTGACGTGTTGGCCGTGCGCCCGATGCCGCCGCTGCTCGGCTTTCCCGGCACCGCCGTCACGATGATCAAGTTCCGCTCCACCAATTCGGCGGGCAATCCGATCGCGGCCACCACCACCGTGCTGACCCCGCACGACCACGCACCCGGCGGCCCGCTGCTGTCCTACCAGCACATCATCAACGGCCTCGGCACCCAGTGCGCCGTGTCCCGGGTGCTCTACACCGGCGATCCGAATCTCGCTGTGCGCGAAGCGCCCGCGCTCAACACGGTGCTGTTGCGCGGCTGGACGGTGGCGCTGCCCGATCATCTCGGACCGACCAGCGCCTATGGGGCGGCGAAGCTGGGCGGCATGATCACCCTGGACGGAATTCGGGCGGCCCGCAGGGTCAACGAGCTCGGCCTGGCGAAGAGCCCGGTCGCGATGTTCGGCTACTCCGGCGGCGGCATGGCCACCGGCTGGGCGGCCGCGCTGGCCCCGACCTACGCGCCGGAACTCGACATCGTCGGCGCGGCCGAGGGCGGCGTCCCGATGAATCTGGTGAAGATGACCGAGGGCCTCGGTTACTCCAGGCATCCGGCGTTCGGGCTGGCCCTGGCGGCGGCCATCGGCCTCGAGCGGGAATACCCGACGCGGTTGCCGATCAGCGACAACCTCAACGATTTCGGCCGGGCCACCCGCGACCAGATCGCCAACGGCTGCACCAACGAGATCTTGGCGGCCGGCGCCGGGCACAACGTCCTGGACGTGGCCAGTTCCACCTCGCTGGCCGACGACCCGAGCGCCCGTTCCGTGCTCGAGGAGAACAGCCTGGAGCTCTACGCCGGCGTGCCGAAAATGCCGATCTACCAGTGGCGTTCAACGGAGGACGTGCTGATTCCGGTGGCCTCGATCGACAACACCGTGCGGCGCTACTGCGCGGCGGGCGTGCGGGTGCAGTCGGAGCTGATTCCGAGCCCGGACCACCTGACCACCGCCGTGCTCGGCGCACCTGCCGCAGTGTCCTGGATCGAGGACCGGTTCCGCGGCCTTCCCGCACCGAACGACTGCTGATCACCCCGAAGGCACCCACCATCGGGTCGCGGGCCGCCGCCGCGCCCCGATGGTGGGACCTAAGGTGGGGGCATGGTCACGATCATCGGCGGTGGAATCGCGGGGACGTTGCTGGCTGGGGCACTCGCGCGGGAGCAACGAGCGGTCACGGTCTACGAGAGCCAGCCGACCGTCGGCGCGGGACACTTTCTGGCACTGGATGATCGGGCGCATGCCGCGCTGACCCGGCTCGGCGTCGGGATCGACCGGCTGCACAAAGCGTCGCATCGGCTGACCGAGCTGCGCGCGGCCGACCGGACGGGGGTGATCCGCGGCGACGCCCGCACCGAACGCCGGCTGTACCTGCGCGCCGACCTCATGCGCGCGCTGACCGAATTCGCCACCGACACAACGGCGGACATCCGCTTCGGCACCCCGGTCACCGAGCTGAACAGCACCGAAGGAACGCTCTTCAGCGGAGCGAATCCGGTTCCGGCCGACGACGTGATCATCGCCGCCGACGGCATCGACTCGCTTGCCCGACGCACCCTCGAACCCGACCGCAATGCCGAATACTCCGGGCAGATCATCATTTACGGCATCACCACCAGGCCGATCCAGCCGAACACCGACCCGTCCGTCCTGCATTTCCACCGGCAATTCGACGACGACGGCCGACCGGTCAGCACCTTCGGGCACTTCTGGAACGACCAGATCTCGGTATGGTTCACCCGCCTGACGCGCGGGCCACTCGCCTTGCAGGACATAGGATCTCAGCCACTGGATGGCTGGACGGAGCCGATCCTGGCGGGTGCCACCGCCATCCCCGAACTCGTCGAAACCATGCTGGCTGCCACCGACACCGTGCACGTCTCCAACGCACGCACCGTGCCACTCGCCGACGCACGTCCCCCGCAGACTCCCGTAATCCTGTGCGGCGACGCGGATCACGCCATCACACCGGCCGCGGGCGTCGGCGCGCGCGATGCCATCGAGGACGTCGCGGCGCTCGCCGAAGCCATCATCTCCGGCAGTTCACCGGCCGCGGCGATGACCGAACGACGACGCCAGATCCTCGACGAGCGAGCTAAAGTCGCCCAAATGTTCCGCAGCGCAACATAAATCGGCGGCGCGGGGGCGAAAGATCGTCCCCGCGCCGCCGCAAGCTCTGGCGACTTAAGATTCCTTGCCGCTCTCGTAGGCACTCTGGCGAGCCTCGTTCAGGGTGGCCTCGGCGCGAGCCTTCTCCGCCTCGGCTTCCTTCTTGGCGGCCTCACGCTCGGACTCGGCCTTGTCCTGCTGGGCGCGGCCCTCGCTCTTCAGGCCTTCATTGCCGGTGATGATGCCGGCCGCTTCCTTGGCCTTGCCCTTGACGTCCTCGACGACGCCCTCGACTGCCTCGCGCGGTCCGCTGTCGTGCTTGGTCATGACTACTCCTCCAACTAGGGGTGTGGGCGGTCATTCGCCGCATACCCGGCCCCTCTGCCGCCAATCAGCACGGGACACGATGCGAGCTGTGTCTCCCGTCACGCCCATGGCGCAGCCAACCCCGTTCGCGCCGAACAACACTCGACATCGGCCTGCCGGCAACATTCGAGTTTCCGCTGCCGGATCGCGGATCTCGCTCGTTTACGGGACTAGAACGGGTCCGTCGCCGTGCGAACCAAGGGGTTTCGACGTCACATCGACGGACCCGCGAACAACAGTCCCAGGGCCAGCAGCGTCATCACCACGGCGATGCCGGAATCCAGCACCCGCCAAGCGACGGGACGGGCGAATAGCGGGCCGAGCCGGCGCGCCCCGTAGCCGAGGGCGGTGAACCAGACGATGCTGCCGAGCATCGCGCCCGCACCGAGAAACCAGCGGTCGGGGCTCGTGTAGGTATTGGCGAAGGAGCCGAGCAGCACCACGGTGTCCAGATAGACGTGCGGGTTCAGCCAGGTCAGCGCGAGCGAGGTGGCGATCGTGGCGCCGAGCGCGACGGTCGCGCCCGTGGACCCGGCGGTGAGCGCCGACGCCGCGAACGCCCGCCGGGCCGCGAGGACCGCGTAGCCGAGCAGGAACGCGGCACCCGCGTACCGCACCACCGTGACCACCTCGGGCACCGATTGCACCACCACCCCGAAGCCGCCGACGCCCGCGCCGATCAGCACCATGTCCGACAGCGCGCACACCGCGACCACCGCGAAGACGTGCTGTCCGCGCACCCCCTGACGCAGCACGAACGCGTTCTGCGCCCCGATGGCCACGATCAGCGAGAGCCCGAAACCGAGTCCGGACAGCGCCGCCAGGGCGGCCGAGGAGACTTCCATACCCATCGACGCTAGGGACGGCATTATCTCCAGGCAAACTAAAGTTTCTGCACTACCATTACGATTCCTTAACATGGATCTTCAGTTGGATCAGCTCCGCGCGCTGAATGCGGCGGTCACCGAGGGCACGTTCGATGCCGCGGCCAAGCGCCTGCGGATCACCCCGTCCGCGGTCAGCCAGCGGATCAAAGCGCTGGAGGACGCCGCCGGTCGCGTCTTGGTCCAGCGCACAAAACCGGTGTGCGCCACCGAATCCGGGCTCGCCGTGCTGCGGCTGGCCAGACAGATCGAACTGCTGACCGGCGATACCGCGCACGAACTCGGCGACGCGGATCGCCCGGCCCGGCTGCCCATCGCGGTCAACGCCGATTCACTGGAAACCTGGGTGATGCCCGCCCTCGCCGCGGCGCCGGCCGGCATCAGTTTCGAAATTCACCGCGAGGACGAGGAACACACCACCCGGCTGCTCCGCGACGGCACCGTCATGGCGGCGATCACCGCTACTTCCACCCCGGTGCAGGGCTGCAAAGTCGAACGGCTCGGCGCGATGCGCTATCGGCCGATGGCCGAACCGCGATTCGCGCGCACCTGGTTCGGTGACGGCGCGACCGCCAAGGCATACGCGGCGGCGCCCGTGGTGTTATTCGACCGCAAAGACGATCTGCAAGACCGTCACCTGCGCCGCCGCAGTCGCCAACCACTCGATCCGCCGCGGCATTACGTCCCCTCTTCGGCCGGATTCCTTGCCGCGGTTCGGCTCGGATTGGGCTGGGGCATGTTGCCGGACCTGCAAACTCACAATTTTCGAAGCACCGAGCTGGTGGCCGTCGACGGCGAGGCATTCATCGATGTCCCGCTGTACTGGCAGCAATGGCGGCTCGACTCACCGGCATTGAGCGCGGTCGCCTCGTCGATAGCCGCGACCGCCGCAGAATCGCTGCGCTGAGTACCGGGTATCGGATGGGCGTGCACTTGATCGTGCAGCCTCGCGCATTCGCGCTCGCAAGCGCGCTAAGCACTTCTGCGCCACAGTACTTTTCTCCTCGCCGAGTTCGATGCGATACGGTATTAGTATTCCGAGCAATTACTCGTGACTACGCGAAGGACGCATCCCATGGCCAAGAAAGTCACCGTCACCCTCGTCGACGACTACGACGGCAAGTCGAAAGCGAATGAAACAGTTCAATTTTCGATCGATGGCGTGGCCTACGAGATCGATCTGTCCACCAAGAACGCGGGCAAGCTGCGCGTCACTCTGGAGCCGTGGGCGGAAAAGGCGCGCAAGACCGGACGGCTGAAGCGGAAAGGAACCGGCAAAGCAACCTCCGCGACCGATCGCGAGCAAACAGCCGCGATCCGCGAATGGGCCAGGAAGCACGGGCACAACGTATCGACCCGTGGCCGCATCCCGGCCGACATTGTCGCGGCATATAACAACGCGAACTAGCACAACCGCGCCGATTTGTCCCTCGGCTCGACATATTGCCAGTTCATGGCGGTCGCCGCGGACTTCGGGCAGGCGTTGTCCGGCGGCGGGACCGCGAGGGTCAGCCGAGTTCGTCTGTAGAATTCCGGGTTCGGCGGCCGGAGTTCGACCGGCGCGGACTCGGACAGGACGGGGTGTGTGGCGATGCGCGTGCGAAAGCTGACCGCTCGGTCGGCAATTCTGAGTGCGTTGCTCGGCGCGCATCCGGCCGAGGCGCCGGTGAGCTGGATAGTTTCGGTCGCCGAGGAACTCGGACTGCAACAATCGGCCGCACGGGTCGCGCTGACCCGGATGGTCGCCATGGGTGATCTGGAACGCGCGAACGGTGTGTATCGGCTCTCCGACCGGTTGATCGAGCGGCAGCGCAGGCAGGACGCCGCGGTGAGTCCCGTGGTGAAAGCCTGGGACGGCGAATGGTTTCTGGCGGTGGTGACCGCCGTCGGCGACGACGCGCCTGCTCGGACCGCCTTCCGCGACACCATGCGCAGCCGCAGGCTCGGCGAATTACGCGAGGGCGTATGGACCCGGCCCGCGAACATCGAGATAGTTCTCGGGCCGGATGCCAGTCGGCGAGTTTCCGTGTTCACCGCCGCGCCGCAGGAATCACCGGCGCAACTGGCGGAAACCCTTTTCGCGCCCCAACTTTGGGCGCGCGACGCGGAGCGGCTGCTGCGCGAGTTCGCGAGTTCTTCCTCGATGCGGGAGCGGTTCGAGGTGGCGGCCGCGGCGGTGCGGCATATTCTCGACGACCCCTTGCTCCCCGATCCACTGCTCCCCGCCGACTGGCCCGGGTTGCGCCTGCGCGCCGAATACGCGGCGTTCCGAACCGAATTCATGGGATTCGCGGAACAGCTGCTCGTCACGTCGGATGTCTAATCGCTATCGATGAACTGGGCCGGTCGGTATCAGTTACCCGGCTTGGGTGTCGCGCGCTGAATGATCGCGGCCGTATCGATACCTGTCGGTAGCGTGCCGAAAACATCGCCGTGTTCGCCGCCGAGCCGGCTGACGGTGAACGCGTCCGCGACCGCCGGATGGCCGTAGCGAACAAGCAGCGACGCCTGAAGTACCTGCGCCATATCGCCGACGATCCGGCGAGCCCGATGCTGGATGGTGTCGAAGTCGCCGAATTGCTGTTCGAGCCGGACGATCGCGGCATCGAGGTGCGGGTCGGCGCCCGCGGCGCGTTTGACTTCGTCGAAAAAGGCGCCGAGGGTTTCCGGCTGTTTGGCCATCGCGCGCAACGTATCCAGCGCGGCGACATTGCCCGATCCCTCCCAGACCGACATCAACGGCGCTTCCCGATAGAGCCGCGGCATCCGCGATTCTTCGACATAACCGTTGCCGCCCAAGCATTCCAGCGCCTCCGCGGCATGGATCGGGCCGCGTTTGCACACATAGTATTTGCTGACCGCCAACGAGATTCGGCGCAACTGGTCGGCACCGTCTTCGCCGGCCGTCGCCCGGTCGGTGAGATCGGCCAGCCACAGTGCCACCGTGGTCGCCGCCTCCGCCTCGATCGCCAAATCGGCCAGCACATTTCGCATCAACGGCTGATCGGCCAGCGTCGCGCCGAATGCGCTGCGGTGCGCGGCATGATGGGCGGCCGCGGCGACGCCGGTGCGCATCGCGGTGGCGGTGCCGATGGTGCAATCCAGGCGGGTCAGGTTGACCATTTCGATGATGGTCGGCACGCCGCGGCCCTCGTCGCCGACCAGCCAGCCGACGGTGTTGTCGTATTCGACCTCGCTGCTGGCATTGGAGTGATTGCCGAGTTTGTCCTTGAGCCGTTGCAGCGCAAAGGTATTGCGGGTGCCGTCGGGCAGCACGCGGGGAACGAAGAAACAGGAAAGACCGCCGGGCGCTTGGGCGAGGACCAGGAATACGTCCGACATCGGCGCGGAGGTGAACCACTTGTGCCCGGTGATCCGATACGTTCCGTCGGACGTCCGGGTCGCGGTGGTGGTATTGGCCCGAACATCGGAGCCGCCTTGCTTTTCCGTCATCGACATCCCGGCGATGAGGCCGCGCTTGGTCAGCGGCGCGCGCAGCACCGGGTCGTATTCCTTTGCGCAGAGCAAGGATTCGTATTGCGCGGCGAGTTCCGGGGCGACGCGCAACGCGGGGACGACGGCATAGGTCATCGAGATCGGGCAGCCGTGGCCCGCGTCGACCGGGCCCCACACGCTCAATTTCGCGGCGCGGGTCAGGTGCGGGTTCGGCCGGGTGTCCGCCCAAACCGCGGCGTGCAGGCCGAAGCCGACCGCGTGGGTCATCAATCGGTGATAACTCGGGTCGTAGACGACCTCGTCGACCCGGTTGCCGTAACGATCGTGCGTCTTCAAGGTCGGCGGGTGGGCCTCGGCGAGGTCACCGAGCTCGATGGCTTCGGCGCTGCCGGCCAACCTGCCGATCTCGTGCAACTCGTCGAGCGCGTGGTCGGCGCCCGCGCGGTGCAGCGCCTCGAGCAGCACCGGCTGCTCGGCGGCGTCGTAGTCGACGAGCGGGGGAACTTGGTTCGTTACCGCGTGGGTGGCCATGATTCAGTATTACAGTGGTTCGTCAATTGACACAAGTATGTAATATCAGTGCGAAGCACGCCCCGACGTAGTCAGGAAACCCTGTTGTCAGACTTCGAGAATCATTCCGGCACCCGCCCGGCCGCGTGGTACGAGGGACTCACCGAAGCCCCGGACTCGCCGTGGGCGGACCGCACGCCGCCCCCGGCGGACATCAGCTACCGCACGCTGACCTACGAGGTCACCGACCGGATCGCGCGGATCACCTTCAACCGGCCCGAACACGGCAATGCGATCACCGCCGACACTCCGATCGAACTCGCACACGCCGTGGAGCGGGCCGATCTCGATCCGCGCGTGCACGTGATGGTGGTTTCCGGGCGGGGCAAGGGTTTCTGCGGCGGATATGACCTGTCGATCTTCGCCGAGAGCTCGTTCGATCCCGGCGCGGGCGCGAGTTCGCCCACCGGCACCGTGCTGGATCCGGTGGTACAGGCCCGCAATCACAATCCCTGGGGCACCTGGGATCCGATGGTCGACTACGCGATGATGAGCCGGTTCAACCGCGGCTTCGCCAGCTTGCTGCACGCGAACAAGCCGACGGTCGCCAAGCTGCACGGCTTCGCCGTCGCCGGCGGCACCGATATCGCGCTGTATGCCGACCAGATCATCTGCGCCGACGACACCAAGATCGGGTATCCGCCCACCCGGGTCTGGGGCATTCCGGCGGCGGGCATGTGGGCGCATCGTCTCGGCGATCAGCGGGCCAAGCGGCTGCTGTTCACCGGTGACTGCCTGTCCGGCAAGCAGGCCGAGGAGTGGGGGCTCGCGGTGGAATCCACGCCCGCCGACGAGCTCGACGAGCGCACCGAGGCCCTGCTCGAACGTATTGCGCGGATGCCGATCAATCAGCTCGTCATGGCCAAGCTGGCGCTCAACAGCGCGTTGCTGGCGCAGGGAGTGGCGAACTCCGGCATGATCAGCACCGTTTTCGACGGCATCTCCCGGCACACCCGGGAGGGTTACGCGTTCCAATTGCGTTCGGCGACTGCCGGTTTCCGCGAAGCGGTGCGGGAGCGCGACGAGCCGTACGGCGACTGGAAGCGGGCGCAGTTCGAGAAGTAGGTTCAGTCGGCAGGCGAGGCCCACCACGACGACATCTTGTGCCATCGCCTTCGACTCCCTGGAATTCTCGAAGCACGGTCGCGAATCACCGGACGGCACAGCACCGTTCGGACGATGACGGCGAGCGTGCACAAAGTGACGGCGACAATGCCCATGGGGACCCCGCTGCCTCCACCGAGCCCGACCAGCGGCGCCACCACGGCGCCGAACAGGAACTGCGTGCACCCGAGCACGGCCGAGGCGCTACCCGCGGTCGCGCCGTGCGCTTCGAGCGCGAGCGCGGTGGCGTTCGGCATGATGAACCCGATCGAGGACACCAGGAGGAACAACGCGGGCACCAGGAACCACAGCCCGACGCTGCCCTGCGCGACCACGACGAGCACCGCGAGGCCGCCGAGCGCCAAGCCGAGCAGACCGATATCCAGCAGCCTGCGCGGACTGCTCCTATTCAACAGCCGCGCGTTGGCGGCATTGGCGACCAGGATTCCCGCTCCGTTGATTGCGAAGAATACGCTGAACAACTGCGGCGACGCCCGGTACACCTCTTGGAATACGAAAGACGACGCGGAGATATAGGCGACCATCGCACCGAAAGACAATCCGACAACAAGCGCATAACCGACAAATGACCGGTCCCGCACCACTTGCCGCATATCGTGGCCCATCATCACGATTCCGCCGCCCCGACGATGATCGACCGGCAAGGTCTCGGGCACCCAGCGATAAGCGAGCGCCAGAAACACCACGCCCAGCCCGGCGAGCACCATAAACACGCCCCGCCAGTCCACGAATCGCAACAACTGCCCGCCGATGACCGGCGCGATGATGGGCGCGACGCCGTTGACGGCGAGCAGGATCGAGAAGGCCTTACCGGCCGCGGCCCCCTGGTACACGTCGCGCACGACGGCGAACGAAATGACGATCCCCGCCGCCCCCGCGAGCCCTTGCAGCAGCCGGAACAGGTCGAACACCAGCACATTCGGCGCCATCGCACACAGCAGCGAGGTGGCGCAGAACAGCACCATGCCCGCGATCAACGGCCCGCGCCGCCCGCGCGCGTCACTGATCGGGCCGATCAGTAGCTGACCGAACGCGAGCCCGATCAGGCAGGCGGTGAGCGAGGATTGCACCCCCGACTGGGATGTGTGCAAGGCCGCGGCGGTTTGCGGCAGGCTGGGCAGATAAAGGTCGGTGGTGACCGGACCGAATGCGGACAGCGCGCCGAGTACCGCGATCAGCCGAATACTGCGCAGGCCGCTGTCGGCACTCTGTTCGAGAGTGCCGGCGCCCACGTCTTCCACTTCGATATCCACGACGAACCTCCCTGGCCCTCCAGCGAGGCTCGCTCCAACGTATTTAATCCCCCATGACCCCCTTGGTCGAAAAGTGTACGGAGATCTGCTTCAACTCTCGGTGAACTGTCTATGGATTAAGCGAGCGATCTCTATGACGGGTGTCACGGGTAATAGGTCGAAGCGGACTGCCTATTTCGAGTCCTGGTTTGCCCGGAACGCACCGGGGGTGTGTCCGAGAGTGCGACGGTAGACCTCGATGAACGCGCTGGCGGTCGCCCAGCCGCACCGATGCGCGACGACGGTGACCGGCACCTGTTCGGCGAGCAGTTGCATGGCGTTGTGCAGGCGCAATTGGGTGCGCCACTGCGGGTAGGTCATGCCGAGTTCGGTGCGGAACAGGCGGGTCAGCGTTCGTTCGCCGGCCCCGACCTCGCGGCCGAGCCCGGCCAGCGTCCACACCTCGGTGAGGTCGGCTTCGACCAGCGCGCAAGCCCTTCGGAGTCGCTCGTCGCGGGCGGCGGGCAGCCGTAGCGGTTGTTCGGGGCTGCGGCGCAGTTGATCGAGCAGCACCTGGCGCAGCAGCACCAGTTCGGTGTCGGGCAGGTCTTCGGACGTCGAGCAGGTGATGATGAGCTCGCGGACCAGGGGCAATGCCGCGAGGACCGACGGCGTGGTCCAGCCGGGCGCCAGGTCGGGCGGAAAGCCCACCGTGTGGAAGCGCGTCGGGCCGTAGAAGTGATGTTCGTGCCAGCTGCCCGCGGGGATCCAGATCGCCCGGTCCGCAGGCGCGATCCAGCTGCCCGCGTCGGTCCGGACCTCGGCCACCCCGGAACTCGGATACACCACCTGATGGTCGGCGTGCCGATGCCGGTGAATGCGCGCTCCCCCGGCAAGCGTCTTCACCACGGTGGAGTCCTGGCTGAAGATCGACATAATCAGGCAGTTTATCGGAAGCCTGCTGCCTCGTGCCGTCCATAGGCTGCTGGATGGGTACTAGGCGGAGGAGTGTGATGGTGCGCGCGGGTGTCGAAGACGCGACAGTGGTGACCACGGATTCGGCGTGGAAACGCATGCGGTACTGGGTGATTGCGCATGCGGTCGATGACTTCTATCAGGGCTTGGTGCCGGCGAGTATTCCGTTCTTCGTGCTGGAGCGGCACTACAGCTACGTCGCCGCCTCGGGGCTGGCGATGGCCGCGGCGTTGGGTAGTTCGCTGCCGCAGCCGGCGCTCGGACTGCTCGCCGATCGGTGGCGGCTGCTGTGGCTCGCGCCGGCCGGGGTGGCGGTCGCCGGGCTCGGTGCCGGACTGTCCGGGCTGGCACCGGCGTATCCCGTGGTGTGGGTCTTGCTGCTGCTGTCCGGGATCGGCGTCGCGGCGTTCCATCCGTCGGCGGGGCGGGACGCGCGCCGGGACGCGGGGAACAGCGCGTCGGCGATGAGCCTGTTCGCCGCGGGTGGCAGCGTCGGGTTCTTTCTCGCTCCCGCACTCGCGACGCCCGCGCTGGTCTCCTACGGTGTCGGAGCCACCGCGTTCTTCATTCCGCCGGCGGTGCTGATGGGCTTTCTGCTGTGGCGTTACCAGTTGCGGCAGCGCAGCGGCGCGCACGCCGCTGCCTCGACCGCCGGCCACGATCGGTGGCTACCGTTTCTCGTTTTGACTGCCATTGCCGTTGTGCGCGCGATCATTTCGTTCGGACTGAGTACGTTCATCGCGCTGTACTGGATCAATTCGCTGGGCGGTTCACGCGCGCTCGGCGGTGCGGCGCTGACGGCCTTCATGGCCGGTGGGGTGGCGGGCACGCTGCTGGGTGGTCGCATCGCCGACCGCATCGGGATGTTGCGGACCATCCAAATCGGCAGTCTGGCAGCCATTCCCGCGCTCGCGGCGTTGCGTATCGTGCCGAGTCCGCAGCTCGGTCTCGCGGTGGCCGTGCTCACCGGCGTGACCGTGAATATTCCGTTCGCGGTTCTGGTCAAGCTGGGTCAGGACTACCTGCCGAAGCGGCCCGGCACCGCTGCGGGTGTCACGCTCGGTCTCGCGGTCAGCGCCGGCGGACTGTTCGTGCCGGTGCTCGGCTTGATCGCCGATCACCATGGGCCGCAGGCGGTTCTGACCGCACTGTGTTTCGTCCCCATCGCTGCCGTCGGTCTGGCCTTGCTTCTCCCCCAGCCGGCCGACTGAGGGTTTCAGAAGTCGGCCACGCTCCCTTCGACCCAACGGGGCAGGCGTTCGGCGATGAAGGTCGCGAGATCCCTTCCGCTGCTTTCGACTTCGCGGATCTCGGCGAGGTACAGCTGCATCGCGTGCTGCGCGGTCGCGGTCGAACTCGTCTCCAGGAACCCGGTGCGTTCGACATGCAGTCCCTTTTCGAGGGATTCGGAGCCGCCCTCGTAGACGGCGCGTTTCAGCGCCCCGACCGCCACCGGAGATCTGCGGGCGAGCCGAGCGGCGGTGGTGCGCGCCTCGTCCATCAGGTCGGCCGGTGCGACGAGACGATGCACGAGGCCGATCTCGTGGGCCCGGGCGGGCGTGATCGGGGCTCCTTCGAGGCACAGTTCCAGCGCGC
Source organism: Nocardia sp. NPDC051756 (assembly GCF_040681495.1). Lineage (NCBI taxonomy): Bacteria > Bacillati > Actinomycetota > Actinomycetes > Mycobacteriales > Nocardiaceae > Nocardia > Nocardia sp. NPDC051756. The sequence goes on along the minus strand of NZ_JBFAYV010000004.1, from coordinate 647,323 downwards.
GGGCCGCGCCGAGCACCCGCGTAAGCATTTGCGTGCCACCGCCACCCGGGATGATCCCGACCAGGATCTCGGGTTGACCGATCTCGTACGGGCCGTCGGCCATCAGCCGGAGGTCGCAGGACAGCGCCAGTTCGCAACCGCCGCCCAGGGTGCGTCCGTTGAGGGCGGCGACGAATACCTTGTCCGAGTCGCGCATTCGGCGGCAGACCTCGTGGTAGCGGCGCAGATCCGCGACGCCGCCCGCACCGGCGCGGGCCAACGCCGCCTGCCCGCCGGGGATGCGGTCGGCGGCGCGGCTCGTGCGCAGGGCCGCGGCGGCGGAGCGCCGGGTGAGGGTGACCGGGGAAGCCTCGGCGCCGGCGAGGATTTCGGCGACGTCGTAGTGACTGACGAAGACGTCCTCGACCGCGCTGGTGAGTATCACGGCGCGCGTGGTGTCGTCGCGTTCGAGCGAGGTGAGCAGATCCGCCAGGGCGGACATGATTTCGCTGGTGAGGAAGTTGTAGGGCGGGTTGTCCAGCCAGACGGTCAGGACGGCGCCGTCCTGTTCGGTACGGATCAAGCTCATGATTCCCCTTGTGCCGATGGTGTTTTCGATGCCGCGTCCGGTCGGAGCCCGAACCTGACCGCGGCCAGCATGATTCGCTGGTAGCCGACCGGGAACAGCCGCTGGAGCACATCCATGGCCACCGCGTCGGCGCCGATCCTGACTTTCGCCTTGCCGCGCCGGATTCCGTCGACGATCGCGACGGCGGCCTGTTCCGGTGACGTCCGCGCGATCCGGTCGAACATCTCGACGTTCGCCGCCGCCGACCCGGCACGGGCCACACCGGTGCCCTCAAATCGGGTGGACCGCGCGATATTCGTCCGAATCCCACCCGGATGCACCGCCATCACGCGCACGGGTGAACCGGCGAGCCGCAATTCCATTCGCACCGATTCGGTGAACCCGCGCACCGCGAACTTGGTTGCACTGTAGGCGGATTGACACGGCATCCCGAGCAAACCGAACACGCTCGACACATTGACGATGGTGCCGCCGCCGGCCCGCTCCAGGATCGGGTGGAACGCCCGGGTGCCGTGCACAACGCCCCAGAAGTTGATGTCGACGATCCAGCGCAGGCTCTCGTCGCTGATCGTGACACCGTCGCCGACCACCGCGACGCCTGCATTGTTCAGCACGATATCCGCTCTGCCCCATTGCCTTTCGACGGCATCGGCAAAAGCGTAGATCGCGTCCTCGCTCCCGACGTCGACCCGGTGCGTGCTGACCTCGGCGCCGAGTTCGGCCACCCGGCTCGCGGTTTCCTTCATTCCCGCTTCATCGATGTCGGCCAAGGCCAACGTCGCGCCACGGCGGGCGAATTCGACGGCCGTCGCCGCGCCGATCCCGGATGCCGCGCCGGTCACCACCGCCACCTTGCCGTCCAACCGCTTGTCAGACATGTCGCAGCCCTCCGCTCGTCCCCACCGCGACCACAATAGAGAACAAACACTCCCTAAATTGGAATTCCGCGAAAGACTGTGCGCGTGCACAATCGGATGCGAGCACCATCGGTCCGGTGCACGCCGGCCCGGTCGGTCGAATTCGTCTGGGACGCAGCCTGATCAGCAGGTAGAGATGTGGGACACGGACGGAAGAAGCTCTCGCCACGTGTGCGCGTCGATCTGTGCGGCCGCGGAGTCGCAGAGCTTGTCCGCGAACACGTCCGGGTCGGTGTACCAGAGCGCCGACAGTTCGTCGCCGATGCCGAGCAGGCGTGACTCGTCGTTCGGGTCGAAATGCAGGAACCAGGTCCAGCCCACCTCCGCCGCGATCGGTTCGCCGAGCGGTTGGATGTCGGACGGGTCGGCGATGTCCCACACACGGGCGGTCTGGTCGTCGCCACCCGAGGCGAGGCGGTGTCCAGATCGGTCCATGGCCAGGGTGCGTACCGCCGCGGAGTGTGCGCGCACCGAATCGAGGTCGCGGATTTCAGCCAGGTCGGTGACGTCCCAGGAACGAATCATGCCGTGGTCGTCCGCGCCGAACAGGGTGCGACCGCCAGGGGCGAAGACGAGGCTGCGCATGTTCGCACCGCCAGTGTCGAGGGAGGTCTCGATCGGCTCGGCCGGATCGGTTACGTCCCACAGGTGGATTCGGGAGTCGTCGTCGGCGGCCGCGATCAGCGGACGGTCCGGCGCGAACACCGCATTTTCGAGTTCGCGGTCGTGGCCGGTCGGCAATTGACCGAGTTCGCGGGCGCGGGTGGGATCGGCGACGTCCCATAGCCGCAGTGCGCGGTGGTCGACGCCGGTGAGCAATCGTTTCCCGCTCGGATCGAAAGCGATGGGCCCGCTGAGCGCGGCCCCGGGGAGCGCGCCGATCGGCGCCGGTCGCGCCGGATCGGCCAGATTCCACAGCCGCACCTCGCCGCCGCCGGCCGTGACCAGCAACTTGCCGTCCGGGCGCAGCGCGACGTGCGCGCCGTGCCGGTCGGGTGGACCCGCCGTCACCTCGCCGACCGAACGACTGCCGAACGGGCTGCTGACATCCCACACGTTGACCTGGCCGTCACGAAGCCCGCTGGCCAGCAGCTTGCCCGCCTGGTCGAAAGCGACCGAGCTGAGCGCGCCGGCGAACACGATGGGGACGTTCACCCCCGCGTGGCTCCACGTGCGGATCCATCCGTCCGAGCCCGCGGTCACCACCTGGGTGTCGGAGACGATCACGAAGGACCGGGCCGAACCGCTGTTGCCGTGGATCTCGCGTCCGATCGCGGTGATCCGGTCGCGGCGGGTGGTGTTCAGTGCGCGCATGGTGCCGCCGGCGTCCGCGACGGAGAGCATCTTGCCGTCGCGCCAGAATTCCAGCTGGGTGATCGGCACGGGACGCGATTGCTGTTTGCCGATGAGTTGCGCCTGGCCTTGATCGTCGAGGTTCCAGACCTGGATGACGCCGTCTGCGGTGCCCGTTCCGAGCCGGCCGTCCGGGCCGAGGGCGACGGCCTGTACCGCGCCTTCGCTATCGATCGGCGCGCCCAATGGGGTCGGGTGGTCGGCGTCGTCCACGGACCACAGGCGGACCGTTCGATCGCTCCCCGCACTGGCCAGCACCGGACGGTCCGGCGCCATCGTCAGCACCTTGACCGCGCCGGTTTGCGCGGCGACGGGCATCCCGCGGCGTTGAATCGATTGCGGGACAGTGGTATCGAGGAAGCTCAGCGTTCCGTCGGTAGCGCCCGCGACCACCGTGCGGCCGTCGGGCAGGTAAGCGAGTGCGGTGACCGCGGTGCCGTTGGCGAATTCACCGAGCGCTCGGGCTTGCTTTGGATCGCGCACATCCCAGAGGCGCACGCTGCCGTCGTCGCCCGCGCTGGCGAGCACGCTGTTGTCCGGGCTGAAGGCGACCGATTCGACGTTGTCGTGGTGGCCGGTGAGCTCCGGGCCGGCCGGGGTGATGGCGCGCGCGTCCGCGACGTTCCACAACCGGATGAGACCGTCGCTGCCCGCGCTGGCCAGCAGCTTTCGGTCCGAGCTGAGCGCGAGATCGCGCACCAGGCCCTTGTGCGCCACCGTCGACGCGATGTCCAGCGGCAGCACCTGGGTCGCCAGCAGCCGCGCTCGGGCCATCGGATCGTCCGGGCTCAGTCGATAGGCGGCCAGCGCGAGCTGGGTGGACAGACCGGGATCGACGCTCTGCACCCGCTGCGACTGCTCGATCAGCTGGCCGAGCACCACGCCCTTGTGTTCCTGGGCGACGGAAACACGTTGCACGACAATCACTCCGGACAACACCAGCGCCAGCGCGACGAGCACCGCGACCGTGGACCAGAGGACCTGGCGGCGAACCGTGTGCGCGTGCTGCCGGGTCAGCGACGCCGCGATGAACTCGCGGGCCAGCAGGTTCGGCGACTCGGTGCGGCGCATCCAAGCCGCCGCGTCCTCGAGTCGAGTCCTGGAGTAGAGCAACGACACCGGACGATCCTGACGCGCCCACTCGCGGGCGTCCGCTTCGATGCGCTGGCGGGCGGGCGCAAATTCCTTTTCCTCGGCGAGCCATCCGGCCATCCTCGGCCAGCCGCTCAACAGCAGATCGTGGACCAACTCGACTTCGCCGTTGCGCTGCACCACTATTCGCGCTCGGGTCAGGCGGGCGATGACGGCCCGGGTGGCGTCTGGGTCGGTGGATTCCTCGATGAGCTGCTCGACCGGCATTCGGTTGCGCACGATCGTGGTCGGGCCGATGATCGTCAACGCGATGAGCACGTGCCGGGCGGCGTCGCGTTGCCGGTCGGTGAGCCGGGACCAGAATGATTCCGCGCCTACCGCACAGGCTTTCGCCATTCCGCCGGCTTCGCGGTAGGCCTCCAGGCTCAGGGTCCGGCTGCGCCGGTTGGCCCAGGTCGCGGCCAGGGCGAAGGACAGCAGCGGGAGGCGCACCGAGCTGTGGGCGTCGATGGTGTCCAGGTCCTGGAGCAGGGTGTCGATCAGGGTGTCCTCGACGCGCAGACCGGTGGCCGCGGCGGGGCGCACGATCGCCTCGCGAAGTTCTTGGGGCGTCATGGGATTGAGCAGCATCGCGTGGTCGCGCAGCACCATCGTCAGCAGCGGATAACGCAAGAGTTCCGGCAGGTGTGCGGTGTCGAACGCGAGGACGACGGTGGTGGGCGCGTCGGCGCCCGCGGCGGCGAGTGACGCCAGTGCGGTCAGGAACTGTTGGCGCAGGGCCTCATTCGCGCAGCGGGTGAACAGTTCCTCGCCGCGATCGACGATCAGCAGGCAGTGACCGTCCGGGCGCGCCTCCAATGCTGACTCCAGGGCGGCCATCGGATCGTCGCCGGGGGTCATGGCGATCGGAGTCCTGGCTCCCGGTGCGGCCTGTAGCCCGGCGGCGAGCAGCGAGGACTTGCCGACGCCCGAAGGGCCCAGCAGCACAGCCATTGCTGGGGCGTCACTCGTTTCGGCGTTCGAAATCAGTTCGAGGAGTTGTCGTTTCGCGTCGTCGCGGCCGAAGAACAGGTCGCGGTCCTCGACGCGGTATTCCCATAGGCCGCGGTAGGGCTCGCGGCCGATGTCGATGCTCGGCGGCTCGACCTTGGCGGCCTTCCAATCCTCGTGCCAGCGCACCAGATCCAGCAGCGAAGGGTCGACGCGCGGGTTGTCGGCGGCCTGACGGCGGGCCTCGGCGATCAGGACTTCCAATACCGGGCGGACCGCGATGAAGGTGGCCGGGGTGCGGTTGCCGCGTCGCCAGTCGCTGATTCGTTGCGGGGTGACCTTGCCCGCGCCGTCCGGGATGCGCGCGTTGGCGGCTCGAACCACCGACTTGGCCGGCGGGGTGCCTGCGGCGGCGAACAGCTCGCCGAACCGGACGGCGAAGTTGCGACGACCCTCGTCCATCAGCTGTCTATCGCCACGGGGAGGTCGTGGCGGCTGCGCAGACCGGCGGAACGGACAATCGCATGTTCTCCGAGGTGTCGGGTGTCCAGGGCATTGTCGGGCCGAGCTGGCGATGCGCCGTGTTTGCGCGATAGCCAGACCGTTTCGAATCGTCGTGCTGCCGAGCGGTGGTGCCGACGGCAGCACAGCAGTTCAAAGGCATAACAAGGGTATCAGCCAGCATCTTCCACTCCGGTTTGCGACGCGATTGCCACAACAGTCGTGACGCGCACCGTGGTGTGCACGGTGCGCGTCACGTGGTGCCGTACGACCTACGTCAGACCCATCAGGATGGCGTTCTGCACCGCGGGCAGGAAGCCCAGCGACGTCACCAGCGTCATGCCGACGCCGATGCCGAGCCGCCGATGCCGGTTCCACCAGCCGATCGGGCCGACGTGGGTCCGGTCGTGGCAGCGGGTGATGGTTTCGGCGTCACTGGCGTTCTGCTCGTAGTAGCCGAAGCCGACCGGTGCCGAACTGATGTCGAGCAGTCCGCCGAGTGGATCGGCGGTGCTGCCGGAGAACCTGGTATCGAACATGATCGAACCTCCTGGGTCTGGTCGCCGGGTCAGCGGATGGTGTCGGTCCAGGGCTTCATCAGGGCGTCGTACACCTCCCTGGTGAACTTGCCGCGACCGACCAGGTCGCCGAGGGCGGCCGCGGTGACCGCGCGGTTGACCACGACGAGAGCGCCGATCGAGGTGAGCGACTTCAGTAGTCCGCCCAGATCGTCCGCGCCGGGTCCGCTGGTCGGCGACACCGCTTGTCCGGCAATGGTTCCCGCGATCTGGATGTGGCGGGAGCGACCGAACTCCTTGGCCGTTTCCGCCGCGATCTGCGCCGGTTGCGAGTCCTCCGAGGAGGAGCCCAGGCCGGAGAACAATGCGGACAGGCCCGCGCCGCCGGACAGGGCGGACAACCCGTCTTGCAGGCCGTTGCCGGCCGCGGTGTTGAGTTGTTCGCGTTCGCCCGGGGTGAGTTGCGTTGCGCGTTCGACGATTTGGGCGACGTCGCGCCACTGCGGGCCGTACAGGTACTCCAGGTGCAGGGTCGGGTAGTCGGGGTTCAGTTCGGTGTCGACGTTGGTCGGGTCAGACTTCATGACGCACTCCTATGTTTGTATTGCGTTGTCGGGCAGTGATTTCTGGTCTGTTCAGAGGGACAGGGCGACCAGTCGGCGATCGTCCGTGTTGGTGGTGCGTCCGTCCGCGGCCGCGTTCCCGACGAGCGGGATCTCGGCGCGCGGGGCGGGTGCCGACGCGGGCGCGGGGGCAAGCGCCTTCTGCAAGGACGCGATGAGGTCTTCGAGGCTCGCGGTGTCCTGGATGTCGTCCAGGAACTGGGTTCCGGTGGGCGTCATCCCGCTGTTCGAATCACCGCGCGGGGTGTTCTGGTCGCGCCAGGCCCGGATCGCGGAAACGATGTAGGACTTGACATCCGGGCTGGACAGTGCAACCAGCGGCACTACCACGATGACCGCGAGCAGCAGCAGCGGCACCACGACCACCACCGGCAGCACGCTGGCCAGCAGCACGGTCGCCGCTGCGGCGAGCAGCAGCGGAGCACCGACGAGCGCCGCCCCACCGGCGGTCAACGCCAGACCCGCCAGCGCGGCCGCGCCGAGCGCACCCGCCACACCGACCGGCACCGCCACCGCCAGCAGCGTCGCCAGCAAAGCGACGGTCAGCAGAGCCGCCAGCGCCGCAGGCACACCGAAGGCGATGAGCGGCAGACCGATCACCGCGGTCACCACGGCAGCGGCCACGGCCACCGAAACCGCCACTGCGACAGCAGTAGCCAGCGCCAGCAGCGGCAGCGCGGCCAAGGCCAGAGCAACCAGTCCGGCGACCGCACCAGCGCCGAGCAACGCGACAACCGCGCCGACGGCAATGGCTCCGACCACCAGCGGCGCGATGGCGAGCGTCGCCAGCGTCACCGCGCCGACGGTCAGCAGCACCGCCGTCGTGATCACCGCACCGAGCGCCAGCGCGCCCAGCAGAGTGGCGATGGTGGCAGTCGCGGCCAGCGCAAGCGCACCGAACACGACCAGCGCGGGCAGCGCCACGGCCAGCGCGAGTGCGCCGAACGCGATCAAGCCCGGCAGCGCCAGCGCGGTAGCCACGGCAATCGCACCGAAGACCAATGCACCCAACGCAATCGCCACCGGCAGCCCCAGCGTGACCAGCGCACCGAGAGCCAGCGCACCGAACGCGATGAGCGCAGGCAGTCCGAGCACCGCCGCCGCCACGACGGCAGCGAAGGCCAATGCCCCGAACACCACCGCGGCCGGCAATCCCAGCGCGGCGAGCGCGATGACAGCGCCGATAGCCAAGGCGGTCAACACAATCGGGCCCGCGATACCCAACGCCGCGAGGGCGACCGCGCCAGCCACAAGCAGCGCGCCCAGGGTGAGCACGGCGCCCAAGGCGAGCACCGGTGCAGCCACGAGAGCCAGAGCCGTAAAGGCAATTGCACCTGCGGCGAGCAGCGCACCGACCGTCGCGACCGCTGCCAGCGCGAGTGCGCCGAACACGATCAGCGCTGGCAACGCCAGTGCGGCAAGCCCGATCAGCACCGGAAGGGCCAGCGCTGCCAGCGCGATCGCGCCGACCGTCAGCAAGGCACCTAGCGCGAGGACGGCACCCACGGCGAGCACCGCCAGGACCACTGGTGCAGCGACGAGAGCCAGGGCCGTGAGCGCGACGGCCCCTGCGGCGAGCAGTGCGCCGACCGTGATAGCTGCGCCAAGAGCCAACGCACCCAACACAATCAGCACGGGCAGCGCCAGCGCGATGGCACCGAGCACGAACGGCGCGGCGAGTACGGCCAGCGTCAACGCGCCGACTGCCAGCGCGGCGAGCGCGACCGCTCCCCCGATGGCGAGCGCGCCCAGCACGAACGGGGCGACCACCAGTGCCAGCGCACCGAGTGCCACCGCTCCTGCGATGAGCAACGCACCGAGCACGAACGGCGCGGCCGCCAGCGCCAGCGCACCGAGCACCGCGCCGATCGCCAGAACCCCGAGCACGAACGGCGCCGCGAGCACCGCCAGCGCAATTGCGCCGAGGACGAACGGTGCAGCGAGGACGGCCAGTGCAAGCGCACCCAGCACCGGCAAGGCCAGTGCGGCGATGGCGAGTGCACCGAGCACGAATGGTGTTGCGAGAGCGGCGATTGCCACCGCGACGGCCAGACCGGCCAGCGCGGCGAGCACCGGCGAACCGAGCACCGCGGTGACCACCAAGGCGGCGAAGGCCAGGCCGGCGAGGACGGTCAACGTGCCGACCGCGAGACCGGCGACGACCACCGCGGCAGCGGTCAGCGCGGCGGCCACCACGGCCACTGCGACGACCGCGATTGCGCCGAGCGCGAGGAGGGCGGGCAATCCGGTCCAGCCCGCGAGCACCACCACCGCCACCGCGGCGAAGGCCAGGACGCCAAGGGTGACAACCGTGCCCAGCGCGAGCGCGCCGAGCGTGGCCAGACCCGCGAGGGTGGCCGCGATGACCGTGACCGCGGCGGCCAGGGCCAACGCGGCCAGGCCGATCGTGCTGGCGACGCCGAACGCGGTCAGCGCGACGACCGCGGCAAGGGCGAGCGCACCGAGGACGATCGCTCCCACGACACCGATGGCGGCGAGCGCGATCAGCGCCGGGATGCCGGTCCAACCGAGCAGCACGACCACCGCCAGCGCGGCGAACGCGAGCACCAGCGTCGTCACCACGCCGGCCAGAGCCAGCGCACCGAGGGTCACCACGCCGGCCAGACCCAACCCGAGCGCACCGAGCACGACCGCCGCGGTGCCGGCGAGCACGGCCAGCGCAACCGCGCCGAGTCCGAGCAGGATCGGTGCCGCCGCGATCGCCAACACGGCCGCGCCGATGGCCAGCGCGGTCAGAATTGCGGCACCGGTGGCGATCAACGCCCCGGTCCCGATCACCGCGCCAAGTGCCAACGCGCCCAACACGATCAGCGCAGGCACCGCCAGCACCGCGACCGCGACAACTGCGGCGATCGCGAGCGCACCGAGCACAAACGGAGCAGCAATCGCAGCCAGCACTCCGAGCGCCACCACCGCGGCAATCGCCAGCGCGCCAAGCACAAACGGCGCGGCAATCGCAGCCAGCACCACCGCACCGATCACACCGGCGGCAATCACTGCCGCGATTGCCAATGCGCCAAGCACAAACGGCGCAGCAATAGCGGCAAGTATCACCGCGCCCACAACGCCGGCGGTAACCAGCGCCAGTACCGGCAATGCGAGTACCGCCAGCGCAACTACTGCTGCGATCGCGAGCGCACCGAGTACGAATGGGGCAGCAATCGCGGCAAGCACCGCGAGTCCGATCACCGCAGCAATCGCCAACGCACCCAGCACAAACGGCGCGGCAATCGCGGCAAGAATTCCAAGCCCGATCACCGCAGCAATCGCGAGCGCGCCGAGAACGAACGGAGCAGCGATTACGGCAAGCACCGCCAGCCCGATCACCGCAGCAATCGCGAGCGCGCCGAGTACAAACGGCGCGGCAATCGCGGCAAGAATCCCGAGCCCGATCACCGCAGCAATCGCCAACGCGCCGAGGATAAACGGCGCGGCGAGAACCGCGAGCGCGATCAGAGCGGCCACGGCAACCGCGGTGACCACTGCGGCGAAGGCTCCGAACGCGAGCAACGCGGGTCCGCCGAACACGGCGATCACGACCAGCGCGGCGAAGGCCAGCGCCGCCAGAGTGACCGCGCCGCCGACGGCGAGGGTCGCGAGTGTGGCCACCAGGGCGGTCACGAACGCGGCGATCACCACTACCGAGGCCACCAGACCCGCGGCCACCACGATCGCGGCGACCGCGGCGATAATCCCGATCACGATCAGCGCGGGCAATCCGGTCCAGCCCAGCACCACGAAGACGATCGCGGCCGCAAGTGCAAGCACGCCGACAACGACCGCAACACCGAATGCGATGGCAGCGAGCGCAATTGCCGTGGGCAGGCCCAACGCGAAGACCGCAACGAGCGAGGCGAAGGTCACCGCGGCGATGACGATCAGTGCGGCGAGGCCGAGCGCGGCCAGCGCGATCGTCTCGACCACGGCGAACACCGTCAGCGCTGCGACCGCGGCAAAAGCCAACGCGCCGAGCGTGACCACGCCAACCAGAGCGATCGCGGCCAGCGCGATCAAGGCGGGAATTCCGGTCCAGCCCAGCACCAGCACGACCACCAAGGCGGCGAAACCCAACACGCCGACCGTCGCCACAGCAGCAAGGGCCAGCGCGGCCAGAGTTACCGTGCCAGCGAGACCGAATACGGCAAGGCCGAGTACGGCCAGCGCGGGCAAGGCCACAGCAGCGAGCGCGATGCCGCCGAGCACCACCAGCACCGGCAGCGCCACGACAGCCAGCACGATCGCGCCGATGATCAGCACGGGAATGGCAATCGCAGCCACCACGATGGCGCCGACGATCAGGGCCGCGATGATCAGCGGCGCGGCCAGCAAAGCAACTGCACCGACCGCCAGCGCGCCGACGATCAGCACAGTGACCATCACCGGAATCGCCAGCAGCGGCAGCGCCGCATGCCGAGTGCTGAACAATCCGTCGTTGTTCAGCATGCTGCGGATTTCGGTCAGCACCGGTTGGAGGACCTCGTGCAGCGAACCGGCCGGGTCCGCCATGAGCTTTCGGACGCCTTCGGCCAAGACCTGCAACGGATCTCCGTCGCCTACGGTCTGGCCGAGCATCGGGTTCAGCAGGTCGCGCAGAGCTTGCGCGGGGTCGGGACCGTCCTTGGGGAAGTCGAAGAGGGTGCGGGCCTGGCTGATCAGGTCCTCGATGGGCGAGGCGATCGGGTCGCGGCGGGCGCCGGCTTGCTCGATCGCCTCGTTGACGAACGCGAGCATGTCCTCGACGGGGCCGCGCAGCGGACCGCTCGGGAAGGTCGTGTCGGCCCAGCCGGCCAGTTGTTTCAGGTCGACGCCGGTGCTGATGACCTGTTCGGCGACGGCGGCCATCTCGGTGACCGAGGACGGCACGAAGCCGATCGGGCCGGAGGCGGTGGTGGTACCGGGTGCCGTGTTGGGCATGCCCGCTGCGTTCGGCGTGCCGGCGGGGTGCGGCTGGTCGGCCGGTGGTGTGGTGAAGCCGCGGATCATCTCGCCCGCGCCTTCGACCGGCGTGCCTGCGGTTACGTTGTCCAGCGCGTTCAACGCCTGGTCGATCGCGTTCTGTCCGGCCGGTCCTAGATTCGTCGCGACATTGCCGAGTTCGGGGACCGCCGCACCGATATCCGGTACGGATCCGCCGAATTCGGTGACCGCTCCGTTGACCGTGTCGCCGAGACCGGGCACGGCCGAGTTCAAGCCGGGGATCAGATCGGTCGGGTTGGCGGGGATCGGCGGAAACGCGGGGGCTTCGGCCGACGCCTGGCCGGTCGACACCATGACGGTGGCCAGCGATGCGAACGCTGCCGCCGCGTAGAGGCCCCGGCGATTACGTTTGGTTACCTTGCGATGCTTCGCGGCGCGCTTGGTTGTTCGAGAACGTTCGTTGGCTACTGACATGGGAGAACCTTTCGATCGAACAGGTGATGCAGCGAATACACAGCCGGATTCGGCTGGGCATGCTGAGCTCGCGCAGAGCTCTCCGAACGACGATTCGTGTGGGTCAGACCGGTCCGCTTTCACCGGTCGCGCAGACCGCGCGTGACCAGCCGCCGTTGGAGCCGACGGTGGTCCCGATCCGGGTGTGCAGGATGCCGCCGATGTCGCGGCAACGGATGTACGCGTGCTGCCCGGCGCCGGCCCCCGGCTCGCAGGTGATCGTGAGCTGGTTGGGCACCGCGTAGTCGGAGGTGCATCCGGACGGAGGTGGGTCGGCGGCGGCCGAGCCCGCGACGAACGCCGAACACGCGATCGTCGAAATGTAGACCGCAGCTAATGCTGCGCAGCTAGTGGTTCTGTTCATGCATTCAGGCTCGAGGTGGTGCCTGGGCGAGTCAACAAACAAGTTCGTCGATTCGCATATCCTCGCAGGTAGAGAGGTTGCGACCACTAATCCGCCGCGGATTATCTTTACGGGTCACTGACGCTGAAAACTCTTGACATCTCGATTCAGTGGCGCAGCTCACTGCCCTTGAAATGCGTTCCAGCGATCTTTCAGCAAACTTCCTGAGAGCTCGCGGCGTACGCCTCTTGAACCCGACCAAGCGACCATTTCGCCTGCCGCGGGAGTTAGCCGATGTGGCCGTTGGGCAAGCCGAGTCGTTCGCCGATGTCGGCGATGCTCATGCCGTGATCGTGTGCGTCTTCGATCGCGGTCTGCCGGATGCCGGACAGTTCGGCGATCCGGAGCTGGTAGTGAGTGATGAGGTTGCCGGCGAGCTGAGCGCGACGGATCGGATGCGCGACCGATCGGACTTCGTCGACGTCGTCATCGAGCGGGACAGGCTCGGACTTCACGACCGGCGATCGACCGATGACAAAGGTGCCGCGCCGCGGCACGGTCCGCACGAGTTGCTGATTACTCAGCAACTGGATCGCCTGCCGGATCACCGAACGCGATACGCCGTGCCGCTCGGCCAGCTCAGCATGGCTGGGCAGCTGAGCATCGCCGGGCAATGTCCCGTTGCGGATCCGCCGTGCATAGTCTTCCGCGATGGTGACGTATGCCGCCTCGGCCATCCCGTCGATCCCTTCGTCTGCGGTAACTGGGTTCGAGGGTACGGCGGGGAACGCGATCGCGTCGGGGGCGAGTTCGGGACCTGTTGCGTTTCAACAGGTCCTGGAGGTCTGAGTGGTCGCCCGAGCCCGGACCATCGCACCTCACAGCTCTCGGTCGACGACCTCCGCACGCGAGCCGAAGGCACTCCAGACCACGTAGAGACGAGGCCGATGGAACCGATCAGCGTCACCGTGCGTCAGTATCAGTACACAAACCACTTCTCGCTGGTCAGCGAGGCCAGGAGGGATCGGAATGCCGTTCGAAGTCAGTCCAGATAGTCTGCGCGGGGCAGCGGGCGTGCTGGCTGCGCTTCCCAACGAGGTCGATCGAGCCCCACACCTCGGAGCGGGTCCGAACGCGGACAAGTTGAAGGGCTCCGCGGTCGGCGCCGCGCTGGCCCAGTCGGACCTGGTGATTTCAGTGATCCGAACCGGGAGCGGAACAAGCCGACATCCCTTGGCAATCCGAGCAAACCGCCCTCAGTCGTGAGGGACTCCGCGTTCTGGCAAGCAACTACGTTGGCGCTACCCATCGCGTCGGCGGTGGCCGTGACTGTGTTCGCGTTGATCGCGCGTCTTGCTGACGCGGCCTACCCTTCGGTCGATGCGTCGAAGCATGTGGTGTTCATCGCCATTGTCATATTGATGGTTGCGGCTGCCGTTTTGATTGCGCTGCGGAGGACGCCACGGACACTGGGGATGGCTACCGGTGTCGCGACAGCGGGAGTGCTGGTTGCGTTTGTCTGGTTGGCGACAATATGAGCGGAATACCGTCGAAGTATGCGCGGGCGGACTGGTTCGGTCCTGAGTCATTTGTTGCCGCAGTCGTCGGCATGATCAGCATTGCGCTGCCGTATTCGGGAATAGTTCCCCGCGACGCGATCTGGTGCATTATCGGTCCGCCCGTCGCCGGTGGCTTACTCATCGCCCTCAGCGCCGCTGGACTGCCGCTCGGCGGCAGCATCCGCCGAGTCGGCGTCGGTTTGCTGGCCGCGTTCGCCGGACTCTTGCTGTCCATCATCGGATTTCTGGCCGGCCTCGCTATCGGTGCGATCTTCACCTAGTCGCGCCCGCGCCAGATATTTCAGTGGTGCGAGATCTGCCCTGCCCACATCGGTGCGATGTGGGGCGGTCAACTCGTCTTCATGAGGGCTTATCCGGTAGCGACCAGTTCCTCGTCAGGAACGGTCTGCGAGGGTTTGCGGCGGGTGCTGAGGGTGAGGAGTAGCGAAGCGGCTGTCAGTGCGACGCCGAACCAGAAGACGCTTCTTATACCTAGGTGATCGGCGAACAGGCCGCCGAATAGTGCTCCGAGGGCGATCGAGGTGTTGTAGCCCAGGGTGTTGAGGGACATGGCGGCTTCGAATGTGTCGGGGGCGGCGGCGAGGGTCATGTTGATCTGGCACAGGTTCATTGCGCCGAAGGAGACTCCCCAGAGGATGAGCGCGATGATCAGTCCGGCGGGCTGGTGGCCGATCGTGAGGAGCAACAGTAGGGACGTGACGATTCCTGCGCAGGCGACGATGAAGCTGGCGCGCAGATTCTTGGTCGCGGCGTATCCGGCGATGAAGTTTCCAGCTGCACCACCTGCGCCATAGATGATCAGCAATCCGGTGATATAGGCGGGCGTGACGGACGAATTGTCTTCCAGGAAGGGACGAATGAAGGTGTACGCCCCGAAATGGCCGAGGACATACAGTATTACCGTAAACATCACCACGCGCAGCTGTACGTTTTTGAGCGGGATTCCGAAGACTTCCCGGACCGACACCGCGTTGTCCGATGGGAGCGACGGGACTATCGCAGCGACCGCAAGGAGGACCAGCGCGCTGAGACCGCTCCAGATGAGGAACGTGGTTCGCCAGCTGGTGAGACTCTCCATGAAGGTACCTAGCGGCATGCCGACCACCGTGGCAATCGAGATACCGGACAACGCAACTGCAGCTGCCCTGCTCGCATGACGTCCCGGAACCAGGCGCATCGCCATGCCTACGCCGATGGCCCAGAACACCCCGTTCGCGAATCCCATGACGAGCCGGGCGGTCAGAACCAGCGGATAGTTCGGCGAGATAGCGGTGATCAGATTTCCCAGCGCCAATATCGCCAATAGTGCGGACAGTAGAAAACGTCGATTGACCCGCCTGGTCCAGGCCACGATGAACGGCACGCCCAGCCCAGCCGAGATACCATACAAAGTAACCATCAGCCCGGCGACCCCCACCGAAATGCTGAGGCTATTACTCACCGGAGTCAGCAGACCGACAGGCATCAATTCGGTGGTGACGAAAACGAATAGACTTGCGGTGATCGCGGAAACGCCCAGCCATGATCTCAGGGCCGAATACGGGTGTTCATCTTGTGTAGCCAACTTCTTCTCTCTGATTGCGCGAAAGTGCCACTCCCGATTCAGAGCAGCGAGGCGGGACGGCAGCTCAGCCGTCGCCGAACAGGCGATTCCTCGCACGACCGACACGGTGCTCGCCGAGCCGACATGCGGGACGAAGGTTCACGACAGGAAGTTAGTTTCCATGGAAGATAGATTACTTTCCACGGAAGGTATAGTCAAGAGATGGCCGCTGACCGCACCCCGCCCGAACCCGACGCCGTCGACCACATCGTCGGCCAGTGGCACCGCGAACGCCCCGACCTCGATCTGAGCCCGATGCACGTGATCGGCCGAATCTCCCGCCTGCACTGGGCATTCGACGAACAACTCAACCGCGTCTTCAATGACTACGACCTTGGCCGAGGCGAATTCGACGTCCTCGCCACCCTTCGCCGCTCCGGCCCCCCATTCGAACTGACCGCCGGCGAACTACGCGACTCGACGATGGTCACCTCAGGTGCGGTCACCAAGCGCGTCGACCGCCTTCAACAGGCGGGACTGGTCAACAGACGCGCGGCCGCAGACGACGCCCGCGGTCGCGTGATCCAACTGACCGATCAAGGGCGGGCCGTCATAGACAAGGCCATCGACCACCACGTGCGCAACGAAACACAACTGGTCTCCGGCCTCACTGCCGACGAGCTCCTGGCCCTTACCGACTTGCTGCGCAAACTAGGCCAGACGTTGCCGGCCGATGGCGGTTAAGACGGTCACGAGACCCCGCTTGGCTATCGACATCCCGCGCCCGGTGGCCGGTGAAATTCGTGCACCACAACGTGACTCGACCACAGCGAGCGAATGAGACTTGCGTGTCGAATCTGCCGACCGGCGCGCCATTGTCGCCACCTAGCAGAAGCTATCGATCAGGTGCCCACTTCGCCAAGTACGGAAGTTCGGCTTCGCGTTCCCATCCGCCCAATACAACCTCGGCCCGGCTACGCAGCTCGGCGACAACCTCCGGCGACTCCCGCACCGCCCACCCATAGGGATAGGGACGACCTGCCTCATGCCCCCATCAGGACCATGACCATGCCGTAATCGTTAGCGGCGTCGCCACCAGAACGACGCATCCCTCGCTCGATCCACGTCATCTCCCAGCCGCCGTCCGGCCGCCGCTCGGCTTCGAAGTCCGGATCTGAGCGATACCCGAGCGCGGTCGCCGTAGCACCACCGCTATCCGCCCACGGCCGCCAACCGAGGGCGACAAACGCATCGACCAATCCGTGCGGCGTCCACGGCGCCGGAAACCGCAGATCCATCGCGATCCGCAGCACCGTGTCGGAGGGATAGGGCTGCCACCGCCTGGCCAACATCTCGTACTCCCGCTCGAGGACATCGCCGAGCGCAAACTGCGTCAACTCGACTCGTGATCCTTCGCGGAGGTGAGCAACGTAGACCATCAACATCCGTACAAACGTACGAGCCTGATCCTGATTCGCGAACGGAGGCACCGGAATCGCGTCGACCGGCGTCAGCTCGTTTGCCGAGAATGCCATGCGCCGCTCCTACCTAGTTACCCGCACCAACAGCGAAACCCGCTGAAGGAATTCGAACTCTACCGACCGTCATCTTCGGCTCGCGTGCGCCAGTATTCGGCCTCATCCAGATCTCCACGTTCACGGAGCAACCGACTCAGGGCGTCCATTGCGCGAGGATGATTTCCGCCGGCAGCCCAGCGGAACCAGCATTCGGCATCGTCTGTTTCACCGCGTTCGGCGTGCATCGCGCCGAGGTCGACCATCGCCTCGAGGTGACCCGCGTACGCGATCTGGCGGTACCAGAATTCGGCCTCGTGATTCTCGAACCGTCCGGCGCGCATGATGCCCAGGTTGACCATCGCGTATGGGTGGCCGGTGGCGGCAGCCTGGCGTAACCAGTACTCAGCGCTCCGTATCGCGCCGCGTTCGGCAAGAAAGAGGCCGAGCACGTTCATCGCCCAGGGGTCATCGACGTTCGCGGCCCGGCGGAACCAGACCTCCGCCTCCTGCGTCTCACCGCGCTCGGCGTGCAGGATGCCGAGGGTGCACATGGCGCGGGGATGATCGGCGGCGACTTGGCGGCGCCAGTACTCGTCCTCCGGTGTCTCACGACGTAATGCGAGCAGGATTCCCAGATCGGTCATCTTCGCGATTCCACTCGCGCGGATGTACACAGTGACCCGACGACCGATCGAATGCCCTTCGGATGCAACGTGATACCCGTTGCATCCGATTGCACATCGGCAACGTCAGTCCGTCCGGTTCGACCCGCGTGGTCCACGCGTCACATCCCGCAATCGTCTCTGTCCATGCCGACGCGGCCCCCGCCGACTTTGTGCGGCGGATACTTCGAATCGATCCCCGCCGGTTAACTCCCGAGACGGAGACTAGTACTCACTTTTGAGTATCGCAATACCTGATACATCCAGCTCCAGGCCGTTGGTGCCAGAAAACTTTGCGACGAACCGATGGGGTCGGCCGGGTTCGTCATGGATACGCTGGTCCGATGGCGAGAGAGGACGCGTTGAGTGCGGCGGCGCGCGAGCGGCTCAACGCCGCCGTTGCCCGCGCCATCCGGGATCGCCGAATCAAACGGGAGATGACCAGGGAGCAGGTCTACACCACCGCCGACCTGCCCCGCGCCACGTACGACCGGATCGAGAAGGGCGAGACGCTGCCGGACGTCGGCCGGCTCGAGGCGATCGCGCAGGCGCTCGACACAACGGCGGTCGGAATCATCAACGAGGCCAAGCGATCTCTCGAAGAGCCCACGGACAAACGCCGGGAGGAAACCTCCGCGCGGGCTGCCAGAATCTACGGCCGGATGTTGGGTTTGGAGTGACATTGCGCGACACAGCGTCCTGAATCGCGGCCATTCACTGCGGCTTTCGGCATCCTGTGCGCTGTCTTGATCATCGGCGCACCGCCGGTCGACGAATACATCGACCGATGGTCGTTGCGGACGTTCGGCAGCGCGATCGCCATCCTCATCGCTGTACTGCTGACGGTCGGCGCGTACTGCTTCTACGCCACGATCTCTTTCGACATCATCGTCAGCAATCGCCGCTTCAGGTATTGCATCCCCATCGCGTGGATGCTCGCTACGGCAGTGCTCCTCACCTGCTGGTTCACCGGCGACGCCAGAGCGACAGAGGCGACCGACCCGCTCGGACTCCCTGACCTGCCGAGCCGAATCTTCACTCTCACCTACGCCGCCATCATGGCGATCGCCGCTCCTACCACGATGATCGCCACCTGGAAAGCACTGCAACGCAAAGACCTTCGCCTCCGTCTCCGCCACGCCGCCTGGGCACTGTTCGTCGCCGCGGGATGCACCATCGGCTCGCAGCATCCCTGACCCTCAACGCTCTCGTCCTGCACCTACCGCTGACGACGGTCGAACTGATCGAGCGGGCGTGGTGGCTGTCGTCCTTTCTGAGCGTGGCCGTCGCAGGGCTGTAGGGTCCGTGGGCGCTGACATGCGCGTGACGATCCGGACAGAACGGCGTGTGAGGATCTTTCGCCGACTTTTAGTCGACTCCAAGGGTCTGATACGAGTTCGGCCCCTGACCGGAGTGGGTAAACTCCTGGTCAGGGGCCGTTCAGGCTCCCCCATCTGGACTCGAACCAGAAACCTGCCGATTGTGAGTAGGGGGTGTTTCTGAGTTCTCAAGAGTTCTCAATACTGCCCGTGAGCTGCGTCTATAGGAAGAACCTGGCCCCCAACAAGTCCCGTTGAAGCCGGTCAATTCCCGCTGAAAACGTGTCGTTTCCGTGTCGCTAGTCGAGTGACCGACAAGGGCCTGCTGCTGCACCGTCAGATTAGCAGCACCTACAATTCGAGGCTCGCGTTGCCGCTACGCGAGGCGGCCCGAGCTCGACCAACGTGGTCCCACTCCCCAAGGCAACCTTCGGCGTGTTTCAGAGCGACACGCTCAGATCCCTGGACATATAGCAACAGGCACGCAAACTTCCAAGTCCGCGTGGTGACTGCGGTCGAACCATTGTGCTGGGATGCCGCCGAGTCATGTGCATGTGGTCGTGTCCCGAGGGGGACATACGCGCTAACGCGCAAATCCACATGTGGAAACGGTGAACGAGCCGAGCTTGCGTTGAGAGGCTTAACGTTATAAGCCAAGCCTTCTCGACTCCCATCGAGTGCGACCAAAATATAGGGGATCGGCGGACCAGCAACTCCTTCGACGGCTGATCGTTGCGGCGCCACCCGCCTCATGACGAGAATTTCTGCTGCAGAACGTGATTCGACTAATCTCTGGTGTATCTCTCAGTTATCTTGATCAGCAGAAGTCATTCGAGGACGCAGGGGGGTCTGATGCCTGACATCAACCGTGAGCGGCGTCGGGGCTGGGTGGAGCGGAGTCTCGCCGAGATCTCGTCGCTAACTGCTGGCCAGCGCCGATTTCTGTCCATTCCGATGATGGAGCATCGCTGGCACGTGCTCATCGATCGCGCGCCCACTCGGCAGGATCGGGCATCGGCTTTCGCGATCGGCCCAACCGGCGTATACGCGCTGGTATTCACCGAACGAGTCCCCGAACGCCAGGCCCTTCGCGCCATCCGCAAGCACGCGGAGGAGATATTCGCCGGCCTAGCGTTCGGGCGCAGTCAGTACGTGCCGCACATGCTAGAGATCCTGCTGCTCATGCCAAGAGCGGTAGCTACCGAGGCACACGACCCATTCACTTCCGTGGACGAGTTCACGTTAAGGAAGACGCTACTCAGCGGCGATAACACGTTGCCACTCAAGTGGATTCGCGAAGTCTCCGCGACGGTCGCGGGTCGGGGCAACCGCTACGAGTGGCTCAGCAGTGACGACGCACCGGTCGCGGAATCCATTGTGTCCGAATCGCTTTTCGGCGTCACTGAACTGCAGGAGGATGAACGCGGCAAGATGCTCGGCCGTCCGTTCAAGGAGTGGATGACCTTCCTCGACCCTGATCAGATCGGCTTGGTAAACATCAATTTCACGGGCCCAGCCCGCTTCAGTGGACCCGCAGGCACCGGGAAGACTGTGGTGGTATTGCACCGGATGGCCCGATTCGTCAAGGCGAACCCCGGTCGTGTGCTGTTCACCAGCTTCGTGAAAACCCTTCCGACGTACCATGAATCGGCGTTCCGACGACTCGCTCCGCAGGCCGTTGACCGGGCCGAGTTCATCGGCCTACACGCCTGGACCATACGGTTCCTCAAGAAACGAAAAGTCCCGTACGCTCTCGCCGACGACGATGCCCACGAGGATGCGTTCGCTCGCGCATGGACCACGGCCCGGCATGTGCTCGGTGAAATCCGTGATACGGACTACCAGTATTGGAAGGACGAGGTCGATCGGGTCATCAAGGGGCGCGGGCTGCCGGACCTCGAGGCATACAAGAAGGTCGCCCGTTCCGGCCGCGAGGGCGTGGGGCTTGGGCCGAAGCGTCGTGAGGACGTGTGGACGCTGTTCTATGAGCCGTACCAGTCGCGACTCAAGGAACGGGGAATCGATGACTTCAACGACGTAATCGGCAAGGCGATTAACGAGCTTCGTGATCGCCCGCTGGACGACACCGAAGACTTCGCCATGGTCGCGGTCGACGAGGTGCAGGACTTCACCCTGATGCAGCTGATGTTGGTCCACCAGATCGCCGGCGGGCAGCAGGATGCTCAGCTGCTACTGGTCGGCGATGGTCAGCAGCAGGTATACGCGGGCGGCTGGAAACTATCCGACGCTGGTATCCCGCTGCCCGGTGGCCGCGGGCGAGTGTTGAGGAAGAATTACCGCAATCGCGAAGCCGTCCTGCAGTTTGCGCAGCGGGTAGAGGCCGCCAACACCGTCGACGACCTCGATGGCGGGCCCGGATTTGTCCTACGCGACAGCGAAACCATTCTCCCCGGAGGCAAAGCGATCGAGAAGTCGATACGCCGTGCGGCAGTAGGCGACGAGCTCGTCCGCGCGCTCAATGAATTCGGCTACACCTCGTCTGATACCGCCGTAATCGTGGGCAGTCGACGAGATGCCGTCCGCTATCAGCACGTCCTAGAATGCGCCGGACTGTCGGTACTGTCACTCGACAAATACGACGGCACCCAGCACGAGGCCATTAAAGTCGGTACCGTCCATCGAGCAAAGGGCATGGACTTCGCCGCCGTCTTCCACATCACAGAGAAGTCGGAAACGCCGCTCAATGAACTCACCGGCGGTGCCCGTGACCGGGCGGAACTTGCCGCCCGGCAGACCATGGTGGCACTGACCCGAGCTCGCGACTTCGTCTGGGTAGGTGTGATCGAAGACTGACTATCTCGTCCTGCCAGGCAAGCGTTGGGCGGCACCCATATCCGCGGAATCTGTACTCCCACAGACGTCTTGCCGATACGGACCTACAGGATTGCACGAGGCCCACAAACCGCCATCCTACAAACCCCTTCTCGCTACGACTCCTGAGCTCCGCACCGAAATACCGCTCTATATTCTTGCCGTCAAAGGTACAGGTTGGCCAGGTTCGCAACCCGCTTCGTCCAAATAGCTACCCCGCCAGACTTCACCTGGTCGACCAGTTCGTACCGTTCACCCTGCTGCGCTAGCGGAAATAGCGCAGCGAAGGAGGCGCCCCGCGCCGTAAAATTCACACCTTACGAGTGAGGAGTGAACGGTGACAAACGCGGCGAAGCCGGACTTCGAGCAGAACCTGGTGGACTTCAGGTCTGCGAGGTTCACCCAACTTCGGCCGGGTCAGCGCCAGGTCCTCGCCGCCTACGCGGACCAGCACCTCGACACTGCAGATCTGGCCATAGAGATGCCCACAGGCGAGGGTAAGACGCTGCTGGCCCTGCTGATCGCCGATCATGCCCTCAGCCGCGGTTGGTCGGTGGCCTACCTGACTGGTACCCGCCAGCTCGCCGAGCGGGTAGAGGAGGAAGCCGAAGATCTGGATCTAGACGTCGTCCGCTTCGCCGCGAAGGACTACGGCGGTGCGAAGCTCGACGACTACCACCAAGCTCAGGCCGTCGGCGTGATGAACTACTGGGTCTACTTCAACAGCGATCCGAAGGTTGGAGCCGCTGACCTGGTCATCTTCGACGATGCCCACCTTGCCGAGCAGTCTCTCAGCGGGCTGCAGACCTTGCGCGTCCTTGACAAGCCCGGCCTCGGCCGCCAGCTCTTTCGAACGATCTGCGAGCTGGTGGTAGCGCACACCGACGCCTACCCCGGTCTACACGCAATGCTGGACGGGACCGCCCGACCTGGCACCCCTCCCGAACTGCTGTCCTTCAGAGATTGGGACGCGATCGTGGGCTCAACACGCGACGCTATCGCGGCATCGCCACTCGTCACGGACCGTGACCTCAAGGACGATATGCTATACGTCTGGCCAACCGTCCGCGATCACCTCACCCAGTGCGGCGTCCTCATCGGCCCATCCGGTATCGAGATCGGCCCCTACCATCCACCAACCACGCTAAACCCCCAGTACAGCCGTGCCAAGCAGCGGATCTACCTGTCAGCCACCCTCGGCTCGATGGACGACCTCCAGCGCCGAGTTGGAGGCGGACCGGTCACCCGTCTCACCACTGCCACCCCACTGCCGCCTGGGGCGACGGGCGAGCGGCTGCTGGTGCTCAACCCTAGTGCCGAACACCCCTTCAGCCAGAATGTGCTCGGCTGGGCCCTTGCTCAAACTCAGGCAGCCGGCGGCCGTGCCGCCTGGTTGTGCGCCAGCCACGCCGAAGCCGATACTCTCCAGAAGACTCTCACCGCTTACGGACAGCCGATATACCGCCTTCGCCCTGGGGACGACTCGATGGTCGACACCTGGGGGCGCGTCACCAACGGACACTTGATCACCGCCGGTCGCTACGACGGGTTAGACCTCGCGGGCGACCTGTGCAAACTGGTCATCATCACCACTGTCCCGCAGGCAAGCAGTGAGTTCGAACGATTCGTCGTCGCCTACCTCGGCGACGCCAGTTTCATGCGCCACCGGGTCGGCCAGCGAGTCACCCAAGCATTGGGTCGCGCCAACCGTGAAGAGACCGACCGCTCCCTCTACCTCGGACTCGACCCTAGCTTCGCGCAGATGCTCGCCGACCCTGCAGTCCGCAAGTCGATCCCTGCAGGCACCGAACCCACCATCCGCACGGCGCTGGAGATCTACGACCAAGGTTGGGAGGGCACTCTTCTCGCCTGCACCTCGTTCTGGCAACCAGCCATACCAGCTTCGACCTCTGCACCGACGAGCCCTCGCCGCAAGGCGAGGCCCGGCCGCAACATTGGCGGAAGCAGCCATGTCTCCAGCGCCGACGCGGAAGTCTCTGCGGTGACCGACTTATGGCTCAGCGACCACGCGGGGGCAGCCAAGAAAGCGAGGGAAGCCGCCGCTCAACTGGCCAAGGCAGGGGAGACCGAACACGCCGCGTTCTGGCGCTACGTGGAGGCCCACGCCCACTTCGATCGCGGACGCCCCCAAGACCTAGCCGCCGCGCGCAAGGCACTCGAGGAGGCCACCGCTGGTGGACCGCGCACTACTTGGTTCCGCCGGCTGGGCCGTACCGTCGCAGACCTTGAAGGCTACGAACAGACCGCCGACGACACCGACAGGTTCTTTCTCGCATGGGACGAGTGGCGACGTGAAACCGGTACCCGGCTTGATCGCGTCCTTTCCGAGGGACGGGCCTTGCTCACTGGCAGCCATGACCAACAGTGTGAAGCCCTGACCAGGCTCGCTCGCCTGGTGGGGGCCAACGGAGAACGCCCACCCAAGACCGAACAGAGCGCCACGGACTGCCGATGGACCTGGTCCACCGTCAAGCGCGCCGAACGCCGCGTCTGGGAGGTGAAGACCGTCCCGAAGGGAGAGCCGAAGCCACTCATCCGTGGAGATGTGAACCAACTACTCGGCCAGATCGAGGTCGAAACTCGGCGATCGGCGAAGACTCGTGTATGCGGCTGCTTGCTGACCCCGGCCACTACCACGAAGGACGACGCTGCCGAGGCCGCGCACGACAAGATCGTGTTGGTAAACCACAGTGCTGCCGTCCGCCTCTACGACATGCTGGCCGACCGCCTTCGCCAGTACGACGCCCTCTGCGGCGACAATCATGCCGAAGCACGTGGTGAAGCTCGCACGCGGATCGAGGCGCTCCTGCCTCAAGAGGACGGCTGGCTGGGCAAGCTGCTTGCACCCTCTCGCGGGCGGGTCGTCACAGCATACGACGTCGCTGCCATCTTCCCATCAACATGAGATGACAAATCCAGTGGGGTCTCCTGTCTCCGGACACGCCTCGGGATTCGGACTCAGCTACAACATCTTCCGACACGCTCGTAGATCATCTTGGAAACCACCGCGTACGCCAGATCAAGAGCGATGCCCCTATCGTCTGCGAGCAACTCCATCAGCGACTTCACAACTAGCAGCGTCACCAGCAGCACCACGTTCCGGTGGACAACGGTGCACAGTTCGAGTCGCTCGAGATACACCGGGATCAATACCCCATCGGCTGTAGACCAGGCGTCGATGAGTACCAGACTTTCCAAGATGAGCTCAGCGCCCGAGCCCTTAGCTGAATCGCCGGCAAACCCGGGGGTGGCACGCTTCGCCGCCACTCGGAGAAGGTTGTCGCGCCCGTCGCGAGAAGCGAAACAAGACAAGACTGTCACTGCCAGAAACAAGGCGGTGTAGAGATCGACCGGCTCGTCATGCAGGTGGCCAATGATCTCTTCTCGCGGACGCGGCATGATCGCGAGCAGGCGCTGCAACTTCATGGGATCGGCTGAGATCTCGACGATCGGTCGCTCGGAACGCAGGCGGTCAGGTTCATCGATACCGAGCTGTTCCTCCAGCTCATTGGCTATACCGATCAGCTTGCTCCACAGCGGCACGGTCGGACTGCGAAGCAGCCGTCGAGAACAATGGTTCATGATCGTATCGCTCACCACGGCATGGGTCTCGGGCCTAAGCCGATCGAAATTGATCTCGAACAGCCCGGTGTTGCCGACAGCGGTAACCATCGCCGCTGCCTGGGCGAACTTCGCGTCGGCGGTGACCAGCACCGGCATCCGCGGAACCGTGATCCCTTCGAACCGATCCACCGAGCGAAGCATTGACATATAGGACAGCAGACTCATGTCCCATCCGCCCGAACGGGAATTCTTCGCAAGAGAGGATCCATCCAGTTTGAACAGACCCGAACGCACCGTCCGTGCCACCTCGAGCGTACCGAATTCGGCGTAGAACAACATAATCCATGTCAAGGGGATGTAATTGATCTTCGTCTCGAGGCGCCGACCGAGCTCGAGGAGCAGCGTGCGCGAGGTCTCAGCGTCACGACAATTCGGTCGGTCCTCGCACACCAGCCGCCACAGCAGGATCGCAATGTAGTTGGGCAGAAAGAGGTTACCGGCTAGATCCTGCGCGTGATCGACAGCCGACGTGATATCGGGCAGCTTCACCAGCATTCGATCTTGCAGTGGAGTGCCATCGAATGGATCAACGCCGCAGTCGGTAGTCGCGGCCCGAAACAGCGCCGCAGATGATGCAAGCCGCCGAGCAAGGCTGTAGGACGACACGGAGTACCCATCGAACCCTGCACCTTCTACGGCCCCGACGTAACAGTTGAACTCCGCATCTCCCGATCGTGCCCAATCGCAAAGATTTCGGAGCCGACGATGCTGAATGTCGTTCTCTACAAAACCTTTTCGCATCACGGACTCCGCGATCGACACGACGTTGTTGTCCACTATCAGCTCGACATGAGTATTGCTGACCGAGCCTCGATACGCCTGGCCGACGAGGTGAAACTGTTCCCTCGGTGCGCCCTTGCCCTCCTTCTCCGCCATACGCTCCCTTTCCGAGCTCGTAGTGCCTCAAGGGGGAATTGTCACCACGCGACATGAGCATTGTCATCTGAATTGCCGCATACCACGAGGTCAGGAAACAATTCGCCCCCGAGTTCCGGGGTGTACCTGGCAGTCGCGAGACCATCCAGTGAGCAGGCTGAGTGGTCAGGGCCCGGATTCGCGCCAACGGCGCGACACGACGTAATCATCCCATGACATGTAGAGTTTCTCCGGCCCATCGACGCTGACGCAGTCGGGACGAGCGCGACCGCGCCCAAGTTCCGGAGGATTGCCAGCGGTCACCCGTAGTATTCAGGACAGTCGGGTAACGAGGGTGGGCTTCACGCGCGAATTGTGGTGAGCGGCTTGGGGTCAGGAAGGATGAGAGTTCGTGCGTGAGGATTCGCTACGCTGGGAGCAGATCAACCCCAGCGCCTTCGCTCACGAGCGGGATGGCCTGCATGAGCTGGCCAAATACCTGCCTGACGAGGACCCATTCCATGTATGGCCGAACGTCGAGTTCGTCGCCACCGACGGCTCGATCAATGAGGTCGATGCACTCATCCTCGTACCTCGCGGTCTATTCGTCGTCGAGCTGAAGCACTGGCAAGGCGACCTCATGGGCGACGGGACCCAATGGGTTCGCCGCATGCCCAAGGGGCGACTCGTTCCGGTCGACAACCCTTACATCCTGGCTAACCGGAAGGCTAAGCGCCTTGCCAGCCTGATCAACTTCTACGCCCGCAAAGCAGGCAAGCAGACACGAAGTCCGTTCGTGGGTGCCGCCGTCTTCGTGCATGCCCACAACATGGTCTCCTCGTTAGACGAAATCGGCCGCCAGCACACGTTTGGCCTGGACGGTGGCACTTCCAACCTGCCCAGCTTCAAGGAGTTCCTCCTTGACCGGCCCACAAACGCTCAGCTCATCAATGCGAAGCGCGGGCGCGAGATCGTCGATCTGGTTCGGGGAGCGAAGATCCGGCCATCGGTTGCGGATCGACGTATCGGACAGCTGATCCTTCATCCAAAGCCATTCGCGGAAGGCATTGGCTGGCAGGACTTCCTGGCTGGTCATGCTATGGACACCGCGCTCGTGCGACGGGTCCGCTTCTACCTGACCAGTCGGGCCGATGAGGAGGAGCTGCCGGTCATCAAGCGGGCAGCCGAGCGGGAATTCCGTTTGCTGCAAGGGATCCACCATCCCGGTATCGCGCACCCGGTGGATCTGGTCGACCATGCCTTCGGCCCAGCGGTGATCTTCGAGTACACCGTCGAGTCGCAGCGCCTGGAAAGCTGGCTCAATCAACGCCAGAACCAGACGCTGGCTCAGAAGCTGCAGCTGATTCAGGATCTCGCCGAGATCGTCGACTACGCACACTCGCGGCGGCTGTCGCACCGGGCATTACACCCGAACGCGGTCTTCGTCACCGAGAAGGAACGCGCGCACCCCGCGTTGGTGATCACCGACTGGCAGACCGGTGGTCGGCTCGCCGGATCGACGCAGCTCACCAAGCTCGGCTCGTCGAGCAATGGCACCGGGCTCGAGCTGTTCTTCGACGACGAAGTGCGCCGCTTTCAGGCCCCGGAGTTCGTCACCAACGCGCATGTGCCTGGCGTACAACTCGACGTGTTCGCGCTCGGTGCGATCGCCTACCGGATCTTCGCCGGGGTCGCCCCGGCCGAGAATGCCGAGCAGCTGGTCGCAGCAGTCACCAACCAGGGGCTGAACCTTGCCGCAGTAGTGGACGGCATGCCCGCTGGCCTGGTGGACCTGATCTATGACGCCACCCACGGCGACCCGAAGCAGCGTCTGTCCAGCGTCCGAGACTTCCTGCGTGGACTGGACGCGGTATGGGACGAGCTCACCACACCAGAACCCGAGCCAGTGACCGATCCGCTCGAGGCGAAGAAGGGTGATCTCCTCGATGGTGGCCTGACCGTTGTGCGGCGCCTCGGCTCCGGTTCGACGGCAGTCGCGCTACTGGTCAACCGGGATGGCCGCGAGCTGGTTCTCAAAGTAGCTCGCGATGAGCAGCATTCCCAGCGGCTCGAGGCTGAAGCGGCAGTGCTGGGCAAGCTCAAGCACTGGCAGGTCGCCGCCCTGATTGAGGGGCCGGTGACCGTTGGCGGCAGAACCGCGCTGTTGCTGGAGAGCGCCGGCCCACGGACAGTGGTCGAAGAACTCCAGGAGGGTCGCCTGGCGCTGGACCTGCTCGAGCGCTACGGCCGCGACCTGTTCGACATCGTCGATTTCCTCGACGGCCAGGGCGTGTGGCATCGCGACATCAAGCCGGCGAACCTGGCCGCACGTCCTCGCCCCAAGGACAAGCAGCTTCACCTGTGCGCGTTCGATTTCTCACTCGCCGCAGTCCCAGCCACCCAGCTCAACGCAGGCACACCGACCTACCTCGATCCATTCCTCGGCGAGCCGAGGCGGAAGGTATACGACGCGGCGGCCGAGCGCTTCGCGGTCGCCGTGACCTTGTACGAGATGGCTACCGGCGCCCTTCCGCGGTGGGGTGAAAACGCCAATCCCGCTGCGGTGACGGATGAGGTAACCCTCGAACCATCCGCCTTCGATTCGGCGGTCGCCGACCGCATGGTGACGTTCTTCGCCCGTGCGCTGTCACGCGATGTGGCCAAACGATTCGACACTGTCGAGGAGATGGCCGATGCCTGGCGCGGGATCTTCCGCGCCATCCCCGACACCAAACCTGATCCGTCGAAGGTCGGGCCTGTCACGGCCGAGCTCACCCGGACCTCTCCCTTGGAGGCCACCGAACTCACCGCGCGTGCGCGCTCCGCGCTCGAACGTCTCGGCGTGCACACCGTCGGCGAGCTACTGGACTACGAACCCTCGGCCCTCACCCGTGCCCGTGGTGTTCCCAACGCCACCCGCAAGGAAATCCTGGACCAGACCCGGACGCTGCGGGTGCGACTCGAACCTGCACGGGAGACGTTCCCGGAGGCCGCTGCCGAGGAGCAGGTGCCCCACGGCATCGAAGCAGTATGCGCGACGCTGCTGCCCAACCGCACGAGTCGAAACGCCAAGGAATGGACCGCGATGCAGGTGGTCCTCGGCCAGGCCACTACCGAGGACGGCGTATTTCTGCGCTGGCCGTCACAGGCCGAGGCTGCCCGCGCCACCGATCAGAGTCAACCCCAGATCTCCATCTGGCTGCGCAAGTACGTCAAGAAGTGGGTCGGAAGTACCGCCCTTATGCAGATCCGCGACGAGATCGTCGCACTGTTGGATGCTCGCGGCGCCGTGATGAGCGCCGCCGAGTTGGCGGAGGCGCTGGCCGCGGCCCGAGGTTCATACACTTCGGGACCCGCTCGACTCCCCCAGGCGATCGGGCTGGTCCGCGCGGCCATCGAGACCGAGCTGTCCACCGGTGGCGACTCCCGCGTCGCCATCCGCAGGTTCCGTAGCTCCGACACCGTCTTGGTCGGCCGCGAGCCAGACGACCCTGCCGCAGTTACCACTGCCGCCGATCTACTCCAGTTCGCCGTGTCCTTAGGGCAGTGCGCAACGCGTTTGTGCACGTCAGACCCGCTGCCGTCGCGACAGCGTGCCGTCGACGACCTGCGCGACATCGCCCCGCCGGATGGCATGCCGCCGCTCAGCGACCAACGTCTGCTCCAGCTGGCCGCAGTTTCGAGCAACGCCGAGGCCGCCGTCAGCGCGCAGGGGCAGTTGTATCCAGTGGGTATGCCGGCCGAGCGCGCTCTGAAGCTTTCTGCCGGTGCACTGTTCGGCAAGCGCATGGCCGTCGAGGAAGTACGTGGACGAGTGCACGCGCGGTTCCCCGACGCCGAGCCGCTGCCAGGTAGACCCGCACTTGACAAGCTGCTGGAGCAGTGCGGCCTGCGCTGGGACTCCGACGCCAAGGCATACGCCCCACCGACGCTGCAGTCATCGGTGACCTCGACCCGGATGCCTACCACATTGGGCCGGTTGACTGGCCCGACCGAAGTAGCGAAGGTCGATACCGCGCTTGCCGCCGTCATCGATCGCCGCGGATTCCTCGCAGTCCTGGCTCGCCTGAGCGCTGTGGACCACGCTCGCCGGGTCTTGCTCGCGAGACACAACCTCACCGAGGTCAACGTCACCGCGATCACGCTCGACCAGTTGCGTGCCCTCGGATACCCGTGGGAGGCGATTGTCGCCGCAGACAACGGTGAAGCCGGCAATGCGGACTTCCGCGGCCTCACCGAGCTCGTGCAGCATCATGTCCTCCCGGCCATCGCCGAGCAGCTTGAGACCGAGGCGCCAGTACTGATCACCGAGGCCGCCCCCCTGGCCCGCTACGGCCAGCTGCAGTTGCTACAGCAACTCGCCGACCCAACTCGCCCCCGACCCGCTGCCCGGCTACTGCTAGTACCCGCACGCCGCCCCGAACCTGCCATGCTGGACCAAGTCCAATTGCCGCTGACCTCCCCGAGCACCCAGTCGCTGTGGCTGCCGCAGGAGTGGATCGAACCGACCGCCGAAAGGGCCGCCCGCTAGATGATCGAGTTGAAGGCGCTGCAAGGCCAGGTCAAGAACCTGGTCGAAGACCTGCGCACGCAAGTCGCCGCCAAGGACGACCTGCGCACTGAGCTGCGGCAGGAATACGCCGACGCGAGGTCCGCCGAACGCATCGGCGTCACCTTCGAAACCTGGCTCGAGGACGTGCTCGACCAGGCTGCGGTGGCCTGGGTACTCGGTTGTGTGTTCGTGCGGTTCTGCGAAGACAACCGCCTGGTCGACAAGCTCTGGATCGGCGGTCCGGACGACGACGCGTCTACCGAACGAGCGATGCGAGCGATGCAGCAGTACATCATCGCCAATCCGATACACAACGACCGGCATTGGCTGCGTCAGGCTTTCGAGCATTTGCAAGGCTTACGAGCGACCAGCAAGATATTCGACAAACACAACCCGGTGTGGCGATTCGACATCTCCGCCGAGGCTAGCGAGGCTCTGTCGGACTTTTTCCGCCGCGGTGCGGGGTTCCGGTCGTTGTTGTCGGAGGATATGGATACCCGGTTCCTAGGCGATCTGTATCAGGAACTGTCGGTTCATGCGCAGAAGAAGTTTGCACTCAAGCAAACCCCGGAGTTCGTCGAGGAATTCATCCTCGACCGCACCTTCGCGCCGGCACTGAAGGAATTCAGTTTGGCTGAAATGTCGGTTATCGATCCGACCTGTGGATCAGGACATTTCCTGCTCGGCGCATTCCACCGGCTGCTGGATCTGTGGATGGAACGCGAACCCGCGACCTCAGTCGACGCCCTAGTGGAGCGAGCACTAGGGCAAGTAACTGGAGTGGACATCAATCCGGTTGCGGTGGCTATCGCTCGTTTCCGGCTAGTAATCGCTGCATTGCGGGCTACAGGACGCAAAAACCTCAATAGCACGTATCCGGTGCGAGTGGCGACCGGTGATTCGTTGCTGCATTGGGGAAAGGAATCCGGCAGCCATCAGGGCGATCTCCTCGCTGCCCTCGACGAACGACCCGAATTCGCCTATTACGGCGAGGACGGCGACCTGCTCGCTGAATATCTCCGGCCCGGAACCTACACCGTAGTTGTCGGGAACCCGCCGTACATCACGGTCAAAGATAAAGTGCTCAACGAGCGTTACCGCCACGACTATTCTGCCTGTTCCGGAAAATATGCCCTCGCCGTACCTTTCGCGCAGCGCTTCTTCGAACTAGCGAGACGGGGGGATCATGACGGTGATAGGTCAGGTTACGTGGGACAGATCACTGCAAACTCGTTCATGAAGCGAGAGTTCGGCAAGAAACTAATCGACGACTATTTTGCGTATGAGGTCGAGCTGACCGAGGTGATCGACACGTCGGGGGCATATATACCCGGCCACGGCACGCCGACAGTGATCCTTGTTGGCATCAACCGTTCGGTCAGCGACCGCTACAGTCGTTCGATTCGCGCGATTCTCGGAGTGCGTGGCGAACCAGCCCAGCCTAGGGACGCCGCTCAGGGCCACGTGTGGTCAGCAATAGTGAAACAGATCGACGAGCCGGGTTCCGAGTCGGAGTGGATCGGTGCGGTAGACCTCAATCGTGATGCGCTCAAGACCCATCCGTGGAGCTTAAGCGGCGGAGGCGCTTCCGAGTTGCTTGCAGTCCTTGATCAGGCAAAGCAACGGCTCTGCACTCGGATTCAGGGAGCCATCGGGTTCGCCAGCTTCCCTGGTCAGGATGAGGCATTCTTGGCGCCAGAACAGTGGTTCCTCCGACATGGACTCAGCGACACGGTTCACCGTAGGCTAATTGCCGGAGAACTAGTTCGTGACTGGGACGTACTGCGCGGCGATCATGCGATCGTGCCTTATGGTGAAGATTTAAAACCGCTCCCTTTCGAAATAGATGCACCGTGGGCTCGGCATCTGTGGACCGTGCGGGCATCTATTGGTTCAACAACAGGGTTTTCCGGTCAGCAACGCTCTGAAACGAATGAGCCTTGGTGGGTTTGGTATCGATGGATTCCTGAGCGTTACCGCATTCCGCTGTCGATAACCTTCGCGGAAGTTGTCACACACAACCACTTCGTACTAGATCGAGGCGGGAAGGTCTTCAACCGCTCGGCGCCGGTTATCAAGCTGCCGGAGGGGGCAACGGACGACGATCACTTGGAGCTGCTCGGGTTGCTCAACAGTTCGACTGCATGCTTCTGGCTTCGACAGGTCTGCGGATCCAAGGGTGGAAGTGGAATTGGCCGTGGAATTCAACCCGAGAGCTGGATGGAGAGATTCAACTTCACGTCAACCAACGTGGAGAGGTTCCCGCTGACTACCAAGCGTCCACTGACGCTGAGTCGGGATATATATCGAATGGCACAGGATCTCGCTACCTCTACTCCTTCGGCGGTAGCAACTGCTGGGGTGCCGACCCGCGAGAACCTATATAGTGCTCGCTCCAAATATGAGGCCATCCGCAAGAATATGATTACGGTACAGGAAGAGCTTGACTGGCAGGTGTATGGACTCTATGGGCTTATTGCTGACGACCTGACTGCTGTGAAACCACCGGCGCTTAAGCTCGGCGAGCGGGCGTTCGAGATCGTTCTTGCGCGCAAAATAGCGGCCGGTGTGGTCGAGTCACAGTGGTTCGCCAGGCATAACTCGGCCCCCATCATAGACCTACCTGATCACTGGCCCTTCGAGTACAAGGTATTGGTGGAAAAGCGGATTGCCGCGATCGAGTCCGATCGCAGTATCGGGTTGATCGAACGGCCAGAATGCAAGCGACGGTGGACGACTGAGAGCTGGGATGCGATGCAGGCCACTGCTCTGAGTGAATGGCTAATGGGGCGGCTTGAGGCATCTGAGCTGTGGGGAGGCAATCCGACCCTGCTGTCGGTGGCGCAGCTTGCCGATCGGGTACGCCACGACGAAGAATTCCGGTCCGTGCTGGACCTGTGGATTGGCACGGACCAGCATGACTTGGTGAAGACATTGAGCAAGCTAGTCGAAGATGAGCTCGTGCCGTTTCTGCCTGCCGGCCGGTACAAGCCCTCAGGCCTGCGAAAGCGGGCCCAATGGGAGCGTGCGTGGGCGCTACAGCGTCGGATGGACGCTGGCGAGAAGGTCGAGATTGACGTGCCTCCGAAGTACTCCAAAGATGACTTCACGAAACTGAGCTACTGGGCCAACCGCGGGAAGTTGGATGTGCCGAAGGAGCGCTTCATCTCCTACCCGCAAATGGGTCGGGACGGGGACAACACCGAGCTACTCGGATGGGCAGGCTGGGATCACTTGGCGCAGGCCCAGGCGCTGGCCGGGGTCTACCTTGACCGTAAGACTCAAGGCGGCTGGCCTGCAGAACGATTGTTGCCGATGCTGGCGGGGCTAGCAGAGCTTGAACCATGGTTGCGTCAGTGGCACTGCAAACCAACATCCAGTTTCCCCGGTTCCCCGGCAGAGTTCTTCACCGGGCTGATTGACACCGAACTGGCAGGTCTCGGCGCTGACCGGCATGCGCTGACCGAGCTGCGTGGCGTAGAGGAACTGGCATGACGCTGCTACGGGACCTGATCACAATCCCCACCTCGGTGAGCGACGGAGACTTCGTCGTGAAGGCGTCCGAGGGTGCGGATCTGGCGAATTACGTTGTAACCGAGCAGTTGCGGGACGACTTCGGTGACGCGCTGCGCATGGTAGGGCATGCGGTGACGACTGGTCGTTCACAAGCGGCGTATCTGCATGGGTCGTTCGGTTCGGGTAAGTCGCATTTCATGTCCGTGCTGCGAGAGATCCTGCAGCACAACAACCAAGCGCGGGCGATTCCGGGATTGGCGGCGCCGATCGCGGAAGCCGATTCCTGGTTGCCGGGCCGCAAGGTGTTGTGCCTGACGTTCCACCTGCTCGGTGCACAGTCGGTCGAGCAGGCGTTGCTGGAGGGCTACCTCAACCAGATCACGGCGCTGCACCCGGAGGCGCCGCCGCCGGCGGTGCATCGCTCGGATCGGATGCTGGCCGATGCAGCAACGCTGCGTCAGACCATGACCGACGAGAAGTTCTTCGAGGTGCTGGGGAACGGCGGACAGCCGGGCTCGGCGGGGGCGGGCCTGGCGTCGATGATGGCGCAGCGTCAGGGGTGGACTGCACAGAGCTACGACGCGGCAGCGGCTGCAGCACCCGGCACGAAAGAACGCGACAGCCTCGTCAGCGCGCTGACGACGGCGTTCTACACCGGCGCGGTGCGCAGCGGCGAGTACCTGGACCTGGACACCGGGTTGCAGGTCGTCACCCGACATGCGAAGAGCCTCGGCTACGACGTAGCCGTGCTGTTCCTCGACGAGTTGATCCTCTGGCTGTCCACCAGAATGTCCGACATCACCTTCGTCAATACCGAGGGCGCGAAGCTCAACAAGCTGGTCGAGTCCTCGGACGCGGCGCGGCCGTTGCCTCTGGTGTCGTTCATCGCCAAACAGCGCAACCTGGAGGAGTTCCTCGGACCACAGGTAGGCGGCACCGAGCGTGAGGTGCTCGCCGACGTGATGCGCAGCGGCCAGGGACGATTCGACGAAATCGTGCTGGCAGACACCAACCTGCCAGAGATCACCGAAGGTCGGCTGTTGCGTCCGGGCACGGAGACAGTGCCGAAGGACGAGGCGCGCCGGATCATCGACGAAGCGTTCGAGGCGGTGCGCGGCAACCGTGAGGTGTGGGACATCCTGCTGTCGGGTGCGCAGTATGGCGATGCGGGCATCGGCTCGGATCGAGCCACCTTCCGGCGGCTGTATCCGTTCTCCCCCGCACTGGTGGCGACCTTGGTCGCGCTGTCGCAGGCATTGCAGCGTGAGCGCACGGCACTGCGGGTGATGACCGAGCTGCTGGTGGAGCGGCGGAATACGTTGCAGGTCAACGATGTCATCGGTGTGGCGGCGCTGTTCGATCCACTCGTGTTGCATGGTGCACTGCCCGATCGGCCTCAGCTTAAGCAACAATTCCAGGCAGCCCGCGACACTTACCGGCAGAAACTGCGTCCATTGTTGTTGGCACTCAATGGGATCACCGAGGAGATGGCGGCCGGCCACGAGCAGTTCCAGCTCGACGACCGGTTGGTGCGAACACTGATGATTGGGGCGTTGGTGCCGGAAGTGCCTGCGCTGCACAACTTGACGGCCTCGCGCCTGCACGCGCTGAACTTCGGCAGCATCAGCGCGCCGATTCCCGGCTACGAGAACCAGACCATCATCAGCCGGTTGAGCAAGCTCGCTGACGACGCGGGCGAACTGCACAAGACCGACGGACCCGACCCGGTCTTCTCGTTGAAACTGTCGGCGGTCGACTACGACAAGCTGCTCGAATTGGTGCCACACAACGAAACCGCGACGGGTGTGCTGCAGCAGCTGGTTCGCGACATGGTCTGTGTCGAGCTCGGGGTGGGCAGCTCGGAGGGCACCTTCGGCGAGCTCGCGCACATGAAGGAGTGGCGCGGTCGCCGGCACCAGATCACCGTCAAGTTCGGAAACGTGCGTGATCGCGAGACGATGCCCGACGCGACCCTCTACACGGAGGGTGAAACGTGGCGGGTGATCATCGACTACCCCTTCGACAACGGCGGCAACCGGCGCGACGACCTGGCCCGCATCGAGGGGTTGGAGCGCGACAAGAACACGGTCTTCTGGCTGCCGTACTTCCTTTCGGACGACTTGATGGTCCGGCTGGGACAACTCGTGAAGATCAACTACCTGCTGGGCAGTGGCGGTACCGGGGACCGGCTGACCACGTTGGCCGCGGACTGGTCGATCGCCGACCGTCAACAGGGCAAGATCTATCTCCAGCAGCGTCAGCAGCACTTGAAATCCTCGCTGCTCGACACCTTGAAGCTCGCGTACGGCGTGGTCAAGCCGAGGCAGTCGGATACGGCCGTGGAACTCGACACCGGCCCGGTGCTGGTCTCGTTGCGAGAGGCGTTGCCACTCGGTGATCCTCGCGGCGGAACGGTGAAGGCAGCGTTCGACAACCTCACGTCGGACCTACTGGACTGGTCATTCCCCGGCACCCCGTGCCTTCCGGTGGCGGAAAAGCCGGTGACGAAAGGCGAACTGAACAAGGTGTTGGGCTTCGCCCGCGCCGCGGCCGCCGACGAGGCACGCCGGGCGAAGGTGGAAGGGAGCACGGACCAGAAGACGGTGCAGCGCATCTGCAACAACCTGCAGTTGGGCGAGATCGTCGAGAATCAGTACGTGTTGAATGCCACGACGTGTTGGTGGAGCACCCATCTCGTTCGGGAAGCCGCCAAAGACGGGTACACCGAGCAATTCCCGGTCCAGGTGCTGCGGCCATTGCTGGACAAGCCGTCGCCGCGCGGGTTCGAACGCGACCTGCAGAACCTGATCCTGGCGGTGTTCGCTCACGAACAGCAGCTCGCTTGGTACCAGCACGACGGCAAGATCGACATCCAGGCGGTGCAGCAAATCACCGACTCGATGATGCTCAAGCGCCCACCCATGCCCGAACAGGACATATGGGATCGGGCGGTGCGCCGGGCCAAGCCCATCTTCGGGATACAGCTGGCGGAATACCGCACCCCCGCGACGCTCGAGGATTTCGGAACGAAGATCCGGAGCGTGGCAAAGGTACACGTGACGGCCACCGACTTGCTGGTCACCGAATTGACCGAGCACGCCGGTGTGCTGGGCCTGGACACCGAGGCACGATCCGGGCGGCTGGCCACCGCGCGCCGAGTCGCGAAACTGCTGCGCGAGATTGCATCCGAGACCGACGATGCCGTGCTGGTGGGCATGGTGGCAGACGCCGAGGTTGGTGAGATCGAAGACTTAGTCGCAGGAACATCCTTCAAACAGTCGGATCAGGTGAAGGTGGCCCTGGCAGGCACGCAATGGGATCTGCTCGATGCGGCGGCACGGCGGGCGAGCCATGACGGGGGCGCCAAGCTCGTCATCGATGAGTTGCGCGCCGCGGCCGGCTACGAGCAGAGCGTGTGCGACCTGGCCGCAGCGCTGAAGAATGCGGTGAGTGCCGCCGCCGCGCTGCTCGTGAAGCCCGTGCCGCCACCGGCCCCACCACCGGCTGCGGTGTCCAAGGGCGATCCCACGTCCACGCGATTGCCGACGCGGCAGCAACGCGACGTCGCCGACACGTCGGCAATCGCAGCGGTGATGGCCGAAATCGAAAACGAAGTGACCGCCGGCCACAACGTGCGGATTTCGTGGGAGGTCATCGGTGATTCGTGAGCCTGTGCAACCGGCCACGATCCGCCGCAAGGTGGAAGCGTGGCTGTCTGAGGGCGACAGTCAGATGGCGCTCGCGCTGCGCGCGACCCCCGTGTGGGACGACGAGCCGATCCTGACAGTCGGGGAGAACGCGAACGCGGCGCGAGTGGTGCCGTGCCCCACGCCGATCGCGGTCCGCGCTGCGCTACATGATCGCCGCGAGGGTGAAAGGCTGGTGCTGCTCACCGAACTCACCGATCTCGAGCTCGGCGATGGCCTGCTGGCCCACCTCAGTCGCGGTCAGATCCGCAGCGTCGACCGCTGGGATCTCGTGCGACAGATGTTCAAGCTCACCAACTTGGACCCGACCATCGTCAGCTCGACGATGGGCGGCGGCGGGTGGATCGCGGATGCACTTGCGCAGTACCAGCCCCGCGAGGGTTGGCCCCCGCCACCAGGCACCGTCTTGACTCGCGACCATGTCCTCCGTTGCTTGTCTGCGCAGCTGCTCGGTCTGGATCGTGGCCGTCTGGATAGCGCCGGTCTGCTGCAATGGACTACCGACGCGCACAGCCTATTGCAGTTCAGTCACCTGCCCTCGGACGTGCTGAACGGGATTACCGGCTACCTCACCGAGATTGCCGGCCCTGCAGTGGCATCAATTATGGCGGCAGTGCGTTCCGGTCACGGCGTTGATGCAATACCGCTCGGCTTACTTGCCGCGGCGCTGTGGCCCGTTCCGAACGGCGCCCCTGTGAGCACTGACGTGATTATCGCTCGCACCCGGCTCGAGCCGTACTTCGGCGGAGAACGCCTGACCGACGAGCAGGCGTACGCCTTCCGTGTAGCCGCCGAAGCGTGGGTGGACCGAGCACTCGACTCCGACCGAGATGCCGGCTTGCTGCGCGAGGTTCATCGGGTCTTCAACCGCGCCGAAGACCTGGCCAAAAAGGTCGATGCGGCCAGGTTGCTTACCGCCTCAGATCTGTTGCCCCTGGGTTTCACCCACCGTCTGCATGCCTTTACGGCATCCATTCGGCGGGCGCTACCGACCAAGGGACGGGTATCGGCTGAGGCGGTGCTGTCAGCGCAGCACGCTCTGGAGGCGGTGGAACGACACCGGGGGGCGGACAACCAATCTCGGGTCGACACCGCCAGAATGGCCCTTCGACTGTTGCGCTGGTTGTCCACGCCTGAGCCTGCCGCGCCGCAAACCCTGCTCAAGGCCGTGTGGCGCCAGGTCCGGGAGGACGGTTGGGTGGATCGCGCCCGGCTCGACCTCTTTGTCGGCGACACCGATCCGAACGTCGCGCAGGCATACCGCCAGCTCTACCACGCGGTTGACCAGCGGCGAGCGCTCCACGATCACCAGTTCGCGAACCTGCTCGCCACGAGCACGGCTGCGGAATCCGAGCCCGGCACGTTGCTGCGCGTGGAGGATGTCCTGGATCGGGTCGTTGCACCGATACTGGAGCGCCATCCGGTGCTGCTGTTGGTGATGGACGGCATGAGCGTGGCCGCGGCGACGGAACTCGTCGAGTCGGTGACTCGGTCGGGATCCTGGCTCGAACTCACGCCGGACGGTGGAGCACGTACCGGCGTTCTCGCAGCCTTGCCCAGCGTCACCGAGGTCAGCCGATGCAGCCTGTTCTCCGGGCGGATCGCCGTCGGTAAGGCCAAGGCCGAGCGTGCTGCGTTCACTCAGCGCTTCCCGAAGGGAATGCTGTTGCATAAGGGTTCGCTGCGCGCCGGTGCCGGATCCGCGCTGGATTTCGATGTTGTCGAAGCAGTCGCCAACAGGAATGTTCCGTTGGTCGCAGCGGTGGTCAATACCATCGACGACGCGCTGGATCGTAGTGAACCGGACACGATCGTGTGGGGTCAGGAGAATATCGCCGCAGTGCGTGCGCTGCTGGAAGTAGCTCAGGATCGCGTTGTAGTGCTGGTCTCCGACCACGGGCATGTCCTTGATCGCGGACCTGATTCCGTCACGCGCACCTCACCTTCGAGCGAGAACCGGTGGCGGCCTTCGAATCCCCCTGCGGGCGAAGGGGAAATCGCCGTACACGGCTCGCGCGTGGGCTTGGGCAATAGCAGCGTCGTACTCCCGTGGCGCGAGGAACTGCGGTATGGCCCACGGAAGTCCGGCTACCACGGCGGCGCGTCGCCCGCGGAGGTTGTCATTCCGCTGATCGTGCTCAGTGCCGGCGACGACCAGGCAGTCCCGGGTTGGGGGGGTGCTCCGGTGGCCAGCCCGGACTGGTGGCGTGAGGCTCTGACGGGCGCGACGGCCGTGGCAGCGGCTCCGGTAGCACCGCGACGGCCGACTCCGAAATCGGACCAGGACCTCACCCTCTTCGACGAGAGTCCAGCACCAACTTCGGCACCGGAAAAGTCGCCGAAGCCGAAGCACCCTGCTCTGGTGGAAGCATTGCTCGCCAGCGAGATCTATCGCCAACGACAAGGCACCCGAGCGCCGCTGCCCAACGAGCGCGTCGCAGCGCTGCTGACGGTGTTGTTGGCTGGGGGTGGACGAGCCACCCTGGACACCATGGCTGCTCACGCGGGCGTGCCCGCACACCGCATCGGTGGCACCGTCACTGCCCTGCGCAAATTGCTGCAGGTTGAAGGCTATCCGGTGCTGGATATCGATGCGGACGGCCAAACGGTCAAGCTAGACACGGCGTTGCTTATTGAGCAGTTCGATTTGGAACAGGCGTGACAGCGGACGTGTCGGCGCGCCGCCGGCAGGACATCATCGAGGCGCTGCGCCGGGGCGCGGTGCCGATGAACGGGCTTGACGTGCTGGCGGTCGGTCTCGACCGCTTCACCAATGCGATGGACGCAGACCTCGACCGGGTTGCCTCCGGCAGCAGCGTATTCAAAGCGGTCCGAGGCGAATATGGCGCGGGCAAGACATTCTTCACCCGGTGGCTGGCTGAACGCGCCAAACGGCGTGGCTTCGCCGTCTCCGAAGTACAGATCTCCGAGACCGAGACTCCGCTGCATCGTATGGAAACTGTTTATCGGCGACTGGTCGAGCAACTGTCCGCCGAGCAGTTCCCGCCCAGTGCCCTGCGACCGATTCTCGACGGTTGGATCTTCGCGCTCGAGGAAGATGTACTCGCTGACGGTTCGATCGACGAGGAGGACGCCGAGGCGCTCGATGCCGCAGTCGGCGAACTGCTGGAACTGCGGCTGGCCGAGATATCTCGTAGCACACCAGGTTTCGCGGCAGCGCTGCGTGCTTACCGCACCGCCAACGCTGACGGTGATCACGCCACCGCCGACGGCCTCGCGGCCTGGTTGGGCGGGCAACCGCACGTTGCGGCGGCAATCCGCCGGTACGCCGGGGTCAAGGGGGATCTGGACCATTTCGGGGCGATGAGCTCCCTGCAGGGCCTGCTCACCGTGCTACGTGACAGTGGCCACGCAGGGCTACTGCTGGTGCTCGACGAGGTCGAAACGCTGCAGCGAGTTCGTTCCGACGCACGCGACAAGGCGCTCAACGCCCTGCGGCAGCTTGTCGACGATGTCTACTCCGGACGGTTCCCCGGGCTGTACCTGGTGATCACAGGCACGCCGGCGTTCTACGACGGACAGCAGGGTGTGCAGCGGCTCGCGCCATTGGCCCAGCGGCTGGCCACCGACTTTGGACCTGATCCGCGTTGGGACAACCCACGCGCCACCCAAGTCCGATTGCCCGGCTTCACCATCGACGCCCTCGTCGAGCTCGGCGGTAAAGTTACTGAATTGTATGCCGCGGCCTACGATTGCCCGCGTGTGACCGCAGTGGTCGATGCGGATTACATCGCTGAGTTGGCGCGGGCGGTCACCGGCAAGCTCGGCGGGCAGGTCGGCGTAGCGCCGCGTGTCTTCCTCAAGAAGTTGGTCTCCGATGTGCTGGATCGGGTGGAGCAATACGACGACTGGGATCCGCGCGAACATTATGCGCTGACCCTGCGCAGTGATGAGCTCACGGACGTCGAACGCAACGCCGCTACCTCGGCCGACGACATCGACTTGCAGCTGTGACGCTGGACAGGCTCGAGCCGGTGCTGGTGCACCACATCGTCAACTCACTGGGTTGGCGAGACCTGCGCCCGCTCCAGCATGCCGCGATCGAGCCGCTGACCGCGGGAGAGGATGGGCTGTTGCTGGCGCCGACCGCAGGCGGCAAAACCGAAGCGGCGTTGTTCCCCCTGTTGTCGCGCATGACCGCACACCGCTGGCAGGGCACCTCCGTGCTGTATCTGTGCCCGCTCAAGGCGCTGCTCAACAACCTGACACCGCGCGTCGAGCGCTACTCGGGCTGGCTGGGCCGCAGTGCTGCCGTATGGCACGGCGATGTCAGCGCAGCCGGTCGCCGCGCCGTGCTGACCGAACGGCCCGACATTCTGTTGACCACACCGGAATCGCTGGAGTCGATGCTCGTCAGCACGAATGTGGACCACCGCGCGTTTTTCGCCGGACTACAAGCGGTCATCGTCGACGAAGTGCACGCCTTCGCTGGCGACGATCGCGGGTGGCACCTGCTTGCCGTGCTTGAACGGCTCACCCACCTCATCGGGAGGCCGGTCCAACGTGTCGGTCTCTCCGCCACCGTCGGCAACCCCAAGGAGTTACTGACTTGGTTGCAGGGCTCCGGCGCGAAAACCCGCCCCGCCGCTGTCATCGCCCCCGACCTCAACAGCACCGCCGTGCCGAGCCCGCCGCCGGGCGAGGTCGAGCTCGACTACGTGGGCTCCCTGGCCAATGCAGCCACCGTGATCACTTCCCTCCACGCGGGTGAGAAGCGCCTGGTGTTCTGCGAATCCCGGCAAACCGTAGAAGAACTCGGCCAGCTGTTGCGAGAAAACGGCGTGACAACTTTTCTCTCACACGCCTCGCTGTCCGCCGACGAACGGCGGCGCTCCGAAGAAGCATTCGCGGAGGCACGCGACTGCGTTATCGTCTCCACCAGCACTCTGGAACTGGGCATCGACGTCGGCGACCTGGACCGGGTAATCCAGATCAACGCCCCGTCCACGGTGGCGTCGTTCCTGCAACGCATCGGACGAACCGGCCGTCGAGCCGACAGCAATCGCAACTGCCTGTTCCTGACCGTCGACTCAGACTCGCTGCTCAAAGCGGCCGCATTGTTGCGGCTGTGGGGCAAGGGCTGGGTAGAGCCAGTAACCGCGCCACCGGAACCGCGGCACATCATCGCCCAACAGATCCTCGCGTTGTGCCTGCAGGAGCACAGCGTCGGAGACCAGGTATTGCCACAGTGGTGGAATGGACTGGCACCGTTCGACTCCTCCGCGATGCCGATCGCACGCTTCCTGATCGACAACGGGTATCTGGACGGCGACAGCGGAATGCTGCACATAGGTCCGTCGGCCGAGCTGCGTTTCGGACAGCGCAACTTCATGGACATGACCGCAGTGTTCACCGGGCCACCAGAATTCACGGTGCTCACCGGCCGTACCGAACTCGGCCGAATCGACCCAAGCCTTCTCACCGAAGAAGTCCACGGTGATCGACGTCTGCTCCTAGGCGGACGAAGCTGGCGGGTCACCTATGTCGACTGGCGGCGCAGGCGCTGCTTTGTCGATCCCGCAGATGGTGGCGGTAAGGCCCGATGGATGAACTCGGGTATGGCCGGGTTGGGTTTCGAACTCACCCGTGCCATGCGTGACGTGCTGCTCGGCGCTGAACCACCCACCAAACTCACCAAGCGCGCCGTCAGACAACTCATGGAAATCCGAGACAGCAGAAGCGGATTCGTGGACTCCGACGCCAATCTCATTGTGCGAAACGGCGGCGACGACGTCCGCTGGTGGACCTGGGCCGGATATCGCACCAATGCGACCCTGGCCGCGACTCTCGGCGGCATCACAGACCCGCTGCAACGACACGACGACCATTACATTCGGCTACGCGAAGACTTCGATGCCATCAGTTGGAAGGAAGGCATCGCAGACGCAGGGACGAGACTCTGCCTGCCCGATGTCAGCGAGAAAGCCTTGGTGGGATTGAAGTTCAGCGATGCTCTTCCTAAGCGGCTCGCGATGGCAACCCTGGCCGCTCGGGTGGCCGATCTCGACGGTGCGGCGGCGGTGCTCTCCGAACACAGCCGAATCGTTTTGCGCGCCAGTTGAATCGGAGGCGCCGAGGGCATTCGCCCAGTTGGTCACCGGTCATCGAATCGTTCGGTCCATCACCCTGCGTTGCGCAGCACATCGATATCTAAGGTTGCCCCGGATTCCCGGACGGGTGGGTGTGGTGATGATGCCGCTCGGTGCGCGGCGGTGTGGGCTCGTTCGTAGTCCACGGGGCTGAGCATGTCGAGCTTCGAATGCCTTCGGGTGGGGTTGTAGAACGCTTCGATGTAGTCGAAGATCGCGTTGGCCAACTCCCGGCGTATGTTCCATTTCCTAGTATCGAGTAGCTCCAATTGCATTGAGCCGAAGTAGCTTTCGACCATGCTGTTGTCGACGCAGTCACCGATGGACCCCATCGATCCCAGCAGGCCCGCCGAGCGGATGCGTTGACCGAAGGCCCAGCTGGTGTACACGTCAATCAAGTTCACTGAATCACTTGCAGTGCAGGGGCTCTCAACGTCCATCGGCTCAGTCGGTGATGCCTA
Source organism: Nocardia sp. NPDC051756 (assembly GCF_040681495.1). NCBI lineage: Bacteria > Bacillati > Actinomycetota > Actinomycetes > Mycobacteriales > Nocardiaceae > Nocardia > Nocardia sp. NPDC051756. The sequence continues at coordinate 602,668 of NZ_JBFAYV010000004.1, read as the reverse complement.
CGACAACGCTCTGGCCGAGACGATCATCGGATTGTTCAAGACGGAGGTCGTCAACCGGCACGGCCCGTTCAGGACGACAGGCGAGGTCGAGTGCGCGGTGATGAAATGGGCCGACTGGTACAACAACGCCCGCCTGCACTCGCGCCTGGACTATCTTACCCCGGCTGAATTCGAGACCGAGTACTACGCTCAACAAACACCACGCCGACCGGCGCTGGTCTGACACCGAAGCCGGTCCCGAACCCGTGACGGTTCATTTCGATCTTGAGTTCGATGCGCTCACGAACAGATCGATGGCGATTGTTGCAGCCTCAGACGCGGGTGATTCGGCGACCGGAAAGGTCATCCGAGCGTCTGGTCGGCGCGGATTGCCTTCTTGGCCAAGGGAACCTGTGGAGCGATACTAACTCTCATGTCGGAGCGTTCTGGCATCCTTGGGAGAGCTCCGATATCACTGAGACAGATGGGACACTAGTGAGCACGTCGATGCAGACAGAATTGGTCGTTCTTGAGCCGTCCGACGTACCAACGGCCCATGCACTGGCCGAGCTACACGGCATCGAAGTGCAGCAGGTCCCGCGGCGAGGTATCGAGCCCGTCACCACCGTGACACTGGTGCTCATTGGTTCAATCACCGCCGTGGGCGCAGTGATGCAGGGCCTGGAGCAACGTAAAGGTGGACAGGTCATCGACTTGAGGCCTGGGGTGTCTAAGGCGATCTACCGTACTCCTGACGTGGTGTACGGAACGGTGATCGTCATGACAGCGGATGGGGTAGTCACCGTAGAGGTCAAAGAACCTGAGGGAATGTTTGGCAAAATTGTCGCTGCGCTGCCTGGAATGCTTGCCGAGGTCCCATCCGGAGCTGATGAAGTTGCCGATGCGATCTCAAACGAGTATCCCCAGCAGGTTGCGATCGAGCGTAGACAAATCGAGGACGCTGAAAGCGACGAATGAATCCTGCGGAAGGCGCGCGTCGCCTTCTTGCGCAGCTACGCCTCCAGTCGCAGGCCTTTGACGGGATGGCAGTCATTGACGAGAGCCTCGCCAGAAAGGGGGTCGAATGGTATCTTAAACAAGCTATAGCTCCGACGGAGCTTAACGAGGAAAGGCTTCGTTCACTCACCGATCAGATGACCCGGCCTGGCCGCTTTACCGTTGATGAGCTCTGGGATGCACACTTCATGCCGATAGTGGAGCAGATAGAGAAGGCTGTGGAGTATCTACCTTCGAGCGGTCGGGATGGTGAACAACATATTGTTATCGGCCATCTAGCGACCGGACAACTTAACGCCATGACAATGGCGGTGCCCGGACATCCAGGATCCTATCTCATCACGTTAGAAGATGGCATTATATCGTTCTGCTCCTTCATATGCCACATTATTTCCTGCGCCGTTCCTCATGTTGTGGAGGAAAGTGGAGAGACGACGTTCAACCTCAGTGATCGCGAGGCCGAGGAGTGGGTCGGCAAGAGTCCCAAACTGGTTGATCAATTCACTGAGTTGGTCGCCCGATACGCAGTCATCGGAAACATCCACGGGGTGCAGATCCCGGCGACATCCGCCGGTTGCCTGCGCCTTTCTGAAATGTTGACTTATGCTGCAGATTACTTTGTCGTAGGGCATGAGTACGCCCATGTCCTCGTGGGCCATTTCGATAACGCGGACGTTCGAAGAGAAATTCTTCCGATTATCGACGCTGAATCGTTTGCCTACTCGTGGCAGCAGGAGTTGGATGCCGACATTGTTGGCGCAATTCTGGCAATGCTAGCAATCGAGCAGTTCGACTATGCGACCGGATTTGCGGGTATCGAGATCTTTTTTGGCATGTTCGATGTCATCGACCGTGCCGTTTCCTTGCTGCAGACCGGCGACGAGGATGCACGCCAGTTGGGAACGCACCCTCCAGCTAGCCTTCGGAGAAGATCTCTACGCGCGGCGCTGCCGCGGCTGGCCGGCGGTGATCCTAGGGTTGCTGAACAACTGGAAATGGCTGTTGAAGTTGCGGATGGTCTTGCGAAGATTATCGATATCTTGTGGATCCGAACCAAGCCCTTCCTTATCGATCTAAGGGCTAGAGGAATACCTGCGGCGCAAAAATGGCGGACAATTTCTAAGAACCTGGCCTGATTCCGACAACTCAGTAACGGCTCAGGAATGATCTTGAGAGGTATCCCCTCTTTGCCGTACCTGCGCAGTTTCGGGGAGTGGCAATGGGAAGTGCAGCTCAGTCGGCAACCCCTGGGCAGGGCACACAGCTTCGGTTTATGGCGTGTCCATCGCGGTCTCGTAAGCATCCTGCGCCTCGGTGAGGCGGTCGGCGAGATCCTCCATTGCGGCCGCCGCCTCCAGGACCTCAGCAATGGTCCACGCCTCCTCATGGGGAACGGGCTGTTTGTAGCGGCTACGAGATACATGGAAGACCTGGCCCGATCGATTCGGATCAGAGGATCGCGGCTTGCACCAGGTTGCTGCTGCCGCCGGGAAAAGCTCCCAGGAACAGCGTGGCTGCCAGGCTCCATGAACGATCAGGTTACGGGCATTGACCGGCGCGATCGCTTATAGGAGACTACGAAGTTGATTGGTCTGAGCCAGAGGCTCTGGATGATCATTCACGATGCCTGATCCGCTGAGCCGAGAATCCAGTACTGCAACACCATTCGCGATAAGCCAGTCCATCGACTGCCCCTCGAAAATTACCGCGCCATGGCTGACGAATCCGGTCGCATGTGAAGACACGACGAATCGGACCATATCCTCAAGGTACGCATTGTGGGCGGAGACACAACCAATTGCGGTGAAGAGTTCGTCAGGCAGCTCAACCCTGGCCATTCAGACATTGTCTGGTGGAAAGCCCTCGTCCATGGCTTCTGGCAATCAGCCTCTCAACGGCAGCGATGATGCTGCGGACTCGAACAAGCCAGCCGTTGACTCGACGGTTGCGTCGGCGCGGCGTCGCAGGTCTCCTTCCTGGCGGGGCGAACGTCTCCATGCTTGAACAACAAGACACCGTCATAAGCCGCGGACCGAATATTGTTGTCGTCAGCGGTTATTGGACCAGCCAGTCCTATTCATCCGCTCGAAGTACTCGTCGTCGGCGCGCTGAATCTCTTCCTCGGTCAGCTGAGTTCGGGCGGATGGGTCAGTCTGACGGTGTTCTTGTGGGAATTGTCTGTGCAAGCGCGGGTCGGCCTTGGTGAGAAGGCGTTTTACCCCGGCGTTGGCCTCGGCCTGAGCCTTCCGATGGCAGTCGACCAAGACGCTGGAGAGCTGAGTACCGCTCCATTGCATCGCGGCCGGCGCGATCTGCATCGTGGTGATGTCGCCCTCAGCGTTGACCTCGACAAGGACGCCACGTCCTTCCCCGCGCCCTCGCACCGCCGCGACCGCGTGAGCGAGTTGTTCACCGCTGCGGCGGATCTCGTCGAGCTCGTGGTTCAGCTCCCGCTCCCACGCTTCGATGTCAGCCACCTGTCACCCCCGACGGTCGATAACGGTTCCAGAGGTGACGAGCGGTCGAAGCCCTGCATCCAGCAGGATGGTCGTCTTCCCGGGCCGCGTGTGGATCTCGATCGATTTGATCGTCGTGCTCGTTGCTTCGTCGCCATGGCGGATCGACACCTCGTCGCCGACGCTAACCGGTTCGCCAGAGAGGGTGCCGGTGACGAAGATCCAATCAGGTCGGCTCGGGAGGTAGTCGACCCGCTCCACGATCAGTTGTGAGTTCCCGTCGGTCATTGCGTGTTCCTCCGCCAAGTGTCGACGAAGCCGTCCTCGGCTGCGTAGGCTTCGTCCTCCAGTGCCCGTGTCATCGAGTTGATCTGGCCTTCCGCGTATTGGCGGACGTGCACATTCTCGTGCGCCAGGGTACGCACCAATGTTTCCGCGTCTTGGAAGGCAGCCGGGCCGAGTTGGACGCCGAGAGCATCGGTTCGTGCGATCGCACCTTGGAAGTCCAGGTAGGAGATCGTGTCTGCGTCGTCGAGGATCTCGATCTTGGCACCGCGGAGATCGATGCCGGCCAGCTGGGCGTAGTGCTCGATCGTGTCCCTGTCCCGGGTCAGGCCGATGTTGCCTTCCAGGACTTCCCGGTTGGTCAAGGCACCACCGCGGGAGTACAAGGCGGTGGGTCCGCTCCGGCCGAGAAATTTAGTGCGGGCCGCTTGGACCCACGTGCGGATCTTCTCGACCAGCGGCTTCAACCGTTGCACGAGCGGCCGCACGACGTCGGCAACGATTTTCGCTGCCTTGGCAGCCAGCTCGGCAATGATGGTCGCGATGCGTCTCGCTTTGGTGGTGATGCGGGCGACCAAAGCCACATTGCCGACCCACTCGGACAGAGTAGCGGTAACCGGTGCCAGGATCGCGAAAGCCGTTTCGGCGGCGACAGTTTCGATCGCGATGTCTTTGAGCTCGTCGAGGATTTTGCTGTGCGCCTCGTCGAGGTGGTGGGCGTATTCGCCGCACGCGTCGCCGAGCGCCTGGCAGACGTCGGCGAGCGCGTTGAGATCCGCCTGGCGGGTATTGCAGGTTTGAATCCCGATCTCGATCTCGGGTGACTGCTGGTTCGCGAGCAGACCGACTGCGCTCGGTACGGCTCCGGCCACAGTGCGGAAGTCCGAGGACGAGGTATGCCACGCTGCTTTGGCGCCGTTGAGCTGATCCTGATGGCCGTTGGGCCAAGCCCACCCGACAATGTCCTTGACGAACGACCACCCGAACGGCTCGGGTATCCCGGCCCCGGCCGCAGAGGGCGCGGTCTCGGGCAGACACGGATCGCTCGACAGCGACGGCGTCGGTGGCGCGGGCAGCTCCCGCAGGTTGGCCGCCGCTTCGGCGACCTGATGGTTGTAGGCACTGACTACGATCAGGTCCCGGGTCTGCCCACACGCAGTCGCCAGTTTCGATGACGTCGAGATCGCCAACTGCGCGGCCTCGTCATAGCCCGCAGCCCACTCGGTGCCGACGCTGTCGCTGCCCGCCATCCCCTTGTACGCGGTCAGGACCGCGACCAGCGCGGAGTGAGTGGTCACCGTATCGGTCGACATCTGACCGAAGACCTCGCCGGCCGAGGTGTACTCCTGGGCGCGGTGCACGATCAGCGGCACAGTCGGTGTGGTCACTGCGGCCACATCTGCACGTTGGTTTGTACAGCGTGGCTGTAGCTCGTACGTGCACGGCGGGCGACCTCACGCAGTTCGTCGAGATTTTCGCGCATCTCCGCCGCGCCGGCCATCCATCGGTCGTGCGCGGCACGCTGCGCTTGGGCAGCCCGGCTTTCCCACGACAGGTGCAGCTCGGCGACCTTGACGTCGACTTCGCGCAGTAAGCCCTCGACCTCGGCGCCGAAGGCAGCCATCGCCGCGACCGCTTCGTCGAGCTGGCTCAGATTGACTCGATAGTCGTCTGCCACCCGCCTACACCTGCCCACCAGCTTGGTCGATCGCGTCCCGAAAATTGGTATCGCGCAGCTCGTACTCATTCGCTGCCGTCAACAGGTTCGCCGCTGAATCTTCCAGGGCAGCAACGATCAGCTCGGCGCCCTGCTTCCATTCGACCCACGACTCGTCATAGGCAGACGCGGCCTTGCCCTGCCATCCGTCAACGAGCAACTCTCGCCCAACCGTGCCATCGAGCTTGCCGACCCCATCCTTGATGCGCTGGGCCTTCTCCGAGATGAATCGCGCCGCTTCCCGGAGTCGATTCACCTCAACCCGAAGCTCGCCCACCTCACATCCCCTTCCGGCAACCGCCTACCAGAGCTCTTCGCACTATAGGCCCGCGCCAGCCCCGACTGAGTCTTGCCCCAAGCATCGCGCCACCACCGCGGCCGGGCTGCGCATGACGCCGCTCAGTAACGCCACCTGCCGTCGATGAGCCGCCACGATGGTCGGCTCGCCGCACGCCCTCCTGCCAATCCCATTGTCAGCGTTGCTGTCCCAGACTATGCACGGCCAACCGTTCCCCGGTGCCCGCCGAACACGCAGTCTCTCGCCGCTTCTCCCTGCCCTCGTGAACCTCGGGATACCAGCACCCCTAACCACTGCGCACCAGCCCAACTACCTTCCACCACCCTCCGCACCGCTCCCTCTCGCATCTACACTTCTCCCCGCTATGACCACCAAACCCACTTTCTCCACCTTTCTCGCAAGCAGACCTCTTGCACCAAGGATAACGATTCGATAACTACCAGGGGTTTTGGCGGATTTGATACTAATGAGATGGGTCCGACGCCTGGACTAATTCGACGCCGAGGTGCTTGCTGGAGGTATGACCGCGACGCTCCATAAAGTCGTGGCTGGCAATGGGTATCAATATTATCTCCGCAATGTCGCCGCGAACGATGTCACTTCCCGAGGCCGATCCAGCCTCGCCGACTACTACTCCGCACGAGGCGAGATACCGGGCCGCTGGCACGGCTCCGGGTTGGCCGGCCTGGGCATCCATCCTGGTGAGGAGGTCACCGAGGAACAGATGAAGTCCCTGTTCGGACTAGGTCGCCATCCGAACGCCGAGGCGATCGGAGACCGCGTCTACGACGAGCAGATGGAACTCGGCGCGAAGCACAAGGACGCCGTCCGAGCCGCTGACAAGGCGACCCGTTTGGGTCATCCATTCCCGCTCTATGCCGATGTTTCCGAGTTCCGGAAAAGGTGCGCCAAAGCGTTCGAGCAACACAATATCGCGCACGATCTACCTCCTGACGATGCTATTTCCGATAGGGATCGGGCACAAATTCGCACCGATATCGCGTTCGAAATGTTCACCGAAACCTACGACCGGCCACCGGTTGATGCGCGTGAACTGTCGGGGTGGGTGGCCAAGAACTCGCGCCCGCACACCACCGCGGTCGCCGGTTTCGACATCACCTTCTCACCGGTCAAGTCGGTCTCGGTGCTGTGGGCGGTCGCGCCACGCGCGGTGTCCGAGCAGATCGAGGCCGCACACCACGCCGCGATCACCGACGCGCTGCGCTGGCTCGAGCAGCATGCAATCTTCACCAGGTTGGGCCGCCACGGGGTCCGGCAGGTCGAGGTCGAAGGGATCGTCGCGGCCGTCTTCTCCCACCGCGACAGCCGTGCAGGTGACCCGGACCTACACACCCACGTGCTGATTGCCAACCGCGTACGCACGCTCGACGGCAAGTGGCGCACCCTCGACGGAACCCAGATCTACCACGCGCTGGTGACGGTCTCGGAGATCTACAACACCCGCCTCGAACATCACCTCGAACGATTGGCCGGCGTCGAGTTCACCGAACGTCCCGGCCAAGACCCCGCCAAACGCCCGATTCGGGAAATCGTCGGTATCCCAACACCGTTGATCACCGCCTGGTCGCGGCGCGACACCGCGATCACCACCCGCCTCGGCGAGCTCACCGCACAGTTCCAAACCCACCACGGACGCGAACCAACACCAGGAGAAATGTTCGACCTGGCCGAGCGCGCCACCCTCGAAACCCGCCCCGCCAAACACCTCCCACGCTCCCTTGCCGAGCAGCGCAGCACCTGGCGCACGGAAGCCGAGCGACTACTCGGAGGTCGAGAAGCGTTGGCACGCATGGTCCATACGACGTTGAATCCGCTCCGTGCGCTCCGCCCGCAGATCACCGAGCACTGGATCACCCGCGCCGCCGAGCGCGTCATCGACGTCGTATCCGAACACCGCGCCACCTGGACGACCACCAACCTGCGCGCCGAAATCGAACGCCAACTCCGCGGACAAGTGGCAGGCGAGGACTGGGAACCCGTCGCCGAAGCGGTACTCGCCGAGACCATCTCCCCCACCCACGCCATCGCCCAACAGGATCCAGATCTGACCGACGAGCCCGAACTCCGCGCCGTTCCGATCGTGTTGCGGCGCCGCGACGGCACCAACGTCTACACCTCAGCGGACCGCCAGCTCTACACCTCGGCGCGCACCCTGTCGGTCGAGCAGCAGCTGATCGACCTCTCGATCCAGCCCGGCGCCCGCCAACTCCCCGCCGAAACCATCACCGCCGCAGTCGCCGACTACAACGCCACCCACCCGGATCGGCCACTCAATGCCGGACAAGTCAGCGTCATCGAAGGCTTCGCCACATCGAACCTGCGGGTCCGCACCACCAACGCACCCGCAGGTTCGGGCAAGACAACCGCGATGGCAGTACTCGCCGACGCGTGGACGGCCAGCGGCGGCCAAGTCCTCGGGCTCGCCCCGACCGCGTCCGCGGCGGCGGTACTCGGCGAGTCGATCAACCAACGAGTCGAGACTGTAGACAAGGTTCTCGACGTCCTGCACCGGCACACACCCACACCGAACAACTCGTATCTCGACCGTGAGTATCCACCGTCGTTGCCGCAGTGGGTCCTCGATATCAACCCTGACACGCTGGTGATCGTCGACGAGCACGTCAAAATCGGGAACCGCAAACGCCTTCGCCTGCTCCGATATCTGGCCGATCGCGGCGCGACGATCCGCTGTATCGGCGACCCTCACCAGCTCGCATCGATCGAAGCCGGCGGCGCCGATATCGACATGAACGCTGCGGCTCCCGAGGCCACACTGACCCTGACCCACGTCGTCCGGTTCACCTCCAGCGCTGAAGCGACCGCGAGTCTGCAGCTGCGCGAAGGCGATCCGACCGCACTGGGCTGGTATCTGGACAACGGCCGCATTCACAGCGGGCACGAAGGCGCGGTCCATGATGACGCGTTCGTCGCATGGACCGCGGATCACCTCGCAGGCCGCGACACCATCATGCTGGCAGCCACTCATAACGTGGTCACCGAACTCAACGCGCGCGCACGCGCCGATCGCCTCGCTCGCACTGGTGCCCCGGTGGGCGCGCAATCGGTGCTCTGCGACGGCTTAGCGGCCTCGGTCGGTGACACCATCCGCACCCGCCGCAACAATCCGCGACTGCGTTTAGACGAACGCGACTGGGTCCGAAACGGCTACACCTGGACCGTCACCGCAGTACATGACGACGGAAGCCTCACCGCCACCCACCACACACCCGGCCGAAAACCAGGCCACAGTGTGCGCCTGCCCGCCGACTATGTAAGCGAACATGTGCGCCTCGGATACGCGACAACGATCGATTCCGCGCAAGGAATCACCGCCGAAACCTGCCACGTCGCACTCACCGGACGCGAGTCGCTGCAACAGCTTTACGTCGCACTCACCCGCGGAATCTACGCCAACCACGTCTGCGTCCCGACCGCCTTGGACGGTTCAGAAGGCTCGTTCTGGTCCGAACCCGCAGCGAATCCACGCACCGCCGTCGAGGTTCTGCTGCGCATTTTCGGCCGCGATGGTGCGCAAAAGTCGGCGCACTCGATGCTGCGTGACGCGCTCAATCCGCACCGGCGCATCGGCCGCGCGCTCGATATCTACCTCGATTCGATCGGTGTCGCCGCCGAAAACGCACTCGGTCCCGAAGGTCTGGATCGTCTCGACGCTGACGCCGAGTCGATGCTCGCGCACCTCACCGACTGCCCCGCCTACCCCATCCTGCGCCAACACCTAGCGGTGATCGCGCTCTCAGGACGCGACCCGATCACCGAGTTACGCGCCGCGATCAACGCACGCGAACTCGACACCGCCGACGATGTTGCCGCCGTCCTGGACTGGCGCCTGGACCCAACCGGCACCCACTCCACCGGACACGGACCACTCCCCTGGGCCGCCGGAATCCCCGACGGCCTGGACGCCGAACATGACACCACCCAGCTCGCCGCCCGCGCCCGCATCGTCACCGACCTCGCCCACCAGATCCGCACCGACGCCGCGGCGTGGACACCAGCGACGGCTCCGCCGTGGGCGCGCGCACTCCTCGGCAAGGATCGAAAACTCGTCCGAGAACTCGCAGTCTGGCGAGCTTCGCTGCACGTAGACGACCGAGATCAACGGCCCACCGGACCACCACGGCACACCGTTCTCGAACGAGAACACCAGCGGCTCCTCGAATCCCACATCAGTGATGTCCTCGGTGACCCACGCCTGCCCGCCAACACGTGGGCACCTGTCGTGCAACAGATCGCACCACGGGTCGTCACCGACCCGTGGTGGCCGAGCATCGCCGCCAAGATCGAGACCGCTCACCTCGCCGGAATCGACATCCAAACCCGACTCGCCAACGCCGCCGACACCCGCCCACTACCCGATGAGATGCCTGCCGCCGCACTGTGGTCCCGGCTTGAGATTGACCACTCAGCCCTGGACATACTCAACGGCGAGCACACCAGTGATTCCTTATCTGAGCCGCACGACACCACGGTCACGCCAGCCGATCGGGTCGCGAAGAATCCGCTGATCGTGCTCCCCGACGCTCAACTCCGACAACAGATTACAGACCTCGAACTGCGTATCGCCTTCGCGGACACCGACGAAATCCTTTACGGCCCAGCTCCCGAACTCCAGGACAACGACGATTCCGTCCACACCAGCGCAGTACGAAGCGGGTTCGCTCCCTCCGCCGGCACCTCAGTGCTCGTCGCCGACTACCAGCGGCAGATCGATGAACTACGCACGGAGCAACAGCGACGCGCCACTCTCTCCGAGGCGCAGCAAGCCATCGAGCAACAGTTGCAGCGTGGTTTGAGCACCGACGAAGACAACGAGTTCGACGTCGACGACGATCCGATCACCCGACAACCCGACATCGACCTAGAACTTTGACGCAACAGGACGGGCACGACCAGCTTCATCGGTGCGGATTTCTGACCACCGTGACCTGCTCAGGTGGGAATTCAGAGCGATCGTCGACCACCCGAGTACCGATCCAGGGACACCTCCCCGGAATCCACCCATCATGAGCACTGATCTTTCCATCGACCAACCGAACCAAGCCCGAACAGAACCGCGACGGGCAGGCAACCGAAACCAGGGCTTGCGATGCCGGATCGAATGCTCCGACCCCGCAATGCGACAACTTGATCCATGGACCACACGCGCAATCAGACTTCGACATCAGGCACACCCTCTGCTCGTTCGTCGAGAACCATCCGACCGTTGTCGACCAACGTATTGCGGGCACGTCGGCGCACCCGGCATCGGTCCACAGAGCATTCGAGGTGCACCTGCATCGCCTTATGCGCCTGCGCAGTGGTCATCGGACCCGGATCCGCACCGCACGACCACACCGGCGCATGTAGGTAGTCGACCACGGGCAAATCGCTGGTCGGGCACCCAACGTCACGAGCGAAGCGTCTTTCGCGTTCGAGCCGCTCCCTGATCCGATCAACCGTGAGCTTGCTGTCAGGCATTTCTCTCATCCCTTTCGTGCGGGATCCGGCGACGGCCTCGGCCTGGGCGCGCCCAGCAGGGTTGACGCTCCTGCCGAGACGGGCCGCCGCCGGCGCATCCCGCATTTGCAATCAGACGGCCCGATGCCTATGCAGTACTTCTTTCACTGCGTCGGTGACTGGTGGCTCTTCAGCCAAGCTGGTCCAGGTGTAGGCGTCGTGTTCGGTGAGCTCGACCGGTTCGGGATCAACGACGTCGACGGTGAAGTTGAACTGCCGACTCTTCTTGCCACTGCCGGATTGATAGTCGAACTCGCCCAAGTACTTTCGGACTCCCGCGATGTCGAGTCCGGTTTCCTCTTTCACCTCACGGACGAGGGCTTGATCGAGCGTTTCGCCTGGATCGACCTTGCCGCTGGGCAGCTCCCAGATACCGCCCATGAAATCGTCGGCTGGTCGTTGCAGCAGCAAGACTTTGCCGTCGTGCGCAACGACCGCGCCGACGACGAGCTGTTGTACCTGGTCGCGTTCGGCATCGCTGGTCAGAGTCTCCAGCAGCGTGGTTTCGATCATCAATCCTTATCCCTTCAACTCGGTGTGGTGTTCGGCGACTTTGCGGATGGCTTCGATGTAGCAGTCCACGATCCACAGATCTTGTTCCTCGTGCCAGACCGGCAGTTTGAGTGTCGCGTGGTGGATCTCCTCCGCCCGCGGGTAGTCGCCCGCCGCGTAGGCCAGTTTCCCTGTGAATGCCGGGAACAGCGGTCCTGGCTCCTGAAACAGCGGTAGCTGGTTCAGCGGACACGTGGAACCTGGACGATCGATCTCGGCGCACCCTTCGGCCAGCAGCGCCTCATGGAACCGTTCGACCGGCAAATCATTGAAGGAATCAGCGTCGTACTGCATTGTCAGCCCATACCAGGATGACTGAACGCCTAGTTCGGCCCGCGGAATCGTCACGCCTGGCAACTCGTCGAGCTCGTCGGCGATGTATGCAGCGATACGCTGACGACCATCGAGGTACTCGCCCAGACGCGAAAGTTGTTCCAGCGCAACCGCAGCGGCCAGCGGATGGATGCGATGCTTGAGGCCCATGCCGGTGACGGCATACCGGTACAGTTCGCTGTCAGAAGGGATCTCGCTACGGCAGCGCTTGTTATATTGCCCGTGGAGCAGGACTCGGTGATACACCTCGTCGTCATCGGTCAGCACGAAGCCACCTTCGCCCGCGGACAAAGGCTTGGGTCCGTTCATGCTGAACGCAGCAGCACGCCCGAACGTACCGACCTTCCTGCCGGCGACGCTCGCCCCGTGAGCATGAGACGCGTCCTCGAACAGTTGCAGACCGTAGGTATCGGCGAGCTGTTTCAGGCTCTGGATTTGAGCGGGCATGCCCCACATGTGCGTGACCACAATGGCTTTGGTTCGGTCGGTGATCCGTCGCGGTACGTCGTGCGGATCGAGATTGCCCCTGGCGTCGCAGTCGGCCAACACCGGTGTCGCACCGAGGTGCAGCAGCGGGGTTGCCGTGGCGAAGAAGGTGTAGGCGGGCACGATGACCTCGTCACCCGGCCCGATCCCGCACGCGGCGTACATCGAGTACAGGGCGGCCGTGCCGGAGCTGGTGAGGACGGCATAACGTACGCCGAAGTAGCGCTGTAATGCATCTTCCAGCTCGGCGATCACGCTGGAGCGGTTGTAGATGGAGAAGCCATCCCACAGTTGATAGAGCACCGCGCCAGCGGTGGCCTCCGTCAGCGGCGGCCACAAAAAGTGCGGAGCCGCTTTACTAATGACCGGTGTGCCGCCGAGAAGAGCCAATGAAGATGTCACAGCAACTCCTGTGGGTTGATGGAAGTGCGGGTACGCGCGGCCTCGTAGCAGGCCGCGACGAAAGCCATGTGGGCCAGGTTGTCCGCGGGACTGCTGAGGTTCGGTCGAGTGCCATCGATGACGCGGTGGAAGTAGTCGATCTGGCAGGCGGCAGCCGATGGCCAGGCTTGCTCGCGCCGTAGTGATTCGATGACCTCACCGCCGTTGGTCAGCCGGCGAATGCACCCGCGTTCCAGATGGACGATGCCGTCGGAGCCGATCAGCCGGATCTCCTCGGCTTTGGGACCGACGAAACGCGAGAGCAGCAGCGATCCGTATAGGCCTGTGTCGTAGGAGAAGTGAACGAGCGCAGTGTCTTCGGCGTCATAGTTACGATCCGGCCGAGCACTGATCGATAGGTCAGCGGTGATGCTGTCCGGTAGACCGAAATACCAGAGAAGCAGGTCGATCAGGTGGTAGCCCATATCGATCACGCAGCCACCTCCGGCCTTGGCCGTGACGCCACGCCAGCCATCGGAAGGGTCTTCAACGTGCACGGTGTAGCGAGCGTCTACCAGGAACGGTGTACCGATCTGGTCTGCGAGCTGGGTAAAGCTGCTGTAGATCGGGTTGAAGCGGCGCTGCAGCGTGACCATCAGCTGGATGCCGGACTGTTCACACAGGTCGGCAAGTTCGACGGCCTCGACCAAACCCGTAGCGAACGGCTTCTCCTTCAGGACGTGAACCCCATGTTCCGCGGCCGCTTCGATCACACTTCGCCCGACATCGTGCGGAACGCAAACGATGACGAAGTCGAGCCGCTCAGCATTCAACATCTCCCGGAAATCGGTGTAGCCCGACACCTGGTACCGCTGCTTCTGTTCGACAACGATCCCCGGATTCTCATCACAGACGGCGACAAGCTCAGCGGTACTGGACGCGAGCAACCCTGGCAGATGATCATCCACCGCCTGGTGACCGAGACCAACGACACCAGCTCGAAGCATCGATCGGCCTTGGGTGGCGAGTCTGCTTGTGCGCCAGGATGGTTCGATCGTCTGCGCGCTGACGCAGGGCGCTAGTGAACTGCCGATAGTGCCCCGAAGTGATTCGCACGATCTCATTGGATCCCCCAGATTTGGTGAGTCGGTGCTCGTGATGGTCATCTTCTAGATTCGTCGTCAACGAGGTCCAGCAAGAGGGCAAGTTACGGGGCAGAACACCGTCCGTCCGCTCCATCCGAGTGCCGCTGGATAAACTGAGCCGACCGGTTACTCGGCAAGGGGGCACATGCCACCGAACGTGCATCTACAACGGCGACGCGAGGCGACACCGTCAAGGGTTGAGCCTCGGCGAGCGATGTGCCGTGCCGAACTGGCGGAAGCGGTCAACAGCTACCTGTGGCGCACTCACCGGCAGCGCTGCGAACTAGACGCCCGCACTATCGCGCGCTACGAGCGCGGCGTGGTCCGATGGCCGAACGAGCGATACCGCGAGGCATTCCGCGCCGTTCTCAGCGCAACCGATAGCGAACTCGGGTTTATCCCCTCCCGTCAGCGACGGGAAGACACCCAATCTCCCGATGGAACGTTGGCGGTGAATCTGTTCAGCCCGTTCGATCCGGGCGTCATCCCTGCCACCTATCTCGGATCGAGCACAACGGACGACAAGCCGGTCAGCCGCGTGGGCTGGACGGATGTGGACCAAGTGCAGACCGCCACGCGGGAGGCCGCTCAGGCCGAGAACCTGCATGGTGGCGGCTCAGCCAGCCTCACCGCAGGCGCACAGGTCACCCGCTTCGTCCGGCTGCTCGACGGGCATTCCGCACCGGCCACTCGACGTGCGCTGCTCGAAGCAATCGGGAACCTGAGCAGCGTGGCCGGTTACGCCGCCTTCGACATCGGCGACTACCCGGTGGCCGAGCGCAGGTTCCGACTAGCGCTGTGGTGTGCCGACAACGCCGGCTCCTGGGAATTACGCGCGAGCACGTTGGCAGATATGGCTCGAAAGATGGCCTACATCGGCAACACCGACGGTGCGCTGTCATTGATCGAACTCGCTCAGGTCCGGTCAGACCGACTGTCCGCCACCGCCCGCGCGATGCTCAGCGCACTGCGCGCCCAGTTCCTTGCCGCAACGGGACGGACGCAAGAGGCTCTCGCCGAGGTCGCCCGATCTGACGAGCATTTCGCCAACCGCACGCCCGCCACCGACGCTCCCTGGCTGTGCTACTACGACACCGCCGAGCACCTCGGCAGCACCGGGAAGGCATTGATGCCCGTCGCGAAAGCACGGCAGCGAATCGACTTGGCAGCACCAAGGATTCGTGAAGCCGTCGCGCTCCAAGGAACCCAGTATCCGCGGTCGCGAACCTTCTCGCTTACTCGATTGGCCACGCTGACAATGCAATTGGATGATCCGAGAGAAGCCGCTGTCATCGGCCTGCAAGCTACCCAGCAAGCCACCGCCTTTCGCTCACAGCGCATCCAGAACGAACTCCGCACGCTGGCGGCAGCAGCAGCACCTCGGCGCCGGATGACGGAAGTCGCGGAACTGCGGTACGCCATTGCCAGCAGCGCACCAACAGGTTCGGATCAATGAGTTCGCCACGCTCGCACACCTCGGCAGACGAGGTGTTGGCCAAAGCCGCAGAAGTCAGCGGCGTCGATCTGCGTGGTGCCGAAGTAATTCGAGACGGATCACATGCGATCTACCGGTTGGCCGATAACATCGTCGCCCGGATCGGACAACCAGGCAGCATCGATGACGCCAAACGTGAATTGCGAGTCTCCCAGTGGCTCAACGATTCCGGGATACCGACGGTCGAGGCCGAAACCTCACTGACGCAACCGGTCGTCGTCGACGACCGCCCCGTCACATGGTGGCGTTTGATCCCTGACCACCGTCCGTCGACGCCAGGCGAGCTGGGCGCAATGCTGCGGGCGCTGCACGAGTTGTCGCCACCATCCGAATTCGAACTCCCCGCCTACGACCCCTTCACCGGGCTCGAGGAACGCATCGACACCGCAGACATGCTCGACCGGGACGATCGAACGTGGCTGCTCCAGCACTACGCCCGACTACGCGCCCAGTACTATTCTTTGCCAAACACCCTTTCTCCCTGCGTGATTCACGGCGATGCCTGGCAAGGCAACCTGGTAGTGCCACCCTCGGGCATCCCGACAGTGCTCGACCTCGACAAGATGTCGATCGGCCGGCGCGAATGGGACCTCACCCAACTAGGTGTGGACTACACCGATTTCAGCCGCGTGCCCTACGACGACTATCAGTCTTTCGTCACCGCGTACGGCGGCGATGACGTCACCGAGTGGCCAGGATTCCGAATCCTCGCCGACATCCAAGAGCTGCGGTGGGTCGCGTTCGCCGTTGCCCAATCAGCAGGCAACGGCAATGCAGCTCGACAAGCCAAGCACCGGATCGCGTGCCTACGCGGGCAAGTTCCGCGACCCTGGCAATGGGAGGCGTTGTAACGAGGCCCCCGCCAGGACGTCCTCGACGTGCCTGCCGGAATGAAGTTCGATCGGAACGTCCGTAGACCTAGTTGTGGCGCATTGGCCGAAGATCAGGTTTCATGGACTTTGGGAGAATCAGTGCGACGGGCAGAAAGCGACCTGCCATGCCCACAATCATCTCCCGGCCACCTGCCCAGCTGACGAGCGCTCGAATAGATCGACTACCAGCCAAGCCGTCGCTGAACAGGTCCGATCGGGCCCATCTGACGAGTCAGCCACTCTTCACGCCTGTAATCAATTGGGCATCAACATCTTTCGGTTGCGAGCTGCCGCAGCATGCTGCACAACAGAGTTCTTCGCACCCGAGGACATCCAAATGAATCCTGATGACGTGTGGCTCAGCACCGAAGAATTGGCCGCGCGTCTGAAAATCCCGAAGAAGACACTTGCGGTCTGGGCATCGGCCGGGCGGGGACCGAGATACGCACGCATCGGTCGATATCGCCGGTATCGCCTCAGCGATCTACTGCTCTGGGAACAGGATCAGCTAGACAAGAGCGCACCGTCGAGAGTCGAGTATCCAGGCCAAGATTCCCACCGCCGACCGCCCACTCGGCCCGACCGCGGTCGCAGCAGAGATCACTGAGCGCCAGACACAGACAGCTACACATTAGCAATCATTCTCGTCTTGACGTAGTCCGCTGCGATGAGGCAGTTTTCGTGCCTAGACCTCGCCCGTGCGAAGACAGCAATCTTCCAGCCCGCCACGGCATCTCCTGCCCGTCGAGCCAGGCAAAACACTCAAACGGACTGACTCACCAGACCGATCCCAGAAAGGACAGTGATGCCCAGACAATCGCTGCCTATCGGCACCTACGGCCGGATCACCTCCAAGCGGCAGCCAAACGGAAGCTGGCGCGCCACCACGCGCTACCGAGACGACGACGGAATCACCCGCCCAGTACACAAATTCGGTCCCACGAAGGGGCAGGCCGAGGACATCCTTCGCAAGGCGCTCACCCAGCGCTCTGGGGGTCGCGGCCGCTTGATCACCCGGGACACGAAGCTCGCCGATTTGGCCGACCTGTGGCTGGCGGAGAAGGTCCTACAGGAAGGCATCACCGAGCAGAGTCTGGACCTGTACCGAATGGAGATCAACGTCTCCACCGACCGCCGGGCCAGTAAGGACACTGTCAAAATCAAACCGGCGCTGGGCGCCCTGCGGGTATGGGAAGCGACGACCTCGCGCATCGACGCGTACCTCAAACGCATCGTGCTCAATGGCCACCGGGAGAAGGCCCGGCGGCAGCGCGTCATCCTCTCCGAGATGATGAGCATGGCCGTGCGCCACGACGCCATCGACCGCAACCCCGTCCGCGAAGTAGCCGACCTCCCCCGCAAGCGCCAGAAACCTCGCGCCGCCGACCTCGAAACCCTCACAGAGCTTCGAGCCCAACTAAAGGCGTGGGTAGATGGAGAGCCGCTCGATGGGGCTCCCGCCTACACCTACGGCCCCAAACGCAACCCGAGGGTCCTCGACGTCGCCGACGTCGAACTCGGAACGGGCCCGCGCCCCGGCGAAGCACTCGCCCTGCGCTGGTCCGATGTCGACCTCGACAGCACCCCGGCGCGGATCACCTTCTCCGGCACCATCATCCGAATCAAAGGCAAAGGACTGATCCGCCAGGAATGGACCAAGACCGACTCCGGCTACCGGACCGTCGTACTGCCCCAGTTCGTCATAGACACCCTTAGGAGGGTCAAGGCCGAAGCAGTCGCGACCGAGCTGGACTTGGTCTTCCCCAACCGCGACGGCGGCATCTGGGATCCCCACAACTTCAACCGCCTGTGGCGCCAGGCACGCGGTGAGAAGTTCGCCTGGGTCACCCCCAAGACCTTCCGCAAGACCGTCGCTTCGCTCATCGCCGAGCAGTACGGCCCCCAAGCCGCAGCTCGGCAGCTCGGCCACGCCAACGACTCGGTCACCAAACGCCACTACATCGACCAACCCACCGAAGCACCCGACTTCACCGCCGCTCTAGGCGGCCTCGCACGCTGAAAGCGTGTCGTTTCCGTGTCGTTCTGACCCCGAAAAGCAAAAAACCAGGGTCGAACGTTACCGTTCGCCCTGGTCACTGCTCCCCCATCTGGACTCGAACCAGAAACCTGCCGATTAACAGTCGGCTGCTCTGCCAATTGAGCTATAGGGGACTATCCCTGGTCCGTCTGTGCTAGGCGGACCGAGGAGAAACTTTAGCGTATACGCTGCCGCCCGCCCAAATCGCGCCACTACCTGCTGACTTGTGGGGTGGGGGCGAGGGTTGCGGTGGCGGCGCGGTGGTCGCTGCCGGGGGTGCGGCGGACGGTGGCGTCAAGGGGGGTGAAGCCTCGGGTGAGGATGTGGTCGGGGCGGGTGAGGGGGAAGTCGGACGGCCAGGTGAAGGCTAGGCCGGTGCGGACGTCTTGGAGGGTTCGGGTGAGTGGGGTGAGTTGGGGGTCGGTGGAGGCGGTGTTGAGGTCGCCGAGGACGAGTAGGCGGTCGGCGGGGTCGCGGTCGACCAGGTCGGTGAGGGTGCGCAGGGTGCGGTTGCGGGATTCGGTTTCGCCGAAGCGGATGGAACCGAGGTGGACGGCGTAGACGGTGATGTCGCCGGCTGGTGCGTGGATGCGGGCGCGTAGGGCGCGGGCCCAGCCTTGGTCCAGGTCGAGGCGTTCGATGTCGTCGAGGGGGTAGCGGCTCCAGAGGCCTACGGTGCCGACTGTGGCGACGTAGGGGTGGGCTGGGTCCAGTTCCGCGGCGACGGCGGCGCGGTTACGGTCGGTGAGTTCCTGGACCGAAATCACTGTGGCGTCGATCAATTCGGCGGCGGTGCCGGTGGCGCCGAGGTTCTGGGTGGCGACGCGCACGGCGTCGGCGGACTCGCCGCCGTAGGGGCGTTCGACGAGCTGCGGCACGAAAAGTACTGACCAGGCCAGGATCGGCGCGACCACCGCGGCGAGGCCGAGTTTGGAGCCCAGACTCAGCGCGACAACGGCCAGTACCAGCGTCGGCACCAGCAGCCAGGGCAGAAAGCTGCCGACCAGCTGACGCAGCCCGTCAGGCAACAGCCGACAGCCGACCAGCAGCGCGCCGAGCACCAGCGCGACGCCCGCCAACGTGAAATCTCTCAGATACCCCATGCCGGCAACGATGAACACGCCAGATGAGAGCTTCATGAATCCAGGCGAGTTCGACCGTTCTCACATGGAAGTAACGGTACGGCCACCATCAGGGGCGAGTATGAATACATAGACGCTGAGCGGGTGGCGAAGTGGGCACTCCTCAGCAACCCGCTGAGCAACGGAATTAGGAGGCCGACATGAGCGAATTCGCATGCGGCGATTGCTGGCGCAACGAGAACCTGACCTTCGCCCAACGATTGGACCCGGCGCTGATCCGCCGGAGCACCCGGCAGCTCTGCGAGGAGCATCGGGCCAAGCGAGAAGAACTCGCCGCCTGAGCACGGTCGGAGAACCCTGGTCGGGTCACCGGCCCGGCCAGGCCGACACCGTCTACGTCCGGCGGACCCACCCCTGTGCGACATCGCCGAGGTTCCACCACGAAACATGGTCGGGGTCTTCGCTTTCCAGCATCCATGCGGTGGTGAGCTGATCGAAGAACGGGTCGTCTCCGGTCTTGCCGCCCTTCGGCTCGCCGATGAAGATCAGCCGGTTTCCGCCTGCCTCCTCGAAGTCGTGCAGCGCCCGTGAGGCCATGGGATCACCCCAGCCGGGCGGCCAGCACAGGCGAAGGACGCATTCTGCGTGCGACTCGGCGGCGTACTCGGCGAGATTCCCGACGTGCTGCCACACGTCCAGCTGGCCCGGTGCGCCCGGAAACGACAGGTTCTCGGACTCATCCGGGGGCGCCGAATCGAACGCCGCCACGTCGACTCCCAGCCGTGCGAGCTGCCGCGCCCAATACCCGCGCCCGGCACCCAACTCCAGCACCCGTCGCCCATCGGCGAAACGCGCTATCCAGCGCAGCGTTTCCGGCGACGGAATCGCATAGGCGTACACGGCCTGCAAGATCGTCTGCGCGTACCCGAGACGGGCGCTCCCGTTGGACCTGCCGCCGTTCACCACCCGGCGACCACCGTCCACCGCCACCGACGGCCCGACGATGTCCCAGTACGGATCCGCGGACTCCCCACCGGTCATGAAGTGCACGAACCGTAGATCGAACGCCGCGTCCGCACCCGCGTCACCGGTGCCGGCCAGCAGCGGCGCGGTGTCGAGGTAGTCCGCCACCTTCGGGTATTCGGTGCGGAGCCGGTGATCGTCGTCGAGCAGCGCCGCGAGTTCGGTCCGGCGCTCGGTGGTCAGCGAGAGGCCAGTCATGTGCTCGATTCTGGCCGCCCCCTTGCGCTTTGCGGGATCGGTTGCCGAATTCGCCCGCGCAGCCCTATCCGGATCGACACGGCCACCGCGCGTCGGGCAGGATAGAGCCGCGAACAGGCAACTGGGAGGAGCACATCGAGATGCTGCGGTTGATCATCGGCGTGGCGGCCGGGTATGTACTCGGCAGCAAGGCCGGGCGGGCTCGCTATGAGCAGATCAGCTCCGCGACCCGTGCGCTGTCGGAAAGCCCGGTGACCCGCAAATTGGTGCTGGTCGGCAGGCAGAAGTTGTCGGACAAGCTCAGCACGAAGCCGCGGCTGGAACCGATGGAGCCGCTGGACGAGCGCACCACGATTCTGGTGCCGCAGGACCAACTGCGTCGCTGAAGGCCATCGAAGACCCGGGGGAACCGGCGGTACTAGCCCCTGGTGGCGAAGTCGTTGTGGTTGCCCATCGCCTGCGTCAGCAGACTCTTCCGGTACTGCTCCAACGCCACCAGGTCGCCGAACAACGCCATATACGCGTCCGGCTCCTCGGTAGACGACACTCGTTGCAGCTTCGACTTCAGCTCGGCGATCTGCCGCCCCACCCAAGCCTCCTGGGTCCGGGCCAGCACGCCGGCGACAAACCGTGGGATATCGGCCGCGTTCTTCACCGGCAACGGCTCGTTCGCCAGCTCGGACAGCAACGCGCGCATAGTCAGATCGTCGGTCCGGTCCGAGATCGCGTTGACCCACTCGGCGCCCCCGAGTCCGGTCCCGGTACCGCCGACCTCGAAGATCAACAACCGCACCGCCGCATACGCGGGATGAGTGAAGGCATCGGCCTCGAGCGAGTCGAACACCGCCCCGGCCATCGCCGGATACTGCAACGCGGCGGCCAGCACCTGCCGCTGCGGCATCAACGTCGGGTCGTTCGGGTTGGGCCGCGCCGCAGCATGTTCGGCGACCACCTCGGTCTGACGCGCGGCAGGCGCCGGACGCCCGCCGGAACTACCGCCGCCCATTCGATTGCGTTTGGCTTCGTCACCGACCCGGCGGACCACGGTCTGAATATCGTCCCAGCCGATCCAGCCGGCCAGCTTCGTCGCGTACGCCTTGCGCAGCGCGTTGTCCTTGATCTGCGCGACCACCGGAATCGCTCGCCGCAGCGACTCGACCTGTCCCTCAGCGGTATCCAGATTGTGGTCGGCGAGCAGACCGCGAATCACGAACTCGTACAGCGGGGTTCGCCGCGCCACCAGATCGCGGACCGCACCGTCACCGGAGTGCTGGCGTAGCTCGCACGGGTCCTGCCCGTCGGGGGCGACCGCGATGTAGGTCTGCCCGGCCAGCTTCTGGTCTCCGGCAAAGGCTTTCAGCGCCGCTGCCTGCCCGGCCGCGTCACCGTCGAAGGTGTAGATGATCTCGCCGCGCCAGAAGTTGTCGTCCAGCAGCAGTCGACGCAGCAGCGCGAGGTGCTCCTCGCCGAACGCGGTGCCACAGGACGCGACGGCGGTCTTCACACCGGCCAGGTGCATGGCCATCACGTCGGTGTAACCCTCGACGACGACGGCCTGATGCCCCTTGGCGATGTCCCGCTTGGCCAGGTCGAGGCCGAACAGCACCTGAGACTTCTTGTACAGGATCGTTTCCGGGGTATTGATGTACTTGCCCGGCATGGTGTCGTCGTCGAAGAGCTTGCGCGCGCCGAACCCGATGACGTCACCGCCGAGATTGCGGATCGGCCAGAGCAGCCGGCGATGGAACCGGTCGATCGGGCCGCGCTGGCCCTGCCTGGACAGGCCGGCACCTTCCAGCTCCTTGAACTCGAAGCCCTTGCGCAGCAGGTGTTTCGTGAGCGTGTCCCACCCGGCGGGCGCGTAACCGCAGCCGAACTGCTGGGCGGCCGCGGCATCGAAATTGCGGTCGGTGAGGAACTTGCGCGCGGTCTCGGCGCCGGGCTCGCGCAGCTGCGCCATGTAGAACTCGTGCGCGGCGGCATTGGCGGCGACCAGCCGGGAGCGGGTGCCACGATCGCGCTGCACCGAGGTGCCGCCACCCTCGTAGTTGATCTGGTAGCCGATCCGGTCGGCCATCTGCTCGACCGCTTCGACGAAGCCGACATGGTCGATCTTTTGCAGGAACGCGAAGACGTCACCGCCCTCACCACAGCCGAAGCAGTGGAAGAGGCCATGATTCGGCCGCACGTGGAACGACGGCGACTTCTCGTCATGGAACGGGCACAGGCCCTTCATGGAGTCCGCGCCCGCGCGCTTCAGCGCGACGTACTCCCCCACAATGTCTTCGATGCGGACGCGGTCACGTATCGCCGCGATATCGCGATCTGGGAGTCGTCCGGCCACGGCTGTGAGCGTACCCGCCGGGGCCGACGTTCTTCACCCACGGCTCCGGCTTCACCGCAACTCCGCTGGCTCGCTCTCGAAGAAGCCGACAGCGACGACCGGACCGGACCTGCGCAGCGCCACGATCAATCGGCGCGTCATCCTCGTCACACTTACCGCCGCGGGGCTGGCGGAGGCGCTTGAACGAGGCGGATTCAAGCGCCGAGTTCCGCTGCGACGCGCTCGAGCCTGCTCTCGGTGTAGGACGCGATCTGGTCCACGATCACTCGGACCCGCGCGGTGTCGTCGGCGGCGGCGTCCCACCATGGCAGCAGCATCGGGTCGAGGCTCTGTGGTGCGGCGGCGAGTAGGCCCGCGGCGACGGCGTGGATGCGGTCGCGTTGGGCGGCTTGGCGGAGTTTGTGGTCGGGGTCGGACATGACGTAGCGCAGGGCCACGGTCTTGAGTACCGCCACCTCGGCGGCGACCACGTGCGGGACCTCGAGGTCGGCGCCGTAGCGGGAGAGGCTGTCGCTGCCGGCGGTCTCGCGGGTCGCGATGATGGCTGCGGTGGCGAAGCGGCCGACCAGCTCGCTGGTGAGTCGTTTGAGCGCAACGGAACTGGCGAGCGTGCCGTCGTAGACGGTGACCGCGGCGACCACCGGCAGCTCGGATAGTCGTTGCGCGGCGGCGACCAATTCGTCCGCCGACAGGGAGTAGTGCTTGTGCCGGCCGAGGCTGGCCAGCGCCTCCTGCTCCACGGGATCGGCCAGCGCGCGCAGATCGATGCGCCCGGCGATCACACCGTCCTCGACGTCGTGCACGGAATACGCGACGTCGTCGGACCAGTCCATGATCTGGCATTCCAAGCTGCGCCGCCGCTCGGGCGCACCCTGGCGAATCCAGTCGAGCCGATCGGTGTCGATGTCGTAGGCACCGAACTTGGTGCCGGAACCCGTTCTGCCCCAGGGATATTTGAGCGCCGCATCAAGAGAGGCACGGGTCAGGTTCAGCCCCGCACTGACCCCCTCGGCGTCCAGCACCTTCGGCTCGAGGCGGGTGAGGATCCGCAGATTCTGCGCGTTGCCCTCGAAACCGCCATGCGCGTCGGCGAATACGTCCAACGCCTTTTCACCGTTGTGCCCATACGGCGGGTGACCGATGTCGTGGGCGAGCCCGGCCAAATCGACCAGATCCGCGTCGCAGCCGAGACCGTCGGCAATACTGCGCCCGATCTGCGCGACCTCGATCGAATGGGTGAGCCGCGTGCGCGGAGTATCACCGTCACGCGGGCCCATGACCTGGGTCTTGTCCGCGAGCCGGCGCAATGCCGCGGAGTGCAGCACCCTGGCCCGATCGCGCGCGAATTCCGTGCGATGACCGGTCTCGAATTCACTACGCGGCGGGCCCAATCCGGCGGTTTTGGCCCGCTCGCCGACGAGTCGTTCGCAATCGTGCTCGGTATAACCGTCCACTACTGTCCTGCCGTATATCGGAAGTCCGCGGCGAAATGGGTGAGCTGGTACCAGAGCAAAGCGCCTGTCTCCCTGGCGATTCCGTGCGCCTGCGATTCGCGGGTGTAGACCGCGGGGCCGGTCCTGGTCGGCGCGGTCCAGGCGTCGAGGCCCTCGTCGCGGGCCATGGTGCGGGTGCGCAGCGAATGCCATGGGTCGCTGACCAGCACCGCGGAACCCATGTCGCGGGCCTGCATGGCCGTCGCGACCGCCTCGATGCTGCGCAAGGTGTCCGAGCCGGTCTCGACCGCGAGGATCTTGTCGCTCGGCACCCCGCGCGACTGCAAGTAGTTCTTGCCGGACGCCGCCTCGGTGTACAGATCGCCCTCCTGCTTGCCGCCGACGGTGATCACCCGTGGCGCCACGCCCAGCCGGAACAGCCGGTAGGCCTGGTCGAGTCGCGCCTCGAACACCGACGACGGGGTGCCGGAGTATTGCGCGGCGCCGAGCACCACGATGGCGTCGGCGGTCGCGTAATCGTCGATGCGCGCCACCTGCCACACCCGGAAGGCGGTCCCGCCGACCAGCACCAACCCCATCAGCACCGAGCCGATGAAGAGCCGCCGAAGCCAACGCAACACCCCCGCGCCGCGCCGTCGCGAAGGGACGGGGCCGGGCGCCGCATCGGCTCGAGCGCGCATCGTTGGCGAATCCACTCCCCAAGTCTGCCAGTAGGTGCGCGACGCACGGGTTGTTCGGGGATCTACCCGAGTCAGGTGGGCGCGAATCCCGGCTACCAGCCGCGTTCCCGCCACTCGGCCAGCTGCGGGCGTTCGGCGCCGAGCGTGGTGTCGTCGCCGTGGCCGGGGTAGACGACGGTGTCGTCGGGGTAGCGGGCGAAGAGTTTGGTGGTGACGTCGCGGTAGAGCGACTCGAAGTCCGCCGGGCTGGTGGTGCGGCCGAGGCCGCCGGGGAACAGGGAGTCGCCGGTGAAGAGGTGGACGCGGCCGTCGCCGTCGGTGAGGGCGAGGGTGACCGAGCCCGGGGTGTGGCCGCGCAGGTGGATGACCTCGAGGTCCAGCTCACCGATGGTGATGTGGTCGCCGTCGGCGAGCAGGCGATCGGGGCGGACCGGGAGCGGGTCGGCGTCGAGTTCGTGTGCGGCGGTGGGCGCGCCGGTGGTGGCGGTCGTCTGCTTCAGGGCCTGCCAGTGGTCAGGGTGCTGATGCGTGGTGACGATCACCGCGATCTGGCCCGGCGCCACGTGATCGATGAGTTCCTCGACCCGGTCGGCCTCGTTCGCGGCGTCGATGAGCAGGGCCGCGCCGGTGGCCGCGCACTGCACCAGATAACAGTTGTTGTCCATGCCGCCGACGGACAGCTTGAGGATGCTGGCACCCGAGACGTCACGCTGCTGCGGATCGGAACCCGGCGAGACATGACCGGTATACGGGCGATCGATGTTGATCACACCGACGATGCTATCGACCGCCGCGCTCCCCTGCCATTCCGCGCGAATCGAACGGCTCCGGCCTGTCGTCTTCGGCTCGGCAGGCGGGTCGCGCGATAGATTCTTGCCATGTCGCTGCCGAATCGTGTTGCCCGCTGGACGTCCTGGGTGGTGCTCGGGGTGTTGTTCGCCGGGGCCGTGCTGGTCGGCGCGCCGACGGGGGTGGCGGAGGCGCCGCTGCGGATGGATACCTATGTGGTCGATTCGGCGAAGGCGCTCAATGGTGGGCAGGTCGACCGGGTGCAGTCGGCGGTGGATCAGCTGTATGCCGACCAGCAGGCACGGTTGTGGGTGGTCTACGTGCGCGATTTCGGCGGGCTGGGGCCGGAGGTGTGGGCGGAGCGGACGGCGGCGGAGTCGGGGTTCGGCAGCCGGGATCTGTTGCTCGCGGTGGCCACGCAGGATCGTTCGTACTGGTTCTATGGGGAATTGCCCAGCGGGGTCAGCGATTCCGAGTTGAACAGCCTGCTGACGCGGGAGGTGGAGCCCGCGCTGCGGGACGGGCGGTGGGCGGACGCGGGTGTCGAGACCGCGGATGGTTTGAAGTCGGCGATGCAGGGCGGCGGGGTCAACGTCAAGTTCCTGCTCGTCATCGGTGTGCTGATTGTGCTGGTGGTGGGTGGGCTGGTGCTGTTCGCGCGCAAGCGGCGACGCGATCGGGCGAAGGCCGAACTCGCGGCGGCGCGCGAGGTGGACCCGGACAACACCGCCGCGCTGGGTGCGCTTTCGTTGGACGCGCTGCATGCGCGTTCGCGGGAGGCGCTGGTCGAGATCGACAATGCGGTCCGGACCAGTGCCGAGGAGTTGGAGTTGGCGACCGGCGAGTTCGGCGCGACCGCCACTCTTCCGTTCAATACCGCTCTCGACAATGCGAAAGCCGCTGCGTCCAAGGCCTTCTCGATCCGACAGCGACTCGATGACGACATCCCGGAGACGCCGGACGAACAGCGCTCGCTGCTCGTCGATTTGATCGGCACGGTCGGGCGCGCCGATCGCGAACTCGACGCTCAGGTCGCCGAATTCGACGCGATGCGCGATCTGCTGATCAATGCCGGCGACCGATTGGACGGGCTGACAAGGGATCTCGTCGAGTTGAAGAGCCGGCTGCCCGCGTCCGAGGCGGAACTGTCCCGGCTCACCGCCGCGCATCCGGCCAGTGTGCTCGCCCCGATCCACGACAACGTGACCATGGCGGGTGAACGAATCACCTTCGCGGAGCAGAACATCGACGCGGGGCGTGCGGCATTGACCCAGCCGGTGGGCAAGCAGGGTGGCGCGGTGGCGGCGATCCGTTCGGCGGAGGCGGCCGTCGGTCAGGCACGGACGCTGCTCGACGGAATCGACAACGCGTCCGCCAACATTCAGCAGGCCCGCGATGGGCTGCCTGCGGTTCTCGACGAGTTGCGTCGTGATATTGCCTCCGCCACCGAACTTTCCGGTTACGGCGGGCAGGAACTCGCTGCCGCGACGGCGACTGCACAGACCGTCTTGGACAAGGCTGCCGCTGCCGCAACCGCGGACCCCCTCGATGCCTTCCACGACGCGGTAGCCGCCGACGGCGACCTGGACCGCGCCATCGCTGCTGCTACCGACCGCAAACTCGCCGCCGAAGACCTGCGGCGCAGGCTCGACCAGGCGCTGACGGACGCCCGCGCACGAGTCAGCGCCGCCTCGGATTACATCACCACCCGGCGCGGCGGCATCGACGCCGAGGCCCGCACCCGGCTGTCCGAGGCACAACGCAATCTCGATGCGGCACAACAAGAAAGCACGACCGACCCCGCGCAAGCGCTGACCAGCGCCCAGTCCGCCGCCGACCTCGCCGGACGCGCGTTGCAGTCCGCCCAGGCCAGCGTGCGGGCCTGGGAGACCGCGCAACCGGTGTCGGGATCATCGCAGGCGGGTGCCGTGCTCGGCGGCATCCTGATCGACGGACTGCTGCGCGGTGCGGCCAGCGGCGGCCGTCGGTCCGGGTCGGGCGGCTGGAGCGCCGGGTCATACGGCGGTTCCAGCGGGTCCCGGCGGATCAGCCGCGGCGGCCGATTCTGACGCGCTTGACCCTGACACCGTGTGAGGTCATAGACCAGGAGTCGTTATGTTCACCATCGGAGACTTCGCCAGACACGGACGGGTGTCGGTGCGCATGCTGCGCCACTACGACGCGATCGGGCTGCTACGCCCGGATCGGGTCGACGAGCACAGCGGCTACCGCTTCTACTCCGGCGGGCAACTGGCCCGGCTCAATCGCCTCGTCGCACTGAAGGATCTCGGCTTCACGTTGGAACAGGTCGGCCAGATTCTGGACGATCAGGTCGGCGGCGCGGAACTGCGCGGCATGCTGACCCTGCGCCGAGCCGAGCTCGAGCAGCGCATCGCGGGCGACCGAGCCAGGCTGGTCCAGGTCGAAACGAGGCTCCGCATCATCGAGAAAGAGGGCGCCATGCCTGTCCATGATGTGATCATCAAGTCCATCCCGGCGGTTCGGGTTGCCGAATTGACTGCTGTCGCTGCCAGTTTCGAGCCGGAATCGATCGGTCCGGTCATCGGGCCGCTGTTCGAAGACGTCTGCAAACGGCTGGAGAATGCCGGGATACCGATCGCCGGGTACGCCATCGCGTACTACGACGAGCGTGAGGACGGTTCGGTGCTCGCGCACGCTGCGGTGCCGGTCAACCTCGACACCACCGAGGGGCACGATTTCGCGGTCGTAGACCTTCCTGCGGTGCCCCATGCTGCCACGGTCGTGCACCGCGGCAGCATGAACGAGGTCCTGGAACCGTGGCAGGCCCTCGGCCGCTGGGTCGACGACAACGGCTACCGGCTGAGTGGACCCAGCCGCGAGGTGACCCTGGTCTACACCGAGGACACAAGCGGCTGGGTTACCGAACTGCAAGAACCGATCGTTCCGAAGTAGTCGCGGAGCTATCGAGATCTGCGCGCTCTCTCGGGATCCGCACTGGCTTTAGGGCCGGATTTCGAGTGCGGATCCCGAGTTAGGGTGCGGATCTCGGTGAGAGAACGGTTCGTGGTTGCGTCGTAGGCGCTTTTTAGACCTCGATGGTGATCGTGTGGAAGCCGGAGGGGCCGGTGGGGAAGGGCGGGCGGTGCCGTCCTTCCTGGACTTCGCCGGAGCGGCTGATTGCCCTGGCTTGTACTTGGTGTTCGCCCGGGGGCAGTTCGATTGCGGTGCGCCAGCGGCGCCAGGCGGCGGAACCGAGTTCGGTGCCGAGATCGGCTGGGTACCAATCACCTTCGCCGATGCGGACTTCCACACCGGCGACGCCGTGCGGTGGGGCCCAGGCGACTCCGGCGATCGTGGTGGTG
This sequence comes from Nocardia sp. NPDC051756, assembly GCF_040681495.1. NCBI lineage: Bacteria > Bacillati > Actinomycetota > Actinomycetes > Mycobacteriales > Nocardiaceae > Nocardia > Nocardia sp. NPDC051756. Next base: position 573,162 of record NZ_JBFAYV010000004.1, on the reverse strand, counting down.
CCTGCGGCGGCTCGGCCGGGGGTGGTCACATCGATGCGGGCCTGCGGGGTTACCCAGAGCGGGCCCGCGGGCCAGCCGCGGCGCCACCAGTAGTCGACGTGGGTGTCGTCGGTGAGTTCCAGTTCGCCGAGCCATTTCGCGCCGGTGTACTGGCCGTAGAGGCCGGGGACGAAGACGCGGGCGGGGAATCCGTGCGCGGGAGTGAGGGGTTCACCGTTCATGCCGATGACCACGTAGCCGGGCCATTCGCCGGAGCGCAGCGGCTCGATCGGTAGTGAGATCGTGTAGCCGTCAACGGCTCTGGTGACCAGGCGGGTGGCGTCGGATTCGGGGATTGCGTGCTTCAGCAGGTCGGAGAGCGGGACGCCGAACCAGCGGCCGTTGGCTGCCCGGCCCTCGCCGGGGTGGTTGTGCACGCACACCATGACGGCGTCGAATTCCACTGCGTCTTCGGCCAATTCGTTCAGCGTCAGGCGCAGGGGGTGCGCGACCTTGCCGGTGACGGACAGTCGCCAGTGGGCCGGATCGATCCGGGGCGGGCGGAGATTGACGTCGGCGACGTACATCCGGCGGGCCGCGGTGACCAGCGGTGACAAGCCGGGCTCGTCCTCGAGTCCGTCCTGCGGCACGACGCCCAGCGCGCCCATCGGGCCGATGCGGCGAATGTCGTTGTCCTGCTTGCGGTCCAGGTCATGGTGCAGGGTGTGGGCGGCCGCGAACATGCCGGTGCCCGTTGCGATCCAAGCCAATCCACCGAGCAGTCCGTGTGGGCGCCTGCGTAACCCTGCGGCGAGCACCCCGCCGGCCGCGACGGCACCGGCCACGGTAGAGGGCGAGCGAGTCGACAATCGGGTCGCCAATGCGGCGACACCCGCGCCGGCCGCGGCAGTGACGGGTGTCCGCAGCCGATCGGGCAACGCGGCCAGCCCGACAGTCGCCGCGACCACACCCGCGCCGATACCCAACCGGGTAGCCACCTTGTCGTGCCGACCGGACATCGCGACCGTAGCCTCGACAACCGGCACCGGCACGACATCGATGACCGCCCGCCCCAGGGTGTCGATCAGCGAGCCGCCCCTGATCGCGGCGATCGCCTCGCCGACTCCCAGCGCCGCCAGCCCGACCGCGGCCGCACCGACCCCGCTGCTCCGGTCTCCGTTCGTCACCACCGCTGGCACACCCGCTTCCAACCCGATCGTCCGCTGTCCCCCAGCATTCTGCCCGACCCACAGCACGGCCAGCCGCTTTCACCCGCAGCCATCACCCGATCAGCACGCGCTACGGCCACTCGAGACCTGCACAGCCAGCGGCGATCCGCAGTTGATACCTCGACGGCAGACGACGGACCCGACTATCTCCGAATGGGACATCACGGCGTTCCTTCTCGCGATTCATCACCCTCATGTCCAGCTCGACGCGCGACTGTTCGTCGAGGGGACGTCATCGCGTGCTTACTCGCGATTCAGCGGCGTCATGTCCCGTTCAGCAGGAAGCTCGCCGGGTGCCGTTGCCGGGCATGGCCGTCTGCGGGGGGTTTCGCCTTGACCAGGTCGGTGACGGGGTAGACGACTATGCGCATTCCAGCGGTCATGGTGCCTCCTTGTCGGCTCGATCCGGTATGGCCCAGTGTTTGCTTGACCGGAGCCATCGAAGGAACGTGACAAATGGTCACGAGTTTCCTAGCCGCGCGGTTCGAGGAGCGGCCAGCGCACCTTTACCGGGTGGCGTACCACCATTCGCGGCAAACCATGGAGATCGTGCGACCGAGCCGCTTCGGCGATCGGCGGGGGCTATTCCCCGATCACCTCGGCGGACGACGCGATCAGCTCCTCGAATGTCGAGGCGATCAGGTGGTCTGTCGACACAACTGCCAAGCTGGCCGACCGCGCTCATCGCCGACCGATCGCGGCAATTCACGGGGATCGTGCGACCGAGCTGCTCAGGCGACCGGCGGCTACTCCTCGATCACCTCGGCGGATAGCTCGGTCAGCTCTTTGCGGACTGCAGTGAGGAGATTGTCCGCGTTGGCGCCGCCGCCTAGTAGGCCGACGGCTAGTTGGCCGTGGAAGGTGTAGACGAGGAAGGTGATTGCGGCGGAGGCGCCGGTTGAGGGTTTGGGGTGGGCGGAGAGATAGACGATTTCGTAGTCGGTCAGGGTGAGGCCGACCGGGGTTCGGAATCGGGGTACGGCACCGGTGTTGGTGATTGCTATGTGACCGGCCAGGGAGTGGATTCGGTTCGGGCCGTAGAAGTCGGGGAAGTGCAGGACCGACTGTTGCACGATGCCCGCGGCCAGGTCGGCGCGTAGGCGTTCCGAAATCCGTTGGGCCAGTTCGAGAATGCTCTCCGCGGGATCGATCTCGGCGGCGAACGAGGCGAGTCCGGCCATGTTGGTGCCTTCGGCGGGTGCCACTCGCGGGTCCAGTCGTGGCCGCATGTCCACCGGGTACAGGCAACCCAACGGCACCGGACCGTCTGTGGCATTGGATGTTTCGGCAGCGTAGGCGCGAAGCAGCGCGGCCGTGATCAATCCGTTGACGCTGACACCACGCTGATGACCCAGCACCACGATTCGCGCCGTCGTCGCCTCGTCCAGCCGCGCACGCTTAGGCCAAGCAAGCGAACTCGGTGCCGGATCATCCACGGGCACAGGCGCTGCCACCGCCGGCAGCGGCTTGGTCACGTCCTCGAAGCCAGACACCCCGCCCGTGACGATCCCCCGCTTCGCCACATGCCACTCCAACGGTTGCGGATACTCCTGCGGCACAACACTTATCGGCGCGGATTCGACGATGTCGGTATAGAACCCCCAGAACCGCGACAACAGTTCGACGCAGTGCCCGGCATCCGCGATGCTGTGATGCGCGAACAAGGTGACCCGCCACCGACCCGCACCGGACACCGCATCCAGATAAGCCAGCTGCGTCCCGGGGTCCACCGGCGTCGCCGGCAAACCCACAGTCTCCACATCGCCCTCGGTGACCGAGGCACCGATCGGCGAATCCCCTGGGCGCAGTAGATATCCCGTGCCCGCCTCGTCTTCCCCGATCCGGCAGAGCACCACCGGAAACGCCACCTGCAATGCGGCGAAAGCTTCCTTCAACGCCGCGACGTCGAGCTCTCCCGTTACCGACACCGACCGGCCCGTGTAGGTGCCGTGCCGTACAAACCGCTGTTCCGACGGCGCCAATACGCGCACCGTCGCATCCTCATCCCGCAACACCTCGCAAGCGTGCGGCAACACCGGCCGGGGCGCAAACGAACGTATGCGGAAGACTGGCCGACATGAGTCTCGCCGCACATCTGGAAGAACTCGGCCGCCCGCTGGTCGAGCATCAGCTCGATCACCCCACCGTGGCGGGCATCGCCAAGGGTGATCTGCCCGAGCCGGTCTTCCGTTCCTGGCTGGAGCAGGATTACCTCTTCCTGCTCGACTACGTCCGCGTCTTCAGCCGCCTGGCCTGGCAGGCCCCGCCGGCGCACCTCGGCGACCTGGTGGACCTGGCGCACGCCACCTATCACGACGAACTCGCACTGCACCGCTCATTGGCCGCGGAGTTCGGCGCGGACCTCGGCGGTGTCACCAAAGGCGTTGCCTGCGCGGCCTATACGACGTTCCTGCTCGACTCGGCCGCCGACTACGCCGAGGGCCTCGTCGCCCTCTACCCCTGCATGTGGGGCTACTCCACACTGGGCGCCCGCCTCGCCGAGAACCCACCCGCCGAACCCCGCTACCGCCGCTGGGTCGACACCTACGCCGACCCCGCCTTCGCCGCCCTCACCCGCCGCTGCGCCCAAATGATCGACGAAGCAGGCCCCGACCCGGACCGCGCCGAAACGCTGTTCCGCGAAGGCATGCGCCACGAACTCGCCTTCTGGGACGTCCCGCGCTGAAACCGCACACCCCTTGTTTCCCTGCACCTGGAATCGCATCCGATTCCAGGGCGGAGCATCAGAAAGATTGCGGGAAGCCAGCACCGCAGGACGATCTTGCCGACGGCCGCGCACCTTCCCGAAGACGCACACCTTCTGATTTCCCGCACACCAAATTGCATGCGATTTCGTGTGCGGGAAATCAGAAGGTGTGCGGGAAGTCAGGGGTGCAGGACGATCTTGCCGCGGGTGTGCCGCTGTTCCAGTTCGCGGTACGCGTCTTGGACCTGGTCGAGCGGGTAGGCGCCGGCGATCGGCACCTCGACGGTGCCTGCCGCGGCGAGGTCGGCCAGCTCGGTGAGCACATCGATCGTCCCTGCGGCGGCGTTGCCGTCGGCTTTCACGCCGTATTTCTCGACGGCGGCGAAGTTGATGATGGTGTCGATTCGCTCGACCGGAACGCCGATTTCGACGGCGATGTCCACGTAGTCGGCACCGAACGTATCGATGAACGCGTCCACACCGTTCGGCGCGGCGGCCCGGAGTCGATCGATCAGCCCGTCGCCGTATGCGACCGGCGTCGCGCCGACCTTCCGCAGCCAGTCGTGGTTCGCCGGACTCGCGATCCCGATCACGTCAGCCCCGCGCACCCGCAGCAGTTGCACCGCGATCGAGCCGACACCGCCGGCGGCACCGGACACGACGACCGTGTCGCCGGCATTCGCCTCCACCGCCCGGATCGTCGCGAAAGCCGTTGTGCCCGCGACATATAACGCGCCGGCGACATCCCAGTCCAGCCCGGCGGGCTTGGGCGTCACCTGAGCGAACGGCACCACCACATGCGTCGCGTGACTGGCGCGGTCGTCGGTGAACCCGAGCACCTCGTCGCCGACCTCGATACCGCCGACCTCCGCCCCGAGCTCGACGATGCGTCCCGCGAAATCGGATCCCTCGCCCGACGGAAACGTCGAAGGCCAGCGATCGTGCATCGCCCCGCTGCGGATGTACGCCTCGCCCGGATTGATGCCCGCCGCGACCACGGCGACCACCACCTGTCCAGGCCCGGCGGTCGGCGTCGGCACCTCGACCACCCGCAACTCATCGATCCCGCCATATCGATCGAACTTCACCGCTCTTGCCATGCTGAGCTCCTCGATTCGGTGACTAACGGCACATCGAGCGTCAACGGACCACTCGGTCCGGATATTTCCCCCGCGACGCCGTCGGAAAACCCGTAGACCGGCAATTGGAGGGCGGATCGCCCGTAATCGCCCTACGCTGACAACCGTGGGAGCGGAGAATGTGCGGGCGTCTGATGCCGACCGCGAGAAGATCGTCGAGCAACTGCGGCATGCGATGAACGAGGGCAGGCTGACGCTGCACGAATACGACGACCGGTTGCAGCAGGTGTATGCCGCCAAGACCTATGGCGAGCTGAATCCGGTGCTGGCCGACCTTCCCGCGCAGCGCGTTTCGCGCCCCCGGGACCTGAAGCGCATACCGCAGTGGATCGTCGTCATGTGGACGCCGTGGGTCTTCGTGAACATGCTGACCCTGTTGATCTGGGTGGCCACCGGCGCGGGCTACTTCTGGCCGTTCTGGGTGGCGGTGCCGTGGGGCATGGCGTTGCTCATCCCGACGGCGATCGGAATCACGGTGCGCAACAACGGTTCCGGCGCGGAGCGTCCGCCGCTCCCGCCGACGCCACCGACTCCCCCGCTACCACCGACGCGCTGAAACGACGAACGACCCGCACCGATCATCCGGCGCGGGTCGTTCGGTCGAAAGGTCAGGAACCCAGCAGATGCTGGGCCAGGTAGCCCTCCACCTTGTCCAGCGCGATCCGTTCCTGCGTCATCGAGTCCCGCTCGCGGATGGTCACCGCTTGGTCGTCGAGCGTGTCGAAGTCGACGGTGATGCAGAACGGGGTGCCGATCTCGTCCTGGCGACGGTAGCGGCGGCCGATGGCGCCGGCGTCGTCGAACTCCACGTTCCAGTTCCGGCGCAGTTGCGCGGCAAGGTCTTTCGCCTTCGGCGTCAGGTCCGCGTTGCGCGACAACGGAAGTACCGCCGCCTTGACCGGGGCAAGCCTGCGGTCCAGGCGCAGCACGGTGCGAGTGTCCACGCCGCCCTTGGCATTCGGCGCCTCGTCCTCGGCGTAGGCGTCCACCAGGAACGCCATCAACGAGCGGGTCAGGCCGGCCGCGGGCTCGATCACGTACGGCACGTAGCGCTCGTTGGTGGTCTGATCGAAGAAGCTGAGCTCGGTGCCGGAATGCTCCGAGTGCGTCTTGAGGTCGAAGTCGGTGCGGTTGGCGACGCCCTCGAGCTCACCCCACTCGTTGCCCTGGAAGCCGAAGCGGTACTCGATGTCGGTGGTGCCTGCCGAGTAGTGCGACAGCTTTTCCTTCGGGTGCTCGTAGAGGCGCAGGTTGTCCGGGTTGATGCCGAGATCGGTGTACCAGGAGAAACGGGTCTCGATCCAGTACTTGTGCCACTCCGCGTCCTCGCCGGGCTTGACGAAGAACTCCATCTCCATCTGCTCGAACTCGCGGGTGCGGAAGATGAAGTTGCCGGGGGTGATCTCGTTGCGGAAGCTCTTGCCGATCTGGGCGATGCCGAACGGCGGCTTCTTGCGCGCGGTGGTCATCACGTTCGCGAAGTTCACGAAGATGCCCTGCGCGGTCTCGGGCCGCAGGTAGTGCATGCCCTCCTCGGACTCGATCGGGCCGAGGTAGGTCTTGAGCATCATGTTGAAGTCGCGCGGCTCGGTCCACTTGCCGACGGTGCCGCAGTTCGGGCACGCGAGCAGGTCCATGGTGACCGTGTCCGGGTCGTCGATCTTGTGCTTGAGCGCGTACGCCTCCTGCAGGTGGTCCTGCCGGAAGCGGTGATGGCAGTTCAGGCACTCCACCAGCGGGTCGTTGAACACGCCGACGTGGCCCGAGGCCACCCACACCTGGCGCGGCAGGATCACCGACGAGTCGAGGCCGACGATGTCCTCGCGGCTGGTGACCATGGACCGCCACCACTGCCGCTTGATGTTCTCCTTGAGCTCGACGCCCAGTGGACCGTAGTCCCAGGCCGACTTGGTGCCTCCGTAGATCTCACCGCTCGGGTACACCAGACCCCGGCGCTTGGCGAGGTTGGCAACGGTGTCCACCTTCGACTTGGGTGCCACTCGAGAATTCTCCATCCACTACGAGTCGGATTGTGCGTTCAGGCCATTGTTTTGCGAGTACGCAACGATACGAAGACAGACTATCGGCCCTGCCTAACCTACTTTCCACCGCACGGGCAACCTCCGGCGCGGTGCGGCGAACGCGCACGCTCCGGCGCGTCCGTTTGACATGCGCAACTGTGCATATCAAAATGGGATCGCTTTCCAATAAGGAGTTGGTGCCATGACCGCCGAGACCGCCACCACCCATCCGCACAACCCGTACCGCTCGCCCGCCCCCGCGGCGGTGCCCGCGCGGACCGTCCTGGAGGACGCGGGTGAGCTGCTGCGCGCCCTGGCCGCTCCGGTCCGCATCGCCATTGTGCTGCAGTTACGCGAGTCGCCGCGCTGTGTGCACGAGCTGGTCGACGCGCTCGGGGTCACCCAACCGCTGGTCAGCCAGCATCTGCGCATCCTCAAGTCCGCGGGCGTCGTCCACGGCGAGCGGTCCGGTCGCGAGGTGCTCTACGAACTCGTCGACGACCACCTCGCGCATATCGTGGTCGACGCCGTCGCGCACGCCGAGGAAGGGTAATTCGTGCCAGAGAACAGTGTCGTTCCGCAGAAGCCGGTCGGCATCCGCAGCACCAGGCAGCGCAGTGCCATCGCGGCACTGCTCGGTGACATCGAGGAGTTCCGGTCCGCGCAGGAACTGCACGACGAGTTGCGCAAGCGCGGCGAGGGCATCGGGCTGACGACCGTCTACCGCACGCTCCAGTCGCTGGCCGACGCCGGCATGGTGGACGTGTTGCGCACCGATTCCGGCGAGTCCGTTTATCGCCAGTGTTCGACCGGGCACCATCACCATCTGGTCTGCCGGCACTGCGGGCGCACCGTCGAGGTGGAGGGGCCGACCGTGGAGGCCTGGGCAGGCGCGATCGCGCGCGAGCACGGGTTCACCGAGGTCAGCCACACCATGGAGGTGTTCGGCACCTGCGAGTCGTGCGCGTCGGCGGGCAATTGCGACGGCCGGACCACGATGTAGTCCACGCTTCGGTTCACTCAGCGGACCGAGCCCTGGTTAACACCGAGCCTCCCCGTGCAGATTTCAACGCGAACCCACGAACGCCCGGCCTACCCGGGTGTCGCGCTCTGGGGTTGCACATCTTCCGGGAGGCTCTGCCGTGCGCTCGACCCTGATTTCATCCGTAGTTCCGGCGCGTAGCCGCCGAATCCGCACCGCCGCAACGGCGGTCGCGCTGCTCGGCGCGGCCACGCTGGTCCTGACCGGGTGCAACGACAAGGACGGCGCGGCGACACCGGTCTCGGCGACACCGGCCACCAGCGCGGTGGCCAACGGCTCGCCGGGCAGCAACAACGCGAGCCAGTCGACGGTGCGCACGGTCGGCAAGACGGGCTGGTTCGAGGGCTTCGACATCACCGTGAACAAGGCGACCGTGGTGCCGGACGAGTTCGGCGGCGCGAAGGTGCTGATCGACATCACCTACAAGAACAGCACGCTCGACAACAAGACGATGAGCAACAACACCTCGCTGCTGGTCGGCAACGAGGTCGACGGCGGCGCGCTGTGGGACAACCCGACCGTGCCCGGCGGCGGCTCGGCGACCGGCAAGGTGACCACGTCGGTCAAGTCCGCCAAGGACGCCGAGCACCTGATCGACACGATGACCGTGGTGTACGGGCAGGCCGCGGACAACCAGACCAAGATCCCGCTCAGCGCCGCGGGCAAGGTGGAGAGCGTGCAGCCGAAGACGCTGCCCGTCACCGGCACGCTGGTGCAGGACCAGACCACCATCCAGGTGACCGCGGGCAAGCTCGGCCCGAGCTACACCAAGGACGAGCACGGCAAGGACGAACTCGCCCTGCACATCAAAATTATTGGCGGAGCGGGCATCCCGGCCGGCGGCAGCAACATCTTCACCGAGTACTTCTCCCTGAAGACCCCCGACGGCCAGAGCATCGTCGCCGACGACCGCGGCCAGATCAACGAACTGCTCGGCGCAGGCCAGACCATCGACAACGCAAAGAACTACGTCGTATTCGTCGTCCCGGCCCCCGCCACCGGCAACTACGTCCTGACCTACAACAGCCAAAAGGAAGAGGGCGCCGCCACCGCCCCGACCCTCGCCTTCACCGTCAGCTGACCCGCACAGACCGAAATCGCGAGGGTCCGTCCCCGACGCATCACCGATGCACACACGCACACCCCCTGATTTCCCGCACAAGCAATCGCATGCGATTCGATGTGCAAGAAATCAGGGGGTGTGCGGCTTCGGTGGTCAGCTGGCGGTGACGGGAACTGGTTCGGGGGTGGGGGTTTCGGCGGGGCGGCGGGTGCGTAGGGCGCCGATGCCGAGTAGGGCCAGGGCGGCGGCGGACCAGATCAGTAGCACCGCAAGGGGTTTGGCTGCGCCTGCGCCGTCGAAGAAGGCGACGGAGCGGAGTAGGGAGGAGGCGGCGCCGGGCGGGAGGAGCTGGCCGATCGCGCCCCAGGGCTTCGGGAGGAGTTCGGGGGCCGAGGTGGCGGCGGAGAACGGGTTGCCGATGAGCAGCATGGTCAGGGCGGCGAGGCCGATGCCGGCCGCCCCGAGTGCGGCGGCGGAACCGACGACGACGCCCGCGACGGCGAACGAGACGAGACCGGCGACGGCGGACAGTTCGAGGTAGGAACCCGGGACCACCGACATCCAGCCGTGGATGATCTCCATGCTCAGCAGTCCGCCGACCACACCAAAGGTCAACAGTCCCAGCGTTTTTCCACTGATCGTCGGGACCAGCAGACTGAGCAGCACGCCCGCCCCGATGCCCGACAATGCCAGCGGCAGCACCATCGCGCCGAACGCGGTGCCCCGCGGATCGTCGGGATCGGCGGCAACAACATCCTCCACCCGGGGCGCAGGTCCCCCGGCCAGCTGCTGGCCGATCTGCGTGAGTTGTTGCGCGACAACCGGACTCGCGGCGGAGGCGATCAGCACGCGCGGCGGCCCGTCGCCGGTGACGATGGCGCCGTACACCCCTCGATCCTCGATGGCGGCGCGCGCGGCGGCTTCGTCGGCCGGGCGGGCGATGTCGAAGGCGTCCGGACTGTGCTCGGCGAGCTGCGTCACGACCAGGTCGGCCTGTGGGCCGGTGACGGCAATGGGCAGATCGCGCGGGGCGATATTGGCTGCGGGCCAGGCGAAGGCGATCAGCATCAGCGCCTGGAGCAGGGCGGCGCCGACACCGACGGCGAGCGCGCGCTGGGTGGTGGTCATGACGTTCTCCCGTAAATCGAATGACCGTTTTCTTTGATGCTCACATCGTCGCCCGCACCACCTGAGCTTGTCAAGAACGGATGTTCGTTTTACTTTGTACGCATGCCCAGAGTCAGCGAAGAACACTTAGAACGCCGCAGGCAGCAGATCCTCGACGCCGCGCGCCTCTGCTTCTCCCGCAAGGGCTTCCACGAGACCTCCATGCAGGACGTCTTCGCCGAATCCGGCTTGTCCGCCGGTGCCGTCTACCGCTACTTCAAGAGCAAAGACGACCTGATCGCGGCGCTGGCCACCCAGACCACGGTGCCGCTGCGCGCGCTGATGACCGAGCTGATCCGCGCCGATCCCCTGCCGACGCCGGACCGCTTCGTCGCGACGATGGCCGAGCACATGGTCGCGAACAGCGGACCAGAGGGCCCGCTGCGACTGGCCCCGCAGGCGTGGGCGCTGGCCCTGGTGGATGCCGATGCCGCCGAGTACGTCAAGGACGCGATCCTCGGCATCCGGGCCTGCTGCTACGAATACACCGAGCGCATGCGCGAGGAGGGCTGGCTGGCCGCCGACGCCGACACGCACGCGACGGCCACCGCCCTCATGGGCGTGCTGCCCGGATTCATGTTGCAGCACTTGATCATCGGCGATCTCGCGCCGGACACCCTCGCCCGCGGCCTGCGCACGCTGCTCGCCTACGACGGCCCCGCCTGACCTACGTCAGAAGCTGAACGCGATCCCGCGCAGCACCAGCGCGACGATGAACACCGCGGTGAAGGCCAGGTCGATGGACAGACCGCCGGCCCGGATCGGCTGGAGCACCCGCCGGACCGGCGCGATCACCGGCTCGGTGGCGGCGTGGGTCAGCTCGCGGGGACGGTTGGCCCAGCTCGGGTTGTTGCCGAGGGCGGCCATCCAGTCGAACACCATCCGCGCGAGCAGCAACACGATGAACACGGTCAGGGCGTAACCGATCAGGGTGCCGATGAGGCTCATTCCGAACTCCTTCGTGGTGGCCGCGTTGGCCTTCTACCAGTGTCAACGCAGCGGGCGGGGTCGAAAGTGTCGCGTTTGCCGGATTCTCAGATGACTATCAGTCAGTGCTCACCACAGGCCGGGAACGAGCCGTTTGGTGCCGGTCCGATATTCCTCGTAGGGGTGGCCGAGGGTCTCGACCAGCGCCTTCTCTTCGACGTCGATCCGTCGGCTCAGGGCATAGATCGGCAGGACGACGGCGACGACCAACGATATCCAGTTGGCCGCGGCCAGGCCCAGGCCGACCATGATCAGCAGAATTCCGGTGTAGGACGGGTGGCGCACCCATCGGTACGGCCCCCGGTCGACCACCGTCTGGTCGGTGTCGACCTCGACGGTCGTGCGGAACGAACTGCCGAGCACGATGATCGCCCAGATCCGCACCACCAGGCCAAGCCACATGATCGCGCTCCCGGCGATCTGCCACGGCAGGTGCGCACCGGAGAACTGGAACACGCTGTTCGCGGACAGGAAGTACATGACGAACAGGGCGACGTTGGCGGCCGTCGCGACGACGATCACCAGGGTCAGCCGGGTGCCGCCGTCGTTCTCGGTAGACCCCTTGCGACGCAAGCGATCTCGAATCCGTAAGCCGATCTCCAGCAACAACCACACCCAGGTGGTGACTTCGGCCGCGTACCTCATATTCGCTCCCTCGCCCGGTCCCGTGTCGCCGGTACCGCGAGCAAACCAGCAAAGACGGTGCGGCGCATCAGGAACCTGCCCGATTCGCCGGCCTGCCTTGCGATCCGCGCCGGCCCATTGATCGCAACCATCGCCTGTGTAAGTGTCGGGGACGTGCCCCTCATGGGACACAACAGTTGTCGAAAGGGAAATCTGCTGTGACAGTTTCGAAGAAAACCGCTGCTGCGGTGACCACCCTCGGCGCGCTGGCCGCCGCGCTCACGCTCGCCGCGCCGACCGCGGGGGCCGCGGTCACCCGCATCGACGTCGCGCCCGGACTGAGCTTCGGTAGCTCGGGCGGTTCGTTCGGTGCCGGCTGCTCCTACACGGTCACCGCGACCGCGCGCCCGGGTGTCGCGGTGGTCTTCCTGGACGAGGTCGACGGACTCCGCACCGCGGACACGCTGAAGCCGGTCGGACCCGTCGCGGACGCGTCCGGAAAGGCCAGCACCACGTGGACGCCCGCCAAGAAGGGCGAGCACAAGCTCTGGGCGGCCGAGTACATCTCGGGCGAGACCTACTTCCTCACCACGGTGAACGTCGGCACCGGTATCAGCGCCGGTCCCGCGTGCGTTGTGCTGCCGTAGCACTTGCCTACCGCCGGCCGCACGCCTTCTGCCACGCACCGCGAATCGCCGCAATGGAAGCGTGCGTCAGGCATAGGCGTGCGGCTGACCGGTCGGAAACTGTTGCGACAGCACGATCGACGGGGCGGCGGCACCGAGGGTTCCGGCCGATCACCGGCAACGGCACCGATGTTCGCGGGCGGGTGGCCGCGACAGGGCGGCCATAGCAGGGGCGACAGGCGCACCGCGTTCAGCCGCACCATCCGTTGCGGTACGGCTGAACCGGACGCGCCGAAAGATCAGCGCGTGGGCGGCGGGGTCGAAGTCGGGTTAGGCGGTTGGGCCGGCGCTACAGGCGCCGACCCGTTGTCGCCCGGCGCGCCCGGCCGGTCTCCGCGCTCGAATCGGTGCATCCTCGGTCCGTCCTCCCGATGCATCCGCGGGCCCTCGTCCCGCCCGGAACGGTGACCCTCGGCCATCTGATTCCCGCCGTGGTGATGGCCACCGCCATCGCCGACGGCCAGCCCCACGCCGAATCCGAGACCGCCGATCACCACGGCCGCCAGTACCGCGCTCGCGATCCGCAACGGGCGTGATCCTCGCCAGCGGGTCGCCAGCCTCGAGGGCGGCTTCGGTGCCGCTGCTGGATTCGTGTTCTGCACCGGGGCGGTTTCCCCGGTGCCTTCGGCTTCTGCCATGACTGCGCCTTATATGTGGATTGTCCCGACCTGAACCCCCGACCGTACGAGCGAAGGGTGGGACTCCCCTGCGGATCTGTTGTGCAAGTGCTGTGTGCGCGGACGCGCCGAACCGCACTCGGCCGGTGCCGCAATGGTCCGCGCGAATCACTGCTCTCCGAACAGGCGCAACGCCCTACGGTCAGAGCCAGCCGAGACGTTCGGCGGCGCGGACCGCCTCGGCGCGGGTGGTGGTGCCCGTTTTGCCGATGGCAGCGGACAAGTGGTTACGGACAGTGCCCTCGGAGAGGTGCAGTTGTTTGGCGATGGCGCCCGCGGTCGCGCCGTCCGCGGCGGCGGACAGGACCTCGCGTTCGCGTTCGGTCAGCGGGGAGGTTCCGGCGGTGAGGGTTTCGGCGGCCAGGGCAGGGTCGACCACCCGCAGGCCCATCTGGACTCGACGGACCGCGTCGGCCAGTTCCCTTGCCGGAGTGTCCTTTACGACGAACCCGCTGGCACCCGAATCGATCGCGCGGCGAAGGTACCCCGGTCGACCGAAGGTGGTCACCATCAGCACGCGCACATCGGGGTGGCTGGCGTGCAGCTGCGCGGCTACCGAGATACCGTCCAGCCCAGGCATTTCCACGTCGAGCAGCACCACATCGGGCTTCGTGCGAGCGACGGCGTCGACTACCTCGTCACCGCGACCGACCTCCCCGACCACCTCCAGGTCGGATTCCAGCCCCAGCAACGCCGCGAGCGCGCCGCGCACCAGCGCCTGATCGTCGGCGAGCAACAGCCGGATCATCTGTCCCACTTTCTGTTTCGACTTGTCGGTAACGCCGTCATAGAACACGCACACCTGTTGATCTCCCGCAGACCGAATTGCATGCGATTTCGTCTGCGGGAAATCAGGGCGTGTGCGGCTGCATCAGGCCGGGACGGTCGCACGGACACGGACGCCTCCGTCCTTCGGCGCGGACAGTGTCAGCGTGCCGCCTGCGGCACGGACGCGCTCGCGCAGACCGGTGAGCCCCGAACTGGATTCCTGGCCCGTGCCCAGTCCGCGACCGTCATCGGCTACCTCGATGCTGGTGGCCGTGACCCGCACCGTGCAGTGCCGGGCGGCGCTGTGCCGGATCACGTTGGTGATCGCCTCACGCAGCACCCAGCCGAACAACTGGCTGTGCGGGGTATCCGGGAGCTGCGCGTCTTCCGGCAGGTCCGCGGCGATATCCGCCGCCGCCAATGCCGTTCGCGCATTGGCGAGTTCGCCGCGCAACGAAACCTCACGCAGCCCGCCGACGGTATCGCGCACCCCGGCCAGCGCCTCCCGCGCGAGCCGCTCGATATCGGCCAGCTCGGTCCGCGCACGCCCCAGGTCGACATCGATGAGCCGTTGCGCGAGTTCGGTTTTCACCGTGATCACGGTCAGCGAGTGGCCCAGGATGTCGTGCACGTCCCGAGCCACCCGGTTGCGTTCCTCCACGATGTCGAGCTCGGCCCGTTGCCGCCGGGCCAGCTCCGCGAGCCGCTCACCGCGCAGGCCCAACTGCCTGGCCACCCAGATCCCCAGCGGAATCAGGCCCAGCCAGAACGGCATGGCCGACAGGCCCGGGATGGCCAGCGGCGCGAGCAGCAGCAACAACGCGACCGCGACGGCCACATAGCCGGACTCGCGCCCAGGCATGTGGAAGATCGCGGTCACCGCGACGAAGCTCGCGGCGGGCAGGGCGACCGGGCCGAGCAGTCCGACCAGCGCCACCGTGCACCCGACCATCGCGGCCAGGAACAGCCACAGCCGGGGATCGGTCGGCCGCTCCACCACCGATTCGCCCCGTCCGCGGCGACCGAAGACGACGAACGAACCGACGACCAGCAGCGCGTATCCGAGCAGCACCGCGGTCGCGAACGCGCCCCGCAGCGGGCCGTCGTCTGACCAGCTCTGCACGACCGGCCCGATCATGAAGGACATCCAGGCGACCGCCATCAGCGCGCCGAACCACCCGCGCCGCCGCCGGCTGTTCGACGTGGGTCCGCCGTCGGTGACCACGCTGTCGATGAGGCCCACTACTCCGCCCGCGCGCAGGGACGCGAACCACGACGTCACACCCATGCCGCACCCCTGGCCCGCGAAGGGTCGCGAGAGAGCTGTGGCGCGCGGTCGATCACGAGGACAGACGCTACCGAACCCGGCTCAGTCGCCCTGGCCCTGTGGTCATTGCCACCCTGCCCGAACACCGCGGTGCGGCCGTCCACCACTCGGGGACGGCCGCACCGCGGCGCACCGGACGGCTCAGCGCGACGTGTCACGACGGAACAGCATCGTCGATCCGGCGACGAACACCGCGGCCCACACGACGACGTTGAGCACCGCGAGCGCGATCGACCCCGTGCCGGTGTCGCCGAACGGCATCCGGGCCAGCGTGGCGACCCCGTTGGTCGGAAGCACCTTCGACACCGTGCCGAACCATCCGCTCAGCGGAACGAACAACCCGCCCGCGAAGGACAGCGCCGCGAGCAACGGCCCGAGCAGCTGCATCACGTTCTCCGACGGCAGCAGGTAGCCGACGAACAGGCCGAAGGCGGCGAAGACCAGCGAGGTGATCCAGGCGAGCAGGAAGCAACTCACCCACGCGACCGGCGTCAGGCGCGCGCCGAGGAACGCGCCGACGATGAAGACCGCGCCGACCGAGGCCAGCCCGAGCACCATCGCGACGGCGACCTTGGTGGCGATGTAGGCGACCGGATGCAGTGGGGTGAGCCGCAATTGCCGGCTCCAGCCCTGTGCGCGTTCGATCGCCACCATCGCTCCGCCGCTGGTGGTCGCCAGCATCGCGCCGTAGACGGCCATCGACACCATGATGTAGCCGGTCATATTGCCGGTGCCGAAAGACTTTGTCCGGAAATCGGATTGCAGTCCGAAGATGACGAAGAACACCGGCGGGATGAGCAGCGTGAAGATCATCGTGCGCCGGTTGCGCAGCATCCGGCGCAGCTCCAAGCGCAGGAATCCGGCGCTGAAACCGCCCAGCGGTGTCCGCCGATGCCGGGTATCGGCCGGTGGGGCAAGCGTTGTCATGTCAGTGGTCTCCGGTGGTGAGCGCCAGGAACGCGGATTCGAGGTTGTGCGAGGTGATTTCGAGATCGGTCGCGGTGGTCTCGGTGAGCAGATAGCGGGCTACCGCGTCGGAGTCCTTGGTGTGCACGACGATTCGCTCGCCGCGCGCCTCGACTTCGTCGACCCCGGACAGCGCGAGCAGCCCGGTCGGCACGGCACCGGGCAGCGTGGCGCTGACCGCGCGTCCCGAGGCCAGGTTCTTGATCTCGGCGGCGCTGCCGTCCGCGACCACCCGGCCCGCCCGCACCAGCACGATCCGATCGGCGTAGGCGTCGGCCTCGTCCAGGTAGTGGGTGGCGAACAGGACGGTGCGGCCGCGCTCGGAGTCCTGGCGCATCGCGTTCCAGAAGTCCCGTCGCCCTTCGACATCCATGCCGGTGGTGGGCTCGTCGAGGATGATCAGGTCGGGATCGGGCAGCAGCGCGAGGGCGAAGCGCAGCCGCTGGCGTTGCCCACCGGAGCATTTGCCGACCATCCGGCCGGCGATCTCGGCGATGCCCGCCCGCGCCAGCACCTCCTCGACCGGGCGCGCGTTCGCGTATAACGTCGCGACCAGCCGCACGGTTTCGCCGACGGTGAGATCGGGCAGCAGCCCGCCGGATTGCAGCACGGCCGAAATCCGGCCTACTGCAAGCGCTTCCGTCGGCGAGCCGCCGAACACCTCGACGGTGCCGGAGTCCGGCGTGGCCAGGCCGAGCACCAGGTCGAGGGTGGTGGTCTTGCCCGCGCCGTTGGGTCCGAGGAACGCGACGATCTCGCCCGGTTCGATGACCAGGTCCAGTCCGTCGACGGCTTGCACAGCGTCGCCGCCGGGTACCGCGAAGCGCTTACGCAGATCGTGCAGTTCGATCGCCGGCGTCGCCCGGTGTGCCCCCGAGCCCCGCGCCCCCGAACCACCCGCCGCGGCGAAGACGGCCGCGGTCGTCAGTGCTGATGTCATGCATTAAACGGTCGCCCATCAGCGCCTCGAACACCCCGCACGCATGTCACGTGTCCGCCATGACAGATGTCATGGCGCCGATCACGGCGCCAGCAGACCCTGACGGGCGCGGCCCGCGCCGGAGAGCACGAGTACCAGCATGGTGGCCAGCGCCTGGTCGTCGAGCCCGGCGGCCGGGAAGGTGTAGCGCATGATGACGTCGGCGAGCTTCTCCCGCACGATCACGGTCAGCGAGCCGAATTGCAGCTCGTTGTTCCGCTCGGCGACCCGCTTGTGCAGCTGCGCCTTGACCGGACGATCCCAGGCCAGCACGCAGGTCAGCGTCAGCACGTCGAGCCCGGGCGCCAGCCGCACCGCGCGCAACGAGCACAGCGAGCCCTCGTATTCGAAGCCGATCGAGCCCTCCTGGTCGACCCGCACGTCGATGTCGTAGATCGACAGGCAGGCGCCGGCCCGCGCCTGCAACTCGTGTTCCGGACTCACCGTGGATTCCATGCCCGTACCGCCGTTCATTTGGTGCCGCCGAAGCGCCGGTCCCGCGAAGCGTACTCGAGGCAGGCGGCCCACAGGTTGCGGCGGTCGAAATCGGGAAACAGGGTGTCCTGGTAGACGAATTCGGCGTAGGCGGACTGCCAGATGAGGAAGTTCGAGCTACGGAACTCACCGGATGGACGCAGGAACAGGTCCACGTCCGGCATATCCGGTTCATCCAGGTACTTCGCCAGCGTCGACTCGGTGACCTTCTCCGGGTCGATCTCGCCCGCCGCCACCCGTCGCGCGATTTCCCTTGCCGCGTCGGCGATTTCGGCGCGACCGCCGTAGTTGACGCACATGGTGAGGGTCATCACCGTGTTGTCCTTGGTCAGCTCCTCGGCGACCTCGAGTTCGTTGATCACGCTGCGCCACAGGCGCGGTCGCCGGCCGGCCCAGCGCACCCGCACGCCCATCTCGTGCATCTCGTCGCGGCGGCGGCGGATCACGTCGCGGTTGAAGCCCATGAGGAAGCGCACCTCCTCGGGGCTACGCCGCCAGTTCTCGGTGGAGAAGGCGTAGGCCGAGAGCCACTTGACGCCGATCTCGATGCAGCCCTCGACGGTGTCCATCAGCACGGCCTCGCCGCGTTCGTGGCCCGCGGTGCGCGGCAGCCCGCGTTCTTGCGCCCAGCGACCGTTGCCGTCCATCACCAGCGCGACGTGGTTGGGCACCAGCACGGCCGGGATTTCCGGCGGACGAGCGCCCGAGGGATGCTGCGAGGGCGGCCGAACGGTGCGGGTCGCGCCCGACTTGGTCGCGGTGGAGGAGTCTCGGCGGAGGATCACGGCCCCTATCCTGCCTGATGGTTGTGGAGGCCTGGTGAAGGTCTCCACGGTCCCGCTGGATCAGGCGGGGGCGCGCACCGGGGTCGACCGCTCGATCAGCGGCAACGTGCGCAGCTGGCGTTCCAGATGCCATTGCAGATGCGCCGCGACCAGACCGCTGGCCTGCCTGCGCACTCCCTCGGGCACCGTCTCGACGTACTCCCACTCGCCGCGCAGCAACGCGACCAGCAGATCGAGCACCCCCGGCGCCGGCGTCGCCGACCCGGGCGGACGGCAGTGCACGCACACCGCGCCGCCAGCCGCGACATGGAACGCCCGATGCGGGCCCGGCGTCGCGCACTTGGCGCATTCGTCCAGCGCGGGCGCCCAGCCCGCGAAACCCATGGCGCGCAACAGGAATGCGTCCAGGATCAGCTCGTGCGGGCGCTGTTTGGCGGCGATGGCGCGCAACGCGCTCGCGGTGAGCGCGTGCAGTCGCGGCGCGGGCGCGCGTTCCTCGCCGGCCAGCCGTTCGGCGGTTTCCAGCACCGCGCAGGCGGTGGTGTAGCGGCCGTAGTCGTCGATGATGTCGGAGGCGAACGCCTCCACCGTGTGCACCTGGGTCACCACGTCGAGCGTGCGCCCCGGATGCAGCTGCACGTCGATGTAGGCGAACGGCTCCAGCCTGGCCCCGAACCTCGACTTGGTCCGGCGCACCCCCTTGGCCACCGCGCGCACCAGTCCGTGCTGGCGCGTCAGCAACGTGACAATGCGGTCCGCCTCGCCCAGCTTGTGCTGGCGTACCACCACCGCCACATCCCGATACAAACGCACGCCTCATCCTCCCACGAAGACCCGACAGCCTTTGGCAGGCGCGGCCTCTCCGCTGCCACTTCCCCGACGAATCCCCCATGCCGGTCGGCGTGCTGCCCTATCCTTTTTCTCTACCGTACTGCTGGGGAGGGGCTTTCGGCTTTGGACGATCTACTTGGTACCGGAACCGCCGCAGGTTTTCGGGCCACTCGTGAATTGCTCGGATTGCCGGTGCCCTGGTGCGCCCGGCTCTTCGCCGTGGCCGAGCGCACCGTGGAACGCTGGGAGCGGGGAGCATTCCAGATTCCGGACACCGCGGCCCGCGAGCTAGCCGAGATCGCCGACGAGACCGAGCAGGTGGTGGAGGCGATGGTCGACGCCATCGGTGCGGGGGAGATCTCGCCGCGCCTGCACACGTATCGGACCAACGACGACTACAGCAAGCACGAGCCGGACACGCGATATCCGGCCACCTGGCACCGGGCCGTGTGCGCCCGGGTCATGGTCGAATTACCGCAGGTGGAGCTGCAATTCGTGGAGTGATCAGCGGTACAGCGTCGGTTCGATGACCAGCTGGAACAGCGGGGTGTCGACGCGCACCGGGTTCAATGCGGTCGCGCCGAGTGCGGCGGGCTGCGCGCCCGGTCCGTCGAAGCGGCAGTGACCGTTCGGATTGACCACCAGCGCGCGTCCGTCGGCCGCGCCCGGCACGGTGATCCGCGCCGCGCCCTGCACCTCGACCGCGGTGTTCGGCGCGATCGGGACCAGGTTGTGCACCCACGGCGCGAGGTACGGGTGCGCGACGATGGTCGTCGCGTCGGGGCCGCGCTCGACCTCGGTGGTCGGCACCTGGATCGGCGAGATCGCGGGGGTGATCGACGGGTCGGTGACGCCGATACCGTTCGGGGCCTGGGCGTAATCGGGGGTGAGGGGCTGTGCCTGGGCCGTTGCGGCCAGGCCGAAGCCGACCGCGAGGCCGACACCTATCGCTACGAGCTTCATCTGGCCGATTCTGGGCGGCGGCGCAATCGGGCACGACTATTGCGCTCGAGCTGATTCAGGCGCGGATGAGACCGGAGATGAGCAGCAGCAACGACTGCTGGGCCTCGGCGCGGGCGCTGTCCGGGTCGGCGGCGTGCGCGACGATCAACGCCGATTCGGTGAGCGCGCTGAGCAGCAGTTGCGCCAGCATCGGGATGGGGCCGTCGGCGATCAGGCCCGCGGTGCGCGCGCGTTCCAGCATCGCGGTGATCATGCCGAGGCCGTGCTGCTGCTCGAATTCGCGCCAGGCCTGCCAGCCCATCACCGCGGGCGCGTCGGTGAGCGCGATCCGCAGCATCGGCGGACGCTGGCAGATCTCCAGGAAGACGCTGAGGCCGACCGCCATGCCCGCCATCACATCGTCGGGATCGACTGTGCCGATGGCGGTTTCGATCTCCTCGGTGGACTCGACCTCGATCTGTTCCAGCACCGCGAGGAACAGGCCGCGCTTGTCGCCGTAGTGGTGGTGCAGCGCGCCGCGGGTGACCCCCGCCTCGGTGACGAGTTCCTCGGCCGAGGTCGCCGCGAAGCCGCGCTCGATGAACAGCCTGCGGCCGGCCTGCTCGAGCGCGGCCCTGGTGGTGCGGGAGCGGTCCTCCTGGCTACGGCGTGGCATGCAGCCGAGTGAACTCCAGGATCGACTCGGTGAGCAACTCGGGCTGGTCTTCGGGGATGAAGGTGTACGAATCGTCGATGACCTTCAGCGTCGCATTCGGCAGGTCGCTGGTCAGGCGTTCGGCATAGGACATCGGGAACACCTTGTCCTCGCGCGCCCACACCACCAGCACCGGGATCTCGACCGACCCGAAGTGCGTCGCGGCCTCCAGCGTGTGGCTGGCCTTCGCGTTCTTCAGGAACTGCCGCAGGTTCTTTCGGATGGCGCCGGACGCGCGGCTACCGGCCAGGTAGGAGTCGGCGATCTCCGGCGGCACCCTGCGCTTGGCCACGAGACCGAACACCAGCGGCGTCGCGTGCAGCGCGCGGATGCGGGCCAGTTCGATCACCGGGCGCATCGAGCCGGGGATCTTGGCCAGCCAGGTGAACAGGTTGAACGGCGGCGGCATCATGGCCTCGTAGCAGTCGACCGCGGCGAGGACTACGCGGCCGATCCTGGCGGGATGACGGGTCATCAGGACCTGGGTGAGCGCGCCGCCGGTGTCATTGGCGACGACGGTGACGTCGGTCAGGTCCAGTCGTTCGAGGAAGGACGCGATGAGGTCGGCGAGGCCGGGGACGGTCAGGTTGGCGTCCGGGACCGGGATCTGGTGTGCGCCCAGCGGCCAGTCCGGGGTCAGGCAGCGGTGGCCCGCGGCGGCGATGCCGGGGACGACCTTGCGCCAGAGGTCTGCGTTGACGAGCAGGCCGTGCACGAAGACGACCGGCGAGCCCTCCCCCGTGTCGTGGTAGCGGATGCGGCCGCAGGGCAGGTCTACCTCGTGTGTGCGGCCGAGTTCGGTGCTGATTCCCATCGTTCCTCCAGTGCGTCGCGGTTCCGCCACTGTTACATACATTCGGTATGTATGTCTATAGTTCGGCCGGTAGAGTCCGGAAATCGACCACTGGATGAAGGCCTGAATTACGCGAAGCCAGAAGGCGAACTAGTCACTTGTCCAGGTGCGCGCTACCGTCTTTCGAAAGCACGACGAGACGGAGCCCACAATGACGGAACCCACTCGGCAGACCATCGAGACGCAGACCGGCGACCTCGGGCTGGCCGAGTATGCCGCTGCCCTCGCGCAGGGCACGACCAGCTCCGTTGCCGCCGTCGGTGCCGCTCTCGACCGCATCGAGGCGTCGCAGCCGACGCTCAACGCGTTCCGGATCGTGCGCCGCGAGCGGGCGCTCGCCGAGGCGGCCGAGGCCGACCGGCGGCTCGCGGCGGGCGACCGGCTGCCGTTGCTCGGGGTGCCGATCGCGGTGAAGGACGACACCGATATCGCCGGTGAGCCAACGGCATTCGGGTGCGGTGGGACGTTCGCGCCGAAAACCGAAGACGCCGAATCGGTTCGGCGCTTGCGGGCGGCGGGCGCGGTGATCGTCGGCAAAACCAATACCTGCGAGCTGGGCCAGTTGCCGTTCACCAGTGCCGACTCCTTCGGCTACACCCGCAACCCGTGGTCCGCCGAGCACACGCCGGGTGGTTCGTCCGGCGGGTCGTCGGCGGCGGTCGCGGCCGGATTGGTGCCTGCCGCACTGGGTTCCGACGGTGCGGGCTCCGTCCGCATCCCCGCGTCCTGGACCAATCTCGTCGGCATCAAACCGCAGCGTGGGCGAATCTCCACGTGGCCGCAGGCCGAGTCGTTCTACGGGCTCACGGTCAACGGCCCACTGGCCCGTACCGTCGCGGACGCCGCCCTGCTGCTCGACCTGGCCGCCGGACCGCACCGAGGCGATTTACACACTCCCGCAACGATTTCCGCCGGCGAGGCGGTCGGCCGCGATCCGGGCAGGCTGCGCATCGCACTGTCCCTGCGCACCCCGTTCACCGCGACCAAGACCCCGCTCGACCCCGAAATCGCCGCCGCGGTACGCCGCATCGGCGACACCCTGCGCGAACTCGGCCACACGGTGACGGTCGCGGACCTGCACTACGGCCTCATGATCGGCGCAACGTTCCTCCCCCGATCCATGGCCGGCATCCGCGCGGCCCATCAGAAACTGCCTGGCGCCCAGGTAGATCCGCGCACGATCGCCAACACCCGCTTCGGCCGCCTACTCGACGGACCCGCACTCGCCGCCGCCCGCCGAGCAGAACCCTTGCTACACAAGCGCATCGGCACCTTCTTCCACGACTACGACCTGGTCCTGGCCCCCACCACCGCCACCCCTCCCCCACGCGCCGAAGACATCGACGGCATCGGCGTCCACGCCACCAACAACCTCATCACCGCCGCCTGCCCCTACACCTGGCCGTGGAACGTCCTCGGCTGGCCGAGCGTGAACGTCCCCGCCGGTTTCACCGACGCAGGCCTCCCGGTCGGCGCCCAGCTGATGGGCACCGCCTCCACCGAACCCCTCCTGATTTCGGTTGCCGCCCAACTGGAATCGGAACTGCACTGGGAGCGCGAGCGCCCCGCGCCCTGGTGGCAGGCCGCCTGAATCACGCCGCCGCATCACGTCGTTCGGGTCGCGCCACCGAGCTAGAGCGGCGCGTCCCGCCACCAGCGGTCGACGAGATCTCGGCCGGAGGTGCCGCCGAATACCCGCAGCTGACAATGACCTCGCTCGCCGCCGTCGAAGCCGATCTGCACCGCGCCCGCGGGTTGACCGGCCGGGTCGTGGGTGTCCTGCCAGATCACCCGGCCGCGGCCGGTGGCGCGTTCCCATCGCTCGTCCCCGCCGGGAGGCAGGTCGTGGTACGGGCCGATCTTGCTGAGCGTGCGATTGACATTGCACTCGACCTGCAACAGCGCCACCGGATTCCGATCTCCATTACACGACAGGGTGGTCGTGTCGCCCGCCTGCTGATTCACATCGATCGGAAGCTTGTCCTTGCCGACCGCGACGCACCGGATGCCCTGGTAGCCGCTGTCCGCGGGCGTCTTGGGGAGCAGTTCGGGCAAGGCCCGGACCATGTAATTGTGGCTGCCCCAGGTTGGTGCCGTCGCGACCGGCGATCTCGGCGGCACCAACGTCGGGCTACCTACCGGCGCGGACGTACTGGGCGCCACCCGGGTATCATCCGAATTCCTCGTCAACGCAACAGCACTCGCGGCAGCAGCCAAGACGATCGCCAGGGCTGCGGCGATGACAAGCCCGGTCCGTCGCCTGCGGGTCTTCGCCGCCGGGGGCCGGACGTCGAGTGTGGGCTGTTCCGTGACACCGAAAGCGGTCAGTGCCGCGTACGCCAGCGTACCGCAGGTGCCGTACCGGTCCTCCGGCCGCTTCGCCATCGCCTGCGCGACCACGGCATCGATCGCCTGCGGCAGAGCAGGATTCACCGCGGTCGGTCGCGGCGGCGGATCCTGTAGGTGCGCTTGCATCACGGCAAGTGGGTTGGCTCGCGGAAACGGCTTGCTGCCGGTGAGCAGTTCGTAGAGCGTGCAGCCCAGCGCGTAGATATCCGCCCGGTGGTCGACGACCTGTCCGGCGAGCTGTTCGGGCGCGGCATAGGCCAAGGTCGCGAGGACCGTCCCGGTCTCGGTCAGTTTGGTGGTTTCCGCTGCGGCCCGGCCGATTCCGAAATCCGCCACCAGGACACGTTCCGGTCCCACCGGCCGACGCTCCAGCAGGATATTGGCCGGCTTGACGTCACGATGCAGCATCCCGGCCCGGTGCGCCTCGTCCAGGCCGTGCGCCGCCTCGCCGATGATGTGCAGCACCCGGGTGGGCGGCAGTTCGGCCGCGCCGCGGCGGATGAGCTCGGCGGCATCGACGCCGTCCACGAACTGCATGGCGATCCACGGCCGGCCGTCCTCGACCCCGCGGTCTTGCACCGCAACGATATTGGGATGATCGAGCCGCGCCGCCAGCTCTGCCTCACGCAGGAACCGAGCCCGGAACTCGCCGTTCGCGCTGTACGCCTGGGCAAGCACCTTCAGCGCGTCGCGGCGGGGCAGCCGGGGGTGACGAGCCAGATACACCGCGCCCATGCCACCGCTGCCCAGCTTCCGCTCGATCAGGTAGCCGGCGAAAACTGTTCCTGGCAAGAGACTTTCAGCCATCTCCGCTACCCGCCGCCCACCAGCAGTCCGAGCTGCGCGGTCGCCTGCTGATGGGCGTCTTTGATGTCGCGGCCGTGCACCGTCGCGGTGTGGCGACCGTACAGAATCTCACAGATGAACCGGACGGGGTATTGCGATGGCACGTCCAGTTGTTCGAAACACCGGGCATCCGGTACCCCGGCCGGTCCCGCGGCCGGCCGCAGTACCGGGTCGTCGGTGCGGCTCGTATCCATGAAGGCCCGGCGGGCGGCGGTCGCGTCCGAAAACTGCAGGAGGCCATTGGAAATGGTGAGGGCATAGAGTTCGGCCGGTGGATCCTGCTTGCGCCCGCGGTACAGCCGGGCGCCCCGCGGCCCCAACACCACCCCGGACATGTCGATCGCCGCATGCCAGCCCGCGTTCTTCTCGTACGCGCGGGTGATCACCACGGGATAGGGCCATCGGCCTGGCACCTCCGGCAACATCCTGGCGAGTAGGCGATCTCGGTCCAACGGCAACGTCGCGAGCTTGTCGCGCGGCGTGGCCGAGAACTCACGCAACCGCGGTAGCTGAGCGTCGAATGCGTTGCGCGCCACCCCGGTCATTACGCCCAGATCAGGCGCCGTGTGCCCGATCAGCAGCGTCACGACGAAGGATTCGTAGGCGATGGTCGCGGCCAGCGTCGGCACGTTCGGTCGCCAATGACCCAGCGCGGCAGCGTGATTCGGGATAGCGACGGCCACATTGTCGGGGCTGATCGCGGAATCGACCGCATCGATCTCCCGCGCCGCCTGCTGTGCCGCGGCGGCATCGGGAAAACGCAGCGCTAGTACGGTCAGCACGCGCGACCGGCCGACCACCGGGCGCTTCTCGTCCTGCTCTACGTCGGTACCGCTGACCGAGGCACCGGCCAGCATCGCGTGCCGGTCGAGCACCGCGCGAACCGGCTTGGCCAGAAATCGGGTCGCCTTGGCCGGCGTCGGCAGCGGGGCGAATCCGCCACGAACGTCGAACGTCAAGGCCGGATCCGCCTCGATGGGATCGATCATCACTTCGACCATCCGGACGGATTCCACTGTGCGCCCGTAGCCTTCGTTGTCGTTAGGCGGTTCGACGAGCGCTTCGATGGGGTTCGAGCCGACGTCGAGCGAGCGCACGTCCGGTATCACCGGGACCGGATTCCCTTGTGCCGCACAACCGGACACCGCCAGCAAGGTGGTCGAGACGAGCACGGCGAGCAGCGCGCGAGTCAGGTCAGAGAGGCGCATCGGTCCACCATTCGCGACGAAGTTGCGCACCGGACTCACCGCCGTTGACGGTGAGCCGGCAGAAGTTGCGGCCCGGATCCTCGAACGAAATCTCCAGCGTGCCGATGATGGCTCCCGAGCGCGCCCGATAAGTGCCCCAGCGCAGTACACCGGCGCCGGAGGGCCTGGTCCAGTGCTCCTCGCCCTCGACCTGCTCGGTCATCGGATCGGGTGGCGGCGCGGGTGCGATCGGCGAACGGTCGGTGTTGCAGGAAACATCCACTACTTCCACCGGATCCTGATCTCCGGTGCAGGACAGCCGATCCACTTGCACCACCGCGTCGAACGCGATGGGACTGAACCCCGCGTCGACGGGTGTGCACATGTTCAGCTCGCGGTAGCCGATGCTGTAGGGAGTCGCGGGTAGCAGATTCGGGAATGCGGCAATGGCGAAGCCGTGGTTGCCCCATTTGATGGACACGCCGCTCGACGGACGCGGCGGGGTGGTGCTCGGCGTCGGCGGAGCCGCCGACCGCTCTTCCCGGTCGATGTTGAACAACACCGAAACCAGTACCACCACAAGAGCAATCGCCAACGCCGCGGCACCGACGAGCAGCCGCCGCCGGGCCTGGGCGGGGCGTCCCGCGTACGGTGTGGTCTCGATCGCGTACACCCCGCGTAGTGCCGCTTCGGCCGCGGCGGCGAGCGCGCCGCAGCTCGGATATCGATCCCCCGGGTTCTTCGCCATCGCCTTGGCGATCACCGCGTCGAAACCCGCAGGCACCCTCGGATTCTGCTGCGAGGGCAGCGGCGGCGGCTCGTTCAGGTGCGCGAACATGACCGCACCCGGGCTGTCCTTCGGGAACGGAACCGATCCGGTGAACAGGTGATACAGGGTGGCGCCGAGGGAGTAGACGTCGGCGCGATCATCGGTCGGATCACCGCTGATCTGCTCCGGCGCGGCGTAGGCCAGGGTGGCCGACATACCACCACCGGATGCCTGCGTCGTTTCGTCATCGGCGGACGGTGCGATGCCGAAACCGGTCACCAGCACGCGATCCGGTCCCGCAGCCTGCGCGGCAACAAGAATGCTCGCCGGTTTCACATCACGATGGCGCAATCCCGCACGATGGATCTCGTCCAGTCCGCGTGCGGCTTCGGCCCCGATGTGGACCGCGCGCACGACATCGAGTCCGGCGGGGTTGCGCCGGAGCAACTCGGCAACGTCGATGCCGTCCACATACTGCATGGCGATCCACAGCCGGCCGTCTTCTTCGCCCCGATCCCGCACCGTGACCAGGTTCGGATGCTGCAGCCGCGCGGCGGCCTCGGCCTCGCGCAGGAAACGAGCGCGGAACCCCGGGTTGCCCGCGTACGCATCGGACAGGATCTTCAACGCGTCCTTGCGTGGCAGCCGGGGATGCTGCGCCAGAAAGACCGTGCCCACCCTGTCGCTGCCGAGCCGCCGCTCGATGCGGTACCCGGCGAACAGGGTGCCTTCGGCTAATTCCACGACGTCTCTCCTTTCTGTGCTCGCGCGCTAGAACGGCGCACCGGGCCACCAGCGGTCGTAGAGGTCCTGCCCGGAACTGTTGCCCCAGACCGCCAGGTAGCAGAAGTTCCGGAGCGGACTTTCGAATTCGATCTGCAACAGGCCCTGCGGCTGCCCCTTGCCATCGGTGTCGTTCTCCAAGATCACGCGGCCGCGCCCGGACGGCCGCTCCCATCGCTGCTCGCCGACCAGGACCGTTTGCGGGAACGGACGCGGGTAGGCGGGTGCGCGACTAGCACGACAGCTCACGTCGACGTAATCCACCGGAGCCCCGTTTCCGTGGCAGATCAGGGTGGCCAGCGGCGGCGCGGGCAGGTTCACGTCGACCTGACGGTTCTCCAGGTCGAGTGCGGCGCACCGCAGGCCCTGGTAGCCGGTGCTGAACGGCGAACTCGGCAAGAATTCCGGGAAGGCTTGCACGACGAAGTTGTAGTTGGCCCACGACTGCGGTGTGGCACCGGTCGTCGCCGGCGTCGTCGTCGTACTGCTCACCGGTGCGGCGGTGGCCGGGCGGGGATCAGCCGAATTCCCTTGCAGCACAACGACAGTTGCGACCGCGATGGCGACGACCACGGCCACCGCAAGGCCGGCTGCCGCGAATCGGACGCGGCGCTTACGGCTCGGCCGCGGCGCTCGCTGTGTCGGAGTGTCGACACTGCCGTACAGCGCGGCCCGCGCGGCGCCGGCCAGCCCGCCACAGGAGGAGTACCGATCGTCGGGATTCTTCGCCAGCGCCCGAGCCAGGACGCCGTCCATTGCCTGCGGGAGTGCGGGATTCGCTGCGCTCGGCCGCGGTGGCGGGTCGTGCAGGTGTGCCTGCATCACCGCGACCGCGCTGGTGCGCGGGTACGGCTTCGACCCGGTGAGTAGTTCGTAGAGCGTGCAGCCCAACGCGTATACATCGGCGCGATGGTCTACCGCGGCCCCCATGAGCTGTTCCGGTGCGGCATAGGCGAGGGTTGCCAGCACCGAACCGACCTCGGTGAGCGCGGTGGTTTGCCCTGCGGCCCTGGCGATTCCGAAGTCGGTCACAAAGACTCGATCGGGCTCGCCCGGCCGGGACTCGAGCATGATGTTGGCCGGCTTCACATCGCGATGCAGCACTCCGGCCCGATGCGCCTCGTCCAGACCACGGGCCGCGCCGTCGATGATGTGCACGACCCGTTCGGGTGACAGCTCGGGCGCGCCGCGGCGAACGAGCTCGGCGGCATCGATGCCGTCCACGAACTGCATCGCGATCCACAGCCTGCCGTTGTGCACGCCACGATCGTGCACCGCAACGACATTCGGGTGTTCCAACCGCGCGGCCAGCTCGGCCTCGCGCAGGAACCTGGCCTGGAATTCGGTATCCCCGCTGTGCATCTCGGAGAGCACCTTCAACGCATCCCAGCGCGGCAGCCGCGGATGCCGGGCCAGGTACACCGAACCCATCCCACCGGCGCCGAGTACCCGCTCGATCAGATATCCGGCGAAAACCGATCCCGGAGCGACACTCTCGGTCATGCGCCGGGCTCACTGTTCACCAGCAAGGCGTACTGCGCTGCGGCTCGTTGCTGTATCGATACCAGCTGCCGGCCGAACACTGTTGCCACATATCGTCCGAAGACGATTCGGCAGCTGAACCTCAACGGCTGGGGTCCGGCAGCCGCCGGCTCTTCGTAACAGATGATGTCCTCGATTCCACCCGGGCTGGGCAGCGGCGAGCCGCTCTCCGCGTTCGCCTTGCCCTTGCGCTTTGCGTCGTCGAAGGACTGACGGGCGCTGACCGAGTCCGGGAATCTGAAGAGCACATCGAGTCCATTCACCGCGACCAGATCCGGCTTCGCGGTCTTGCCGTAGATGAACATGACCGACGCGCGCGGGCCGTACACGACACCGCTGGCGTGCACCGATGCGTCCCATCCCGTATTCGGCCGGAGGCCGAGCACCGCGGGAAACGGCCAGCGTCCCGGCGCCTGGGGCACCATCCTGGCGATCATGCCGTCCCGATCGAGGGGCAAGGCGGCAAGCTTCTCGCGTGGTGTGGCCACGAAGTCGCGTAACCGCGGCAGCTGAGCGTCGAATACCTTGCGGGCCAAAGTGGTAAGAGCGCCGAGGTCGGGCGCGTTGAGCCCGGCAAGCACGGTGACGACGAAGGACTCCCGCGCGATCGAGACGGCGATCGTCGACCCGCTCGGCCGCCAATGCCCATGCGCCGCTGGATACTCCGGAATTCTGACCGGCTCATCGGCTGGGCTCGCCACGGTCTCGGCCGCATCGATCTCCTGCGCGGCCCGTTGCGCCGCAGCGGAATCGGCGAATCGCAGCACCATGATGGTCAGCATTCGGGCGCTGCCCGGCGGCGCGCCGCGTTCGACCGGCTTGTCGCTGCGGTCCACCGCGACACCCGCGACCATCCCGTTCCGCTCCAGCACCGCGCGGGTCGGTGCCACGAAGTACGCACCCGCGTGCGCGGGAGTCGCGAGCGGCGCGACGCCGAAGCCGCGGCCGGGGACGGTCAGGGCCGGATCGAGGTCGGTCGGTTCCGCCAAGATCTCGGCGAATCGCACCGATTCCACTATCCGGCCGTACTTTTCGTTCCCACCGGGTGCCGCCACGGGTGGTTCGAGACTGTAGTCACCCACCTCGAGCTTGCTCAGGCCCGATCGCGGCGGCGACGGATTGCCCGGCACGGCACAGCCGGCGGCGACGGCGAACGCGGCCGCCGTGATCGCCACCGCCGCGCGGGTCGTCCAGGATGTCGCGGTCATTCTCAACACCTCGTCACAGCGGCGCATCAGGCCACCACTGGGTGCGCAGCACGGTTCCCGACAGGTGACTGTCCACCTGCACACGACAGAAGTTCCGGGCCGGATCATCGAAGTACACCTCCAGCTCACCGCCGACTTCGCCCTTGCGATTGGTGTCGGTGCCCCAGAACACGTGTCCGGTGCCGGAGGGTCTGCTCCAGCGCTCGTCGCCCTCTGGGCGCGCAAAGTTCTTGTCGGGGAGCAAAGGCCGACGATCGGCATTGCACACCACCGACAGACCCCGCGCCGGATCTTCGTTGCCGGTGCAGAGCAGTTGCCCCGTCGGGACCGCCACGTCGAAGGAAACGGTGCCATAGGTCTGCACATCGATCGGGATACAGCTGCCGATGTCCTGGTAGCCGTTCGCCAGCGGGGCCGGCGGTAGCAGTTCGGGAAAGGCCTGGACGATGTATGCGTAGGTGCCCCAGTCGGCGGCATTCACACTCGTCGGACGGGCGCTGCTCGGCGCGGGCGCGGTGTCGGCGGGCGCATCTCGACCCGTCCAGATGAGCGTCGAGACCACCAGCGCCACAACGACAATCAGCAGCACCGCGACGCCGAGCGCCCGGTCCTGCCTGCGTCCGGCGCCGGTCTGCCGCGCACCGGTCAGCGCGGCCTCCGCCGCCGCGGCCAGCGCGCCGCAGCTCGGGTATCGCTGCTCCGGCTGCTTCGCCATGGCCTTCGCGATCACCTCGTCGAAGCCAGCGGGCACGCGGGCGCTCCGCCCGAGGGTCGGCCGGGGCGGTGGGTCGTTCAGGTGCGCGTACATGACCGAACCCGGACTGTCCCGCGGGAACGGAATAGCACCGGTAAGCAGTTGGTACAGCGTGCAACCCAGCGCGTAGACATCGGCACGGTGATCCATCGGCTCACCGCTGATCTGCTCCGGCGCGGCATAGGCCAGGCTGGCGGTGAATCCGCCCGCGTCCGCGAGCGTCGCCGAATCGTCGGCGGGACGAGCGATCCCGAAATCGGTGACCAGCACCCGATCCGATCTGCCATCCTGTTCCGCGACAAGGATGTTGGCCGGCTTCACGTCACGGTGCAGCAAGCCCGCGCGATGCAGTTCGTCCAGTCCCTTGGCCGCCTCGGCGATGATCCGTACCGCGCGGGCGACGTCGAGCACGTCGGGTCCGCGCCGAATCACCTCGGCGAGGTCGGTGCCTTCGACATACTGCATGGCGATCCACAACCGGCCGTCTTGTTCGCCACGGTCGCGGACCGCGACCAGGTTCGGATGTTGCAGCCGCGCAGCGACTTCGGCTTCACGCAGGAATCGGGCCCGGAATTCCGGCTCGTTCGTGTGCGCGTCCGCCAGGATCTTCAGTGCGTCCTTGCGCGGCAGCCGGGGATGCTGCACGAGGAAAACCGTGCCCATCCCACCGCTACCGAGGCGGCGCTCCACCCGGTATCCGGCGAAGGTTTGCCCTTCCACCACACCCACAGGTTTCCCCTCCCGCATTTCGGGTGCTCAGTAAAATCTAGCCAGCGCATTCGAACTGCGCTGAGCACCCGAACGCGCTGGGCAATCGAGCTGTTCGGCGGAGATTGAACCGACTTACCCCGGGTTCGCCACCGAACAGTCGGCCACCTGCCGAACTATAGCAGCGCTTTTGCTTCGGCACAGCCGCCAAAACTCAAGCCATTGCTCACATTTCGGTCCAGCGCAATTGCCGGAAATCCGCAATACCCGAAAAGGAATTGGGTTTGCCGGGACCTTGGACACGCCGTCGCGGGTGGTGGCATCATCGAGGGCCACGAGCGATCGACGGCGCCAGGCTTGCGACAGGGGGATCCATGAGTGCGGAACTCGTTGCGGTCAGGCTCGGTACCGCGTTGGTCGGTCGTGCGGCGCATCTTCTGTTGGCGAAACAGCAGGGGGATCAGGATCGGCGGTCGGAGATGGACGCGCTGGTTCGGCGGTACATTCCCGGTCTCCGTCCGCAGCGCAGCGTGCAACGGCAGTTCGAGCAGATCGCGGATGCGGTGGCGGTGCGGCTCGAACCCATGCTTGCCCATGAGTTTCGCGGGATGGATGAAGGTGAGCACACTGCTGTCGTCGATGCGGTGGTGGATACCTTCGAGAATGCCGATCTTTCCGATGCCGCGATCTTCGCCTCGAATGCCGACCCGGCGCAGCTCGCTCGCCGGATACGCGAGACCGTGCGACAGCCGACCTGGCTGAGCGCTTCGGGATCGGCGTTGTATGACCAGCTGATCGCGGAGTGCTGCGATTGCTATGTGCAGATCGTGCGCCATCTACCGGTGTTCGTCGAGCGGGCGGTGCCCGAATTCCTCAGGCGCATCGACAGATTGGGCACCGATGTCGAGCAGGTCCTGGAGCGACTGCCCAAACGCTCGCTGTACGCACCCGACGGCAGTGACCACGATGCGGCCTTCCGCCGCGAGTATCTCGAGCTCATCAGCCGGACCCTCGATGAGGTCGAACTGTTCAGTTTCGCGATCGAACAGCCTTTGCGGACAAAGCTTTCCGTCGCCTACGTGAGTTTGCGCGTGGTCGGCCAGACCTATCTGTGGTTCGGGGACAAGCGGCAGGCCGACGAACAGGGATTCGGCGGCGAGCGCGTCGAAGCGGCATTGAGCCGGAAGCTTCGAATCCTGCTCCGCGGCGAAGCGGGATCGGGCAAGACAACGCTGCTGCGCTGGTTGGCGGTCACCGCGGCACGAGCCACCTTCACCGGCGACCTCGCCGCATGGAACGGCCTGGTCCCCGTGCTGCTCAGGCTGCGCAGCTACGCCGCTCGCGAGCTACCCAAGCTGCACGAACTGCTCGATGACGCGGCAGGCCCGTTGACCAGCCACATGCCCAGTGCGTGGATCGATCGGCAGCTGGCGGACGGCCGGGTCCTGTTGCTGATCGATGGCGTGGACGAACTCGTTCCCGCGGATCGCGACAAAGTCAGAGAGTGGATCAACCTCCTGCTCAACGCCTACCCACTGACCAGGATGGTCGTGACTTCGAGACCGGTTGCCGCACAGCATGATTGGCTGGCACCTGCGGATTTCGCCCCGATCGAGCTGGAACGAATGACGCAGTCGGACCTGACTTCCTTCATCCGCCAATGGCATCAAGCGGTCGGCGCGAGCGGACAGCGACTGCCGTGCGCACCGGCCGAACTACCGGACTACGAACGCGCGCTCATCGCCAGTGTCGGGGATCGCCCCCATCTGCAAGCGCTGGCTGCCAGCCCGCTGCTCGCGGCGATGCTGTGTTCGTTGCATCTGCGGCGTAAGCGACAACTACCGCGCAATCGCATGGAGCTGTATCAGATCGCCGTCGATCTGCTCGTGCAGCGGCGCGACGCGGAGCGGCATATCCCCAGCGCGCAGAAGGCTTCGCTCAGCCTGACCGACAAGGTCACCGTGCTCCGTGATCTGGCCTGGCGGCTGTCGGACAACAATCTCAACGAGATCGACCTCGGCAAAGCCGCCGAATACGTGACCACGAAGATCGCGTCCATGCGCCACCTCGAGGTCGATCCGCACGATGTGCTGGACTATCTACTCAATCGCTCGGGCATTCTGCGCTCCCCCGCCCACGGCCGAATCGACTTCGTGCACCGCACCTTTCAGGAATACCTCGCGGCCGCGGAGTCCGCCGCGCAAGACCGCATGGGCAACCTCGTCGGGCGCGCTCATCTGGATGTGTGGCGCGACACGATCATCATGGCGGCGGGCCACGCCAACAGCAGCCAGCGCGGCGAACTGATCAACGGAATCCTCGACCGCGCGACCGACAACGACCAGAGTGGCCGGCACCTGCGACTACTGGCCGCGTCGTGCTGGGAAACGATCGAGTCGCTCTCGGGCGAGCTGGCCCTGCGACTGGACGAGACGATCGCCGGCCTGGTTCCGCCGCAGGATCTGGACGAGGCTGCCTCGCTCGTCGCCGTCGGCGAGCCGCTGCTGCGCTACCTGCCGAAGAATCTCGACGACATCCCCGACGTGAGCGCGATGACGACGGTCCGCACCGCGGCCCTCGTCGGCGGACCGGCCTCGTTGCGTTTGCTGGGCAGATATGCGAAGGACAGCCGACAAGAGATACAGCAGGAACTGATCAACACCTGGGACTACTACGACTCGACCGAGTACGCCACCGAGGTACTCGCCAACTTTCCCGCCCAGCCCGGTCTCGATCTCTGGCTGTGGCGGCCACGCCAGTGGAAACCCATTGTCCGGCTACGCAATCTTCGATCCCTGATCGTCGAATTTCCGTCGAGCATCGGCACCCTGGCGGCCGACGGGCTACCGGCCGCGCCGCTGCTCTCGCTGTTCCGGCTGACCGGAGTCAACGATCTGAGCACGCTGACCGCCTCGCGCGAACTGGGATATCTCCACGAGCTGGTTCTCGCCACCAATGACCATCAGGCGGTGCTCGACGGCTTGGACACGCTGGCCGCGTGCACCGGCCTGCGCCGCCTTCAGCTGGTGGGCTGGCGGTCGCTGCCCCGATTGACGTCACTGCCGGCCTCGCTGCGCATACTCGGCCTCGAACCGGTTCCCGTCGAATACAACCTCAGCTGCCTTGTGGATCACGAGCTGAGCGAACTCAGTCTCAGCGGCGAAGGTGCCCCGGCCGCACTCACCACCGCCGGCCGAGCGCTCGGGCTCGAACGGCTGACGCTGGCCGACTGCGATCTGGTCGACGAGCTGCCCGCACTGGCCGCACTACTGCCCCGGCTCCGATCACTGGATCTGTCCGCGGTCACCCTGCCGGACGACCTCACGCCGCTCGGCGATTTCGCACTGCTGGAAACGATCTCGCTGAACGACTGCGGCGGGCTGGACGGCAGTCCGGTTCCGCTGACCTCCATCCCGCAGCCGGATGCCGACCGGCGATTGGTCGTGACGGTCGACCGAGCCACGGCGACAACCGGGACCACGGTGTCGCAGGGCCATATCGTGTTCCACCGGCCATCGATCGCCGGGGATTCCGCGCGACCCTAGAACCCCAACTTGCCCAACTGTTTCGGATCCCGCTGCCAATCCTTGGCCACCTTCACATGCAGGTTCAGGTAGATCCGTGTCCCAAGAATGTGCTCGATCTGGTGGCGCGCGTTGGTGCCGACCTCTTTGAGCCGAGCCCCGCCTTTACCGATGACGATCGACTTCTGGCTGGGCCGTTCGACATACAGAATGGCGTGCACGTCGAGCATTTCCTCGTTCTGCTCGTAGGGCAGGACTTCCTCGATCACCACGGCCAGCGAGTGCGGGAGTTCGTCGCGCACACCTTCGAGCGCCGCCTCACGAATGAGCTCGGCCATGAGGGTTTCCTCCGGCTCGTCGGTCAGCTCACCGTCCGGGTAAAACGCCGGTCCCTCAGGCATTTTCGACGCGATGACATCGATGAGCACCTCGATCTGCTCACCCTTGACCGCGGAGACAGGCACCACGTCACACTCGGGCCCCAGCAGTTTCGAGAGCGCGAGCAGCTGCTCGCCGATCTGGTCCCGGCTCACCTTGTCGATCTTGGTGACCACACCGAGCAGGGTCGTCTTCGGCGCCATCTGCTTGATCTGCTGCACGATCCACTTGTCGCCGGGACCGATCTTCTCGTCGGCGGGGATGCACAGCGTGATCACGTCGACTTCCGAATACGTATCGCGCACAAGGTCGTTCAGTCGCTGGCCGAGCAGGGTGCGAGGACGGTGCAGGCCCGGGGTGTCGACGAGGATGAGCTGGGTGTGGTCGCGGTGCACGATGCCGCGGATGGTGTGCCGGGTGGTCTGCGGGCGCGAGGAGGTGATCGCGATCTTCTGGCCGACCAGGGCGTTGGTCAGCGTCGACTTGCCGGTGTTCGGTCGGCCGACGAAACAGACGAAGCCGGAACGGAATTCGCCGTCAGCCACCGCGCACCTCGCTGACCGGCTCCGCGTCCACGGTCATCGCGGAGTCGTCGACGATCTCGAAGACCGCGCCGTCGCGGTCGGTGAAGATGATCTTCGCCTCGGGCGACACCTCGCGCACCGCGGTGACGCCGAAGTCCGACAACCGGCCGCCGACCACCACGGCCGCCTCGAATCCCTCTGCGCCACTGGAGATCGCGGCCGCGACCGCCGCCTGCAACGCGGTCAGCCGCAGCGCCGTCAGGTTCACCTCGCCGGCCGCGTAGGTGCGGCCGTCGGAGTCGCGTACCGCCGCGCCGCTGGCGCCGCCCGCGCGGCCCATCGCCCCGCGCGCCAGCACCAGCAGTTTGTTGTCCTCGGGATCCAATTCGGTCATTCGGTGTCTCCGTCCTCGTGTCGACCGGCCGGGGTCTCCCGATCCGCGCCATTGCCTTTGCGTTTGCCGTTCGACTTCTCGCCCTCGGCATCCTTCACCTTGCGCACCACCACGGTGTGCACCCGCACCCGCCCGCGGGTGTCCGCGCCACCCTCACCACGCAGCATCAGCCCGTGCACCTCGACCTTGGACCCGGGCAGCGGCACCCGGCCGAGCTCGTGCGCCATCAGGCCGCCGACCGTGTCGACGTCCTCTTCTTCGATGTCGAGGCCGTAGAGGTCGCCGAGGTCTTCCACCGGCAGCCGGGCCGAAACGCGGTAGCGGCCGT
The DNA here is from genome assembly GCF_040681495.1 of Nocardia sp. NPDC051756. Classification (NCBI taxonomy): domain Bacteria; kingdom Bacillati; phylum Actinomycetota; class Actinomycetes; order Mycobacteriales; family Nocardiaceae; genus Nocardia; species Nocardia sp. NPDC051756. The sequence continues at coordinate 535,886 of NZ_JBFAYV010000004.1, read as the reverse complement.
CGCCGAGGTCTTCGATCGGCGGCGTCTCGTCGGTGTCGTATTCGTCGGCGATCTCGCCGACGATCTCCTCGAGCACGTCCTCGATGGTGACCAGCCCGGCGATGCCGCCGTATTCGTCCACCAGCAGCGCCATGTGATTGCGCCGGCGCTGCATCTCGTCGAGCAGGCTGTCCAGGGGTTTGGAGTCGGGCATGAACACGGCCGGGCGCATCACCTCGCGCACCAGCACCTTGCGGCCGCGTTCGGCATAGGGCACAAGGTCTTTCAGGTAGACCACGCCGAGGATGTCGTCGACGTTCTCGCCGACCACCGGGATGCGCGAGTGCCCGGACCGCACGGCGAGCGACATCGCCTGTGCGGCGGTCTTGTCCGCTTCGATCCAGACCATCTCGGTGCGCGGCACCATCACCGCGCGGGCGGCGGTGTCGCCGAGTTCGAAGACGGACTGGATCATTCGGCGTTCTTCGTCGGCCACCACGCCGCGCTCGCTGGCCATCTCGACCACCTCGCGCAGCTCGATCTCGGAGGCGAACGGCCCGTTGCGGAAACCCTTACCGGGGGTGATCGCGTTACCGAGCAGGATGAGCAGCCGGGACAGCGGGCCGAGCAGCGCCCCGATGAACTGCAACGGCAGCGCCGCGGCCAGCGCGATCGAATAGGCGTGCTGACGGCCCAAGGTACGCGGACCGACCCCGATCACCACGTACGACACCAGCACCATGACGATGGCGGTGACCAGCAGCGCCCAATCGTCTTCCCAGACCGAGATCAGCGCCGCGGCCAGCAGCACGGTCGCGCCGATCTCGCACAGAATGCGCAGCAGCACCATGAGATTCACGTAGCGGGCGCGATCGGCGACGATCTTGCTCAACCGCACCGCGCCGGGGCGGTCGGCCCGGACCAGGTCGTCCACGCGGGCCGGCGAGATGGTGTTCAACGCCGAATCGACACCGGCGAACAGTCCGCCCACCGGGACCAGCAGGACGGCGAGCACGATCAGGGTCAGCGAATTCACGCGGGTCCTAATGCGTCACCCGGTGTGGTGAAGCCCGCCTTCCCCAGCAACCTGGCGTCCCGGGCGGCGAGTTCGGCCCGCCGCTGTGCCTCGCGCAGGCTCTCGTACCACTCTTCGAGCAGGGTGGCCTGCAGCGCGAACATTTCCTTCTCCTCCTCCGGCTCGGCATGGTCGTAGCCGAGCAGGTGGAGCACGCCGTGCACGGTGAGCAGCGCGAGCTCGTGGTCGAGCGAGTGCCCGGCCTTGCGGGCCTGACCCGCGGCGAACTCGGGGCACAGCACGATGTCGCCGAGCATGGACGGGCCGGGCTCGGGGCTGTCGGGGCGACCGCCCGGCTCGAGTTCGTCCATCGGGAACGACATGACATCGGTCGGGCCGGGCAGGTCCATCCAGCGCATGTGCAGGTCCGCCATGGTGTCGAGATCGACGAGCACCATCGACAGCTCCGCGGCCGGGTGCACATCCATCCGGGTGATCACGAAGCGCGCGACACTGACCAGATCTTCTTCGGGCACGTCGATACCCGACTCGTTGGCGATCTCGATACTCACCCGGTCAGCCTAATGCCGCAGGTCGACACCCAACGCCGTTGGGTGTCGACCGAATGACCGACATTGTGCGCAACTCAGTGTCGATCGCCTCGGCTCGCGGCCCGGCGCTGGGCCCGATTGCCCGGATAGTGCGCGCCGACCTGCGGCGCACGCTCCGACTCGGCCCGATCGTAGGCGTCGACGATATCCGCGACCAGCCGGTGCCGGACCACGTCGCTGCTGGTCAGGTAGGAGAAGTGGATGTCGTCGATGTCGGTGAGGATCTCACTCGCCGCACGCAGACCCGAGCGCGCGCCGGTCGGCAGGTCGACCTGGCTGACGTCACCGGTCACCACGATCTTCGAACCGAACCCGAGCCGGGTGAGGAACATCTTCATCTGCTCGGCCGTGGTGTTCTGCGCCTCGTCGAGCACGATGAACGAATCGTTCAGCGTGCGACCGCGCATGTACGCCAGCGGCGCGACCTCGATGACTCCGGCCGCCATCAGCTTCGGAATGGCCTCGGGATCCATCATGTCGTGCAGTGCGTCGTAGAGCGGGCGCAGGTACGGGTCGATCTTCTCGTTGAGCGTGCCGGGCAGGAAGCCGAGCCGCTCGCCGGCCTCCACCGCGGGGCGGGTGAGGATGATCCGGGTGACCTGCTTGGTCTGCAAGGCCTGCACGGCCTTGGCCATCGCCAGATACGTCTTGCCGGTGCCCGCGGGGCCGATGCCGAACACGATGGTGTTGGCGTCGATCGCGTCGACGTAGCGTTTCTGGTTCAGCGTCTTGGGCCGGACGGTCTTGCCGCGCCGGGACAGGATGTCCAGGCTGAGCACCTCGGCCGGGGACTCGGAGGAGCCCTCCGTGAGCATCGAAACGGTGTGCCGCACCGCTTCCGGGGTCACCACTCGATTGCGGCCGGTGAGCGCGACGAGCTGTTCGATCACTCGCTCGGCGAGGGCGACGTCGGCCGCCTTGCCGGTGAGGGTGACGGAATTGCCGCGGACGTGAATGTCCGCGTCGAGCAACTCTTCGAGTTCACGCAGGTTCTGGTCGGCCGAACCGAGGAACGGGAACACGGATTCGGGAGCGAGTTCGATACTGGAACGCACGGTGCGTGCTGCGGGACCCGAGGTGTTGTCGTCAGCGCTCGTACCTGCTGCGGAGGTTGTCGGGTCGCCGATCTCGCCTTGTGTTCTCAAAAGTGGCTATAGCCTGCTTTCCGGTCTCGACGTGCTGCTGTGTTGATGAAAGTTTAACGCGCCCCACCGACACCGCCCAGTGAATAAGCCGCTAACGGAGAGGCTTGATGATCAGGGGATTCCCCGGCGTCGTTGCGCCCAATCCTCGGTGAAATCACGAAAGCGTCGCGTCGCCCCGGACGCCGACGTCGAGGCCGACCACACCAGCCCGACCTCGCGGGTGGCGCCGGCATCCGCAAGCGGGATCAGCACCGGCCCGGGTAGCCGCACGTCGGCCTTCACCCCGGCCACCCGCGGCGAGGTCGCCGGGCCGATGTCCTCCTCCGGCAGCACCCCGACGCCCAGACCTGCGGCGACCAGGCCCGCGACGGTGACGAGGTCGCTGGCCTCGAAGGCGACCCGCAGGCGCAGGTCGGCGGCGGCGGACAGTTCGTCGACGATGCGGCGCATGCCGAAGCCGGGATGCATGGCGATGAAGTCCTCCTCGGCGACCTCGTCGAGGCGCACCTGCTTGCGCCCGGCCAGCCGGTGATCGACCGGAACGGCCAGCGCGAGCCGCTGCCGCAGCAGGCCGCGCCAGCCGATTCCGGCCGTGGTCGGGCGCGGCGAGACGATACCCAGATCCGATGTCCCGCTGAGCACATCGTTGGCCACCATTTCGGCGGCCCCCTGGCGCAGCGCGAAAGTGATTCTGGCCGAACCGCGGCGGAATTCGCCGACCAGTTGCGGGACCAGCCAGCCGCCGAAGGAATGCAGGAAGGACAGGCGCACAACACCGTTGGCGGGGCTGTTCAGGTCGGCGATGGAGGTGGCGGCGGTGTCGAGTTCGGATTGCGCGCGGCGGGCCTGTTCGTAATAGATGCGGCCGAATTCGTTGAGGATGATGCGTTTGCCGCGGCGGTCGAACAGCTCGACCCCGAGCCTGCGCTCCAGGCGGCCGAGCATGCGGGACAGCGTCGGCTGGGCGATGTGCAGGCGTTCGGCGGCCGCGCCGACGCGTTCCAGCTCGGCGAGCGTGATGAACCATTCGAGGTCTTCGCTCAGCACGTGTCCACCTCCTCCCGGTGACTCGTGTCACAGGGCAGCTCGGAGCGGCCCGGACTGCTCTCCCTATATGCGCTCAGTGCATGAACTCCCCCATTATTATTCATTTCCCTTCGGAAGGGGTGGCCGGTGATCCTGAAAGCCATGACCTCGACGAAGAGCCCGCCGGTCGCCGGGGGGCGTACGTCGCATGAGCGCCGGATCACCACGGCACTGTTCGCGGCGGGGTTGGCCACCTTCGCGACGATGTACAGCGCGCAGGCGTTGCTGCCGAGCCTGTCCGAAGCATTCGGCGCGACACCCGCCCATGCGGCGCTCGCGGTTTCGCTGACCACCGCGTTTCTCGCGTTGGCGATCATTCCGGTGAGCGCGCTGTCCTCGCGGATCGGGCGGACGCGGGTGATGACGGCGTCCGCGGTCACCTCGGCGGCGATCGGGTTGCTGCTGCCGTTCAGTCCGTCGCTGGAGGTGCTACTGACCGGGCGGGCGTTGCAAGGGCTCACGTTGGCAGGCGTCCCCGCGGTGGCGATGGCCTATCTCGCGGAGGAGATCGGTACGGCGGGGCTCGGGGCCGCGATGGGCGTGTACATCGCGGGTACCAGCATGGGCGGGCTGGCCGGCCGGGTGATTCCGGCGTTCACCCTCGGACTGGGTTCCTGGCGCTGGGCCGAGGCGACCATTTCGGTGGCGGCCGCGGTGTGCACCGTGTGGTTCGTCCGCAGTCTGCCGCCGTCGCGTGGTTTCGTCGCCCGGCCCGCCGGAATCCGCACTGTGCTGGGCGATCTCGCCGGTCAATTACGGAATCGCGGGCTGCTGGCGCTGTTCGGGCTCGCGTTGGTTCTGGTGGGTACTTTCGTCTCGCTCTACAACTTCCTCGGCTACCGGCTCACCCAGACGCCGTTCGAATTGCCGGATGCGGTAGCGGGTTTGGTGTTTCTGCTCTATCTGGCCGGTACCGCGGTCGCGACGGTGGCCGGGCGACTGGCCGATCGGATCGGCAGGCATCGGGTGCTCGCCGGCACGGTGATGCTGATGGGTGCCGGGTTGGCGCTGACCATTCCCGACAACCTCGTGACGCTCGTGCTCGGCATGTCCCTGTGCACGGCAGGGTTTTTCGGTGCGCATACGGTGGCGAGCGCCTGGGTCGGCGTGCTCGCGTCCGGCAATCGCGGGGCCGCTTCGTCGCTGTATCTGTTCTCGTTCTATGTGGGCAGCGGCGTCATCGGCGGTGCGTCGGGCATCGCCTACACCAAGCACGGCTGGGCGGGACTCGTCGCCTGCGACGCCGCGCTGCTGGTGATCGGCTTGATCCTGGTGTCCACCTTGGCATTTCGTAGCCGCCACCACGCGCAGCATCAGCACGCCGAACTTCGCTGAGAGATCCTTGGCGGCGGCTGCCACCGCATGAACGACTACCAGCGTGGAGTCAGGGCACCGAGGGCGCCGAGCGCGACGGCCGCGGCGGTGGAGGTACGGAGCACAGTGGGACCGAGCAGGACGATGTCGGCGCCCGCCTCGGACAGCGCGGCCAGCTCCGAACCGTCGAGCCCACCCTCGGGGCCGACGATCAGCACGACCGCGGGCGCGCCCGCGAAGGCGAGTTCGGTGAAGCGTCCCGTGCCGGATTCGTGCAGGGCCGCGACGATTGCGCCGTCCGCCTTGGCTTTTCGGATCAGGTCGAGCAGGTCGCGGGTGCGGTGCAGATCCGCTACCTCGGGGATATAGGGGCGGCGGGACTGGCGGGCGGCCGAACGAGCGGCGGCGCGCCACTTGTCGACGGCCTTGCCCGCCTTGCCTTCCCAGTTCGCGATGCAGCGGGCGGCCTGCCACGGCACGATCGCGTCCGCGCCGGCCTCGGTCATCAGCTCGACGGCCAGTTCCGAGCGGTCCGACTTCGGCAGCGCCTGAACGACCGTCACGCGCGGCGAAACCGGTTGCGCGACAGTGCGATTCAGTACCCGCAGGTCCAGCCGGTCACGTTGGGCCGCAACGACTTCCGATTCGGCGAGCACACCGCGCCCGTCCGACAACGTGATCGGCTCGCCGACCCGGATGCGGCGCACCGTGGCGGCGTGCCTGCCCTCCGGGCCGTCGAGCACGGCGATGGCGCCCGGTTCGGGCACCTCGTCGAGGTAGAAGACCGTCGCGGCCAATTAGCGCCCGCTGAACGAGGCCCGCAGCCTGGCGAACAGGCCGCTGTTGTGCTCGGACTGGGTCGACATGACCTCGGCGCGCTCGCTCGGGCGCATGCCCTTGTACTTGCGCAGCAGTTCGGTCTGCTTGCCGTCCAGCTTGGCCGGGATGACGATGTCCAGGTGCGCGAGCAGGTCGCCGCGCGCGCCGGAGCGCAGCCGCGGCATGCCGTGCCCGCGCAGCACCGAGACCTCGCCCGGCTGCGTGCCCGGCGCGATGGTCAGCTCGGTGGGGCCGTCGAGGATGGTGTCGATCACCACGGTGGTGCCGAGGGTCGCGTCGACCATCGGGACGCGGATGGTGCAGTGCAGGTCATCGCCGTCGCGGACGAACACGTCGTGCGGCTGCTCGACGATCTCCACGTAGAGATCACCGGCGTGCCCGCCGCCGGGGCCGACCTCGCCTTGCGCGGCCAGCCGCACCCGCATGCCGTTCGCGACACCGGCCGGGATCGGCGCGGCGATCTCGCGACGCGCACGCACGCGGCCGTCGCCACCACACTTGTGGCACGGATCCGGAATGGTCTCGCCGGCGCCGCGGCAGGTCGGGCAGGGGCGCGAGGTGAGCACCTGGCCGAGGAACGAACGCTGCACGGACTGCACTTCGCCTGCGCCGCCGCAGGTTTCGCAGCGCACCGGCTTGGACTTGCCGTTGGTGCCCGCGCCGGTACACACGTCGCACAGGATCGCGGTGTCGACGGTCAGATGCTTGGTCACGCCGACCGCGCATTCGGCCAGGCTGAGCCGGGTCCGCAGCAGCGAGTCCGCGCCGGGCTGCACCCGGCCGCGCGGCTTGCGCGCGCCACCGGAGTTGCTCATGCCGCCGAAGAAGGCCTCGAACACGTCGCCGAGTCCGCCGAAGCCGGCGCCGGAGAATCCGCCACCGCCGCCGCCGGATTCCAGCGGGTCGCCGCCGAGGTCGACGATGCGCCGCTTCTCCGGATCCGACAACACCTCGTAGGCGGCCGACACTTCCTTGAACTTGGCCTGCGCCGTCTCATCCGGGTTGATGTCGGGATGGAGTTCCCGCGCCAACTTGCGATAGGCGCGCTTGATCTCCTGGTCGGTCGCGTTCTTCGCGACGCCGAGCAGTCCGTAGTAGTCCCGTGCCACTTGAGTTCTCTAGTCCTTGGTCGTTCTCGACAGTGCCGACGGTGCTTCACCGCTCCAACCGCATGCTGATGGCCAGCATTAGTCGGATGCACTCAACTTTATCCGGCCGGAAGTACGAGGGTATCAGCGGCATCGGAGCCGTCAGCGTTCGGCGAGGACCTCGCCGATGTACCGGGCGACCGCCGCGACCGAGGCGATGGTGCCGGGATAGTCCATCCGGGTCGGGCCGAGCACGCCCATGCCGCCGAGGATCGCCCCCGAGGTGCCGTAGCCGGTCGACACCACCGAGGTGCCGCGCATCTGCTCGACCTGGGTTTCCTCGCCGATGCGGACGGTGACGGTGCCCGGCTGCTGCGCGGCGGCCAGCAGCTTGAGCACGATCACCTGCTCTTCCAGCGCCTCCAGCACGTCACGCAGCGAACCGGGGAAGCCGAAATCGGCGGCGTTGCGGGTCAGGTTGGCGGTGCCGCCGAGCACGAGTCGTTCCTCCGGATGCTCGACCAGCGTCTCGACCAGCACGGTCGACACCCGGATCAGCACATCGCGCAGCCGCAGCGGCGCGTGCTCGGGTAGCTCGGCCACCGCCGCCGAGGCGTGCGCCAGCCGTTTGCCGTCCATCGCGCCGCCGAGCATGCCGCGCAGCGCGGCCAAGTCCTCGTCATCTACCAGCGCGCCGAGTTCGACCAGGCGCTGATCGACGCGTCCGGTGTCGGTGATCACCACGAGCAGCAGGCGCGCGGGATTCAGCGCGACCACCTCGATGTGCCGGACCGTGGACGCGGACACCGACGGGTACTGCACCACCGCGACCTGCCTGGTCAGCTGGGCCAGCAGGCGCACGCCGCGGCGCAGCACGTCGTCGAGATCGACGCCCGATTCCAGGAATTCCATGATCGCCCGGCGCTCGGCGCCGGAGAGCGGCTTCACCTCGGCGATGCGATCCACGAACTGCCGGTAGCCCTTGTCGGTGGGGATGCGCCCGGAACTGGTGTGCGGCTGCGTGATGTAGCCCTCGGCCTCCAGCACCGCCATGTCGTTGCGCACAGTCGCACTGGAAACGCCCAGATTGTGCCGTTCCACCAGGCTCTTCGACCCGATCGGCTCCTTGGTCGCGACATAGTCCGCGACGATCGCGCGCAGGACCTCGAAGCGCCTGTCTTCGGTGCTCGACATCGGCCCCACCTCCTCGCTTCGTCCTCGGGTACGCCGCACCGGGCGAATCCCGCATCACACAACACCGTGCGATTCCCGGTCGTCTGCTCAACCAGTCTAATTGCCTATACCCAATTCGCCGTCCCGCACGCCAGGCGGGCAGACGGTGTGCGCCGCGGCACCGACGGTCAGGGAATCGCGTGCAGGACGGTGGGGGTGATCTGGGCGGCTTGAGTGCAGGCGTCGAAGGGGAAGGGTGGGGCGGCGGGGGCCAGGTTGACCGAAATCGTCAGTAGATGGGCGTTGTTGGCGGTGGGTGGGTCGGCGCGGCGGTAGTTCAGGGTCACCGCGCAGCTGGAGTTCTGCCGGGTCGGGTCGGTGGACTGGACCGTGCGCAGCTCTATGCCGGTGAGGCCCTCCACGTTCGTGTGCCGCGCGTACTGGATGGACTGGCCGCCGTCGAGGCCGGAGGGCAGGCGCAGGACCTCCCCCGTCTTGACCATCTGCTCGCTGGTCTGGTCGAACGAGATCTCGACGGTGACCCGATGTGAACCGCCGGGCTGGACCAGGGTGATCGAGCACTTGTACGCCTTGGGCCAGCCGACCGAGGTCATCTGCCAGCCGAGGAATTGCGCGGTGATCGGGGCGGTGGCCGCACACGGGTTGCGCTGGATCAGCGACCGCCCGCCCTGATCGTCGATGGGACGCGGCGGCAGGGCCACCAGGCCGTCGAGGGTCGCGGCGAGGTATTCCCTGGTGAACCGGCAGGGCTGCGACCACGGGACCGGCGTCTTCGCCGAGCCCGCGAGCTTGGCGACGCTGAGGAAGTGCGCGAATCCGGTGTCCCCGGCCGGAATTCGGTACTCACAGCTGTACGCGTCGGCCCGGTCGTCGCTGTTCGCGCTGCGAAACACGGTGCGGCCGTTGATCTGCTCGGTCTTGTCCGCCGCGCGCTTGTCCGAGGTGTAGAGCTTGTCGAGTTCCAGATTGAACGCGTAATAAGCGTCGTCCGGAGCGCTGAGTATCAATCCGCATCCGGTCCAGCCGCTGCCGCGATCCATACCGGGGCTGCGGTCGAAGCGCTGGAAAACGCCTAGCCGCTCGGCATATTCGCGATTCAGCAGCGCGCACGGATCGGTGGCGCGGATTCGCGCCATGAGGTCGGCGGCGCCGGGCGCGATGGCCGCCAGCTCAGCCGAACCCGGCGTCCCTACCTGCGCTTTCGCCGCCCGCGGCGGGGAGGTCTCGGCGCTGGGGCGCGCCGAGGATTCCTTGGATATGGTGCCGCATCCGCACAGCGCGGCCACGACCACGGCTATTGCCACCATCGCCGCCCAACGCCGACTGCCGCCCACTATCAACGGCAACTCCCTCGGCTTATCGAACAATCCCCGGCAGGTTAACCCAATAATGAAGGCTCCCTCGCGGATTCTCCGATACCCGGCGAATCGTGACCCAATCAATGCCGGAATCGGCGTGACCCGAACAAATCTCATGATCAACACCTGCTCGGGAGCCGACGCCGGCCCGCAGTGAGTTCCTCGACCAGGTCCTCGTAGCCGACGGCCAGCTCAGCGAGGCGTTCCCAGGCGAACCAGAGGTCCCAGTCGGACTCGTCGGCCAGCGCCGCGTAGGCGCAGGCGGTGAACTGCGCGAGGCGGTCGAGGATCGCGCCGATGGTCTCGGTGTGCAGGTAGGCGCCGCCGCGCGGGACCGGCAGGCGGGTGGCGACCCACCGATCGATGTCGCGGACCTCCCGGGCGCGGTATTCGTCTATCTCCCGGATGGTTTCGCGGGTCGCGGTCGGCCTGCGTTCGTGCAGGGTGGTCAGCTCGTGCACCGCGGTCAGCAACGGATGGTCGCCGACACTGCCGCGACAGGCTTGCAACACTTGACTTCTCGTCGGCAACATCTCACTCACCCGGCCGTTCGGCGGTAGGCGCGCACTCTCGTTGCGGCACTGCGTCGCTCATCGGGTCGGCCTCCTGGTGCAGGCGCGCAGGTAGTCGAGCACCACCGCGCCGGATGGACGGAAGGTGTCGCGGGGCGGCACGATCCAGGTGCGGGACGGGGTGTGCGCGTCCGCCGGGGACGGCAGGGCGATCTCACCGCCGAACGGGACGACGGCCACGTCGAGCCGGAACAGCTCGGTGAACAGCGGCTGGTCGTCGGGCACATCCGGGCGGCACAGGAAAGTCCAACGGCGGGAACGGATGTGGGCCACGATCGGCCCGAGGGCGCAGCCGCGGTACAACATGTCGTCGCGGACGCGCTGGCCGAGCCGGGCAGGCATCGTGATTGCGCCTACCAGACCGACTTTGACCACGATTCGGCCCACCTCCGGGTGGATGCCGGCGGGTAGGCCGCAGCGCCGGTAATAGGCACAGCGCGAAACAGGGGTATCCGTGAACATCGGGTCGCTCATATCGAACCTCTACTCACCTCGATCGGTTGCGGGGTGCGCCCGATCCGAGTGGACCTGAACCCGCTCGCGCAGATAAGGTTTCAGGACTTCTAGGACACGGACCGGGGCGCGCTTTCAGTACAGCACCGGAAATGAGCGGCGGGACTGTTCCGAGTACCGGAACAAGGGGAAAATTCACAAGGTTCCAAAGAAGCCCGCCATATGGTTCCAGTTTCACCCACAGCCAATAGTGAGGCTACGAAAGGGAATTGTCGTGCCCCCCACCGGATCGACCCTCCCCCGACGCATGCTGGCGCGCCAGCTGCGCGAACTGAGGGAGAATTCCAGCGTCAGCGCGGAAACCGCGCGCAAGGCGATAGGCGTTGGCAAGCAAACACTGTGGCGGATGGAAACCGGGCAACCCGTCCGGTTGAATCCGCTGTTCATCGAGCGGCTGTGCGCGCTGTACGGCGCGCACGCGGACGTGACCCGGATGCTGCTCGGATTGGCCGAGGAGTCGCACCGCACCGGGTGGTGGCATGCGTACGGGGATGCCATTCCGAAGCATTTCGATTTGTTCGTCGGGTTGGAGGAGGCGGCGCAGCGGATTGTTTCGTATCAGACGGTGCTGCTGCCGGGGTTGTTGCAGACCGATGGATATCGGCGAGCCATGACGTGGGCGGTCTCACCCAGCATGCCCGCTGCGGAAGTCGAACGACGGATCGAATTGTTCACTCGACGCAAGACTCGGCTGACCGATGCCGGCAATCCGTTGACCATCGACACCGTCGTCGACGAATGCACCCTGCGCCGGGCAATCGGCGGTCCGGCGGTGATGGTGGATCAGCTGCATCATCTCGTCGGAGTCGATGAACTGCCCAACGTCTCCGTTCGAGTGGTCCCGCTCTCGAAGGAGGCATACGGCGGACTGGCCGTGGGGCCGTTCGTGCTGCTCGAATTCCCAAGGCACCCAACGGCCCATCTCACCGAGCCACCGGTCGTATACATGCAGGGTCACACCGGTGCGTTGTACCTTGAGAAGACCGACGAGGTGCAGAAGTACCAGCAGGCATATGTCGACCTGCAACGTTCGGCATTGGATGAGTCCCGCAGTCGCGCACTCATCCGCAAGATCGCGAAGGAGTACGCGACGTGAATACAGATCGATCAACCACCGCCTGGTTCAAGAGCAGCTACAGCAGCCCCAGCCAGGACTGCGTCGAGGTCGCCTTTCTCGGTGACGGCATGGTCGGCGTTCGTGACTCGAAGAACCCGGACGGCTCGTCGCTCGTTTTCAGTTCCGGCGAGTGGGACGCCTTCACCGCCGGTCTGGCCGGCGGCGCGCTCGACCTGTCGCGCGGCTGAGCCGGGCGGGTGAGCAGGGCCGGGGGCTTCGTTTGCGCGAGGTCCACTGCCCGATCTCTGCCAATCTCTGCCAACTTTTCGAACCCGCCGCCGATGGCGTCGACCTGCGGTGCGACTCGCTTGCACCCAGGTTGACGCATCGGTAGCGTCAGCATGATCTGACTAGGGGGCGGAGAAGCCGGTCCGGCCCCGTGCGATCTATCTGAGCACCGGCGGCGAAGGATCCGATGACGAGCAGGTCGATCTCGTGGCAGATGGCCACTCTCGCGCTCGGCGCCGTATTCGTGGTCGCCGGGTGTGGGCCGTCGAACGATGGGGGCAAACCGACGGGAAGTTCCACGACGTCGAAGACGAGCGTTGCCCCGGACGTGCCCGCCGGCTTTGACCCTTGTAAGGACATTCCGCAGAGCGTTTTGGACTCCGAGAAGTTGCTGGACAAGACGCCGGACGACTCCAATGCATCGGGCGGTATCAAGTGGCGCGGGTGTCTTTGGGCGCAAACAGACGGGTACGCCGCAAGTATCCAGACGACCAACATCACCACCGATATGGCGCGGGCGAAGAACTTCCTCGATACCCGTGAATTCACCATCAACGGTCGCCGAGCAATCTCCTACCGGCAGTCCACGGACCACCCGCAGGCCGCATGCACCGTGGATGTGGAGATGAAGGGCGGCAGCCTCGAATTCAACCTCAGCAATCCGCCGTCGCGGCGTATCACCGGGCAGCTCGACACTTGCGAGCTGACGCAGAAGCTCGCCGAGAAGGTCGTGACGACCATGCCAGCCAACGTGTAATCCATTGACCGCGACGGACCGACTGGGAGGGAAGAAATATGGGGGACGATCAGAACGCATCGCCTCGACCGATGTCCAATCTGGTGAACGCGGCGCGCGACGGACAATTGACAGTCGAGATGAAGCCTGAGGACTTCGTCTATATCGATCGTGACTGCGAGTACTTCAAGCGGACTATCCAGCGAATCCAGAGGATCGCGGATGAAGTGTCGAATCAGCCGAGCTGGGGCCTCGGGGAAACAAACAAGCAGATGGTGTCGGCAGGCACCGTGGTTGATCGATTCAAGGGGAAAGCCAAGAAGGCAGCGGACGGCAATGACGTCTACGCGGTCATGGAGCAGCATTACCAGATCGTCGAAGACATCCAGACGACCTATCGTTCGGTCCGAGAGCGAATGATGCAGGCGGACAGCAACTTTGCCAGTGAATTCACCCGTCTGAACGAGACGCTCCCCGAGCGCGCGCCGGCTCAACTCCCTGCTGGCCCGTACCTCCTCCCAGACGGGACCGGCCGATGAGCGGATATGAGTCCCCACGGATTCCGGGTGGCGGCGAACACACCGACAGCTGGGATCACTCGACAATCAAGGACGCCTTCGATCCGCTCGACACTACCGACGCGATCGAACAGGCCGAAAAATACTGGCAGATGCACCAGCTCTGGGAGCAGGGCGTAGCCACCTTCGCTCGCTCGATCCAGAACTCGATCTCTCAGGCGTGGTCCGGCCCAGCCGCGGACGATTCGAAGAAGTCGATCCAGGCGTACACGACCGATGCCCACACCCTGACCCCTGCTCTCGCCGAGCTCCACACTCGCGTCCGTGACGCCGCGACCGCAATCGTCAACACCAAGAAGGCGATTCCCGACACGGTCGACACCTCCTTCGGCTCCCGAGTGTTCCACCCGAGTCGCTGGGACCTGTCACGGGAGAAGTCCGAGGAGACGCAGAAGGCGCGCGTGGCGATGAACGAGCATTATGTGCAGCCGTTCAGCCAGATCGACGGCAAGATCCCGGTCTTGCCCACGCCGACGAGCCCCACCAAAGCTGTCGATATCACGCCTCCGCCGGGCGGTTACAAGCCCGACGAGAACAACAACGGCGGTCAGCCGAATCAGCCCAAATCAACTGACACCGAGAAGAATTCGAACAACCCGACCGTCCCCGGCGACAAGGACGGCGACGGCAAGCCCGACGAGTCGACTACGGACGAGAAGTCGACCGACAAGACGAAGAGCGACCAAACCACGCCGTCGAGCACGACGCCGAGCGACACCACGCCGGCCAGCACGACCCCGTCGACAACCAATCCGGGCGCCCCCACTACAGATCCGACGAAGACCGTTCCGTCGAGCACCACTCCGACGACCCCGGGCACCCCGCACTCCCCCGGCAGTCCGGGCAGCCCGGGTTCGCCGAATTCGAAGACCCCGCAGCCGGGCCGCAGCATCCCCGGTACGCCTGCCACTCCCGGCACCACGACGGCCAACCCGGCCGCCGCCGCAGCTGCTGCCCGCGGCGCAAGCGGCACCCCGGGCATGGGTGGCATGGGCGCGGGCGCCCGCGGCGGCAAGTCCGAGGACGACTCGGAACACAAGATCCCCGACTACCTGATCACCCAGGAGAACACCGACGAACTCCTCGGCGAACTCCCGAAAACCATCCCCGGCGGCGTAATCGGCGGCGACATCCCCACCTAAGACCCGCACCCCACGCCGAACGGGGCCGCACGGAGGCGACACCCCGGTTCCGCCGCGGCCATGTCCCACTCGCACGCGCGGACATACGGCGCCGGGCACCCGTAAGACCTATCGAACGCACGACATGGAGGAGATCGAACCGGCATGGCTGAATGGAATTGGGAGCCAGACGATTTCGCTGCCCTCTGGTACTCCGATGCCCATGACCGGTTCCCCAATCCGTTGCGCTACACCAGCCGGTTCGCGCTGCGCGACGAGTTCGCCGCGCACCGGCACGCCGTGCGCGCCCGCTACTCCGCCGACGAGCTGGAGGAGATCCAGCTCGCGCTGCACACGCTGGGCACCTCGGACCTGCGGATCGAAATCCTCGGCGGCACAAACAAACACAAGCACAGCACCGGACCCGACGATCTGCGCGAATACCGAATCGTCGGCGCCCGCAACCCCTATCGTGCCGTCACCCTCATGCAGGGCGGCACCGATCGTGAGCACGGTCCGATCCGGGTGCGGATGTTCCGCCCGGAAACCTTGCCCGCCCGCATAGTTCAGGCCATCCCCGCCTGCAAGCCGGGCAGCGCCGCCCCCGCCACCTTCCACCCCGACGACATCGCGCCGCGCCGCAACGGCCACTTCGAGGACGTCGCCCGCCAAACCCCGCGTGAGCAATACCAGCGACTGCTCGGCCGCCCCACCGACGGCGGCGGCACCGCGGTCCTGCTCGCCGCCCCGTTACCCACCCTCGCCCAACCGTCGAATGTCCTGCAATGGCACGACATCACCGACGACGGCCGCTATACCGAGATCCGCGGCCCGCACATCACCGTCCGCCCCACCGCTCCCGCCGACCTCACCACCCACTTCGCCACCTGGATCGAGCGCGCCCTCGAACGTCTCGCGGAAGACCGCAACGACACCTGGTAACGACCGATCCGGAACGGCCCGCGGATCCGAATACGGGGCGGCGACACCGGTCGCCGGCAGCACCCCACTTCGACGAGCGGAGCCACATGCGCAAGACAGCTCACCGGCAACTCGGCATAGTCGTCGGCGGATTCACGGCAGCAGTGTTGGCAGGCGCTGCGCTGGCCGCCCCCGCCGGCGCGGACGCCGCAACCACGTGCAGCGCGAAAGCGGAGACATATGCCCTGTTCAGGGACTGCATGAAGAAGCAGAGCCAGCAAACAGGTCAAGACCAAGGCTCAGCACCGCAGGTGCCGGATCAAGGCAACGAGGCAGGGAGCCAGCAGTCCAACGGGGCCGGGCAATCCCAGAGCCAGAGCAGTGGGGCGGGAAGCCAGGCGCAGGGCCAAGGGACCAACGCCGGGGAGCAAGGCAACAGTAGCCAGGGCCAAAACCAAGGCACCGGGACCGGTAACCAGGGGCAAAGCCAAGCCACCGGGCAGGCCGGCCAACACCAGCAACAGCAAGGTCAACCCACAAGTGGCAAGAATTCCAAGAAGGGCTAACCGCGAAAAAGGAGTCCGGGTCAGCGAGCAGAAGTCCGCTGACCTGGACTTTTCGTAGCGAAAGTGCCCGGCCGACTAAACGGCGTTTCCCAGAATCGGTATCGCTTTTCCGCGAGACCCCGATGCACGACTATCTGCACTCGAATCCGTTTCACACGATCGGCGAACACGAATGTTCGCTCCACGCCTAGGTACTCGCACGTACCTGCATCGGATCGGAAATGTGCGACCTTCAACTGGCGGCGCTGCGCTGACCGTGCTCATTAGTCGGGTCATCGGTCCATGCCCCGATCCACGAATGACTCGCCGCCAGTTCATCTTCGCGCGCCGATCGCGGTTCGTCGCGGGCCTCGGGCCGATACATCCGGAGCACCGGAGCCGTCTGCTCGATGGTGGCGAGTGCGGCGAACTCCGGTTCTCTCCGATCGGTATTGTCCGGGGCCGAATCATCGTTTTCCGGCTCGGCCTCGGCGGGCGCGGCACGTCCGTCGAGCAGGTTCAGCGCCAGCGCGCACAGCACAATGATTGCGCCGCCTGCGATTCCGCTCCAGGTGGGTACCTGACCGAAGAAGAACAATCCGAACAGCAGGCCCCACACGCATTCGACGGTCAGCATGTTCCCGCTGAGCACCGCGTCGATTCGTTCGAACGAATAGTTGATGAGGAAAACGTTCAGCACACTGAGCACGCCCCCGAGACCGATTGCGGCCCAGAGCATTACCGCTGACGTGTGCGACGGAACGTGCGGGAGACCATCTCCTTGCAGCACGGATGTCAGCACCACACCCACGGCTCCGACGCCGAGGGTCAACGCGGTGAGTTCGTGATTGTTCAATGAGCCGTCGTGCCAATCCCGGCCGAGATAACTCAGCGACATTGCCACCATCGCGACCAGTGCGATCAGGTTGCCGTAGTTGAGCGAACTCGTGGCACTGCCACCGAATCCGGACAGGATCGCGACCCCGACGGCGGAGCCGCCGACGAAGAGCACCCGGACCGCGGACACTCGCACGCTACGCATCAGCATGCCGAGCGCGGACACCAACGGGAGGGCGGCGATGAACGAAATATCGCTCACCGCCGTCATTCCCGCGGCTTTCGAGAACAAAGTCGTGCCTACTACGTACAGCAGGACGGTGCGTCCGATGACTACGCACCATTCCCGCATCCTGATCCGGAGTACGGTGCGCCAGCGGATCCATCGACTGAATACCAGTATGGCGATCAAGAACGCCAGTCCCGTGCGAAGATAGACCTGTTGGGGCGGGGTGAAACCGTTACCTAGATAGCGCGACAGCACCGTGAGCATGGCGAATGACGCGGTTAACAGGACCAGCGCTCCGATACCGCGCAGGTCAGTTGAATCTCTGCTTTGTACGACCTCGGACCCGTTGATGTCGCTCACATTACCGATGCGACCGACACCCGGAACCGTACTCCGGGGTATTTTTTCGCGATTCGCCGCAGCTACAACGGAATGGGGCTAAACAAGTCCCGCTGCGGTATCACGTGTGAAGTGTGTGCCTCAGTTACATGGGCAACCGACTAGGCGGAACCCCCTGCGGCATGGCGTATCCCGATATGCCGACGCTCTGTCCGGCAGTGGCAGCGCCGCCCGCGAGCCAGCCAGCCGGCCAGCACCCACGCGGCAGCCAATACCGTCACAGCCAAGGTATTCATTGCCGAGGCGCAGGTCACGAAGGTGGCCAAGGCG
This sequence comes from Nocardia sp. NPDC051756, assembly GCF_040681495.1. Taxonomy (NCBI): domain Bacteria; kingdom Bacillati; phylum Actinomycetota; class Actinomycetes; order Mycobacteriales; family Nocardiaceae; genus Nocardia; species Nocardia sp. NPDC051756. Next base: position 518,190 of record NZ_JBFAYV010000004.1, on the reverse strand, counting down.
GTCACCGCAGTCGCGATAGGCGTCATTACATGCACCATTTTATGGGCGAATGACACTGGGTCATCCTCGTCGGCGGTGCACTCCGGGTCTGCCAGAACCCTGCCGACGATGACGATTCTTTTCATGCCACCCAGCGTGCCGCTGATCGGATCAACCGGCCAGGGATTGCCCTGCTCTTGCGCGCCAAGCGTGCAGAACGCGGTGTTTATGGACGAAAGTCCAGTACAGCGATACGGTCGAGTAGGCGGACAACGCTGAGACCTCACGCGTGTCCGACCATCTGGATAGCAGGGATCTGGAGATGTCGAACGGGCGCGAGCGAACGAGCCGCCGGAGCGGGGCGTCTTCGCGTGTGCGAACGATTCGACAACAAGGGGCGTCCATGTGCATGCGTGGGCGCACCATGACAACCGACAACACTGCGTGCGTTCGCGTAATGCGGAGCTGAGCGCAGCAAGGGGGAAGTCGAAATGAACGGGCCGCACAGCATTGCGTGCGGGAGGCGAGTCGTCCGCGAATACGAGGCCGCCGGTGGTTCGACGTGGGATCAGGTGCACGCGGTGCGATCGCATTGCGGTGTCTCGTTGCTGCGTGCCCATCGCATCGCGTATGGATTCACGCTCGTCGACGTCGCGCACCGATTACAAGAGATCGTCACCGCCGACGGGTCCTCGTGCCGTGGACTCTCGCATCAGAGCGTGTCCCGCTGGGAGACGGGTCTGGACATGCCGTCGTATCAGTTCCTCGACGCGCTGTGCCAGCTGTATCGCACCCGGCCGGACCGGCTCGGCTTCGGCCACGACTACACCGATGACGACCCGGAGCCGGTCGCGCCGCCGAGCCGCCTGATCGTCGGCACCGCTTCGCAAGTCGGCTCCACCGCGCGAGATACCGTGCGCGCGTTGGAGGAAGGACTCGAACTCAGCGGATATCTCGTCTACGTCCAGCCGCCTTCGGAATACATCCCGGCGCGGATGCGGGACCTGGCGCAGATCCAGCAGGTGAAGCTGACCGACCACTCCGCGGATCTGCACCGGCGGTTGCACCGCATCGAGGCAATCATCGCGGGGCTCATCGCTTTTCGGCTCAACGATGTCGCCGATCTGCACGACACCTTCATGTGGTTCGCCAAGGCGCGCCGGGCCGCCCGGCAAGCCGGGGACCCGACGCTCGAAGCCTGGCTGGCCGGGCACATGGCGCACACTCACGAGTGCTACCGGCACGCGCTGGATCAGGGTCTGGCAGCGGCGCGTTCGGCACAGGCGGCCAGCGGCCGGAGTCCGACGGCGGCCGGGGTGTTCGGGCTGCTGGCCGAGGCCGGCATCCAGGCGCGGATCGGGCGACGCCGAGATGCCCTGGACGCGGTGAACCGCGCGGACCGGATGTTCGCCGCGCTGCCCGACACGGCGACGACCGACGACAATCTCGGTACCTCCGAATACATTCTGCGCTGGCATCAGTCGCACGCGCTGAGCTCGATCGGCGACTGGCGGGCGGCCGAGTCGATCCGCGATCGCATGCTCGAACTGCCGATGGCGGAGAAGGATCAGGTCGGGCGGGCGCTGCTCGATCTCGACATGGCCACTCTGTGGACCCGGCAGGGCGAGTTGGACCACGCACGCGAACAGATCCGGCAGGTCTGGCAGTCGTTGCCGCCGGAGCTGCGGGTGGGGCAGGTGCGGCGCAACGTCTCGCAACTCGTGGTCGGGTTGCCACCGGCCATGCGGGACAACATCATCGAGCGGTGACCCGGCTCTTCGATGCCGCTCAGATCTGTGACAGATGGGTGCGCTGGTCGTAGGCCAGGAGTCGATAACCGCCGGCGTGACGTTCCCAGCTGGTGATCGAGGCATTGCCGGCCAATCCGTCCTCGGAGATGGCCGAAATTTCTGCTTCGGTGAGGTTTTCCAGCAGCTGGCGCAGGAACAGCACTACCGCGTCGTGCGCCACGATCAGCACACGCCGATGTCGCTGGTCGGCGGCGAGGTCGGCCACCACACCGCGCAGACGATCAGCGACGTCCCTGAACGATTCACCGTCAGGCGGGCGATAGCCGAGGGGGTCGCGGGCTTCCTTCGCGGATTCCTCCGGATAACGCTCGCGGACGACGATCGGCGACAGGGTCGACAGCCGGCCGCGGTGCCGATCGTAGAGCCGCTGGTCAATGTGGTGGCACGGGAGATCCCGGCCGGCCGCGCGCAATTCCTGCTCGAGGAGCTGCGAAGTCTGCACGGCACGCAAATACGGCGAACACAGCACCAGGTCAGGCAGCTGATCCGAGTCGCGGGCAGCGAACCATCGACCCGTCGCGGCGGCCTGCCGCTCACCCAGATCGGTCAGCCCGATGGTCGAATCGTCGGCCTCGATAAACGTATTCGCGGCATAAGCCGCATTCGCGGTGCTCTGTCCGTGCCGGACCGCGTACAGCAGTTCGACAGCGCCGGAATTCTCCGGATGCGCACAGGGTGCCTCGAATACACCCTGCCCCCAGGCGCTTTCATCATCGGTTCGCACATCATCCCCCTGTGTGATCACCAACGATTATGCCCCGCATACGAAAGCGCGGCCCCACAGAACTCCGGTTCTGTGAGACCGCGCGAAAGTAGACGGTCAGCGCGGAACGGCCGCCTCGACTACCGCGGCGACCTCAGCGGGATGGGAAACCAACGACGCGTGCGACGAATCCACCTCGCTCGTGTGCGCACCCATCCGGTTTGCCATAAATCGTTGGGACGCAGGCGGAATCACCCGGTCGGCGGCGGACACGAGGTACCAGCTCGGCGTACCGGACCACGCGGGCGTACCCGAGGGCTCGAGGTTGGCCGCGATCGCGATGGAGTGCTGATGCGTGACCATGTCGGCCGCGGTGGCCGGGCTGACATCTTGAGCGAACACAGAGTTGAACCGGTCGGGCGCGACGAAACCGTCGAGGTTCTTGCCCGCGATGCCGTTCGGGTCGTCGACGACGCCGAGTTGCAGCACCGGCGGCAGCAGCTGGCTGCCGGGGAAGCGGATCGGATCGAGCAGCAGCTGCGCGGGCTCACCCTGCACCGGCGCGAAAGCCGCGATGTAGACCAGGGATTCGACCTTCGCGTCGTGCACGTTGCTGATCACCGCGCCGCCGTACGAATGCCCCACCAGCACAACAGGTCCGGAGATGGTGTCGATGGTGCGCTGGATGGCCGCCGCGTCGAAAGCCGGGCCGCGCAACGGATTATCCGGCGTCACCACGCGATAACCCTGATCGCGCAGGGCCGCGGCGACGCCGTTCCAGCTGGTGGCGTCGGCGAAGGCACCGTGCACGAGCACGATGGTCGGCAACGGTGCGGCTTGGGCGGGGACGACAGCCAGGGTGGTCGCGGCGGCGATCGCCACCGCCGCTACGGCTGCCCGCAACGTACGAGATAGGTGCATGGTTGTCCCTTCGGGTCAGAGGCGCGATGTTCAGGCGGTCGGCTGGGCAGTCAGGTTCTGCTTGTTCAGGAAATCCAGTGCGGTGTCGGCGATTTCGCGCCAGCCGTGGTCGGCGGGCATGGAGTGACCGCGATCGGGGAAGACGACGAGTTCGGTGACGCCGGCGTTCTTCCGCTGAATCTTGTACTCGGCGCGGACCGTCGCTTCCGGCACGAGGCGGTCGCGCCCGCCGGCCAGCATCAGCAATGGACCGCGATCGCGCTTGGTGTCGACGCTCGCTTCGCTATTCGGCGTGAAATTGGCGAGGCCGCCTTGAAACAGCGGGCGCGCCGGGGCCGGAATGCCATAGGTGGCGAGTAATTTGTCCGATTCCTCGCGCGGGATTCCGCTGGCGAAGGTGCGGTGGTAACTCGCGGGGGTATGTGACCACGTTTTGCCGCGCAGCCAGGGCTTGCCGAGTATCGGCAGCACGCTCTGAATCTGCACCAACGGCAAGGTCAGTACACCGCGGAACTGGGCGGGTGCGATCGCGACGCAGCCGGCGGTGATACCGTAGCCCAGCAATTTCTGGGCGATCAGGCCGCCGAACGAGTGCCCGATGACCACGGGTGGCGTCGGCAGGTCGGCGATGAACTTCGCGTAATGCTCGGTGACCTCGGCGATGCCGCGGTTGTTCAAGGCGCCGGCATTCTTGCGGGTGGCGTCGGCGGTTTCGCCGTCGCCGGGCCAGCCGGGCGCGAAGGTCTGGTAACCGACGCGGTCGAACGCGTCGAGCCAGGCGCCCCAACTGCTGCTGTGCATCCATAGTCCGTGGATGAACACGACCGGACGCGCGGTGGGATTGGACACGAAAACCTCCTGGGACGGTGGACACAGACACCGCACGATCGCAATGATCGCGCGGCGCTGGGGTTTTCGTAACCCGTCGCATTTTGCCCGGCGCTGATGCGCCGCGTACGGGCTTGTTTTCCCCGCGAGCGGCGGGGAATTTTTCAGCTAGTCGCAGACCCTGGCTTGCTTGCCGGCGAGTGCGTCCAAGCCGAGCATCGCCAATAGGGACTGGCAATCATCGGCATTTTGTGAATAGCTGGCAACGGTGCGTGCGGCTACCGCGCTCTGTCGCGCAGTTTCGGCCTTTTCATTTGCCCGCGCCTCGGCGAATTCGCCCGGTTCGTGGATGAGGGTGATGTGTCGTGCCGGGGACATGAATCTCCTTGGGGTTGATCGAAGCCTACAAGGCGCGCTCGCTCCGCGACAGCCGAACCGACCCGGCAGTTCGCTGAAGCGGGCCGATCGGGCGGCGAATCGCCGGTAAATCGGCTGGTGGCGGGGCGGGTCGAGGGGGCTTGGCGGCCGCGCTCGCCCGGTGGTGAGGCGGTTGCGGCGGCCCCGGAGGAGCCGAGCCGGCTTGACGCCGAGCCGGGTCGTGATGATCGGCGGCGACAGTCCGACCGGCAGAGATGAGCGTTGCGTCACATGATCGCGGGAACGAGTCGCGCGGCACTCATAACCGAACGAATTCCGGCGGCCCTCGGCTCTGCGGCTACCTGACGAGAATGGCGTGCAACCTGATCATGGGACCAGGAGTTGGCGGACAACGCCGTCGGCCAGAAGGCGGCCACGGTCGGTGAGGATGAGGCGATCCGCCGCACGAGTGGCGAGGCCGTCGGCGATGACGCGCTCGGCGGCGGCGAGGCCGTCGGGGTCGAGGTCGCCGACCGGCAGACCGGTGCGAAGTCGAACGGCGAGCATGACGCGTTCGGTGTAGCGCTCGTCGGCAGTGAGGGTTTCCCAACCCGCCGCGGGGAGGCCGCCGCCGGTGACGCGATCGGCGTAGCGGGCGGGGTGCTTGATGTTCCACCAGCGGACACCGCCGACGTGGCTGTGCGCGCCGGGACCTGCGCCGAGCCAGTCACCGCCGTCCCAATAGCCGAGGTTGTGCCGGCAGGCCGCGGCTTCGCTTGCGGCCCAATTGGATACCTCGTACCAGGTCAGACCGGCTGCGGCGAGGCGGGCGTCGATGCGTTCGTAGCGGGCGGCGAGCACGTCGTCATCGGGAGCGGGGAGTTCGCCGCGGCGCACGCGACGGGCCAGCGCGGTGCCGTCTTCGACGATCAGCGAGTAGGCCGAGACGTGGTCGACGCCGGCTTCGAGCACGGCGTCGAGGCTGGCGTCGAGGTCGCTGTCGCGTTCACCGGGGGTGCCGTAGATCAGATCGAGGTTCACGTGATCGAACCCAGCGGCGCGCGCCTCCTTCGCGGCGGCGACCGCGCGGCCCGGAGTGTGCGTGCGGTCGAGCACCTTCAACACGTGGGCGGCGGCGGATTGCATGCCGAGCGAGATCCGGGTGAAGCCGGCCGCTCGGAGGCGGGCGAAGAATTCCGGTGAGGTGGATTCCGGGTTGGATTCGGTGGTCACCTCGGCGGTGCCCGCGAGGGTGAAGTTGGCGCGCACCGCGTCGAGCACCGAGGCCAGCCCGTCCCCGCCGAGCAGCGAGGGGGTGCCGCCGCCGACGAAGATCGTCGCGACCTCGGGCGTCGCGGTCGGCAGTTCCGCGAACTGTGCTGCGGCAGTGGCCAACTCACCCCGCAACGCGTCCAGCCAGGACTGCGGCGACGCGGACGTGCCGAGCTCGCCCGCGGTGTAGGTATTGAAATCGCAGTACCCACACCGCGTCGCACAGAACGGCACATGCACGTAGATCCCGAACGGACCGCCCCCGAAGTCACGCAACACCGGCCCCGACGTCTCGGTGCCGACAGGGATAGCCGCAGGTGAACTCACCCCTCTAGTGTGCAGGTCCCCCACCACCCGCCTATCTCCGGCGTCGAGATCTGGACGACCGATCACCGGGAACCGGCGCAGACGTATCGCGAGCGGCGACCTGCATCAGTTCCCGCTCACCGATGGCGTCAGTCCGCGGCGACCACGGTGTTCTGGTTCGCGGTGAGGAGCCAGCGGCCGTTTTCCTTGGACATCACGTACATCGGGGAGCCTTCGCCGGTGAGTTCGCCGTCGTTCGTCAGGTACCGCTGGCGGACCTTGACGGCCGCGACGTCGGGGCGGATGAACAGGACGTGCACCACCTCGTAGGTGACAGTGCCGTCACGCATCGCGCCGGGCAGCACCTTCGCGGTGAACTCGGCGATGGCCGCACGGCCCAGCAGTGGTTTGCCGCCGCCGGTGGTCCAGATGGCATCCTCGCGGAACAGGCCGATGAACTCGTCGACCAGTTCGTTCTGCTGGGAATGCTGGATGGTGGCTACTACTTCGCGGATGGCGTCGAGGTCGGTGTCGACGGATGCGGTACTCATGGCGTTCACGGTGAACCCTGAAGTGGACTTCAGGTCAAGCCCGGGCAAGGCGCGTGGCGCGGTTCACTTCCGGTGCCGTTCGCGCATCACCGGCCGCCATAGACGGATGATCTATGACTGGCGTCACATATCAGGTCAACGGTCCAGGGGATTTCCCGCAAAACTGCGGAAAATACGGACACCCCGTCGGAAGGCCACCGCTGAGGTGGCACAATAGCTTCATGCGCGCATCGGGAGTACGACTTGTGGCACGTCGCCACGTCGACTACAAGCGCGTCTGTAGTGCCTGCTGTCTGACCGAATCCCCTCGGTAGCTCAGCGACGCCCATCCCCGGGTCCATGACCCGGCGATCCCGATTTTCGACTTCATCGGTCCGCTGACACCGCAGGTGCGAGTCAGCCCCTCGCGCCTCCAGCATGGATATCAATAACCCGCAGGAGCGACCCCTATGACGTCGAGTACCGACGCCGGTCCGACCGACCAGTCCGGCCCCGAGTCCCGGCCAGGCCATCACACCCGTCCCGACCGCCCCGCGTCCGAGCGCCGCGTTCGCGCCGATCGCCCGCGCGCGGAAGCCGCCGCGGGCGCGTCGACCGCGCCGCGCGCCCGCACCGGTAAGCCGGTGCGCCGCAAGGCGGAGGGTCAGTGGGCGCTCGGCTATCGCGAACCGCTGAACCCGAACGAGCAGTCCAAGAAGGACGATAACCCGCTCAACGTCCGCGCCCGGATCGAGAACATCTACTCGAAGCAGGGTTTCGACAGCATCGACAAGGGCGACCTGCGCGGCCGGTTCCGCTGGTGGGGTCTCTACACCCAGCGCGAACAGGGCTACGACGGCAGCTGGACCGGCGATGAGAACCTCGACCTGCTCGAGGCCAAGTACTTCATGATGCGCATCCGCTGCGACGCCGGCGCGTTGAGCGTCGAGCAGCTGCGCACGCTCGGCCAGATCTCCACCGAGTTCGGCCGCGACACCGCCGACCTGTCCGACCGCGAGAACGTGCAGTACCACTGGATCGAGGTGGAGAACGTCCCGGAGATCTGGCAGCGGATCGAGGCGGTCGGGCTCAAGACCACCGAGGCGTGCGGCGACTGCCCGCGCGTGGTGCTCGGCTCGCCGCTGGCCGGCGAGTCGTTCAACGAGATCATCGATCCGACGCCCGCGATCGACGAGATCGTGCGCCGCTACATCGGCAAGCCGGAGTACTCCAACCTGCCGCGCAAGTTCAAGACCGCGATCTCGGGCCAGCAGGACGTGGTGCACGAGATCAACGACATCGCCTTCGTCGGGGTGAACCACCCCGAGCACGGGCCTGGCCTGGACCTGTGGGTCGGCGGCGGGCTGTCCACCAATCCGATGCTGGCGCAACGGGTCGGCGTGTGGGTGCCGCTGGACGAGGTGCCGGATGTGTGGGAGGCCGTGGTCTCGCTGTACCGCGACTACGGCTACCGCCGCCTGCGCACCAAGGCGCGGCTGAAGTTCCTGGTCAAGGACTGGGGCATCGAGAAGTTCCGCGAGGTGCTCGAGGAGAAGTACCTGAAGCGCAAGCTGATCGACGGCCCGGCGCCGGAGCAGCCGACCAAGCCGATCGACCACGTCGGCGTGCAGAAGCTGAAGAACGGGCTGAACGCGGTCGGGTTCTCCCCCATCGCCGGCCGGGTCTCCGGCACGATTCTGACCAAGGTCGCCGAGGCGGTCGAACGGATCGGGTCGGACCGGATCCGGTTCACGCCGTACCAGAAGCTGATCGTGCTCGACGTCGCCGACGACAAGGTCGACGCGCTGATCGACGAGCTGGCGCCCCTCGGTCTGCAAGCCCGTCCGTCGCTGTGGCGGCGAAACCTGATGGCCTGCTCCGGAATCGAGTTCTGCAAGCTGTCCTTCGCCGAGACGCGCAAGCGGTCGCAGGTACTGGTGCCCGAACTGGAGGAGCGGCTCGCGGATCTCAATGCGCAGCTCGACGTTCCGGTCACCATCAACATCAACGGCTGCCCGAACTCGTGCGCGCGCTCGCAGATCGCCGACATCGGGTTCAAGGGCCAGCTGGTCGACGACGGCAGCGGGAATCACGTGGAGGGCTTCCAGGTTCACCTGGGCGGCAGCCTCGGCTTCGACAGCGCCTTCGGGCGCAAGCTGCGTCAGCACAAGGTGACCAGCGATGAGCTCGGTGACTACATCGAGCGGGTGGTGCGCAACTTCATCAAGCACCGCGAGGATGGCGAACGGTTCGCCCAGTGGGCCGTTCGTGCCGACGAGGCCGATTTGAAATGAGCCTCGATTGCGCCGGGCACGTGATGGGAGAGCAACTGTGACAACCGAACTGGTGGCGAAGCTGGCCGAGGACGAGCTCCGGGCCCTCGCCGAAAAGGGTGCCGCCGACCTCGGGACGGACGCGTCCGCGCTCGATCTGCTCCAGTGGACCGAGGACAATTTCGGCAGTGCCGTTTCGACCGACCTGCAAGCAGTCGCTAGCGGTGGCTACATCGTCGCCTCGAACATGCAGGACGGCGTGCTGGTACATCTGGCCGCGCAGGTCCATGCGGGCGTGGACGTACTGTTCCTGGACACCGGCTACCACTTCGCCGAGACCATGGGCACCCGCGACGCCGTCGAGGCGGTGTATGGGGTGAACGTGATCGACGTCCGGCCCGAACACACTGTCGCCGAACAGGATCAGTTGCTCGGCAAGGATCTGTTCGGACGCGATCCGGGCGAGTGCTGCCGGCTGCGCAAGGTCGTTCCGTTGAAGAGGTCGCTGGCCGGATACAACGCCTGGGTCACCGGCATCCGCCGGGTCGAGTCGCCGACCAGGGCCAACGCGCCGCTCATCTCGTTCGACGAGGCGTTCGGGCTGGTGAAGATCAATCCGATCGCCGCCTGGTCGGACGACGCGATGCAGGACTACATCGAACAGCACGGCATCCTCGTCAATCCCCTTGTCGAGGAAGGGTATCCGTCGATCGGCTGCGCGCCGTGCACGCGGAAGCCGGAGCCGGGAGCCGATCCACGAAGCGGGCGTTGGGCCGGCCTCGCCAAGACCGAATGCGGGTTGCACCAGTCATGACGGAGACCATTGTGAGTGAACTTCTAGGCGAGTCCTCGAACACTACTGAACGCGCTTTCGGCATCACCGATTTCGATACTCTGGCCGCGTTGGAGTCGGAGTCGATCCATATCTTCCGTGAGGTGGCAGGGGAATTCGAGCGGCCGGTGATCCTGTTCTCCGGTGGCAAGGATTCCACCGTGCTGCTGCACCTGGCGCTCAAGGCGTTCTGGCCTGCGCCGCTGCCGTTCTCGCTGCTGCACGTCGACACCGGGCACAACCTGCCCGAGGTGCTGGATTTCCGGGACAAGATCGTCGAGCGGTACGGGCTGCGGCTGCATGTCGCCAAGGTCGAGGACTACCTCGCCGACGGCAGGCTCACCGAGCGTCCGGACGGCATCCGCAACCCGTTGCAGACGGTGCCGCTGCTGGACTCGATCAGCGAGCACCGGTTCGACGCGGTGTTCGGCGGCGGCCGCCGCGACGAGGAGCGTTCGCGGGCCAAGGAGCGAATCTTCTCGCTGCGCAACGCCTTCGGGCAGTGGGATCCGAAGCGGCAGCGGCCCGAGTTGTGGAACCTCTACAACGGCAGGCACGCGCCGGGCGAGCATGTGCGGGTGTTCCCGCTCAGCAACTGGACCGAGCTGGACATCTGGCGCTACATCGCCCGCGAGGACATCGACCTGGCGAGCATCTACTACGCGCACCAGCGTCCGGTGTACCAGCGCGACGGCATGTGGATGACGCCCGGCGTGTGGGGCGGGCCGCGGGAAGACGAAGCGCTGGAAACGCTTTCGGTGCGCTACCGCACGGTCGGCGACGGATCGTCCACCGGCGCAGTGCTTTCCGATGCAGCCGACAACGCGGCGATTCTCGCCGAGGTGGCCGCGTCCCGATTGACCGAACGCGGCGCTACCCGCGGTGACGACCGAGTGTCGGAAGCCGCGATGGAAGACCGCAAGCGAGAGGGTTATTTCTGATGTCCGACCTATTGAGGCTGGCCACCGCCGGTTCTGTCGACGACGGTAAGTCCACCCTGGTCGGGCGTCTGCTGTACGACACGAAATCCGTGCTGGCCGATCAGATCGATGCGGTTACTCGCGCGTCGGTGGACAAAGGGCTGGCCACGCCGGATCTTTCGTTGCTCGTGGACGGGTTGCGGGCGGAGCGGGAGCAGGGCATCACCATCGATGTCGCCTACCGTTATTTCGCTACGCCGCAGCGTTCTTTCGTGCTCGCGGATACGCCGGGGCACGTGCAGTACACGCGGAACACGGTGTCGGGGGCCTCGACCGCGCAGCTGGTGATTCTGCTCGTCGACGCGCGCAAGGGTGTCATCGAGCAGACCCGCAGGCACGCAGCGGTGCTCGCGCTGCTCGGCGTGCCGAAGCTGGTCCTCGCGGTGAACAAGATCGACCTGGTCGATGACCCGGCGACCGTCTTCGCGGAGATCTCGGCCGAATTCAACGGGCTCACCCGCACTCTCGGCTGGTCCGATGACGACGTGCTGGAAATTCCGGTCTCCGCGCTGCACGGCGACAACATCGCCACCCGCTCGGACAGCACCCCGTACTACAGCGGACCGTCGCTGATCGAGCACCTCGAATCGGTGCCGGTCGACGCCGACAGCACCGGCAATCACACACTGGGACTTCGGTTTCCGGTGCAGTACGTGATCCGGCCGCGCACCGCCGAGTACCCCGACTACCGCGGTTACGCCGGGCAGATCGCGGCCGGTGCGGTCGCGCCGGGCGACGAGGTGGTGGTGCTGCCCTCCGGGATTCGCACCACCGTCGAGCGGATCGACACCCCCGACGGTGAACTCGCGGTGGCGCAGACCGGTCGCAGCGTCACGCTGATCCTGGCCGACGACGTCGACATCTCCCGCGGCGACACCATCGCCTCGGTCGCCGACGCCCCCGAGCCGATCGACACCTTCGACGCCACCGTCTGCTGGCTCGGCGACAAGCCGCTGCACCCCGGCGCCCGCCTGCTGCTCAAGCACGGCACCCGCACCACCCAGGCGATCGTCGGCGCTCTGCTGGAACGCTTCGACGAGCAGCGGCTTATCGCCGACCCGAACCCGGACTCGTTGGCGCTCAACGACATCGGGCGCGTCTCCCTGCGGGTGGCCGAGCCGCTCGCGGTCGACGACTACCGGGTCAACCGGCACACCGGCAGCTTCCTGCTCATCGATCCGTCCGGGGGCAACACGCTTGCCGCCGGCCTGGTCGGCGACGTGCTGTCGGCCGTCGAAGTCGGCACCGGAGTCTGAGATGACGGAACCGTTCGGCATCGCGACGCGGCCCGTCGCCGCGTCCGCGGTGCCGAGCGGGGTGCGTGCGCCCGCGGCACTGAACATCGTCGGCGCTGCCGGGCTCGGGGTTGCGCCGATGCACGGTGGACCCGCGTTGATCGCGGTGGCGCATGGGAGTCGGGATCCGCGGTCTGCCGCGACGATGGCGGCGGTTGTGGCGGAGCTTGCGGCGGCGCGGCCGGGGTTCGATGTGCGGTTGGCGTTTCTCGATCTGAATGCGCCGTCGGTCGAGCAGGTTGTGGATGCGGTTGCGGCGCAGGGGCATACGCATGCGGTGGTCACGCCGCTGTTGTTGGGGAATGCGTTCCATGCGCGGGTGGATCTGCCCGGGCTGCTGGCCGAGGCGCATGCTCGGCATCCGCAGTTGCGGCTGACTCAGGCCGATGTTCTCGGGCCTGATGCCCGGCTGATCGGGGCGCTGCGCGATCGCGTGTCGGAGGCTGTGTCCGGAGCTTCATCGAATCGCTTGGGAATCGCGGTTGCGGCAGTGGGTTCCTCCTCGGCCGCTGCCAACGCCCGGACCGCCGAGGTTGCCCGCCGCCTCGGCAGGCTCACCGGGCACCTCACCGAGATCTGCTACGCGACCACCGAACCGACACTGCCCCAGGCGATTTCCCGCCTGCGTACTCGTGGTGCCGATGACGTTCTCGTCGCCCCCTGGTTCCTGGCCCCGGGTCTGCTCACCGACCGGCTCGTCACCGCGGCCCCGAATGTGGTGCACGCCAAGGTCATCGGCCCGCACGCGGCGCTCACGGACATCGTCTGGAACCGCTACGACGCCGCGATGGCGAACGCCCTCACGCTGTCGGCTTGATCGCGGGCCCCGCATCCTCGAGGCCGAACTGGTGCACGTCGCCGGACCGTTCAGCCCGCCACAAAGCGTGGCCGACACGGTTCATAGCGACGTAGTCGCCCGCTGCAGGCACGCTGGAAATGCGAAAGCGCCGTTCTGCGTGGACAATTTCCGCCGACATCGGCGACAACCGGGCACAAGAGCGCGGAAATGTCCGCAGAGACCGGCGGCCACGCTCAGCCGAGCAGGTTGTCCACGATGGCGCGGGCCGTCGCCACACCCCACTCGTCACCCATCTGATGGGCGGTGTGCGCGGCAGAGATCACGGCATCCAGCTCGAACGCGATGACGTCGGCATTGCGTTCACCGAGGTGCCCTTGCTCCTGCGCACGACGGATCTCGTTCGACAGAAACGTGATGAAGTCACGATGGTCCGCCGAGATGGCGTCCCGAACCGGGCCGGGCCGGCTGTCGAACTCGGCGAGCGTGGCCACGCGGAAGCAACCGCCGGGGAAAGCCGGCTCGGCGACCTGCCCGAACCAGCGTTCGACCAGCGCACGCAGCCGCGGCATCCCGCTCGACTCGTCCAGGCTCGGCGTGATGACCTCATCCAGGAACACGTCGCGCGCCGCCTTGACCGCGGCCAGTTGCAGGCTCTCCTTGCTCCCGAACAGCGTCGCGATCCCACTCTTGCTGAGGCTGAGATCGGCGGCGAGCCTGCCGATCGTCACGCCGGTCAAACCCTCGACGGACGCCACATCGGCCGCATGCCGAGCGATCGACGCGCGCGAGCGCGCCCCTTTCGCCAAACGCTGATCGGTGCCTGGCTGCCGCCCGGCAGCGGTGGTGGACTCGGACATCTCCCTATTCTTCCACGAAATGGCCTCAATACGAACGTACGGTCGTACTGCAATAAACGATGCGGTCACCACGACCATTCCCTCTGCGGCTACCCCTGCTGGTAGCGGTCGAGGAGTTCGGTGGCGATTCGAACCAGTTCGGTGCGGACTTCGGGGGGATCGAGGACCTCGATGGAGGCGCCCCAGCCTGCCAGTTGCTGCGCGAGCATCCAGGCGGTGGGGGCGGTGACCCGGACCCGGATGCGGCCGTCGGCGATCGGGCCGTCCACGACGCAGTGCCTGCCCTGCTGGTTGCGCAGGATCGGGAGTAGGCGTTCGGAGATGAGGACGGTGGCGGCGGTGGCGGCGCGGCGTTGTTCGAGTTCGTCGACGACCTCGTTCCAGGTGGCGGAGAGGTCGAAATCGGGTGGGCGGTGGGCGGTTTCGTCGGTCAGGACGGCTTCGGCGATGCGATCGATGCGGAAGGTGCGTTGGCCGTTCTCGGTGCCGGCGATGAGATACCAGATGGCGTCCTTGTCGATCAGGCCCCACGGATCGACCAGCCGCTCGGTGTGCTCGCCCTTCTTGCTGGCGTAGCGCAGGCGAACCTTGTTGCGCTGCACCACTGCTCGCTGTAGCAACGCGACCACCGGCGGTAGTTCGCGGTCCGTCTGGCCCCACCGGGCCGGGTCGATCACCACGGCATCGGCGGCCGCGGCGGCATCGGTGCGGAACGGTTGCGGCAACGCCCGAACCAGTTTGCGCAGCGCCGATTTCACCTCCGGCAACGCGTTCGCGGACGGTCCGGCCAGCAGGAACAACGCTCGCGCCTCCCCCGCGGTCAAACCGGTGAGATCGGTTCGCGCGCCACCGACCAGCGACCACCCGCCGCCGCGACCCGGCTGCGGATACACCGGCACGCCCGCCGTCGACAACGCCTCGAGATCGCGGCGCGCGGTCGCCACCGACGTCTCCAACTCCTCGGCGACTTCGGCGGCCGTCACCCGTCCGCGCGTCTGCATCATCAGCAGAATCGCCACCAATCTGTCCGCTCGCATGCGCACAATTCTGCCGGAGAAAGTGCTCATTCGGTGAGCACTTTAGAGCGGAGGATGGTTTCTACAAGCAAGGCACGAACCGATGAAGGAGATCGACAATGCTGCGAGGAATGGCGACGAGCACGTTCTACGCCGACGACCTGGAGGCCGCGAAGGACTGGTACACCGAGTTCCTGGGCGTCGAGCCGTACTTCACCGTCCCCGGCGGCTACTACGAGTTCCGCATCGGCGACTACCTGGCCGAGTTCGGGCTGGTCAACCGCGCGTACGGCCCGGAGGGTGCGCGCAACGCGCCCGGCGGGGCCATCGTCAACTGGCACGTAGACGACCTGCAGGCCACCTTCGACCGGCTGCTCGAGCTCGGCGCAAAGGAGTACGACCCGATCACCGAGCGCGGCGTGGGCACCGGATTCGTGACCGCCTCGGTCATCGACCCGTTCGGCAACATCCTCGGCCTCATGTCCAACCCGCACTACCTCGAGGTGCTGGCCAAAACCGGCCCGGCCTAGCCTCGAAAACGGTGACATGGTGCCGGACGGGACTCGTTCGTCCGGCACCATGCCCCGCCGCGTGTCCCGGCCGGTCGCCTCGGCCGGGACACTGCGCGAGCCGCCGCTGGCTGGCAGGCTCTGCATAGAAGTCGCAGCCGAGGCGTCTGCGGATTGGTCTGGATTTCTACGGCGCGCGGGCCAGCGCGGGCGTCGCGGTGAACCGGGCGTCATATGATCTGGCCCACATCCGCCGTTGCCGCCGCGCACGGCTTCCGGATCGGTCAGGTTTGGAAGGACTCCTATGGTCAGCCGCGCCCGCGAACTACCCGGCGCCCTCGATGACATGACCGAGCAGGCGAACACGGCGGAACTATTGCTGCGCCGGATAGCCCACGGCGACGAGCAGGCCTTCGCCGCGCTCTACGACCTCGTGGCCGGTCCGGTGCTCGGCATCGTCGCCGCGGTCCTGCGCGACCATGTGCAGTCCGAAGAGGTCGCGCAGGAGGTGCTGCTGGAGATCTGGGGCAAGGCGGCCCAGTTCGATGAACACGGCCGCAGCGCGTTGGCGTGGGTGCTGGCCATCGCGCACCGGCGCGCCGTCGAGCGGGTGCGCCTTCAGCACGCCAACGTCGAAAGCGACAACCGCGCAGGACAATTGGCGTCGCGCAGCGGTGTCGACGAGGTGGTGGAGACGACGCTGGACACTCTGGACCACGAGGCGGTCCAGCAGGCCCTCGACGCGCTCACCGATCTGGAACGCCGATCACTCGTCCTCGCTTACTACGGCGGCCACACCTATCGCGAGGTCTCCGAGGCACTGGACGAGCCGGTCGGCACGATCAAGACCCAGATGCGCGACGGACTGCTCCGTCTGCGGGAAAGCATGGGAGAGCGCCCGTGACGATATCCGACCTGCACACCCGCACCGGCGCATATGTTGTGGACGCGCTGTCCACCGCCGAGCGCGTCGTCTTCGAGCAGCATCTGACCGAGTGCGCGGAATGCCGCACCGAGGTCGATGAGCTGAGCGAGGTCGCGCTGGCACTCGCCGTCGCCGTGCCGCCGGTGCCCGCCGCGGAAATGAAGGACCGGGTGCTCGCCGATATTCGGGCGAGGCCGCAGCGGCGCGTCGATGATGTGCTCGGGCAGACCCAGCTGTTGCCCGCGTTGGACGCGCTCGGCCGTACGGACATCATGCCCGCGTTGAATGGGTTGTCGGACAACCACATTCCCCCGCCGCGTCGGGACTGGATGATCCGGGCGGCGATCGGCCTTGCGGCCGCCGTCGCGGTGGTGGCCGTCTTGATCACCGGGCTGTCCTTGGTCGGCGGGCCGGGTGGCGAGGTGGTCGCGGCGGATCAGGTGGGCGACGCGGTCACCTGGAACGGTGAACTGACGACGGGCGACGGCACGGCCACGGCGGTGGTGTCGGCCGGCGTGGGCAAGGTCGTCGTCATCGCCACCGGACTGCCCACGACCGACGACCAGCACAGATACCAGCTGTGGACCATCACGGCCGACGGCACGCCGCGTTCGGCCGGGATGATGCGCGTCGCCGGTGGTCGCGCCGAGCTGGCGGCGGATCTGACCGCAGACACCGCGCTGCTCGCGATCACGGCTGAACCGAGTAATGGGTCGGTTCAGCCGACGACGCCCATCGTCGCGCGAATTCCGTTGCGCTGACCTACTTCACACAGGTGAACTGCATGACGTCGATGTGCCCGGCACGGAAGTGGTGGGCACATCCCGTCAGGTAACGCATGTACGTCTGATAGGTGTCCGGGCCGCACAGCGCCTCGGCCTCGTCGCGCCGCTCCGACAAGGCCGCCGCCCAGAGGTCGAGGGTCTTCGCGTAGTGCAGTTGCAGCGGGTGGATCCGTTCGATGGCGAAGCCCGCGTTCTCGGCGTACTGCCGGATGCCCGGCGGGAATTTGCTGCTGTGGAAGGGTAATTGGCCGCCGGGGAAGATGACGTCGCGGATGAACCGGAAGAAGTCGATGTCGGTCCGGTCGAACTTGATGTCGTGTTCGCGCAGATAGGTCAGGCCGTAGATGACGATGCTGTGCAACAACATTCGGCCTTCTTCGGGCAGAATTCGGTAGGCGAAGTCGAAGAACTCGGCGTACCGCTCGTGCCGGAAGTGTTCGAACGCACCGATACTGACGATGCGGTCGACCTTGTCGTCGAACTCCTCCCAGCCTTGCAGGCGGACCTCGGCGCGGGCGCCGTAGCCGCCCTCGTCCAGCATGCCCTGCACGTAGCTGTGCTGGTTCTTGCTGAGCGTCAGCCCGATGACCTTGACGTCGTAGCACTCCAACGCGCGCATCATCGTCGAACCCCAGCCGCAGCCGATGTCGAGCAGGGTCAAGCCCGGCCGTAGGTCGCACTTGCCAAGTGCCAGATCTATTTTCGCGCGCTGCGCCTGTTCCAGGGTGTAGTCGTCCTGCTCGAAGTACGCGCAGCTGTAGGTGCGTGTCGGGTCGAGGAACAGGGCGAAGAATTCGTCGGACAGGTCGTAATGGGTTTGCACCTCCGCGTAGAACGGCGTGCGGGTCATGTCGATAACCTCCGTCGAGTCCATCGATGGTCGACCGGTCCGGCCGCGGGTACGACGGGATCGGGCGATGAACAGGCGATCGAGCAGCGGCGTCGCGGACGACGCCGTGACGTTCACGCAGCGGCGATGCATGGCCAGGCGACGGTCCTGACATCAGCTACGAACATCGGTGTTCACAATAGCGTAAAGACATCACTCCCGGACAGGGCGGGCCGATTCACTCGGATCAGGGGCGGAACCAGCGCTCCAGGATGGTGGCGACGCCGTCTTCCAGGACATTGTCGGTTACCTCGTCGGCCAGGTCCCTGACCGCGGCGGGCGCATTCGCCATGGCGACGGAATGTGCTGCCCAGCGCAGCATTTCGCGATCGTTGTAGCCGTCGCCGATGGCCAGGGTGGCGTCGCTCGGGACGTCCAAGGCCAGGCGGAGGCGTTCGAGCGCCCAGCCCTTGGACACGCCTTGGCGGGAGACGGTGAGCCACGGGCCGAATTCCCCGTGCACCCAGCTGGCGCCGGGGACCTCGAGCTCGTGCAGGAGGCGCAGCATTTCCGCCAGCGAGCCCTCCGGCCACCAGCCGTTGAGCCGCGGGGTCGGCTCGCTGCTCAGCGCGCTGTGGTCGACGAGCAGGTAATCGCCGAGCGAGTACTCCCCCGGGCTGACGCCGGTCGCCCAGTAGCCGACGCCGACCTTCTCCACGGCGAAGATCATCTCCGGGATCAGGGCGCGCAGCGCGAGGACCGCCGGCGCGGGGTCGAAGTCCTGCACGGTCAGCGGCTGCCCCTTGGCCACGTCGACATGGACCGCGCCGTTCGAACACAGCGCATGCCCCTCGACGAGGCCGAGTTCGCTCAGCACCGAACGGGTCGTCAACACGGTCCGCCCGGTCGTCACCACCACATGCGCGCCCGCCGCGACCGCCGCACGCACAGCCGCCGCCACGCGCTCGGTGATCGGGCTTCCCGTGTCGAGCAACGTTCCGTCTACATCCAGCGCAATCAGCTGGGGTCCCCCACTAGCCATCAATTCATTGTGCCTCGGCAACATGGTGCGCGTCCGCCGATTACCCGCGCCGAGACTGCCACGTACATCCGTGGTTCAGCCTGATCGGCGAGGCTGCACTGGCACCGCACACCACCAACGTAAACGGCCTCAGGTGCACACGCACCCCGGAAGTCCACCGGATCCGCACCCTCTCTCGGGATCCGCACTCGCTATGCGCCCCTAGAGCCAGTGCAGATCCACAAAGCGAGTGCGGATTTCACGCCGGTGGCGCACTAGCCGGGGGTCTTGGCGGAACATGGCTCTGGCAAGTTCGGTCGGCGAAGCGTGCTGGTGTCCACGGACATGCCGTACCCGGAAGTCGACCGAATCCGCACTCCCTCTCGGGATCCGCACTCGCTATAGGCCCCTAGAGCCAGTGCAGATCCCCAGAGCAAGTGCGGATTTCACGCCGGTGGCGCACTAGCCGGGGGTCTTGGCGGAACATGGCTCTGGCAAGTTCGGTCGGCGAAGCGTGCTGGTGTCCACGGACATGCCGTACCCGGAAGTCCGCCGAATCCGCACCCTCTCTCGGGATCCGCACTCGCTATGCGCCCCTAGAGCCAGTGCAGATCCCCAGAGCAAGTGCGGATTTCACGCCGGTGGCGCACTAGCCGGGGGTCTTGGCGGAACATGGCTCTGGCAAGTTCGGTCGGCGAAGCGTGCTGGTGTCTACGGTCATGCCGTACCCGGAAGTCGACCGAATCCGCACTCCCTCTCGGGATCCGCACTCGCTATGCGCCCCTAGAGCCAGTGCAGATCCCCAAAGCGAGTGCGGATTTCACGCCGGTGGCGCACTAGCCGGGGGTCTTGGCGGAACATGGCTCTGGCTAGATCGGTCAGCGAAGCCGTGCTGGTGTCTACGGTCATGTCGTACCCGGAAGTCGACCGGATCCGCACTCCCTCTCGGGATCCGCACTCGCTATGGGCCCCTAGAGCTGGTGCAGATCCCTAGAGCGAGTGCGGATTTCGCGTCGGTGGTGCGCTAATGGGGGTCTTGGCGGAGTATGGCTCTGGCTAGTTCGGTCGGCGAGGCCGTGCTGGTGTCGACGGTCATGTCGTAGGTGGTGCCGTGGTCGTGGACGCTGTGGAAGTGGCCGCGGGACAAGCCGACTTCGTTGCCGCGCGCCAGTTCTCGCTGCTCCGCGATCGGTAGTGGGCAGGTGACTGCGACCAGTTGAACGTCCAGGCCGGCGAGGGCGGTCAGCCACATCGGGAGGAGGTCCGGGGTCAGCAGCATCTCATCGATCACCAGGTGATCGCCGCCGTGCGCGAACGCGGCGGCCGCGGTGCAGGCCGAGCGCAGCATCCGACGCCCCACCTCGCCATACCGAACGACCAGCAGCGGATGCCCCTCGACATCGCGACCAGTGCGGTCATACCAAAAGCCCGCACGACTCAACGGCCCATCCCGTCCCCCACCCCAGTTCGGCGGCACCAGCCCGAAAAGCGTGTCGATCCCCCAGTAGACGATCGGAACATCACTCTCGTCCTGAATACTGCGCGCCAAGGTCGTCTTCCCCGCACTCGATGTCCCGTTGAGAAAGATGACCCGGCTCGGGAGTCCGCCACTCCGCATCCGGCAACACTATCGAGTGAGCTAGCGCGTGGTGCCGGCGAAGCCCCGCGCTAGCGATGGACGGCGCAGCGTGATTCCCGACGAGCTCGCGGGCGACGCGGCGGCTCTGCTACCGGACCAGCGTGTGGTGCCGGCGAAGCCCCGCGCTAGCGAAGGACGGCCGCAGCGTGATTCTCGATGAGATCGCGAGCGACGCGGCGGCTCTGCTACCGGACTAGCGCGTGGTACCGGTGAAGCCCCCTCGCTAGCGATGGTCGGCAGCAGCGTCGTTCACGATGGGCACGAGGGCGACGAGGTGGCTCCACTAGAGAAACGATGTGCTCTCGCCCAGCCCGAGTACGCAGGATCGAGGCCACAGCATCGCGGCGATCACAACTTCCTGCCGACACAACAGCCATTCAGCAAGAGGGTCACCCCTTCAGCGAGCCGCGCACTGCACACGGGGTGTCGCGCGGCGGCCGCCGATCCTCGGATCGCCCGGTGACCCGCTGCCCGCCGGGCGGCGAGTGAAGCTTCGAACGGGACCTGGCTGAGGACTCACTCGCGCTACGCCGCAGCCCTGTCCCGTTCGGCGAGAACTGTGCTGGCGCGCGGGCGATTAAAGACTCCGTCGGCCAGAACTTGCCGCCAGCCCGGAACCTGCCACATCCGGCTCGTCGAGCAGCCGCAGATCCCCGGATCGCCCGATGACTCGGTGAGTGCTGAGACGCCCCTGGGGCGACTATCAGGGCTACGCCGGCGGAACCTACGTCCGCGCTGCGGATCGGGTCTAGTGGGCGCCGGGGCCGCCGCCCGAGCCGCCGGAAGAGCCGCCTGAGGAGGAGCCGCCGGAGGACGTGCTACCGGAGGATGATTCGCCTGCGGTGGAACCGCTGGTGGAGCCGCCGGAGGTGCTGCCGCCGGTGGAGGTTCCGCCCGAGGTGGTGTTGCCGGATGTGCTTCCGCCGGAGGAGGTTCCGCCTGAGGTTGTGCCGCCGGAAGTGCTGCCGCCGGAAGTGGTGCCGCCGGATGAGGTGCCGCCGGATGAGGTGTTGGAAGAACCGCCGGTGGTGCTGCCGGAGGTGGAGCCGCCGGTTGAGGATTCGCCGGAGGAGGTGCTGCCGCCGGTGCTGGATTCGCTGGAGGATCCGCCTGACGTGGTTCCGCCGGAGGACGTGCTGCCGGAAGTCGATTCACCGGTGGAGCCAGAAGTGCCTGTGCTGGTTGATGTTCCGGTGCCCGTGGTGGTTCCCGCAGTCGGCGTGTCCACGGTGCCGCCGGTGGCAGGAGTGCTTGCTACGGGAGCCGAGGCGACCGGGTCCGGTACCGCGGGGGCCGGATTGGCCGGGGGCGCAGCGGGTATCGAGCCTACGGGGGGCGCGACCGGACCACCGGCGATCGGCACCGCGGGTTGGGCGGGAGTACCCGGCGCGGGCGGCTGTCCTGGCTGCGGGATGAGCTGGCCGAAGGGCAGCGGGTTGATGAAGTACGCCGGGTTGGCGTAGGTGCCACCGTATTCGGTTGTGGCACCGGAGGTTCGGGGCTCGGTGTGGGAGCCGAGGCGCGATTCGGCGACGCTGGGGCCGAGTTTGGTGGCGTGGGAGACAGGGGTGATGAAGAGGCCGTAGGCCGAGGGTTTGGGCAGCCCTGCACTGGTGGCCAGCGCCCGGGTGGTTGTCCACCCGGCCGGAGTCGCCACCCAGGCGTCCCGGTGGCCGGCCAGATCGGCGCTGGAGTCGTATAACAAGGTGTCGGCGGTCGGGGTGTCGAGGCCGGGGAAATGTTCGAGCACCGGTGACGCGCTGGGGGCCGACGGGCTGCCGAACACCGTCACCGCCGACATGGCGACCGCGGAAACCACAGCGGCACTGGAGAACACTGCGACGCGCGGCGAATGCTCCTTGCCGCCGGATGCGGCGAGCGCCATGGTGCGGGCGGCCATCAGGGCGGCGCCCGCGGCGACGGTCTGGCCCGGGTCGGTCGAAACCACCAGGGGGCGGCCGAGTTCGGCGAGCGTGCGGGCGACCTCGGCAGGCCGGGACGCTCCGCCGACCAACAGGATGCGGCTGATGTCGGACAGGGTGAGGTCGGCGGCCTTGACGGCGGCGCGCACCACCTCGAGGGTGTCGTGGATGTGCGCGGTGCGCAGGCCGTCGATGTCGACCATCGACAGCATCGACGTCGGCGTGGTCGTGCGCGGCCCGGCCTCATGGGCGTAGCGGGCGATCATCGCGCCGAGCGGCCGCCCGCCGAAGTCGTAGGAGCGCACCGGTTTTCCGACCATCGGATGGTTGTCCCAGTCGGGTCCGACGCGCACGATGGTGACGTCGAGACTGGTGCCGCCGAGGTCGTAGACGAGCACGAAGCCGGGCTCCAGCGGACCTTGTTCGTGCTCCAGCCATTCCGCGGCCGCGACCGGTTCCGGCACCAGCGCAACGTCACTCGCCCCGGACAGGTCGAGCGCCTGCCGCAGCAGCGACACCTCTTTGTCGGAATACGTTGCGGGATAAGCGGCTACGGCCCCCGACTCGGTCGCCGCGGGCTCGGCGTCGCGCAGCCCGTTTACCACGGCGGCGACCAGGTTCGCCGACGACCAGATGCGCCCGCCGACGATCATCGGCTCGGGATCGCGGCTCAGGTCGGCGAAATCCGTTACGGCCATGCTGAATTGCGGGATGCCGCCGATCCGTAGCCCGCCCGCGCTGTCGAAGGTCACCGCGGTGCGCCGACTGCGCACGACGGGCCGGGTTCGCGCACCGGTCACCGAAGCCGTCATAGAGTTCACTGCGCCGATGCTGAAACCCAGACCTGTGGTCATATGCTATCCCGTCAACGTACCGAGACCACGTCCATCACACAGAGAACCATGTGGCCGCGGTCGTCTTCCAAACAGCCAGCACAGATTAGCTGTTCGGCTCGCTGGAAGGATGTGGAATAGACATGAACGGCGAGAGAATGGCGCGAAACGTTTAACTCTTGACCACAATGATCCGGATCACCTGCGACTATGCTCCGCGTTCGAGTTGTTCAGCCCACTCGACAGGCACCGGTTCCATACCGCCCCATCCGATCTGGTTATCTCGCAGCGATTCGGACAATGCTCCGATAACCGATCAACAACCCGAATCAACCCGAGAATTCAGCGTCACATAAAGACACTGACTGGTCGGTAACCAAATCATTGCCAGCCCTGACGATTTCAGCACAGCTCAACTCCGCTCGCGAGATGCATGACGCATCAACTCCAGGTCTATTTCCCGCCAGCACGGCCGGCCTGCTCCGGCTTGACTTGGTTCTGCGACCGCACCACCGAGGTGAGATCGCAAGAACGAGAAGGGAAATGGACATCATGGCGACACGGTTCGCGGAGAAGGTCGTGCTGATCACGGGCGCCAGCTCGGGCGTAGGCAAGGCGGTGGCGGTGCGGGTGGCGAGTGAAGGCGCAGCTGTAGTGCTCGGCGCCCGGGGCAAGGACGCGGGCGAGCAGGTGGCCGCCGAGATCCGGGCGGCGGGCGGGCGAGCGCTGTTCGTGCCGACCGATGTGACAGTGGAGGCGGAGGTGGCCCGGCTGACCCAGGCCGCGCTCACCGAGTACGGCCGCCTCGACGCAGCGTTCAACAACGCGGGCGCGGTCAACGCGTTCGGCCCGGTCGGCGAGATCGACGAGGCAGGCTGGCGCGCCGACCTGGAACTCAACCTGACGAGCGTGTTCTACGGTCTGCGCCACCAGGTGCCCGCGATGATCGCCAACGGTGGCGGCGCGATCCTGAACAACGCCTCGAACCTGGGCGTGGTCGGCATGGGCTCGGTCGCGCCGTACGTGGCGGCCAAGCACGGCGTGGTCGGCCTGACCAGGGCGGTCGCGCTCGAGTCCGCGGCGCAGGGGGTCCGGGTGAACGCGATCGTGTCCGGCGCGATCGACACCCCGGCGTTCCGCAACTCGATGGGCGCAACACCGGAGGGTGAGGCGGCCATCGCCGCGCTGCACCCGCTGGGCCGGATCAGTCAGCCCGAGGAGACCGCGTCGTTCTGCGCGTACCTGCTCAGTGACGAGGCCAGCTTCGTCACCGGCGCGGCGCTCGCGATCGACGGCGGTTTCACCGCGCAGTAGCACAAAAAACACCCCGGCCTCGGCGCACGCCCCCATCGCGTGACCGGATACCGGGGTCCACCATCGACGGCGACATTGGCGTCGATGGTGACGGCCTCGCGGGACCACGTGGGTCCCGCGAGGAGTCTGGTCAGGAGCGCGTCAGGAGACGACGGACCGGGCCGCGGCGCTTGGTGGCGCCCGCCGCGCGGACCGCAGGCTGACGCAGGCGGATCAGGTGATCGAATTCCGTTGCACTGCCGGCGGGTTCGGGCAGGCGACCGGCGTTGTAGTCGTCGGCCAGCTGCTGCACCGTCTGCTGCGCACAGGACTTGTTGGTGCCGATGAAGCCGGTCGGACCGCGCTTGATCCAGCCGGTGACGTACGTGCCGGGCAGCACCGCACCGTCGAGACGTTCGAGCACGCGACCGTCCCGGTTCGGGATCACGTTCGTCGCGACATCGAACGGCAGGCCGGGCAGCGCCACCCCGCGGTAGCCGACCGAGGTGAGCACGAGACCCGCGTCGAGCCGCTCGGTGACGCCGGTCGCGACCGCACGGGTGCGGCCGTCGGCATCGGTGACGAGCTCGTTGCGGCTCACCTCGATGCCGGCCACCCGATCGGTGCCGAGGATCTCGGTGGGAGAAGTCAAGTAGCGGAACACGATTCGCTTACGCTCGCCGAACGGCCGCGCACCCACACTGTGCAGCAAGCGCAGCTTCTGCTCGACCTGATACGGCAGACCCTCGGTGACCTCGGGCAACTCGCCCTCGATCGCGATGTCCACATCCGCACCGAGCAGGCCGACGAATTCCGGCACGGTGAAGGCGGATTCGAGCGGACCGCGGCGGCCGAGGATGACCACCTCTTCGATCTTGCTCTCCCGCAACGCCCGCAGCGCGTACGGCGCGATGTCGGTGGCCGCCAACGCATCCGGGTCACTGGTCAGGATGCGCGCAACATCGAGGGCGACGTTGCCGTTGCCGACGATCACCGCGCGCTGCTGCGACAGGTCGAAGATGCGGTCCACGTGATCGGGATGCCCGTTGTACCAGGCGACGAAGTCGGTGGCAGAGATGTTGCCGGACAACCCTTCACCGGGGATGTCGAGCTTGCGGTCGGCGGACGCGCCGACGGCGTAGATCACCGCATGGAAGTGATCGAGCAGCTCCGCATGCGAAACATGCGCGCCCACTTCGACATTCAGGTACGAGCCGAAACCGTCCTGGGCCGAGATGATGTCGAACAGCTCGCTGACCTTGCGGGTCTTGTCGTGATCCGGCGCGACGCCGTGCCGGGCCAGCCCATAGGGCACCGGCAGCCGATCGAACACGGTCACCGACACGTCGGGCTGGGTCAGCAGCTCGTCAGCCGCGTACATCGCCGACGGACCGGACCCGACGATCGCCACCCGCATGGGCTGGCGCTCGGTGCGAATCTCGGCCGCGGGCACCGGCTTCGCCAGCAGCGGCCGCGGCCGGGCCTGCCGGTAGAAGTCGGCGTTGATCTCGATGAACGGCTTCTGCTCGTCGGTCAGTTTCTTCGCCGAGATGATCGCGTCGACCGGGCACGCGGTGGCGCAGGCGCCGCAGTCGACGCACGCCTGCGGGTCCACGTACAGCATGTCCGCGGTCAGGAAGTCCGGCTCATCCGGCGTCGGATGGATGCAGTTGACCGGGCAGGCGTACACGCAAGACGCGTCGCTGCAACAAGATTGGGTGACGATGTAGGGCACGTCAGCCGGCCTTCGCCGAACGCAGCGGCTCCGAACGGTAGCGAGTGGTGTGGCCGTCGATCTTGAGCAGCTTCCAGACCGCCTTGGAGACCGGGTTCATCAGGCCGATGTCCTTGGCCAGGGTGCGCACGTCGCCGAAGAAGTCGCTGAACTCCTGCTTGGATTCCTTCGACCCGTAGAACAGTTCCTTGCGCACGTAGTCCGGGATGTCGAACTCACGCCAGAACGACCGGGGCGGGGTGAAGATCGAGCGGCCCAGGATGTACATGACGATCGGCATCGCGATCGACAGGATGAACTTGCTACCCGGCTTCGCCTCGGGCACATGGATTTTCAGGAACTCGTGGGCGAAGGAGATGTGCCGCGCCTCTTCGGCCACGTGAATGGCCATGACGCCGCGCATGATCGGGTGCACGTCCTCGCCGGAGCGCAGGATCGCCTTCTGGATGTGGTCGATCGGCTCCTCGCCGGCCAGCACCGCCATGAAGAACAGGTTCGGGAACAGCGCCGCGACCGGGGCGCCCAGGTACTTGAACTTGCGCACCAGCGGGCCCATGCCGGGCACGTCCTCGCCGATCCGGTTCACCATCTCCTGGAACATCAGGGTGTGGTTGTGCTCCTCGATCATCTCGTGGGAGCAGTAGCGGAACTCGGGAGAACCGTTGGGCAAGCCGAAGTTGTGCGTGACCATGCCGCTGATCAGGATGGTCTCGAATTGCAGGCCCACCTTGGCGACGTTGGCCTGGCGGTACTTGCCGATCGCGATCTTGCGCTCGTCGGTCTGCGCGAGGTACCACGGGTGGCGACCGAGCGGGTCGGCCGAAACGGGCAGAATCCACCGCTCCGGGCCCGCCTCGGGGGCGAAGTCGGGGTTGTCCCAGTCGATGTCCTCGAACGGGTCGAAGTGCTTGTTGACCGATCCCTCGGAGAGCAGCAGCAGCTTCGAGGCGTACTCCTGCGCCTTCTCCAGATCAGAATCGACCGGGGGCGTCACGGCTGTAGACATCGTCGTCGCTGCCTCTCCTCGTAGGTTTATCTGTTTCCCATAGTTACACCTACGACCGGACACGTCAACCCACGAAGACATAACGCGCGAGCGGCCGCGGCCACCGGGACTCCTGGTCAGAGAGTGCCGGTGGCCGCGGCCGCACTCGACGCAGCTCACTCGACAGGCAGATCCGGCGGCGGCCGCCCTCGTCACCACCGCCACCGGATCACCCGTCAACGCAGTCCGAGCTGCGCCAATCCCACGACCACGCCGTCGGCAGGCAGCGCGAGTGCCATGCCGATGCCGGCGACGGACAACCCGGCGGCCAGCGCGACTCTGCTCAGTCGCTGCTTGGTCCGTTGCGACAGCACCATCGCCCTGGTGGCCGCCCGCCGGTGCGCGCCCTGGCGGCGCTTGCCGTGGTGTTTTCCCGCCGACTCCTCGGCGGCGACGGCCGCGCGGCGGCCGATGATCGCCGCGCCGTCGGCGATGGTGCGCTCCGGGTCGGGCGCCACGATCACCGGCCGGGCCAGCTCGCCCGCCAGCACCTGGGCCACCTCGACCGGCCGGGCCGCACCGCCGACCACGACGACGCAGTCGACGTCGGCCATGGTGACGTCCGCCGCCCGCAGGCATCGGTAGACGAGTTCCAACGAGGCCCGCACGTGTTTGGTGCGCAACTCGTCCGCAGTCGTGCCCGTGACCGAACCGGATATAGAGGCCGACGGCAAACCGTGCCCGGCCCGCGAGGCGACCAGCGCACCGAAGGCCCGGCCGCCGTATTCGGCGGAGTACATCGGCTGCCCGGCGATCGGATTGCTCGGGCAGCCCGCGCCGACCCGGACCAGCGTGACGTCCAGACTCGCGCCGCCTAGGTCATAGACGAGCGCCAGCCCGGGCATCAGCGGGCCGCGGTCGGATTCCAGCCAGGCCACCGCCGCGATGGGTTCGGCGACCAGTTCGACGCTGTCCAATCCGATGGCATCCAGCGAGGCGCGCAGATCGCCGATGTGCGTCTCGGTGTAGCGCGCCGGATAGGTGAGCGCGATGCCGACGTCGCTGCTGTGCGCGTCGTGCTGGGGCTGATCCAGCAGCGTCTCGCTGATCAGGCACTCGGCCACCACCGCAACCAGATCGGCGGGCGAGAGGGCGCGGTGGCCGACCCGCGCCGACATGATGGACCGCTGGGTGAGATCGGCGAACTCGATGATCGCGCGCCCGTGCCGCGGGATCATGCCGACCCGGGCCAGACCTGTGCTGTCGAACGTGAGTGTTGTTCGGCGGGTGATGGATTGGGAGCGCTGGGCCCATCGGCGGCCCGGCGGAGCTTTCGCTGAACCCTCCTCCGCGAGCGCGGAAACCGTGTTCACCGTACCGATGCTCAAACCGAGACCAACCGCCATCGCAATCCTCTGATCGCCGAGCCGATTTGCTTCGAACTCTGTCCACGCAACCACTCCGCGACCGGCCTGCCAACCACCGGACACCACGTTGTCCGCAGCCCGCCTGTTTTGACACAGGTTGCATAGCACAAGCATCCATCCTGGTCACCTGCCCTGGACGGCGGCGAATGCGTCGGCGGCCGGATCCCACTGCGACACGCCGATATTCAGCGATGTCCCATCAGTGTTTGCGGGAGCCTTCGACAACCGCACAGACGACAGGTCCCGCACGCGAATACACGTTCTCACATGCTGTGATAGCCCCTAACAATCCCCGGAAAGCCGGACACCGGACCGCGGGAGGCGGATACTGTCTCGACTCGCCGAGACGACACGCGCCGCGCACATCTTGAACGGACGACCCGATACGCCGCCGGCGCAACCTCGTACCCGATTCCGCGGCGTCACCCACCCTCGACAACGCACGGATTTCCGTGTGCCAGCACAAGATCAGCAACGTCCCAGCAGCCGGATGATCTACCGCACCGGCTGCGCCTGAATCCGCACCGTCCGGTTGTTCGCGGTCTCCCGCAGGATCCACAACGCCATCTGCGCGGCCTGTTCCTGCCATTGCGCGTACAGCGTCGGGAACGCGGACCGCTGGGCATCCTGCGCCGACTGCCACAGCGGCCGATCCAGATAGTCCGGTGCGCGAAAGAGTAAGGCGTCCAAGAACTTTCCGGTCGCGTACCAGGGATCGGTCACCTGTTCCGGCGCACCCCACCCCGCGGACGGACGCTGCTGGAACAGTCCGAGCGAGTCGTGATCGACCGCGACGGTGAAGTTCCGCAGCGTGGATTCCTGCAAGGCGGTGGCCAGCGACACCACCGCGGCATAGACCGGCAGCCCGCGCCGGCGCACCACCTCGACGATCACCCTGGCGTTGTCCCATTGCTCCGAGCTCGGCGTGAAATGCTGCTGCCGCCCTTCCACCCCATGCGGAATCACCAATGGCAAAGCGCCGTCGGCATACGGATCGGGCAGCGGCGGAGCGAGCGGGGTGGAATGCGCTTCCAATGCCACCGGTGGCGCGGAGATCGGCCCGGCAGGATCGACGAGCGGTGCCGGTGCGGCGACCGCCGAATTCGACTGGATAATCACGGCGGCGCTGACCGCGGTCAGCGCGAAAACAACTCTGTGGGTAATGGACATGGCGATGGATCAACTCCCCGCCTCCGACAAACACCCTGCTCATGCCAACTATCCCGGCAAGGTGAGCGGCGGCGATCGGCGGCCGGGGCGGCTCCCCGGCCGGGGTGGACTACCATCACGAATACACTTTCAGCAATCACGTTCCGATAAATCCGGAACCCGCTTTCGCATTCAGACACTAAGAGTTGAGTCGAGGACTTTTCAGTTTCGACACGCCGCTATGGGGTACTTATTTATTTTTGTGCGCAATTCATTTATTGCGCGGGCAACTCCGGGATTCTCGTCGCGCGGGCGTACACGGTTTCCCCGTCGGACAGGCGCAGTGCCTCCGCGTCGCCGCGGGTCACCTGCGCGGCGAACAGATCGCCGGTCGCCGCGTTGCGCAGTTCGACCCGCACCTCGAAACCGAGATGCACGACCCGTTCGACGGTCGCGCGGGTGACGCCCGCCGAGTCCGCGGTCCCCTCGTGCTCGGCCTGCGCCATGCTCGGCTCGCGCCCCACCCGGATGTCGTGCGGACGCACCAGATGCCCGTTGAGCCGCGCCACCGCACCGAGGAACGACATGACGAACTCGTTGGCCGGCCGGTCGTACACGTCCTCGGGCGTACCGACCTGCTCGATCCGCCCCTTGTTCATCACCGCGATCCGGTCGGCCACATCCAGGGCCTCCTCCTGATCGTGGGTGACCAGCACGGTGGTCACGTGTACCTCCTCGTGCAGTCGGCGCAGCCAGGTGCGCAGATCGGCGCGCACCTTGGCGTCCAGCGCGCCGAACGGCTCGTCGAGCAGCAGCACCTGCGGGTCGACCGCGAGCGCGCGGGCCAGCGCCATCCGCTGACGCTGACCGCCGGACAGCTGGGCCGGATAACGATGCTGGAAGCCGTCGAGACCGACGATGCCGAGCAGTTCGTCGACCCGCTTGGCGATCTCGTGCTTCGGCCGCTTACGGATCTTCAACCCGAACGCCACATTGTCGCGCACGGTCATGTGCTTGAACGCGGCGTAATGCTGGAACACGAAACCGATGTCGCGCTTCTGCGGCGGCACCCTGGTCACGTCGTTGCCGCCGATCAGCACGATGCCGGAGTCGAGCGATTCGAGTCCGGCGATCGAGCGCAGCAGCGTCGACTTGCCCGAACCCGAGGGCCCGAGCAGGGCGGTCAGCTCGCCCTTCGGGATATCGATGGTGACGTCGTCGAGCGCGGCGAACGAACCGTAGTTCTTCTTCGCATTGGTCACGGTGATCATTTGGTGCCCCGTTTGCGTTCGAGGAGGGTCATCAACAGGAGGGTGATGAGGGCGAGGCCCATCAGCAGGGTCGCGGCCGAGTAGGCGCCGAAGGTGTTGTGGTCGTTGATGTATCGGCCGTGCACCAGCAGCGTCAGGGTCTGCGACTTGCCGGGCTGCGCGGACGACACCATGATCACCGCACCGAATTCGCCGAGCGCGCGGGCCACGGTGAGCACGACGCCGTAGGTGAGACCCCAGCGGATGGCGGGCAGGGTGATCCGCCAGAACGTCTGCCAGCGGGTGGCGCCGAGGGTGGCGGCGGCCTGTTCCTGGTCGTCGCCGATCTCGTGCAGCACCGGCTCGACCTCGCGCACCACGAACGGCAGCGTGACGAAGATGGTGGCGAGCACCATGCCCGGCAGGCCGAAGATCACCTTGAAGCCGGCGCCCTCCAGCCCGCCGAACCAGCCGTGCACGCCCCACAGCAGGATCAGCGCGACGCCGACCACCACCGGCGAGACCGCGAACGGCAGATCGACGATGCCTTGAACGAGTGTGCGGCCGGGGAACTTTCCGCGCACCAGCGCCAGCGCGGTGAAGATGCCGAAGATGACGTTCAGCGGGACCACGATCGCCACGATGATCATGGACAACTGGAACGCCGAGATCGCCGCGGGCGTGGTGATCGAGTCGATGAACGCGCCGATGCCCTTTTCGAAGGTGCGCAACAGGATGATGATCAGCGGCGACACCAGCAGCACGAACAGGTAGCCGAGCGCGACGACCCGCAGCGAAATCTTGGTCGGCCAAGAAAGATTCATCGCGTCTCCTGTTCCTTGCGCACACTACGCTCGGCCAGCAGTCGCAGAATGAGCAACGACGCGAACGAAATGGCCAGCAGCGCAACCGAAACCGCCGCCGCGTTGATCGGCCGGTCGATCTCGATCTGCTTCTGGATGTACTGCGAGGCCATTTCGGTCTTGCGCGGAATCGCGCCGCCGATCAGCACCACCGACCCGTACTCGCCGATGGCGCGGGCGAACGCGAGCCCGCCGCCGGAGATGATCGCCGGGCCGAGCGTCGGTAACACGATGCGGCGGAAGGTAGTCCAGTTGTCCGCACCGAGCGACAACGCGGCCTGCTCGACCTCGCGGTCGGCCTCGATGAGCACCGGCTGTACCGAGCGCACCACGAAGGGCAGCGTGACGAACGCCAGCGCGACGATCAGGCCGGGCTGAGTCGCGTTGAGGTGGATGTCTATCGGGCTCTGCGGGCCGTAAAGCGACAGCAGCACAATGCTGGCCACGATCGTCGGCAGCGCGAACGGCAGATCGATCAGCGCGTTGACGATCCCCTTGCCGGGGAAGTCGTCGCGCACCAGCACCCAGGCGATGAGCGTGCCCATCACCACGTTGATCACCGCGACCACGATCGAGACCAGCACGGTGATCCGCAGCGAATCCAGCGCCGCGGGCGCGCTGATCGCGTCCCAGAAGCCGGACCAGCCCTCGTCGAACGAGGTGACGGTGAGCGCGGCCAGCGGGAGCAACACGATGATGCTCAGCCACAGCACCGCGATGGCGATGCCGAGCGGACCCACCGAGCCGGTTACCCGTAGCCACGACCAATCGAACCGGCCTGCGGGGCTACCGCCGGGAGCCGGCTTGCTCCCGGCGGCGGTGCTGCTGTCAGTCACAGTCGTCCAGTATCCCGTGCGCCGAACCCGGTTACTTGGTTGCCTTGTCGTAGATCACCGCGACGGAGCCGGTGTTCGGGGTGAACAGCTCCTTGTCCACGGCCTTCCAGCCGCCGAGGTCGCTGATGGTCCACAGCTTCTGCGGGGTCGGGAAGTCCTTGGCGAAATCGGCCGCCACCTTCGGGTCGACCGGGCGGAAACCGGCTGTCGCCCAGGCCTTCTGGCCCTCGGCGGTGTAGAGGAAGTCGCGGAACGCGACCGCCTTCTCCTGGCTCTTGCTGTTCTTGAGCACCGCGACCGGGTTCTCGATCTTGAACGTGGTGGACGGGACGAAGTGCTCGATCGGGTCGCCGTTGCGCTCGGAGAACAGCGCCTCGTTCTCGTAGCTCAGCAGCACGTCACCGGTGCCCTGCAGGAAGGTCTCGGTGGCCTCGCGGCCGGACTTCGGCTGCACCTTCACGTGATCCTTGGACACCAGCTGGCTCAGGTAGTCCAGGCCGGCCTGCGCGTTCTTGCCGCCCTCGGACTTGGCCGCGTACGGGGCGAGCAGGTTCCACTTGGCCGAGCCGGAGCTGAACGGGTTCGGCGTGACCACCTCGACGCCCGGCTTGAGCAGGTCGTCCCAGTCCTTGATGCCCTTCGGGTTGCCCTTGCGGACCACGATCGCGACGACCGAGCCGAACGGAATTCCCTTGGTGGCGTCGGCATTCCAGTTCGCGTCGACCAGGCCGGCGTCGACCAGGCGGGTCACGTCGGGCTCGACCGAGAAGTTCACGATGTCGGCCTCGGCGCCGTCCTTGACCTTGCGGGACTGATCGCCGGAGGCCCCGTAGGAGCCGTTGACGACGACGTTCTTGCCCTTCTCGGTCTTGTTGAACTCGGGCACCACCTTGTCGAATCCGGGCTTGGGGACGGCGTAGGCGTAGAGGTTCAGCGTGCCGCCGCTGCCGTCGGCGCCACCACCCCCGGCCGTGTCACTGGCTCCACCACCGCACGCGGTGAGGGCGACCGCCGCGAACGCGGTGAGGGCGGCGACGGCGGTGCGTCGGCGCGGGGAGAGCCAAAGTTTGCGAGACATCGGGGTGGGCCTTTCCTACGGACCGCCGACTCGGGACCTCGAGCGGCGGAGAGAACTACTGTTGGATCGGTAGACCTGCCGCCGCGTCGATGCGAGCGGTGGCGTGGCTATCGGCCGGTAGGCCATCAGGGTTCGGGGACGTCTGCGAAAAAGTTGCACGCCAGTCTACGAGGGAGGGACGCGCAAACGTGCCCGGTAGCCGATCAGCGACAGAGAATGTCGGCGACCGCGAGATTGCCGACCGCGATCAACGCCAGTTCATGGCGGACCCGCGGGACACAACTCGAAGACACGGGCAGACTGTAGCAGAGGCCGAGGCCCGAGTTCGAATCACAGAGTTCCAGGAAGAGGGGGGTTTCATCCCATGACTAACAGCCCGGATCGCGTCCGCACGAGATTTCCCGGCATCAGCACTCGCGCGTGGGAGCACCCCGCCGACCGCACCGCGTTGGTCGCGCTGCGCACGCTGTCCGGATTCGACGCCATCCTGCGCACTTTGTCCGGTTTGCTGCAAGAACGCCAGCACCGGCTGCTGTACCTCGCGACGGCCGTGCGGGTCGACGAACGACAGTTCCGTTCACTGCATCAATTGCGCGAGGACTGTGTCGCTGTGCTCGATGCCCGGACCACGCCGGAGATCTTCGTGTTGCAGAGCCCGCACGTGAACGCCTTCACCATCGGCATGGACCAGCCGTTTATCGTGCTGACCACCGGATTGATCGATCTGATGGATACCGAGGAGTTGCGTTTCATCGTCGGGCACGAGCTCGGCCACGCGCTGTCCGGGCACGCGGTGTACCGCACCATGCTCATGCATTTGCTGCGCATCTCCGCCAGCATCGGCTGGATGCCGGTGGGCGGCTGGGCATTACGCGCGATCGTCGCGGCGCTGATGGAATGGAGCCGCAAGTCCGAGTTGTCCGGCGACCGGGCCGGGCTGCTGTGCGTACAGGATGTGGACGCGTCGGTGCGGGTGCACATGAAGACCGCGGGCGGCACCTGGATCAAGGAGATGAACCACGGCGCGTTCCTGGCCCAGGCCGACGACTACGAACGTTCCGGCGATCTGCGCGACGGCGTGCTGAAGCTGCTCAACCTGGAATTGCAGAGCCACCCGTTCTCCGTGCTGCGCGCCGCCGAGCTGCGCCGCTGGATCCAGAGCGGCGACTACGACCGCGTCCTGGCCGGCGACTACCCGCGCCGCGACCAGGACAAGAACACCAGCATCTCCGAGGAGATCAAGGAAGCCGCCCGCACCTACCGCAACAACTTCGATCAGTCCGAGGATCCGCTGATCCGCACGGTGCGCAACCTCGGCCGCGATGTCGGCTCAGCGGTCAGCACGGTGGGTCAGGAGGTCGGCGAGACCGTCTCCAAGATCGGCAAGCGGTTCAACGACTGGCGCACCGGCGAGAACTAACGGGTGACGAGCCAGGCCACTACGACGAGGACGAGCAGGGCGATCAGGGCCAGCTGGACGCGCGAACGGGGCATCAGCGGGCACCGCTCTGCACGGTCGGGCGGATGTCGCCGTCCGTGAGGTCGGCGGGCACGGTGTCGGGCACGGCGGGCAGCGCCTCCTCGACGCCGTGCCTGCGGTCGAGGATCCGCAGCAGCGCGCGCAGGGTGCGGTCCAGCAGGTAGGCGATGGCGAAGCTGACCGGGACCATGCCTACGAGCACGACGAGGAACTGCGGGATGAACGGGAGTCCCGCGACCCACAGCTCGAAGCTGTCCCACCAACCTGCGATCTGATGCACCAGCCCAGCCTAGTAGGTCCACCTGAGAGCGAGGCAAGGTGAATATTCGGTCACGGCGACCACGGCAAACATGCCGCGACGGCACAGACAGTGGACGGGAGGCTCCCGTCGGCCCGAAGATGAGGTCATGTCGTCCACCGAGTCTTCCGACGATCTCACCGTCGATGAGCCCTAT
Source organism: Nocardia sp. NPDC051756 (assembly GCF_040681495.1). Lineage (NCBI taxonomy): Bacteria > Bacillati > Actinomycetota > Actinomycetes > Mycobacteriales > Nocardiaceae > Nocardia > Nocardia sp. NPDC051756. The sequence continues at coordinate 482,417 of NZ_JBFAYV010000004.1, read as the reverse complement.
GACCTGCCGGTGCTCAGCCATCTGACCGAGTCGCACCGGCACGGCGCCTTCCCGCCGATCGACGACTACGCGTTCCTGTCCGACTGCGAGACCAGCTGCTTGATCGCCAGCAACGGCTCAGTCGAATGGCTGTGTGTACCCCGTCCGGACTCCCCCAGCGTCTTCGGCGCGATGCTGGACCGCAGCGCGGGGCACTTCCGGCTCGGCCCGTACGGCGTCAATGTGCCGAGCGCGCGCCGCTACCTGCCCGGCGGGATGATCCTGGAGACCACCTGGCAGACCGAGACCGGCTGGCTGATCGTGCGCGACGCGCTGGTGCTCGGCCCGTGGCACAACAACGACCAGCGCTCCAAGACCCATCGCCGCACGCCGATGGACTGGGATGCCGAGCACATGCTGTTGCGCACGGTGAAGTGCGTGAACGGCACCGTGGAGCTGGAGGTGAGCTGCGAGCCGTCCTTCGACTACCACCGCGCGGTGAGCCGCTGGGAGTACACCGGCAAGGTCTACGAGGAAGCGACCGCGGTCCGCACCGACGACCCGAGCGCGGGCCCGAGTCTGGTGCTGACCACCGACCTGAGGCTCGGGCTCGAGGGCCGGGAGGCGCGCGCCCGCACCAGGATGTCGGAGGGCGACGAGAAGTTCATCGCGTTGACCTGGTCGGAATTGCCCGCGCCCAAGTCCTACGAGGACGCGGCGCAGAAGATGTGGCAGACCACGGAGAGCTGGCGGCAGTGGATCACCCAGGGCAACTTCCCAGATCACCCGTGGCGCAACTACTTACAGCGCAGCGCGCTGACGCTCAAGGGTCTCACCTACGCGCCGACCGGCGCGCTGCTCGCCGCGGCCACCACCTCGCTTCCGGAAACCCCTGGCGGTCAACGTAATTGGGACTACCGCTACACGTGGGTGCGCGACTCCAGCTTCGCACTGTGGGGTCTGTACACCCTCGGACTCAACCGGGAGGCCGACGACTTCTTCGCCTTCCTGCGCGATGCCACCACCGGCGAGAACGGCGATGCCGTTCCGCTGCAAGTGCTTTACGGCATCGGCGGCGAACGCGAGATCACCGAGGAGACGCTCGATCACCTCAGCGGCTACGACCGATCGCGGCCGGTGCGCATCGGCAACGCCGCGTACAACCAGGACCAGCACGACATCTGGGGCACCATGCTCGATGCGGTGTACCTGCACGTGAAGTCGCGCCAGCAGGTGCCGGAAACGTTGTGGCCCTTGCTCGAACGCCAGGTGCACGCGGCCATCGCGCACTGGCACGAGCCGGACCGCGGCATCTGGGAGGTGCGCGGCGAACCACAGCATTTCACCTCGTCCAAGGTGATGTGCTGGGTCGCGCTCGACCGCGGCGCGAAACTCGCCGAGCTGCACGGCCAATACGAGAGCGCCACCGAGTGGCACACGATCGCCGACGAGATCAAGGCCGACATCCTCGAACACGGGGTGAACGCCAACGGCGTGCTCACCCAGACCTACGGCGGCGACACCCTGGACGCCTCACTGCTGCTGGCGGTGCTGACCCGGTTCCTGCCGCCGCACGATCACCGCATCCGCGCCACCGTGCTGTCCATCGCGGACCGGCTCACCGAGAACGGCCTGGTGCTGCGCTACCGCACCGACACCACCGACGACGGATTGTCCGGCGAGGAAGGCGCTTTCACCATCTGCTCGTTCTGGCTGGTGTCCGCGCTGGTGGAGATCGGCGAACTCCAGCGGGCCAGGCACCTGTGCGAGCGGCTGCTCGGCTTCGCCAGCCCGCTGCGCCTCTACGCCGAGGAGATCGACCCGCGCAGCGGCCGCCACCTCGGTAACTTCCCGCAGGCCTTCACCCACCTCGCCCTGATCAACGCGGTCACCCACGTGATCCGGGCCGAGGACAACCGGAATGCGGGCGGGTTCCAGCCCGCCCACTCCCCCGCGAACAACCCTGGATAGCAGGACTTTTCGTCAGACGGCCAGACTGTCGGCCTGCTCACGCAGGCCGCGCAGTTTGCCGATCTGCCCGTCGACCTGCTTGATCCGGTCGCCGCTGTGGTCGCCGTACTTCTGGTAGGCCGATTCGGCCAGGCGCAGCGCCTCGTCGGCCTGCTTGGCGTTGTCGCCCGCGATCTCGGTGAAGTGATCGCGCAGCACGCGCTGCATGGCGCGCAACCGATTTCGCGATTCCTTGCTCACCTGGAAGATCACGTCGTCCATCAGCCGGGCCACCGCGACCTTCGCCTCGGCCCGCCTGCGCGCCTTGAGGTTCTTGCGCTCGTCCCACAGCGCGTTGATGCCGAGCAGCACACCGGCGCCGATCGAGTACCAGTTCACCAGCGACATCTTCAGGATGCTGGTGACCAGGCCGACCATCAGGACGCCGCCGTAGGAGCCGCGCAATGCGGACAGGAACTGTTGTCCCACTCGGGCTTTCGCGCTCTCCAGCGGTTCGAGCGACTGCACCTGCTCGAGCACCTCGCCGGGGTTCTCCAGCCGCATGTTGGGCAGCGGCGCGGCCCGGTTGTCGGCCAGGAACTTCGAGGCCACCTGCTCGGACAGCTCGACCGAACGGTAGTGCGCCATCACGAAGTTCTCTTCGACCGCCTCGCAGATCCGCGCGTCGAGGTCGGTGCCGAATTCCTTCCAGCGCCGCGCCGGATCGTGCTGCATGATCTCGGCCTCGGCGTCGCGCACCAGGCTGCGCAGCCGGTGCCGCAGGTCGTGTTCGATGTCGGCCATCAGCTCTGTGCTGCCGTCGACCAGCGTGACCTGCCAGTTCGACGTGCGCTGGCGCTGCTGCTCCGCGTCGTCGCGGGCCCGGACCAGCTTGTCGGTGATCTCGGCGCGCATGCGCGGATCGCGCAGCGACTCGACCTCGTTGCGCAGGGTCAGGCCGAGATGACCGCTGACCAGCCGGATGTCCTGCACCGCGGCCTCCAGCGCGACGCTGTCCGCGCGCGCGACCACATAGTCGCGCAGGTGATCGATCAGCTGCGGCACACCGGATTCGATGTCGCGCTGATAGTTTCCGGTCAGCCCGGCCTGCCGGTGCAGTTCCGCGGACACCGGCGCCACCGCGAAACCGAGCCCGGCCGCGTCGAGCAGTTCCCGGTTGCGCTGCTGGGTGTGCGACCAGTGGGAGAACTGGTCGATCTTGTTCAGCACGCAGATGACGGTCGGGCAGATCTGCTGGATGCGTTGCAGGTAGGCGATCTGATCGACGGTGAGTTCGGTGGCCGCGTTGGTGACGTAGAGGACCGCGTCGGCGGCGGCGATCATCGACGTGGTGGTGTTGTCCGCCCCGCGCGCGCCCGGCGCGTCCATCACCACGACGCCGTCGGCGAGCAGTGAACTCGGCTGGGTGAACTCGGCCCGGATCACGCCGAAACCGGAGATCGCCGGACCGGGATCGAGCGGATCGACGGACTGCCGCTCAGTGCGCCCGTCGACCGAACGCACCAGCGTCGCAGTCGGTTCCGGCCCGTACTCGACGATGACCGGTACGCTCAGGTCGCTGTCGGTCGCGCTGACCGATGCGCCGACCAGGCTGTTGACCAGCGTGCTCATGCCGTTCTTCGGCTCACCGACCACCACGAGGCGCACCCGCGGATCGCCGACCCTGGCCCGGACCATGCTCAGCCGACTGCCGAGATCGTCCCGCCCCGCGAATCGGGTCATCTCCCGCAGTTCGTCCAGTATCCGGATCAGCGGCGCCATCGCGTCCGGATGTTTCACCGTCGCGGCCTTCAGCCCGGCTGCGGCAGACAACCTGCCTCCTTACATGCGTTTGCTCTTGATCGACATGGACGCCCCCTGCGACCCCTTGGTCACCACAAGCTCGGTTACATCAACGCTATGTCCAAGCCGCCCGGCACCATGTGGTGGGTCTCGGCCATCGTCGATTCCGGCAGCAGGCCGCCGGACAGACCGCCGCCGGCCGCGACCGCGAGGGTCGAGTGGTCGGTGTAGTAGGCGTGATCCTGGATCGGCACCATGGTCGTGTCGACCATGTGGGTGCTGTTGATCGGATCGGCGATGGCGTGCGGCTTCGGATCGATCGTCGTCGGCGGCTTGTACGTGGGCACCGGCGCCTGGGTCGGCGCGGGGTTCTGGAAGGTCGGCACGTCGTGAGTCGGCACCGGCACGTCGTGGGTCGGGACCGAGGTCGGCATGTCGGCCGTCGGCACGTCCGCGGTGGGCACGTCGCGGGTCGGCACGGACGGCTCCGGCTGAGTCGCGGTCGGCACGTCCTTGGTCGGCACGGTCGGCTGGGTGGTCGCGCCGCCGCTGGTGCCGCCGTGGCCGGTGCTCGGCCCGGTGGTGCCCGGCGTGGTCACGTCGTCGTCGGACGGGGTGGTCGGGGTGTGCGTCGGCTGGCTGCCCGTGGTCACCGGGACCTTGGTGGTCGGCACGTCCGGACCGGTGGTGATGCCGCCGGGCGAGGTCGACGGATGACCGGCACCCGGCACCTTCGTGGTGACGTCCGGCGTCTTCGGGACGCTCGGCGTGGTCACGTCGGTGGGCACCGTCGGGACCGGAACGGTCTTGGTGATGGTGGTCGGCGTGTTCGGCGTGGTGACCGAGCTGTCCGAGTGCTTCGCCGGGTCGGTCACCGGGGTCGGCTTCACCACCGGCGTCGGCCGGGCCTGATCGAACAGCGCGGGCGTGGCGGCGGCGGGCACGGTCAGCACGGACGGACCCTGCGGCGCCGTATAGACATTCGCGATCGGCGTGGTCGCGACGTCCGGCTGGATCGTGGTCTGCAACGGGGTCGCGGCGACGACCGGCGGGGCGACCACGGGCGCGGCGGTCGCCACCGGCGCCACGACGACCGGCGCGACCGCGGCGGTCGCCACGGGCGCGGCCGCGGCCACGACCGGGGCGGGCGTGGCGAGCGGCTGCACGATCGGCTGCGTGGTGGCGGCCGGCGCCGTGGCGTGCGAATGGTTCGAGTGGTGCGGCGAGGACGGGGTCGCGGTGGTGAGTCCGCCGACCGCGCCGGGCAGGCCGTGGCCGGCCACGTTCGGATCGGTCACCGAGCGGCCGCTGCCGTCGGGCACGTGCAGGCCGCTGCCGAGGAAGTCGGTGAACTGGTCGAGCTGATCGCCCACGTGGCCGATGCCCGCGTCGACCTTCATCTCGGAGTTGAAGTAGATGCCCTGCGGGCCGATGCCGAAGTCGACCGACCACTGGGTGCCGACGAAGATGCCGAGCGGGTCACCGCCGCCGTCGCCGACTCCGTCGAACGGGCCGGTGCCCGCGGTCGAGGCCGCGTGCGAGCCGGGCAGGTCGAAGGCGCCGGAACCCGGTGCGACGAAGCCGTTCGCGCCCGGCAGGCCGAAGCCGTGCCCGGCCTGGCCGAGTCCGTGGCCGGGCAGGCCGAAGCCGTGACCACCGGGCAGGTCGAGGTCGTTGGCCGCGCCGCCGCCGGTGCCCGGCAGGCCGAAGCCGTTGGACGGGCCGGCCTCCGTGCCGGGCAGGCCGATGCCGCCGGTCGAACCCGGCAGGCCCATCCCGGACTCACCGGGGGTCGTACCCGGCAGGCCGAAGCCCGACTGGCTCGACGGACCGGAGGTGCCCGGCAGTTCCATGCCGTGCTGACCCGACGGACCGCCGGGCAGGCTCGGCAGGCCCATGCCGGACTGGCCCGCATCGGTGCCGGGCAGCGCGAAGCCCGCGTCGGTGCCGTTGTAGTCGCCGCCGAGGGTCGGCAGCGGCAGGTTCGCGCCACCGGGGTTGGCGCCGGGCAGGCCGAAGCCGGGAGTGTTGTGCGAAACGGTCGAGTTGCCGCCGTGCGGCAGCGGGGCGGGCTCGACGACCTGGTCCGGGAAGGTGATCACCGGGGAGGGGATGTCGGAGTCGGGATCGCTGTTGTGCGCCCAGCCCGCGTTGCGGCTGTCCGCGTGCGAGGAACCGGGGTGCGCCGGGACGCCGCCGCCGTTCGCCGCAACCAGCGCGCCGCCGGTGACATACGCGCCTGCCCTGGCTACCCGCGCGACGCCGGTGGCCACTCGATAGGCGGTGTCACCCGTGCGCTCGGCTGCCTCGGTGGCGTCGTCATCGAAGGGCAGGTCACGCGTCATGAAAGCTCCATCTCGGGTTTCCAGCAACCATCCGCACCGGCCGGCCAGACCGAGTGAAGATCACCTAACACTATTTCGGGAAAACCCGACTGTCACATTCTGCAGGACTGTAGAGACTCCACAGGTGGCGAGCAACACAACCTTGCCATCCCGAAAACCAGAACGGAAGCCCTATTTCTAGTGGGTTATCCGACCGTACGCGGCCTCAAATTTGCACCATGACCAGGTCAGATTCTGCTGCCCCGCAGCCGCGTCGCACGAAGGTCTTCCAGACCCTAAGAGTTCTCTAACGATTGCTCAACAAGTGGTGAAGATCCTTTGCCTACCGTCGATTTCGTCGGACCAGTCGGACGACAGCATCGATCTGAAGGAGTCACCCCTCATGACTGCACTCATCGGACGCCGGGTCGCGGCCGTGCTCAGCGGCACCGCGCTCACCGCAGCCCTGATCGCGGGCATGGCGGGCGCCGCCTCGGCACAGCCGGGACCGCCGCCCATGCCGACGCAGCCGGGCCCCTATCTCGCGATCGATCCGGTCCCCGGCGAACTCATCGAGTGCCCCGAGATCGGTCCGGACGGATCGGTGGTGATCACCCACGGTGAGGGCGAGCAGGGTCCGTGGGTCACCATCGAGCGCGGCGATCTGCCGCCCGGCGCGGTGCCCGCCACCCCGCTCGACGCCGTCCCCTCCGCGCCGGCCCTGACCTACCCCGGAGTTCCGGCCGACGAGCCGGGGTGCGTCGTCGCCAGCGTCCGCTGACCGGCCGGGACTAATGTTGATCCATGACCGGACACCGGATCTTGGTCGTGGACGACGAGGTTCGTGTGCTCGCGTCGCTGCGACGCGGGTTGGAACTCTCCGATTTCGAGGTAGTCACCGCGGGCGACGGCGCCGAGGCGCTGGCGATGGTGCGCAGCACCTCGCCCGACGCCATGGTGTTGGACGTGAACATGCCGACGCTGGACGGTGAAGGCGTGGTCACGGCGTTGCGCGCGATGGGCAACGACATCCCGATCTGCGTGCTCAGCGCGCGCAGCGCCGTGACCGACCGCATCGCCTGCCTCGAACGCGGCGCCGACGACTACCTCACCAAGCCCTTCGACCTGGGCGAACTGGTCGCCCGGCTGCGCGCGCTGCTGCGCCGCCGGGTCATCACCGAACGACCGGACACGCAGGTGCGGGTCGGCCAGGTGCAGATCGACCTGGCCGGGCACCGGGTGCTGGCCGCGGGCACCCCGGTCGACCTGACCAAACGAGAATTCGAGGTGCTCGCCATGCTCGCCGACAACCCGGGCATCGTGCTCGGCCGCGAGCAGATCCTGGCCACGGTATGGGGTTACGACTTCGCCACCGACACCAACGTGGTCGACGTGTTCGTCTCGTATCTGCGGCGCAAGCTGGAGGCGCCCGGCGCGCCGCGGGTGGTGCACACGGTGCGCGGTGTCGGGTTCGTCCTACGGGAGCAGCCGTGAAAAGGTCACCGTCGCTGCGCACCCGGGTGGCACTGGTCTCCGGTGTGGTCGCGGCGCTCGTCGCGCTCACGCTGACCATCACGTTCGCCGCGTTGCTGAACGCGACCGGTGAGCGGCAGTTGGACGATACGGTCTCGTCGATGGCGGTGCGGGTCGCCCCACCGTTGAAAGGTGTTCCGGCGGAACGGGTTCCGGGGCCACCCGCGGCGGCTCTCACACCACCGTCGCCGCCGATGCCCGCCGATGCCCCCGGATACGCCACCGAGGCGCCGACCGCGGGAGCCACGATCCCCGATGCCGCGGTGACCGCTGAGCGCGGTGACCTGCCGCCCGACGTGGCGATCACCCGGGTCGACGGACTCCCGGGCGTGCTCGTCTCGCTGGACCCCGACCGCGATGTCGTCGCCTCCGCCATCCACCGCAGCCAGCTCATCGGACTCGGCATCGGCGTCGCCGGCGCGCTGACCGCCGCGCTACTCGGCTGGGCCCTGGCCGGTTACGCCGCCCGCCCGCTGCGCAGGCTGGCCACCGCCACCCACGGCATCGACACCCTCGAAGAACTCCCACCGCTATCCGGCCGTGGCGCACGGGAAGCCGAGGAACTCTCCGACGCCATCACCCGCATGCTCACCCGCCTCGAAGCCGCGCACCGCGCGACCAACCACGCCCTCACCAGCGCCCGCGATTTCGCCGCCGTCTGCGCGCACGAGCTGCGCACCCCGCTCACCGCGTTGCGCACCGACCTGCAAGTGCTGGCCACCAAGGAGATTCCCGCCGAACAGCGCGGCGCCATCCTCAACGAGGTGCTCTTCGCCGAACAGCAGATCGAGAACACCCTCACCGATCTCGAACGCCTCGCCGTCGGCGAACTCACCGAGCCCGACGTCTTCGAACCGTTCGACCTGTGCGAAACCCTCGACCGCGCAGCTCAAGACGCGCAACGCAGGCACCCCGCCGCCCACGTCGAACTCACCGAATGCGAGCCCGTCATGGTGACCGGCCTGCCCGGCGGACTCATGCTCATCGTCACCAACGCGGTCGCGAACGCCGTGCAGCACGGCAAGGCCGATACCGTCCGCATCTCGGTAAACCGTTCCGGCGCAGACCAACTGGACATCCTCATCGACGACGACGGCGCGGGCATCCCGGAATCCTTGTCCCCCAACGCCTTCGACCGTTTCGTCAAAGGCCCCGGCTCCCCCGGCTCCGGCCTCGGCTTGGCCCTGGTCCGCCAGCAGGCCGAACTCCACTCCGGCACCGCCGAACTCGCGCAGAGCCCGCTGGGCGGCGTCCGGCTCCAGGTCCGGATCGCCGCGCAACCGTCGAGCTGAGGCCTACTTGCCCTTCGGCTTGTCCGACGCGGCGTCCGAGGACAGCGCGGCCACGAAGGCTTCCTGCGGGACCTCGACGCGGCCGATGGTCTTCATCCGCTTCTTGCCTTCCTTCTGCTTCTCCAGCAGCTTGCGCTTACGGCTGATGTCGCCGCCGTAGCACTTGGCCAGCACGTCCTTGCGGATGGCGCGGATGTTCTCGCGGGCAATGATTTTCGAGCCGATGGCGGCCTGGATGGGCACCTCGAACTGCTGGCGCGGGATGAGTTCGCGCAGCTTGGTGGTCATCTTGTTGCCGTAGGCCTGCGCGGCGTCCTTGTGCACGATCGCGCTGAACGCGTCGACGGCCTCGCCCTGCAACAGGATGTCGACCTTGACCAGCGCCGCGTCCTGCACGCCGGTCTCCTCGTAGTCGAGGCTGGCGTAACCGCGGGTGCGCGACTTCAGCGAGTCGAAGAAGTCGAAGATGATCTCCGCCATCGGCATGGTGTAGCGCAGCTCGACGCGGGTCTCGGACAGGTAGTCCATGCCGCCGAGCTCGCCGCGCCGGCTCTGGCACAGCTCCATGATCGAGCCGATGAACTCGCTCGGCGAGATGACGGTGCACTTCACCATCGGTTCGTAGACGTGCCGGACCTTGCCCTCCGGCCAGTACGACGGATTGGTGACGACGTGCTTGCTGCCGTCTTCCATCTCTACGGTGTAGACCACGTTGGGCGCGGTGGAGATCAGGTCCAGATCGAACTCGCGCTGCAACCGCTCGCGGGTGATCTCCATGTGCAGCAGACCGAGGAAGCCACAGCGGAAGCCGAAGCCCAGCGCCACCGAGGTTTCCGGCTCGTAGGTCAGCGCGGCATCGTTGAGCTGCAACTTCTCCAGCGCGTCGCGCAGGTCCGGGTAGTCGGAGCCGTCGACCGGGTACAGACCCGAGTACACCATCGGGCGCGGCTCGCGGTAGCCGACGAGCGGTTCGGTGGCGCCGTTGCGCGCGGCGGTGACCGTGTCACCGACCTTCGACTGACGCACGTCCTTCACGCCGGTGATCAGGTAACCCACCTCGCCGACGCCGAGTCCCTGGGTCGGCTTGGGCTCCGGCGAGACGATGCCGATCTCCAGCATCTCGTGCGTGGCGCCGGTGGACATCATCTTGATCTTCTCGCGCGGTGTGAGCCTGCCGTCCACCACGCGGACATAGGTGACGACGCCGCGGTAGGTGTCGTAGACCGAGTCGAAGATCATCGCGCGAGCCGGCGCGTCGGCGTTGCCGACCGGCGCGGGCACCGTCTTGATCACCTCGTTGAGCAGTTCGGTCACGCCGACACCGGTCTTGCCCGAGACCCGCAGCACGTCATCGGGTTCGCAGCCGATGATGTGCGCGATCTCGCCGGCGTAGCGGTCCGGGTCCGCGGCGGGCAGGTCGATCTTGTTGAGCACCGGGATGATCGTCAGATCCTTGTCCAGCGCCAGGTACAGGTTCGCCAGCGTCTGCGCCTCGATGCCCTGCGCCGCGTCGACCAGCAGCACCGCGCCCTCACACGCCTCCAGCGCGCGCGACACCTCGTAGGTGAAGTCGACGTGGCCCGGCGTATCGATCAGGTGCAGCACGTAATCGGTGCCGTCGACCTGCCACGGCAGCCGCACGTTCTGTGCCTTGATGGTGATGCCGCGCTCGCGCTCGATATCCATCCGGTCCAGGTATTGGGCGCGCATCGCCCGCTCCTCGACCACACCGGTCAGTTGCAGCATCCGATCGGCCAGCGTCGACTTGCCGTGATCGATGTGCGCGATGATGCAGAAGTTCCGGATCCGCGACGGATCGGTGAACGTCGTGTCGGCGAAGCTGGCGGGCACTCCACTCCTCAGGGTATTGGCAAACTGCCGTCTATCGTCCCATGAGCAGTACGAAGCTCCCGCCAGCGGTGTGGCGAAGTGTGGTGCGACCCGCTCGCACGCAGTGTGCGCTGACACATTCGGTGCCGGATGGCTATGACTCGGACAGCGCCGCCGACTCGGCTTCATCCCTGCTCGCGAGGGCCATTGCCGGGCCTGATCCCCCGACACAGCAGCACGAGCCCAGATCGGCACATTCGTAGTTCGCCGAGGGCGGTCGCGGCGCGGGTGAGAAGACGGCGATGCGCCGTTATATTGCGAATATGGCCCGAAGTTGGAACTCCCTCGGCAAGCAGCTCGGACTTATCGCGAAGGAGCAGGGTCCCAAGATCGTCAGGCAGCAGGGACCGAAGCTGGTGGAGCGGCTGGTCGGTTCGCTGTCCGCGCGGCGGACGCCCGCGGTGAAGGTGCGCCCGACCGCGTCCACCCCGGTGCCGACGGCCGAGCGCGCCCGCCAGATCGTGTACTCGCCGCAGTTGGACGGCCGCGCCGATCCCGGTGAGATCGTCTGGACCTGGGTGCCGTTCGAAGAGGATCCGAGCAACGGCAAGGACCGACCGGTGCTGGTGGTCGGCCGCGATCGCCGGACGCTGCTCGGCCTGATGCTGTCGTCGAAGGCCGACCGGGCGCACGACCCGAACTGGGTCGGCATCGGCAGCGGCAATTGGGATGCCGAGGGCAGGCCGAGCTGGGTCCGGTTGGACCGGGTGCTGGACGTGCCGGAAGCCGGCATCCGCCGCGAGGGAGCGATCCTGGAGCGCAAGACCTTCGACCTCGTCGCCCACCGGCTGTGCGCCGAATACGCTTGGCACTGAGTCGAATACGAAATAGCAACGGGCCCACCGACCCGTGGTCGGCAGGCCCGTCGGGTTCAGCTCAGGAGAGCAGGTTGCGCGAACGGCCGAACAGCAGGCCGTACACCAGCGCACCCAGCGCGCCGCCGATCAGCGGGAACACCACGAACGCCCAGACCTGCCCCATCGCACCGTCCTGATAGGGCGCGACGGCGAGGCTGCGGGCCGGGTTGACCGAGGTGTTGTCCACCGGGATCGAGATCAGGTGGATGACCGCCAGCGTGACGCCGATCGACAGGCCGGCCAGCGGCACATCGGAGAGCTGATCGGTCGAGGCGAGCACCACGAACACCAGCAGCGCGGTCAGCATGACCTCGATGATGATCATCGCGGCCAGCCCGTACCCGTTCTCCAGCACCACCTCACCCATCGGTCCCTTCAACGCCGACGGACTGTGATGCCCCCAGCCGTTCGCGCCGAGCCCGTCGGCCGCGCGGTCATAGGACGGCAGGTTCTTCGCCAGCGCGAACAACACCAGCCCGGCCAGGAACCCGCCGATCAACTGCGCGATCCAATAGCCCACCGCCGTGACCACGCTGATCCGGCCGAGCAGCAGATGCCCCACCGTCACCGCGGGATTCACGTGGCAGCCGGAGATCGGCCCGATCGCGTAGACGAGAAACAGCAGCGTGAGCCCGAAGGCCAACGCCACGCCCAGCGCCCCGACTCGCGGCCCGGCCAGCACGGCCGTGCCGACACCGCCCATCACCAGGACAAACGTGCCGAGCGCTTCGGCGCCCCATTTCTTGCTGTCGGTAATGGGCCCGTACTCGGTGACCTCTTCGACGAATTCCTGAGCCGTTGACATCTGTCCACCTTCCGCGTTCCAGACAAGTAGCTATTGCCAGCCGTGGTATCGCTGAGAAACAGTGCCGTTCAAGATCAACGGTTTATATGACGGACGCTACGCGAGTCGGGTGATCTCTACAACGACCTCGAGATCGGTGGAGCCGCCGCCGGAGAAAATGCCTTTCAACGGCGGCACATCCGCGTAATCGCGGCCGACACCGACGGAGATGTGTTGTTCGTTGATGGCGATGTTGTTGGTCGGGTCGTAGCCCCACCACATGCCGGTCCAGGCCTCTACCCAGGCATGGGACTGGCCGGCCACGGTCACGCCGATGTCGGCGGCCGGGTTCGGATGCAGATAGCCGGAGACGTATCGACTGGGAATGCCCATGCTGCGCAACAGCACCAGGGTCAGGTGCGCGTAATCCTGACAGACGCCTTGTCGTGCGGCGAAAGCCTGCACAGCCGAGGTATGCACCGAGGTAGTTCCGGCGAGATAATTCATTTCCCGGTGCACCCATTCCGCAGCGCGGACAACGGCTTTCGCCGGCGGCAATCCTTTCGCCAATTGCTTGGCGATACCGGTCAGCTTCCGATCGCTCGGCACATACGAAGTGGGCGCGAGCATTTCGTCGAACCGATCGGCGATCCGCGCGTCACGCAATTCATCCCAGTCCAACTCCTCGGCCGGACCGGCGAACGGCTCGGTCTCCACGACGGACGACCCGGTGACCTCCAATTCGGTATGCGGAGCGTGCAAATCGAACGCCGTGACCGCGGTCCCCCAGTAGTCGGTGTAGCGGTAGGAGCGGGTGGACGGCTCCGTCTCGACCCGATTGAGGATCACGTTCTGCCTGCTGTCCGCGCGCGGGGTGAGCCGGGCCTCGTTGAACGACCGGGTGACCGGCGCGTCGTAGACATAACCGGTGGTGTGCACCACCCGGATTCGCCAGCTCATATCTCCCCCTCCACCTGCACGTTGCCGTTGCGATTGCGGTGCAGGTCGGTCCACGCCACCCACGGCGCCGCGTGGAAGTACTGCAACGCGATCGCCTCGCTCACCTCGCGGCAAGTCTTCTGCAACGACATCAGCCGGTTCTGCAAGTCCTCCAACAGCACACCGGGCGGCAGGAATTCGAGCTCGCTGCGCGCACGGCCGAGCAACCGCTGCGCCTCGTGCCTGGCCCCGACCCGGCTGCTCGGCCGCTGATCCAGTTCGGCCAAACAGTTTTCGGCCACCCGCACCGAATGGAACACCGAACGTGGGAAAAGGCGGTCCAGCAGGATGAATTCGGCGACCAGGTTGGCGTCGAGTGCGCCGCGGTGGGTGCGCAGGTAGGTGTCGTGCGCGCCGGCCGAGCGCAGCACGGTCACCCAGGCAGGTGAGGAGGTGCGGTCGCCGGCGCGCGAAAGCAGCAGCCGGACAGTCATATCCACGCGTTCGATGGAGCGGCCGAGTAGTAGGAAGCGGTAGCCGTCGTCGCGGCTGAGCGTGGAGTCGGACAGCCCGGCGAACATCGCCGCGCGGTCCTGCACGTAGTGGAAGAACTCGTGCGGGCCGAGGCTGCGGGCCGCCTTCTCGGCGACCGCGAGGCCGATGTAGGTGGCGTTCAAGCACTCCCACATCTCGCTGGAGGTGACTTCCCGTGCGCCCCTGGCATTTTCGCGGGCGTTGGCGATCGAGTCGATGATCGAGCCACCGTCGTGACTGAAGGCGACGAGGTCGGTGACCGACCAGACGTCCAGGGTTCCTTCCGGCGGCTCGATACCCAAGACTCGCAACAGGACTCGCGAGGTCCGGTCCGGGTCGACGGTGGCGTCCTCGAGCAGTTGATGCACCGCGACGTCGAGGATGCGCGCGGTGTCGTCAGCGCGTTCGACGTAACGGCCGATCCAGTAGAGGGATTCCGCGTTGCGGGCCAGCATCAGCGCATCACCACCCTTGCCGCTGCTGTTGGGTTTGCCCGCCTTGCGACCGGCGTTGTTCCTGAACCGATAGTCGACCGCGTTGTGACTGCCGCTGCTCCTGCTGTTGTTGCTGCTGTTGCTGATTCGCTTGCGACGCGGTCAGATCCCGCCCCACCTCCCGCGAATCCGACTGCGGCGGTTCACCGACCAGCTCCGCCCCGGCCAACTCCCGATCCGCCAGCGAATCCCGCCCGGACAACACCCAGGTGTCCTTACTCCCGCCACCCTGGCTGGAATTGACCACCAGCGACCCCTCCGGCAGCGCGACCCGGCTCAGCCCACCCGGCAACACCCAGACCTCGTCACCGTCGTTGACCGCGAACGGCCGCAGATCGACATGCCGTGGCACCAACTCGTTTCCGACCTTCGTCGGCACCGTCGACAACTGCACCACCGGCTGCGCGACCCACCCGCGCGGGTCCGCCTTGATCCGCCGGCGCGACGCCTCCAGTTCGCGCGGCGACGCATCCGGCCCGATGACAATGCCGTACCCGCCGGACCCCTCCACCGGCTTGACCACCAACTCGCCGATCCGATCGAGCACCTCCGCGCGCTCGTCGTCGAGCCAGCAGCGGTAGGTGTCGACGTTGGGCAGCACCGGCTTCTCGTTGAGGTAGTACTCGATGATCGTCGGCACATACGCGTAGATCAGCTTGTCGTCTCCGACACCATTGCCGACCGCACTGGAGATGACCACATTCCCCGCCCGCGCCGCATTGAGCAGTCCCGCGACGCCGAGCACCGAATCCGGCCGGAAATGCATGGGATCGAGGAACGTGTCGTCGATCCGGCGGTAGATCACGTCCACTTGACGCTCACCCGCGGTGGTCCGCATGTAAACAACGTTGTCGCGGCAGAACAGGTCCCGCCCCTCGACCAGCTCCACGCCCATCTGCCTGGCCAACAGCGAATGCTCGAAGTATGCCGCGTTGTACACACCGGGCGTCAGCACGACCACCGTCGGATCGGCTTCGTTCGGCGCGGCCGACGCACGCAGCGCCGCCAGCAGATGACTCGGATAGTCCCCGACTGCCCGCACCCGATGCGAGGAGAACAGATCCGGGAAGACCCGAGCCATGGTCCGCCGGTTCTCCATCACATACGAAACGCCGGACGGCGACCGCAGATTGTCCTCCAGCACCCGGAAGTCGCCGCGCTCGTCCCGGATGAGATCGATCCCCGCCACATGAATCCGCACCCCGTTCGGCGGCACCAGCCCCGCGGCCTCGCGATGGAAGTGCTGACACGAGGTGACCAGGCGTTTCGGTATCACCTCATCCCGCAGGATGTTCTGCTCGCCGTACACATCGGCGAGGAACAGCTCCAGCGCCACCACCCGCTGCTTGATGCCGCGCTCGAGTTTGGCCCACTCCGCGGCCGCGATCACCCGCGGCACCAGATCCAGCGGGAACGGCCGTTCCTGACCGGACAGCGAGAAGGTGATGCCCTGATCGATGAACGCGCGGTCCAGCGCGGCCGCGCGCGCCGCGAGGTCGGCCACGTCGATCGGCGCGAGCGCGGCGAACAGTCCCTTGTACGGCTGCCGCACCCGGCCCGCACCGTCGAACATCTCGTCGAACGCATTCGCATAGCGACCGGGGCGGTAACCCTCGAATAACCCGGGCGGTGCGACCTTGCCGTTGCCGGCCGCCCGCCCGTTCATACCGACCGGTCCGGACGCGGCGGATCGCGCCGAACGTAGCGGGGAGGCGGGAGTCATGCAAAAATCGTGCTACACGCAGCGGCAATGCTGTGTGTGACACAGGTAAATTTCTCGCATCACTAGTCCGCTACCGGCGATATCCCCCGGTCGATACACCGACCGGTCGGTGCGTTTCGCCGAGGCGGTCCGGTGCTGATTTCGTGCGCCGAGCGGCGGCTGGTATCCTCGACCTTCGGCGTTGCGTTACCCGTTTATCCAGGGTGCGACGCACGCGTAAGAACTTTTCCAGCACAAACCACTCAGCGACAGGAACACGAGGAAACAGGCGTGGCCAACATCAAGTCCCAGTTGAAGCGGATCCGTACCAACGAGGAAGCGCGCAAGCGTAACCAGTCGGTCAAGTCCGCGCTGCGCACCGCGATCCGCAGCTTCCGGGAAGCCGCCGCGGCCGGCGACAAGGAAAAGGCCGCCGCGCAGCTCCAGACCGCGAGCCGAAAGCTCGACAAGGCTGCCTCGAAGGGCGTCATCCACGCCAACCAGGCGGCCAACAAGAAGTCGGCCCTCGCGCTGGCTCTGAACAAGATCTGATTTCCCCGGTACCGATCAGGTACCACATGCATTGACGCAGCCGCCGTGGCCTCGACGACCACGGCGGCTTTTGTCGTACTCATCCCCCGGTCAGCGCACTGTTCACGCTAGGGATTCCGGATCGGCCCACAGCCTGTCGGTGGTTCCAGCTACCATTCGGCGCATGGTTACCGTTTACGCCAATCAGACCGTGGTCCGTGGCGAGGATCTGCCCGATGTGATCCGGGCCGCCGAGGTCCTCGGCCTCGGGGTGAAGATCGAGAACGTGATGGTTCCCATCGACGATGAGGGCAATTACTCGTTGGAATGGGTGGTCACACGGGACGACGAAGTGCCTGTGTACGACGACTGGGAGGGCCGCTATGAGGAGTCCGAGGAAGACGAAGAGGAGCTAGTACTCAGCTCTGTGGAGTGAGTCCTGGCGATGTCCGATCGACCAACGGCGCCGGATCGGCCGCAAGCCGGTCCAGCGCCGTCTGAGAATCCGCATCGGCCGCGCGATAGATGATGATGCGCTGGTCAGGATCCTGTAGCGGCATCAGTACCTCGTAATTGACCACCACTTGCCCGACGATCGGATGGCGCAGCGGCTTGGCCCCGCGCCCGTTCACCTTCACGTCGTGCTGAGCCCATGCCTGCGCGAACTCCGTGCTCCGGGTGAACTCGGCGATCAGATCGCTGAGCACCTGGTCCTCGGGATGGGCCGCCCAGGCCGCCCGCAGATCGGCGATGCCCTCGCGGATGATGCGCTCGCGCTCCACGTAGAAATCACGCATGCTCGGCTCCATCAGACACAGCCACATGGTGTTGCGATGCCGCGGCGGCAGCGTGTCGAAGTCGACGATCAGCCGCGCCATCTCCCGATTCCAGGCCAGGATGTCGTAGCGATGGTTGACCAGCATCGCCGGTAACGGCGAAAGATCGTGCACCAGCATGGCCAGCGCGGGCGCGGGCACCGTGCTCGGCTTGCCGGCGTTCGGCTGCCGCTGCTGAGCCAGATCGAACAGGTAGGCGCGCTCGTCGGTATCCAGCCGCAGCGCCTTCGACAAGGCCTCCAGCACGTCCGCGGACGGACGCAACCCGCGTCCCTGCTCCAGCCGGACGATGTAGTCGGTACTGACCCCCGCCAGCTCCGCCACCTCCTCGCGCCGCAGCCCCGGCGTGCGCCGCGCCTGCCTGCGCGCGGGCAGGCCGAGGTCACCCGGCATCAGTCGTTCGCGCCGGTCCCGCAGGAACGCCGCCAATTCATGGGTCGGATTCGCGGCGCTCACCGATCCGCCGTTGCTGCTGGGTCGTGCGCCAGCGCCGCCCGTCGCGTTCACCGTTCCAGTCATCGCCTTCGATATTACGGCTGCATAGGACTGGCTTTCCCAGGAAGAAGCTTCCCTTACCCATCTCCTCGCGCCGTTCCAGACTGGGTTTCATCACCAACGACGCACCAACGACAAAGGAGCTGGACATGTCCGGAGCCCTCACCCTCGATACCTACCGGCTGCTCGGCCGCTCGGGTCTTCGGGTGTCTCCGCTGTCTCTCGGCACGATGACCTTCGGCGCCGACTGGGGTTGGGGTGCCGATAAAGACGAGGCGCGCAAGATCTTCGACACCTACCTCGATCGCGGTGGAAACTTCATCGACACCGCCAGCCAGTACACCAACGGCACCTCCGAGCAACTGCTCGGCGAATTCACCGCGGACAATCGCGAAAGCCTGGTGCTGGCAACGAAATACACGATGCTGCGGCGCCCCGGCGATCCCAATTCCGGTGGCAACAACCGCAAGAGCATGTTCGCCTCGGTCGAGGCGAGCCTGCGCAAGCTCAACACCGACTACATCGATCTGCTCTACCTGCACGCCTGGGATTTCATGACCCCCGTCGACGAAATCCTGCGTGGCATGGACGATCTCGTGCGTTCCGGCAAGGTGCTCTACGTCGGCATCTCCGATGCGCCGGCCTGGCAGGTCGCGCGCATGCAGACCATCGCCGACCTGCGTGGCTGGTCGCCGCTGATCGCCTTGCAGATCGAATACAGCCTGGCCGAGCGGACCGTCGAACGCGACCTCATTCCGATGGCCCGCGAGCTCGGCCTCGGCGTGATCCCGTGGTCGCCGCTGGCCGGCGGCGTGCTCACCGGCAAGTACACCCGCGCGGACCTGGTCCACGAGGGTGCGGGCTCGCCCGAAGGCACCCGCAAGGACGTGGTCGCCGCACAGGGCTCGCTCACCGAGCAGGCGCTCGACATCGCCGACGTGGTCAAGGAGGTCGCCGCCGAGCTCGGCAAGACGCCCGCGCAGGTCGCGCTCGCCTGGACGCTGCGCAATCCCGGGGTCACCTCGCCCATCATCGGCGCCCGCACCGCCACCCAGTTGGAGGACAACCTCGGTGCCCTCGACGTCGAATTCGATGCCGCACAACTGATTCGGCTGGAACAAGCCAGCGCGATCCAACTCGGTTTCCCGCACGACATGCTCGCCCGGCCGATGACGCGCAACGTCATCTCCGGTGATCTGAAGGTCGTCGGGCGCTCCTGAGCGACCGGTGCACGCGGCGGTGCGGGCAGTGCTCGCACCGCCGCGTAATACTGTGCGGTGAATTTCGGCGGCGAGCATCGTCAGTACCGGTGACGACATCGAACCGGAGGACACAGTGGACCGAGATCAGATCCTGGCCTGGGTGCGAGCCGAACGGCTCAGCCTCGCCGACTTCTTTGCCGAGCTGGACGAGCACGAGTGGGGCGTGCGATCGCTGTGCCCCGATTGGACCGTGCACGAGGTGCTCGCGCACGTCACACTGTCCAGCACGGACACTATTTGGGGAACGTTCGTCGGGATCATCCGGGCGCGGGGTGATTGGAATCGGATGAACACCGACCAGGCCCGGAACCACGCCGCACGGTTCACCTCTTCGGAGCTGATCGAGCAGCTGCGGGAGTCGGCCGGGTCGGCTCGTCGTTCGCCGGGGGCGAGTCCGTTGGATCCGTTGGTGGACATGCTGATTCATGGGCAAGATGTCGCGCGGCCGCTCGGGCGGGTGCGGGCGGTTCCTGCCGAGCAAGGATGTGCGGCACTCGACCATGTGCTGCGCAGTCCGTTCTACGGTGCGCGCAAACGGTTGCGCGGGATTCGACTGACGGCCAGGGACACGGAGTGGACCGGCGGCAATGGACCCACCGAAGTCAGCGGGCCTCTGAGTGATCTGCTGCTCGTCGCGACCGGACGCACCGCCGGACTCGCCGCGCTGACCGGACCAGGAGTGGAGCAACTCACGACCGCATTGTGAGGTGCGATTCCGAGGAAAATTAGCTCGACACGCACGCTAGCGTTCTCGCTATGGATCTTGTGGCACGGGCCTACGGCAGCCCGGATGCGCAGAAGCTGATCGCCGAGCTTCAACAGGAGTACGTCCTCCGCTACGGCGGCCCCGACGCCACCCCGACCGATCCCGCCCAATTCGAACCACCCCTCGGCGCATTCCTCGTCGGCTACCTCGACGAAACCCCCGTCGCCTGCGCCGGCTGGCGCTCCCACAACGGCAACGAACCCGGATTCCGCGACGGCGACGCCGAACTCAAGCGCATGTACGTATCCAAAGATTTCCGCGGCCGCGGCCTATCCAGACAACTACTAGCCGCCATAGAACACAGCGCAACCACCGCCGGCCGCCGCCGAATAGTCCTGGAAACCGCCGACCAACAACCAGAAGCCCTCAACCTCTACACCTCCGCCGGCTACCACCCCATCCCCGGCTTCGGCCTATACCTCGACGAACCGGGAAGCCACTACTTCGGCCGAGAGTTGCCCTAGCCGACCGGAATCGTCGCCAAAGATCCTCGCAGTGAGCAGCTTTCGCTCACCGAGCAATACGTCTGATCAGTTGACGCAAGGGATGGTGTCACCAGTAATGGTGGCGTCCACTGGCTTTCCGACATCTGGGGTAGGCATTGCGGAGCCGGTGAGTGGGTCGGCGGTGGGCAGGGGCTGGGGGCGGGCTGGGTTGTACAGCGCGACAGTGGGATCCGGGTCGCCGAATGCGGCGCGGACCTCGCGGCGGATGGCTGCCGGGTCGATGATGTTGACGTCTTGGCCGTTGATGTTGTCGTAGCGGAGCACCGGAAGTGTGCGGAATTCGACGGCGGGGCTCTCGGATGTGCCGAGGGTGCGGAGGAAGTCGGTGATGTTCCAGCCGTCGGACAGCACGATATTGCGGTGCGCGACGTCCATCAGCGCGGACAGCTTGCTGACGTCGGTGAACGTGCCCGCCTTGCGCAGATCGAGCGCCACCGAGGTGAGGAACGCCTGCTGGCGGTGGGTTCGGTCGAGGTCGCCGTTCTCCAGGCCGTGGCGCTGCCGGACGAAGGCCAGCGACTGGGCCGGGTCGAGGCGCTGCCTGCCGGCCGGGAAATCTGCGCCGGAGTAGTAGCTGTCGTTCACCGGCTTGTTGAGGCAGACCTCGACGCCGCCGAGCGCCTTGGCCAGGTCATAGAAGCCGGCCAGGGTGACCTCGCCGAACCGATCGATCGGCACCCCGGTCAGATCACGCACCGCCTGCACGATCGACGCCCGCCCCGCCTCGCGGCCCGCACGCTCCAGCGCCTTGGTATCGGTCAAGCCTTGGTTGATCAGCTGATCCTGAACCGCGGCCTTTTTCAGCCCGTACGCTTCCTTGATCTTCACGTTGGTGTAGCCGGGAATGCCGAACACCTTGACGTAGTCGTCGCGCGGAATCGATACCGCGACAATCTTTTTCATATCCGCCGGAATGTGCACCAGGATCAGCGTGTTGGCGTTGTACCCGCCCTCTTCACCGTCACCCGCATGCAACTGATCGAGGATTTCCTTCGGCAGATCATTCCCGTCCTGATCTTTCCGGGTATCCAACCCGATCAGCAGAACATTCACATCACCAGCCAACGACCGCGGCGCATCCACCCCTAACGCCGCCGACCTGGTGAACCCCCGATCGAACCGTCCCTCGGTCGCCCACCCGACCGCAGTCCCCGCCAACACCGCCACCGAAACCCCACCGGCAAGGACCTTGAGTATCGTCCGCCCCACCCGCCGCTCCGGCCGCCGATGCACACCACCGCTCCGCCGCCGACCGCGCCAAGCACGGACCCGCCGGGAATCCTCAACCGGAAAGTCCGGTGCAGTTCGCTCGTCCATAATCAAATCCAGTTTGACATGATTTGATTAGCCATCTATTAGCCGAATTCGTCACAAACGTGCTGCTAGGTCGCCGTGATCGAACATCGTCGCCGCGATCTGGCATTCCGAACACCTGCCGAGTACCGGACAAACCTCACCCGACGTCGCGATCTGCCGTGGCGCTCTACCGAACGTTGAAATCGGCTATGCCAGCAAGTTTCCTCAATCGGCAGCCGTTGAGTTCTCCCTCACATGTGTCCCAGCACACATCCGATAACCTTCAATCGGACGTCTCAGGCCGATCAATGCCGTACCCCCAGAACTAGATCTCGCCCAGCAAACAGAACAGCATGGCGAACAATGAGCAATGGGATACGACGGCCGCAGCCCGCCAACCGCTACTCCAGCAGACCCTCGATAGGGCCGCACTTTCCGACCCGAATCGCCCTAACGATCACAAGGCCGAGGACGAGCGATGCTCAACGGGATATGGCGGCGGGCCTACTCGCACAACGTCACCACCATGTCCCGTTGAGCATGGTCACCATCATTGTCTTGGCGACTCATACGTATAGCGAAGCGCCAATTCACTCAACGGGACATGACGTGATGGGCGAAACCGCAAATCCGGCAGCACAATTCGGCCAGCCGATTCCTGCGCGAGCGAACCGATCCTGGACAGGTACGGTCAACTCACTCGATCCCGTGCAGGCCAACCACTTCCGCCGCAGCCGCGCGAGTGCGGTGCAGCCAAACCCTTCCTCGCGGACCGATCGGTTCCCACGCACCTTAACGCCATGTTCCGGCCGCCGGACAGACATCTCGGCGATCCTCGGGAAAACGTGCCGACCTCTACAGCGCAGCCAATTTCATTGCGCGCCTGTCACTTCCAGCTCCAGCCGCTGCGCCGCCCTCGATGATGGTCCGCATCTACGGCCAGTCGAACCGCGGGAATCCAGCCCGTCCAAAGCGATTGACCGAGTCGTAGGCAACCGCCCACTCCTATTCTCGCGGAGAAGTTCCGGTTCTCGCGGAGAAGTTCCGGCCACTGCGCAATACCGATCCGCTCTAAACCGGAGGGCAGCCAGGACTAGTACCGACCGTCAGTTCCAGCCCCTACACCCGAATCACAGGTGATCGTCTGCATCTACGGCCAGTCTGACTCGTCGGCTCATGACTGCCATTGCATTCAAAGCGGCTGGTCACCTCAAAAGTGCCAGCCCGATGGGCGTCGGGCCAGGGTCAGCCTGCGGAGTGTAGGTCCAGGATTTGAGTGAGGGCGTGTTCGAGGGCGTAGTTTGCGTCGGCGGCGCCACCTTTGACGTCGGCGTTGAGCGCGGCGACTACTTGGAGGGCGGAGCCGATGGTGGTGGGGGTCCAGCTGCGGGCCTGGGCTTGGGCCTTTTTGACCTTCCAGGGCGGCATGCCGAGTTGCTGGGCGAGTTTGAACGGGTCGCCACGGCCTGCGGAACCGACGCGGGCGATGGTGTGTACGGAGTCGGCGAGAGCATCGGCAAGCAGCACGTGCGGGACGCCGCGGTCGTTCGCCCAGCGCAGGGCTTCCATCGCGCCCGGGCGGTCGCCGGCGACGGCAAGCTCGGCCACATCGAAACCGCTGACCTCAGCTTTGCCGGAGTAGTAGCGATGGACAGCGGCGACGTCGATCTTGCCGCCGGTATCGGAGGCCAGCTGCGAGCAGGCCGCGGCCAGTTCACGCAGGTCGGACCCGACGGACTCCAGCATCGCCTGCACGACGTCACCCGCGACGCGCACTCCGGCGTTCCGGAACTCGCCCCGCACGAACTCCACTCGCTCAGCCGACTTGGTGATCTTGGCGCAGTCGTGCACCACCGCACCGGCCTTCTGCAAAGCGGGCACCAGGGCTTTCGCCCGACCGCCACCCGAATGCAGCACCACGAGCACCACGCCCTCGGGCGGATCGCCCGCCGCGGCGGTGATCACCGCGACCGCGTCCTTACCCGCCTCGGCCGCCGACTCGAGAATGATCACCCGGTCCTCGGCGAACAGCGACGGACTCAGCAGCTCCGCCAGTTCCGCGGTACTCGCGTCACCCGCCCGCATCCGGTCGATCGGCACGGCGTCTGCATCCGGTGCGAGCGCACGAACCTGCGCGGTGACTTCTCCCACCGCGCGCTCGACCAGCAGTTCCTCATCCCCCAGCACCAAGTGCAGCGCGGGCCGCTCGCTCATGACGCCACCTCGCCGACGCTCGCCTCCGCCATCGGCGAAGGCACGCCGTGTCGTTGGTCCACTCGCTGACGCTCGCTGGGCTCGGTCACGGCAGCGATCCTACGGTCCCCCACCGACAGACCCACGCCGCAGGTTCCGCGTGTTCACCGAGCACCCCGCAGGACCTGGCAACTCGCATCGACGATGCGGCGGATCAGCTCGCCCACGACGATCTGCACTTGTCCCGACGCAGCAGCTCATCGCGAAGTCACCACGCGCAGCGATTGCTCGTCGCCCAGCACGAGCACGTCGCCGCGCTGGTCGGTACGGGCCACCGTGGTGCCGAGAGCGGATAGCTCCGAGAGAATTGCGGCATTCGGGTGACCGAAGGTGTTGTCGGCGCCGACGCTGATCAAAGCCAATCGGGGGTGCACGGCGGCAAGGAATTCGTTTGTGGTGGTTCTTGATCCGTGGTGTGGGAGCTTCAGGACGTCCGCGTTCAGTGGAACACCGGTATCGAGCAATGCACGTTGCGCGGGAGCCTCGATGTCCCCGGTCAGCAGGATCCGCCCGGCGGGTGTGCTCGCGGCGAGGACAATCGAACGATCGTTGGCCTCCTCGGCCTCGGCTCCGGGAGTAGGGCGCAAACCACCCACTTCTGGCGCAAGCACCTCCAATTCGACTGCGCCGAAGCGGAATACTTGCCCGGCCGACAGCTCCAGCAGCGGGATATCGGATTCCTGTGTAACCTCCACAACCCGTGCCAGTCCGTCAGTTCGCGCACCACGCCGGGCTTCCGCACCATACGGATGGCCCGATGAGGGTCGATCGTGTAGCCCCGCGCATCGCTCGCCAGTCGGCTGGCACGAGTTGCCGACCAGCTGACATTGCGCGGCTATCTCACCAACCGCTGATCCTGATCTGCTACTCGCAGAGTCGCTCTGATGCTCCGGCGAATCACGTTGTGCCTGAGACAAGCTCGCTCCGCGCACGAGTTCGCAGTCACTGCTCGATCCGGTTTCGATCTCACGACCTCCGACCGAGGCGGAACCCGATTGCGAAGCCGAATGTGCACCTTCGGCGACCGCAGTGCTACCTACGCCCAGCGCCAACCCCTCGAGCTCATGCAGTCCGACTGCCACCGCTGCCACGGCCCGCCCGTCCAACGCACCGCTGATACCACCGATGTGATCGGCATGCGGATGCGTCAACACCAGTAGCGCAACACGAGATATGTGCAAGCGGTCCAAGCAATTCCGCATCGGACGCGCTTCCGGCCCGACATCGATCACCACCGCCGTACCCGCTCCGACCGATAAGGCGAGCCCGTCACCTTGCCCCACATCGCAGGCAGCCAGCACCCAACCCTCCGGTGGCCAGCCCGGCTGCCAGATCCGCACCGGGATCACCACCGCCGCCACACCGAACGCCACTGTCAGAACCACTCTGCGTATTACAGCGAAACGCAATACGAGAATGCCCACCGCGACAACTACGCAAGCGATCAGCCCACCGAATAGTCCGCCGGGTACCTCGACCGACGAGCCCGGCACATCAGCCATGTGCTCGGCGACGAACAGCAACCACCACATCGGCGGTGCGGCACAACGCACTACGAGCACAGCGAGCGGCAACCAGACACAAGCCAGCACCGCGCCGATGGCACCGATCACCGTGATCGGCGCAATAACCGGCTCCACCAGAACATTCGCGATGATCGCAACGAGACTGACCTTCCCGTCCAAGGCGACCATAAGCGGCGTGGTGACAACGAAAGCACCCGCCGCCACGGCGAAGATCTCGGCGGGTACCCGCCGCCAACCCCGCGCCCGCAGCCAATCCGCCCAACTCGGTGCCAGCAGGATCAATCCGGCTGTCGCGCACACCGACAAGGCGAAGCCAGCGGACACCGCGAGTGCCGGCCATACCGCTAGCAAGCCGACAATCGCCGCACATAGCGCGGGCAGCGCTTGCTTCCGACGCCCAGTCACCAACGCCAGCAAGGTGATCGCACCCATCGCCCCAGCCCGCAACACACTCGGATCCGGCCGCGCGATGATCACGAACATCACCAACGCCGCCCCGGCAACCAACGCCCCCGCGCGCGGACCGAGGGTCAGCACCCGCACCGCCAAGAGCACCGCCCCCAGCAGAATCGTGAAATTGGCACCGCTGACCACGCAAAGATGTTCCAGGCCTGCGATTTCGAACTCCTCGCGAAGTTCGTCGGACAGCGCTGACGTATCTCCGTCGACCAAAGCGGGCAATAACCCGGCCGGTTCGGGAGGCAGCGCCCCGGACGTCGCAGTCGCGAAATCCGTTCGCACCGAACGAGCAACCTGCTGCCACCACGGCAGCCCACCAACGGTCTGCGGCGAACCCTGCGCCAGCAACATCGCCACTGTCAGATCGCGACGCCCCGGCTTATCCACCCGCGCCTGGAACGCGACCGCCTGCCCCGGCACCAACTCAGCCCACGCATCACCGGACGCCAGAATCACCACGGCCCCACCGGCCCGCACCGTCGTCTCACCGAGCCGGTACTCATCCAAACTGCCCCGCACCACCCACCGACTACCCCCGAACGACTTGCCGCGCACCGCCTTCGGATCCCCACTGGGCGTAACCACCACCCGCACCGACAACCCCGCAACATCCCGCAACGGATGCGTAGCAACCCGATGCTCCCGCCACGCCGCAGCCACCGCAAACCCCGCCGCCAATACGACCGCTGCCAACGCCACCACCGCAACAACCCGCCGCCGCTCCCCCCGATGCGCCATCCCCCACAACAACAAAACCCACAACCCAATCGCCACCACAACCAACGCCACCGCAAGTACCACCCCCGCCACCCACCCCGCCGTCACCGCGACAATCGTTGCGCCCCAACAACAAACCGCCGC
Source organism: Nocardia sp. NPDC051756 (assembly GCF_040681495.1). Taxonomy (NCBI): domain Bacteria; kingdom Bacillati; phylum Actinomycetota; class Actinomycetes; order Mycobacteriales; family Nocardiaceae; genus Nocardia; species Nocardia sp. NPDC051756. The sequence continues at coordinate 455,545 of NZ_JBFAYV010000004.1, read as the reverse complement.
AGGCAACAACCGAGCATCAAGCACCTCCGGCTCATCAACCCCCGAATCCTCATCGTCGCCCCGCCCCGGCTCCCTCCGCCAACCCGCCACCCTCCGACCGACATCCCCCAAGACGCCGTCCCCACCCCACCCAACACGACGACCCGCGTACCGCCCATCGCTATGTCGGCCGACATCAAGTTCGCCGCGGTGTTCATTTCCACGACCCCACTCAAGGGCTGCATCGCCAGAACTCTCGCCATCGACACCCGAACCATCCACCCCGACGGCACCCCTGCGACGTCGACTCCCGATGCCTCCTTCGTTCCTCCGCCCACCCGCGTCGAAATCGCCGCTCCGCTCACTGCGGGTGACGAGTCCATCCCGCCGATCCATATCCCGACCAGGTGCAATCACACCGCCTCGTGGTCCCTGCAACTCTGCTGCCGAGGCGAACTCCCTACTTGTCGAGTACCGCCCTGCGGCCATATCGCCGCCCTGCTCACCGCGCATGCCGAGTCCAGCTCCAGGCGCCGCATTCCGACCGTGTGCCGTCACGTCTTCACCGCGTCGACGAGGCCCTGAAGCCGGTTCGACACTCACCGAGTGGGCAACTCGTCTGCCGCCGGGCCTCATACCTTCACCAGCTCACGCAGGCGGGCGAGGCGAGCGGGGCCGATGCCGTCTACTTGGCCGAGTTGAGTTACGTCGGTGAAGCGGCCGTGGGTGGTGCGCCAGGCGATGATGGCTTTGGCCATTACAGGGCCGATGCCGGGGAGGGCTTCTAGTTCGGATTCGGTTGCGGTGTTGAGGTCGACGCGGCCGGAAGGGGTTGTCGGGTGGGCGGATCCGGACGGTGAGGTGGAGGTGCGGCCGCCTGCGTTGATTGTGGTGCTGCCGAGTTTGGGTGGGCCTGGGTTGGGGCCGGGTGGGCCGACGAGGACTTGGTCGCCGTCGATCAGTCGCTGGGCCAGGTTGAGGCCGGCGAGGTCGGCGCCGTCCTGCGCGCCGCCTGCCGCGGTCAGGGCATCGGCGACGCGTGATCCGGCGGGCAGCCGGACCAAACCGGTGCGGTGCACCAAACCGACCACGCTGACGACCAATTCGGTGTCGGCCGCCATGTTCGGTTCGCCTGGAACTGGCACGGCCACAGGCAATGCGGCCGTGTTCGGCGGCTCCGCACCTGACATGCGCGCAACAACGGGAGTCGTGGTTGTCCGCATTGCCGGCAACGGTGGAACCGGTCGGGCGACCGGTCGCTCATGAAATATGACAACGGCGGCAATCACCATGGCCACAACACCGACCGCCAGCAACGTGCACACGCCCCGCCGTCCGGGATCGAGACGAGTGCCCCGAAATCGTTCCGGCACAAGGTGATCCCGCCATCCTCGATCCGAGGCGGGTTCATCCAGCCATCCGGGTGCGCGCACCTCACCGAGATCGCGATCCTCATCGTCCTCCGAATCCGCAGGCAGCTCGGCAAGATCCCACTGCCCCACTCGCGAGGGCTGCCCGCTGCTCGCATCAAGCTCCGCAAGTTCGGACCGTCCGTCGTACCGGGAGGATCCATGGCTCGCACCCACGCCCACGGCACCCGACCGCCGATCCGCTGCCGATTCGGCGTCCGCCTCAAATTCCGCCCTCGCGGAAACCGCCGTCGTTTCCGGACTTGCTGCGCCCCATTGCTGGCCAGCATCGAGCACGCCGTCCGCCGACCACTCGTCACGAACACGGACTTCCGATCTGTCTGCATGCTCGGGGCTTGTATCTGGCGCACCCGCGCGCCGACTCGTCCTCCGAGCGGCGGCCTTCAAGGATCCACTCCTGACCAGGGACCCCGTCTTCTCGGACAGCACCGAAGTCTCATGCAGTACCGAGGTCTTGCCGCCACCAGCCGACTGCTGGTCACCTCGCATCGGCCCTAATGGCTCCCGCGCATGCGCCAACTGCACTGACCGCGCACCGGCCTGTCGGTCACGCGCCGCATCGCCGAATCCATCTGTTCCCCGAATCGGCGCAGGTAGCGCACTCAGATGCGCCCGGCGACCACCGAGTGGACGCGCGGCCTCGGCCGCGATTCCCGTCCGGCTGGCACCGACACGGCTGGTCAGTGCGCCGAGCCGGCGCTGAATCCGCTCACGTTCGTCCTGTCGTGACATGAGGGCGACGCTAGCTCCGGACCGCGCCGAAAGATCTTGGGCGACCAGGCAATTCAGCCGCTCTGTGGATAACTGTGCGGGTGTGGACAACTCGCCGACGGCACGCAGAACGATCGTCGGGCGTGGCGGACGGCGAAGTGCAAAACTTGCCCGGTGATCCGATTCCGCTTCGGCTTGTCGCCGCTGGACCGAGTCGGACCGTGGGGAGATCAGTACCGGACTCTGCACTGGTTCGCGCTCACCGAGGGTTGGTACTACATCGATCTCGGCGACCATGAGCTACTGCGCTTTTCCGAGCGCACAACCGACCTGCTTCGAACCCAGGCCGGCCACCAGGAGATGCCGCACGACTGCTACGTCGAGTATTACGTGGCGCGTCTATGGGAGGACGTACTGACGTTGCTACCAGACGTTTTGGAGCCGGTGCCCGGCGATCTGATCGACTTCGTCGGCACCGAATCGACGGACTGGTCGTGGGCGGACACGCCCGAGGTCGACGCCGCGTCGACCTGGTACGGCGACCGCACCCTCGACACCGGATACCTGTGGTTCGGCCCGCACATACGGTGGTGGCGAACCGTCGACGGCGACTCCGATTCGGTCACTGTCGCTTGGCGTTACCCGACAGACCCGGAGAGCGAAATCGAGTTCACCGGTCCCCCGACCGGCCGAATCAGCATACCGACCGATGAATTCCGCACGGCTGTAATTGAATTCGACCAAGCCTTGATGTCTGCGATGAAAGAGCGCGTTAGCGAATTCGAATCAGCCTGTCCCCCAACGGGTATCGAGATCGATCTCGACCTATTGCAACACGAGCAACAGGATCGAGCACGCTGGCTGACGCAGGCACAGACGCGTCAACCCGACACCGACTGGGATGCCGTCCGCATCGGCGCCCGAACACTACGTCAATCCGACTCCGCGACTTACTGATCGGCCAGTTCCTTGGCGAAACAGTTCGACAACGGCAGGATCTCGTACGGCGAGAAGATCGGAATCCGGTGGTACCCACTGCGTTCGTAGAACCGCACGGCCTCAGGTTGCAGATGACCAGTCTGCAAGATCAACCGCGGTAAACCCTGTTCGCGCGCAGCATCTTCCGCCGCCGCAAGCAACAGAGGTGCGACACCCGACCCGCGATAACCCGGCCGGACGAACATCCGCTTGAGCTCCAACTCACCCGCATTCCACCGCACCGCCGCATGCCCAACCGGCTCCCCCGAATACACAACAAACGGCCGATGCACCTTATCCGGATCAACCGCATTCGGATTCACCCGCAACGTCTCCGCCAAATACGCATACCGCGGCCCAACCTCCGCCGCCATCTCCGCCCGTAAAACCTCCGCGTCCGAATGCCCCCACTCAACCACCGCCACCCGCAACACCGGCCGAACCGACTGCCCCACAGAACCCGTCACCCCGCCACGCTAACCACCACCCCCACCCCACACTCCCCTTCCACTCACCAAGATTATTGGCCCACTCCCACGAGCCGTATCCCGCCAAGACCCCGACTCACACCCCGCCACAGCCGTAACACCCACGGACTGTGCCGCCACTCGACAATCAGCTCAGCGATGTCCCGCTGGTGGTGCGGATGAGTGCCGAGCGGGACATGGGTGCGGTGTTACTGGTGTTTGGTCCCGTTCAGCGAACAGGGTTAATCGCAGCCGCCGGGGAGGACCAGGACGCCTACGGCGCCTAGGCCGAGGTGGACGCCTAGGGCGGGGCCGAATTCGGCGACTATTAGTTCGCGGATGCCGGGGATGAGGTCGCGGAGTTGGGTGGCGACGGTTTGGGCGGCTTCTTCGGCGCCTAGGTGTTGGACGGCTACGGCGGCGCCGTCTTCGCCGGCTGCGTCAACTGCTGCTGCGACCAGTTTGGCGAAGGCTTTGGAGCGGGTGCGGACTTTTTCGCGGAGTTCGAGGCGGCCCTCTACGATTTGCAGTAGGGGTTTGGTGACTAGTTCGCTTCCGAAAAATGCTGCGGCGGAGCTTAATCGGCCGCCGCGGCGGAGTTGTTCGGTGCGGTTCACCAGTATGAAGGTGCGGGCTCGGCTGGATGCGGCTACTGCGGTGTCGTAGACGACGTCCAGAGATGCACCGGAAGCCGCTCGGCGTGCCGCTGCCAGGACCGGGAACCCAGTGGCGAGGCCTGCGCCGAGTGAGTCGACGAGGCGCACTCGGTCAGCGGCGTCCATGTCGCGGACGGCTTGCCGACCAGCTTCCCAGGTGCCGGAGAGTTGGCGCGAAATATGCACCGCGACAACACCATCGCCGCCGCTGCGCGCCCACGCATCTTCATAGACGGCGCGTAGCTCGCCGGGCGATGACGCCGAGGTGGTCACGGTGTCGGAGGTGTAATCGATGTCGATCGGATCGACGCCTTCACGGATCGCGCGGTCACCGATCAGGACATGCAGGGGTACGACGGCGATATCGAGCTCGGTGGCGAGTTCGGCAGGGAGGCTGGCGGACGAATCTGTCACGACCACGACGGCCACGGACTACCGAACCTCCTGCAGGGTCTTCACCATCGCATTGGCCACGGCCGTATGCCCGGCCCAGCCCCAGTGGATGCCGTCGGGGTTCGCGTCACCGGAGAAGATGTTGTCGCGCACGGCTTCACCGAGGTCGACCAGCGGCACCGAGGTGCGCGCGGACCACGCACGCAGCGCCTTCACCGCGCGCTCACGTCCGGAATGCACGCGCCCGTAGGCGTCGCAGTTATGCACGGACGGCAGCACCGCGACGAACGGCAGCTCAGGCCGCAAGTGCGCCAACGCTTCCCGCGACTGCTCCAGGTAGTCCACGCTGACCTTCGGCGGAAGTGCCACGGGGCGACCGAGTTTCGACAGCTTGGGCTGCAACCAGGTGTAGGTGGCGCGGACGCCACGGCGAAGAGCAGGCGGACGGACGTAGCGGATCAGCTCACGCAGTGCAGTCGGCAGTGGCGACGGCAGCGAATCCATGCCGCCCACAGCGAATACGACAGCACCGGCGCGCGGCACCGCTGCCCACACCCGCGGGTCACCGATCAACGCCCAGTAGGCATCCCGGCAGGTCCAGCCGATCCGCCCGACCACCTCGACATCCCAATCCAGCTCGGCCCCAACCAGGTTCGGCCAGATCTGCGGATGATCCGCAGGCAACCCACCTTTGGGCCCGAAGTAGGACAACGAATCCGCGATTACCAACAGCACGGGCCGGGCAGTCGACGCACCGGGATCGACGGAAGATTCACCCGCAGACACCTCGACGGCCGCAGCAGCCTGCTCCGAATCGGCAGCTGCGGCAGATACAGATGCAGGCTCCCCTTCGGACCGCGCGGAGTCACCGTCGACAGCGGGCTCAGTGGCACCGGAACCAACCGCCGCAGCGACGGATTCACTCCCAGCCAGCGGGGAGTCGACACCGGCAACGGATTCGGCAGACTCGACAGCAGGCTCAGCAGCAATGCCCGCAGACACTCCGCCCACAGAGCCGCCTGCAATCCCGACCGAATCGGCAGCAGCAGCGCCTGATTCGCGGGGCGCGGCAGTATCAGCAGCCGGAGCGGACATCCCAGCAGAAACAACGGGCTCATCGGCAGAGGCACCGGAACCAGCCACCGCAGCAACGGATTCACCCACTGTCGGCGAAGAGCCAACGCCGACAGCAGATCCGACGGCCGGATTATCCCCGCGACCGACCACACCACCGACGGAACCTGCTGCAACACCGCCCGATTCATCAGGAGGTGGGTCAACCGAACTGGCAGGCGCGGAACCCTCGGGTTCGGCCGGCGCCTCTTCCTCCGTCGACCCCGACTCAGCAGCTTCAGGCTCAACCACCGGGGTTACCGGGGGCGGGCCGAACAGCGCGTCCGGGACCGAACGTTCCGGTTTGGCCGAAGCCTTCCGGAACAGCTCGTCCGGCACCTGCCGAATCGGATCTTCAGAGGACATCCGGGGCCACCTTCGCCGATGCGTTCCACACGTCAAGGCGCCAGCCGGGCTGGTCGATGCTCGGACCGTGACTGCTGAGCTGCACCCAGCTGGTGTTGGCCAGTCCGCCGAGGACGGGCCAGTTCGCTGGAGGCAGGTCGAGCAGCGCGGCCGTGAGACCGGCGATCAGCCCGCCGTGCGCCACCAGGATGATAGTCCGGCCGGGCCAGTCCTGCCGCTCGACGAGCAGTTCCCGCACCACGGGCAGCGACCGCGCGCCGACCTCGAGTTTGCTCTCCCCGTTGGGCGGCCGGTAGGTGGCGTCGAGCCGCCAGGCCTGACGCGCGCCGGGGTAGTCGGCGTCGACCTCGAGATGGGTCAACCCTTCCCAGTCGCCGAGGTCGGTTTCGCGCAGCCGCGGATCGGGCACCACATCGAGGGACGTGTGATCGGCCAGCGCGGAAGCGGTTTCGAAGGCGCGACGCAGATCCGACGAGATGATGGCGATCGCGTTACGCGAAACCAGTTCGCGCGCAGCCTCTTTCGCCTGGCGTCGACCGAGTTCGGTGAGATCGGTGTCGATCTGCCCCTGCATCCGGTCGGCGGCATTCCACTCGGTCTGCCCGTGGCGCAACAGGATCAGGTTGCGGACGTGGGCGTACTTGCTCACGGTCGCGCCTTTCCGAGGCTCGGCTCGCCGATGACTCGCTCGTTCACTCGGTGTCGCTCTCCGCGTCGCCGTTCACCGCCGCGACCCGCGCGTCCGGCCCGCCGATGCCGTCGACCGGCACGACCGGGCAGTCCTTCCACAGCCGCTCCAGCGCATAGAAGTTGCGCTCGTCGTTGTGCTGGACGTGCACCACGACGTCGACGTAGTCGAGCAGCGCCCAGCGGCCCTCGCGGGTGCCCTCGCGCCGGACCGGCTTGTGCCCGGCATCGCGCAGCTTGTCCTCGATGTTGTCGACGATGGCGTTGACCTGACGCTCGTTCGGCGCCGAAGCGATCACGAAGCAGTCGGTGATCACCAACTGCTCGGACACGTCGAGCACCACCACGTCGAGCGCCAACTTCTCATCGGCCGCCCGGGCAGCAACCTGCGCCATCTCGACTGCCTCAACCGAAGCACTCATGCTTGCCCCCCGCTACGCTCGCTCACTCAGCTACCTTCCGCTCCTGCGGGCACATAGAGGTGCCGCTTGGATATGTACTGCACCACGCCATCGGGGACGAGGTACCACACCGGCCGGTTCTCGGCGGCGCGGCGACGGCATTCGCTCGACGAGATCGCCAGCGCCGGGATTTCGACCATGGTCACCGCATCGGCCGGAAGATCGCGCAGATGTTCCTCGAGATGATCGGTATTCAGCTCATACCCCGGACGGCTCACCCCGACAAACCTCGCCAGTTCGAACAGTTCGGCCCAATCCTGCCATGTCAGGATGTTGGCCAGCGCATCCGCTCCGGTGATGAAGTACAGCTCGGCGTCCGGATGCCGGTCGCGCATCTCGCGCAGCGTGTCGACGGTGTAGGTGACCTTTTCCCGGTCGATGTCCGCGCGACTGACCGAGAAACTGGGGTTGGAGGCGGTCGCGATCACGGTCATGAGGTATCGATCCTCCGCCGGACTGACCTGTTTATCGGCCTTCTGCCAGGGCTGACCGGTGGGGACGAAGATCACTTCATCGAGCGCGAACCGATTCGCGACCTCGCTGGCGGCGACCAGATGACCGTGGTGAATGGGGTCGAAGGTGCCGCCCATCACGCCCAGTTTGCGGCCGCGCCGACCTGTCTCTTGCATGAGTGCCGAGCTTAACTGGTCGGGTTCGCGCGGCCAGGAGCGGCAAGCCGGGATGTGGTCGGCGGGTTCGGCCGGAGCCACGGGCGTGCTCGACTGCGCGCACGCCCGTGACACGGCTATTCCCCAGCCAGCCCGTAGCCGTCCTCCGCGTCCAGCATCTCGCCCAGTTCCCGGCGGGTCTGGGCGAGTTCCTCGGATACCTCGGCGGTCGGCGAGCCGCTGTCGATCAGCTCGGTGATCAACGACTGCATCGCGCTGAGCCATGGGCGGCCGGGTGCCACGTCCGGGACCCACAGTTGGAGCCAGGCGGCCGACCGCACGCAGCGTGCACGGGACACCACGTTTCCGAGGGCACCGAACAGTTCGGCGGCCCGCTGATACGCCGCAACCGCTGCCGCGTCCTGATCGCAGTACTCCAGCGCGATGGCGGCCGACATGGCGAGCTCGGCGTGCAGTCGACGCCGGTCGGGATCGTGCTCGATCAGCTGGGCAGCTTGGGCGAACTGTCTGGCGGCGTCGTGGTACCGGTGCAGCGCGTTCAGCGAGTCACCGAATTGGGCACGGACCGTGGCCAATTCGGCCGGCGGATAGGGAATTCCATCCGCCGCCAACGCTTCTTCGAAGAGTGCGGCCGCCTCGCCGTGCCGTCGACCGCGGTGGAAAGCGCGGGCCGCAATCACGGTGTGGTGCAACAGATCCGGCTCAGATACCCCCTCCCATCTGGCCGCGGCACGCACCGCGGCATCGGCCAGATCCAGCTCACGATCCGGTTGTCCGGAGATCGCGATGACCAGCTGCGAACTGAGCCGCGCCAAATGCTCCGCGGGCAATATGCCGGCCCCGACCGTCAACGCTTCCCGCAGCCGAGCCTCGGCCTGCTCCGGAGCATCCGCGAGCCGGGCAGCGCCGACCTCCGCCAGCCGCTGCACCTCCGCCAAACGCTCATCGTCGGAGACGACGCCGTCCGGCCACTCCTCGGGAAACGAGGCCGGCCGTGCCACACCGGTGGTGAGCACGGCTCCATCCGATGAACCAACACCTACATGAGAAGCAAAACCCGCCATCACAATTCCCCCACCTATTTGATCACCATTGCCCAGCCGACCTGCGCTGCCAAGACCTGCCGCACCACTCGGCGCTGCGGCGCCCCCCGAAGTGCCCCCACCAGCAGAACCACCCGCCGAAATGGAACCACCCACATCCCCTGCACCCGCTGGGGCCACAGCATTCACCCCAGCAGGACCATCCGCCTGACCAGCACCACCATCCGAAACCGCACCGGCACCCCCCGCCGGCGCAACACCACCATTCGAGACCGCACCGCCCGCAGCAGAACCGCCCATCGAGCGCGCGCTACCCGCAGACGTGGCACCACCAGCACCGCCTGTTGAACTGGTCGCTTCTGTCGGAGGCACACCTCCGGCAGAAGTTGTTCCGCCCGCGAGAGCGCCACCGCTCGCAGCGGAGAGATCCGCACTGTCCGGCGAAACCGGGCCACCGGCAGACGCCGTGCCCCCGGGTACGGCGCTGCTTTCGGTATTAGCACCGCCGGTTGGAGGCGTACCCGCCGCATCAGCGCTGGCTTCCGAGCCAGTTCCGCTGGTCAGGAACCCGTCGCGGGCGAGCGAAGCAGCATCGGTTGATGCACCGCCCGAGAGAGCTGCGCCGCTCGCGGGGACGATGTTGCTGGTCGGAGTAGGAGTTTCGCTCCTAAGCGCGGGACCGCCCTCGGCAAGAGGCACGTGCACGGAACTCGTATCGGCTGAAAGAGCAAGTCCGCCCGCTGTGGCCGCATCAGTGGCGGCCGATGCACCGTCGCACGTGCTCCCCTTCGCCTCCGGCAACCGACTGCGCAGGCCGAGCGGGAGGCGTTCCAGCAGCGGTTGTCGCGCGAGGCGGGTTGCGACGAGGGTGCTTACGGCGGAGTTTCCGTTGCGGATGTCGTATCGGGCGCATAGGCCGGCGATTTCCGTATCGAGTTCTGCCAGTAGGGACTCGACTGTTCCGCCGGCGACCTGGACGTAGCCGAGGCCGAGGGTGGCGAGTCTGCGCAGGAGTACGCAGACGCCGGTGAGGAAGGCGAGGCGGGCGCCGGCGTCGGCACCGGGGTCGGTGAGCCAGCGTGCGTGTTCGGCCAGGATCTCGAGTCCGCGGCCTTCGTTGCCGGTCAGAGCGCAGAATTCGATGTGCAATGCGACCGATGGGCGCAGGCTGTCGTTGTGCCGGACCAGCGGGTATCCGGTCAGGTGTGCGCCGCGGGCGTCGGCGATGCGACCGGTGCGCATCAACGGAAGCAGCGCTTGGCCGAGCACGCGGTGCGGCTCTTCCGCGCAGGTGCGGTCGCCGTCGATAACGGCCTGCCAGTGTGCGAGCGCGCCGGCATCGTCCCCCAAAGCCGCTCTGCCGGTTCCCCATTCGTTGCGCTCGCACGCGTCGCAGTCGGACATCCCGTCGCGCGGCGCTGCCTGCGCCTCCTCGTGCAGCCGTGCCCCCTCCTCGGCGTCCCCCAGTTTCCGCGCCAACTCCCCGCGCAGCGCAAGCACCGGGCGCAGGCTGTAACCCCGCTGCCGGTAACGGTTTTCGAGCTCGTCGAACCAGCGGTAGACGGTGGACACCGGTATCGCGGGGTTATCGATCAACCCCCAGGTCATCCACTTGAGGTACCAGTGCACCGAATGCGTCAGCGACCCGAGTTCGGCCGGGTATTCGTCGTAGATCCGCAGCAGCCGACCGTAGGCGACCGGTGCCAGGTCGCGTTCGCTGGCATAGGTGTACGACTCGGCGAGCTCCAGCAGCACCCTGCCTTCCAAATGCCGGTCGGACTCCGACTTCGCCGCGGCAGCAAGCATTTCCAGCCGTTCGACGCGTAGTCGTCCGTGCGGCAACGAATAGACCTGCGCCAACGCCTCATTGATCTCGGCGGTGTCCACGTTCACTCCGTCTCTTCGCCGGTGCCCGCGGCACGCTGCGTTGCCCAGCTGAGGAATTCGCCGAAGGCGCGGTTGAGCAGCGCGGTGTCGGCGGCGCGCAGCGGGCGGTGGGTCATCAGCAGGGCCTGCCCGTACAGCGATTCGACGGCCGTCTTGAGGAAGGCCGGGTCGCCGATGCGGGCGAGCCTGCGCACCACCGGACTGTGGTAGTTCAGCACGAGCTGCGCGCGCGGTGCCGCGGCGTCCAGCGCGCCGAGGATCTCGCTCCACAGTTCGTTCGCCCCGAGTGCGGTTTCCGCCCTGGTGCGTTCGTTGCGCGCGCCACGTCCGTCCAGATACAGCGCAGGCACCGAAACCGGATGGAACGCCCGCACGATCACGTCGCAGGACAACGGATCCAGCACCGCGCGGGCGATGGACAGCACCGGCGTCAGCGCCAGTTCCTCGGCGGGGTCGACGGGATCCAGTGCGGCCGTGATGGTGTCGGTGTCGAGGTCGATCACCTCGACACCGGGCATCAGCTGCGGCAGCGACGCGACCAGTTCCCGGTCGTAGGCGTAGCCGCCGTTGACGATCCCGATCCCCTGCGCCGCCGCGGTCGACGCCACCTGCCGGAACTCTTCGACCGACGAGGTCACCCGGATGACCGGGTGCTTACGCGCGAAGTCGGTCAGCGACACCCGCCCGTCGGTGGTCTCGAAGCTCAAGTGCGGCAGCATGATCCGGAACAGCTCCGGCGAATGCGTGGACATCGCCTTGACCCCGAGCGAGTGCACGGCGAGGAAGGCGGCCAGTCGCTGCGGCTGCTCGGCCGCGATCTCGGTGAGCCAGTCGCGGACTCGATCGCCGAGCACCTCGCGGATGATGGCGAGCCGCTCGTCCTCGTAGAGCCCTTCGCGAGAAGCGGTCGGCCGCAACGAGTCCGTGTCGATCACACAGCGCACGAAGAACGCCCAGTCCGGCAACAGCCCGCGCACGGCGTCGCCGAGCAGCATGCCCTTCAGATAGACCCGGTGCGCGCTGCTCTCAGCCGGATTTCCGGGCTGCGCAAGCACATACGCGACGCCGCTCACACCGGCCAGTTCCGCGTCCAGATCGATCACGTCGAGCGGATCGAATCCCAGTGTGCGCTCACCGAATTCGAGCAGCGCCTCGCGACGTTCCATGGCGGAGGGATAGTCGCGATGCCACACGGGCGGCCCGTCGGTGACCGGGACGATGAGACCGTCGGATTCGACCGTCACCGCGTACGGCAGCAATGAACCGTATTCGCGGGCGAGTTCGATCACCCGGCGCGCCCCGAACCACGACTCCGCGCCGACCCGAGGCGTCAGCTGCACCGTGGTGCCGGGCTCGGGAAACTCCTCCGGCTCCAGCAGCCGCACCGAGTAGGTGCCGTCCGCCGCGGCCAGCCATTCGACCGGTGCGGCAGCCGGATCGTCGGCGGACCGGGTGACCACGCGGATCTGCTCGGCCACGGTGAAGCAGGCCAGCAGCCCGATACCGAACTGCCCGAGAAACTCTCGCCGCGCCCCCTCGATGTCGTCCCGCTTGGACGAGCGGCCGATGGTCGCCAGGAACCGGTGCACGTCCGCCTCGGTCAGCCCCACCCCCGGGTCGCTGATCCGCAGACCGGTCTCGTCGATGACGATCCGAATCGCCGTAGGCGCCAACCGGTCTCGCTGTGCCCGCGCGGTAACCGCGTCGACCGCGTTCTGCAACAACTCACGCAGGTACACCCGAGGGCTGGAATACAGGTGGTGGGAGAGTAAGTCGACGATCCCCCGCAGATCCACCTGGAACGTATAGCTGTCCTCCACCGCCGCCACACCATTGGGCGTTCTCTCCACCATGGTGGGCAATCCTTGCGGCATCGCCCAATGGTTCGCTTAACGAACGCTGATGGTGCGCTTGCTAGGCACTCGGCCGCTTGGATCTGGGCAGCTTGGCGACGATCGCGGCATAGGACTGATCGACGAGTTCCCGCAGCTCATCGTCGGGAACCGCACCGCCGAGCCGGACCACGTTCCACCCGTATCGCCCGATATACGCCGAGGCCGACACGTCATCCGGGTACACCAGGATCAGCTCGTCGGCCTCCTCCCGGGTGCGTCCGCACTTCAACCCCACCGAGGTTTCACCCAGAAACGCGAAGATCTTGTCGCCGACCTTCGCGACCACATCGCCTTCCCACGGTTCGTCCTCCCAGGCGCCGGGTTTCACCAGGCAGTACTTCAGCAGTCGCGGGTAGTCCATGTCACGTCCTCACACCGGCAGCAGCATCGAGACGACGGCCGTCAGCTGGCTGGCCGAACGGCATTCGTGCATCTCGATCACCTGCCGATACTTGTCGGCGGCGGAATCGCCGGAACCCCAGTTGGTTTGCATCTCCGGGTTGAGCCAGTGCGCGTGCTTGGCGGTGCGGACCAGTCCGCGCAGCGTTTCCAGTTCGGGGTCACGGTAATTGGTGCGCGCGTCGCCGAGGATCAGCAGCGAGCTGCGCGCGGTGACGGCGTCCGGGAAGTCCCTGGCGAATCCGGCCAGCGCGTTGCCGTAGTCGGAGTGCCCGTCCATCCCGACGACCCTGGCCTCGGTGAAGATCCGGTTCATCGCCTTGTCCAGCTGCGTGCGCGGATCGAAGAACTGGGTCACCTCGTCGGTCTGGTCGACGAACGCGAAAATCCTTACCCGCGAGAACTGTTCGCGCAGCGCGCTGACCAGCAGCAGGGTGAAATTGCTGAACCCGGCGACCGAGCCGGACACGTCGCACAGCAGCACCAGCTCCGGCCGGCCGGGCCGCGGCTTGCGGTTCACCAGGTCGATCGGCACGCCGCCGGTGGACATCGACTTGCGCAGTGTCTTGCGCAGATCGATCTCGCCGCGCCGAGAGTGCCTGCGCCGCACCGCAAGTCGTGAGGCCAGAATGCGCGCGAGGCGCTGGGTGCTGCGGCGCATCTCGATCAGCTCGGATTCCGAGGCCCGCAGGAAGTCCACGTCCTCGGATTGGCGCGGCACACCGTAACTGGCGACCCGCTCGCGCCCGATCCGCTCCGCCACCCGCCGCCGCGTCTCCGCTTCCACGGACGCCCGGAACGCGTCGATCCGGCCGCGCGCGGCCCGGCGGGCGATCTCGGTATCGAACGCACTGGCATCCGGACCGGCCGCCAACCCGGCCAGGATCTTGGCCAGCAAGGTCTGCGGCTGAACATCTTTCAACGCTTGATACGCCGAGAACGACGACCCGCTCGCGGACTGATACTGCCCGAGCTGCTCGACCAACTGCGCGGCCAGCGCATCCAGCCGCGCGTCCCCCGCCTCCTGGGTCAACATCTCCGCCAGCATTTCCCGCAGCGCCGCGATGTCCACCTCACCCGTCGGCGTCCGCGGAATCTCCACCTCGTCGCGGGCACCGGTGCGCTCCCCGATCGCGATCGGGAACCACAGGTCGAAGAGCCGGTCGAACGTCGCACGATGGGTCGTCCGGCGCAGCAGCGAGCAGGCCAGCCCTTCGCGCAACACGTCACGGTCGAGCAGATCGAGCACGGTCACCACCCTGCCCGCATCCACGGTCTCCGAGGGCCCCACCGGAATTCCGCGCTCACGCAGCGCTTCGACGAACCCGACGAGATGACCGGGCAGTCCGTGCGGCGCGGTCAGTTCCGCATCCGGCGCGGGCTGCGATCGCGCGGACATCGGTTCAGGCCAGCTTCAGCTCGGCCAGCGCGCGCTGGTGATCGCTCTGATGCTTGAGCACGACGCCGAGCGTGGCTCGCACCGCCGAATCGTCCAGATCGTGCATGCCGAGCGCGAGCAGCGTGCGACCCCAGTCGATGGATTCGGCCACCGACGGCAGCTTCTTCAGCTGCATACCGCGCAGCACGTGCACGATCCGCACCAGCTGGGCCGCGACCGCGTCGGACAGCTCCGGCACCCGGCTGGCCAGGATGCGCCGCTCGAGTTCCTCGTCCGGGAAGTCCAGGTGCAGGTAGAGGCAGCGACGCTTGAGCGCCTCGGACAGCTCACGGGTCGCGTTGGAGGTGAGCACCACGAACGGCTTGCGGGTGGCGACGATGGTGCCCAGCTCGGGAACGGTCACCGCGAAATCGCTGAGCACCTCGAGCAGCAGGCCCTCGATCTCGACGTCGGCCTTGTCCGTCTCATCGATCAGCAGCACCGTCGGATCGCTGCGCCGGATCGCGGTGAGCAGCGGGCGGGAGAGCAGGAATTCCTCGGTGAAGACGTCTGCTTTCGTTTCTTCCCAATCGTTTTCGCTGGACGCCTGGATGCGCAGGATCTGCTTGGCGTGGTTCCACTCGTACAGCGCGCGGGCCTCGTCGACACCTTCGTAGCACTGCAACCGGACCAGCTCGGCGCCGGAGGTCTGCGCGACCGCCCTGGCCAGCTCGGTCTTGCCGACGCCGGCCGGACCCTCGATGAGCAGCGGCTTGCCGAGCCGGTCGGCCAGGAACACCGAGGTCGCGGTGGCCTTGTCGGCCAGGTAGCCGGTGGTCGCCAGCTGATCGATCACATCGTCGACCGAGGTGAAGATCGGCTCCTGGGTCGTCTCGGAGGTGGGGGCCACGTGCAGTCCTTCCTTGGGAACGAGCGCCGCTCGCTCCCCTATACCTATACCGGCCGGATCTGGCCGTCGCCCCACACGATCCACTTGGTGGAGGTCAGCTCCGGTAGCGCCATGGGTCCGCGGGCGTGCAGCTTCTGCGTGGAAATGCCGATCTCGGCGCCGAAGCCGAATTGCTCACCGTCGGTGAACGCGGTTGAAGCATTCACCATGACGGCCGCGGCGTCGACTCGGCCGGTGAATTCGCGGGCCGCGGCCAGCTCACCGGTGACGATGGCCTCGGTGTGCCCGGTGCCCCAGGTGTTGATGTGCTCGATGGCCGCGTCCAGGCCGTCGACCACCTTGAGCGCGATATCGAGGGTGAGGTACTCCTCGCCCCAGTCCTTGCTGTTCGCGGGCACCAGGCCGGGCAGGTCGCCGTGCACGGTGACGCCGTGCCGTTCCAGCGCCTCGATCAGCTTGGGCACCGCGACGGTGGCGATCGCGTCGTCGATGAGCACCGTCTCGGCGGCGTTGCAGACGCTGGGACGGCGGGTCTTGGCGTTGATCAGGATCTGCTCGGCCATGTCCAGGTCGGCGGCGGAATGCACGTAGACGTGGCAGTTGCCGGTGCCGGTCTCGATGGTCGGCACGGTGGCGTCGCGGACGACGGCGCTGATCAGGCCGGCGCCGCCGCGCGGGATGACCACGTCGACCAGGCCACGGGCCTGGATCAGATGGGTGACGCTGGAGCGATCAGCGCTGGGCAGCAGTTGCACGGCGTCGGCGGGAAGACCCTGTGCGACAAGGGATTCCCGCAGCACGGCGACGAGCGCGGCATTGGAGTGCGCGGCCGAGGATGAACCGCGCAGCAGCACGGCATTGCCGGACTTCAGGGTGAGCCCGAACGCGTCCACGGTGACGTTCGGCCTGGCCTCGTAGACCATGCCGATCACCCCGAGCGGCACCCGGACCTGACGGGTTTCCAGGCCGTTCGGCAGCACCGAGCCGCGCACGATCTCGCCGATCGGGTCGGGCAGCCCGGCCACCTGGCGCAGGCCGGAGGCGATGCCGTCGATCCGGGACTTGGTCAGCCGCAGCCGGTCGATCAGCGAGTCCTCGACGTTCGCCGACTGCGCCGCGAGCACGTCCTCACCGTTGGCGTCGAGCACCGCGTCGGCCGCGGCCAACAGGGCGTCGGCGGCGGCGTGCAGGGCCTCGTTCTTCTGCGCCGTGGTCAGCTGCGCCAGCACGCGCGACGCGACCCGAGCCTTGCGCGCGGCCTCGTGCACCACCTCGCGGACATCCGGCTCGGTCGTCGTTCCTACCGTCATGGGGTACAGCCTACTGACCCGCTATTAGGCCGATCCACCACTGCACACCACGGGGCCGTGGTCCTATAGCCCCATGCTGGGAGTCGCACTATTGCTGACCATCGTCGTGATCGTCGCCGCAATAGTCGGTGGCGTCCTACTAGTAGTGAAATCTGTATCGCGACGAGCGATCACTCAGGCCTCGTCGTCCATGGTCTCCGGCTGGTACCCCGATCAAGCCGATCCGAGCCTCGTCCGGTGGTTCGACGGACGTGAGTGGACGGATCAGACACAGGCGCGCCTCCACTAGCCTTTTGACACATGGCCGAAAAGACGGATGTTGCCTCGATCGCGGTGCTCGGCAGTATCAATATGGACCTGGTTACGACCACCGAGCGGCGGCCGGTGCCCGGCGAGACGGTGCTCGGGACCGGGTTCGCGATGGTGCCCGGTGGGAAGGGCTCGAATCAGGCGATCGCCGCGCGGCGGGCCGGTGGGGCGGTGCAGTTTCTCGGGGCGGTCGGTGACGATGTGTTCGCGGCCGAACTGCGGCGGGTGCTGACGGATTCCGGGGTGGGTATCGAGCGGCTGCGGACGGTGGACGGGCCGAGCGGGGTCGCCGCGATCGTGGTGGACGGCGGCGGGGAGAACAGCATCATCGTGGTCGGCGGCGCGAACGCGCGGATGACCGAACTGACCGACGCGGACCTCGAGGTGATCGCCGGCGCCGATATTCTTTTGTGCCAGTTGGAGATTCCGATCGACACGGTGGCGGCGGCCGCGCGGCACGCGCGCGCGAACGGCACGACGGTGGTGCTCAATCCGTCGCCCACCCAAGAACTTCCCGCCGAACTGTGGGCGAATATCGATGTGGCGGTGGTGAATTCGGGTGAGGCCGAACAGCTCGGCAGCGCCCTCGACCCGGTCGCGCACGTGGTCGTCACCCGCGGTGCGGACGGCGCGACCTATCGCGGCCCGGACGGCAAAGAACTGAGCCAACCGAGCCCCCGCGTCGAGGTCATCGACACCACCGGCGCGGGCGACACCTTCACCGGTGCCCTCGCCGCCGCCTGGCATCGCGGCCCGAAATACGCCCTGAACTGGGCGGGTACCGCAGGCGCCCTCGCCACCACCAAACTCGGCGCCAGCAGCTCCATCCCCACCGAAAAGGAGATCCGCGCCGCCCTCCCGGCCGACTAGCAGAAGCCGGACGATCAAGCGCCACAGCTGAAAAGGTCACGCTGAAGGGCGATCCGGCGACTATCGTTGACGTTCATGCCCACCATGCCGGAGCGCATACCGTCCGACGACGACAACGACGCATTGATCGGCCGGTTGGATGCCGACATGGTCACGCTGACCTTCATCGACAACGCCGGGATCACCCGGGTGAAGACGGTGCCGATGCGGCGGCTGGCGCAGGCGGCGCGGCACGGGGTCGGGGTGTCGCCGTGCTTCGAGACGTTCTCCTTCGACGACCTGATGACGACCGGCAAATATCTGGGCGGTCCGGACGGCGATCTGCGGCTGGTCCCGGACCTGTCCATGCTGACCGAACTCGCCTGCCAACCCGGCTGGGCATGGGCGCCGACCAACAAGTACACCCAGGACGGGACGCCTTTCGCGGCCTGTCAGCGCGGCTTCGCGACCAGGCAGGCCGAGGCGGCGCGAGCGGCCGGACTGCGGTTCTCGATGACATTCGAGACCGAATGGTCTGTTGGTCAGGACGGCACGCAGGACTTCACTCCCGCCGCCCACGGGCCCGCATACAGCCTGGTGCGACTAGGGCAGGTCGCCGACTACGCGCGGGAACTGGTCGCGATATTGGACCGGCAAGGGATCCTGGTCGACCAGTTCCATCCCGAGTATTCGCCGGGGCAACTGGAACTGTCCGTTCAACCGTCCGACCCGGTCGGCGCCGCCGACGACGCGGTGCTGGTGCGGCACACGATCCGGCAGGTGAGTCTCCAATACGGTTGGCGCGCGGCGCTCGGCCCATGTCTCGAACCCGGCGGCACCGGTTCCGGTGCGCACCTGCACTTTTCGGCCCAGGACGATCAGGGACCGATCTTCGCCACCGGCGACGGCCCGTACGGAATGCGCCGCACCGGTGAGGCTTTCCTCGCCGGAGTGTTGCGCGAGCTGCCCGCCCTCGTCGCGGTCGGCGCGGGTAATCCGGCGAGTTTCCTGCGACTCGTCCCGTCCCGATGGGCAGGCGTCTGGCAATGCTGGGGCCGGGAAACCCGTGAGTCGGCCCTGCGTTTCATCACCGGAGTGCAGGGCACCGAGGAGTGGGCGGCCAACGCCGAGGTCAAATGCTTTGACGCGACCGGCAATCCGTACCTGATCGTGGGTTCGGTGATCGCCGCGGGACTCGCCGGAGTGGCCGAAGAACTGCGCCTGCCCGCCGAAATCACCGGCGACCCGGTCGCATTCGATGCCGAACAGTTGATGTTCTCCGGCGTGCGCAGGCTGCCGACCACCCCGGCCGAGGCCGCCGACCGACTGTCGGACTCCGCGGTCCTGGCCGAGGCGATGGGCCCCGAACTGCACGACGCGCTGCTCACCGTGCGCCGCGCCGAGGCCGACCGCTATCGAGACACCTCCCCGGAAGAGCTTGTCGCGCTGACCCGTTGGCGGTTCTGACGTGCTGACGGACGGCCTGACCCTCACCGATCACCACTGCCACGGCGTCGTCCCCCACGATCTGGACCGACCCGGATTCGAACGACTGCTCAGCGAAGGCCCCACCGGCACCTTCGATTCCGCGATCGGGCTGGCGGTCCGCCGCTGGTGCGCACCGGCCCTCGACCTCCCGCCGCACGTAGGCGCGGACGCCTACCTGACCCATCGCGCCGAACTCGGCTGGCGCGAGGTCGCCACCCGCCTGCTGAGCGCCACCGGCACCACCAGCTGGTTCCTCGACACCGGATTCGGCGGCGGCACAGCGGAATTCGGCGCGCTCACCGATGGCGAGGTGCGCGAGGTGGTGCGGATCGAACAGGTTGCCGAACAGGTCATCGCCGAGGTAGGCGCGGGCAGAACGGTATTCGATCGGATCGAGGCGCGATTGCGGGAGCGCGCCCGAAATGCCGTCGGGCTCAAGACCATCGTCGCCTACCGCTGCGGCCTGGATTTCCCGCTGCGCGACCGACCGCCGAGAGCCGTGTTCCCCGAACACCGCCTCACCGACCCGGATCTGCTCGGCTGGCTGGTCGGGCTCGGCGCCCGCATCGGCGCTGATTTCGGCCTGCCCTTGCAATTCCACACCGGTTTCGGCGATACCGACCTGCGACTACATCGCGCGGATCCGTTGCTGCTCACCGACTTTCTGCGCAAAACCGCGAACACCGGCCTGACGGTGATGCTGCTGCACTGCTGGCCATTCCACCGCAATGCCGCCTACCTGGCGCACGCCTTCGCGCATGTCCGGATGGATATCGGACTCACCGTCCCCTATGTCGGACACCGCGCCCAGGCCGTCCTCGCCGAGACGCTCGAACTCGCCCCGTTCCGTTCGCTGTGCTACTCGTCGGACGGATACGGCCTGCCGGAACTGCATTTTCTCGGCGCATTCTGGTGGCGGCGCGGCCTGGGCAGGCTGCTCGACGAATGGATCGCGGAGGACCTGATCACCACGGCCGATGCCGAACGCCTGGCCACCGGCATCGCCCACATCAACGCCGAGGACGCCTACCCCGGCGCCCGCTGAGGCCACGGGAAAATACTCGAGCCGTCCGCGTATTTATTCGAGTGCACTTATTCACGCCGATCTTTACCGTTGACCAGGAAAACCAACGAAAGGATCGAACAATGTTTCCCGTCGAGCTGCGCGGCACCCGTGCGCAGACGCTTATGTGGGCCGAAGAGCACGCGGTCGAGCAGGCCGCGTTGCAGCAGCTGCGGAATATCGCCGCGCTGAAATGGGTCCACGGCGTCCGCGTGATGCCGGACGTGCACCTCGGCAAGGGTGCGACGGTCGGTTCCGTGATCGCGATGAAGGACGCGGTGTGCCCGGCCGCCGTCGGGGTGGACATCGGCTGCGGGATGGAGAGCGTCAAGACCGACCTCACCGCCGCGGATCTGCCGGACGACCTGCGTTCGCTGCGCTCCCGGATCGAGGCCGCGGTCCCGGTCGGCTTCTCCGCGCACGACAGCTCGGTCAACGTGACCAAGCTGGGCGGCGAGGTGTCCGCGCTGGGCGCGAGCACCGCGACGCTGCGCGCGGGCTGGGATACCTTCTGGCGTTCGTTCGCCGCGCTGGACGAGGGCGTGCAGACGCGAGAAGCCAAGGCGCACAAGCAGATGGGCACCCTGGGCGGCGGTAACCACTTCATCGAGGTCTGCCTGGATCAGGACGACGCGGTGTGGATTCTGCTGCATTCGGGCAGCCGCAATATCGGCAAGGAACTCGCCGAGCGGCACATGTCCGTGGCGCGGACGCTGTCGCACAACGTCGATCTGCCCGATCGTGATCTGGCCGTATTCCTTTCCGGTACACCGGAAATGGACGCCTACCGCCGCGACCTCACCTGGGCGCAGGAGTACGCCGCACGCAACCGCGCGGTGATGCTCGCCCTGGTGTGCCGGGCGGTACGCGACGAATTCGCCGAGCGTTCGGTGCGTTTCGAGCAGCCGATCTCGTGTCACCACAACTATGTGGCCGAGGAAATTATCGACGGCATCCCGATGCTGGTGACCCGTAAGGGTGCGGTCCGGGCGGGCGCGGGCGATCTCGCGCTGATTCCGGGTTCGATGGGTACTCGGTCATATGTGGTGCGCGGCAAGGGAAATCCGGCCTCGTTCCAGTCGGCCTCGCACGGCGCGGGACGGCGGATGAGCCGCAACGCGGCGAAGAAGCAGTTCACCGTCGCCGATCTGGTCGCGCAGACCGAGGGCGTCGAGTCGCGCAAGGACGCGGGCGTGGTCGACGAGATCCCGGCCGCGTACAAGGACATCGACGAGGTCATCGCCGCACAGCGGGACCTGGTCGACGTCGTCGCGACGCTGCGCCAGGTGCTCTGCGTCAAGGGCTGAATACAGGCCGCGCCCATCGCGAGTGGGCGCGGCCTCGATTCACTTGCGCCGCAAGGTGGCCGCGAACGCCGCGCCGACCAGGAACATGCCGGTGAGCAGCGCGAAGCCGTTCAATATCCAATTGTGTAGCGCCAGATGGAAATCGTCGGACAGCTCGGGCAGATTCTCCACCTGCCGGTAGGTGTCGTCCGGGAAGAGAATGTGCAGGATCCCGGGGATCAGGCCCCACACCAGACCCGCGATCGCGGTGCCCACCGGGGAGAACGCGGCCAGCGCCGCGACCAGGAACAGCAGCACCGCGCCGCCGATGATCTGGAAGTTCGAACCCCAGCGATCCGCCGAGCTGCCCAGGATCACCCACTGCCTGGTGTCGAGCGCGCCGTGTGCGGATAGCCCGACGCCGATCGGCGTGATCACCAACGAGATCAGCGTGCCGGCCAGGGTCCGGCCGAAGCCGCTGCGACTCTGGAACTGGGTGCCTGGCGGCGACCAGCCCGCCGGCGGCTGGTATTGGCTCGACATGGTTGCCCTCCTGCGTGGACCCCGGTGCCGGGGAACCTCTGCGCTCTATTCTCCGCTGTTCATGGTCATTTCGCGCCGAATGCCGCGCCGTTGCCCGGCTGGTTACCATCGGGTATGCGCCAGCAGCAACGGGATTCCGGTCCAGCTTCCTCGTCGGTGACGGAAGATCCCCCAGAGATCTCGGG
Source organism: Nocardia sp. NPDC051756 (assembly GCF_040681495.1). Lineage (NCBI taxonomy): Bacteria > Bacillati > Actinomycetota > Actinomycetes > Mycobacteriales > Nocardiaceae > Nocardia > Nocardia sp. NPDC051756. The sequence goes on along the minus strand of NZ_JBFAYV010000004.1, from coordinate 433,130 downwards.
CGTCCGGCGATCCTTCGTCACCGCGCGCGGTGTGCGGTTCCATGTGACCGAGGCCGGGCCGGCCGACGGCCGGCCGGTGCTCCTGCTGCACGGGTGGCCGCAGCATCATTACGCCTACCGTCATCTGCTGGCCGATCCGCCGGAAGGGTTGCGGATCATCGCACCGGATCTGCCGGGTTATGGCTGGTCCGGGCCGGCGCCGCATCGATGGGCCAAGGACGACGTGGCCTCCGATGTGCTGGCGCTGATCGATGAACTCGGGCTCGATCGGGTGCTGCTCGTGGGTCACGATTGGGGCGGTTACATCGGTCATCTCATGGTGTTGCGGGAGCCGGCGAAGTTCGACGGATACCTGGTGCTGAACATCGCGCATCCGTGGCAGACGGCACGCGGATTCCTGCCGCATCTGTGGCGGTTCCTGCTCTACCAACCGGTTGTTGCCTCGTTCGGAAAGGTCCTGCAAACCCGCACCAGGGTGCTCGATGTGATGCTCAGCAAGGCCGCCGAGAATCGCGCTGAGTTCGGTCCGGAAGTCATTCGCGTCTATACCGATCGGTTCCGCGATCCGTCGGTCGCCAGTGCCGCGGTCGATACCTATCGCACGTTCCTGCTGCGTGAACTACCGCGCGCCGCCCGGCATGGTGAGACCCGCCGCGCCACCGTTCCGATCCGCGCGTTGTTCGGTATCGACGATGGCGCCGTGCATCATTCGCTCGCCGCCGCCGAAACCGCGAAGGCCGACGACTACACCCTCGAACGCGTGGCGAACTGCGGTCACTTCATCGGCGAGGAACGCCCTGACCTGGTTCGCGCCCGCTTGATCACCCTCGCCGAGGAAACCGCGCGCGGCTGAAGCCGCGTTGGATGTGGTTGCGGCAGAGCCTGTTCCTCATGCCGTCCGCGTCACATCGTGGGTATCGATGCCCTGCAACGCGGTGATGTGCTCGACCACAACGGTATTGCCGCCGCGCTGTTTCGCCTGGTACATCGCGCTGTCCGCACACCGGATCAGATCCTGCACCAGCTCGCGGCTGCGACGATAACCGTCGGCACCCGCGTCGGCGACGGCGATGCCGATGCTGGCGGTGACCGAGATCGACCCGACGGGTTCGGCGACCGCGTTGCGCAATCGCTCGGCGGCGTCGACCGCGGTCGGCACGGGCAGGCGCGCGACGATCGCGAACTCCTCGCCGCCGAGCCGGGAGACGACGCTGTGCGCGGGCGCGGCGTGCTGCAATCGATCGGCGGTGCGGATCAGCACCTTGTCGCCGGCGTGGTGCCCGAAGGTGTCGTTGACGGCTTTGAAGCGATCCAGATCGACCATCATCACGCAGACCGGAATCGGCCCGGAGCCGCCGACCATCATCGCGGAGTGGTACTCGAATCCGCGCCTGCTCAACAGCGTCGTCAGCGGATCGCACAGCATGTCGGATCGCAGCACCCAGTAACAGAACTGGAGGCCGGGCGGCACCACGGTGGCCGCGACCATGCCGAGGATCATGATCACCGCCGACGCGGCGTCACCGACCCCGAACAGCGGAATCGACAGCACCACAGCCGAAGCCAGCGACCACCCCGTGTGCGCGGCGAGCACCTGCGGGCTGTGGAAGGCACTGACATAGATGCCCACGATCAGCAGCAGCATCATCCCGACCGACCGGACCACATTGCCCGGACTCAGCACGCAGACCACCGTGATGCACACGTCGCCGATCACGAGCAGGCTCAGCGATTCCACCCGGCTCGGCCACGGCAGCGTCCACCAGCGCACCACCCACACCACCGACAGGCCGACGATGCACCACAGCACGGTCCGGCCGAGCACGCTCTGCGGGCCTGCCGACGACGTCACGGTGAGCACGCTGATCAGCGGCGTCGCCAGCCCGCACAGTCCGATCGCGAACTTCACCACGCCGAGCGCGGAGCGGTCGGCCAGGGCGTTGACCACCCAGCGGTAGTCGACGCCGTCGCGCCACCAGTCGCGCAGCAAGCGCAGATAGTCGTTCATGACCGCGCCTCGCCGACGCTCGGCTCAGTTCCGCGCCGGGCGCGCTGTGACCTGACTCGCTCGCTCATTCGACTCGTCCTCGGCGTTCTACGGAAGCCTCGTATCGTCTCGAACCGCACTCACTCGTGGTGAACACCGCCATGGCCGGGGATTTCGGCCACTCAGCAGCGATGCACGCAGTGTAAGACAAAGGGCGGCGGATACCGAGAGTCCGACCGGTATCGATCCACAACATGCACGGCGGGGCGGGCGCGCGCGACGAGCGCGGTTCCTGTCGGTACCGTCGGGCACGATGGAGCGCATGACCACGGCGACCGATGTCCCGGCGATCGACCTCACCGCACCCGACCTTCGCGAGCGCGCGGAACACCTGCTGCGCGAACTGGCCGGGCCCAACGCCCAGCTACGGGAGGACCAGTGGATCGCGATCGAGGCGCTGGTGGTGCAGCGACGCCGCGCGCTGGTGGTGCAGCGCACCGGCTGGGGTAAGTCGGCGGTCTACTTCATCGCCGCGAAGCTGCTGCGTGGCGCCGGGCGGGGTCCCACGGTGATCGTGTCGCCGCTGCTCGCGCTCATGCGCAACCAGGTGGCCGCCGCGCAACGGGCGGGTGTGGTTGCCGCGACGATCAATTCGGGCAATGTCACCGAATGGGACGAAATCCACACGCAGGTCGCGTCCGGCGAGGTGGACGTGTTGCTGGTCAGCCCGGAGCGGCTGAACAACCCGGACTTCCGCGATCAGGTGCTGCCGAAGCTCGCCGCCGATGCCGGCCTCGTGGTGATCGACGAGGCGCACTGCGTTTCCGACTGGGGTCACGACTTCCGGCCCGACTACCGGCGGATCCGCACGTTGATCGCCGACCTCGGGTCGGATGTGCCGGTGCTGGCCACCACCGCGACCGCGAACGACCGGGTGGTCACCGATGTCGCCACCCAGATCGGCACCGACACCCTGGTGCTGCGCGGCACGCTGGATCGCGAGTCGCTGCACCTGTCGGTGGTGCGCTTCGACGACGCGGTGGAACGCACCGCCTGGCTCAGCGGGCACCTGCACAACCTCACCGGTTCCGGGATCGTCTACACGCTCACCGTCGCCGCCGCGCACGACCTGGCCGACGTACTGAACTCGCACGGACACAATGTCGCGGCTTACACCGGGCAGACCGATCCCGCCGAACGCGAGGCGTTGGAGTCGGCGCTGTTGAACAACGAGGTGAAGGCGCTCATCGCGACCTCGGCGCTCGGGATGGGTTTCGACAAGCCCGATCTCGGGTTCGTCGTGCATGTCGGTGCGCCGTCGTCACCCATCGCCTATTACCAGCAGGTCGGTCGCGCCGGCCGGGCGACCGAGCGCGCCGAGGTGGTGCTGCTGCCCGGGCCCGAGGACGCGCGGATCTGGAGTTACTTTGCCTCCGTGGCGTTTCCGCGCGAACACATCGTGCGCTCGGTGCTCGATGCGCTCGACACGGACCGGGCGTTGTCGACGGCCGCGCTGGAACCGATGGTGGAGCTGAACCGCTCGCGGTTGGAGATGGTGCTCAAGGTGCTCGATGTGGACGGGGCGGTGCGCCGGGTGCGTGGCGGCTGGATCTCCACCGGGCAGCCGTGGACCTACGACACCGAACGGTATGAGCGGCTGTCCGAGGCGCGCGAGGTCGAGCAGCAGGCGATGGTCGACTATCAGTCGACCGGCGACTGCCGGATGGAGTTCCTGCGGCTGCAGTTGGATGATCCGGGTTTGACTGCGGGACAGTCGGATTCGGTCGGCTGCGGGCGTTGCGACAATTGCACGGGTACTCGGCCCGATGTGTCGGTGGACGCGGAGGCGGTCGCTGCCACCCGTGCTCGCCTCGACCGTCCGGGGCTGGATCTGAGTCCACGCAAGCAGTGGCCGACCGGCATGGCAAAGCTCGGAATTCCGTTGTCCGGCAAGATCACCGGCGGGGCCGAGACCGGTCGCGTGCTCGGCCGGCTCACCGACCTCGGTTGGGGTCAGCGCCTGCGCACGTTGCTCGACGGCCCCGATGATCCGATCCCGGAGAAGGTGTTCGAAGCCTGCGTCGCCGTACTGCGCGACTGGAAGTGGACCACTCGCCCGACCTCGGTGATGGCCCTCGAATCACACCGCTACCCGGTGCTGACCGCCACGCTCGCAGCCGGCCTCGCCGAGATCGGCCGCCTGCACGACCTGGGTACGCTGCCGAACCGCCCGGACCGCGCACCGGTCTCCGCGGCGAACTCCGCACACCGCGTCGCCGGACTGTTCGACTCCTGGGACGTCCCCGACCTCACCGACGTCGAGGGCCCAATCCTGTTGGTGGACACCCTCTCCGACACCGGCTGGACCCTAACCCTCGCCGCCCACGCCCTGCGCACCGCAGGCGCCGACGCGGTACTGCCCTTCGCACTCGCCTCGGTGACCTAGGCCGGACCGGCACATCGAGTCGAGTCATATGGTCGCTAAAAGATCTTCAACAGCAACCATATGACTCGACTCGACACAGGGGAACAACCATTTGACTCGACTCGAACACGGAAACGACCATTCGACTCGCTCTTCCCAAGCCTCTCTGAACCGGACCACAGCCAGTCCTCACGCTGGAACCCACACGCTGCCCATACCAAGCTGCGGAAGACCAGGTCGGGGACGGCACACGACACGCCCAGCACTACTCCAGTGAAAACCTGGGACAAGTCTTCAGAACTATTGGCCAGTTACCACAGCGGATCTTTCCCCCGAAACAGGTACACCTGTCTCAGCACGTACACCTAAGACTTCCCAGGGCGACCTGGCCAGTAAAGCTGAAGACCTACACAAGTTTTCACTGAAGTAGTGCTGAGCACGTCGTGTGCCGTACCCGGCTTTAGTTATCAGTCAGGCGCGCGATGTCCAGTTCCAGCGTGGTCATCTGGCTGTGGTTGCGTTTCGAGAACTTTCAAGATCACCACAGGCGGTTGTGGCGTTGGCAAAGCTGCTTCGCATACCTGCTTCGTTCTTCGCATACCTGCTTGTTCCTTCGCATACCCGGTGGTGTGTTGAGGGGTATGCGAAGGGTGAAGCAGGTTTGCGAAGTTGACCTATCTGTCGCTTGGTCTGCGGTTTTAGGAGTCAGGTGCGGGGGTCTGGGAGGGTGATGGTTTTGGGGTCGGGTTCGATTCGTCGGGTGGCACTCAGGTGGTCGTCCGGGGGCAACGGACGGCGGGGTTCGCGGACGCCGGCGGTGCCGCCACCCCCTTCGCGGCCTGGTGGGCCGCCGCCGGTGGTCACCTTGCCGCCCAACAATCTTCGAATCGCTCTCAACAGTTTTCTCATGAGGTCCAGTGTGCTCGCCGAACCACCAGCCACAACGGTGTTCGCGAGCAGCGAAGCTGCTGATTACAGGCTGAGGGTTGCGCGCAATCTGGCGTCGAGTGATTCCGATTCGCTGACCGTCAGTTCGCCGAGTTGCTCGGTGAGCCAGGGGCGGTAGGCGCGGTGCAGTTCGAGGGTGTCGGCCCAGCCGTGTTCGGTGTGCGTGGCCAGCACGTGGCCGGGGTCGGCGTCGCGCAGCGGGACCACGTGCAGCCAGCGGTACGGCGAGGTGATCACCGCGGAGTCGGAGACCAGCACGACCGACATGCGCCGGGGCAGCGGGGTGCCGTCGCGCAGGGCCGGGGAGTAACGCCAGACCTCTCCGCGTCTCATGCGGCGCCGCGGGCGTCGGTCTCGGCCGCCTCGGTGACGTTCAAGTCGTCGTAGGCGGCGGCCTGCTCGGCGGCGTCGTCGACGGCCAGCTTGGCCAGGCTGTCGTGCACGAGCGCGGTGCGCAACGAAGCGTTGATCACCGAGGACAGGCTGCGTTTCTGCTGGTCGGCCGCCTGTTTCGCCCATTCGGCCACCTGCGGATCCAGCGTCACGGTCACGCGCGTCGCCTTGCTCATACCCTCATGCATACCAGAACGCAGCACATTACGAGGCGCGTTTTCGGACGGCGAGCAGGCGCCCGGTTCGGCTATCGTCGGATCCGTGGCCAGCAAGGCTGCGGCGTCGGCCATCGAACTGGATGTCGGCGACCGCACGATCCGCATTTCCAACCCGGACCGGGTGTACTTCCCGGAGACCGGCGCGACGAAGCTCGACCTGGTGCAGTACTACCTGAGCGTCGGCGACGGGATCGTCCGTGCGCTGCGTGACCGGCCGTGCATGCTGCACCGCTTTCCGAAGGGCCTGGCCGGGGACAAGGTGCACCAGAAGCGGCTGCCCGCGGGCGCGCCGGACTGGATCAACACGGTGCGCGTCTTCTTCCCCCGCTACAGCAGACATGCCGACGAGCTCTGCGTGAACGAGCTGGCGGACGTCATCTGGGCCGTGCAGATGTCCACGGTCGAGTTCCATCCGTGGAACTCCCGCGCAACCGACACCGAGAGCCCCGACGAGTGGCGCATCGATCTCGATCCGATGCCGGACTGCCCGTGGTCGCGGGTGCAGCGGGTGGCCGGGGTCGCGCACGAGGTGCTCGACGAACTCGGCGCGGTCGGCTGGCCGAAGACCTCCGGCGGCAACGGTTTACACATCTACGTCCGCATCGCGCCGAACTGGGGGTTCAAGGAGGTGCGCCGGGCCGCGCTCGCCTTCGCCCGCGAGGTCGAACGCCGCGCACCCGAGGACGTGACCACCACCTGGTGGCGCAAGGACCGCGATCCGAAGCTGCTGTTCGTCGACTACAACCAGAACGCCCGCGACCACACCATCGCCGCCGCCTACTCGGTCCGCGGCGTCCCGACCGCCACCGTCTCCACCCCGATCCGCTGGGACGAGATCCCCGACGTCGACCCGCGCGAGTTCACCATCAAGACCGTCCCCACCCGCTTCGCCGAACTCGGCGACCTGCACGAGGGCATCGACGACGCGGTCTTCGAGATCGATCAGCTCCTCGAATGGGCTGACCGGGACAAGGTCGACACCGACCTCGACGCCGAAACCGACCTCGACGCGGACTGACCCGTACCCCCCTCGACCGCGATGCTAACGTCGCTGCGGCGCTGTCACCTGCGCCGCAGTACTGCTTCGAAGGAGGTCTATCCATGAGCCGACCGGCAGTAGCGATAGCGATCGGGCCGGCCGATCCGCCTCCGGCGTTGTTGGTGAAGGCGGTCGAGGACGGCGGCGCGACGGTCGCCGATCTGGCCGAGGCGCGCGGGTTGATCTGGGCGGGGACCCCGGGACAGTTCCCCGATGAGCTGCCGGACACGATCGAGTGGGTGCAACTGCCCGCCGCCGGCGTCGAGGACTGGTTCACCGCGGGCGTCATCGCCGCTCACCCGAAGGTCCAATTCACTTCCGCCGCAGGCGCTTTCGCGGCGAGCGTGGCCGAGCACGCGCTGATGCTGCTGCTGGCCGGGGTGCGTTATCTGCCCGAGCAGCTGCGCGCGGGCAGCTGGCGGCAGCAGGATTTCTTCCCGCACATCGGTTCGTTGCGCGGCAAGACGGTCACCATCGTCGGTGCGGGCGGCATCGGGCGCGCGCTGATCCCGATGCTCACCCCGCTCGGCGCGCACGTGATCGCGGTCAACCGGTCCGGCCGTCCGATCACCGGCCCCGGCATTCCCGACACGATCGAGACGATCTCCACCGACCACCTCTCCCGGGTGTGGCCGCGCACCGACCACGTGGTCGTCGCCGCGCCCGCCACCGCGGCGACCCACAATCTCATCGACGCGGACGTGCTCGCCCGGCTGAAGCCGTCCTCCTGGGTCATCAATGTCGCCCGCGGCAGCCTGATCGACACCGACGCCTTGGTCACCGCCCTCGCCTCCGGCGCGATCGCCGGCGCGGGGCTGGACGTCACCGAACCGGAGCCCTTGCCGGACGGCCACCCGCTCTGGGTGTTGCCGAATGCCATCGTGACGCCGCATGATTCGAACCCACCGCAGTTGCGTCTGGCTGCCTTCGCCGACCACGCGGGTGCGAACGTCGAACGATTCGTCACCGGCAAAGACCTTCTGGCACCTATCGATCCGGACCGGGGCTACTGACTTCTCCCGACCAACGGGACATGGCTGCGGCATCGTATGAGTAGGCCCGCCACCATGTCCCGTTGAGCACGGTCGACCGGCGACATACGTATACCTCGCCGGAAAGTACTTATAGATGACTGATTCGGGGCACCCCCCTGCGGCCATAACGTAGTTCCTGTCAGCAAGAACGACAGCGAAACCGCAGCTCAGAGCCCCGAAGGAGCCATCATGAACACCATCGTCGCCCAGTACCTGGAAGCCTGGAACACCACCGACGCCGCCGACCGCAAGGCCGCCGTCGCCCGGGTCTTCACCGAGACCGCCGGCTACACCGACCCGCTGATGGCGGTCGCCGGCCACGACGCCATCGACGCCGGAATCGCCGCGGCCCAAGCACAATTCCCCGGCTGGACGTTCCGCCTGGCCGGTCCGGTGGACGCGCACCACGACCAGGTCCGGTTCACCTGGGAGCTCGGCCCGGCCGACGCCCCTGCTGTGATCGTCGGCTTCGACGTGGCCGTCATCGAGGACGGCCGGATCGCCAACGTGTACGGCTTCCTCGACAAGGTGCCCGCCGCAGCCTGAACCCGTTCCGCCCCAGCTTGATTCACCGAAGGAAACTCCGCCATGACCACCACCGCCCCGTCCTACCTGTCCTCCGTCCTGGCCCCCGGCCCGCAGTTGCTTCGCCTCTCGCTCCGCTCGGATGCCGTGGTCACCGGCGTCAACGGCCTGGCCTACCTCGCCTTGGCCAAGCCACTGGAGACGCTGCTCGGCCTGGACACCGAGATCGGCATCCCGATCGGGATCTTCCTGACGCTGTACGGCGTGGCGGTGGCGATCATCGGCACCCGGCAGACGATCAGCACCAACGCCACCCGCGTGGTGATCGCGGGCAACGCCGCCTGGGTCGTGGTCAGCCTCGCGGCCCTGATCGAAGGCGCGCTCGACCTGAATCCGGTGGGTTCGATATGGACGGTCATGCAGGCGGCCACCGTCGGTGGCTTCGCCGCCCTGCAATACCTGGGCCTGCGCAAAGCCCGCTGATCGCCGAACCGACCGCCGACCGCGGTACCAGCAGACCTGCTGGTACCGCGGTCGTTTTCGCAGGTCAGGGCCAATCGCGATCAGCCTGCAATGAATGTGCCATTGACAACTGGCACATCCATGGATGATTCTGAACGCATGACAAGGTCAACGAAGACCTCGATCCCTGGGGGTCGGCAACCGGCGGAGCGGGTGAGCCCAAGCGTGCCCAGTAATGCCTCTGCGCGGGCCACGCTGGCCGCGGCGGCCACCCAGATCGGGTTACGCCCACTGAACAACGCGGTGCCGATGAACGCCCCGGGCGTCTGGTTCGCCCGCAAACTGGTCGCCACCTTCATGGCGATCGGCGGCCCGGTCCCCCGCGGCACCGCCATCACCCCGGTTCGGTCCGGGCCGGTGCGCGGCGAATGGGTTCGCGCCGCCGGCGTCTCCTTCGGCCGCCGCGCCGTCTACTACCTCCACGGCAGCGCCTACGTCATCTGCTCGGCCCGCACCCACCGCGGGCTGGCCGCGCAGTTGTCGCGCAAGACCGGCCTCCCGGTCTTCGTCGTCGACTACCGCCTCGCCCCGGAACACCGCTTCCCGGCGGCGGCCGACGATATCGAGGCCGGCTACCGCTGGCTGCTCGACCGCGGCTACGCGGCGGACGACCTGGTGATCGCCGGTGATTCGGCCGGCGGGCATCTCGCGCTCGACCTGCTCATCGAGAACAACCGCCACCGCATCCCGCAGCCCGCGGCCGTGGCGATGTTCTCGCCGCTGTTCGATCTCACGCTGAAGCTGGCCACCGAACAGGAACGGCAGCAACGGGATCCGCTCATTTCCGCCGCGGCCGCGAGCCGGATGCCGCGCGAGTACACGAAGGGCCTGCCCGACGACCTGCCCCGGCTGCGGCTGACCGTGCCGGAGGGTATTCCCTTGCCGCCCATGCTCGTTCAGGTCGGCGGCGCCGAAATGCTCAGGGCCGACGCACGAGCGCTGTGCGAGACGGTGCGCGCCGCGGGCGGTAGCTGCGAACTAGAGATTTGGCCGGGTCAGGTGCACGTCTTCCAGGCGTTGCCGAACTTGGTGCCCGAAGCCGATCAGGCCCTGACCCGTGCGGCTGAATTCCTGCGCGCGGCGCTGGCCGACCGCACTGCCTCCGAGAAGGTGAGCTGACCATGTTCGGACTGGAAAAGCTGCTGCCGCTGGGCAATCGGCCACGGCGCACGCACGGCGCGCGAGCGGTGGTGACCGGCGCGGGCAGCGGCATCGGCCGGGCCTTCGCGCTGGAGCTCGCCGCGCGCGGCGGGCAGGTGATCTGCGCCGACATCGATGAGACCCGCGCCGATGAGACCGTCGCGCTGATCGAACGCAAGCATCCCGGCACCGCGCACGCGTTCCGCTGCGATGTGGCTCACCGCGAGGACGTGGAAAACCTTGCGCGCTTTGCCGAATCGCTGTTCGAGCGCCCGGTCAGCCTGGTGATCAACAACGCAGGCGTCGGCATCGGCGGAAAGCGGGTCGGCCAGGTCGGTTTCGACGACTGGGAGTGGGCGCTCGGCATCAACCTGTGGGGTGTGGTGCACGGGTGTGAGGTGTTCACGCCGCAACTGCGCGCCGCGCGCCGCGGCGGGATCATCAATGTCGCCTCCGCGGCCGGGTTCGCCGCCGCACCGTCGATGGCCGTCTACAACGTGTCCAAGGCGGGCGTGATGTCGCTGTCGGAGACGATGGCGGCCGAGCTGAGCGGCACCGGCGTCGCGGTCACCGTGCTGTGCCCCACCTTCGTGAAAACCAATGTGGCCAAGGACGGTCGGATCACCCAGCAGTCGGCGAGTCTGGCCGACACCCTCATGCGCTGGACCGGCTTCTCCCCCGAATACGTGGCCCGCAACACCCTCGACGCGCACGACCGCGGGCAGCTGTATGTGCTGCCGCAGCTGGACGCGCACGTCGTCTGGCGGCTCAAGCGCTACTTCCCCGCCCAGTACACCTATGTCCTCGGCCTCCTGGATCGGGTTCTGCCCCAGGACAACTCGCCTTCCACCGACCGCACCTCGGTCACCGACAAGACAGGAGTCTGACATGGCCATCACGATGGACTTCGACGACATGCTCGCCAAGATCAAAGACCGGCAGTGGGCGCTGGCCGACATCGATTGGGACGCACCGGGCGCCGAGACGATCTCGCCCGAGCTGCACGCCAAGCTCAAGCCGTTCATGGCCGACCTGATGTGGATCGAGAACGTCGGCGCGCGCGGCTTCGCCGCCATGGCGAAGAAGGCGCCCACCGAGACGCTGCGCGAGATCTACCGCTACTTCCACGCCGAAGAGCAGCGGCACGCCAATGCCGAACTGGCGCTGATGCGGCGCTGGGGCATGCTCGACGGCGACGAGATCCCGCAGCCGAACGTGAACGTCAAGCTGGTGATCGACTTCCTGGACAAGTACGCCGACGGCATGTCGCTGTCGTTCCTGGGCACCGTCATTCCGATGCTCGAGGTCGCACTGGACGGCGCGCTGGTCAAGTTCATCATGGACGAGATCCACGACCCGGTCTGCCAGGACGTCTTCAAGAAGATCAACAACGACGAATCCCGGCATCTGGCCGTCGATTTCGCGGTGATGGATGTGCTCGGTCACGCCCAGATCCGCAAGCTCGCCACCGATCTGGTCGGCGGCTGGCTGAAGCCGTCGCTGATCATCGGCGTGCTGAGCTATGTGCCGCTGCTGAACAAGATGCGCGACAACATCGTCGAGATGGGCGTCGACGAGGAGAAGCTGTACTCGGCACTCAAGCGCTACGCCAATGTCGGTGAGCGCAGCGAATTCGCGCGCAGGCTGCCGATGTATCAGCTGGTGAAGATGCAGGGCGGCTGGGTGATCGACCGCGGCCACCCGTACCACCTGTTCGCCGACGCGCTGGTGAAGATCACCGCCAGGGTGCCGAAGGCGCTGCTGCGCAAGGACCCGACCTGGGTCAAGGAAGTCACCTACGAGCCGGCGGCATAAGGCAGATGAGCAAGCAGACACTGGACGTCGCCATCATCGGCGGCGGGTTCGCCGGCATCGGCGCCGCGATTCGCCTGAAACAGAAGGGAATCGACGGCTTCGCCATCTTCGAGCGCGGCGACGCGATCGGCGGTACCTGGCGCGACAACACCTATCCCGGTGCGGCGTGCGACATTCCGTCGCGGCTGTACTCCTACAGCTTCGCGCCGAACCCGGACTGGTCGCACACCTACTCGGGTAGCAACGAGATCCTCGGCTATATCGAGTCGATGGCCGCGGAGTTCGGGCTCGGACCGCATTTCCGGTTCGGCAGCAACGTGTCCGGCATCGTCTTCGATGAAGACGCCGGGCAGTGGGAGATCACGATCGACGGACAGGACACCGTGCGTGCCCGCGCCGTCGTGCTGGCTTCGGGACCGCTGGCCAATGCCAGCTTTCCCAACATCCGAGGCATAGAGGATTACGCCGGGCACAAGATCCACAGTGCCCGTTGGGATCACGACTACGACTTCACCGGCAAGAAGGTCGCCGTCGTCGGCACCGGCGCGAGCGCGGTGCAGATCATTCCCGAGCTGGTCGATAAGGCGGCCTCGGTCAAGGTCTTTCAGCGCACGCCGGGCTGGGTGCTGCCCCGGGTCAACCGGCGCACCAACGCGGTGACCAAGGAGATCTATCGCCGGGTGCCGGCCGCCGAGCAGCTGGCGCGGCAGGCCTGGTTCTACGGGCACGAGTCGGTCGCCCTCGGCGTCGTCTGGAACACGCCGTTGACCAAGGTGGTCGAATTGGTCGGCAAGGCCCAATTGCGCAGGCAGGTCAAGGATCCCTGGCTGCGCCGCCAGCTGACCCCGGACTTCCGGGCCGGCTGCAAGCGGCTGCTGATGACCGACGACTACTACCCGGCTCTGCAACGGGACAACTGCAAGCTGATCACCTGGCCCATCGCCAAGCTCTCCGAGCGCGGCATCCGGACCGCGGAAGGTGTTGAGCACCAGGTCGATTGCATCGTGTTCGCGACCGGCTTCGACGTGTCCAAGACCGGTACCCCGATTCCGGTCGTGGGCCGGGACGGCCGGGTGCTGGCCGAGGAATGGTCGGGCGGCGCGTACGCCTACAAGAGCGTCGCGGTGTCGGGCTACCCGAACCTGTTCCTCACCTTCGGGCCGAACTCGGGGCCGGGCCACAACTCGGCGCTGGTGTACATGGAGGCGCAGATCGACTACGTGGTCAGTGCGGTCGGCACCATCCTGGAGCAGGATCTGCGCGTCCTCGACGTCCGCAAGGACCGGCAGGACCGCTACAACGCGGGCATGCAGCGCAGGCTGACCAGCACCACCTGGAACTCGGGCTGCCGCAGCTGGTACCTGACCGAGGACGGGTTCAACGCGACCATGTACCCGGGGTTCGCCACGCAGTACGTCAACCAGCTGCGGACCGTGGACCTCGCCGACTACACGGTCGTCGCCGCGGATCGCAACGCACGCAGGCCCCGGATCGCGGCGGTTTCCTAGATGACGGTCGCCGGCGACCTTGGCGATAGACTCGGTCGATCAATGATCGGGCTGTTCGGTCGCCGGCACACCGGGGCCGTGGTGGGCGAGGAGGTGGAATCGATGGAGTACCGCATCGATGACCTCGCGCGCGCCGCGGGCACCACCACCCGCAACGTGCGCGCGTACCAGGAACGTGGGCTGCTGCCTCCTCCGGTCGGCAAAGACGGCCGGGCCAGCATCTACGACAACTCGCACCTGGAACGGCTGCGGCTGATCGACGCGCTGCTCCAGCGCGGCTTCACCACCTCGCACATCGGCGACTTCATCACCAGCTGGGAAACCGGCAAGGACCTCACCGAGGTGCTCGGCCTGCAACACGCGGTGACCGCGTCCTGGGCCAAGGACGAGACGTTCGAGGTCCCGCGCGAGCTGATCGGCACCATCCTCGGCGCCGAGGCCGACGAGCTGGTCGACCGGCTACGCGAGATGAAACTGGTCCGGCTCGAAGGTGACACGGTCGTGTTCACCGAGACCCAGCTGCTCACCTCGTTCGCCGAACTGCACGAGTACGGCTTGGAGCTGCGCACGCTCATCGAGATCTATGCCAAGGTCGCCGACCGCATCGACGACATCACGCACATCATGATCACCGCCGCCAAGCAGCACATCATCGATGAGCACGGCCCCGGCTGGCTCCCCGACACCAGCAGCGAAATCGCTGACACCACAATGATGTTGAGCAAGATGCGCGAGCTCGCCGTCGCCTCGGTGCACTCCACCCTGGCCCGCTCGCTGGACGTCACCCTGCGCCACGAACTCGGTGACTACCTCGCCACCGCCGCCGAACGCGAACGCGCGCGGTCGGATTCGCGACCTGACACCTCCGCTTAGCGTCTTCAGTTCCGCGATCTGCGGGCGAAGAGCATTGCGGCGCAGACATATCCGACGATAGCCAGGCCGACAGACCAGACCACCGCCAATAGCGCGCTGCCCTCGGTACCGCCGGTGAGCAGGTTGCGGAGCGTATCGATCACCGGGGTCGCTGGCTGATGTTCGGCGAAACCGCGGAGCCAGGACGGCATGGAGCTGGTCGGCACGAAGGCGCTGCTGATGTACGGGATGAACATGATCGCGTAGGTGAATCCGCCTGCGGCCTCCGGGTTTTGCGCCAGCAGGCCTAACGCCACGGCGATCCAGGTGATCGCGTGGACGAAGAGCAGGATTATCGCGAGCGCGCCCAGCCACGCGAAAAAGCCGGTGCCGGAGCGGAATCCCAGGGTCGTGCCGACCGCCAGCACGATCGCGACGGCGATCATGTTGCGTACGACGCCTTCGCCCACGTGCCCGGCGAGCAGCGCTTGCCGGAAGATCGGCAACGTCCGGAATCGGTCCACCGCACCGGTGCGCAGATCGGTCGCCACCGCGGTGGCGGTGATCGATGCTCCGAATCCGGTGCACAGCAGGATGATTCCGGGGATCACGTAGTCGATGTACGGGCCGTCCACCTGGATCGCGCCGCCGAATACGTACACGAACAGCAGCATGATCAGCACCGGCAGCACCATCGAGATGAGCAGCGTGTCCCGGCTGCGCAGGGTGTGCCGGACCGCCCGCCGGAACATGACGGCGGAATCGGTGACGGCCGTGACCGGCTCGCTCATACCACCGCCGCGGTTCGCCTGCTCACCCGGCGGCCGCTTCGACGATGTCGGCGGTGCGCGGGGTCGCGTCCGCGTGCGATTGCAGTTCGCCGGCCAGCGCTTTCGCCCGCTGCACGGTCCCCTGCTCGAGCAGCGTCCGTACCCCGGCTTCCAGCCGAGCGCGGTCGAGTTTGCGGAAGCTCAAATGCGCACCGACGCCGAGCCGTTCGACCTGTCCGCCCCACATCGGCTGGTCGAACGACACCGAACAGACGAGCGTCGGCAGGCCGGCCCGCAGGCTCTCGAAGGTGGTGCCGATGCCGCCGTGATGCACGGCGGCGGCACACACCGGGAAGATGATGTCGTGGGCGACCGGGCCGACCACCTTGACCCGCGCACCGGTTTCCGCGTCGGCGGTGGCCAGATCGCTCCAGCCCGCACTCACCAGCCCGCGGATGCCGAGGCTTTCGCACACCTCCTCGACGATCGCGAGCACGGCGTGGGTATCGCGAATGGGCATGCTGCCGAAGCCGAAGTACACCGGCGGCTCGCCCTCCGCGATCCAGGCGATCACCTCGCCGTGATCGGCGGCCAGCTCGCCGAGGGCTTCGCGCGCGGTCCGTTCCAGCGGCAGGAAGCCGACGAGCGGCCGGCGCTCGCCCCATTCCTCGGCCAGGCCGGGAACCAGGGCGGGGTCGTAGATCTGCACCTCGGGCACACCGTCGCGTTCCAGTACGGCGGCCGGGCCGGCGGTCGAGCGCGGCAGGCCGAGTTCCTTGCGCAGCTGGTTCAGGTACTTCATGAAGACGATGCGGCGCAGGTTCTCGGCGAGCAACCAGGTGGCCCGGTTGACCACACCCGGCGGCTGCCAGTTCGACGGCAACGCGCCCGGGAACGGGTACGCGGTGTTCTTCCGGCACGGGAAGCCGTGCAGCGAGACCAGCGGCACCCGCATCGCCTCGGCGACGGAGGCGGCCCGGTCCTCGGTGAGCATCGTCGAGACGATGATGTCCGCGCCGGCGCAGACGTCGATCACCTCGCGGTTCATCTGCTCGGCGTAGTCGGCCATCTGCTTGCCGACGAGTTGCATGAGCCGGAAGCTGCTGCCCGCGGCGAGTGCCTTCTGGCCTTCGTCGGAGGCGTAGAGCTGTTGCACGTCCGGCCCGCAGCTGACCGCGGACAGGCCGGTGCGGGTGGCGAAGTCGACCAGGTTCGGCGGTGCGCCCAGCAGCACGTCGTGGCCGCGTCTGCGCAGCTCGAGGCCGAGCGCCACCGCGGGTTGGACGTCGCCGCGGGTGCCCGTCAACGGAATCGCCACTCTCATGCCAGCTCCTGTACTCGGCGGGCGCCCCCGCATTCGTCGTGCCGCAGGTCGGCGACTCGTCGTTCTTCCAGCATGCGCGTGGTGCACATGTCCGTACCGTGGTCCCATGCACGTCGCGCTGTTCACGGACTTCCATCCCGCGACCCTCGGCGGGATCCAGACCTCGGTACATGCCCAGCGTCGCGGGCTCGAGCGGCTCGGCCACCGCGTCACCGTGTTCACCGCGCCCACGCCGGAATCTACCGAATCGGAGCAGGACATTGTGGTCCTTTCCGCACTCGGCGGGGTTGTGGTCAACGGTTTCGCCATGGTGTTGCCGACGCCGGCGAACAACCGGTTGATCGATGCGGTCTTCGCCGAACGCGGGCCGATCGATGTCGTGCACACCCAGACCACCTACGGAGTGGCAATCGCCGGGCTGCGAGCGGCACGGCGGCACGGTATTCCGGTGGTGCACACCGTGCACAGCCGCGACGACGTGTTCATCGCCAACACCTCCCCCGTGCCGTACCTGTCCGCGCTCACCATGCGCGCGCTGCACGGGCGTTTCGTCTCCCATCGCGGACCGATGCCGCGCACCGACGAATCCCGCGCGGCGCGGCATGCCTGGCGGACGATGGTCGCGCAGGCGCAGGCCGCCGATCGAGTGATCGTGCCGACCGAGCATTTCGCCGGGCGCATCCTGGCGCATGGGCTCGATCGGCCGATTCGGGTGATCTCCAACGGAATCGATGACGAGCTGCTCGATGAGGCGCAGAAGCTCGAGGGCACGACAGGAAGCGGTTCGCTGCGAATCCTGTGGTGCGCCAGGCTGTCCGGGGAGAAGCGGCTACTCGAAGCCATCGAGGCGGTGCGGCGCGTCGAGAACTGCACGTTCGACATCTATGGCTCGGGAGATCTGTACGAGCGAGCGCAGGCGGCGATCGAGACCGGTGGTCTGAGCGATCGTGTGCGGCTGCACGGCGGGGTCAGTCAGGCGGACTGCCTGGCCGCTATGGCGACGCACGACGTATTGCTCTTTCCCTCTTCGGGTTTCGACACGCAAGGCATGGCGCTGCTGGAGGCGGTGGCGATGCGGCTGCCCGTCGTCTACTGCGATCCGGATCTGACCGAGACGGTGCCCGAGGGCGGCGGCGTCTGCACGCGCGACCCGTCGGTGGCGGCGCTCGCCGATTCACTGCGCGAACTTGCCGATCACCCAGAACAATTGGCGTCGATGCGCAAAGTCCTCACCGAGCACGCCGACGTCGCCCGGCAATCGCGCCTCACCGAAACAATCCTCTCGATCTACACCGATCTGGTCGGAGATACGAAACCCGCTATGGTGCAGACTGTTCCGAACGTGCCCACCGCTCCCGGGCGGATTCCCCTACTCGGCCACAGCATCGTGGCACTGCGCGACGGCCTGAAGTTCGTCACATCGCTGGCCGACGTCGGCCCGATCGTCCGGATCTATCTCGGGCCGCGACCCGTCTACGTGCTGACCACCCCTGACCTCATTCGCGAGCTGAGTTTCGGTGAGGCAGGCGAATTCCACCGCGAGGAACTCCGCGACGCGATCCAAGAGGTGATTCGCGGCGCGTCCAATGTGCTCAGCGGCAAGCCGCACGAACTGCGGCGTCGGATGATCGCGCCCGCGCTGCGGCAGCGCCGGTTGAACGAATACGCCGCGGTCGCCGCCGATCTCGCGAACACCTGGTCGGAATCGCTACAGCTTGGTCGGCAACTGAACCTGGTCGATGAGGCGCACCGCCTCGTCCTCGACACCATCTCCTCGACGCTGTTCACCGCGGAGTTCGGCTCGGACGCCAAACGGGAAGTGCAGCAGACCATTCCGTGGCTGCTCGGCCAGGTGATCCAGCGCGCCGCGCTGCCGCCGCCGGTGCGCCGCCTGCGGGTCGTGGCCAATCGCCGGTTCACCGCCAAGTCGCGTCGGCTGCGCGCCGAGATCGGGGCCGTGGTCGCCGAATACCGCCGGGCCGACCGGGATTTCCACGATGTGCTCTCCGCGCTGGTGCGGCACAGCGACCCGGAGACCGGCATCCGGCTATCGGACGAGGAGATCATCGACGAGTTGCTGCTGATGCTCGCCGCCGGGGTCGGCTCGACCGCGTCCATTCTCGGCTGGGTGTGGCACGAGATCATGCGCAACCCCGACATCGCCGCCGAATTGTGCCGCGAGCTGGACGATTTCGTCGGCGACGGGCCGGTCACGCCCGATCATGTCGCGGAGTTGCCCTACCTACGACTGGTGGTGCTGGAGACCCTGCGGTTCTGGGGTCCGTGGGTCAGCACGCACACCGCGGACGGCCCCGTCACGCTCGGCGGCACCACGCTGCCGGACGGCGCCATGGTGGTGTACAGCCCGTACATGATCCAGCACAACGCGCACTACTACCCTGACCCGGAAACCTTCGACCCCGATCGCTGGTTCCCCGGCCGGGTCGAGGAGATCGACAAGAAGGCGATCCTGCCGTTCGGGGTCGGCAACCGGCACTGTCCGGGCAACAACTTCGCGCTCATGACGATCACGCTCGCGACCGCCGCCCTGTTCGCTCGGTGGCAGCCGGTCGCCGACCCTCGCTACCAGGTGAAACCGTCGAATCGCGACTTCGTCGCCGCGCCGTCCCGGCTGCCGGTGGTGTTGCGGGCCCGGCGGTAGTGGGCCGCGGGGGCGCGTCGCGCGCCGACGAGTTCCGCGCGGTCGTATCGTCACCACAGTATGGACACCACCAACCTCGCTGACCTTTACTCGCTGCCGGAGCTGGACTGGGCGACCGTCCAATCGAAGCTCGATGAGAACATCCCGCAGGCCCCGGACACCGGCGGACCGAACCGGCACACCTACTGGTTGAGCACGATCAACCCGGACGGCAGCCCGCACGTGACCGCGCTCGGCGCGCTCTGGCTCGACGGTGCGTTCTGGTTCACCACCGGCGCGCGAAGCCGCAAGGGGCGCAACCTCGCTCGCGATCAGCGCTGCGCGATCAGCATCTCACTGCACGACTTCGACCTCACCGTCAACGGCACGGCCGCGCTGGTGACCGACTCGGCGGCGGTCGCCGAGATCGCCGCGCGCTACGCCGCGGACGGCTGGCCGGCCAAGGTCGACGAGAGCGGCCAGGCGCTGACCGCCGAATACAGCGCGCCGTCCGCGGGGCCGCCGCCGTGGCACGTCTACCGGATCACCGCCACCACCGCGATGGCCCTCGGCACGGTGGAACCGGGCGGCGCGACGCGCTGGCATTTCTGAGCG
Organism: Nocardia sp. NPDC051756; assembly: GCF_040681495.1. Taxonomy (NCBI): domain Bacteria; kingdom Bacillati; phylum Actinomycetota; class Actinomycetes; order Mycobacteriales; family Nocardiaceae; genus Nocardia; species Nocardia sp. NPDC051756. Next base: position 413,374 of record NZ_JBFAYV010000004.1, on the reverse strand, counting down.
GGTCTGCTTCCCACGACCGGGTGTTCGGCCCGCGACGCGGCGTCGGGCCGTACCCTGCTGGTTGGCGCAAAGTGCCGACCGTCGAGCGGATGGGAGTCGCCCCGTGGCATCCGACCAGCCGAGAATGCCGCCGCTAGGGCTGGTTCGTGCGGTCGAGCTGGTGCGCAACGGGCTGTCGGTCGCCTATCGCAAGCTGGTGCCGGGGCAGGTCGCGGTGATGGAGATGCTCGCGGCCGGGTGGTTGACGCAGGCGATTCATGCCGCCGCCGAACTCGGGATGGCCGACGCGCTGGCCGATGGGCCGCGTAGTGGCGCCGAGCTGGCGAAGCTGGTCGGGGCCGATGAGGATGCGCTGCATCGGTTGTTGCGGCTGCTGATCGGTCACGGGATCTTCACCCGGCGGCGCGACGGCCGGTACGCGCTGACGCCGATGGCGCGGGCGCTGGGGCGCGAGGCCGACGTTTCGTTGCGGGATGCCGCACTGTTCTTCGGGAGCTCGATTCATCGGGAGAACTGGTCGCATCTCGTCGACGCGGTACGCACCGGGAAGCCGGTCGGGCAAGCGCTGCACGGCATGTCGTTCTTCGAGCACGCGCGGGCCGATCGGGAGTTGGGCGCGTTGTTCGACAATGCGATGACGAGCATCGGGAGCCTCGGGCTGGCACCGTTGCTCGCGGCCTACGACTTCGCGCAGTTCGAGACGCTCGTCGATGTCGCCGGTGGTGAGGGCACGATGCTCGCCGAGATTCTTTGCCGGGCACCACGATCCAATGGGATTCTGTTCGAGTTGCCGGAGGTGGCCGAGTCGGCGAGTAGTCGGCTGGCCGAACTCGGACTGGCCGATCGCTGCACGGTCGAACGCGGGTCGTTCTTCGATGCGGTTCCGCACGGCGGTGATGCCTACATCCTCAAGCACATCCTGCACGACTGGGCGGAAGACGACGCGGGGCGGATCTTGACGACGGTTCGCGCGGCGATGAAACCCGATGCGCGCCTGTTGATTATCGAGTTGGTTGTTCCGGAGAACAGTCGACCGCACCCGGGTAAATACATCGATCTCGAAATGCTGGTGAACACGGGTGGTCGTGAACGGACCGCCGATGAGTATCGGAAGTTCTTGGCGCGCTTCGGGTTCACGCTGAGCCGGATCGTGCCGACGGTGTCGCCGGACAATATTCTCGAGGCTGTGCCTGCTTAAGGTGTCAGAACGCTTGCGATGACCGTGTTCACGACTCGGCGGACGGCGTCGGGCTCCGGCGGTGTGCCTTTGCGGTCGGCGAACAGTAGATGCCCGGCGCCGATCAGCGTGGGCGCCAACACTTCTATGTCGGCTGTTGCCACGACGCGGCCTTCATCGCGTTCCGCGGTGAGGTAGTCCGCGATCATCGCCGTCGCCTCTGCAAGGAGCGGAACTCCCGTCGGTCTGGCCTGACGGAGCCTGGCGCGCAACTCATCTCGGAAGGTGACCAGGCTGACGATGGCTACCGCGACCGTGCCGAACACGTCGGTCAACGCGGTGCCGAGATTGCCGACCACCGTGCCGGTGCCCGCGGACTCGCGCAACGTGGCGCTCTGCTGGTCGATCCGTGCGATGCGATCGAGCACGAGTTCGGCGAGGAAATCGTCGAAATCGGCGAAGTGCCGGTGCAGCACGCCCTTGGCGCAGGCCGCCTCCGTGGTGACCGCGCGGCTGGTCAGCGCGCTCGGACCGTCCTGGATCAGGATGCGTTCGGCGGCGTCGAACAGCTGCTCGCGCACGTCGCGCATGGCCACTCCGGTGGGCACCGTGTACTTCTCCTCGCGTCGTAAAGGTTGAAGAGTGGGCATGTGCCCACTTATAGTGGGCACATGCCCACTATACCTTCGGGGCAACCGCCCCTTCCTCGGCAAGAGTCTCATCAGGCCCGCGAAATCGCCGAGTCGTTCGGCGTGGACGCCGAGCGCTACGACCGCTCCCGACCCCGGTATCCGGAGGAGATGGTGCAAGCGATCCTCGCTGCCGGTCCGGGACGCGATGTGCTCGATGTCGGTATCGGTACCGGCATCGTCGCGCGGCAGTTCCAAGCGGCCGGCTGCCACGTCTTCGGCGTCGAACCCGACGAGCGCATGGCCGAATTCGCGCGCCGCGGCGGCACCGAGGTCGAGGTGTCCACCTTCGAAACCTGGGATCCCGCAGGCCGGACCTTCGACATCGTCGTCGCCGGGCAAGCCTGGCACTGGGTGGATACCGTCGTCGGCGCGGCCAAGGCGGCCGAGGTGCTGCGCCCCGGCGGCCTGCTGGCCCCCTTCTGGAACGTGAGCCAACCACCGCCAGAACTCGAGCGCGCCTTCGCCGACGTCTTCCGCAAGGTCGTCCCCGACTCCCCCGTCGGCCAAATCCCCACCGGCTCCGCATCGCAGCTCTACGCGGCGATGTGCGACAAAACCTCCGACGGCATCCGCCAGTCCGGCGCCTTCACCGAGCCACAACAACAGCAATTCCACTGGCAACAGCAATACACTCGCGACGAATACCTCGAATACTCCGCCACCACCGGCGCCACCACCCGCCTCCCACCACCAATCCTCGACCGGGTCCTGGCCGGCCTCGGCACAGCCATCGACGCAGCCGGCGGCACCTTCACCGTGCACTACACCGCAGCAATGGTCACCGCAGTACGAACAATCGACTGACCACGAATTCCGGATAACCTTGTGGTGAAACGTTTCCGGAAGGCGCAGCCCATGTCGAACGAACCTCGAGCCCCCGCACCCGACCCTCGCGCCCACTGGCGCCACCTCCCCGCCGAACCCGCCCAGTACGTCGAAGAAACCCTGATAGACCCCACCTTCTCCACCTACACCCTGCCCGCAGTCGACCCCGTCCAAGACTTCATCCGCCTCTACGGCTAACCGATCCGGCCGCGCAACCGTGACTAGTCGTAGCGCAAGAGGATGCAGTCGTCCGTCTGGTTGAGGCGGTGTTCGGGGTCACGGCCAAGGATAGAGCTGCCGAGTGGGCAGGGTTGCGGAGCCGCTGCGGGCACCGCTGGTTCGTGCGCGGGCGGTGTATCTCGGTGTGGCCGAGGAGGATTGGAGCGGGGGTGCCGGAGCGTTCCGGCAGACGGCGGCGGTGGTGCGGGGCGAGATCGAGGCCTCAGGTGGGTGAGACGAAGGCGCGGGTGGTGATGCCGAGGGCGGTGGTGGTCACGCAGGAGGCGCGCATTGATTGGCCGACGGCGGCCGAGGGGGAATCGGCGCCGGGGTAGGGGCCGAAGATGGGGCTGTCGGGGGTGGCGGGGACGCTGATGCCGAGGCATTCGACCTCGAGGATGGTGGATCCGTAGCCCTCGTGGCAGAGGGCTACGGCGTCGGTGAGGCCGCGGTCGACGTAGCAACCGCCGGGGTCGGCGGTTGCCTCGTCGGCTCTGGCGATCACGGTGCCGCAGGCGAGCACGAACAAGCAGCCACCTCCGACGATTCGTCGCAGCACGGTGCTCACAGTGGATCCCTTCCTCGGTGCGATCGGGCAATCCCATCCGGAGTCGGTCCGGTCGCCGCATCTGCGTGAAGCGTTCCCCCTGATCGTCCTCGGCCATTCCACCAGACCCGAGGCTCGCCGGTGCGGGACACGACGGTGGCACGGCGGCGGGTTTGGCGAGATCGGCTAAGGCCGGGTCAGGGCCTGGGCGATCAGGGTGAGGTAGAGGGCGAGGATGAAGATGACGGCGGGGACGGGTGGATAGTCTTTGCGGTCGCCGCGCAGGAACTTCAGTGCGCCGAGGGCGGGGATCAGTAGCAGCGGGATGGGCAGCCAGGCGATGAGGGACGACGGCGGCGAATAGTCCCACGGCCGGACCAGGAGCAGGTCGAACAGCACCGCCGCGACCGCGCACAGCAGCGAGGCCGCAACGCTTTCCTTGGCGCCCAGGGCATTCGAATACAGCAGTTCGCCCGGACGACGTTCGCGGGATGTCTTTCTGGCGAACTCGAATTGGAGGAACGCGCCGGCGAAGACACCGGCGACCGCCGCGGCCTGCCAGTGCGCGCGCACCTCACCGGTGTCGATCGCCGAGACCACGATGTAGCCGGTGACGAGCAGTTGCACCGGATAGGTGACGACCAGATTCACCAGAATGTTGGTGCGCACGGTGGCGAACAGCTGCTCCAGACCCCACAGGACCAACCCGTAAGCCATTGCGACAGCGATCATTACGGCAGAACCCACGGACAGCGTGAGACTGCCAGCGACAGCACCGATCGCGATGATCCCCATGGCGACCCGCAGTTCGGCCGCGCTCACCGCACCGGTCACCAGCGGCCGGTCCGGGTTGTGCACGCGGTCGTACTCGAGATCCTTCTGCTCATCGACCATCCGCAGATACAGCAGCACGAACGCGACCACGATGATCCGGACCACGGTGGCGCCGGTCGGCCGCCAAGCCGAATCCGGCTGCGTCACCAGCGAAGCAGTGCCCTCCAGCGCGAGCACCCACAGCACTCCGTAGAGCAGGTAGTGCGGCTTGTACATCACCGCGGTGAACCGGGCGATACGCACCACGGACACCAACGGATTCGTCACGCGGACTCCGGTTCCTCGGCGTCGAAACCCAGTTCGTCGTCGGCGAATTCGAGATCGAGCTCGGCGGCGACCGCGTCGGCCTGCCGGATCTCGCAGTGGATCACGGTCCGGTCGGCCTGCTGACCGGTTATCTCCGCGACGCACTCGGCCGGACGATCCAACTCGACGAACCGCTCGAAAGCGCTTCCGACGCATTCCAATCGGGGTGCTCGGTCCAGCACCATGGACAATGCGGTCTGCCTGCACGCTTCGATCAACAGGCTGCCGGGAACGTGGTCGAGCTGGTGGTCGAACAGAAACGGGTGGCCCAAGTCGGGGACCAGGCTGGCCCGCGCGGTATTCCCCGAAAGCTCCGGCGCGGCGATCACCACGTTGCGCCAATTCTCCCGCCCGACCTCGGCCGCGACCGCCCGATCGGCGAGCGCCGAAGCGCCGAGAAACGGCCCGAGGCCGAGGCTTTTCCGGAACGCGCCACGCAGCCCGGCCCATTGCCGCGGGGTCATCCAGGAGAACGAGCCGTCGACGGTCATCATCGACTCGTCGCCGCAATCGATTTCGAGCACCATGTCCAGGCCCTGCACCGTTTCGCCGCGCAGGTGCCGCCGGGGCACCCGCACGCGCATCACCAGCTCCGCCGGGGCGGTGCCGACCTCCCAGGCCGGGGTGTCCGCGCCGGTGCCGTTGAACGTGCGCACGATGAACGCCATATCCGAAGGGACGCCGTAGAACTCGTGGCTGAGCGCGATCGCGCCCTGCCTGGCGGCCTCCATCACCAGCAGCGGATCGTGACGCAGGCCGAGCGAGCCGAGGTGATCGCCGTAATAGGCGTGCATCCTGGGTAATTGGGCGCCGACCACGAACTCGTCCTCGGCCACGGTATCCATCGAGGTGACGAACACCTCCGATACCGCGCACCGGTGCGCCAGCTCGCGCGAGATGGTGCGTAGATGAGTCGCGGTCTTCACCGTTTCCACGTTTGCCGTCACGGTCGTTCCTCCAGCCAGTCTTTCGCGGTCACCGGGCGCAGCGTTTGCGGCTGCGTCCCGACCCGCATCGGGAGTACATAGGACCCGAGCACGATCACCGACCACGGATCGAGTTGCCGCCCCTCAGCCCACGCGGAATACAGCAGCTGCGCGCAGTCCGCGTCCGTCCGATCCTGGAAAGCCGGTGCGGCACCGGACTTCTCCAGATCACGCAGGATCCGGGCGAGCGCATCGGCCCGGTCGAAGCTACGCGCGGGGGCTTGCGTGTAGAGGTCGTGCGCGATCGCCAGGGCATCCGACGTGCGGTCGGCCCCGTCAACTGCCTCGGTGATCACCGTTGCCCGGCGATGCTCGTCCAGGTAGATGGCGAGCTCCCGCAGCACATCGGCGGGATCGTCGGGCGAATGCACCAGATTCAGCAGATAGCTGTGGCGGCCGAGCAGGTGGCGCAGCTCGCCGGGTCGACGTTTACGCGGATCGGTCGGGCCCTTGGCGTCGGTAAGACGCACGGGGACAGGAAGTTCCGCGTCCTCGCCACGCACGACGAGCACCAGCACGTCCGAGATGCCGACCAGTAGATCGGCCAAACGCCGGCGTTCCGGTGAAGCGATGTTCCAGGCGAAGTACCAGAGCGCGCGGGCGAAGTGCCGGTCCACCGCGACGCGGAAGGTGGAGACTACGCGGAAGTTGTTGTCCGCCAGCCAGTCCAACGTCGGCTCGACCGATCTGGCGACGATGGCGTCCGGCTTGAGTAGCAGCATCGAGTGCTCTCTGGCGAACTTCGCGGCGTCGACACCGAGCCGGTCGAGTTGCTCGACGGTCTCTTGCAGGTAGGTGTCGTCGGTATACGCCGTTACCTTTTCCGGCTGCGGGGTCAGCGTGGCGAGCAGCTCGCGCAGCGGCGCGGTCACCGGTCTGTCCCGCCGGAGTCATTGCCTGCCAACACTTCTTCGATCGATGGCAACGGCACACCGAGATAGCCGGATTCCAGGCAGTGGTCCAGCAGCACGCGCAGATACTCCTTGCCGGTCGATGGTGATGGTTTGCCGAGCAGCACTTCGGCATTCGCGGTGCCGAAGGTCAGTCGCCGCTCGAAGTAGCTGGTGTAGAGCGAGCCGATGCGCCGGTAGTACTCGCGCTCGATGGCCGCGAGGTCGTCTTCGCGGAAGGTGGCCGCGGGCACGAAGGTCGCGACCTCGAACGAGGGGTATTCGGCGAGCACGTCGGAGACCTCGCGCAGCGACAGCGTGTCCCGGCCGACCGCGTGGAAGGTGCGCAGGTGCGCCGAGTCGAAATCCAATACGGCGGCGGCGATCACCTCGGCGACGTGATCGACCGGCGCCAGCGCGAGCGTCGCGTCATAGCGGCCGGGCAGCGAGCGCAGCTTGCCCTCGACCATCAGCTTGACCACGGTATAGAGGTTCTTGTACTCGCGGATCACGCCGGTACCGAGGGCGCCGGTCACGATGCCGGGCCGGACGATCGCCCAGCGCAGGCCGTGCTGTCCCGCCGCACGAACCAGGTGCTCGGCATGAAACTTGCTTTCCTCATAGCGGTTTCCGAAGGTCTGGCCGACATCGAGATCGTTCTCGTCGATCACGCCGCTTCGGTTGCCGCACACGTAGGCGGTGCTGACGTAGACGAGCTGAACGTCCCAGGCCTTGGCCAGCGCCACCGCGTTGGCGGTGCCGCGCACATTGAGTTCGTGGTAATCGGTCGCGTCGGCGTCGAACGCCGTGGTGGCGGCGCAATGCACGATCGTGCCGACCCGTTCGGACAGGTCCGCGGAATCACGCGGGGACAGACCGAGTCCCGGCATCCGGATGTCGCCGGCGACCGGGCGGCCCGCACCGAGGGCGGTGCCGTCGTTGCGGACGATGCGCGCGTTGTTGTGCAGTACCGCGGCGACCGGACGGCTCGCCGCGGCGAGGCGCGCCACCACCTCGGAGCCGACCAGGCCGCTCGCGCCGGTGACCAATACTGTGTCGCGCCTGCCCATTCCGTCGTCGTGCTGGCGCTCGGCGCCGACATGGCCGAGCAGCCGGTTGCGGTCCTTCGGTGCCTGTCGAGCGCCCGCATCGCCGGAGCCTGCGGCGAGGCCGGTCGTAACCAGCGCGATGACGTCACCGACCCGGCGGATTCCGACCAACCGCTCCGGCCGATGGCGCGGGAGGCGGAAGGTCCGCTCGAGCGCGACGGTCAGCTCCATCAACCGCAGCGACTCGAAACCCAGATCCTCGACCAGCCTTCGGTCGTCGGCGGCGAGCGCATGCGGGTCCGGGGCCATGGCCTGCACAAGCCTGCGCACCTGCTCGGCCACCGCGGCGTCGGCGACGGCTGTCATGGCTGCGACATTCCTTCCACGCGTAGATGCGGCTGCTGGCCGCCGGAGGCCAGCAGGTCGCGGGCCTCGTCGAGGGGCAGGTCGGTGTCGAGGTAGCCGGCGATGCGCAGCCAGTCGTAGCCGATGGCGAGCGTGCGCCGCCATTGTTCGCGCGAGTCGAACGAGGCGGGGAAGGCGATGGCATCCGGGTCCGCGGCGACCGAACGCACGAGGGTGACGAAGTCGTCGAGGACGGCGAGGCCGGTGATCGTGTCGCCGGAGTCCGAGAACCGCACCTGCCGAGCCGATTCCAGCCGTGCGAGCAGTTCGGCACGGTGCTGGGCGTGCGACGGAAGGAGGCGGCGCAGCGTCGATGGTGGTGCGACGTCGGCCGGCAGTGGGTGAATGCCGAAGGCGGACAGCGCTACTCGCACAGCCATCGCGATCATCCGGTGCGCGGCGATGTCGGCGACCGCGCCCTGACCGTTCTTGATCGCACCCGCCAGATCCTCGCGCGCGTTCTCCAGCACAATGTTCGACCACACCAGGTTCATCGCGCACTCGGTGAAACGACGCGCGGGCAAGGGCGACAGTGTCGCGATCGTGTCCTCGCGCGCGGCCCCTGTGACACCGAGCGCGGGGGCCGACGCGGACGGCACCGGCGTGTAGGGCCGTACCGGTTTGCACATCGCCAGTGCGGGCGTCAGGACTTCGCCGCAGCGCCACTGCAATCCGACGAAGCCGAGCCGGAGGAACTCGGCCAGCTCGGCGGTGATGTCGTGCGGTGCGCGGGACAGGACGGCGGCGAGGGAATGGCGGAACACCACCGAACGCCAGGCGCGGGCGCCGCTGTCCGAGAGGACGAAAACGTCGCTGTCACCGCGGATGACGTGCACGCGCTGCCCGATGTTCCAGGTGGTGACCTGGGGTCGCCTGGCGAACAGAATCTGGTCGGGGTCGTCGGTGACGCCCTCGACGCCCAGCTCGGCGGCGAGTTCGAGAACCTGGGTCCAGGTTGCCTGTTCGGACAACACGCGGGCCTGCGCGTCGCCGAGTACGCCGGGCAGTGCGTCGCCGTAGGTCTGGTCCTGGTCGTCACCCGCCCACGCGTCCGGATCGCTGAGATCGCGGTAGCGGTTGACGATTTCGTCGCTGCCGATCCGCTCGAGTTGCTGGGGCAGCCATTTGGTTTCCAGGTAGCTTTCGCCGCGCCGCGCGGCCCAGCCCTTGATCGCCTGTTGCAAGCCGTCGCGCGCCCAGTCGATCGCCTCTTCGCGGGCCTTGAGCGTGCGCAAGGCGAGGGCGTAGCGCAGGGCCTGCTGTGCTCTGGCGGTCCACCAGTCCGCGATGAGCGTCATGAAGGTGGAATGCGGCAGTAGCGTGCGCAATTCGCCGACGTCCGCGGTTCCGGAGCGAACGACCGTCGCGCGCAGGAAACGTTGACACCGGTTGAGCAGATCCTCATCGATCTCGGTGATGGTCGCGGCGTTCGCGACTTGTGCGAGCTGTCGCCGCATTTGAGACTCGGAACGGGTGCGTACCTCTACCCGGCGTCCGTCGATGAACAGGACGGTCGGCAGCGTGGGCAGCTCCTCGTCGCCGGGGGCGAGCACCAGGAAGTCGACGTCGGACCCCTCGTTCCCGAAGCCCTCGGCGAGTGAGCCCTCGAACAGGACGGTCGAATCCGAGGGAATCGCAACGCTTTCCAACGCACTGTCGAGCAGCTGGCGGACCCGTTCGGCGGCCAGCGTCGGTACGGGTGCGTCATCCGTCGCGACTTGATTCCGGCTTTCGCCGGAATGGAGGGGGGCGGGCGAGCCGAGCGACTCGATGGAAGTTGTTTCCGCCTCGTGCACAACCGCGTCCGCCAACGCCCCGCTGCGGAACTGATCCCACATGTACCGCCGACGCGGCTTACCGCTCGACGTGCGCCGGATGATCCCGCGCGGGCCGGTGACGATGGTGACCGTCTGCGCGGGACCCAGCTCGCCTCGGATGATCTTGCGCGCCTCCGGAATCCAGTCCCCCGGCTTGGACTCGGCGAACAGCGCGATACCTTGCTCGCCCGGCTCGGTGATCGCGACGGCGGCGAGTTTGCCTTTGGTGATGCCGGTTTCCTGCGCGACGCGCGATTCGATGTCCTCCATGAACACCGATCGCCCACGCACCTTCAGGCTCGACCCCATCCGGCCGAGCACGAATACCTCACCGCGATGCAGGAATCCGGCGTCACCGGAGTACAGCGCGCCGTCGATGATCCTGGTGGACGAGCTATCGGATTCGTCGGAATAGCCGAGCGCCACTGAATCTCCGACCACCACCATCTCGCCGAGCGTTCCGTCGGGCAGTTGGTGGCCGTCCTCGTCGACCACGGTGACGGTCGATTCCGTGGTCGAGTAACCGAGTCCGGTGATCCAGCCCGCGCCCTCGACCCGCTGGGTGTCATCGAGCAGTTCCCGTTCGAGGATGGTGACGGGTTCACCGAAACGCAGTGTCGGAGTGTCGATCCGCAGCGCGGTGATCGGGCGGTGCCGCGCCGAGGAGGTCACCATCAGCGTCGACTCGGCCAAGCCGTAAGCCAGCGTGTACGCGCTCATCGAAAAGCCGAGCGGCCCGGTGAGTTTCGCGAACGACTGGAGATCGGCCACCTCGACCGGCTCGGACCCGACGGCGAGCGTGCGCCAACCGGACAGGTCCAGATCGGCGATCTCCTCGGGCGAAACCCGGTGCGCCACATAGCCGAGCGCGAACGACGGTGACGGCGAGTGCTGGGCGTGCGCCATCGCCCGCAGCCAGCGGGCGGGATCGCGGACGAACTGATCCGGGCGCATCAGCCACAGATCACCCTGGTTGGTGACGGTGGTGAGGAACGCGCCGACCAGCCCCATGTCGTGATAGAGCGGCAGCCACGACACCATCGCCTCGCCGGCCCGCCACTCGACCAGCCGGGAGATCATCGCGATGTTGTTGGCCAGGTTGTGCCAGCTCACCCGCACGCCACGCGGGGCGGCGGTGGAGCCGGAGGTGAATTGCAGCAGCGCGCACTCGTCCGGCTCGCCGAACACCCGCTCGTCGGGCGGGCACGGTCGCAGCGTCGCGGCGTCGATCACCAGCGGTTCGTCGGTGCGCCCGGCCGCCGTGGCCGCCTGCCGGACGAACTGCTCGAATTCGGTCGAGGTGACCACCAGCCGGGGTTCGGCCTGCACCAGGATTCCGGCGATGTGGGCGATGATCTGGTCGAGGTCGCCGAACATCGGCGGCGCGACCGGGGTGAACACCCCGCCGCACGCCCAGACCGCGTAGAACGCGGCGACGCAGGGGAATCCGGTCGGCATGATCACGCAGGCGCCGTCGCCGCTGCCCATGCCGTGCTCCCGCATGAGCGCGGCGATCGACCAGGTCTGTTCGGCCAGTTCGGGATAGGTCCGGTAGGCCCAGCCGTCGGCCTCGTCGGCCAGCTGAATCCCGGCCGACCCGGTCGGGTTGGCTAGCCAATCACGTACGGCCGCAACGTCTTTGTCAATTTCCATCGCGGACATCTCCTTCGGCCAGCACAGTAACCGTTCCATTTGTGCCATCGACCCGAATCCGCATACTGGTCCGTACCTTTTTGGTCACGTCCTTGACCTGGACCACCGTCGGCACCCCGAGTTCGCGCGCCACGATCGCGACATGGGTGAGCGGGCTGCCACGCTCGATGACCAGCGCCGACGCCGAAGGCAGGGCGGCCACCCAGCCGGGATCGGTCCGATATGCCACCAGGATGCCACCGGCGACGTCGCGCGGCTCGTCGACGACGACCGCGGCGCCCTCGACGATGCCGGAGGCCGACGGGGTGCCGGTGAGCACCGTGCCGGCCTCGGCCGCCGGGGTGTCGGTGATCGGCACCCACCCCTGGGCCGCCAGTTCGGCGCGGCCGAAGGTCGATCCGGTGGTGACGAACCTCGCCGGGGCGACGAGCCCGGCATCCTTGGCGCGCTGGGCTTTTCGCGCGCCGACGAGGTCGCGCAGATCGCCGGTATCGGCACCGTCGTAGCTGCCGCGCAGCTCCTGCACGGTCAGGTAGAACACGTCGGAGAACTCGTCGATGACACCGCGCTCGGCCAGGTCGCGGCCCATCACCCGGATCATCCGCTTGACCATGCCGAAGGCTCTGGTCCGGCAGAAACGCAGCCGCTCGCGGTGCGCGGCGCAGCGGGAAACCTTGCCGCGCAACCGTTCATAGATCCGGCGGCGGAAGCCGTGCAGGTGGGTGTCGAGGTATTCCTCGGCCTCGTCGCGGTTGCCGAGCGGTGCGTCCGGTAAGGCGCTGCGCAGCATGACGAACAGGCTCGCCGGATCTTCGCGCAGGTCCGGGGTTTCCAGCTTGAGTTCGTCCAGGCTGCGGTAGCCGTAGTTGTCGATGTAGGCGTCGACCTTCGCGCGGAAGTCCGGCCGATCCGCCAGGGCGGGGTAGATCTGTTCCGGCGCTGTCGAATTCACCAGGGCGGTGAGTTCGGGGTCGGCGCGGGCAGCGTCGGCGAGGGCCTTCATCGCGCGGGCTGGTTCGGCGGATTCGACATCGGCGCCGGGTCCGACGACCGCGTAGAGGAACCATTCCGGGGCCTTCGGCAGCAGCAGTTTGGTCAGCAGGAACATCAATCCGGTGCAGGTCAACAGGATTGCGTCGAGGACCATCAGCGGGCCCCAGCGTTCGACCAGGTCGCGGTCCACCTTCCGGTAGGCGGCGTCGGCTTCGGCGCCGGAGAGGGCGGTGTAGTCGATGGCGTCGTATTCGTCGTAGACGCGGTAGAAGTCGGTCATGAACTGTTCGACGATGGCGTCGATGCCGAACAGTCGGCGCACGTAGGTCGCTGTGGTCACCGCGCGCGAGCGCAGGCGGCTCAGCGGGTTACCGAAGGTGAACGGGCGCAACGTCTTCGCGAGGTCGTCGGCGAGGGGCTCGTCCACGCCGAGCGCCGCCTCGAGCACCTTGCGGTTGAGCGGGTAGCCCGGTGCGATGCCGACCATGCGATACCAGTGCAGCAGGTTGTAGTAGACGCGGCCGTGAAAGTAGCCGAGTAGCACCGGAGTCCAGTGTTCGGTCTGACGCAGCTGCGCCTCGGGGACCCGGAGGGACTTCGCGTAACCGTGGTAGACGCGGCCGTAGATATCGGCGGCGGTGGTGTAGGTCAGCGGGGAGGTGAGGCCGTTGAAGCTCTCGATGATGTTGGAGTTGTCCCAGATTCGTTGTTCGCCGTCCGGGACTGTCTCGCCGGCGCCGCGGAGGAGCGCGCCGGGGCGCGCACCGAGGGTGGTGGTGATCGGGCGGGACTGGAGGAACCAGAGACCGTCTTCGTCGATCGCCCACTCCACGTCCTGCGGGGCGTCGAACTCGGCCTCCACCTTGCGGCCCAGTTCGGCGACCTCGGCGATCTCGGCCTCGGTGAGGGCGGGCAGTTCGCGCTGCGCCGGGTCGATCTCGCTGATCGTGTAGCCCTGAGCGCCCTCGGCGACATACGACCGGTCCTTGTCCCCCAGCACGGTTTCCAACACGGCGCCGGAGGATTTGTCGACCACAACCGAGTCCGCGTCCACCGCGCCCGACACCAGGCCCTCGCCGAGCCCGTAGACCGCGCTGATGACCAATTCGTCGCGGGCGCCGCTGATCGGGTTCGCGGTGAACGTCACGCCGCTGGCCCGCGCCGCGATCAGCCGTTGCAGCACAACGGCGACCGCGCCCGCGCGCGGCTGCCTGTGGGTGAACGCGTAGCGCAGCGATCGCTCGGAGAAGGCGGATGCCCAACAGTCGCGTACCCGGTCGAGCACCGCGTCGAGGCCGTTGACGTTCAGGAAGGAGTCGAACTGGCCCGCGTACGAGTGCTCCGGCCCGTCCTCGGTGACCACCGAGGAGCGCACCGCGATCGAGCCGCCGAGCCGCGCGTACGCGTCGGCGATCACCGCACAGATCTCGGCTGGCAGCGGTGTCGCGGCGATGTCGGCTCGCAGCGCGGCACCCGCGATGAGTGTCGCATCCAGGTCATCCAGCAGTGTGACCTCGGTCACTTTTCTCAGCAGATCGGTCTCGGCGGTGAATTGCGCGAAGACGTCCGTGCCGAGCACGGTCCAGTCCGGGACCCGAAAACCGCACTGGCGCAGGCGGTGCAGCCCACGCGCTTTACCGCCGCCGACGGCGGCGATCGTCGCGATATCGGTCCACGGTCCAAGCACCTGCACGGCATGCTCCCATCACCCCTGATCTTCGTGCCGGAGCACCACGCACCGGCTCACCCGGGCCGCGCAAAACTAAGTGGGGGTTGTATGGATATATCCGAGAATTCACCGCAGTGTTAGCCCACAATCCTAGGTGCTCGGTGCGGCAACCACCCGCGCGCGCCACGACCGTTAAGCTACAAACCAGTTTCGGTGTGTTCGGTGAGGATGTGATTCGGGCGGTGAGTTGGACCTTCACTCCGGACGAGTTCGCCCACCTGTGGGGCGAAACCGACCTGGATCGGCACCCGTATCCGTTGCGGATCCTGGAGACCCCGCGGACTGAGGACGAGGCCGATCGGCTGCGCGCGACGCTGAGCGAGCGGCTGCCGCTGCGCGCCGACCCCGATCTGAGCGCCTGCCTGCGGATTCTCGCCGCACCACAGACCAGGATCGTCGCGATCGGCGGCACGCACACGCCGGGGAGCGAGATCCGGCTGCTCGCCGCGGCCATCTTCGACCGGGCCGTGCTCGCCGTGCAGGAGCCCGGCTCGACGCCGGAGTTCGGCGGGCGGGTCCGGCTCTCGATCGGGCACAGCGGCAAGCTCGGCCTCCGGATCGCCGGACTGCTGCCCGCCGCGCCGCCCGGCCGGGAACCGGCCCGGGTCGCGCCGACGGCCGCCGTGCGCGACGAGGAGACGGTGGTCGCGCAGCAGCCGACGGCACCGCGCATCCGCAAGCTGCTGCTGAAACCGCACAGCGCGGAAGGACATATCCGGATCGAGCCGGGGCTGGACCAGCCGACGCCGGCCCCGCCGATCCACTACACCTGGTTCGACGTCAAGGGCGACGGGCGATACCTGATCAGGGCGGGCAAGGAAGTGCACATCACGCCCGCCTCCGCCGAGCAGATCGGCGCGCAACTGCAGAAACGCATCCAGTCATGAGCCCGGCCGCCGATGCCGACGGATAACCACTGCTGCCGGTCGAAGCGGCCACGGGCTAGTCTGAGGCGGACCGACCATCTCAGGGGTGTGCGATGACGATCGAGACCAGCCGAGCCGATATCGTCCGGTTCAAGCAAGCGGCCCAGGCAGGCAGCGTCCAGTTCGATCCGGCTGCCGCGCGGCGCTGCGCCGAGATGTACGACCAGCAAGCCGAGCGGTTGATCCACCTGCAGCAGCGCCTCGAAACCGCCGCGGAACTGGGCGGATTCGGCGGATTCGTATCCGCGCAGCAGTTACAGGCCGGGTTCAATCACAAAGCGCGCGACGCCGCCACGTTGCTGGACAGCTACATCGAGGCCGCGTACCGGATGAAGGAAGCCTTCTTGATCAGCGGCGGACTACTCGAAGAAGCCGATGCCGCCAACGCCGCCGCCCTGCGCGCCGTCGCCTCGAGGCTTCCGCGATGACCGGCACCGATCCCGACTACATCAGCTCGATGGAGCACTTCGAGTCGATGCGGCACGAAGAGATCTACGCCAAGACCCAGCAGATCGACGCCGCCGAGGTGCTGCGCGCGTCGGTCGCGTGGCTGGAAGTGGCCGGAACGCTGAGCACGTCCTTCCCGCTCACCCGCGGCAGCGTGGACCGGGTGATGAACTCGATGGAGTGGAAGGGTGCCGCGGCCGACGCCGCCTTCGCCAGCATCCGCAGCTTCGCGGCCTCGGCGGACGAACTGGCCGCGGTGATGGGGCAGGTCGGCGCCCGGCTGGGCGGCGTTGCCGCGGCGGCCGAGGCGGTCAAGATCGCGGTGGCGCCGCCGGGTTCGTCCGGGCCGATCGGTGCGGTCGCGCGGCTGCTGGAGGCCGCGCACGTCATCGACGCGAAGATGGCCGAGGAGGCGCTGCGGCAAGAGGCCGTGCTCGCGATGAACATGGTGTACAAGCCGGCCTATGGGATGGCAGGTAAGGCCGTTCCGGCGCTGCCGTCGCCGCCGGAGTTGCCCGCCGACATCAAGCCCGTACCCGCCGCGCCGCAGCAGCGCCGGCCGGCTCCGCCGAGTGAGCAGCCGGAATACACTCCGCCGCAACAGTTCCCACCGGACAGTCAGCCGAACGGTCGTCCGTCGACGCCCGCTCCGGCACCCTCGGTCCCGGAATCCCAAGCGCCCCCGAGCACTACGACTCCGCCGCGCCCGGTCCCCGACCCGCAGCCGACGCCTCCCCCGACGACCCAGGCGCCGCCACCGACCACTCAGCAAGCGCCGCCACCGCCGACCCAGGAAGCTCCGCCGTCGACGCAACCGGCACCGTCAACTCAGCAGGCACCCCCGCCTTCCCCTGCGCCGGCCCCGGCCCCGCAACAGGCCCCGCCACCCCCGACCACCGAGCAGGCACCCCCACCCCTGCCCTCTCCCCCACCCGCACCGCCGATCCCCGCCCCAGCGCAACCGCCTGTCCCCCTGCCGGATCCAGGCGGCCAGCCAGGCGTAACCGGCCCGATCCCGGCGGAAGACCAACAGCAACCACCATCAACCACCAACCAACCCGGAGTGGTCCCCTCCCAGAAGTAACCGTCGGCAAGCCAACCCCGTTGGCGCGCAACACAACACGCTGAGCGAAGACGCAAACCTTCTGATTTCTCGCATACGGAATCGCATGCCATTGCGTATGCGGGAAATCAGGGGGTGTGCGGGTGTTGGTCCGTCTGGACGAAGCGGACGGGCTGCGGTGAGCCTAGACCTTGACCAGGTCGTCGGCGTGGATTACGGGGCGCTGCATGGTTTCTGGGAGTTCTTTGGTGGAGTGGCCGAGCATGGTGGTTAGTTCGGTGCTGTCGTAGGCGACTACGCCGCGGGCTATCAGGCGGTCACCGGTGGAGATCAGGTCTACTACGTCGCCGCCGTAGAAGCGGCCGCGGAGGGCGGTGATGCCTGCGGCTAGTAGGGAGCGGCGGTCTTCGACGGCGCGGGCGGCGCCTTCGTCGATGAGCAGGGCGCCGCGGCTGTCGGCGGCGTGGCGGACCCAGAACTTGCGGGCGGACAGGCGGGTTGGGCGGGCCGCGAAGGCGGTGCCGACCTTGCCGGTGGTCAGGGCCAGGTCGGCGGCGCTGGCGGCGGCGAGCAGGACGGGGACGCCCGCGTCGGCGGCCAGGCGGGCGGCGGAGAGCTTGGAGGCCATGCCGCCGGTGCCGAGTGCGCCACCGCTGCCGGCGATCACGCCGTCGAGGTCGGCGCTGCTGCGCACCTCGGGAATGAAGCTGGCGGCGCCCTTGCGGGGATCGCCGTCGTAGAGGCCCTCGACGTCGGAGAGCAGCACCAGTGCGTCGGCGCCGACCAGGTGGGCGACGAGTGCGGCGAGGCGGTCGTTGTCGCCGAAGCGGATCTCTTCCGTTGCGACGGTGTCGTTTTCGTTGACCACGGCGATCGCGCCGAGCGAACGCAGCCGGTCCAGGGTCCGTTGCGCGTTGCGGTGGTGCTCGCGGCGCGCGAAATCGTCGGCGCTCAACAGGACTTGGCCGACGGTGCGGCCGTACCGGGCGAAGGAGGTGCCCCAGGCGTGGGCGAGGGCCAGCTGACCGACGCTGGCCGCGGCCTGCTTGGTGGCCAGGTCACGGGGTCGGGTGCTGAGTCCGAGCGGGGCGAGACCCGCGCCGATGGCGCCCGAAGACACCACCACCACATCGGATCCCGCGCGCATCCGCGCCTCCACCGCATCGGCGAGGCGATCGAGGCGCGCGGTGTCGAGCCCGCCCTCCAGGCTGGTCAGCGCCGACGAGCCGATCTTCACCACGACTCGGCGGGCCGACGCGATCGCCAGCCGGGCCTCACTCAGCTCCGAATCCGCCTCGGTAGCATCCGAACTCACTGTCATCGCAATCGAACTCCCTGCGCAGCAATAGAACTCGCCGACACCGAACCTACCGCAGCCGGCTCGGCCGAAGCCGAGCCCGCGCGTCTACTCTTCGTCTTCCTTGACCAAACCACGCCGCACCCGGGACGCGTGCTTGCGCTCGGCGGCACTGATCCGATCGTCCTGCTCGAGTCGAATATCGGTGCCACGACCGGTCGGCACCATGTCGATGCCCGCCGAAATCTGCGGCTCCCATTCGAAGGTCACGTTGCCGATGGTCACCGGGGCTCCCGGCTCGGCGCCCTGCTTGACCAGCTCGTCCTCGACGCCGAGGCGAGCAAGCCGGTCTGCGAGGTAACCGACGGCCTCGTCGTTGTCGAACTGCGTCTGCACGACCCAGCGCTCCGGCTGCGAGCCACGCACGATGAAGCCGCCCGGCTCCTGCGGGTCCGCGACGACGCTGAAGCCGGTCTGGTTGACCGCGATCGGCCGGATCACCGGACGTGCGGGCGCGGCCTTCGGATGCGCCTCGCGGTATTTCAGCACCAGGTCGGCGAGCGCGAAGGTCAAGGGCCGCAAGCCTTCCCGGCTCACTGCCGAGATCTCGAAGACCGGCCAGCCGCGGGCGGTGAACTCGGGGGTGACCATCTCGGCCAGCTCGGCGGCGTCCGGTACGTCGATCTTGTTCAGGATGACCACGCGCGGCCGGTCGGCCAGATCGCCGAGGTCGGCGTCGGCGCTCAGCGCGGGCTTGTAGGCGGCGAGTTCGGCCTCCAGCGCGTCCACGTCGGAGACCGGGTCGCGGCCCGGTTCGAGGGTGGCGCAGTCGACGACGTGCGCGAGCACCGCGCAGCGCTCCAGGTGGCGGAGGAAGTCGAGGCCGAGGCCGCGACCTTCGCTGGCACCCGGGATCAGACCGGGCACGTCGGCGACGGTGAAGGTGGTGTCGCCGCTGAGTACCACGCCGAGGTTGGGCACCAGGGTGGTGAACGGGTAGTCGGCGATCTTCGGCTTGGCCGCGGACAGCACGGACACCAGCGAGGACTTGCCAGCGGACGGGAAGCCGACCAGGCCGACATCGGCGACAGACTTCAGTTCGAGGACCAGATCGACCTCGTCGCCGTCCTCGCCGAGCAGCGCGAAGCCGGGGGCCTTGCGCGCTTTCGAGGCGAGTGCGGCGTTGCCGAGTCCACCGCGGCCGCCGCGGGCGGCGATGAACTGGTTGCCCGCACCGACCAGGTCCATCAGGACCTTGCCGTCGCCATCCAGCACCATGGTGCCGTCGGGCACCTTGAGCAGCAGGTCGACGCCTTGTTTGCCGTCGCGGTTGCTGCCCTCGCCGGGCTTGCCGTTGCCGGCCTTGGCGTGCGGGTGGAAGTGGAAGTCGAGCAGGGTGTGCACGTTGGGGTCGACCTCGAGGATCACGTCCCCGCCGTTGCCGCCGTTGCCGCCGTTGGGGCCGCCGAGCGGCATGAACTTCTCGCGGAGTACCGAGGCACAGCCGTGTCCGCCTTTGCCGGCACGCACGTGCAGTACGACACGGTCGATGAACTTGGACATTTCCGAATCATCCTCCTTCAGGACTGGTCGATCGCAGTGGTGCGGGGTGAAGCGGCGGTTTCTGTGGAAAACGCGCCGTGCTCCATGAAACGCGAAAACGGGCCAGGGTTGCGACCCTGACCCGCTCGGCTGTTGTCTGGAGAGGTAAGGCCTAGGCCTCGACCGGCTCCGGGACGACGATGTTGACGGTCTTGCGTCCGCGCTTGGTGCCGAACTCGACCGCGCCCGCCGCGAGGGCGAACAGGGTGTCGTCACCGCCACGACCGACGTTCACGCCGGGGTGGAAGTGGGTTCCGCGCTGACGCACCAGGATCTCGCCTGCGTTGACCTTCTGGCCGCCGAAACGCTTGACGCCGAGGCGCTGGGCGTTGGAATCGCGACCGTTCCGGGAGCTGGACGCACCCTTCTTGTGTGCCATAGCTGAATCTCCTCGGGATGTCTTACTTGATGCCGGTGACCTTGATGACCGTCAGCGGCTGACGGTGACCCTGACGCTTGTGGTAGCCGGTCTTGTTCTTGAACTTGTGGATGCGGATCTTCGGGCCTTTTGTCTGCTCGACGACCTCTGCGGCCACGGAGACCTTGGCCA
The DNA here is from genome assembly GCF_040681495.1 of Nocardia sp. NPDC051756. NCBI lineage: Bacteria > Bacillati > Actinomycetota > Actinomycetes > Mycobacteriales > Nocardiaceae > Nocardia > Nocardia sp. NPDC051756. The sequence continues at coordinate 393,367 of NZ_JBFAYV010000004.1, read as the reverse complement.
GCTTTGCGGCGTCGGTGGTCAGGTCGGCCCCGTCAACGACGAGAACCGGATCCAGGGCGACGGAAGTACCCGGCTTACCCTCGATCTTCTCGACCTTCACCAGGTCACCGACCGCGACCTTGTACTGCTTTCCGCCGGTCTTGACGATCGCGTACGTTGCCATCGGTCGGCTTCCTCCACTCGATTAAGTACAGTCATGTTTCTTCTCGCGACACAACTGCGCGACGCGAGATGTTCTTGGCTGGCTTGCTGCGCGGGGCGTGGTATAACGCCCATCGCCAGGCAGCGACCGACCTAGGTTACCAGAGCACCCCATCAGCGACACAATCCGCCCGTCGGCAGCCTGCGAGCAACCCTTTGCCGGTGGGGTTTCGGTGCGTTTCCGTGCCGCGGTGGAGTCCCTGAGCACGGTCGTAAACCGGCTCAGAACGACCGTCATCCGACGACGCGGCCGGTCATACCCGAAGGTAGGACCGGCCGCGTCGAGGCTGTCAGATCAGCTGCTACGACTCCGCAGGCGGCGGGCCCGCGGGACGGCCGACGGCACGTCGCCGCGGCTTGCGCTGCGGCACCTCGACCGGGATCTCTGCGGTGAAGTCGACCGCGGGCGCAGGGGCCTGCTCCGGGGTCGGCAGCACGAACACCGCACCGCTGCTGTCGGCGGCGGGGGCCGCTGCCGAACGCGCGACCCGGCGACGCCGGCTCGTGCGCGGAGCAGGTTCCGGCGCACCGTTGGTTACCGCGTGTTCCGCGACCGGCGGGGTCACCGTTTCCGCAGGAGCCTCGGCGACCGGTTCGGGCTCGGTGACCGTCTCGACGACCTCGACCACCTCGGCCGGTTCGGTCTCCACCTCGTCGGCGGGCACCGCCACCGCGGCTTCGACCTCGGCCGACTCGGTCTCGACGGCGGCCGACTGCTCCTCGGCCACGTCCGAATCGTTCTCGTCCTCGTGATGCGCGGCCATCGCCAACGCCACCGGATGCGCCCGCTTGACGGCGATGTCCTCCTCGGACTCCACCGGCGCGGTCCCGTTGGTCGCGACGACCGGCGCGGCCGGGGCCGCACCCTTGTCCCGGCCCCGACGACGACGCGATCCGGTTTCCCTGGCCGCACCGCGGCTGCCACCGTCGTCACCGGAGGACGGCTCGACCGGGTAGGCGTGCACCAGGATGCCGCGCCCGTGGCAATGCTCACAGGTGGTCGAGAACGCCTCGACCAGTCCGGTACCCAGCTTCTTGCGGGTCATCTGGACCAGGCCGAGCGAGGTCACCTCGGACACCTGGTGCCGGGTGCGGTCGCGCCCGAGCGCCTCGGTGAGCCGGCGCAACACCAGATCCCGGTTCGATTCGAGCACCATGTCGATGAAGTCGACGACGATCATGCCGCCGATATCGCGCAACCGCATCTGGCGCACGATCTCCTCGGCCGCCTCCAGGTTGTTGCGGGTGACCGTCTCTTCCAGGTTGCTGCCGCCGGCACCGGTGAACTTGCCGGTGTTGACGTCGACCACGGTCATCGCCTCGGTGCGGTCGATCACCAGGGTGCCGCCCGAGGGCAGCCACACCTTGCGATCGAGCGCCTTGGCCAGCTGCTCGTCGATCCGGTACGCCTCGAACACGTCGACGCCGTTGTTCTCGTGCCGGGAGACCCGGGCGAGCATCTCCGGCGCGACGGTGCCGATGTACTTCTCGACGGTGCTCCAGGCCCGGTCACCTTCGATGACGAGCTTGGAGAAGTCCTCGTTGAACAGGTCGCGGATGACCTTGACCAGCAGGTCGGGCTCTTCGTACAGCGTCTTGGGCTGGCCGTCGTTCTTGCCTTCGGCGGCCTTCTCGATGGTGCGCCAGGTCGCCTGCAACCGTTCCACGTCGCGGGCCAACTCGTCCTCGGCGACGCCCTCGGACGCGGTGCGGATGATCACACCGGCGTCGTTCGGGACGATGTCGCGCAGGATTTCCTTGAGCCGCTTGCGTTCGGTGTCGGGCAGCTTGCGGCTGATGCCGGTGGAGGTGCCGCCCGGCACGTACACCAGGAAGCGGCCGGCCAGGCTGATCTGCGTGGTCAGCCGAGCGCCCTTGTGCCCGACCGGATCCTTGGAGACCTGCACGAGCACGAGTTCGCCGGGTTTGAGCGCCTGTTCGATCTTGCGCTCTTTACCGCCGAGACCGGCGGCCTCCCAGTTCACCTCGCCGGCGTAGAGCACGCCGTTGCGGCCGCGGCCGATGTCGACGAACGCCGCCTCCATGCTCGGCAGCACGTTCTGCACCTTGCCGAGGTAGACGTTGCCGACCATGGACGCCGAGCCGGTGCTGGTGACGAAGTGCTCGACCAGGATGTTGTCCTCGAGCACCGCGACCTGGGTGGCGGTCGGGTGATCCGGGAACGCCTTCTCGCGCACCACCATCACCCGGTCCACCGCTTCGCGCCGGGCCAGGAACTCCGACTCGGTCAGGATCGGCGGACGACGCCGGCCCGCCTCGCGGCCGTCGCGCCTGCGCTGGCGCTTGGCCTCGAGCCGGGTGGAACCGGTGATGCCCTGCACCTCGTCGACGGCGGTGGCGCGGCTGCGGCTCTTGTTCCGCGGCTCGCGCTCGTGCACGACGGTGTTCGGCGGGTCATCTTCGGTGGTGGTGGTGGCGGCCTCGGCCTCGGCGGAGTCGCCCGCCACCTTGCGCCGGCGACGACGACGGCGGCGACGGCTCGCGCCATCGGACTCGTTCTCGTCGTCGTCGGAGTCGCTGTTGTCCTCGGACGAGTCGCTGACGTCCGTGCTGTTGCCGGTCTCGGCGGTCTCGCCGGTCGGCTCGTCCTCGGTGTCGTCCGAGTCGTTCTCGTCGTCGGCATCGCTGTGCTGCTCGCCCCGACCGCGGCCACGGCCGCGGCGGCCACGACGCCTGCGACGGGGCTGACCGTCGGCGTCGTTCTGCTGGTCGTTGGCGTCCGGATCGTCCTCGACGGTCTCGGGCTCGTCCTCGACCACCGGCTCCTCGGCCACCGGCTCTTCGCGGCGAACGTCGCGCTCGGTGCGGCGCTTGCGGCGGGTCTGTTCGGCGGCCGCGGCATCCGGCGGCAGGAACAGCGGCGCCTGCACGACGGCGGCGGACTCGAACACCACCGGCGCGGCGACGTGCGGCTCTTCCCGGACCGGGTGGGTGAACAGCTGCACCGAGGGCTGGTGCGCGACCTCGTGCGGGTTCTCCGCGCCAGAGTTCCCGATCAGCGGTTCGGGCGCGGAGAAGACCAGGCCACCATGGCCGCGGCTAGGCGCGGGTTCCGGTTCGGCCGGGACCTCGACCGCGGCTGCCGCCGGTGCTTCGACCGGCTGCTCGGCCGCGGGTTGCGGCGCCGGGGCGTCGCCTTCCGGCGGACCCAGCGCGTCGCGGACGGACTCCGCGATCGCCCGATCGACGTTCGATTGCGCGCTGCGCGCTTCGGACCCCAACTCGGTGAGCTTTGCCAGGATGCGTTTGCTCGTTACCCCCAGCAGCTTGGCGAGTGCGTGAACTCGGATTCGCTCCGGCAATTGTTCGGCATCCTGTGGTGTTGTTTCCAATGGCTCTTTTTCGGCCACGAAGTCTCCTCGGACCCCCGGGCGCGTCCCTCCAGGTATGGAGTGAAGCGGCCGACGCGGGGGCACTATCCGTTCGCCTCACGCCGCTCAGCGCAAGGTCATATGGTCTCGCCCCGCATGTCCGGTTATCACCATGTTGTTCGTCGGTTTGGGCTAACTGGTCACGCGGCGCCTGGCTGTTGGCTGAACTCCACAGTTGTGAGCGCTCATCCAGCGTGCCGACGCGAACAGCAGGCCCAGCGACCGGGCCTTTTGTCCGTGGCAGCGATGATCGGCATCGAACCGCGGTGTGTCATCCGGCTGCGATGGCCCCGATAGTCCACGTACCTGCGCGAACAGTCGGCATCAAAAGCAGCCGATGTCAGTATCCCATACCGAGCGCCGCGGGTTCGCCGCGGCGCACGACTAACCTCGCTAAAGCTCGGTTAGTCGCGCACCGCTGGGCGCTGTGTCTTCGTTTCGCTCGCTGCGCTCACTCAAGACTGTGTTCAACTCGCAAACTATTTTCAGGCCGGGAACTCCGGGAACCACAGAGCAATCTCACGCTTGGCCGATTCGGGCGAATCGGACCCATGTACCAAGTTCTCCTGGGTCTCCAGGGCGAAGTCTCCGCGAATGCTGCCCGGCACGGCCTTTTCGACCGGGTCGGTGCCGCCGGCCAGCTGCCGGAACGCCGCGATGGCGCGCGGCCCCTCCAGGATGGCCGCGACGACCGGGCCGGAGGTGATGAATTCGATCAGGGAGCCGAAGAACGGCTTCTCGGCGTGCTCGGCGTAGTGGCCCTTGGCCAAGTCCTCGGACACATGCTTCAGCTCGAGGGCCGCGATCTTCAGGCCCTTGCGCTCGATTCGTACCAGCACCTCGCCGACGAGGCCACGGGCCACACCGTCCGGCTTGATGAGTACCAACGTCTGCTCAGTCACGGCGCACACTCTAACCGGAACCCCCAGTGGGTACCGAACCGGCGGTTGCCAAGGCAACCCGTTCAGGAGGAACGCTGGGCCCGCTGACTCGGCAGCAGGCCCTTCTCCATCCGGCCGCGCACGTCCGCGCGCAGCACCAGGATGAAGCCCCAGACCACCGCGAACACGATGCCGATGACGCCGATGGACAGGTGGATGAACATGCCGAGCAGCACGAATACCTGCAGCCCGAGATTGAACGGCATGGCCCATGACCTGCGCTGCACGCCCGCGCCGAGGAACATCACCAGCGCGAGCAGCACGAGGTAGGTACCCGAAATCCAGGTCACCCCGCCGCCCACCGAGCCGACGACCGGTAGCGCGAGCAGCACCACGATCGCCTCGAGGATCAGCGTGCCCGCCATCACCCCGCGGAAGCCCTTCCACGGATCGGTGGTCGGCGGCGGTACCGAATCCGGTTGGGCGGCGGGCTCACTCATGCGGGGTCCTTTCCGAACAGCGCGCGCGTCGCGCCAGCCGTCACCACGGAGCCGGTCACCACGACGCCGGCACCGGACACCATCTCCCCCGCCTCGCCCACTTCCTCGGCGATGGCAATCGCGGTCTCCAGCGCGTCCGGCAGGGTCGGCGCGGTGATCACCCGCTCGTCGCCGAAGCGCTGCACGGCGAGGTCGGCGAGCACGTCGACGTCCATCGCGCGCGGCGAACCGTTGCCGGTGACCACGATTTCGTCGAGCACCGGCTCCAGCGCGGTGAGGATGCCGTCGGCGTCCTTGTCGGCGAGCACGGAGACCACGCCGACCAGCTTGCGGAAGTCGAACTCGGCGGTCAGCGTCGAGGCGAGGGCCTGCGCGCCGGCCGGGTTGTGCGCGGCGTCGATGAAGATGGTCGGCGCGCTGCGCATGCGTTCGAGCCGGCCCGGGCTGGTCACGCTCGCGAAACCCGCACGGACGGCTTCGATGTCGAGCTGCCGGTCGGCGCCCGCACCGAAGAACGCCTCGACCGCCGCGAGCGCGAGCACTGCGTTGCGCGCCTGATGCTCGCCGTGCAGCGGCAGGAAGATCTCGTCGTATACGCCACCGAGGCCCTGCAATTCGAGCTGCTGGCCGCCGATCGCGATCTGCCGGGCCAGTACCCGGAACTCGCCGCCTTCGCGCGCCACCGCGGCGTCTACTTCGACGGCCCGGCGCAGCAGTACGTCCATCGCCTCGGGGTCCTGTTCGGCGATCACCGCGACGGTGTCGCGCGGTATCAGGCTCTCCGGCGCGCGTTTGATGATCCCGGCCTTCTCCCCCGCGATGGAGGTGAGATCGGTGCCGAGGTACTCGGTGTGATCCAGGCCGATCGGGGTGATCACCGCGACCTGCCCATCGATCACGTTGGTGGCGTCCCAGGTGCCGCCGAGGCCGGTCTCCACGACCGCCACGTCGACCGGCGCCTCGGCGAAGGCCGCGAACGCCATGCCGGTGAGCACCTCGAACTTGCTCATCGCCGGACCGCCGGCCGCGGCGGACTGCGCATCGATCATCTCGATGAACGGCACCAGCTCGCGGTAGGTCTCCACATATTGAGCGGGGGTGATCGGCGCGTTGTCGATGCTGATCCGCTCGGTGGCCAGTTGCAGGTGCGGGCTGGTGATCCGGCCGGTGCGCCGGTGCAGCGCGGTGAGCAGGGCGTCGATCATCCTGGTCACCGAGGTCTTGCCGTTGGTGCCCGCGACGTGGATCGCCGGGTAGCTCTGCTGCGGCGAACCGAGCAGGTCCATCAGGGTGGCGATCCGGGTGAGCGACGGCTCGATCTTGGTTTCCGGCCAGCGGGTGTCGAGTTCGGCCTCCACCAGCGCCATTTCGGCCAGCTCGACCGGCGACGGGCCGGAGCTCAGCCGCGGGCCTGCGGCCGGGTGGCGCAGCTCGTCGCCGTACTGCGGTTCCGGTTCGTGATTCATTTTCCGCTCAGTTCTGCGAGTCGAGCACCGATGCGCGCCACCTCGGCGGCGGCCACCGCCTGGCGGTCCTTGATCTTCGCGACCACCGGCTCCGGCGCCTTGGCGAGGAACGCCTCGTTGCCGAGTTTGGCTGCGGTGCCTGCCAATTCCTTCTCCGCCGCGGCGAGGTCCTTCTCCAGGCGGCGGCGCTCGGCGTCCAGGTCGACGGCGCCGGAGGTGTCCAGCTCGACGGTGACGGTGGCGCCGCTGAGCCGGACCTCCACGGTCGCGGTCGCCGCGAACTCGTCGCCGGGCTCGGTGAGCCGGGCCAGGTTCGCGACCGAGTCGTGCAGTTCGGTCAGCCCGGCGGTGTCCAGGCCGATCAGCTTGGCCGCCACCTTCTGCTTGTCGGCCAGGCCCTGATCGCCGCGGAATCGGCGGATCTCGGTGATCAACCGCTGGGTATCCGAAATGCGCTGCGCCGACACCCGATCCGTCGCCACCCCGGTGGCCTGCGGCCAGGCCGCGATCACCAGGGACTCGCCTTCGGTCAGCGCCTGCCACAGCGATTCGGTGACGAACGGGATGACCGGATGCAGCAGGCGCAGCACCGAATCGAGCACGTTCCCGAGCACCACCTGCGTGGTGTCCGCGCGCGCACCTGTTTCGGCGAACTGCACCTTGGTCAATTCCAGGTACCAGTCACACAATTCGTCCCAGGCGAAGTGGTACAGCGCCTCGCAGGCCTTGCCGAATTCGTAGCTGTCGAACGCCGAATCCACTTCGGCGCGCACCTCTTCGAACCGATCCAGGATCCAGCGGTCGGCGTCGGTGAGCTGGGCGCGATCCGGCAGTTCGCCGGTGCGCGCGCCGTTCATCAGCGCGAACTTGGTGGCGTTGAACAGCTTCGTGACGAAGCTGCGCGAGGCCAGCGCGTGCGGCTCGCCGACGGAGAGGTCACCGCCGGGCTGCGCGGCCCTGGCCAGCGTGAAACGCAGTGTGTCGGCGCCGTATTCGTTGATCCAGACCAGCGGGTCGATGCCGTTGCCGCGCGACTTCGACATCTTCTTGCCGAACTGATCGCGCACCAGGCCGTGCAGGAACACGTCTTTGAACGGGACCTGCCGCTGATCGCCCTTGCCCGCGGTGAGGACCGGGTCGTCGGCGACGAACGTACCGAACATCATCATCCGGGCCACCCAGAAGAACAGGATGTCGTACCCGGTGACGAGAACGCTTGTCGGATAGAACTTCTCGAGTTCCGGCGTGGCGTCGGGCCAGCCCATGGTGGAGAACGGCCACAGACCCGAGGAGAACCAGGTGTCGAGCACGTCCGGGTCCTGCACGTAGCCCTCGGGCGCGGTCTCGCCCGGGCCGACGCACAGCACTTCGCCCGCGGGGCCGTACCAGATCGGGATGCGGTGACCCCACCACAGCTGCCGGGAGATGCACCAGTCGTGCATGTTGTCGACCCAGTCGAACCAGCGCGGCTCCGAGCTGGCGGGATGAATCACGGTGTCGCCGTTGCGCACCGCGTCGCCGGCCGCCTTGGCCAACGACTCCACCTTGACCCACCACTGCATGGACAGCCGTGGTTCGATCGGCTCGCCGCTGCGCTCGGAATGCCCGACGCTGTGCATATACGGCCGCTTCTCGGCGACCACGCGGCCCTCGGCGGCCAGCCGCTCGCGCACCGCGACGCGCGCCTCGAACCGGTCCATGCCGTCGAATTCGGTTCCGGTGTCGACGATGTGGCCGCGCACGTCCATGATGTTGGGCATCGGCAGGTTGTGCCGCACGCCCATCTCGAAGTCGTTCGGATCGTGCGCGGGGGTGATCTTCACCGCGCCGGAACCGAATTCGGGGTCCACGTAGTCGTCGGCGATGATCGGGATCTGCCGGCCGGTGATCGGGTGCTCCAGGGTGGTGCCGATCAGCGCCTGGTAGCGCGGGTCGTCCGGGTGCACGGCCACCGCGGTGTCGCCGAGCATCGTCTCCACCCGGGTGGTGGCCACGATGACGTGCGGTTCGTTGTCGTCGAGCGAGCCGTAGCGCAGCGAGACGAGCTCGCCCTCGACGTCCTCGTACTTGACCTCGATGTCGGAGATGGCGGTGCGCAGCGCGGGCGACCAGTTGACCAGCCGCTCGGCGCGGTAGATCAGTCCGGCGTCGTAAAGCCGTTTGAAGATGGTCTGCACGGCGCGGGACAGGCCCTCGTCCATGGTGAACCGGTCACGGCTCCAGTCGACGCCGTCGCCGAGCGCGCGCATCTGCCACTGGATGGCACCGCCGGAGTCGCGCTTCCAGTCCCAGACCTTGTCGATGAACAGCTCGCGGCCGAAGTCTTCCTTGGTCTTGCCGTCGACGGCGAGTTGCTTCTCCACCATGGTCTGGGTGGCGATGCCGGCGTGGTCCATGCCGGGCAGCCACAGCACCTCGTAGCCCTGCATGCGCTTGCGGCGGGTGAGGGTGTCCATCAGGGTGTGGTCGAGGGCGTGGCCGATGTGCAGGTTGCCGGTGACGTTCGGCGGCGGGAGCACGATCGAGTACGGCGGCTTGCCGCTGGTGGCGTCCGCCTCGAAATAGCCTGCGGCTACCCAGCGCTCGTACATCGAGGCCTCTACCTCGCCGGGGGTCCAGCTCTTGGGAAGGGCATCGGCACGATTACGCGTCTGGTCAGGGGCTGCGCTGGTCACCCGACGATTCTAGTGGTCGGGCTCGAGCGATTTCCGCAGGGTGCGAGCCGACGCCGGACGGTCCGGCCGAATGCCCAGGGTGGACGTCACACTGCGCGCGTCGTGTGAGACTTGCCGGGTGAGTCAGCTCGGCGAATTCCTGAGGGCAAAGCGTGCGTCGATCGCGCCGGAACAGGTCGGCCTAGCGCCGGTCGGCAATCCGCGCCGGGTGTCGGGTCTGCGCCGCGAGGAGGTTGCCCAGCTGGCCGCGATGAGTGTCGATCAGTACACCCGGCTGGAGTTGGGCAGGGTGACCCGCGTCTCGGACGACGTGCTCTGCGCCATCGCGCGGGCCTTGCTGCTGAGCGAGGACGAACAGGCGTACCTGCGGCTGCTCATGCTGCCGCACAACAGGATTGCCGGGGAATCGGACATAAAGAAAGGCGGAGTCTTCGGTGGATGAGGGACACCGAAGACTCCGCCTACACCTGAAAGCTTACCGTCCCAACTGGAAGGGATAGGGAATCCATAAGCAATTCTCAGCTTCTGGCATTTTCTACCCTGGATCTCCGGATTAACCGGTCGAAACCGGCACCGGGGCGGCGGCTGGCGCTCGCGCACGCCACCGCGGCGAGCTCCGCCGCACCCTCACCGACGAAAGATCAACGGGCGCAATGGACGGTCCGATTCAGTCACAATTCGGTCCTGTCCGTATTGTCCGTTCTTGCCAGATCGGCCGTTGATGCGGAGTCTTGAAGGTGTGAACGCAACCGCTGGTCCGATTCAGGGAAATCTCAGTGAAAAAGCAGGGTTTTCCCCGTTGCCGGGACGGCGGCCGCTGGGGACCCTGGAAGAGGTGAACCCTCCGCTCGCCATCTTGCCGCCACCCGCTCCCGTGGACGTACTGCCCGCTCTCGCGCCGGATGCCGTGCACGATCTGCGCGGGCGGGCGATCGACGAGTTGCAGTATCCGCCGATGACGGCGCTGGTCGTGGCCGGGATACCGGGTGCGGGCAAGAGCACCGTGCTGCGCCGATTCTTCGGTGCGACCACCGAATCCGAGGATCCGTCCAACGGGCCGGAGGGATCGGTGGTGCTCGATTCGCTGCAAGCGCGGAATCGGTTGCGGCACCGGCTCGGCTGGTTGCCGTATTCCCTGTGGCGGCCGGTGGTGCACGTCGTGCATTTCGCGGGAATCCGTGCGGCGCTGCGCGATACGGACGGACCCGTGGTGATCCACGACTGTGCCACGACCGGATGGGCGCGCCGGATCATCTCCCTGTGGGCCGCGGGATACGGCCGGGAGCTACACCTGATCCTGCTCGACGTCCCGACCGCCGTGGCCCGCGCCGGCCAGCACGCGCGCGGGCGGCGGTCCAACCGAATGACCTTCGTACTGCACTGCTTTCGCTGGCGGCGGCTGATGGAGCGGCTACGCGCCGGTGGCGGGCTGCGGCCCGCGCCGGAGTCGCTGGTGATCGTCGACCGGATCAACATCAATCACCTGAGCCGAGTCACCTTCGCCGCGTAGCGAACTCAGGGCACCAAGACCGTCAGCGCGCCGGGCACGGCCCGGATGGTGACCGGCAGGGTGCCCGCCGGCTCGCCGTCCGCGGTCGCGGGGGCGCCGGGGGCGGTCAGGGTGATCTCCGCGGCTCGGTACTGCTTGACCTCCGGGTGATTCTGCCGTTTGCCCGCGGACAACGCAGGCAGCAGGCGCAGCATCTCCAACCTGGACAGCGCGCCGACCACGGTGAGGTCGAGCAGGCCGTCGTCCAGCACCGCGTCCGGGCAGATCAGCATGCCGCCGCCGTAGGTGCGGGTATTGCCGACCGCGACCATCACCGCGTTCAACTCCAGCTCGGTGCCGGTGCCGGGGTTCGTCAATCCGTCGGTGACCGCGCCGGTCAACTCGACCCGATAGGGCACGGTGAGCCGGCTGGAGATCTCGGCCAGCGCGGCGACAGTGTACCGCAGCCGTCCTCTCGGCCACCGCATAGCGTTGGCGCGCAGGGTGACTCGGGCGTCGAACCCGGTGCCCGTGACGGTGACGAACCACATCGGCGTCGATTCCGGTGCGGCGGAATCGATCTGGCCGAGGTCGATAGTCCTGGTCCGCCCGTCGACGACGATATCGGCGGCGGCGACCGGATCCTCGGTCGGCACCCCGAGTTCCCTGGCGAGGTCGTTGCCGGTGCCCGCGGGGACGAGGCCGAGCGGCACGCCCGTGCGCGCGACGGCATCGAGCGTCACGTTGATCAGCCCGTCACCGCCGATGCACACGACCGCGTCGGAGTTGCCCTGCTCGATCGAATCCCGGACCAGCCGAACGGTTTCGGCGGCCGACGGCGCCTGCACCTCGGCGACCTCGACCCCGCGTTCGCGCAACCGCGCCAACGCCGCGATCGCGGCCTCCTGCCCTGCACCGAGCCCCGCGTGCCGATTGGTCACCACGGTGACCGCACGCACGGCGCGGGTTGAATACTGCGTCACGGAACCAGCTTTCCAGGATTGAGGATGCCCGCGGGGTCCAATTCGGCTTTCACCGCACGCAATACCCGTACGCCGAGCGCACCGATCTCGGCGGGCAGCCACGGCCGGTGGTCGGTGCCGACCGCGTGGTGGTGCGTGATGGTGCCGCCGGCCGCCACGATCGCGTCGCCCACGGCTTGCTTCGCCGTGTGCCACTGGGCGATCGGATCGTCGAGCTGTTTCGCGACGATGGTGAAGTACAGCGACGCGCCGGTCGGGTAGGTGTGCGAGATGTGGCACATGACCAGCGGCGGGGTGCCCTGTCCGGCGAGCGAATCGGTCAGTGCCGCAGTCACCTTCGCCTTGAGGTTGGCCAGGTTCGCCCAGGTGGTCGCGGTCTCCAGCGTTTCGCAGAGCACGCCGACGTCCAGCAGGGCGTCGCGCATGTACGGCGCGCCGAACCGCCCGTGCTCCCACTCCTTGGCCGGAGTTTCGCCGAGCGCGGTGCCGCCCGCCGCGGCGAGCAGCGCACCTGCTTCCGCGCTGCGCGAAGCGACATGCGCCGCAGTGCCTTCGAAGGTGGTGATGGCAAGACAGCCGGAGACCGCGTTACCGCCGATATCACCGGCGCGAGCCAGGTTGATCCCGGTCTCGGCCTCATCGGAGAGCCGCAGCACCGTCGGCGCCGCGCCCGCCTGCACAATCGAACGCAGCGCGGCGGCGCCGGTTTCGAAGTCGGGGAACGACCATCCCTGGTAGGCAATGGTTTCCGGCACCGGATGCACGCGCACGGTGACCTCGGTGATCACACCGAGCGCGCCTTCCGAGCCGACGAACAGCTCACGCAGATCGGGCCCCGCCGCGGAGGCGGGCGGACGGCCGAGCTCCAATGAGCCGGTGGGAGTAGCGATCTTGAGCCGCTGCACCATGTCGTCGAAGCGCCCGTAACCCGCCGACGCCTGCCCGGACGACCGGGTCGCGGCGAAGCCACCGATAGTGGCGAACTCGAAACTCTGCGGGAAGTGCCCGAGTGAAAGTCCTTGCGCGCGAAGCAGTTCTTCCGCACGCGGCCCGGTGAGTCCGGCCCCGAGGGTGGCCATGCCGCTGACCGGGTCGATCTCCGACACCGCGTCCAGCCTGCGCAGGTCCACCGCGATCACGGTGCCGAAGCGACCGCGCACCGGGTCGACGCCGCCGACCACGCTGGTGCCGCCGCCGAACGGCACCACCGCGATGGTGTGCTCGGCGCAATAGGCCAGCACGGCGAGGACCTGCTGATGATCGGCGGGGAAAACGATGGCGTCGGGTGCGTCCTGCGGCCCATCGGCACGGCGACGCAGCAGGTCGGGGGTGCTCTTGCCGCCCGCGTGCCGCAGCCGATCGTGGTGGTCGGCCGAGACGTTGTCCGCGCCGACCACCTCGACCAACCCGTCTCGTTGGGCAGGCGTGAGCGCCGACTCTCGGAGTGACACTTCGCCCTCATCGCGGCGCGCCACCGGGTCGCCGGACACTCCGAACACCTGCGTCAGGAGGCCCCGGATCTGAGCCGACAGCGGCTTGTGTCCGGCCGGAATGCCCCAGGCATCCCAGACCATACTCGCCGCGGTCCCGGTTACGCCCGGGTTTTCCGCCGGAGCCGATTCCTCGCCGGTGTACTTCTGCGTCTCGACCATGCGTTACAGTTTGACATAGAATGTCAAGCAGTAACGAACTCGACCTCTCGAAGGTGACGCTTTGACCGCTCCAGACGGACCCGCCGACGACGCGCTCTCCGCCATCGATCTGGCCATCTTCACCGCGGCCCGCCGCTGCGTGGAGGAGTTCGGCGTGCGCCGCACCACGCTCACCGAGGTGGCCCGCCGCGCCGGCGTCAGCAGGCCGACCGTCTACCGGCGCTGGCCGGACACCGGCGCGCTGGTCGCCGAGCTGCTGGTGCGCGAGCTGCGCGCGATCGTCGCCGAGACCATGCCCACCGCGGGCCCCGGCCGCACCCGGCTGGTCGCGGGCATCGTCGCGGGCGCGGTCAAGATCCGCTCGAATCCGTTGTTCGGCAAGATCTTCCGCACCGATACCGATCTGATGCTCACCTATGTCTTCGGCCGCCTCGGCCGCAACCAGCGCGCGCTGATCGAGTTGTTCGCCGCGGGCATCCGCGCGGGCCAGCAGGACGGTTCCATCCGCGACGGCGACCCGGAACAGCTGGCCACCATGCTGCTGCTGATCGCGCAGTCCGCGGTCCAGTCGGCGGGCACGGTCGCCCCGCTGCTGGCCGGGGCCGACCTCGACACCGAGCTGGCCAGCGCGCTCGACGGCTATCTCGTGCCGAACCAGCGAAAGGCGCTGTGACGATGGCTTATTCGATCGATCTCGGAAAGGTGACGCGATGACCGCAGTGTCCAGGGGAGATTCCGCGCTCAACGCGGAGCGCCGCACCCGCGAACTGCGACGGCTCGGCGACGACGGCGAGATCGACGTGCTGGTGATCGGTGGCGGCGTCACCGGTGTGGGTGCCGCACTCGACGCGGCGGCGCGTGGGCTGCGCACGGTGCTGGTGGAACGGCACGATCTGGCGTTCGGGACCAGCCGGTGGAGTTCCAAGCTGGTGCACGGCGGGCTGCGGTATCTGGCCAGCGGTCAGGTCGGCATCGCGCACGAAAGTGCCGTGGAGCGGGGCATTCTCATTCGCACCACGGCACCGCACCTCGTGCGTCCGCTGCCGCAGCTGGTGCCGTTGCTGCCCAGCATCGGGGCAGCGCAGAGCGCGCTCGTGCGGGTGGGTTTCCTCGCGGGTGACGCGCTGCGCCGCGGTGCGGGCACGCCGGCCGCGATCCTGCCCCGTTCCCGCCGGGTCGCGGCCGCCGAGGCGCTGCGGCTCGCGCCGACCGTGCGCCGCGACGGATTACGCGGTGGACTTCAGTCGTGGGACGGACAGCTCGTCGATGATGCCCGCTTGGTGGTCGCCTTGGCGCGCACCGCGGCAGCAGAGGGCGCAACGGTCCTGACCCGAGTGGAAGCCCTTGATGTAACCGGCAATTCGGCGCAATTGCGCGACACCTTGACCGGCGAGACCATGACCGTCCACGCTCGCGCCGTCGTCAATGCCACCGGCGTATGGGCCGACGAGGTGGATCCCAGCATCGAGCTACGCCCTAGTCGCGGCACACACCTGGTGTTCTCCGCCGAGTCGTTCGGCGGCCTCACCGCCTCGTTGACCGTCCCGGTTCCCGGCAGCACCAGCCGTTTCGTCTTCGCCTTCCCCGCCGCGCACGGCCGCGTGTACCTCGGCCTGACCGACGAGGACGCCCCCGGTCCCGTCCCGGACGAGCCGAAGCCGACCGAATCGGAGATCGACTTCCTGCTCGACACGATCAACACCGCATTGCGCGAACCGTTGACCCGCAAGGACATTCGCGGCAGCTACGCGGGCCTGCGCCCGTTGTTGAAGACCGCCGACGACAGCACCGCCGACATCTCCCGCAAACACGCTGTGCTGCACTCCCCCACCGGCGTCATCACCATCGTCGGCGGCAAACTCACCACCTACCGGCAGATGGCCGAGGACGTCATCGACGCCGCCGTCGCCCGCGCCGGACTCACCGCGGGCGCGTGCCGCACCAAGCGACTCCCCTTGGTGGGCGCGGTTTCCGGCGCCGCCCGCGACCGCATCGATGCCCCGCCGGTCCTGATCGACCGCTACGGCAGCGAGGCGGCCACCATTCTGGCTGCCGCCCACCGCAATCCGGCCCTGGCCCAGCAGGTGGCTCCCGGAATCGACGTCACCGCTGCGGAATTCCAGTTCGCCGTCACGCACGAGGCCGCCCTGGACGCCGACGATCTGCTCGATCGCCGCACCCGCATCGGCCTGATCGCCGAGGATCGCACGGCCGCCACCCCGGCCGCCATGGCCGCGCTGGCGCCCGCGACTTAGGTTTCCGAGACGGTCCCGTCGAAGGTCCACGACGCGAGATCGGCGCTCATGGAGGCACGCGGCCAGTCGTCCAGGCCGTGTGCCGCCTCCGCCGCGCGGATCGCGTGCAGGCCGGGCGTCTGCTCCTCGTCGGTCAGGTAGCGGAAGCCGAGGCGCTCGTAGTACGGGCCGTTCCAGGCGACGTCGATGAACGTGGTGAGGGTAATCGCCTGCATCCCATGATCTTTCGCCCAGAACACGGCGTGGTCGATCAGGCGCTTGCCGATGCGCTTTCCCCGATGGCCGGGCAGCACCGACACCTGGTCGATATGGGCGTCGCCGTCGACCACGCCGAGGATCAGGTAGCCGATCGGATGGTCGCCGTCGTCGGCCCACACCCAGGCGCGCCCGGCGCGCTGGAATTCGCGTAGCGTTTCCAGCGAGGGTGGCTCGTCCTCCGCAACGGCCGTCATGCCGATATCGGCGAACGGTTTACCCGCCGCGATTTCGATCTCCTGGAGGGCTGGCAAGTCGACCTCGGTCGCCGGGCGAATCACGGACACCCCTCGCATCTTAGAGTTCAGGTGACCGGCGTGGCGAGAATGCCGCCGATCAGCACCCGCAGCGCCCATTTTCCGCGGGCGTCGCCCTCGCCCGCGAGCAGCGGTCCCTGCATCGCCGCGATCATCGGATAGCGGTCCGGCGGCAGCTCGGCGAAGTGCCTGGCCACCTCGGCGAGATACTCGACCTGCGACGAGCCCTTCGTGTTGTAGGCGCTCTGTTCGGCGGCCGCGGCGGTGATATGCAGGTAGATCAGGTCGACCGCCCATGCGTTGGTCAGCTCGTCCACGCCGCCCTCGGCGAACAGCGCCAGCATCCGTTCGAACAGCAGCAGCGCGTTCGCCCCGGTGGGAATCGCGCCGAGTGCGACGAGCGCCAGCCCTTCGTGCTTGCTCATCACTGTGACGGTCGTCTCGACCAGCGCGACCAGCCGTTCGCGCCAGGTGTCGCCGACCGGTTCGGCGATCGTGCCGAGCACGTGATCGAGCATCGCGGCCATCAGATCGTCGCGGTTGGCGACATAGACGTAGAGCGAGGCCGCGCCGGTATCCAGCTCCTGCGCGACGCGGCGCATGGTCAGCGCGGCCAGACCGTCCTCGTCGAGGATGCGCAGGCCGGTTTCGATAATCACGTCCCGGCTCAGCGGGGCCTTCGCCGGGCGAGCGCGGCGGCTGACGGGTGCGTTCATGGGTCGAGCATACGCGCCGAACGAACATCGTTTGACACGAACGCCGTTCGTCTCGTATCGTTCGCTAAAACGAACACCGTTCGTAACGATCGAAGTTCGATCGCTTTCTCTTCACCTCGAAGGAGGTGTCCCCATGACCACCGTCGCGCACCCCGCTCCCGCGCAACCCCAGGTCACCGGCCGGATGTGGGCGATACTCGCCGTCATCCTCGCGGCCGACATCCTCGACCTGCTCGACTCGACGATCACCAATATCGCCGCGCCCACCATCGCCGCGGACCTGCTCGGCGGCCAGTCGCTGATCCAGTGGCTCGGCGCGAGTTACGCCCTCGCCCTCGGCGTCCTGCTGGTCGTCGGCGGCCGGCTCGGCGATCGCTTCGGCAAGCGCCGCATGTTCCTGATCGGCCTGGCCGGCTTCACCGTCGCCTCGGTCGCCTGCGGCCTGGCCTTCGATCCGACCTCGATCATCGCCGCCCGGCTGGTCCAGGGCGCGTTCGGTGCGCTGCTGATCCCGCAGGGTTTCGGCATCCTCACCGCCGTCTTTCCGCGCGAACAGCTCGGCAAGGCGTTCAGCGTGTTCGGTCCCACGATGGGCCTGGCCGCGGTCGGCGGACCGATCCTGGCCGGGTTCTTGATCGACGCCGATCTGTTCGGATTCGGTTGGCGCGCCATGTTTTTGATCAACATCGTGCTCGGCGGCGCCGCGTTCGCCGCCGCCTACCGCCTGCTGCCTGCCGATACCGGCGACCGCACCGTCGCCATCGACGGACTCGCCGCCGCGTTGCTGGGCGCGGGCATGTTCGGTGCGCTGTTCGGGCTGATCGACGGCTCCTCGAATGGCTGGACCGGCGTGGCTTTCGGCTATCTCGCCGCCGGTCTGGTGTGTTTCGGCCTGTTCGCCCGCCGCCAGCTGACCGCCGCGAACCCGCTGATCCAGCCGACGCTGTTCAAGAACCGGGGCTTCACCTCGGGGCTACTGCTCGGTCTGGTGTTCTTCGCCGCGGTCGCCGGGCTGCTCTACGTGCTGTCACTGTTCCTGCAAACCGGACTCGGCTACACCCCGACCGGAGCCGCGGTCGGCCTCGCGCCCCTGGCCATCGGCATCGTGATCTCCTCGATCGCGGCGCACCAGTTCATCGCCCGGCTCGGTCGCAACCTCATCCTGATCGGTCTGCTGATCACCCTGGTCGGTACCGGACTGCTGCTCGCGCTCGCCGTGGCCGCGGGAACGACTGTCGCTCCGTGGGCGATCGCCGTGCCGATTCTGATCCTCGGTCTCGGCCTCGGCACCTGCTTCGGCACTATCTATCAGGTCACCATCGGCGATATCGAACAGGCCGAAACCGGTAGTGCCAGTGGCTCTCTCACCGCCGTGCAACAGCTCGCCAACGCGATCGGCGCGGCCGCCGTCACCACCGTGTACTTCCACTCCGCCGGCTCCGGCCAGGTCCACGCGCTGACCGTCAGCCTGGTTCTGGTCGCCGCCGTCACCCTCGCCAGCTGCGGTCTGGTGCGATTGCTGCCGCGCAACGCACCGGCCGAGCACTGACCCACCGATTGCCAAGGAACTCACCATGATTCTGCTCACCGGAGGCCGCGGCGCGGTCGCCACCCAACTGCTCGACCTGCTGCACGCCGACGGAATCGCCGTCCGGGTCGGCTCCGGCCAACCCGACAAACTTCAGCTGCCCGCCGAAGTCTCCGGCGTCGCTTGCGATCTCACCGACCCGAGCACCTTCCCCGCCGCCCTGGCCGGTGTCAGCTCCGTGTTCCTCTACGCGGAAGCAGCCGCGATCAGCGAATTCGTCTCCGCCGCAACCGAAGCCGGGGTCGAGCACATCGTGCTGCTGTCCTCGGCCTCGGTGCTCGGTCCCGACGCCGCCGCCAATCCCGTGGCCAAGACGCACCTCGACGCCGAGCTCGGTCTCGCCGACGCCCCGATGACCGCCAGCGTGCTGCGTCCCGGCGCGTTCGCGGGCAACGCCCGCAGCTGGGCCTGGTCGATCAAGGCCGGCACCCCGATCAACCTCCCCTACCCGAACGCCTACGTCGACCCGATCCACGAAATCGACATCGCCGCAGCCGCATACGCGCTACTCACCAAGCCGGACCACCGCGGCGAACAGCACACCCTGACCGGACCCGAGACACTCACCTTCACCGAGCAGATCGATCTCATCGCCGAAATCACCGGCCGCGCCATCGCCGTCGAGCAGGTCACGCCCGAAGCCTGGAAGCAGCAGATGGCCGACTACATGCCTGTCAAGTACGCCGATGGCCTGCTCGACTACTGGCGTCGGACCGACGGCGTCCCCAACCAGCTCACCGACACGGTCAGCGTCCTTACCGGTCGTGCTCCCCGCACCTTCGCCGGTTGGATGGAGGAGAACGCCGCCGAGTTCATCGGCTGAGCCTGGGCATCCGTGCCGAACGCACGCTCACCCCGCACACCGTTCGCTCAGCCGACACTCAGCATTGCGACTCGCTGAGGCGGCAACTAAACCGGGTGTCGGGCGAGACGGTCGCCACACTTGCCACGGCAGGCGAATTGGACGAAACGCCAGGCCATCGGCATTTACGGGCGGGCGACACCTCGGCAGGCGAACGACCAGAACCCCAGCGGCGCTGACCAATTCGGGAATCGGTCATTATTTCCAGATGAACACAAGTGCGCATCCCGGCCGGCTCCCACCGCCGCCGCGCGCGCCGATCCGCTCGGCGCGCACGCTCTATGCTGGCTTCGAATGTCGGTAGTGCGCCGGGAAGGAGGGCGCGGGTGCGCAGCAAATCGTCCACTGTCGGTATCGCGCAAGGTCATGGCCTGGTCGCGCGCTTCGGTGGCGTCGTCGTGTATCTGGCGGGTGAAACCGCGTCCACGGATCGCATCCTCGGTGCCATCGAGGCGGTCGCGGAGGTCGAGCATCCCGGAGCGGCGCTGGCCCAGCGGCTGGCGGCCGTGGTCTTCGGCGGCACCTCCGAGACGCCACCGTTCGGCGTGGTGGCGCCGACCGACGACGGAACGCTGATCCTGCTGCGCGGTCCGGTCTTCGCCGAGATCAACGGCGCGGAGGGCACCCGGCGGCTCGACGGGGCGCGCGCGTTCACCTGGGTCGACGAGATCGTGCGCGAACCGCTGCGCCGGATCACCGTCGGCACGGACACCGGAACGCCGCTGAAGGCGTTGCCGCGCACCGATCTGCGCGCGGGTGTGGTGCCCGGCGGTGGGTTCGTGTTGAACGCTGCGCTTCGTCGCGCGGGTAAAGCTGCCAAGAGTTCGTCGACGGCCCGGCCGTCCGCGCCTACGTCGACGACCGAGCCCGCGCCGACTGCGGCCGCCGGATTCGCCGCGACTCCGGAGCCGACCGGTGCCGACGAGGCTGTCGATTCGCCGACCTCCGTGGCCCCGGCTGTAGGCGATACTTCGACCTCGGCGAAGTCGTCGACCGCCCGCGCATCGTCGGTGACCCGGTCCGCGTCCGCGCCGTCGGCAACGCAGTCGGCCGCGGCCGGCTCGTCGGCCACTTCTTCCTCCACCACGCTCCATCCGAAGGAATCGGCGCGACCACGCGCAAGACCGCGGCCGCCGATCGGCAACCGTCCCGCGGCGGACCGTCAACTCGCCTGGTCTCAGACTCGTCAGCCCGAACCTGTTGCGCTGCACAAGACCTCGGCCGATCGCGTGCGACTCGTGCGTCCGGTCGCCGAGCAGGACCAAGCCGTCGGCACCTTGATCCTCGAGAACGGCACGGCGTTCCCCCTGGACCGCCCCTACGTCATCGGTCGCGGCCCGCAAGCCGACGACGCCGTCCGCTCCGCCACCGCCGAACCCATTGTGATCCAACGTGACCGCCACGTCTCCCGCGTGCACGCCTACGTCTCCGTGGACCGCGGCAAGGTCTTCGTCCGCGACGCGACCGCCACCTCCGGCACCTTCATCGCCCCGCCCGGCGCCGACCAGTGGACCCGCATCGGCACCTCCCCTACCGAACTGCCGCCCGGTTGGAGCGTCCGCATCAGCGAACGCGTCATCACCTACCGCTGCCCCAACGAGCCCAACCCCGACTCCTGACGCACCCGGATGCTCACCGTTGACGGCGGGCGCGGCGAAGGTAGCGGCGGCGCTTGCCGATTCGGCGGGCACCGACGGACGCGGCCAAGCCTGCGGCGGCGGCCAAGGCGGCCGAACCTGCGGTCGTAAGCACCGTCGGTGGGTGGCCGAGCAGGATCCAGACAGCGCCAGCAAGAGCTACGGCGAGAAGCGCGGTACTGATCGTCAGGCCGACGCTGTTGGCGAATCCACCACGGCCCCTGCGTAACCGGCGCATGTTCGACTCGAGGTAGGCCATCGAGAACAGAGCGAGCAGAACAACGCCCGCGGCCGTTGCGGTGATCGTCGGCCGCTGGACAGTGTGGAATTCGACTCGCTCGGTGGCGATTTCGCCACCGTTGCGCAGCAGCACAAGCTCGCCGGTGAGCGTCCCCGCCATCACGTACCGATTGACCGAAGGCGGAAGCATGGCACTTTGATCACCCGGCACGAAGGGAACAGTCTCGCCCCCGAGGGCAACACCGAGCACCGTCACTCTCAGCGAGGCTGCATCCGCCTCGATCCCATTGACACGCAACGAAATCGGCTTCGTCAAATCCACCTCGACCGGCGTCGTCACCGGATCGACGCCACCAAGGGTGACGGTCCCCGCCGCCAAATCACCGCCGATCGCCGACTCCCCCAACCCCAGCACGGCAAGCACAACCGCCGCCACCGCGAGAATCGCGGCCACCACAAACGGCACCCCAGGCGACTCGAACCCGACGACCTGCTGAATCGGCACCAGATCCCGCCGATCGATCTCCACCAGCCGCGCCCCACCCTCCGGCATCACCTGCAACGGCCGCACCCGAGCCACCGGCCCACGAACCGGCCGTGCCCCCGGCCCACGAGATCGCGGCCCAGCGGGCGGCCGAGTCCCAGCCGGAGGCGGAGCACCACCAGCCGGACGTGGACTACTCGGAGGCTGCACGCCGGAAGACCGCGACCCGGCCGGGTACCAGGGCACTGTCGGCGGCGCGTCCCCCGACGACGGCGGAGATCCGGTCGTCGACCACCGCCTGGTCGGCGGAGCAGCCCCGGTTGGCCTATCCGTCGAGGTCGCCGATCCGCCTGACAGCGGATATCCAGACGAGGACGGCTCCTCCAGCGATCTGCCGGGGTCGACATGACCAGGCACGACATCCTGCTCCGTCGATCCACCGGGCGTCACCGGCGGAAACGGTGGCAGAGTTCGGTACGGGCCCGGCGGAGTGTTTCCACTGGGGGACAACAACGTTCCGTCCGAATCGGATGGCGGAACGCCATGGTGCGGCCTGGGTGTCGCGGGTGGCGCACCGGAATACGGACCTGGCGTCTCCGGCGGCACACCTCGACGCGGCCTAGGCGTTACGGGTGGTGTTCGGAGGTAATCGCCTGTCCCCCGGCTCGGTGTGCGACCGCCTCCGGTTGCGGCGGCGACGATCGTGTCTGCACCGAACACCGGAATGCCAAGGGGGGTAAGCCAATCCTCGCCCCAGCAGTAGGCGGCGGGTTGGGCCAGGGCGATGCCGAAGGATTCGGCTGTGTCGAATCGTTGGGCGGGGTCGGTTGCCAGACCGCGCATCACCACGGCGGCGATCGGTTCCGGAATGCCGGGTGCGACCTCGCCGAGGGGGATCGGGTCGTCGAAGGCGTGCGCGAAGAGCATCGCCAGCGGACCGTCACCCGGTGGGAACGGCAGCACTCCGGAGAGCAGTTGGTAGAGCATTGTGGCCAAGGCGTATACATCCGTCGCGGGCGAAAGTTGTTGTCCGCGGGCCTGCTCCGGCGCGATGTAGGACGGCGTGCCGATGATGTCGCCCGCCTTGGTCACCAAGGTCTCGTCGCCGCCGACGATCTTGGCGATGCCGAGGTCGGTGAGCTTGATCGCCCCGCCGGCCGCGAACATCAGGTTCGCCGGTTTCACGTCGCGGTGCAGGACCTGATGCCGGTGCGCGGCAGTCAATCCCGCGGCGCAGGACAGGGCGATCGCGACGGCGGTCGCGGAATCGTAACCCTGGGCGGCGAATCGCTCGCCGACCGTGCCGCCGGGCAGGTATTCCATCACCAGCAGGCACAGCTCGCCATGCTCCAAATAGTCGAAAACCCGCACCACATGCGGATGATCGATCGCCGCGAGCACCCGCGCCTCGGCGGCGGACCTGGTCGTCGTGCACGAACTGCGGCGGAATCTGCTTGACCGCCACCGGTCGGCCCAGCCGGCGATGCGTCCCCGCGAGCACCACCCCGCACCCGCCGCGACCGAGTTCTGCGCCGATATCGTAGGCGGGCAACGCCGCTCGTATCAGTTCGTCCTGCTCGGTCACGGCGTCGGACCTTCGGCCGGGTAGCGATACGCGGCGGCCTCGTCGATCTCGTCCGTGTCGTCGTCGAGGTCGTCGTCCTCGTCCGGTTCCGGTGTCGGCGACGCGTAGCCGAGCAGAAACGCCACGGACGCAGTGACTCCCGCGAAGGCCAGCCACAGACCGGTGTCCGGCACCCACCACCGCGCCACCGACGCGGTGAACGCGAACACCAGCCCGATCCCGAGTCCCGGCGCGAGCAGCCGCACCCCGCGCTGCCACCGGTTGGCCGAAAGCCGATGCCGCGCAATGGCCAATGCCGCATCGGCGAAGCCGAGCGCGGTCAGCACGGCCAGCGCGATCCCGAACAACCCGTACACCGACCACAGCGATCCGCGCACATCGGTGATCACCGGAATCTTCGCCACCGCCGTATCGCCGGCACCATAGACCGCCAGCTCACCGCCGATGAACCCGGTCGCTTGCCCGTCCAGCCCGCGCAACTCCAGCCGATAGCGCAGCGAGTCGGATTTGCCTGGCGCAATGGTCAATTCGACGGCGGTGGAGTAGGAGAAGAAGCTCAGACCGAGCACGTGTCCGGCGAGATCGACGTGCCGGATCTCCAGCGGCTCACTCGTGTTGTTGGTCAGCTCGATCGCCACCCGGACGGTGCTGTCCGGCTCGAGCCGCAACGGTTTGTCCACCGTCGTCCCCGCGATATCGTGCCCGTCGAAATTCGCCGACATGTCGACCTCGTCGGGTCGCGCGTCCGCCTGCGCCGCGGGCCAGGCCAGCACGATCAGCAACAGCACCGGCCAGACCGCGCGCCGAATGCCCAACGGACCACTGTTCATTCGCCCCTCCGCGCGGGTAGCTGCGAGACGAGGCGATTGCCGTAGTACCACCCGCCGAGCAGGAGAAAGAACAGAATGATGGTCAGCGTCGACGTGCCCGACCCGATGCTGCCGACCAGCACCACGTCCAGCGGCGCGACCAAGGTGCGCCCACACTTCGCCGTCACCTGATGCCGGCCGACATCCACCGCGCCGGTGCTCAGCGGCACCTCGAATGCCCCGTCCAGCCCGGCGACGGTCTTTCCAACGGCGACATTCTCGATCGAGACGTCGACGGGCGACTGCGGATCGCACCCGTGCCCGCTGGCAGTGACACCCGAACCCGGACCAACCGCCGACGGCGTGAGATCCATTGCGGCAGGCGGTGATCGAGGCGGAGGCGGGGGCAGGACCTCGGGGGCGGGCGGCACGACCGCGGGCGTCCGAACCGGATTCCTCGGTGGCGCAACAACAACCGGCGGCCGGATCACCGGAGGCGGCAGCGGGACGGCCTCTTCCGGCGGTGGCACCTCGGACGTCGAAGTATCGGGCGGCGGCGTCGTGTCCGGTGGCGGAGTGGTCACCGGCGGGGTCGTAGCGGGTGGAGTCGTCACAGGTGGCGTCGTGATCGGCGGGGTCGTGACGTCCGACGTCTTCGGCTCGGTCGTCGGCGGCACACTCGGACAGGTCGGTCCGTCCGGCTCACCGCAAGGTGGCTGCCGCCGAGGCGGCACCCCGTCATGCGTCCCGCTCTGGTCCTGCGGCGGCGGTGGCGGTGGCGGCTGTGCCGGGATCGGCGACACCGGCCCATCGTGGGTCCCACCACCGTCTCCTGGCGGCAACGGACTCGTGGGCTGCCGTGCCGGAACGGGAGCCAACGGCGCGTCGATATACCGCACTCCCACAGCCGGCGCGGATCCATCCCGCGAAAGTAGTGATGGTGGTGGTCGCCACATCGGCCCGGCCGAAACCGGCCCGGCGCGGGTCCCACCACCATCGGGTGGCAACGCCGGCGACGCCGAACCAGTCGACTGCCAGACAAGCTCGGCCCCAGCGCGAGCTTGTCTGCCGTTCAGCCCACTACTCGGTGCCGACCCTCGCGGCTCCACCACTACAGGAGTCGGTTCCCCCGACCCCGGTTCCCCGATCGCCGCAACCCCCGGAAACCCAACCAGCGCAATGCCGTACAGAATTCCGGTAGTCCCGATGAGTACCCGACCCGCGCGCCTCTTCCCCACCTGCCGACGCCCTGCGCCGGCACGCGCAGCAACTGGTGCCAGCGTCCCCATCGGCCATGCTCTCGCTAGGCGTACCGCCGCCGTCGCTCCGACCCTGCCCGGTTCGACGGCGGACTCTGTACGACCGCGCCTACGTGCGTGCGATCCCTAGCATCGTAATGCCGTGCGCGCCAACGCGGAGCCAACTCCGTCGAGCCCGCCCGGCGGAGGCGGGCGGGGCGTCCGGCGCGATCTGGGGACGCGCACCATGCCGCACCCGGTTTAGGGTCAGCGCGTGTTCCGCACCCGCACCGTCCCGAGTGCATACCATCGAGGTAGCTGGTCCCCTGCCCGACTCAGACAGCGCGAAGAGGACAATACGAGCTATGCACCGTAATGGGCCGACCGAGGATATCGATGAGTCCGCGCTGAGCGTGACCGCGCCGAAAGAGCAGGCCGCGGGTGTCACCGCGGTCGCGGTGTCGCTGAAGCGCGCGGTCGACGAGATGGGCGTGATCCGTACCGCCCGTACCCTCGCTCGGGTCAATCAGGTGCACGGCTTCGACTGCCCCGGCTGTGCCTGGCCGGAGCCGACCGGTCATCGCCGTCCGGCGGAGTTCTGTGAGAACGGTGCGAAGGCGGTCGCCGAGGAGGCGACGGTGCGCACGGTCGCGCCGGAGTTCTTCGCCGCCCATTCGCTCGATGACCTGGCGGACAAGTCGGGCTATTGGCTCGGCCAGCAGGGCAGGCTGACCCATCCGATGGTGCTGCGCCCCGGCGACACCCACTACTCCCCCATCGCCTGGGACGACGCCTACCGGCTGATCGCGGATCATCTGGGCGACTTGGCATCTCCGGACGAGGCGGTCTTCTACACCTCCGGCCGCACCAGCAACGAGACCGCGTTCCTCTATCAGACGCTGGTCCGCAGTTTCGGCACGAACAATCTGCCGGACTGTTCGAACATGTGCCACGAGTCCTCGGGCGCCGCGCTGGTCAGTTCGATCGGCATCGGCAAGGGTTCGGTCTCGATCGATGACTTCGCCGCCGCCGATCTGATCATCGTCGCGGGCCAGAACCCGGGCACCAACCATCCGCGCATGCTCAGCGCACTGGCCGGCGCGAAAACCAAGGGCGCCAAGATCATCGCGATCAACCCGCTGCCCGAGACCGGCCTGCTCGGCTTCCGCGACCCGCAGACGGTCAAGGGGTTCACCACCGGCGTGTCGATCGCCGACCACTTCTTGCAGATCCGGCTCGGCGGCGACATGGCGCTGTTCCAGGCGCTCGGCCGGCTGCTGTTCGAGGCCGAGGACCGCGCGCCGGGCACGGTGGTGGATCGGGAGTTCGTCGACGCGCACTGCGCCGGCTTCGCCGAATACGAAAAGCAGGTCCGCGCGGTCGATTTCGGTACCGTGCTGGCGGCGACCGGCCTGACCCAGGCCGAACTCGACCGCACCGCACAGCAATTGGCCGAATCGAAGAACATCATCATCTGCTGGGCCATGGGCCTCACCCAGCAGGCGCACGGCGTCGCCACCATCGAGGAGGCGACGAACCTGCTCCTGCTGCGCGGTATGATCGGCAAGCCGGGCGCGGGCGTGTGCCCGGTGCGCGGGCATTCGAACGTGCAGGGCGACCGCACCATGGGCATCTGGGAGAAGATGCCGGACGCGTTCCTCGACGCCCTGGACCAGGAATTCGGCATCACCAGCCCGCGCAAGCACGGCCTCGACACGGTCGACGCCATCCGCGCGATGCGCGACGGCCGGGCATCGGTGTTCTTCGGGATGGGCGGCAACTTCGTCTCGGCCACCCCGGACACCGCGGTCACCGAGGCCGCGCTGCGCACCTGCGCGCTGACCGTGCAGGTTTCCACCAAACTCAACCGCAGCCACGTCGTGCACGGCCGGACCGCGCTGATCCTGCCCACCCTCGGGCGCACCGATCAGGACCTGCGCGACGGCCGCAAACAGCAGGTGTCGGTGGAGGATTCGATGTCCATGGTGCACCTGTCCACCGGCAGGCTGAAGCCGGTGAGCCAGCACCTGCGCAGCGAGGTCGCCATCGTCTGCGATCTCGCGCTCACCCTGTTCGGCGCGGATCACCCGGTTCCCTGGGCGCGGTTCCGGGGCGACTACGACACCATCCGCGACGCGATCTCCCGCGTGGTGCCCGGCTGCGCCGACTACAACACGAAGGTGCGCGCCCGCAACGGGTTCGTCCTACCGCACCCGCCCCGGGACAGCCGCGAATTCCGTACCAGCACCGGCAAAGCCAACTTCGCGGTGAACGAACTCAGCTGGACCCCGGTCCCAGAGGGCAGGCTGATCCTGCAGACGCTGCGCAGCCACGACCAGTACAACACCACCATCTACGGGCTCGACGACCGCTACCGCGGCGTGCACGGCGGCCGCAAGGTGGTGCTGGTGCACCCCGACGACATCACCGCGCTCGGCTTCGCCGAAGACGATCTGGTCGACGTGATCTCGGAATGGACCGACGGAACCGAGCGCAGCGTCAAGGGTTTCCGGCTCATCGCCTACCCGACCCCGCGCGGCAACGCGGCGGCCTACTATCCGGAGACGAATCCCCTTGTCCCGCTGGACCATGTCGCCGCCAGGTCGAACACCCCGGTCTCCAAGTCGGTGACCATCAGACTCGAACGGGCCGTCCATGAGTAGAGTCACCGCCCGCCGCAGAATGCGCCGGATCTCGCCGACGGGCGAGATCCAACGCCCCGACACCCTCGCCGTCGAGGAACCGCTGGAGATCCGGATCGGCGGTGAATCGCTCGCCATCACCATGCGCACCCCAGGCAACGACGTGGACCTGGTGCACGGATTCCTGTTGAGCGAGGGCATGATCGGCGTCGCCGAGGAGATCATGGCCGCTCGCTACTGCGCGGGCACCGACGACGACGGCAGGCAGACCTACAACGTCCTCGATCTCACGTTGCGCCACCCGATCCCGGTGCGGCCCAAGAACTTCCTGACCACGGGCGCGTGCGGCCTGTGCGGCAAGACGGCGCTCGACGAGGTCCGCACCCTGTCCCGGTATCCGATCGCCGAGGGCGGGGCGGTGGTGGACACGCAGGTGCTGTCCGGCATGCCGGACACGTTGCGCAGCAAGCAATTCCTCTTCGAGGCGACCGGCGGCCTGCACGCAGCGGGCCTGTTCACCACCGACGGCACGGCGCTCGCGGTGCGCGAGGACATCGGCAGGCACAACGCGGTGGACAAGGTGATCGGCTGGGCGCTGCGGCAGAACCTGGTTCCGGCAAGGGATCTGGTGCTCATCGTCAGCGGGCGCGCCTCCTTCGAGCTGGTGCAGAAGGCGACGATGGCGGGCATCCCGATGCTCGGCGCGGTCTCGGCGCCCAGTTCGCTCGCGGTCGATCTCGCGGCCGACAGCGGACTCACCCTCGCCGCGTTCCTGCGCGGCGACACCATGAACGTCTACACCCACCCGGATCGAATCGTCGCCACCCCGAACGACACCTCGATGCTGGCCTGATCGCTCTTGCCCGGACCGGGCGGCCGATTTACCGTGACAGCACGTAATCGGAGCAGTTCGGCGGGAACGGAGAGACCGATGCGGATTTCGGTGGAGGGCACGCAGGAGGGGTTACGCGTGCGGATGCGGTTCGAGCAGTATCGCCGCCGCCTGTTGATCACTCGAATCGTCTTGGCGGTGTTGGCCGTTCAAGGCGCGGTCGTCGGACTGTGGGCGACCATCGCGCCGCACTCCTGGTACACCAGCTTCCCCGGCTTCGGCATGCAGTGGATCGCGGCCGACGGCCCGTACAACCAGCATCTGGCCGGCGATGTCGGCGCGTTCTTCTTGGCGCTCACCGCGGTGACGATCGCGGCCCTCGTGCTCAATTCCACCGCGGCGGCGCGCATGGCGGGCATCGGCTGGCTGGTTTTCAGCGTGCCGCATTTCGTTTACCACGCTTTCCATCAGCCGATGGAGATGAGCGGTGTCGGTTTCGCCTTCAGCCTCATAGCCGCGGCGTTGCTGATCGCCCTCGGCCTGGCCGGTCTGCTGCTGCCGCCGCGCGGTGACATCCCGATGTCAGACCCGGCGCCGTTCAACGTCAAGTTCCCGCGTCGCCGACGTTGACCCCGCCGACGACAACGCCCCACAGCCCGTCTGGGCGCTGTGGGGCGTTTGAACTGTCCGTGCGGCTGGGGGCTGAGCTACGTGGTCAGGACCGCGAGCAGGCGGTCCTTCGCGAGGCAGAGCCGCGCCACCGACGTGAGGTTTCGTTCCCCGGGTCTAACAACCGCGAGTTGTAGCTCGTCAGTCCTTCAGGGCATCGAGCAGCGCCGCACGCTGACGTGCGCCGAGCCCGCCGATCCGACGATCCTCCGGGATCTCCGCCTGATCCATCAACTTGGCGGCCTTCACCGGTCCGACACCTGGCAGAGCCTTGATCACCGCGGCGACCTTGGTCTTCTTGACCAGCTCATCGGAGTCGGCCTTCTTCAGCAGGTCGGCGACCGAAACCTTGCCCGCCTTCACCTTGCCGATCAGTTCGGAGCGCGCCTTGCGGACCGCTGCCGCTTTGGCCAACGCTTCAGTGCGCTGCTCCGCGGTCATGGTAGGCAGTGCCATGTCTCCTCCGCTTCCACTCGTCACTCGAACATCTGGTTGACCGGACCGAGTAAACAGCACTCCACCGGCAGCGCAAGGCCGACACACCGGGACCGGTTCGGCGGAGTTAGCGATGAGTTTCCTGGCCAGCGGCCGCCGAAAGCAGTAATCAGCGGGCAAAAAGGACAAATTGCGCCGCTGTTCCGCTAACCGGACCGGCGGTAACACCTCGGCCGGTCGAAGCGACAGAATCTACGAAAGCATCAGCGCGGGATAAAGGTTCAATGGCGAACCACGGGGGATCAACGGCGATCCCCGGCACCGGGCGCGATCGGGATTTCCGATCGTCACCGTGTCCCACGGCGCGGATGCCGACAACAGCACAGTGTCTGCGGGGGCAACGCAACTTTCGGGGGGATTCCCCACGGCCCGAGCCACATCGATCGCCGTTGGACAGCGCAACGAGAGCGCGGAACCGATCCTTGACCGCCCCCGCGGCTGTGCTGCTAGTCTGCCGAATTAGAACACGTTCCAATTCGGCAGGAGTTCCGATGACCAAGCAGATCCGCGATGTGGTCGAGCAGTACGTCAAGCTGGTCGGCGCCGGTCCGACCGAGGCCATCGTCGAGCTCTACGCGCCCGACGCGACCGTCGAAGATCCGGTCGGCACCCCCGTCCGGCACGGACACGCCGCCATCCGCGAGTTCTACGACGTGATCGCCGCGCTCGACCGGGACACCGAACTGCGGCCGGAGACCGTGCGCATCGCCGGCAACGAGGCCGCCTTCATGTTCTCCATCGTCACCCGGGTCGCCGGGCAACGCTTCACCCTCACGCCCATCGACGTGATGGAATTCGACGACGCGGGCAAGATCACCCGCATGCGCGCCTTCTGGAGCCAGGAAGACATGGCCATCGAGCCCGAGTGACTCGCCGGGATTTTCGGCGCAGATAACGCTCGACCGTGTCCTCGGCGCGCTGAATCGACTATGAAGAGTAGGTGTCGATGCCACCTGTCCGCTACCCTCGCAGCGAGCTACTACCCAGCTCCCGGTGATCGGGCAGCCCGGCATCTCCCGATTTGTCGAGTTCCGTTCAGCCCATCCACTTTTGGAGCAGCATGCCCGAGGAACACCCCTTCGACGAAGTCGCGCAGTTGGCCAGGCGGGTCGAGCGGGCCCGCGGTCGACTGGCTTACCAGTTCGATCCCGCGCTGACCGAGGCATTGGCCGAGGACGAGCTGGAAGCCGAACGTGAACTGGCCGAGCGCATCCGCACCCAGGACCGCGGCCAGCGGTGGAAGTACGCGGAGGCCGTCTCCAACGCCGCCGACCGCGCCCGGCAGACCAAGGAAGCCATCGAGAAGGCCGACATCCGCGACCTGCTGATGGCCCGCAAAGCCATTGCCGCACAGCGTCGTGAGTCCAGCCCGCACGCGCAACTCGCCTCGCTGTACCGGCATCGCGCCTGGTCGTTGCGCGCGCTGGCGGGCGTGGTGATCGCCGGCATGCTGTGGTCGGCGGTCAACGTGCAGCACAACATCGCGCCGGACGGCATCACCGATCCGCTGTACTGGTTCAGTTACCTGGTCGAGGCGATGATCAGCGTGTGTCTGGTGATCATCATGATCGGCACGACCAAGCTGGCCGAGTGGGGTGTGCTGAACAGCCGCACCCAGGTTGTCGCGGCCGAAATCGTGTTGCTGGCATTGACGATCGGGTTGAACACGTATCCGCATGTGCGGGATGCGCGGTGGTTCGACGCGGGGGTGCATGCGGTAGCGCCGATGATGATCGGTGTCGCGTTGCTGACGCACAACGCGGCGAGCGCTCGGTACAGCCAGGCGATTACCCGGGCCACCGAGCACATTCGGGAGAATCCGGATCGGCCGCGGCCTACGTTCGACAGCACGTTGCTGGGGGCGCAGCGGGGGTGATGGGCGGCCCGGAAGGGTCGTTTGCCCGGCTGCCAGAAAGAGCCCGTGTTGTTGCGGGCCGTGAGTGGTCGGCGGTACGGTTTGCCCAGGTAACGGGGGTGGGCACCGGGATGTAGCCACCTCCGGATGGATTTCGCACACCGGCGGTTAGGGGAACGGATGACCAGCAGGGGGAGCAGGCTGCGCGGTATCGCCCTGGTAGTGGGTGTCGGGTTGGTGTTGGCGGGGTGTGAGAAAACGACGGATGGGGCGCCTACGGGGACGGGGGTGCCTGGTTCGACGGGGGTGAGTAGTTCGAGTGTGAAGCCGTCGGGGTCCAAGGATCCGGACGCGGCGATATGGGATCCGTGTACGGCGTTGCCAGACGATGCGTTGCGGGCTGGCGGTCTGAGTCCGGACACCCGCACCAAGGACGTCTCAGGAATCGACCCCACGGGCTGGAAGGTCTGCGGGTGGAGGTCCTCCGCCCGTTGGTACACCCTCGCCGTAGCTTCGGGGGCCGCGACCTTGGAACAGTTCCAGGCCCGGCCCGAATACGAACAATTCACGGCGACAACTGTCGCGGGGCACCCAGCAGTCCGGTTCCTGGACGCCGGCGACGAGAAGCGTCTCGATTGCGGCGTGGCTGTCGAGGTAGCGCAGGGCACGGCGAAGGGGACCGTGTACTTCTACGTCATCACTCGTTACTCGGTGGGGAAGCTCGGCGAGCCGTGCGACGAAGCTACAAGGCATGCCAACGAATTCGCGAAGTTCCTGCCAGGGGGGAACTGACATGGTCAGCGAGAGTGCATCCACCTGGCAAGGTTTGCTGGAGCGAGCGAACGCGGGCGAACTGGCCCTCAGCCCAGATGTCGGCAAAGAACTCGACGCCAAATGCCAGGCCTACCTGGACGGCCTCGATGATGTCCGCGATATGACCAAGCTGAATATCCTCATCGGCGGCTTCGGGACAATGCCATCGGGTCCGATCCTCGAACACAAGTTTCAGACCAAGGGCAAGGGCGAGAAGTCGATCGACACCTCGATCCAGACCCACATCGAAGAAGTCCAAGTGATGCGGCAAGTCTTCGCCAAGGCGATGGCGAACTACCAAGCAGTCGACGAATCCAACAGCCAGAAGCTTGCGACCATCAATGCCTCTATCGACCTCCCTGGGGAGGGCGGCTCATGAGTCAGGACGACTACCAAGCGCGGATCATCGCTGCTCAGCAGCAGTGGAACGACGATCGCACCGCCATCTACTCGCACAGCAGCCGTCTAGCCCAAGAGCTCGAGGAGGGTTACGATCCGCCGTCTATAACGAACCCCGGCGAAGATCTGTTCGTGATCGAGACCGGCACACTGCAAGACCTGATCAGCAAGGTCGACGCGATGAAGCCGGGTCAGGCGTGGGAAGCGTCGCAGATGTGGCAGAACCTCAGTAGCTCGTTCCGGGACAAGTCGCGCACGTTCGGTGACGCGATCAATGCAACGGTCGCCAACGGATGGACGGGAACTGCTGCGCAAAAAGCGGTGCAATCGGTCAGCCGGTACGTCGAACAGTCGCAGCAACTGACACTCGCCACCGAACTCATCTCCGTGAAGCTCAGCGAGTTTTACACCGGCCTGCATCAAACGCAGGCGCTCATGCCGCGGGCCAGCGACAGCAGCCCCGATCTGCGCGGTAAGACGCTGCCTAGCGAGGGCGTGCTGAAGGTCGACGACCACAACCAGACCGAAGCCACCGAAGAGGCTCGGCGCGTGCTGCGCACGGTGTATTGGCAGGTCGCGAACCAGACCGACAACGGCGTTCCGGTCGTGCCCAACAGCCCGACCCTGGTGAGCAATCCGGATCAGCCGTCGAGCCCGCCGTCGAATTCGTCCAACCCACCGCCTTCTTCCAGTACCGGCGATCAGCCGAAGCAGGAGAATCCGGCTTCGAACGAGGACAAGACCGGAGACAAGTCGGGTGACAAGTCCGGTGATCCGAGTCAGGATCCGAACTCGACTCAGCCGGCCAGCAACAACCCGCAAACCACTCCTTCGAGCACAACACCCCAATCCACCACGCAGGCAAACAATCCGGCGTCAACGCCGAACGCCACCTCGACAACTCCGAACCAGAACAACCCCGGCACAACGCCGGTGACGACACCCACGCCCAGCCGCAGCAGCCCGGGCAGCCCGACAACTCGTTCGCCCGGCAGCCCTGGCAGCCCCGGAAGTCCGCGCACCTCAACCACTCCCGGCACCCCCTCCCCCGGCCGCAGCATCCCCGGCACCCCGGGGCAGCCGGGAACGGCGGCCCCGCTGGCCGCCCGCGCGGGCACCAGCACCGGCGCCGCAGGCCGGCCCGGAATGGGTGGCATGCCGATAGGTGGCGCGGGCGCGAAGAAGGATGACGACGAGGGCGCCCACCAGACCAAGGACTACTTGATCGGGGACTGGTCCGAGGAGCTGCTCGGCGAGCCGAACAAGGCTGTGCCGCCGGTGATCGGGGAAAACTGAGCGTGCGCAGTTGGAGATTCACCGGCCAGGAGTTCGACATCCTCTGGTCGGCCTACGGTCGCGACCGCCTGCCCTATCCGCTGGCGTTCCGCCCGACGACGGCCGTCGACTGGGATGACCTGGTGCGGCAACGGGACTCGGCCGTGCAGGAGTTGCTCGACCGGTATTCGGAGAACTTGGAACTCGCCTTGACGACCCTGCTGGAACCCGAAACCCGCGTCGAATCCAAGGGTTTCGGCGGTTCCGGGCTCGCCGCGGTGTTCCGATTCCACGGCGCGGTCCGAAATGGCTCCGGCGCCACCCTCGTTCAGCTGCCCGGCGCCGCGGAAGACACCGGCGGCGATGTGATCATGGGCCTGTGCGCACCGAGCGAGGTGGCCGCCGCAGCGGTGGCCGCGCTGCCGAAAGCACCGGCGGGCACCCATCCGGCGGTCAGTTTTCGCCGGGACGAGATCGCCGCAGACCGCCAGCGCTACAGCCGCCGCCCCGACGAGGTCAGCATCAACGATCAACTCAACCGCATGTTCAAGCGCGACCGCACCGCCGTCGGCGAGATCACCGTATTCCCCGGTCCGGCAATAGATTCCAGGCCGACGACGGATGGACGCGGTTTCCTCTGGGCCGACTACGCCGACGACGGCCGCTACTACCTCAAATCCGGCGACCCCATCGTCGCCACCCCCATGAGCCCCACCTCGATGACCAACGAGATAGCCCGCCTACTCGACCTCACCCGCCGCTACTACCGCATGGAAAACGAAAAGACCGAAGCCACTTGGTAAGTGGCCCAGCCGACTACAGACCACCAGGCAAACGCCCACGCCCCGAACTCACCTCCGCCGCCAAATCGTCATACCCGACAGCCAATTCGGCGAGCTACTCCCACGCGTCGCCAGCTCCCCTGCGACCTACCGGCCAATGCCTCGAACACACAAGCGGCGTACCGCATCGACCGCCCCTGAATAGCCCAGGGACCAGCCCTCGGATCGAGGGATAACATCCGGGGCTGCCTGACAACGGTCTGCAGGGGTCACCGATTCTCAGCTCAATCTGATGCTGAGCTGGGTGCCGAGTTCGCGGAAGCCCAGGGCAAGCGCGACTCTTCTGGATTGTGGTGGGCGCGCACGCCATTGGGGTAATAGTCCGGCGTCGAGTGCGTGCGCCACTGCCGCGGACGCGACGATTCGGGCCAAGCCTCGGCCGCGACGGTCAGGTGCAGTCAGAACGGAGAGGTGAGCTGTTCTGCTGGGCCAAGTGCGGTACCCGGCGGCGGCGATCAGCTCTCCTCCGTCGCGGACGGCGAAGGCGGGAGAGGTGATCTCGTTCAGGCCGCTTTCAGCGGTGTCCTGATCGCCGGATCGTAGCGCGAGTTTGCGCAGGTCGAGATGCTCAGCGGGCAAGGGTTCGACAGATAACGAACTCGGCGGCGCAGGACGGAAGCCGTCCTCGTCCACGTATGCCAACACAGCGGGGCCGAGCACGTCCGCCAGTGGCAAAACGCTTCGGAGAACATCGGGGTCGACGAGATCGGCTGCCGACAACGGTGCCGCCGCGGCGCGAATCAACGCCGCGACAACAGAATTGGGTGCCGTCACGATCACTCGGCCGTGCAGCACGATGATGCCCGCCCAACCTTGCGGACAGATCAGCGCTTTCGGTGAGACCACCACGCTCAGGTCGGTCGCCGACGTGAACGAAACCGGCACTGCCGCCAAGCCTTCCCAGAGCGCTTGGGCTTTGATCAGCACCGGATCCGTCGACATGGCCTCATTGTTGTCGGTGGCCGGGCGAACCGACATCAGCGGGGTGGTGCCTCTCCGATTACAC
Organism: Nocardia sp. NPDC051756; assembly: GCF_040681495.1. Lineage (NCBI taxonomy): Bacteria > Bacillati > Actinomycetota > Actinomycetes > Mycobacteriales > Nocardiaceae > Nocardia > Nocardia sp. NPDC051756. The sequence goes on along the minus strand of NZ_JBFAYV010000004.1, from coordinate 357,374 downwards.
TGGCGCAAGGCCCATTTGGGTGGAGGGGGATTCCATGCGCCGAACGCGGCGACCTGTCATCGTGCTGCCGATATCGGCGGTTGTCCTGTCACTTGCGGCCGGGCATGCCTCGGCAGACACTTCATACACTCTCGAATTCCAGCCGCCGCCTGCGCATGTCATCGGCTATCCCGATGGCGCGCCGCAGGTACCCGCGGAGATCGCGACCCAGCGCCTGGATTGGCGATCATGCGTCGAAGCCGGGCTGGTTGCTGCCTCGCACGGCGATCTGCTGGCCGGCGTTCGTGCGCCACTGCTCGACGGATTGGAATGCGCGTCGGTGCGCACGCCGCTGGATTGGACGCGTCCCGATGCCGGGCCTACCGCGACCTTCGAGATATCGCGGCTGCCCGCACACAAGCCGGCCGGGCAGGCCAGGCAGTTGCTGACCAGTCCGGGCGGTGCGGGAGCGGGTCACCTGCTCAATCCGATCGAGTGGGGGATTGCCTTTCCCGAGCTGCGGGAGACCTACGATCTGCTGGGCTTCGATCCGCGTGGCACCGGTACATCCAGTACCGACCAGAACTGTGATGCAACGCTTTCGGGTGATGCGCTGCTGCGCGGCACCGGACGCAACGATCGCACCGACGTGCTGGACTTCTCCGCGGACTCCGTCCGCCTTCAGCTAGGCCAGGCCCGGGACTGGGTCCGGTCGTGCGTCGACCGCACGCCGCGCACCCCGGCAGGTACTTCCACGACCGGGACCATCACGTACTGGCAGACGGTCCGGGATCTGGACCTGGTTCGCGCGCTGTTGAACGCGCCGACCTGGAGTTATCTCGGTGTCTCACAGGGCACGCCGCTCGGCATCGAACTCGCGCGAAGTTTTCCCGACCGCGTCGAGCGCATGGTGCTCGATTCGGTGGACGACCCCCGAATCTCCACTGCCGCAGGCTATGCCGAACGCGTCGGCCGTCAGCAGCAGGCAGTCGAGCAACGGTTCGCGCCGTGGCTCGCCACACGCGGCACGGTATTCGGTAGCAGTCCGGATGCGGTGCTCGCCGCGCTGACCAGGCTCCGCACCGACCTGACCACCCATCCGATTCCGCTGCCGCTCGGCCGAACCTTCAGCGGCAACGACCTCAACACCCTGTTCTTCAGCGTCGACAACAGCCCGTACGAAGCGCTGGAACGAAAGCTCCTGACGTTGCGCACGGCACTCGATGTATCTTCGGGCACGGCACAGCTCAACGCCGCCACAACCTTTCGGCTGCCGCAACTGCTGGACGAACTCGCCGACGAGCTCTTCTTCGCCGGTTCGCGCGTCGGTTGGTGGACCGCCCGCGTCTGCAACATCGGCTCGTGGAGCCATGACCTCGACGAGATCGTGGACCGCGCACAGCAACTCGCGGACCGCGCACCACTGACCTACATCGGTATGAACTTCACCGCGGTGTGTGCGTTCTGGCCCGAATCACACACGGCCACAAGCTCAACGGGCTACGACAAGATCAGCTCCGCACTGCTGATCGCCAATGAGGGAGATCCGGTGACACCGATCTCGAGCGCCCGCACGGTCCGTTCGGCGATCCCCAACGCACGACTGATCACGGTGGTCGGCAAACCTGGCCATCTCGTCCTGCCGCAGACGAGGCCGAAGGGCCTGCCCGGATCGGTCCCCGGTACCAGCGCGTGCGCCCGGGCCATCGCGGTCGACTACCTCGTCAACGGGCGACTCCCCGACCGAGACACGCCCTGCCAACCGGACTGAGGCCGGATCGAGGGGCCGACTCCGGATATGGATCTGCCCCGAGGTCGATGTTCGAGTCGACCTCGGGGCAGTCGGGATTGCGCGGACCGCGGATGCCTGCAGGTGTTCACCCGCGACCCGGTCTATCTACCTACCGGAGGACCCCAGGGCGCCGGCCACTCCGCCAACGAAGTCGGTGACGGCGAGGTACGCAGCAGCGATGGCGACCAAAAGGAACTCCATGACCTATACATCTGTCAGCCGTAACGATTCGTTACCAGAATCTTTTGTGATTTATCCGTGGCTCTCCGCCGCCGCCGATCCACAGGCAGGCCCGGGCGCCCACCGCCAACTCACAGTAGACGTTCCACCAAGAGCAACGTGCCGATGATGATCATGGCGATGCCGGACACCCGGGTGACGATGCGGGCCGCGGTGGGGCGAGCGCGCAAGACGGTGCGGGCCAGGACGCCGACGCACAGATAGATCGCCGCACAGCTGAGCGTGTGGATCAGGCCGAGCGTGCCGATTTGGGCGGCGAGCGGCCAGGAACCGGTCCGGTCGGTGAACTGCGGCAGCAGCGCCAGGAACAGCAGGATGGCCTTGGGATTCAGGCCGCTGATCCCGATGCCGCGCAGCACGCTGGTTCCCCACGGAGCGGGATTCGCCTGCTCGGGCATCGCGGCGGGAGCGCTCGCCGTCGCGAGGGTGGTGCCGCCGAGCCACATCAGATACAGCCCGCCGAACACCGTAAGCGCGGTCAGCACAACCGGATTCCGGTCGACCACCGCCGCGACACCGGCGGCCACCACTGCGGTCAACGCGACATAACCCAGCAGCAGTCCCCCGACGGCCGGCAGCACCGAACGCTCACGCAGACCGGCGGCGATCGCATACGCCCAATCCGCGCCGGGCACCAGAATCAGCAGAACCGACACCGTCCAAAACGCGGCGATGTACCCGACAGCCATGCGGACCTGCTCCCTTCGAATGATTACCCGAAGGAAGGATAGGCGCGTTGATCAAGGAGGTGATTCCAAGTATTCGCAGCTGAGCGTCCATTTATGGAAGGATCTCCCCCATGGATCGCATCGACCGGAAGATTCTTGCCGAGCTACAGCAGAACGGACGACTGACGATCACCGAACTCGCCGCGCGGGTGCGGCTGAGCCTGTCGCCGTGTCACCGCCGGCTGCGGGAATTGGAGAAGTCCGGAGTGATCCGCGGCTATCGTGCGCTGGTCGACGCTGCGGCCGTCGGGCTGACCTTCGAGGCGCTGGTTTTCGTGACGATGCGGCAAGAGGATCGCACCACGGTCGCCGCGTTCGAGCAGGCCGTCGCGGAGATACCGCATGTGTTGCAGGCGCAGCGCCTGTTCGGCGATCCGGATTTTCTGCTGCGCATCGTGGCGGCGGATCTGCCTGCGTTCCAACAGCTTTACGACGAGAAGCTGGCCACGCTACCCGGCGTGCAGCATCTGACCTCGACGCTGGTGATGAAGCATGTGGTGCACGAACGGCCGGTGCCGCTGTGACCGATCAGTAGCGGTGGCGCTGTTCGACGGCGTCCTTGGCTTCTTTGAGGCCGGCGCCGGTCAGCTCGCGATACAGCTTGATCGCTTGAATCTTCTTGTCGTGCAGCAGGAGTGTGTCGATCTCGGCCCAACTGAAACCGGGCCGTGCGATGTTCGGCACGGCCCGGATCGGTTCGGCGGGGATGGGTGGCAGGTCTTGGATCCCCAGGTGCTGGAGGATCAGGTCGACTTTGACGTTCAGCGCGTCGATCTTCCGTTCGAGGCGGCGGTGAGCAAACATGATCGAATCGTAGTGACCGCCACCGCCGCTCGAAAGCTAGGCGGCGTCGAGCAACGCGTCCACGAGGTTGGCGGCGGTATCGAAGGTGGCGGCGTCACCCGCGACCTCGAGCAGCCGATCGACGCAGCGCGGCCCGGTGACCAGGCGGATCCGGCGGTCGGTGTGCCCGGCCCAGGTGCGGGCCTCGATCAGCACGTGCAGGCCGGCGACGCCGAAGAACGTCACCTGGGACAGGTCGACGACCACCAGCGGTCCGGCGGTGTTCAAGGAGCCGATCAACTGCGACCGGAACTGGTCGGCGGTGTAGAAGTCCACTTCACCCGCGAGCGCGCACAGGGTGACCTGCTCGCTGGGCGCGGTGATGGAGACGCTGAGCCGGGCTTCCGCCTCGGACAGATTCGGCAAGGTCGCTCGACTCGGTGCCACACCTCGGTTCGGCATGGGGTTCGGTCTCGACGTCGTACCCGCAGCGGATGCGGAAGTAGCAAGAGTGGTCGACATGAGGATCTCAGTCCTGTCGCGCACGGCAATTGACGTCCGTTGCCGGCAGTGCGTTGCGCCCCAGGGCTGCGATGAGCTCCAGAACTAGGCTGTCTGCTCAACCCTGAATACTGGGTACCCAGATTGGCGGTCTTTACACAAAGAAAAAAGCCATCGCGTTGTGCGATGGCTTCTTTCGGGTCTGACGTGGGGTTACGCCGACTTCTCCCGGCGTTCGGTCCGCTGCGCCTTGCGCGGCACGATGGTCGGCAGCACGTTCTCGGTGACGGTGTCGGAGTCGACGACCACCTTGGCGACGTCGTCGCGGCTGGGGATGTCGTACATCACCGGCAGCAGGACTTCCTCCATGATGGCGCGCAGGCCACGAGCGCCGGTGCCGCGCAGGATCGCCTGATCGGCGATCGCTTCCAGCGCGTCGGTGGTGAACTCGAGGTCGACCCCGTCCATCTCGAACAGCCGGACGTACTGCTTGACCAGCGCGTTCTTCGGTTCGGAGAGGATCTTGACCAGCGATTCCTTGTCCAGGTTGGTCACCGAGGCGACGACCGGGAGGCGGCCGATGAACTCGGGGATCAGGCCGAACTTGATCAGATCCTCCGGCATCACCTCGGCGAAGTGATCGGCGGTGTCGATCTCGGACTTGGACCGCACCTCGGAGCCGAAGCCGATGCCGCGGTGGCCGGTCCGCTCGGAGACGATCCGCTCCAGGCCGGCGAACGCACCCGCGACGATGAACAGCACGTTGGTGGTGTCGATCTGGATGAACTCCTGGTGCGGGTGCTTGCGCCCGCCCTGCGGCGGCACGCTCGCCTGGGTGCCCTCCAGGATCTTCAGCAGCGCCTGCTGCACGCCCTCGCCGGAGACGTCGCGGGTGATCGACGGGTTCTCGCTCTTGCGGGCGATCTTGTCGACCTCATCGATGTAGATGATGCCGGTCTCGGCGCGCTTGACGTCGTAGTCCGCGGCCTGGATCAGCTTCAGCAGGATGTTCTCCACATCCTCGCCGACGTAGCCCGCCTCGGTCAGCGCGGTCGCGTCCGCGATGGCGAACGGGACGTTCAGCATCTTGGCCAGCGTCTGCGCGAGGTAGGTCTTGCCGCAGCCGGTCGGGCCGAGCATCAGGATGTTCGACTTGGTCAGCTCGACGACCTCGCCGCGGCTGTCGCGGCCCTTGTCGCCGGCCTGAATGCGCTTGTAGTGGTTGTAGACGGCCACCGCGAGTGTGCGCTTGGCGGTGTCCTGCCCGATCACGTAGTTCTCCAGGAAGTCCCGGATCTCCGCGGGCTTGGGCAGCTCATCGAGCTTGACCTCGCTGGACTCGGCGAGCTCTTCCTCGATGATCTCGTTGCATAGATCGATGCACTCGTCGCAGATGTACACCCCTGGTCCCGCAATGAGCTTCTTGACCTGCTTCTGGCTCTTTCCGCAGAACGAGCACTTGAGCAGATCGCCGCCATCTCCGATGCGCGCCATCTCGTGGGTCCCTACTTCCTTGTCCGCGTGCAACCGTCCGTCCAGGTTGCCAGCTATCTGCCGCGTTAACTGTTCGCGCCACCGGCCGTAGTCGCAAACGCATCGACCGGTTCCGGTGGGTGAGGCAGTGCTGTCAACCGGGAGCAAAGGTCCCTAGGTTGACCGTACCTGTTGTGTGCGATGGAGGTCGACAACTCGAGCATGTTTCTCCGCCGGGTTGTGCGAGTTCTCACCGCACCGGAGCGCGTTGTGTCCGTTCAGCAGCCTTTTCGTGCGCCGGCCGCTTGTTTCATCGGGGCTGGTGACCAAAGCGTTTCCGGGCCAGCCGTGACACTGAAGCAGTCCGGCCGGGCAGCACGCAACAAGGCGCACTTCCCGGCCGGAATTCCCTGGGGTGTAGCAACTTACGAGCGAATCACCGCCGGGATCGGCGATTCGCTCCGGTGGATCACTTCTTCTGCGCGCTGAGCTTGCGGTAGTCGAACACCTGGTCGATGATCCCGTATTCCTTGGCCTCCGCGGCGGTCAGGATCTTGTCGCGGTCGGTGTCCTTGCGGATCTGATCCGCGTCCTTGCCGGTGTGGTAGGCCAGCGTGGTCTCCATCAGGCGACGCATGCGCTCGATCTCGGCGGCCTGGATCTCCAGGTCCGAGACCTGACCCTGGATGCCACCCTCCAGCGACGGCTGGTGGATGAGCACCCGGGCGTTGGGCAGGCAGGCCCGCTTGCCGGGGGTACCGGCGGCGAGCAGCACGGCCGCGGCCGAGGCGGCCTGGCCCAGGCAGACGGTCGCGACGTCGGCGCGCACGTACTGCATGGTGTCGTAGATGGCCATCAGCGAGGTGAACGAGCCACCGGGCGAGTTGATGTACATGGTGATGTCGCGGTCGGGATCGAGCGACTCGAGCACAAGCAGCTGCGCCATGACGTCGTTCGCCGACGCGTCGTCCACCTGCACGCCGAGGAAGATGATGCGCTCCTCGAACAGCTTGTTGTACGGGTTGGACTCCTTGACGCCGAAGCTCGAGTGCTCGATGAACGACGGCAGGATGTAGCGCGACTCGGCGCCCTGCGGTGCCATACCGCCGAGCGCTGCGCGTGGGTCAAACTGGTTGGCCATCTTCGTCTCCAAAGTCTGTGTGTGTAAGCCGCGGATGCGCTGAACGGACAGAGAGTCCGGATGGCGCCTAGTTGTCGGCGACGCCGTTGGTCTGGTTCGCGTGGCTGATCACTCGATCGATGAAGCCGTACTCCAGCGCCTGCTTGGCGGTGAACCAGCGGTCGCGGTCGGCGTCGGCGGCGACCTGCTCCACCGACTTGCCGGTGTGCAGCGCCTGCAGCTCGTTGAGCTCCCGCTTGGTGTGCGCGAACTGCTCGGCCATGATCGCGATGTCGGCCGCGGAACCGCCGATGCCCGCCGACGGCTGGTGCATCATGATCCGCGCGTGCGGCAGGGCGAAGCGCTTGCCCTTGGTGCCCGCGGTGAGCAGGAACTGCCCCATCGACGCGGCCAGGCCCATGCCGAAGGTGGCGATGTCGCACTCGGCGAACTGCATGGTGTCGTAGATCGCCATGCCCGCGGTCACCGAACCACCGGGCGAGTTGATGTAGAGCGCGATGTCCTTGGTCGGATCCTCCGCCGTGAGAAGCAGGATCTGCGCGCAGAGCTTGTTCGCGATGTCGTCGTCGACCTGGGTGCCGAGGAAGATGATGCGATTGGTAAGCAGTCGCTCGTACACCGAATCGCTGAGGTTGAGACCAGCAGTCGCGGATGTCATGACGACCCCTGCCTGATTGACTGTCACGGATACCTGCCTTTTCTTACCGGCTCGTTGGCCGACGGCCATCTCTGGTTCGTTGTCACAAACATTAACGAAGCAGGGCGGCACCGAACTCCCGGTACCGCCCTTCTTCGCTCACAGCGCAATCAACGCAGCTCGCGGCCGCTCGTCACGCTGCCATTGCATGGAATTATTCGGCCTTCGCCGCAGCGGTCTCGGTCGACTCGTCGTCCGCGGCCACCTCGGTGATCGCCTCGACGTCAGCGTCGGCGGCGGAATCCTCCGGGGCACCGAACATTTCGGCGGTGTCCACCACGTTGCCCTCGGAGTCTGTCACCTTCACCTTGCCGACGACGCCCGCGAGGGCCTTGCCGCGCCGGACGTCGGCGAAGATCGCGCCGAGCTGGCCGGCCTGCTGCACCTGCTGGATGAACTGCTCCGGCGCCAGGCCGTAGCGCTGGGACTGGAACAGGATCCGCTCGGTGAGCTCTTCCTGGCCGACCTGAGTGTTCTCCGCCTCGGCGATGGCGTCCAGCAGCAGCTGGGTGCGCACCGACTTCTCGGCGGATTCCTTGGCGTCCTTGTCGAACTCTTCGCGGCTGGAGCCCTGGGCCTCCAGCGCCTCGGCGAGCTTGGCCTCGTCGTGGTCGAAGCCGTGCACGGCGTCGTGGGTGACGGCGTCGATCTCGGCCTGCACGACGGCCTCGGGCAGCGGCACCTCGACCTGCTCGAGCAGGGTCTCGAGGACCTTGTCCCGGATCTGGCCAGCCTGCTCGACCTTCTTGCTCCGCTCGACCCGGCTGCGCAGGTCGGTCTTCAGCTCTTCGAGGGTGTCGAATTCGCTGGCCAGCTGGGCGAAGTCGTCGTCGGCCTCGGGCAGCTCGCGCTCCTTGACGGACTGCACGGTGACCTTGATGACGGCTTCCTTGCCCGCGTGCTCACCGGCGACCAGGGTCGAGGTGAACTCCTTGGACTCGCTCGCGGCCAGGCCGATCAGCGCCTCGTCCAAGCCCTCGATGAGCTGGCCGGAGCCGACCTCGTGGGACAGGCCGGTGGTGGCCGCCTCGGGGACGTCCTCGCCGTCGACGGTCGCGGACAGATCGATGGATACGAAGTCGCCGTCCTGCACCGCGCGCTCGACGCCGGTGAGGGTGCCGAAGCGCTGGCGCAGCGACTGCAGCTGCTCGTCGATGTCCTCGTCGCCGATGGTGAAGGCGTCGACGCTGACCTCGATGGACTCGTACTCCGGCAGCGTGAGCTCGGGGCGCACGTCGACCTCGGCGGTGAACGCGAGCTCCTCGCCGTCCTCGATCTTGGTGATCTCGATCTCCGGCTGGCCGATGACCTTCACGTCGGCCGCGGTGACGGCCTCGCTGTAGCGGCCGGGCAGCACGTCGTTGACGACCTGCTCCAGCACCGCGCCGCGGCCGAGGCGGGCCTCGAGCAGCTTGGCCGGCGCCTTACCCGGACGGAAGCCGGGGATCTTGACCTGCTTGGCCAGTGCCTTGTACGCGCGATCGAAGTCCGGCTTGAGTTCCTCGAAGGGCACCTCGACATTGATCCGGACCCGGGTCGGGCTCAGCTGCTCGACGGTGCTCTTCACGGACATGCTCCTTGTTCGTCGTCTGTTCTGGTTGAGACGCGATCCCCCGTCGTCCCGGACTTCTACCGGGACCCCGGCACCCGCCGGGCTGGCGAGGGACGCGGCGTACGCATCCCGACCAGGTTAGTTGACCGGCCGGGGCGCGCTGCACTGGGCCGCTTTTCCGGCCCTACTTACCGACCGATACCGCGTCGGTGACGAAGACCAGCGTCTCGTTCGGGGCGATGCCGCTGCGGCCGCTCGCGCCGTAGCCGAGGTCCGGCGGCACGATCAGCAGCCGGCGCGCGCCCTGCTGCACGCCGATAAGGCCCTGGTCCCAGCCGGGAATGACCTGACCGCCGCCGAGCGTGAGCTGGAACGGGGTGCCTCGATCGAAGGAGCTGTCCTTCTTCTGGCCGTTGGACCAGGTGATCAGCGCGTAGTTCATGGTCAGCGGCTGGCCCGCGGCGGCGCCGGGACCGGTGCCCGCGATGAGGTCCTTGGTGATGAGCTTCTTCGGCGGATCGCAATTGTCCGGGAGGGTGATCTTCGGCGCAGTGCCGAAGTCGCCGCTCACGCCGATGTCCTCCGCGGTGCATTCGCGTCCCTTGCTCACGGACGGGGCGCCCTGCGCCTGCGCGGTCGCCTTCGCGGCGGAAGAGGTAGAGGAGGGAGTGGACGACGCCTTGTCGTCCGAGCCACAGGCGACCAGAGTGAACGCTGCCGCGGCCATGGTGCCGATCCCGATGAACCTGCCGAGTGTGTGCATGCGGCGGACCCTAGACCATCGCGGCGGCGAACGTCCGAGTCGCCCGGCGCGCGTCGAACTGCCGTTACGCTGACACTGGAATTCTCCCCCCAGTACGAGGAGAGTCGGCGCATGACCCACCCCAGCACGGGCACTGACACTTCGGCCGACAACGTCGGCGGCGCGGGCGGCGAGACCGTGGCCCCCGAGCCCTATCGGCTGACCGACCTCCCGGGACCGCTGGATCGAGATGAGCTGACCTCGATCGATGCCTGGTGGCGGGCGGCGAACTACCTGGCCGTCGGGCAGATCTATCTGATGGCGAATCCGCTGCTGCGCGAGCCGCTTCAGGCCGAACACATCAAACCGCGGCTGCTCGGGCATTTCGGCACCGTGCCCGGGTTGAACCTGGTGTGGGTGCACGCCAACCGGGCGATCCGGCAGCGCGGGCTCAGCGCGGTGTTCGTGGCCGGGCCCGGCCACGGTGGACCAGGACCGAACGCGTGCGGCTGGCTGGAGGGCACGTACTCCGAGCTGTACAGCCACATTCCGCAGGATGCCGCGGGGATGGGTTCGTTCTTCGCGCAGTTCTCCTTCCCCGGCGGTGTGCCCAGCCACTGCGCGCCGGAGACGCCCGGGTCGTTCCACGAGGGCGGCGAACTCGGTTACTCGCTCATGCACGCCTTCGGTGCCGCGCTCGATCACCCGGATCTGACCGTGTTCTGCGTGATCGGCGACGGCGAGGCGGAGACCGGTCCGCTGGCCACCAGCTGGCACGGGAACAAATTTCTCAATCCGGCGCGGGACGGCGCGGTGCTGCCGATCCTCGCGCTGAACCAGTACAAGATCGCCAATCCGACCATCCTGGCGCGGATTCCGGAGTCCGAGCTGGTCTCACTGATGCGCGGGTACGGCTACGAGCCGATCATCGTGTCGGGCAGCGATCCGACGGCGGTGCACCAGGCGATGGCGGTCGCGATCGACACCTGCATGGAGCGCATCGCGCAGATCCAGCGGGCCGCGCGCGGCGGCACCGACGAGGTGCGGCCGATCTGGCCGATGATCGTGTTGCGCACGCCGAAGGGCTGGACCTGTCCGCCGGTCGTGGACGGTCAGCCGGTCGAGGGCACGTTCCGCGCGCATCAGGTGCCGTTGCCCGCGGCGCGCACCAACGCGAATCACCGTGCGGTGCTGGAAGAGTGGCTGCGGTCCTATCGCCCGGAGGAGCTGTTCGACGAGCTGGGGCGGCCGGTATCGGAGCTGCTGGATCAGGTGCCCGACGGCGACTACCGGATGAGTGCCAACCCGGTTGCCAACGGCGGCAGCCTCGTTCGCGATCTGAACCTGCCGGACTGGCGCGACTTCGGCGTCGAGGTCGCCACGCCGGGCGGGTCGCAGCACGAGGCGACCAGGGTGCTCGGCGGCTGGTTGCGCGAGGTCACCCGGAACAACCCGGACAACTTCATCACCTTCGCGCCGGACGAGCTGGCCAGCAATCGGTTGCAGGACATCCTCGAGGTGACCGGGCGCAACTGGCAGGCCGAAATCGGCGAGTACGACGAACATCTCGACCGCGCCGGGCGGGTGATCGAGATGCTCTCCGAGCACATGTGTCAGGGGCTGCTGGAGGGGTACCTACTGACCGGCAGGCACGGGGTGTTCACCTGCTACGAGGCGTTCATCCACATCGTCGACGCGATGTTCAACCAGCACGCGAAGTGGCTGGACGCGAGTGCGGCGGTGCCGTGGCGACGGCCGATCGCCAGCCTCAATTACCTGCTGTCGTCGCATGTTTGGCGGCAGGACCACAACGGGTTCACCCATCAGGATCCCGGGTTCCTGGACGTGGTGTTGAACAAGAAGGCGTCGATCGTGCGGGTCTATCTGCCGCCGGACGCCAACACGCTGCTGTCCACCTATGACCACTGTTTGCGGTCGCGGCACTACGTCAACGTGGTGGTCGCGGGCAAACAGCCGCAGGCCGACTGGCTTTCGGTGACGGACGCCGCCGAGCACTGTGCGCGGGGCATCGGGATCTGGGAGTGGGCGGGGCACAACGACGAACTCGGCACGGTGCCGGATGTCGTGCTGGCCTGTGCCGGTGACGTACCGACGCTGGAAACCCTTGCGGCGGCGGCGATCCTGCGCGATCGGCTGCCGGACTTGCGGGTTCGGGTGGTCAACGTGGTCGATCTGACGCGATTGCAGCCGCAGGACGATCATCCACATGGGTTGCCGGACAGCGAGTTCGACACGTTGTTCACCCATGATCGGCCGGTGATCTTCGCGTTCCACGGGTATCCGTGGCTGGTGCACCGGCTCACCTATCGACGGGCGAACCATGCCGGGCTGCACGTGCGGGGGTATCAGGAGCGCGGTACCACCACGACGCCGTTCGACATGGTGATGCTCAACGATCTGGATCGGTTCCACCTGGTGATGGACGTCATCGATCGGGTGCCGAGCCTGGGTGAGCGGGCCGCGGGGCTGCGTCAGGAGATGGTGGACGCGCGGTGGGAGGCGCGGGCCTGGACCCGGGAGCACGGCGAGGACATCCCCGGCGTCGCGGACTGGACGTGGCCGTATCCGGTGGAGTGAGCGGGTTGCTGTGGCTTGGATGAAACTTCCTTGCGCAGGTTGGCGGGGCTACGCGACGATCGCTACATGCTTCTGACGATCACTTGCACACCACCGGACGGCGCGGCGTGGCCGGCGACCGATCTGGGGTTCTTGCTGCACAAGAATCCCGACCGGGTGCAGGCGTTCGAGCAGTCCTACGGCACGGCGCACGTGGTGTATCCGGAGGCGACGGCCGCCCGGTGCACCGCGGCGCTGGTGCTGGAGATCGATCCGATCCGGTTGGTGCGCGGACGTTCGCGTGGGACACCGGATTTCAGCCTCGGGCAGTACGTCAACGATCGGCCGTATGCGGCGTCGTCGTTGCTGTCGGTGGCGATCGGCGCGGTGTTCCGCACGGCGCTGCACGGGCGTTGCACGTTGCGGCCGGAACTGGTGCAGACGGCGTTGCCGTTGCGGATCGAGTTGCCCGCGGTGCCGTGCCGGGGCGGGGCGGAGGTGGCGGAGCGGATGTTCGCGCCGCTCGGGTGGGCGGTGACGGCCACTCCCCTGCCGTTGGATCCGGCGTTTCCGGAGTGGGGTGATTCGCATTACCTGCGGGTCGAGTTGTCCGGGACCGTGCGGTTGGCCGATGCGCTGTCGCATCTGTACGTGCTGCTACCGGTTTTGGATGGGGCCAAGCACTATTGGGTCGCCGGTGACGAGGTGGACAAGCTGATCCGGGCCGGCGGTGGGTGGCTGGCCGAGCATCCGGAGCGTGGGTGGATCACCCGGCGGTATTTGGCGCGGCGGCATTCGCTGGTGCGGACGGCGTTGGCTCGGTTGGCGGAGCTGGAAGAGGTCGAGCCGGAGCTGCTGGATGCGGTCGAGGACGATGGTGATGAGGCCGTCGCAAACGAGGCCGGATCATCGGAGACCGCTACCGAAACAGGCTCCGCCGCGACAGCGGCCGGGGATCACGGTGCGGTCGAAACCGCAGAGAGCACACCGTCTTTGGCGGTCACTCGGCGGGCGGCGGTGCTCTCCGCGCTAAACGAAGTCGGTGCTCAGCGGGTGCTCGATCTCGGCTGTGGTGAGGGCACGTTGCTGCGGGAGTTGCTGGCCGACAAGGCTTTCAGTGAGATTGTGGGGGTGGACGTGTCGATGCGCGCGTTGCATATCGCCGAACGCAAGCTGCGGCTCGAGCGGATGCCCGAACGGGTGGCGCAGCGGCTTACGCTGCGGCAGGGCGCGCTCACCTACACCGATGCCCGGTTGCGCGGTTATGACGCTGCGGTGCTGATGGAGGTCATCGAGCACGTCGATCTGCCGCGGCTCGGGGCGCTGGAGCACGCGGTGTTCGCCTCGGCGGCGCCGGGAGCGGTGGTCGTCACCACGCCCAACGCGGAGTTCAACGTGCGCTTCGAGACGTTGGCGGCCGACACGTTCCGGCATGCCGATCACCGATTCGAGTGGACCAGAGCGGAATTCGCGGCGTGGGCCGACGGCGTCGCGGCACGGCACGGGTATACCGTGCGGTTCGTGCCGATCGGCGCGCCGGATCCAGAACTCGGAGCGCCGACGCAGATGGCTGTTTTCACGAAATCGGCGGTTACCACGACAACGGAAGGGGCGGCATGATGACGGAGCTCTCGGTGCCCGAGCTGTCCCTGGTGGTGTTGATCGGCAGCACCGGATCGGGCAAGTCGACCTTCGCGCGCAAGCACTTTCGGCCGACTTCCGTGGTGGCCTCGGATGCCTGCCGCGGTGTGGTCAGCGACGACGAGAACGACCAGTCGGCGACCCCCGAGGCGTTCGCGCTGCTGCACCACATCGCCGGCGTTCGGCTGCGGCGTGGACTGCGCACGGTCGTCGACGCGACCAACGTGCAGGCCAAGTCGCGGCAGGAACTGATCGCGGTGGCCCGCGCGCACGATGTGCTGCCGGTGGCGATCGTGTTGGACGTGCCGGATTCGGTGTGCCTGGAACGTAATTCGGCGCGGCCGGACCGGGCGACGCTCGGTGCGCACGTGGTGGTCCGGCAGCAGCGCGAGTTGCGGCGCAGCCTGCGCGGGCTGGAGCGGGAGGGCTTCCGCAAGGTTTACGTGCTGCGCGGGGTGGCCGAGGTCGAAGCGGCGACCATCGTCGACGAGAAGGCGTGGAACGACAAGCGGGAGCTGACCGGGCCGTTCGATGTGATCGGCGACGTGCACGGGTGCCGGAGCGAATTGGAAACGCTGCTGGGCGAACTCGGGTATGCCCTCGACCGCGACGATGTGGGCCGGGCGATCAACGCACGCCATCCGGCGGGTCGCACGGCGGTGTTCGTCGGCGACCTCGTCGACCGCGGGCCGGATACCCCGGGCGTGCTGCGGCTGGTGATGGGCATGGTCGCGGCGGGAACCGGCCTGTGCGTCACCGGCAATCACGAGAACAAGCTCGTGCGGGCCCTCGACGGCAAGCAGGTTCGGGTGGCACACGGTTTGGCCGAGTCGTTGGCGCAGCTCGAAGCCGAGGACGAGGTTTTCCGGAAGGCGGCGCATGATTTCTGTCGCGGACTGGTCAGCCACTATGTGCTCGACGGCGGCAAGCTCGTCGTCGCGCACGCGGGGCTGAAGGAAGAGTTCCATGGGCGGGCTTCGGGGCGGGTTCGGTCGTTCGCGATGTACGGCGAAACCACCGGGGAGACAGACGAATACGGCCTGCCGGTGCGTTATCCGTGGGCGAACGACTATCGCGGTCGCGCCACGGTGCTGTATGGCCACACGCCGGTGCTCGATTTGCAGTGGGTGAACAACACGCTGTGCCTGGACACCGGTGTCGTGTTCGGCGGCCGCCTCTCGGCGCTGCGCTATCCGGAGCGGGAGCCGGTTTCGGTTGCGGCCGAGGCGGTTTGGTACGAGCCGGTGCGACCGCTGGAAGCGGTGACGATCAGTACGCCCGAAGGTGTGGTGCATCGAGAACCGGGCGTACTCGACCTGGAGGACGTGATCGGCCGGCGCGTGGTGGAGACCCGGTACCACGGTCGAGTCGGCGTGCAGGAGGAAAACGCCTGCGCCGCACTGGAAGTGATGAGCCGGTTCGCCATCGATCCGCGCTGGCTGGTGTATCTGCCGCCGACGATGGCGCCGTGCGCGACCTCGGACCAGGCGGGCTACCTGGAGCATCCGGCGGAGGCGTTCGCGTACTACCGCGCGGAGGGTGTCGACCAGTTGGTGTGCGAGGAGAAGCACATGGGGTCGCGGGCCGTGGTGCTGGTCGCCAGGTCGGCTCAGGCCGCGCGGGACCGATTCGGCGTCGACGACGGCGGCACCGGGGTGATCTACACGCGCACCGGGCGTCCGTTCTTCGACGATCCGGCGCACACCGAGGCGTTGCTCACGCGCGTGCGAGCGGCCGCCGAAGCCGCGGGGTTGTTCGATGAGCTGCGCAGCGAATGGCTGCTGCTGGATGCCGAGCTGATGCCGTGGTCGGCGAAGGCAATCGGGTTGCTGCGCAACCAGTATGCGGCCGTCGGCGCGGCGGCTCGAGCGGCGCTGGGTACGACCAGCGACGTGTTGGCGGCAGTGGCCGAACGTGGACTGGATGTCGCAGATCTTGCGGACCGCACCGGGGCGCGCAAGGACGACGCGGTGGCGTTCACCGAGGCCTATGGCCGTTACTGCTGGCCGGTCGAGGGCATGTCCGGGCTCCGGCTCGCACCGTTCCAGATCCTCGCCGGTGAAGGATCGAACTATGCGGTACGCGAGCATGATTGGCACCTCACGCTGATCGACCGACTGGTCGCGGCCGACACCGAGCTGTTCACCTCGACGGGCCGCAAGTTCGTCGACCTGTCCGATGCGGACGGCGTCGCGGCCGCCACCGACTGGTGGACCGAACTCACCGCGTCGGGCGGCGAAGGCATGGTGGTCAAGCCCCGGCAGGCGCTGGTGCGCGGACCGAAGAAAGCGGAGGGCGCGACGGGCGACGGCCGGCTGGTACAGCCCGGCGTGAAATGCCGCGGCCCCGAATACCTCCGGATCATCTACGGACCGGAATACCTGCGCGAGGCCAACCTCGAACGCCTGCGTTCGCGCGGTCTAGGCCGCAAGCGCTCGATGGCATTGCGCGAGTACGCCCTCGGCCTCGAGGCCCTGGACCGACTCGCCGCAGGTGAACCCCTGTGGCGGGTGCACGAGGCCGTCTTCGCGGTGCTCGCCCTGGAATCGGAACCCGTCGACCCACGCCTGTGACGACCTAGGCGGGCAACTGTCTCAGACCCATTGCACCCGGTAACGGATAGGCGTTACCGTGAGTGTTAGCAAGCTGCTTGCAACTGTTACCGCGGCGGCTTGTCTGGCGTACTGGACAAAGGAGTCTGACCATGCCGTTAGCGAGCTCGGACAGCACGCCCAGCCACGCGAACATGCTCATCGATGACCGCTTCACCATTGTCGCCGCGAAGTTCTTCGCCCTGTTCCGGCGGAAGCGACAGGGCGGCGGCGCCCTCGCGGTCTACCTGCACGGAGAGCCAGTGCTGGACATCTGGGCCGGCTGGGCGGACAGCGACCGGCGCTGGCATGCCGACACGATGGCGCTGTCGTACTCGACCGGCAAGGGTGTCGCGGCCACGGTCATCAATCGGCTGGCCGAACGCGGCGTGCTCGACTACGACGCACCGGTGGCGACCTACTGGCCGGAGTTCGCGGTGAACGGCAAGGAGGCCATCACCATTCGCGACGTGCTGAGCCATCGCGCCGGATTGCAGCGCACCCGCGGGCTGGTCGAGGACCCGGCGGACCTCCTCGACCACGACGCCATGGCCGCCGCCATCGCCGCCTCCGCGCCGGATCCGTTGCGGCTGCGCGCGTCCGGCTATCACGGACTCACCTTCGGCACCATCGTCGCGGAGATCGCTCAGCGGGCCACCGGGCGGCCGTTCCCCGAACTGATCCGCACCGAACTGGCGGAACCGCTGGGCGACAACGACTTCTACTTCGGCGTCCCACAGCAGCAGCGGCATCGGCTGGCCAAGCTGTCGCCGCGACTCGGTATCGCGCGGGTGCCGTTCGACCGGATGATCGCCCCGTTCGCCTCGATGCGCGCGGTGCATTCGGCGCGCAGCGCGGTGTACGACGGCTGGGCGGACATGACGCTCGGCGAGCAGCCCTACGACACGATGATGCCCGGCTGGAGCGGGGTTTTCACGGCCCGCGCGCTGGCCAAGATGTACGGCGCGATCGCCAACGACGGCATGGTCGGCCACCGGCGGCTGCTGCGGCCGGAGACCACCCGGCTGATCGCGCAGATGCCGCCGAACGGGCGGTTCGACTATGTACTCGGCGCCGCACCGCATTTCGCGCTCGGCTATCACCGCGGCATCGTCGGCACCAAGCTGACCCGGCAGGCGTTGGGGCACTTCGGGATCGGCGGCTCGGGCGGCATCGCCATGCCCGGGCTCGGCCTGTCGGTCGCGTTCGTCACCAATCACCTCGGCAACCATGCGATGTCGCTCGGTGACGCGCGGCTGCCGGTGCTCGCCGCACTCTCGCAGCGGGCCGCCCGCGGGCTGGAAGACACCGGTGAACTGCCGGACAGTCTCGACGTCGCGGTCGGTTGAGCGTCAGCCGTCGCGTTTGAGTTTGCGCCAGCCACCCGCCCGATTGTTCGCGATGATCTGCTCGAACATCGCGAGCAGCGGTGCGGCAGGCAGCTTTTCGCCTTCGCGGACGGCGACGGTGCGCGCGGTCTTGTTGTCGTGCCCCGCGGTGATGATGCCGTCGGGGTCCGGCACGATCGCTCCGTCGTAGAGGAAGACGTTGACGTGCGTCTTCGCCGCGAGCAGGGCGCAGATATTACCGTCGAGCACGAAGTACGGCTGCACCGTGCGCTTGATGGTCTCGACGACCGCCGGGTCGGCGGCGTGCACCAGCTCGCGCACCTCCCGGCAGATCGCTTGCTGCCAGGCGGGCAAGGCGTCGATGTAGGTGTCGACGCGCGGGTCGGCCTCGTAGGACATGGGCCGATCCAAACACAAACTCGGCGCTCCGATGACCGTTTCTCGCCAGCATGAGTACGATCGACCGTATGGAAAGCGGCCCCGACGCTGCGGTCCTCGCCCGCAGCGAGCCCGCCGAGATCACCGACAAGCGCCTGCTCCGCGGGGCGAAGACGCGGCACACGGTGCTGCGCTACGCGGTGGACATCGCCTCGCTGGACGGGCTGGACGGGCTGAGCTTCGGCCGGCTGGCGACCGACTCCGGGCTGAGCAAAGCGGGCATCCAGACGCTGTTCAAAACCAAGGAGGCGCTGCAACTGGCCGCCATCGACTACGCGCGCGACATGTTCGCCGACGCGGTGGTCGAGCCGACCCGGTCCGAACCGCACGGCGTCGCCCGGTTCCGGGCGCTGGTGGCGAGCTGGCTGGCCTACGCCGAGACCCCGCTGTTCGCGGGCGGCTGCTTCTGGGTCGCGAACGTGCCGGAGCAGGACAGCAGGCCGGGACCTTTGCGGGACGCGCTGATGCGGGACCGGCAGGCGTGGATGCGCATCCTCGAGCGCGAGTTGCGGCACGCGGTCACCGAGGGCGAGATCGCCGAGGTCGACCCGGAACTCACCGCCTTCCAGATCGACGCCGTGCTCTGGGCGACCAACACCGCGCTGCGCATCGGCGACGACAACGCCATGCCGAGGGCATGGCGCGTCGTCGACAGCTTCCTTACTTCGCCCTGACCCCGGCCGGCAGCCGGAAGATCAGCACGGTTACCCCGATCGCGAGTACGCAGGTCGCGATCGAGGCCATCGCGAAGGCGTGCCCGGCCGCCGCCGCCCCGCCGTCCACATCGGGCCGGAACGCGGCGAAGAAAACCGCGCCGATCACCGCGACGCCGAGTGCGCCGCCGACCTGTTGCGCGGTCGACAGCGCGCCCGAGGCCGTGCCGACGGAGTCCGGACTGATCCCGGACAGCACCGTGCCGAGCAGCGGCGTGATGAGCAGTCCGCCGCCGAGGCTCTGGCACATCAGCGTCGGAATGATCAGTGCCGGAGTGAGTTCGGGGCCGTAGAGCAGTACGAGGGCGGTGATCAGATAGCCGGTCGCCACCACGATCGCGCCGACTTCCAGTACGCGCCTACCGTATTTCGGCATCAGCCGGCCGGCGATCATGCTGAACACGAAGAAGGTGGTCGCGGCGGGCGCGTACACCAGGCCCGAGCCGAGCGCCGACAGACCGAGACCCTCCTGCATCGAAATCGACAGTGCCAGATAGTAAGACGTCAGGAATGCGTACACGCACAGGACCAGCACGATGCCCACCGCGAACGAGCGCTGCGTGAACAACGCCAGCCGCACGAGCGGGTCACCACCCGCGCGATCGACCCCTCGTTCGATCGCGACGAACAGCCGGAACGCGGCGGCGCTGGCCACGAAGCAGGCCCAGGTCCACCACGGCCAACCCGCCTCGCGGCCCTGAATCAGCGGGAAGGTGAGCAGGACCAGCGCGGCGCTCAACGCGAATACGCCTGGCACGTCGAGCTTCCTGGCTCCGTCCGCGCGCGATTCCGGCACGTACCGGATGGCCAGCAGGATCGTCACCACGCCGATCGGCACGTTCACCCAGAACACGCCGCGCCACTGCGAGCCGAACAGATCGGCGCCGATCAGCAGCCCGCCGATGAGCTGACCACCGATGGTGCCCAGGCCGATCACCACGCCGAGCACCCCGAACACCCGGTGCCGGGCGCCCTCCGGCACCAGCACCGCGATCATCGTGAAGACCTGCGGAACCATCAGCGCCGCACCGAGTCCCTGCACGACCCGCGCCGCGATCAACATGCCGGGATCCGGCGCGGCGGCGCAGACGATCGAGGACAGCGTGAACACGACCGCGCCGAGGAGGAAGATCCGTTTGCGCCCGTACATGTCCGCGAAACGGCCGCCGGTGATCATCAGCACCGCGTAGCTCAGCTGGTACCCGGCGAGGATCCACTGGAGTTGCCCTTCGGAGGCGCCGAGGTCCGCGCGGATCGCCGGACCGGCCACCACCACGATGTACGAGTCGAGGATCGCCATGAACATGCCGATCATGACGACCGACACCGAGGTCCACGGCACGACGGCCGCGCTCGTGCCGACCGGTTGTCTCACATCCGTCATGATGGAGACAATACGGTCGACCGTATGCTTATCGCAACCGGTCTGGGCGCGGCCGAATACGGCTCAGGCCGCGGGCTTGTGCGCGACCGCGAAGATCCGGCGGAACGGGAACCAGGTGGTGCCGTCGGATCGGGCGGGGTAGGCCACGCGCAGGCGAGGTGCGAGTTCGGTGCGGAATTCGCGCCAGTCTTCCTCGTCCAATGCGGCACGGATCGGGCGCAACGCGGTGCCGGTCACCCACTCCAGCACCGGGTCCGGACCCGAAAGACGTTGCAGATAAGTGGTTTCCCACACGTCGACCTCGGTGTCGTCGACCGCGAGGACCGTGGCGTAATCGGCCGGTCCGGATACGGCGTCGGCGCTGCGCAACGCGATCTCGCCGAGTTTGCCCTGCCAGCGCGCCTCGGTGGCGAGCGCGCGGATCTCCCGGTGCGACGGGGCATCGAAGTTGCCCGGTACCTGCATGGCGAACCAGGCCCCGGCCGGCAGCGCGGTCAGCCATTCCGCGAGCAGCATCAGATGATCCGGAACCCATTGCAGGACAGCGTTACTGACGACAACATCGGTCTCGGCGTCCGGTTCCCAGTCGGTGACGTCGAGTACGCGGGCGTCGATCCCCCGCTCCCGCGCCTCCGCGACCATCTCCGGCGAGGAGTCCAGCGCGTCCACCTGCGCGTCCGGCCAGCGCTCGGCCAGCACACCGGTGAGATTGCCCGGGCCGCAGCCCAAATCGACTACCCGGCGGGGCTTTTCGGCGTCGATCCGGGCGACCAGCTCGAAGAACGGGCGTGCCCGGTGGTCGGCGAAGTCGAGATACTTCTTCGGATCCCACATACGAAACCCTTCTCGTAAACAGTACGAGCGTACTTAGTACGATTGTACTGTATAGCATCGTCGCCTCGTAGATGCCCCGCACGCAGGTGCGACAAACCCGCCTACACTGAAGAAACCGACCAGTTTGATATGCTCGATCAGGGGGTAGTCGGCAATGGATGGTTGCCGGCCCGTTAGCCGGCCGACCGGCGTAGCGGCAGCTACCGACAGTCCGGTCGGTCCACTACCCGTTCATCAATGTTGTTGCACGCAAGCCAGATACAGTGACCTGTATCGGAAAGGTGCGTGAATCATGACGGAACCCAAATTCGCGATCGGCGACCGAATCCGCCACGTGTCCATGGGACATCACGGCGTAGTAGTCGCAGTCGACCGGGAACACTCCACGGCCCACGACGCCAACGATCTCAGCCTCAACCCGGAGATCCGCGGCAACCCTTGGTACAAGGTGACGCTGGAAGACGAGCACGGCACGGCGGTCGACAGCTATTTGTCCGAATCCCAGATCGACGCCGAATAGGCCGTCACACCTGGATGAGCCCTAACTGCTGCCGCAGGGCGAAAGTGTCGACGAGACCCCAGATCTCCGTGATCCGATCGCCGGCGAAACGGAGGAAGAACACCTCGTCGTACCTGACCGGCTTGCCGGTCGGCGCGAGCCCCTGGAACTCCCCGTTGTGCGTTCCGGTGACCACCGATCGGCAAACAACCTTGTCCCCCTTGGCGATCAACTCCTCGACCGTCACCCGAACATCGGGGAACGCCCGCAGCAGCATCGCCCACACCCGCTCCAGCGCCTCCGCCCCCGTCCCGGTGACCGGCACCGAGGTATGCAGCAATGCTGCCGGGTCGACAACCTGTCGAATCATCCGCGAAATCACCTCCAGCTCACCACTGTTCACAGCATCATGAAACCGCCCGAAGATCGCGGTGTTGTTCATTTCCTGATCCGATGACATCGGCTCCTCCTCACCTCGGCTGCCCATAAGACCGCCGCCGGGCGCGAAATGTGACACGAAGTCCGAATCTACTTGCGGCCGTTAACGCTGCGAACGCTGGAAAATGAGTGGTTCCGGGGATTCGAACGGGGTTACGTTACGGCGATGGCAGAGATCCACGGCCAGTGTGCTGGTCGGTTCGGGGCGGTGGCGGAGGCGTTGGCGGGGTCGCTGGATGGCGATGATGTCGGGGCTTCCGCGGCGGTGTTCGTCGATGGCGAAGCCGTGGTCGATATCTGGGGTGGGTATGCCGACGCGGGGCGCACGATTGCGTGGGAGCGGGACACCATCGTCAATGTCTGGTCGACGACCAAGACGATGGTGGCGCTGTGTGCGTTGATTTTGGCCGATCGGGGCGAGCTCGACCTCGATGCGCCGGTCGCCGCCTATTGGCCGGAGTTCGCGGCTGCGGGGAAACAGGGTGTGCTGGTACGGCATCTGCTCGGTCATACGGCGGGACTACCGGACTGGGATGAGCCGATCACGGTCGAGGATCTGTATGCGTGGCCGACGGCCACGGCTCGGCTGGCCGCGCAGACGCCGCGGTGGGAACCCGGAAGTGCCGGCGGATATCACTCGATCACCTTCGGTCATCTGATCGGCGAGGTCATCGCGCGGGTGACCGGACGCAGCGTCGGCACGTTCTTCGCCGAGGAAGTGGCCGGGCCGCTGGGCGCGGACTTCCATATCGGGCTATCCGCCGAACACGACCGGCGCGTAGCCGAACTGATCGCCGCGCCCCAGGGCGACAAGCCGGCGGGCTTCACGGTCGGGGTGTCCGATGCCAATACGACGGCTTGGCGACGGGCCGAGATTCCGGCCGTCAACGGCCACGGCAATGCTCGCTCGGTCGGCTTGGTGCAGTCCGTGCTGGCGTGCGGCGGCACCGTCGGCGGAGTTCGGCTGTTGTCGCGGGCAGGGTGCGAACGTGTCTTCGAGGAACAGTTCCGCGGGCTCGACAATGTCCTCGGCAGTCCGATCCGCTGGGGCATGGGCTACCGCGTGGAGAACCGCACCTGCTCGTGGGGCGGGTGGGGCGGTTCACTGGTGCTCGTCGACTTCGATCATCGAATGACGGTGTCGTACACCATGAATCAAGTGCTGTGGGATGCCGGTTACGACCGGTCCCTCAGTGTCCTGATGGCGGCCTACGAATCGCTTACCGCCTGAGTCGATTCAGGCCACGACCTGGGTGCGCAGGCGTTCGGCGAAGGCGCGGGCGGCCGCGAGGTCGGCGCCGTTGGGACGGTCTTTGCGGATGCCGCCGACGAGTTTGAACGGCGCGTAGGTGTCGAAGGCGCGGCAGGAGAAGGTGCCGGTTACCTCGAAACCCTTCTGCCCCAGCAGCTCTGCCATCGGCCGGGAGAAGCGCTGGAATCGAGCTTCGGGGAAACCACTGGTGGCGAAGATAAATGCCTTGCCGCGCTGTTCCTGCGGCAGGGCTTCGACGAACTCACGAAGCTGAGCGTGGAAGGAGCCCAGGAAGATTCCCGAGCCGAAGCCGACGAGGTCGTAGCCGGCGAGGTCGGTCGCATCGATCCGATCGGGGCTGACGACGCGGGCGTCCAGGACATTGCCCATGAGGTCGGCGATCCGCTTCGTGTTGCCATGGGACACCGAGGTGCACACGATGATGGCCTGCATGACGAGGCTCCTTCACGTTCGATTGATCCGGTCGTCCGCTGAGACACCGCCCGATCCACGACCGTGACATGCGGGCGGCTGTGGCCTCCGTCACCGTCAGCCGTCGCGCGGCCGGGCGAGCGGGCGCAGCACATCGGCGGAGCGCAGCTTGTCGGGATTGCGGACGGCATACAGGCCGGTGATGCGGTCGCCGTCGATCTCGATCATCAGGATGGTATCGAGTTGCCCGTCGGCGCCCGACCGGAACAGCAGCGCGGGCAGTGCGTTGAAGCTGCCGAACTCGACGGCCATGTCCGCCATGCTGTTTCGGGCCAAACCGATGAGGAACTTGGCGACCGGCTCGGCGCCGGTGACCGGGCGGCCCGCGACGATGACGCGGCCGCCGCCGTCGGAGATCTGGACGACGTCGGGGGCGAGCACGTCCATCAGGGTCTGCACCTCGCCGGTGCGCGCCGCGAGCAGGAAGCGGGTGATGATCGCCTGGTTGGTCTCAGCGTCGGGCTGAAAGCGTTTGCGGCGCGCCTGCACGTGTTCGCGGGCCCGATGCGCGATCTGGCGGACCGTGGCGTCGGTCTTGCCGATCATCCCGGCGATCTCGACGAGGCTGTGGCCGAACACTTCCGACAGCAGGAACACCGCCCGCTCGGTCGGGCCGAGGGTTTCCAGCACGAGCAGCATGGCCATCGACACCGATTCGGCCAGCAGCACATCGTGACTCGCGTCGTGTTCGGTGCGGATCGGTTCGGGCAGCCAGTTGCCCACGTACTCCTCGCGGCGGCGGCGCACAGTCCGTAATTGGTTGAGCGCCTGCCGGGTAACGATCTGCACGAGATAGGCGCGCGGGTGTTCGACCGCGTCCTGGTCGGCGTCGAGCCAGCGAAGGAAGCTGTCCTGCAACACATCTTCGGCGTCGGCCGCGCTGCCGAGGATCTCGTAGGCGATGGTGAACAGCAGCGGCCGGAACTGGTCGAACGTATCCGTTTCGGGGAGTTCGTCTTTCATCGGATCCCGGCCGGGATCGACTCGGACGCAGTCGGACCCGGCAGCCACCGGTAGGCGCGCGGGAAACGCATCGAGGTGAGGGTGAAGCGGCAGACCCGTTCCTTGACCAACGCCGCCACCCGCCCGGACAGCACGAAACCGCGGGCACTGTCGTCGCGATGTGTGGCCTGGATGAACCCGTCGCGGCGGCCGAGGCGGATCGCCTGGCCTGCCATGCCGAGCGACAACGGTTCGGGTTGCTCGCCACGGATCAATGCGAGGACCGTGTCGGCGCCGTGCGCACCCATCGGTATCGCGGCCTGACAGCTCATTCGCAAGTGCTCCCCCACATGTCCAGGTGGTGTGGCGGCATCCCCCACACCAACGATCCGTCCATGATCAACACACACCAACGTATCGTCGGTGCGCAACCGACCGTCGGCAGACACGGGTAGATCACTGCGCAGCGCCAGGTCGGGCACGCCGAACGAACCGGCCCAGATCGTGCAGTCACTGGGCAGGAACCCTGCGTCGGTCGCGACTCCGTCCGGGCGCACCCCAGTCACTCGCAGCCCGGTACGCAACCGGACGCCGGCCTTCGCGAGCTTGCCTTCGATCCTCGCCCGGCTCGACTCGGGCAGCCACCCGGCGACCGACTGCGAAACCAGCTCGACCGTCAAAGACGGGTACCGGTAAGCGATTTCGGCGGAGGTTTCGATCCCGGTCAGACCGCCACCGATCACCACGACCCGCGCGCCCGCCGGCAGTCGCGGCAGTCGCCCGCGCAACGCGTCGGCACCGGCGAGATCGGCGACGCTGTGCGCGTACTCGGCTCCGGACAGGCCGCTGGCGGCCGTACTGCCCACCGCGTACACCAGATAGTCGAATTCGAGCGCGCCACCGTCATCGAGCCGCACCGACCGTTCCGCGATCTTCTCCACGGTCGCCACCCGCAGCCGTACATCGCGGTGCAGCAGCCCCCTTCGCTCCTGCACCGCGTTCGCCACGCCGGCCGCGTGCTCGTGCAACCGGATGCGCTCCACGAACTCCGCCCGCGGATCGACCACCGTCACGCGCACGTCCGACTGCCCAACGGCGGCAAGCCGATTCGCCGCCATCACACCGGCGTAGCCCGCGCCGACCACCACCACCTGCGCCACCACAACCACCTCCGCTCAGTCCCGAACCGACATCTCGAAGACACCGGCCGAGCGGAGACCGTGACAGCGCAGGATTGTGGCAACCGTCACAAACGAGAACCGGCGCTGGTCACGCGCTCTCGACAGAGAGGCTGACCAGCGCCGGAACGCTCGAAATCGTTTGTCGGGGTGACAGGATTTGAACCTGCGACCCTCCGCTCCCAAAGCGGATGCGCTACCAAGCTGCGCTACACCCCGTTGTCCCTCGCGGCGGGTGTCGGCCGCCGCCGAGGCTGAATTCCGTGTGGAGCCGGTGACGGGAATCGAACCCGCACCATCAGCTTGGAAGGCTGAGGTTCTACCATTGAACTACACCGGCAGGCAAACGACATCGATGGGATCGCCACGATGTCGCGTGCGTCCCGACTGTACCGAACCCTGCTTCGCAAATGCCAATCAGCCCCCCGCGCAGCGAGATAGCGCAGGCGTGTGTCCGGGTGGTCGGTGCGACGCCCTATCGTGAGTCTCGCACGCCACTCGCCCCGGTCAGGGCGGGGCGCGCGGGTGCAGAACTTAATGAAATTAAGAGGGATCTCTTCCTTGAAACTCGGGCGTGTCGGATCAGAAGCGGGGAGCATATGGGACGCGTGACGACTCCTGTCGGGGGGAGCCGTGGCCCACGGGATGGCCACCAGTCACGCCCGACCGGTCGCGGAGAGGATGCCGCCCATGGGGACATCACGACTCGCCGAAATCGCACTAGCAGTAAATTGCGCCGTGCCACCGACCGCCGGGTGTGCTGTGGGCAGGAAAATCCGGCTCCACATCCCCACTGGGCAGAAGACCCGCAGACCTTCGGCTACTCGCACCGCTACTTCGGCGCCGCGACCAGGCAGGCAGCCCATCCGGCCGCCCGCTCGGCCACATCGCGCCGAGGTGCCGCGAGCGGCCGCGGGGACCCGCATGGCGCGGCGCTACAGCGTGTCGCCAGCGTGTCTCGGCGCGACTTCTCAGCGAACGAAATCCGGGTGTAACGCCGACGCGACTTCTGCGATCTCATATCCGATCGCCATTCGCGAGGCATCGAGAACACGTTGCAAAACAGCGTTTTTTGATGCCGGGTGGCTTGCTAGGATCCTTTTTGCCGGACGGGGGTATCTGGAAAGGGGGCGGTGAGCGTGCGCCGAGCGAGGTGGACACAACCGCGTAGCAGTGCGAATGATCGGGGTGACGTCGGCACCTGTGTCAGCACAGGGCCTCTGGGTACCGACGCCACCTGCGCAGGGTGAGTTCGATGTCGATCGATATCGAGCCCCCTGTCGCCGCGATGGCCCGCGCCTGGGCCCGTGCGGTGTGCGCCGAGCCGGGTTCCGGCGCGGCGCCGCAACAGCTGGAACCGGTACTTATCGAGATCGTCGAGCAGTTGCTCACGCTCGCCAGGTCCGAGCCGTTCCCGGTGCCGCAGGCCCGGATGCTCGGTGCCCGGCTGTCCGAAGCGCCGTTCGACCGGATCCGGATGCTCGCGCAGGCCTCCAGGTGGCTGCTCGGCTTCCCGTCCGGTGCGCCGGGTTCGCTGGTCGCCACCCGCTGGCCGTTCGTCGCCAGCCAGGCCATCGACAGCTATGCCCAGGCGTTGCAGGAACGTGCGCTGGCGCAGCAGGAGCAGAACCTCTCGGCGAAGGTCTCGCTGCGCGTGCAAGAGATCGCAGCGCTCCAACATCGGCTCCGGCACGAGGCGACCCACGACGCGCTCACCGATCTGGCCAACCGCACCCTGTTGCAGGACCGGGTGCGGCTGATGTCGACCGACCCGAACCGCGGGGTCGGACTGCTGCTGATCGACCTGGATCGGTTCAAGCAGATCAACGATGGCTACGGGCACGCGATCGGCGACGAGGTGCTGGTCGAGCTGGCCAACCGGCTGCGCGAGGTGTGCGCGCCGGAAACGGTGATCTGCCGGTACGGCGGCGACGAATTCGTGCTCGCGGTGAACCCGCCGCACAACACGCTCGGCGATCTCGCCAGCAAGATCGTGTCCGCGCTGCGCGACCCGGTCTGGTCGACGGCGGGACCGGTGCCGGTCTCGGCGAGTGTCGGCACCGCGTTCTGTCCGCCCGGAAGTCCGTGCGACTTCAGCGATCTGCTGCGCCGGGCCGACCGCGCGATGTACTCGGCGAAGACGGCAGGCGGACGACGGTTCGCGCTGGCCGACGAGCCGGCCATCGACGAAGCCGTGGCGGGTTGAGGAGCTGGCGAAGCTAGACCGCCTGACAGGTAGGGCACCAGAAGAGGTTTCGGGCCTCCATGACCGCGTGCGCGACCGGCGTGCCGCACACGCGGCACGGCGCGCCCTGGCGGCGATAGACGTAGGTGCGCGGGCGGTCGGGTGCGTAGGACGGCTCACCGTGGTCGTCCTCGGGGCGGACCACGACCATCTTGCCGACCCGCACGCCGACCTTCATCAACGCGACCAGATCGACCCACATCGCGGCCCACTCCTCGGCGGACAGCGCGGTGCCCGGCCGGTGCGGCGAAATGTGGTGCCGGAACAGCAGTTCCGCCCGGTAGACGTTGCCGACCCCGGCGAGCACCGCCTGATCCATCAGCAGCGCGCCGATCGGCCTGCGCGAGCGGTGCATTCGCTGCCACGCCCGATCGGGGTCGGCGCCGCGGCGCAGCGGATCCGGGCCGAGCCGGTCGGTGAGCGCGGAAACCTCTGGGGCGAGCAGGACTTCACACGCGGTCGGCCCGCGCAGATCGGTGCCGAAGCCGGGCTGCCCGTCCTTCGCGCCGAGCATCCGCATCCGCACCTGCCCGACCGGCTCCCCCATCGGCAGCTCGGATTCGGTGAACTTGCCGTACAGGCCGAGGTGCACGTGCACGATCAGGCCCGAATCGTAGTGGTGCAGCAGGTGTTTGCCCCACGCCTCGGCGCGGGTCAGCAGCTGACCGTCGACCAGGGCCGCGCCCGCCGCGAACTTGCCCTGCGGGCTGGACACGCGCACCACACTGCCCGCGAGGCGCTTGTGATGCAGCCTCGCGAGCCGGTGCAGCGTATGACCTTCGGGCACAGTCGGTGACCGCTCAGTACGCGGGAACCGCCGGGGCCTCGCCGGACTTCTCGTACTCGGCCAGGATGTCGATGCGCCGCTGGTGGCGGTCCTCGCCCGACCATTCGGTGGTGACGAACGCGTCGACGATGGCCAGCGCCTCCTCGGTGGAGTGCATGCGGCCGCCGATGCCGGCCAGCTGAGCGTTGTTGTGCTGACGGGCCAGCTGGGCGGTCTCCACGCTCCAGGTCAGCGCGCAGCGGGCGCCGGGCACCTTGTTCGCGGCGATCTGCTCGCCGTTGCCGCTGCCGCCGAAGACCAGCCCGAGGCTGCCCGGGTCGGCGACGGTGCGGCGGGCCGCCTCGATGCAGAAGGCCGGGTAGTCGTCGAGCGCGTCGTACTCCAGCGCGCCGCAGTCGACCACCTCGTGGCCCGCCTTCTCCAGATGATCCTTGACGTGATTCTTGAGTTCGAAACCGGCATGGTCGGCACCGAGGTATACGCGCATGGCAGGCATTCTGTCAGGCGCGTTTCCGGGCCGTTACGAAGGGGTTCGCCGCCTGATTAACACCGGCGCCTGCTACCGCGAATCGAGAGATACCGCGCGACAGGCGCGGCCGCCATCCCGAGCAACTGAATAGAGTTCATTTCATGCAGCCGCACGAACCCCAGCCCCATCAGACGGGCCCGCACGTCGACCCGTATGCCCCGGCCGGGTGGGCGCAGGCGCAGGACGCGCCCTACGGCTCGCCGCCGCCCTACCCGGTTCCGCCGCAATACGGCCCCTATCCCGGCGCGCCGGTCCCGCCGAGCACGCCCCCGCAGCAACCGCCGCGCGGGCTGTCGCCGTTCGGCATGCCTGCCCGGCACAGCTGGGAGATCCCGATGCTCATCGTGGTCGTCGCGCTGACCGTGCTCGCGTACGCGGTCGCGGTGCTGCTGCTGGCGACCGGCAACTTCGACCAGTACGTATTGTTGCTGGTGTTCGCCCCGATACTGATCTGGCTCGGTCGTGGCGTGCTGTATTCGACCCAGCGGGTCAACGGCGTCAAGATGTCGCCGACGCAGTTCCCTGAGGGGCATCGGCTGGTGGTCGAGGCGGCCGCGCGATTCGGCCTGGCGAAGGTGCCGGACGCGTACGTGGTGCTCGGCAACGGCCAGATCAACGCGTTCGCCAGCGGGCACGGCTTCCGCCGGTTCGTCGCGGTGTACAGCGACCTGTTCGAGATCGGCGGCGCCGCACGGGAACCCGACGCGCTGGCGTTCATCATCGGCCACGAGGTCGGGCACATCGCGGCGGGTCAC
This sequence comes from Nocardia sp. NPDC051756, assembly GCF_040681495.1. NCBI lineage: Bacteria > Bacillati > Actinomycetota > Actinomycetes > Mycobacteriales > Nocardiaceae > Nocardia > Nocardia sp. NPDC051756. The sequence continues at coordinate 327,102 of NZ_JBFAYV010000004.1, read as the reverse complement.
GCCTCGTATTGGCGGCAGGTGGGCATGTTCCTGGTCCCGTTCCTGCCGATCATCGGCAACTCGCTGATCCGCGCGCAGGAGTACACCGCGGACAACCACGGCTACTGCAACCGGCACGTGGGCGCGCCCGCGGCGATGGGCACGCTGGCCGCAGGCAAGTACATGAACACCCTGGTCGGCTTCGACGAGATGGCCGACCGGGCGGCGATCGAGAAGGGGTTCTTCGTCTGGGTGGTCAACGCCATGTCCTCGCACCCGGTGCTGACCTGGCGGATGTGGGCCCTGCGCGATCGCAGCAGGCACGGCAAGCTGTGGTTGCGGCCGAGCCCGCCGGTAGGTGCGGTGCCACCGCCGGGTGGCTACCCGAGCACTGCCCAGACGCCGGCGCTGCCGCCGAAACCTGTTTCCTAGCAAGCACGGTCCGAGTGCCGCGGGGCGAACCCCGCGGCACTCGCCCAGGTTCAGTCGAACTCGGGGTCTTCGGTGCGGGTGCGCTTGAGCTCGAAGAAGTGCGGGTAGTCCGCCAGCGTCACCGCGGCGTCCCACAGCTTCCCGGCCTGCTCGCCGCGCGGGATCCGGGACAGCACCGGACCGAAGAACGCGGTCCCGTTGATGTGGATGGTCGGCGTGCCGACGTCCGGGCCGACCTTGTCCATGCCCGCGTGATGGCTCTTGCGCAGCGCCTCGTCGTAGTCGGTGCTCTCGGCGGCCTTGGCCAGCTCGGCGGGCAGGCCGACCTCGGCCAGCGAATCGGCGATCACCGCGGTGAGCGACTCGATGCGCGAGTCGCGCTGGTACTCCTCGCGGCGGTTGTGGATGCGGGTGCCCATCGCGGTGTAGAGCGGCAGCAGCACCTTGTCGCCGTGCTCCTGCGCGGCCGCGATGGCGACCCGGACCGGGCCCCAGCCGCTGGACAGCAGTTCCTTGTACTGATCGGGCAGACCCTCTTTGTCCTCGTTCAGCACCGACAGGCTCATCACGTGGAAGCGCGCCTCGATGTCGCGTACCTGCTCGACCTCGAGGATCCAGCGGGACGTGATCCAACACCACGGGCACAGCGGGTCGAACCAGAAGTCCGCAACATCTTTCGTGGAGCTCTTCTCACTCACGACAGGTCCTCTCGAATCGCATAGTCGACTGACGGTGCTCAGCTCCGCCGTTATACGGAACCAACCACGGCGGCCGTCGATTCGTTCCCGCCCGGTCGCCGCGTTTTCGGGAGATGCCGCCGCCGATCCCAGTAGGGTCTAGCGGCAGGAGTCCAGGTTCCCTCTCGACAAGGAGTCCGCATGGGTTCGGATGATCGTTTTGTCATCGTCGGCGGCGGACTGGCCGCGGCGAAACTGGCGGAAGCGTTGCGCGCCAACGACTTCGACGGCTCGGTGACGCTGATCGGCGCGGAGGAGCAACTACCCTACGAGCGACCACCGCTGTCCAAGGAACATCTGGCCGGCAAGAAACAGCTCGCCGAATTCACCACGCACCCCCGCCAGTGGTACCGCGACCACAACGTCGACGTGCGAGTCGGCACGACCGTCGAGAGCCTCGATACCGCCGCGAAGACCGTGTCGCTGCCGGACGGTTCGACGGTCGGCTACGACAAGCTGGCCCTCGCCACCGGCTCGACCCCGCGCACCCTGTCGATCCCCGGCGCGGACGCCCCCAACGTGTACACGCTGCGCACCATCGAGGACTCCGACACCCTGATCGAGTTCTTTGCCAGCGCGGCTCAGTCCGTGGTGATCATCGGGGCGGGCTGGATCGGCCTGGAGGTCGCCTCCGCCGCCCGCGCCGCCGGACTCGCGGTGACCGTCGTGGAGACCGCCGAAGGTCCACTGCTCGCATCTCTCGGGCCGGAAATGGGCGAGGTGTTCGCCGACCTGCACCGGTCCAACGGCGTCGACCTGCGCTTCGGCGCCGAGGTCACCGAGATCACCACCAAGGAAGGCATCGGGACCAGGCTCGCCACCGGGGTGAAGCTCGACGACGACAGCGTCATCGAGGCCCAGGCGGTGCTGGTCGCGGTCGGCGCCAAACCGAACATCGAGCTGGCCGCGGAGGCCGGGCTCGACGTGGACGGCGGCGTGCTGGTCGACGAACACCTGGCCACCAGCAACCCGGACATCGTCGCGGTCGGCGACATCGCCGAGCAGCAGCATCCGGTGCTGGGTCGCCGAATTCGGGTGGAGCACTGGGCGAACGCGCTCAACCAGCCGGCCGTCGCGGCCGCGACCATGCTCGGCAAGGACGCCAGTTACGACCGGCTCCCCTACTTCTTCACCGACCAGTACGACCTGGGCATGGAGTACACCGGCTACGCGGCGCCCGGCGACTACGAACGCGTGGTCACCCGCGGCGACGTGGCGAAACGCGAGTTCGTCGCGTTCTGGCTGGACGCGGACAACCGGATCCTGGCCGGCATGAACGTGAACGTCTGGGACGTCACCGACCGGATCAAGGAACTGATCCTGGCGGGCGAACCGGCCGACCCGGAGGCACTGGCCGACACCTCGAAACCGTTGTGACTCCCGATGAAATACATGCTGTTGAAGACCTACCGCACCCCCGCCTACTGCGACACACCGATCAGCGAATGGTCCCCGCAGGAGATCCAGGCGCACATAGACTTTCAGCGCGCCCTCGGCGAGCAGTTGGCCAAATCGGGTGAGCTGGTAGACGCGCAGGGGCTCACCGGCCCGACCGAGGCGCGCATCGTCAGCTCCGACGGCCGCTCCGCGCCGCTGGTGACCGACGGACCGTTCCCGGAGACGAAAGAGTTCCTGGCCGGGTATTGGATCGTGGATGTGGACAGCCCGGAACGGGCCTACGAGATCGCCGCGAGCGCCTCGGCGGCACCGGGTCCGGGTGGTAAACCGATCGGCGAATACATCGAGGTCCGGCCGGTGATGAGTCACCCGGCCAGCGACCAGTGACCAACCGGCGAGTGGTGCCCGACGACACACCGCTCCCGGCGCGGCCCGAGGACCTGTTGCGCGAGTTGGCGCCACAGGTCCTCGGTGCGTTGGTCCGCCGGTTCGGCGACTTCGACACCGCCGAGGACGCGCTCCAGGAGGCGATGCTCGCGGCGGCGACCCAGTGGCCGGTCGAGGGCCTGCCGGACAATCCGCGCGGCTGGCTGATCCAGGTGGCGCAGCGCCGGATGGCCGACGCGGTGCGCGCCGAGGTGGCCCGGCGGCGCAGGGAGACAACAGCATTCGATCGCGACGTGCCGGACGCGCTGCCGGTCGACCACGACGACACCCTGGCCATGTTCTTCCTCTGCTGCCACCCCGCGCTGTCCTCGGCCAGCGCCATCGCGCTCACCTTGCGGGCGGTGGGCGGGCTCGGCACGGCGGAGATCGCGCGCGCGTTCTTCCTGCCGGAATCGACCATGGCGCAACGGATCACGCGGGCGAAGAAGAAGCTGGCCACGTTGGACCGGCCGTTCGCGCGGCCCGGTGACGACGAATGGCGCGCCCGGCTCGGGACCGTGCTGCACGTGCTGTACCTGATCTTCAACGAGGGCAGTACGAGCACGTCCGGTCCGGCGTTGCAGCGCGCCGACCTGTCCGGCGAGGCGATTCGGCTCACCCGCGCGGTGCATCGCATGCTGCCCGACGACACCGAGGTCACCGGGCTGCTCGCGCTCATGCTGCTCACCGATTCCCGGCGGACGGCCCGCACGGGTGAGCGCGGCGAACTGATTCCGCTCGCCGAGCAGAACCGGGCGCTGTGGGATCGCCCGCTGATCACCGAGGGCATCACCTTGACGACAAGCACTCTGGCACAAGGACTTACCGGCCCGTACCAACTCCAGGCCGCCATCGCCGTCCTGCATGCCCAGGCCCGGAGCACCGACGAGACCGAGTGGCCGAAGATCCTCGCGCTCTACGACCTGCTCGACAAGTTGTCGGACAACCCGATCGTCACGCTCAACCGCGCCGTCGCGATCGCGATGGTGCACGGCCCCGAGGCCGGCCTCGAACTCGTCGCGACCCTGGACGAACAACTGGCAGGCAACCATCGCCTGGACGCCGTCCGCGGCCACTTGCACGAAATGGCAGGCGATTTCGACGCCGCCATCACCGACTACACCACCGCCGCAGGCCGCACCCCCAGCGCGCCCGAGAACCACTACCTCACCCTGCGCGCCGCCCAGCTCCGCCATCGGTGACCGGACCGGGTGCCACGCGCCGGCCGGTTCGTGGGGCAGACTGCGGAGGTGACGGATAAGACCAGCGCGGGGGTTCTGTTGTATCGGCGGGGCGCGGACGCGCACGTCGAGGTGTTGCTCGGGCACATGGGCGGGCCGTACTTCGCGCGGAAGGACAACGGCGCGTGGTCCATTCCGAAGGGCGAGTACGAGCCGGAGCTGGAGGACGCGCAGGCGGCGGCCAGCCGCGAGTTCCACGAGGAGCTCGGCTTGTTCGTGCCGGCCGGTGACTGGATTCCGCTCGGCGACGTGCGCTACAGCAGCGGCAAGGGCAAGAAGACCCTGACCGTCTGGGCCGTCGAGGGCGATCTCGATCCGGCCGAGGTGGTGCCCGGCACGTTCGAGATGGAATGGCCGCCGCGCTCGGGCACGCTGGCCAGCTTCCCGGAGATCGATCGGGCCGACTGGTTCGACCTGGACACCGCGCACGAGAAACTCGGCACGGGCCAGCGTCCCTATCTGGCTCGGCTGAGCGACTACCTCAGCCGAGCCTGACTACTGCTGCGGCACACCGGTCCAGGTGCGGCCGGTGACGAGTTCGTAGGCCTCCATGTACTTCTGCCGGGTGGCCGCGACGACGTCGGCGGGGATCTCCGGGCCGGGGTACTCCTTGTTCCACCCGGTGGAGGTGGACCAGTCGCGGACGAACTGCTTGTCGAACGAGCGCTGCGCGCGGCCGGGCTCCCATTCGGCGGCCGGCCAGAAGCGCGAGGAGTCGGAGGTCAGTACCTCGTCGCCGAGGGTGAGCGTGTCGCCGTCCCAGCCGAATTCGACCTTGGTGTCGGCGACGATCACGCCGCGCTCGGTGGCGTGCGCCGCGCCGCGCGAGTAGATGTGCAGGGTCAGGTCGCGCAGCCGCTCGGCGACCTCGCGACCCTCCTGGTTCACCACGTCCGCGAAGGTGATCGACTCGTCGTGCCCCTCGGACGCCTTGGTGGTCGGCGTGAAGATCGGCTCGGGCAGCCGGTCGCCCTCGCGCAGGCCGGGCGGCAGCGCGACGCCGGACACCGAGCCCTCCCGCTGGTACTCCGTCAGGCCGGAGCCGACCAGGTAGCCGCGGGCGATGCATTCGACCTGCACCATCTTCAGCGGCTTGACCCGGATCGCCCGGCCGGCGAACTCGGCGGGCACGTCGGTGGCGGAGACTACATGGTTGGGCACATCGGTGAAGTAGTCGAACCACCAGTTGGACAGCTGGGTGAGCAGCGCGCCCTTGTCCGGGATCGGCGTCGGCAGCACCACGTCGTAGACCGAGACCCGATCCGACGCGACCAGCAGCAGGGTGTCGCCGTCCTCGTAGAGGTCGCGCACCTTGCCGGCGTGCACATGCTTCACTCCGCAGCTCCGATCCTGGATAGGGTTCATAGGGCAGTCTTCAATGAGAAAAAACTCCCACGCGGGCAACCTTACCCAGGTGGCATCGTGGGGAACGCCCGAGCTAGTTCTTCGAACCCGAAGGAGCCTTATGTCCGCACCGAACCTGACTCGCGACCAGGCGATCGAACGCGCGTCGACTGTGTCGGTCGATAACTACCGCATCGACCTGGACCTGACCGACGGTGCGGGCAAACCGGGCGAGCAGACCTTCTTCTCCCGCAGCACGGTCACCTTCTCCGCGACCGCGGGCGCGAGCACCTTCATCGACCTGGTGGCCCGCGGCGTGCGTTCGGCGGTGCTCAACGGCACCGCGCTCGACGTCGCCGGCTACGACGAGTCCACCGGGATCGCGCTGCCCGACCTGGCCGCGACCAACGAGCTGGTCATCGAGGCCGACTGCGATTACTCCAACACCGGCGAGGGCCTGCACCGCTTCGTCGATCCGACCGACGACTCGGTCTACCTGTACTCGCAGTTCGAGACCGCCGATGCCAAGCGGATGTTCGCCTGCTTCGATCAGCCGGATCTGAAGGCCACGTTCGACATCAGCGTCACCGCCGCGCCGGAGTGGAAGGTCATCTCCAACGGCGCCGTCGTGGAAACCCTTGCGGCAGAACCGGGTAAGCACGTCTTCCGCACCACGCCGAAGATCAGCACCTACCTGGTCGCGCTCATCGCGGGCCCGTACGCGCAGTGGACCGACGTCTACAGCGACGAGCACGGCAACATCCCGCTCGGCATCTACTGCCGCGCCTCGCTGGCCGAGCACATGGACGCCGAGCGCCTGTTAACCGAGACCAAGCAGGGATTCGCCTTCTACCACAACAACTTCGGCGTGCCGTACGCGTTCGGCAAGTACGACCAGCTGTTCGTGCCGGAGTTCAACGCGGGCGCGATGGAGAACGCAGGCGCGGTGACCTTCCTGGAGGACTACGTCTTCCGGTCCAAGGTGACCCGCGCGTCCTACGAGCGGCGCGCCGAGACCGTGCTGCACGAGATGGCGCACATGTGGTTCGGCGACCTGGTCACCATGAAGTGGTGGGACGACCTGTGGCTGAACGAGTCGTTCGCCACCTTCGCCTCCGTGCTGTGCCAGGCCGAGGCGACCGAATACACCAGTGCCTGGACCACTTTCGCGAACGCGGAGAAGTCCTGGGCCTACCAGCAGGACCAGCTGCCGTCCACGCACCCGATCGCGGCCGACATCCCCGATCTGGCGGCGGTCGAGGTGAACTTCGACGGCATCACCTACGCCAAGGGCGCGAGCGTGCTAAAGCAGCTCGTCGCCTACGTCGGCCTGGAGCCGTTCCTGGCCGGTCTGCGCGCCTACTTCGCCGATCACGCCTACGGCAACGCCACCTTCGACGATCTGCTCGCGGCCCTCGAAAAGTCTTCCGGCCGTGACCTTTCCGACTGGGGCGCACAGTGGCTGAAGACCACCGGCCTGAACACGCTGCGGCCGGACTTCACCGTCGACGGCGACGGCAAGTTCACCTCGTTCGCCGTCGTGCAGGGCGGCGCGGAACCCGGCGCCGGTGAGCGGCGCGTGCATCGCCTGGCCGTCGGCGTCTACGACGACCAGGACGGAAAGCTGGTGCGCACCAAGCGCGTCGAGCTCGACGTGCAGGCCGCCGAGCGCACCGAGGTGCCCGAACTGGTCGGCGTCGCGAGCGGGCAGTTCGTGCTGATCAACGACGACGACCTGACCTACTGCTCGGTGCGCCTGGACGCCGGTTCGCTGGACGTGCTGGTCAACCGGATCGCCGATATCGCCGAGCCGCTGCCGCGCACGCTGGCCTGGTCGGCGGCCTGGGAGATGACCAGGCAGGCCGAGTTCCGGGCCCGCGACTTCCTCGCGCTGGTCCAGCGCGGCGTCGGCGCGGAGTCGGAAATCGGTGTGGTGCAACGACTGCTGATGCAGGCGAACCTCTCGCTGCGCAGCTACGCCGACCCGGCGTGGGCGGCCGAGACCGGCTGGGTCGAGTACGCGAACCGGCTGCTGGAGCTGGCCCGCGCGGCCGAGGCGGGCTCGGATCATCAGCTGGCCTTCGTCAACGCGCTCACCACCGCCAAGCTGTCCGCCTGGCACACCGAGGTGCTGCGCGAGCTGATCGACGGCGATCCGGGCAAGGTCGGCCTGGCCGGGCTGGCGGTCGACGCCGACCTGCGCTGGCGCATCGTGATCGCGCTGGCCGCGGCCGGTGAGATCGATGCGGACGGCCTCGACACCCCGTTCATCGATCAGGAGCTGGCGAAGGATCCGACCGCGGCGGGCCGGCGGCATGCCGCGACCGCGGCGACCGCCCGGCCGCAGGCCGCGGTGAAGGAACAGGCGTGGGCGAAGGTGGTTTCGGACGATTCCGCGTCCAACATCACCACCCGCGCAATCGTCGCCGGGTTCGCGCCTGCGGGGCAGAGCGAGCTGCTCGCGCCCTACGTCGACCGCTACTTCGCGGAGGTGGCCGGCGTGTGGGAGCGGCGCTCCAGCGAGGTCGCGCAGACCGTGGTGGTCGGCCTCTACCCGGGATGGGCGATCAGCGAAGACGCCGTGGCGACCGCCGACAAGTTCCTCGCCGGGGACCATCCGCCGGCCCTGCGCCGCCTGGTGGTCGAGGGCAAGGCGGGCGTCGAACGGGCCTTGCGCGCACGGACTTTCGACGGGCAGTAGCTGAACCATGATCGACGGGACATGACGGCGTCCGCGCTGTCATGTCCCGTTGTTCGTGAAGGTCATTGGAAGAGTGCGGTATTGGCCGCTGCCCACTGGGCGAAGGTGGTGGCGGGAGCGCCGGTGAGGTCGGCGACGGTGGTGCCCGGCGTGGGGTGCCAGCCGACCATCGAGCCGGTGGCCTGCACGTACCACTCGGGGGTCGGCATGCTGCGCGCGAAGACCTGGATCGCTGCTTCGGGCGAGACCTGCCGGACGGTCAGCGGGCGACCGAGAGCCGCACCGATCTGCTGGATTCGATCGGCTCGGGTCAGGGCTTGCGGGCCGGTGAGTTCGTAGGTCTGCCCGCTGTGGCCTTCGGAGAGCAGGACTTTCGCGGCCACCCGGGCGATGTCGTCCATGGCGACCGGGACGCTCTCCACCTCCGGGTACGGGTCCAGGATCTCGTCGGACGCGCGGATCTGCTCGGCCCAGACGGTGGCGTTCTCGATGAAGTCGACGCCGAACAGGTGCGTCCACGCCAGCCCCGAGTTCTCCACCGCCACGGCGATCGGCGTCCAGTGCGCCTCGCCGGACAGATCGACGATGTGCCGGATGCCCGCCTGCTTCGCCAGCGCGACGACCTCGTCGACGGTCTCCAGCATCGGTGCCAGATACATCCGCTGCACGCCCTCGAACGCGGCGGGCAGCGAAGACACCCGGCCCAGATAGCCCTCGGCGATCTCGACGCCGGCGGGCAGCGCGGCCCGGTCCGGATGATTGGTCAGTGCGCGGACGTCGTCGGCGCCCGCCGCGAGCAAGTGGTCGACGACCATGCGGCCGATGTTTCCGGTGGCTCCGGTCACAAGAATCTTCACCGCACCACGGTGCGCGAGCCGGGCGGCGGTGGCAACCCAATTGTGCTGTGCCGCAAATGCCACCGGCGCGCTCACCCGAGGTGGGTGAGCACGCCGGAAGCATTGCTCGGACTCCGCCGCAGGGACGGAAGGGGTCAGCGACCGATCGCGGCGGCCATCACGCGGACCGCGGACACCAGCCCGTCGATCAGCTGGCCCTGCCGGAACGAGCTGGACGCGGCGGTGACGCCGAGCTGGCAGACCCGGTCGTTCGCGCGGTCGGCGACCTCGCGGCCGGAGCGCACCTCGATCGCCTTGTCGTTGGGCGAGACGGCGATGAGCACCGAACGCGTCGCCTCGGGGGTGTTCGGGAAGATCGCGTCGGCGCCGGCGGCCGGATCTTCGCCGAGATCGCCGATGTAGACGTTGAACCGCACCTTGGTCGCGCGGGTCGCCTCGGTGAGCACGTTGTCCATGGCCAGCCGCTCGTCATCGCTGAACGGGGCCTCCTTGAACACGTCACCCGCCTCGTGCACGCCGGAGACGCGTCCGCTGGTGGTGACCACGTACCCGTGCGGCAGGTCGGCCTCGACCACCGCGGGCCACTTAGAACTTGCCACTTGCCCGGCCTCCGATCAGCTCCGCCTTGGTGGCCTCGATCGCCGCGTGGTGCCCATGCGACGACCCGGCCGAATCGTGATGACCGGTCGAGGTCACCTCGTCGGTCGCACTCCACAGCACCGGCGCCGCCGTCCACTGCTGACCGAGGTCGTAGTGGGCGGGCTTCTCACCGGCGAGTGGCTTACCGAGATATGACAATCCGGCAATCGCGAGGTATATCACCAGCGGGATGCCGAGGAAGACCAGCACTGTCTCGAGAATGCTCACGGTCCAACGGTAGACGATGCTGTGTAGTAGTTCCTCCTCTGGTGGCCGCCAATCCGTCGTGTCGGGCCATCGTCCGACGAATCACCTGCGCGGATGGCGGAAGCGGACGCCGAAGTAGATCTCCTCGGGCCCGAAGTACCGCCACAGCGCGCGGACCGACGACCACCCCGCGCGACCGGCGAACACCGCCGCGCCGGCGGCCAACGTGCGGTGCGGCGCGTCCTCGGGGAGGCCGGACCCGGCGAGGTGGGCACAGGTCGCGGCGGTCATGATGCTGCCGGCGAGCAACCAGGCGTCGACCTTGATCGCGCGCAGGATCGTTCGAGGGGTCCGCACGTCGGCGATCGGCTGCGGCTCGGGGGGCAGCACGACCGTGGCGTCCGGGTTCACCTGGTCTTCGACGTCGTCCACACGCTCGGCTCCGCCCGCGGGCGGTCGGTGCGAATTCAGCATCTTGGTTCGTACTCCTTGTCGAGGAGTCCGCGTTCGAGGACTGCGCAGGGCAGCCGAACGATGGACTCAGGAACTGCAGGGAATGTGACCGGCGCACACGTGTGCATGTTTTATCGAATTACCCGGCGAGCCCGAGCCGCAGGTTGTCGGAGTCGCCGCCTTCCCACACCGGGGAGACGATCACGAGCATAACTAAAACCGACCGGGTTTCAACGTTCCTTTTTAACCGTCCTGCTCAGATCGATTCATCGCTTAGCGAACACGAGTCGCCGGCCCTAACCAAGTGTCCATTCGGTCCGATGAACGAATGTTTGGAATTCCTAATACGAATTCCAACTGGCCCCTACGGTCCAGATCCGGGGCTCTGGCCAGGATCATTGGAATCCACCAAAACCCGCGCCTACCTGCATATTTGGAAATTGGATCCGAATCGGGCACGACCAAATAACCCCTATTAGGCCACTTGTCGGGGTTGTCCCGGCCACGGGCGCATGGTTGACTGATGAACGAGTTGAGCGCCCGGATCTACGCAGCATCGACTCACTCCGGACTCACACGCAGGGAATGTGACCGAGAATTGGCTGGACCGCCGTCCGCAGGCGGAGGTCCACTCCAGCGATTCGACCTGAATCCAATACCAGACTGCGCGGTCCGTAAATGTTTGGACTAATTCAGCGTCGCCGATAGGCAATGAATTGGACTCGAATACGGCAGTACCGCGGACACGCGAAAACACTCGAATGAAAGTATTTCGATCGGATAATTCCCGTGGGCGAGGTATTGCCCGGCGTCGCCTAGGCGACGCCGGGCCGCGGACGCCTGCTCCAGCGGGACGCGGGCGCCGTCGCCAGCCTGGCCATCAACTGCTGCGCGGCGGTCGCGGAACTTCCGGGGAGCGCGGCCTGCACCGTCGTCAGCCGAGTGTCGCGGGGATACGCCGGCTCGTGCACCGGATCCCACTCGGTCACCGGCGACGAGAACTCGGCGCCACCCCGGACTACGGCCGCAGTGAACAACTGTTGCCCGGTCAGCGACACCGGTACCGCGCACTCTTGCGCCCGCTCGATCGCCTTGATCACCATCGCCACCACCTCGCGCGTTTCCGGACACCGGCGATGGCGGCCGCTGCGCCGCTCCCCCGCCCGATAGATCCGCACGAGACGCCCCGCCCCGTCGTGCTCGACCATCTCCACCTTGCTGGTCAGCCCGTAGCCGCTGTGTGCGGGGACGGCGGTCACCCGCCACGCCGCCGCGTACAACGCGGGTGGCAACGCACTGGTGGCCGGGGTGCCCGCGGGCCCCAGATAGATCAGCTCACCCTGCTCGCCGTAGAAGCCCAGCACGCCGGACTCGGTGAACACGATGTCGCCCGGGCACAGATCCAGATGCCGCAAGGCGACCGCCATGATCGGCAACTCGAACCGGATGCGTTCCGGCAGTGGCAGATCGACGGCCTTGAACGCCTCGCGAATCAGCCAGGCCTGCGCGCCCATGTGCGGAAACGCCAGCCCGTCGATCGCCCGCAGCGCCGCCAGACCCGGTTCCGCCGCCTGCCCGGCGGCCTCGACCTGCTCGCTCACCGCATGCACCAACTGCTCGTACCGGGCGACGACCGCTTCGGTCGAGGCGGGCAGCTCACCTGCGGCCACGGTCAACGCCGGAAGGTGCCCACCATCGGCCTCCCCGTACCGGGCAACGATCGCTTCGGTCGAAATAGGCAACTCACCTGCGGCCACCGTCGACGCCGGACCGTGCCCACCGTCGGCCTCCCCGTACCGGCCAACGATCGCTTCGGTCGAAATAGGCAACTCACCTGTCGCCACGGTCGAACCCGGACGGTGCCTACGGTCGGCCTGCCCGCACCGGGCAAGGGTCGCTTCGGTCCAAGTAGGCAACTCACCTGCGGCCACCGTCGACGCCGGACCGTGCCCACCGTCGGCCGGCCCGTCCCGGGCGACGATCGCCTCGGTCGAAATAGGCAGCTCACCTGCGGCCACCGTCAACGCCGGACCGTGCCCACCGTCGGCCTGCCGCTGGCCAACATCGGCGTAGCGTGGCACGGCGTCGGCGGCAACGGGCGCGATACTCACCGAGCTCATCGGTGCCGGGCGGCCGCTCAGCACGACCCAATCGACGTTCGGCCACACGCCACCCCAGCCCAGCGGCCGGCTCGTGAGCGGCACCGACTCCCAGTTGATGCGGTGTGCCGTGGCGACTTGGTCATGCCGGATGCCATGCAGGTTCGCCCCGTCGACCGCGGGCGCGAGCAGCAGCGCCCAGCCGCCGCCGGCGTACAGGCCTTTGCGGCCGTCGACCAGGGTGAGGATGTCACCGGGTGCGGCCTGCTCGAGCGGCACGGGCACGCCGGACTCCTCGCCCGCGCGCGTGTGCAAGGCGATGCCCAGGGTGCCGTAGGCCTTGCGCACCAGGCCCATCGCGTTGCATTCGTCTTGCGGCCAAGCGTTTTCGAGCTCGGCCCGGACGATCCGCAACGCCAGCCGTCCCGGGGTGACGCGGACGCCGGAGTCGCGCAGCTCGCTGCCCACCCACCGTCGATCGGCACCGTCGTGCGACGGAGCGCCGGTCGGCGCGTGCCTGCTCGGCTGCCATGGTTCGGCCGCGCGCGACCCGTACCAGGTCGACGGCAACGGCGTGACGAAGCGCGGCTCACCGGCGCCGTCCACGGCCGCGACGATCTTTCTCGGCGCGACCAATCGCACCAGGCCACGCCACCGGCCTGCCCAGCCACCCGATTGCGCGGACAGCGGCAGGCCAACGCCCGGCAGGCCGCGAACACTCGGCAGGTCGGCGTGCGGCAGGCCGCGAACACTCGGCACGTCGGTGTGCGGTAGGTCCCGAACACTCGGCACGTCGGCGTGCGGCAGGTCGCCGTCGCCCGGCACGTCGATGCTCGGCAGACGACTACCGCCCGGCAGATCGGTCCCCGCGGACCGCTCCAGTCCGGCGGCGCCGCGCTCCTCGATCAGGGGCTGCTGCACTTTGCGCGGACCAGGCTTACCCGCCTCCGGGTGCTTGCGCCTGATCTGCGCGCAGCGGTCGACCGCGAACCGCACCTGGTCCGCGGGGAGGTCGCAGCTTTCCAAATACCGTTGCAGCAGATCCGGTTTCGGGAAGCTCAGGTACCCCGAGCCGCCAGCGTAGTTGTACACGGTCTGCTTGCCGGGGCGACCGGCGCAACGTGTCACCACGACCGCCGTGGACAGCCCCGAGGCGCGCCGGGCCGCGGCGGTCATCGCGAGGAACTCGGCGCGCAGCTCGGCGTAGGCGGCCGTGTCGAGGTCCAGCGTGAGTCCGAGCGCGGCGCCGAGCGACGCCCACTCGGCGCTCAATGCGTCGAAAAGTGGTCAGTGACACCCGGATTCACAGATAGCGCGCCGTCGACTTCCGCATCGCGCCAGGCGCGCGGGCGGTGCGGGCATTCCGGCACGACAAGACCGGTCACGTCAACTCCTCAACCTATGGAACGGAGGAATCCGCGGGCCGCGATGCTGCGCGCCGGTCATGCCGACCGGTGCCGCTGGGTCCGGATCCACCACGAGATGAGTTCCTGCCCGACAAACATCGCGTGCCTCGCGAACCCCAAAGCTTTGTAGGTGCAGCTCAATTCGGGACCGCCGCAACGCTCGCGCGCAATCAGCCGGCAATGCCGAGCGCGGCTCCCCACTGCACCGGGGGCAGCACCAAGTTTGCCACTCCGTCACAGTTACGGCCACCCTTCGCGAGCAAAAATCACAAATGTGTAACTATGCCTGGCGCGCTCAGCGCGCTGACCACCAAAAATCCCGTCCACCAGCGACTTAGGCGCAAGTGCAAGGCCCCTGAACGCAGGCTCGAATCAACCGAAACGGTCCGAATGGACGGATCTGTTGCGGGTCGACGCGAACATCGGCGCGGCGAACCGCATCCGCGGCGATGCGCATCGTGCAATCGGTCCGGAACCGGCCGGCAGCAGCCTATGCGGTGCGCACCGATTCGGGGCGAAAGATCAACCGCCGCAACAACTCAGCGATCCACGATCGCGCCGAGCAGGATTCGCGGGTAGCCGTCCATCGATCGTCACGAGCACTCCTCCAGTCCGGCAAGGAGTTCGGCGGGCCACGATGCACCGGTCGAGCGAGGCGATCTTCGTGCGTCACGGACTCCACGCAGTGGTTCACGGATGCCACCGCGCGAGCCCTGACGGCGTGCGGGCGACGACGCCTCCATTATTCAGCCGAAGGCGTCGCCGATTCTTCCACGGCCGGACCGTCCATATCCAGTCCTATTGACCCACAGCCGCTTTCACTGAGCGCGATTCGCGTCCAACTGAGGGGTACGGCAGTCCAAAACACGTCACGAGCTGCCCATACGCCGAACGCTGTGCTACCGCAACGAAGTTCGTTGGACTCCACGTACCCGCGTTTTGGAATCCAACAAACCCATTGCGGCGCAATACTATTGAAATTGCAAATGCATTCTCACGCGACAAATGCAAACTCAATCGGGCGAATACCGCGGCGTCCTCGATTCCGGACCGATGCGATCTAGACCAACCAGGCGGCCGTATTCGGCGGGAGCTGGCCCCCGTCCAGCGGCGCGCTGGCCAGCAGCACGTCCCCCGGCGGCAGCTGGGTGGGCGCCTGCGACGCGTTCAGCACGCAGACCAGTCCACCCTCCCGGCGGAAGGCCAGACAGCCGGGCGGGCTCCCGTACCACTCGATCCGGTCCCCGCTGAATTCCGGTCGCAGGCCGCGCAATTCGATGGCCATCCGGTAGAGCGAGAGGGTCGAGCCGAGTTCCTCGAGTTGCGCCTCGACGGTGTAGCCCGCCCAGTCGGCCGGCATCGGCAGCCAGGGCTGTCCGGTGGTGAAGCCGAACGGCGGCGTGGCGCCCTCCCAGGGCAACGGCACCCGGCAGCCGTCCCGGCCGCGCTCGGTGTGCCCGGAACGCTCCCAGGTGGGGTCCTGGAGGACCGCGTCGGGCAGGTCGTCCACGTTGGGCAGGCCCAATTCGGCGCCGTTGTAAATGAAGACCGAGCCGGGCAGGGCGAGCTCGAGCATCATCATCGCCCGGGCCCTGGCCGCGCCGACCGTGCCGCCGCCGTAGCGGGTGACTTCGCGCTCGATGTCGTGGTTGGACAGCGTCCAGGTGGGTGAGGCGGCAACCGGCGCGACCGCGGCGAGCGAGTTGTCGATCGCCGCGCGCACGTCGTCGGCGTCGAAGTCGGTCTTGGCCAGCCGGAAATTGAAGGCCAGGTGCAGCTCGTCGGGGCGCAGGTACTCGCCGAAGCGCACGTTGTCGTCGACCCACACCTCGCCGATCGACACCGCGTCCGGGTAGTCGTCGAGCACCTTGCGGATGCGGCGGTGGATCTCGTGCACGCCGGGATTGTTGAACCGCGGATCGTCGTCGTCGTTGGCGAGCAGCGCGGTCTTGACCACCGCCATGTCCGGTAGGCCGGCCGGTTTGGCCATGCCGTGCGCGACGTCGAGGCGGAAGCCGTCCACGCCGCGATCGAGCCAGAACCGCAGGGTCTTCTCGAAATCGGCGGCGACCTCGGGGTTTTCCCAGTTCAGGTCGGGTTGTTCGGGGGCGAAGATGTGCAGGTACCACTGACCCGGCGTGCCGTCGGGCTCGGTGACCCGGGTCCAGGCCGGGCCGCCGAAGATGCTCGGCCAGTTGTTCGGTGGCGTGTCGCCATGGGGGCCGCGGCCATCGCGGAAGAGGTAGCGGGCGCGTTCCGGGCTGCCCGGTCCGGCCTCGAGTGCGGCGAGGAACCAGGGATGTTCGCTGCTGGTGTGGTTCGGCACCAAATCCATGGTGATCTTGATGTGCCGGTAGTGCGCCTCGGCGATCAGCTCGTCCATCGCGGCGAGTCCGCCGAAGAGCGGGTCGATGTCGCGGGGATCGGCGACGTCGTAGCCACCGTCGGCCATCGGCGAGGTCATCACCGGACACACCCACAGTGCGTCGATGCCGAGCAGCTCGAGATAGCCGAGCTTCTCGCGGACGCCCCCGAGATCACCGACTCCGTCGCCGTCGGAATCCGCGAAGGATCTGGGATAAACCTGGTAGAACACGGCCGACCGCCACCATGGTTGCGTGGTGCGATCCACCGGCACCGCTACGGCGGGTGTATCAGTCACAGACGTAATAGTGCCAAAGTTTTGCGGCAAAAACCCTTAGGCGGAGCACCGATCTCAACTTTGGGCAAATCGCCAGCGTCCGCCGGGACGCGCCGAAAACCCTCGGCCCGTCTCGGTTCTCGACCGAAACGCCCTCACCAGGGCGCGTTCATCAGCGAATTCGCCGCCATCTCCAGGTAGTCCAGCAGAGCCTTGCGATGTTCGTCGTCGAGCAGCTCCGGCTCGATCTCCGCTACGGCGATTCGCATGCATCGCAACCACGCGTCGCGCTCGATCGGACCGATGACGAACGGGTTGTGCCGCATCCGCAGCCGCGGGTGGCCGCGCTCCTCACCGTAGGTGCGCGGGCCGCCCCAGTACTGCTCTAGGAACATGCGCAGCCTGCGCTCGGCCGGGCCCAGATCTTCCTCGGGGTAGAGCGGGCGCAGCACCTCGTCGGTCGCCACCTCGCGATAGAACGCCGCGACAATCCGCCGGAACGTTTCCGCGCCGCCGACCGCGTCATAGAACGACGCCGGCGTCTGTTCCGCCGATGCCGCTGCTGTCTGCTCGCCCGAAGTCATAGACCCTCTCGATTCGCTGGATGCGCCGTTGTCCATTGTGCCCGTGCCCGGCATCGACAGCCCACACGGCGGTTTTCCGGGGCGGCAAATCGCGGACCGGCGGCTCTTCAGCCACAGTTAACCGGACATTGTTGAAAATCACCGTGCAATAGCCGTCGTTCCATGGTCAACTGGGTGGCAATCTCTGCCGAGCTAACAGCATGATCCTGCCAATCATGAAATTGAGGTCCAGATGAAGCAGCGGCACAGCGCCAGATCGCACGAGGCGCGCACACACCGACAACTCCAGCCCGCCGACGTCCACAATCGTGGCTCGGGGGCTACTCCGCTGCATATCTTGTCCGATCATTATCCGGGCGCGCATCACGGTCATCCCGACCATGCGCACCGCTCAGCATCGCCGCCCAGTGAGACTCCGAGCTGGTTGAAGCGCCGGGTGCTGCTCCTGAATGCCACCTACGAGCCGCTTACCGCCCTGTCCGCGCGCCGCGCGATCGTCCTGCTCATCTGCGACAAAGCCGACACCGTCCACGGTGACGCCGAAGGCCCGGTAGTCCACTCCGCCGAAGCCGCCGTCGCCATTCCCTCGGTGATCCGCCTGCGCACCTACGTGCACGTTCCCTATCGGGCCCGCGTCCCGATGACCCGCGCCGCCCTCATGCACCGTGACCGCTATCGCTGCGGCTACTGCGGTGGCAAGGCGGAAACCATCGACCACGTCATCCCGCGCAGCCGCGGCGGCGAACACTCCTGGGAGAACTGCGTCGCCAGCTGCGCGCCGTGCAACCACCGCAAGGCGGACAAGATGCTGAGCGAATTGGGCTGGACCCTGCGCTCGCCGCTGGTCTCGCCGAAGGGTCCGCACTGGCGGCTGCTGTCCACGACGGCCGACCTGGACCCGGTGTGGTTGCAGTACCTCGGTGAAGGGGCCGCCTGACACCAGGTCAGGTGTATTCGATCACAAAGGTCGCCCACGTCCCCGGCGCCAGCGCCTCGAAGACGTGCGGCAGATCGCCCGGGTAGGAGATGTAGTCGCCCGGGCCCAGTTCGACGGGTTCGTCGATCAGGCCGACCTTCGCGCGCCCGCTCGCCAGCAGGACGTGCTCGAAGACGCCGGGGATGTGCGGCTCGGACAGCCGGGCCTGGCCCGGTTCGGCGGTGATCCGGAACAGGTCGCGGCGCGAGTTCGGCGGGCTGGCGGCCAGCAGGGTCGCGCGGTAGTCGGATTCCGCCGCGGCGACGACCGGGCCGTCCCCCGCGCGGATCAGCCGAACCGACGGGCGCGGCGGGTCTAGCAGGCCGGAGAACGGCATGTCCAGGGCGACGCACAGGGCCCAGAGAGTTTCCAGGCTCGGGTTGCCGGTGCCCGATTCCAGTTGGGAGAGGGTCGATTTCGCGATGCCCGCGCGGTGCGCAACCTCGGTGAGCGAGAGACCGGCGCGCGTGCGTTCCCGGCGCAAGGCAGCCGCGATCACCGCCTGAGGCGTGCCCGTCGGCGAGTCCTGCTGTGCCACTTGTCCTCCCCCGCGTTCGGTGAGCCGATCAACGGAACTCCGTTGACGGATGCGGTTTCGGTGTTCACTATAAGATACATGCGTTCGATATGGCGAACACTCGGACGGGACACGTTCTCGGGAATCGTGGCGGTGTGCCTGGCGGTGATGGTGATCGGGGTGTCCTACGGGGCGACCGCGGTGACCACCGGGCTTCCCCCGTGGCTCCCCATCGTGCTCGGCATCGCAGTGCTCGCCGCGGGTTCGGAGTTCTTGTTCATCGGGATCATCGCGGCAGGCGGCAGTCCGATCGCGGCACTGCTGGCCGGACTGGTGGTGAATGCCCGGCACCTGCCGTACGGGCTGTCGGTACCGGATGCGGTCGGGACCGGGTGGCGGCGACTCCTCGGTGTGCACCTGATGAACGACGAGTCGGTGGCAATGGCGCTGGCCCAGTCTTCTGCCGAACGCAAACGAGCCGCGTACTGGGCGAGCGGTTTCGGCATTCTGCTCGCCTGGCCCGGCGGCGCCGCACTCGGCGCGTTGATCGGAACCTTCGTGCCGGACACCTCAGCATTCGGTCTGGACGCGGTGTTCCCGGCGGTGCTGCTCGCGCTGATCATTCCGGCGTTGCGGGACCTGGCCACGCTGCGCGCAGCGCTGGCCGGTGCCGCCGTGGCGGTGGCGAGCGCACCGTTCCTACCCGCGGGAATGCCTGTGCTGGTTGCACTTTCAGGATTGCTCTGCGTGGGACGGGACAAACAGGCATCCGGCACGGAACCACCTGCGCCAGTGGAAGTTACGAGCCCGGATCAAATCACGCGTGAATCAGGTACCGAATGATATTGGCTGCAAGCATGATCGCCCTCACGTTGGGAACCTACGCGTTCCGCTGGTCCGGTCCGGCGCTACGCGACCGAATCCGCTTCCCCGCCCGCGCAATTCGCCTCCTCGAAGTCGGTGCCACCGTCCTGCTCGCCGCGTTGGTCGCGGTGACCACACTGCCGACCGCCTCCGGCGAATTCGGATTCGCCCTTCCCGCTGGGGTTCTCGTCGCCGGTGTGCTGGCCTGGCGTAAACAACCTATCCTCGTGGTCATCCTGGCCGCCGCGGCAACCACCGCCCTGTTGCGTCTGCTCGGCCTGCACTAGCCCGAATCCGCGACAGCGTCAGCTCGGGGAGAGGGAGATGCCGCCGCCCAGTCTGCGGGCGACCGAACCGTAGCGGGCGTCGATGCGCAGCCAGGTTTTGGTGGCGCGGACGCGGACGATCTCGGTGGCGAGGATGCGGCGGGAGTCGGCCTTGTCCCCGGAGTGCGGGATGAAATCCATTGCGGTGAGGGCGAAGACGACGCGCATCGGAACCTGCACCTGGGTGTCGGCGCCGGAAACCGTGAGCACCGTCTGGTCGAGCAGGGACACGGGCGGGCCGTGGCTGCTGCCGTGTTCCTTGGCCAATTGCGCGCCCTGCTCGGCGAGTTCGACCAGGGTGCGGGCGGGCACGTCGTCGATGTGCGCGAAACCGTCCACCGGCGGCAGCGCGCCCCGCCACGCCGAATCCATCGAATATCCGAGATCGATGGGCAGACCGGAGCCGAGCCCGGCCAGCACCATGTCGGCGCCGACGGTGACGTCGTCGACGCCGAGCTCACCGACGATGGTGCGGACCGCGAGCGTCTCGAAACCCGTTGCCACCCAGGCGGAGACGTACTGCTCCCCGCGGCGGCGGAGACGTACCACCGCCGCGGGGTCCAGCCGCACCGCCCGAGTCAGGAACGTCGCGAGGTTCTCTCGCTCCGCCGGATCGGACACGTGCACTACGCGTTGTTCTGCCATCACGGCTGTGCTGCCGTTCTCGACCAACTGCTATCGATGTGGATCAGTCCAGCCACTCGGCGAGATAGTCGCGTTCGGCATCGGTGAGCCGGCGCAACCGCTGCGCACTCATGTCGAACGCGGCGATCTGGGTGGAGGCGATCACCGCGGCAGGCGAGTCCGGTGCCGCACCCGCGGCCCGCACCTCGTAGCCGATGGTGAAATCGACCGCCCGCAGCTGCTGGATCCACATCGCGATGTCGAGCGGTGTGTCCTCGTGCCGGAGCTGACCGCGGTAACGCACCCGCAGATCGGCCAGCACGCAGCCGGTCCCGAGCGCGGCGGTCGGCCGGCCCGGCTCCAGCAACCACGGGATGCGCGCCTCTTCCAGCAGGGTCACCATGCGGGCATGGTTCACATGCTGAAAAGCATCCATGTCCGACCATCTGACCTCTACCTGGGTGTGAAAACGCTTGGGCAGCACAACTTTGCTGCCCGAGGCGTCTTCGACACTCGGCGCCTTCCCGTTACCGTTCAACGAGCTCGTCAACGTGGTACCTCCGATTGGGCGCCCACCCCGCTCACCATGCTTCGCACTTGGCGCGCGGCCACCGACAGCGTGGCGAGATCGTGGGTGCCGGATTCGAACAACTCCGACAGCGCGGCTCGGGCACGCCCGAGCCGGGACTGGTTCTTCGACTCCCAGTATGCAATCTTCTCGTCCGCGCTTTCCTCCGGGTCACCGGCGGAGAGCACGTCGAGGGTCAGCGAGCGCAGCGAGGAGTACATGTCGTCGCGCAGCGCGAGCCGGGCCAGCGAGTGCCAGCGATCGCCCCGTTCGAGGTGGCTGACCGCCTGGAGCAGCCAGTCGATCTTGAGGTGCTCGTTGAGCGCGTAGTACAGCGCGCCCACCTCGTCGCCGTCGCGATCGGTGATGTCGGCGATGTCCACGATGTCGAGCAGCGGGAACAGGTTGAGCAGCCCGAACACCTCGGTGGCCAGGTCGGTCGGCGCACCGCGGGCGATGAGCTCGGCCGACTGATCGGTGAGCGTCGCGACGTGATGTCCGCGCAGCCAGCCCGGCACCTTCGGCGCCAGCGCCTGCACGTCCTGGCAGTACCGGTTGATCTCCGCGCCGACCGCGATCGGCTGCGGCCGGTTGCTCAGGAACCAGCGTGAGGCCCGGTCCAGGGTCCGCTTGGTTTCCAGTTCCAGCAGGTCGCGCACCGCGGTGGCGGCGTCGGCCGCGCGGATCCGCGCCCACATCTCCGGCAGGCCGAAGATCTCGGTGGCCGCCGCGAACGCGCGCACCGAATCGGTGGCCGTCGCGCCGGTCTCCTCGCTCAACCGGTGTGCGTAGGTGATGCCGCCGTAGTCGACCATCTCGTTCACGATCATCGTGGTGAGAATCTCCCGGCGCAGCCGGTGCTTCTTGATCGCGGCGCCGAACCGGTCGCGCAGCGGCGTCGGGAAGTAGTCGGGCAGCCGGGTGACGAAGAACGGGCTGTCCGGCAGATCCCCGTCGAGCAGGTCGGCCTTGAGCGAAAGCTTCACGTGCGCCATGAGATTGGCCAGTTCCGGGGAACTCAGGCCCGCGCCCTCATCGAGCATGCGCTGCAACTGCGCGTCCGAGGGCAACGCCTCCAGCTCACGGTCGAGGCCGCGGCGCGCTTCCAGATCATCGATGAGCCGCATGTGCACGTTCAGCATCTGCGGCGCGTCGGTGCGGGACATGCCCATCAGGAAGTTCTGCGCCACATTGTCTTCCAGCACCATCTGCGCGACCTCATCGGTCATCGAGGCGAGCAGCGGGTTGCGGTCCGGCTCGGCCAGCTGGCCCGCGCTGACCACGCCGTCGAGCAGCACCTTGATGTTGACCTCGTGGTCGGAGCAGTCCACGCCGGCCGAGTTGTCCAGGGCGTCGGTGTTCATCTTGCCGCCGCTGCGGCAGAACTCGATGCGGCCGAGCGCCGTCGCGCCCAGGTTGCCGCCCTCGCCGATCACGTTGACCCGCAACTGGTTTCCGTTGACCCGGACCGGGTCGTTGGACTTGTCGCCGACCTCGCCGTTCACCTCGGTGCTGGCCTTGATGTAGGTGCCGATGCCGCCGTTCCACAGCAGTTGCGCGGGCGCGAGCAGGATCGCCCGCACCAGCTCCGGCGGGGACAGCGATTCGACGCCGTCGGCCAGGCCCAACGCCTTTCGGGCCTCGGGGCTGATCGGGACCGACTTGACCGTGCGGTCGTAGACGCCGCCGCCCTTGCTGATCAGCGAAGCGTCGTAGTCCGCCCAGGACGAGCGGGGCAGCGCGAACATCCGCTGCCGCTCGGCGTAGGAGGCCGCGGTGTCCGGGTTCGGATCCAGGAAGATGTGCCGGTGGTCGAACGCCGCGAGCAGGCGGATGTGCTCGGAGAGCAGCATGCCGTTGCCGAAGACGTCACCGCTCATGTCCCCGATGCCGACGACGGTGAAATCCTGGGTCTGGGTGTCGATGTCCATTTCCTGGAAGTGGCGCTTGACGCTCTCCCAGGCACCCTTGGCGGTGATGCCCATCGCCTTGTGGTCGTAGCCGGCCGAGCCGCCCGAGGCGAACGCGTCGCCGAGCCAGAAGCCGTAGCGCTTGGCCACGTCGTTGGCGATATCGGAGAACGTCGCGGTGCCCTTGTCCGCGGCGACCACCAGGTAGGTGTCGTCGCCGTCGCGGCGCACCACCCGGGCGGGCGGCAGCACCTTGCCGGTCGCGCGATCTACGTTGTCGGTGATATCGAGCAGGCCGGAGATGAAGGTGCGGTAGCAGCTGACGCCTTCGGCGCCGAGCGCCTGCCGATCCGCGACGGGATCGCCGGTGGCGGCCGGTGGCTGCTTCACCACGAAGCCGCCCTTGGCGCCGACCGGGACGATCACCGCGTTCTTCACGGCCTGGGCCTTGACCAGGCCGAGCACCTCGGTGCGGAAGTCCTCCAGACGGTCGGACCAGCGCAACCCACCACGGGCCACCGAACCGAACCGCAGGTGCACGCCCTCGACCCGCGGCGAGTACACGAAGATCTCGAATTGCGGCCGCGGCTTGGGCAATTCGCTGATCTCACGCGGCTCGACCTTCACCGACACGTAGTCACGCGACATGCCCTCGGCGTCGGTGATGTAGTAGTTGGTGCGCAGCGTCGCCCGGATCAGGTTGAGGATGGCGCGCAGGATGCGGTCGGCATCCAGGCTGACCACGTCGTCGATGCGGCCACGAACCTGGACCTCGAGCTCGGCGGCGTGATCGGCCGAGACGGTGTCCGGGTCGAAGCGGGCACCGAACAGGTCGACGAACAACCGCGCCACATCCGGATAGGTGAGCAGCACCCGGGAGATGTTGGCCTGGCTGTACGGGAAACCGGCCTGCTGCAAGTACTTCGCGTAGGTGCGCAGGATGGAGACCGCGCGCCACGGCAGCCGCGCGCGCAGCACCAGTTCGTTGAGACCGTCGGCTTCCGCGCGGCCGTACCAGGCCGCCTCGAAGGCCTCGGTGAACCGCTCGCGCAGGCCGCGAACCTCGGCCTCCAGCACCGCCGCCCGCTTGGACGACTCCAGCAGTTCCGCGTCCAGGTCCCGGTCGAGCGCGCTGCGCAGCAACTCGGGACGAGCCAGCAGACCGAAGTCGTAGATCCAGCGTTCGCCGCCGGTGCTCGGGTCGCCGCCGGGCTGCGGCTCCAGCTCGAGCTGGTACGGACGCTCGTCGACCACCTCGACGCCGAGGCTCTGCAACACCGGCAGCACCTGGCTCAGCGAGATGCCGGGGCCGGCGACGTAGAGCGAGAACCGCCAAGAACCGGGGTCGGAGGCCACATTCCGGTACAGGTACTGATCGATGCCGCCGTCGCGCAGGTGCTCCAGGCGGACGATGTCGGCGAGCGCGCGGCCTGCCTCGAAGTCCTCCTTGTACGCGTCCGGGAACGCCGCGGAGTAACGCTGCACCACCGCGGGGTCGAGCATGGTCGAGGTGCTGACCTCATCGTTCAGCAGGTCTTCCCAGGTCCGGCTGGCCTCGCCGAGCAGGCCCTGGATGCGCAGCCGGTTGGCCTCGGAGGTGTCCGCCGCCGGCGCCGCGTAGCGCGGGGCGCCGTGCTCGGCCTCAGGCATGCGGACGGTGAAATACACACTGGCCAAGTCGCTTTCGCCGACCCTGGCCGAGTAGTCGATGGACACACCGCCGAGCTCGCGGACCAGGATGTCCTGCATCTCCAGGCGCACGCGGGTGGTGTAGCGGTCGCGCGGCAGGTAGACCATGCACGCGACGAAGCGGCCGTAGCCGTCCGCGCGCAGGAACAGCCGGACCTGCCTGCGCAGGCCGATGTTCAGCACCGCGAGGGCGGTCCGGCGCATCGTCTCGGAATCGGAAGAGAACAGCTCGGTGCGCGGGAAGGACTGGATGACCTCGAGCATCGCCTGCCCGGAGAACGACTCCAGGTCGAATCCGCACTCCTCGATCACCGAGCGCACCCGGCGCTCGATCACCGGGATGTCCAGCACGTTCTCGTGCACCGCGGTCACGGTGAAGACACCGATGAACAGGTGCTCGCCGAGAATCGTTCCGGTGTCGTCGAAGTCGGCGACGCCGATGAAGTACGGGTACACCGAGCGGTGCACGGTGGCGGGCACCAGGCCCTGGGTGAGCATCAGCAGCGGCCGGTCGGCGGCGTTGATCGGCACCCGGAAATCGGTGCCGACGTCGGGCCGGAGCACGCCGAGGCAGGTGCCGGGCATCGGGTTGGACGACGATTCCTGCCCCTGCTCGGCGCTCAGCTGGTAGCGCGCGTAGCCGAGCACGGTGAAGTTACCGCTGGCCAGCCAGCGCAGCAGGTTCGCGGTGTCGACCAGGTCGGTGTCCGGGAACGGCGCGGTGCCCGACTTGGCGGCCAGCTCCAGATCGTCGGCCAGCCTGCTCTGCACGTCCTTGATCGACTCGGTGTCGCCGATGACCTGGCGCACGTCGGCGACCACGTTCGGCATCCCGGATTCGATCTTGGCCAGCAGCGCCCGGCTGGTGGCCGGGTGCAGTTGCAGGTGCATCCAGGACTCGCGCAACGCGGTCGCGCCGTTGGCGCCGTCCACCTCGTGCGGGCCCGCGTGTTGCAATAGGCCGTCCGCATCGCGTTCGACCTCGAAGATCGGGTGGATCACTTCGCTGACGCTGACGCCGAGCCGGCTCAGCGACGAGGTGATCGACTCGACAAGTAGTGGCATGTCATCGGTGACGAGCTGTACCGCCGCACCGAGGCCGGAGCCGTCGTCCGGGTGGTACACCCGGACCAAGGCCCGGTCCGCCGGGCGGTGCATGGCCAACTCCATGTGCCGCCGGAAAATTTGAGTGATGCCGGTGATCGCGCAGTCCACATCGCCAGCGTCGACGTGGCGGAAATACGCCTCCTCGAGAGTCGCAAGTTCGCCACGCAGTGCCTGCGGCAAACTCGCGGCCCACGCCGCACTGGACAATTCGGACGAGACCGTCATTTTTTCGCCAACTCCTCGGATTCGGTTCCGTAACAAAGCGACGCCGGTCCGAGAGTAGCTGTGCGTGGAAGACGAGGGGGTGAAATCCCTTCCAATCCTGGGGTGTTCACCATCACGGCCGTGTTCGCCACGCGATTGCCCAGCTCGGATGAATGATCTCGGCACAGCATCGTTCGGACGCGCGAACGTCAGGTGTGCGCGACAGGGTCTTTCTGCGGCGGCAGCGGGGCCGAAGCACCTCGGTTCAGCTCGGCTACCAGGTCGACGGTGGGGACCGCCGATTGCTCGAACTGTGCCTGCGCATTCACGTGTCCCACACTAGCCAGATGCGAGACGTCCGTGGGGCGCAGGTGCAGGGGCATTGTGCCGGATACAAGACATAACGGGCGTCCGGTATTCGGCGCGAACCGGGATCGAGTCGTGCGGTCGGGCGCGACGGCACGACTCGATCCCCGATCGGGTCAGTCGCGAGTCAGCCTGCGGTGCGTAACCCGGTGCGGGCGGGCGGCTTCCAGACCGAGGCGCTCGATCTTGTTGGCCTCGTAGGCCTCGAAGTTGCCCTCGAACCAGAACCACTTGGCGTCGTTGTCGGAGTCGCCCTCCCACGCCAGGATGTGCGTGCAGGTGCGGTCCAGGAACCAGCGATCGTGGGAGATGACCACGGCGCAGCCGGGGAACTGTTCGAGCGCGTTCTCCAGCGAACCGAGGGTCTCCACGTCGAGGTCATTGGTCGGCTCGTCGAGCAGGATCAGGTTGCCGCCCTGCTTGAGCGTGAGCGCCAGGTTCAGCCGGTTGCGCTCACCACCGGAGAGCACGCCGGCCGGCTTCTGCTGATCCGGGCCCTTGAAGCCGAACGCGCTGACGTAGGCGCGCGACGGCATTTCCTGGTTGCCGACCTGAATGAAGTCCAGCCCCTCGGACACGACCTGCCAGACGTTCTTCTTCGGGTCGATGCCGGCCCGGTTCTGGTCGACGTAGCTCAGCTTGACCGTCTCGCCGACCTTGACCTCGCCGCTGTCCGGCGACTCCAGTCCGACGATCGTCTTGAACAGCGTGGTCTTACCGACACCGTTCGGGCCGATGACGCCGACGATGCCGTTGCGCGGCAACGTGAACGAGAGATCCTTGATCAGCTGACGATCGCCGAAGCCCTTGTCCAGGTGCGAGACCTCGACCACCACGCTGCCCAGGCGCGGACCCGCGGGAATCTGGATCTCCTCGAAATCCAACTTCCTGTGCTTGTCGGCCTCGGCCGCCATCTCCTCGTACCGACCGAGGCGGGCCTTGTTCTTGGCCTGGCGGGCCTTGGCACCCGAGCGCACCCAGGCGAGTTCGTCCTTGAGCCGCTTCTGCAGCTTCTGGTCCTTCTTGCCCTGGACCTCGAGCCGCTGGGCCTTCTTCTCCAGGTAGGTGGAGTAGTTGCCCTCGTAGGGGTAGGCGCGGCCGCGGTCGAGTTCAAGGATCCACTGGGCCACGTTGTCCAGGAAGTACCGGTCGTGGGTGACGGCGAGCACGGCACCCGCGTACGCGGCCAAGTGCTGTTCGAGCCAGAGCACGCTCTCGGCGTCGAGGTGGTTGGTCGGTTCGTCGAGCAGCAGCAGGTCGGGCTTGCTCAGCAGCAGCTTGCACAGCGCGACGCGGCGGCGCTCACCACCGGAGAGGTTGGTGACCGGCTCGTCCGGCGGCGGGCAGCGCAGGGCGTCCATCGCCTGCTCCAACTGGGAGTCGACGTCCCACGCGTCGGCGTGATCCAGGTACTCCTGGAGCTTGCCCATCTCGTCCATGAGCTCGTCGGAGTAGTCGGTGGCCATCAGCTCGGCGATCTCGTTGAAGCGGTCCAGCTTCACCTTGACCTCGCCGAGGCCCTCCTCGACATTGCCGCGGACCGTCTTCTCCTCGTTCAGCGCGGGCTCCTGCATGAGGATGCCGACCGTCGCGCCGGTGGCGAGGAACGCTTCGCCGTTGTTCGGCTGGTCCAGTCCCGCCATGATCTTCAGGACGCTGGATTTACCCGCGCCGTTCGGGCCGACGACACCGATCTTGGCGCCGGGAAGGAAGTTCAGGAAGACATCGTCGAGCACGACTTTGTCACCGTGCGCCTTGCGAACCTTCTTCATCGTGTAAATGAACTCAGCCATAAGGAGGAAGCCTATCGGTGTCGGAAACGGTGAGTAGAACCGGCGGATACCCCTCGCGGCGCGCGGCCGTGAGTCCGCCGCACAGGTCAGGCGTCGGCGTGCTCGGGGTGGGTCGTTCGGGGTGGCGCCGTGGAGGCGGCTGCGACATTCTCCCCCAGCCCGTCGCCTGCCGGCACCTGAACTTCAGCGCCGAAGCGGTCCCCAGTATTCCGCATCTGCGACCACCTGGTCACCTGCGCCGTGCACCGGCCGAGATCCGGGCCGACGGCGCTGGCCCGCATCTCCAGGTCACGCCGCTCGATCCCGTCCCGGCCGCGGTATTCGTGTGAGCGCAGCTGACCGTACGCGATGACCGGATCGCCGCGCCGCAGCGAGGCCTCGACGCCGGCCACCAGCTTGCGCCAGCAGTTGACGGTGAGGAACAGGGTGCCGCTCTCCACCCACTCCCCTGTGCTGTGGTCGAGCCGGCGCGCATTGCTCGCCATCCGGAAACTCAGCAGCTGCTCGCCGTTCGACAGTTCCCGCTTGATCGGATTGTTGACGATATTTCCGATCACGGTCGCGTGCGCCTCGTACATGATTACGCCCCTTCGCATTCGGCCCGCGGCGGATGCCCGGGGACTTCCGCTCGTCCGGGAGGACCTCTCCAGCCTCACCGATGCGCGGGGCGATCGGGCGCCTCGATCCGCGAATGTGGACAACTTTCTGGAATGTGGATATCCGGCGCTTCTTTCCTTGCGACCGGCGAGTTTCGCGGAGGGCGTGCGCGAAAGTGGTTACAGCACCGAGAGATCGGTGTTGGCGCCGCAGAGGACGATCACCGGGCGCTCGTCGGGCGCGGGGACGTAGACGCCGCTCTGCACCGCGGCCAGCGCGGCCGCACCGGCGAACTCCACCACGATGCGGAACTCGCGCCACAGATAGTCCCTGGCGGTCGCGATCGCGTCGTCGGTGACCAGCAGCGAACGCACCTGATAGCGGCGCGCGATGTCCATCGCGATGTTCCCGATCCTGGTGGCGCCCAGGGATTCCGCCGCGATGCTCGACACCGCGACCTCGACCGGCCGGTTCGCCGACAACGCCGCGTGCAGCGTGGGAATGCCCTCCGGCTCGACCCCGATCACCTGCTGGCGGCGGCCGATCGCCGCCGCGATCCCCGCGACCAGCCCGCCGCCGCCGACCGCGGCCAGCACCGGCGGCCGCCCGCGCACCTGCTCCTCGATCTCCAGCCCGACCACGCCCGCGCCCGCGACGATGGCGGGCAGGTCGTAGGCGTGCAGCTGCACCGCGTTTCGCTCCCTGGCGAGCTCGTTCGCGTAGCCGAGCGCCTCCGCGTAAGTCGTTCCGTGCCAGAGCACCTCGGCGCCGTGCGACCACATGGCCGCGACCTTGGTGTGCGGCGCCGACTCGGGAACCACCACGGTGCAGGACTTTCCGAGATGCGCGGCCGCCAGCGCGGCGGCGATCCCCGCGTTGCCGCCGGAGGCGATGACCACCTCGGTGCCCGCGGGCGACTCGAGCAGCGCGTTGAAGCTCCCCCGGACCTTGAATGTGCCGCCGTACTGGAGGTATTCGAGTTTCATCGTGACCGGCACCGGACCGTTCGGCCCGGCGACGGAGGTGTGGAAGACCGGCGTCTTGCGGATCCGCCCGGCCAGGCGCCTACGCGCGGCCCGTACGTCGGATCGGTAGATCCGATCGATCGGTCTGTGTTCGGAGAAAACTACGGACCGCTCGTTCACAACCACACCTTGACCAACTCGACTCCACCATGACCTGAGACTTCATGCCCAAAGGCATTGCGCCGACCGAACGCTCACCTACTTGTGTACCCCTCGGTCGCGTTTTGCCAGCTCCGCGAACATCGCGTTGTGCGCGGAGAGGGCGGCGTCGTGGTCGCGGTCGGCGGCCCGATCCGTGCGCTGGGCCAGCCGCCGATCGCTGCGCGACCATTGGATGAGCAGGGCCAGCATCACGACGACCAGCGGCACCTCACCGCTCGCCCAGGCCAGGCTACCGCCGGTGCGCTGATCGCCGAGCAGGTCGCCGTTCCAGTCCAGGCCGAGGCTGCGGTAGAACCAGCCGCCGAGCACCGTGTTCATGCTCATCAGCGCGATGCCGAAGAAGGCGTGGAACGGCAGCGAGCCGAACACCATGCCGAGCCTGGTCAGCGGTTCCACCTGGCGCGGTTTGGGATCGATGCCGATGACCACCCAGTAGAACAGGTAGCCGCTGAGCAGGAAGTGCACGTTCATCATCAGGTGCGCCGCGTGCGAATCCGCGTAGGTGTCGAAGATCCCGCCGAGGTACAGCGCGTAGAACCCGCCGACGAAGATGACCGACGCCACGATCGGATGAGTCAGGAAGCGCGACACCGGATTGTGCACGGCGGCGAGGATCCACTCGCGCGGTCCCGGCGCACCCGCACGTCCGGCCGGCGGCAGCGCGCGCAACGCCAGCGTCACCGCGCCGCCGAGCGCGAACAGGATCGGCGCCAGCATGGACAACGCCATGTGCGCGCCCATGTGCACGCTGAACATGGCAGGCGCGTACCGGCCGACGCCGGAGGAGGTGGCGATCAACAGCACCAGGCAGCCGGACAGCCAGGCGATGGTCCGCCCGATCGGCCACGCGTCGCCGCGCGCCCGAAGCCTGCGCACGCCCAGCAGATACACCACGGCGAGCACGATCGCCAAGGTGCCGAAGATCAGATCGAAACGCCAGTCGAACAGCAGCCGTGCGACATTCGGCGGTCCCGCCAGGTTGTAACCGAGTTCGACCTCGGCCGCCGTCGGGATGCTGGTCGGCGGTGGCGGCGGGGTGCGGCCGAGCCCGACCGCGAGACCCATGGTCGCCGCGAAGACCAGCACCTCGACCCCGGCGAACCGGACCAGCGCGCCCCGATCCCGCGGGTTCGCCGCAAGCGCGGGCAGCGCGGCGCGCCGCTGCGCGAAACCGATCAGGCCGAGGACCACCAGCGCGGCGGCCTTGGCCAGGACCAGCCGGCCGTAGGTCGTGGTGAACAGGTCGTCCCACGGCACCCGGATCCAGGAATTGATCACACCGCTGACCCCGATGGTGACGAACGCGATGCTCGCGGTGAGCGAGAATCGCCGCGCGGCGAGGTCGGTGTGCGCGCCGCCGCGGCGTGCGTGCGCCAGTAGCGCGAACAGGCCGCCGACCCATACCGCGGCCGAAACCAGGTGCAGGATCAGGCTGTTGGTGGCCAGGTCGTGCGCGCCGCCGGAGGACGAGTGCCCGGTCAGCGCCAGCGGCATCATGGTCACGATGGACGCGGCGAACAGCACCGGGGTCCAGCCCCAGCGCAGCGCGACCCGGGCGCCGACCGCGACGATCAGCGCGAACAGCACCGTGGTGCGCCAGGCGCCGGCCAGCTCGATCTGATCGATGGCGCGCCAGAGCGCCTCCGGGCGCAGCGTGTCGCGAACCGGCTGTCCGGTGGTGTCGGACACCGTCAGCGGAATGAGCAGTGCCGCACAGCAAGCCCAGATCAGCGCGAAATTGGAGGCTCGGCGCACCGCGCGATACCCGTCGACGTCGAGCAACCCATTCGCCTGTGGTGGCACCAGGAACGCGGCGAACAGCAGCGAACCGACCGTCAGCGCCGCCGACAGATCCGCGAGCGCGCGCACCGCGGGCAGGCCGTAGGTGGTCAGCGCGCCGGGATCCGGAATGCCGAGCAGGCTCAGCGCCTGCGCCGCGGACAGCCCGACCACCAGCGCCGCGACCACCGCCGCGATCGCGCCGGTGAGCGCGATCACTACCGCGTATGTCGCCGCCGAGCGAGTGACCTCCAGATCAGATGAAGCGGACGGGTCCTGCGCTGACGACATACGACTGAGCGTAGTTCGATTGTTATCGCGTGGCCGCGCCGGGTTTGGGCCGATAGGGTGGTCGGCAGATCACGGAGGTGCAATGTCGATCGTTTCGATCGTGTTGATTGCCTTGGTGGCGTTGTTCTTCGCTGCCATGGGTGTTTATGGGCTGCTGCGGCCCAGCCAACTCGCCGACCCGCTCGGGTTGCTCGCCGACCGCGCGGACGCCCGCGCCGAGGTGCGCGCCGTCTACGGCGGCTTCGGCATCGCGATCGCGGTGATCCTCGGGTTGGCCGCCGCCGACGTCGGCGACCTGAGATTCGGGGCCTGTGTGACGGTCGCCGCAGCGCTCGGCGGCATGGCCGCCGGCCGCGTCTGGTCGGGTTTCGTCGAAAGCCCGTCCGCGTTCTTCCCCGTTTGGTTCTACCTGGTGCTCGAGGTGATCATGGCCGCAATGCTCGTACTCGCGGTCACGGTAGACCCCTAGCCATCTGGTCGGTCGCTATAATTGGCGCGCTGGACAGCACGACCAATGTCGGCCATGGTGGAACCCACTGCCTCCGTAGCTCAGTTGGATAGAGCAAGGGCCTTCTAATCCCTAGGTCGCAGGTTCGATTCCTGCCGGGGGCGCCACACCCCCTGTGGCCTGCACGAACAGTGCGCCACAGGGGGGTTACCCACCCAGATCCGGGCTCAAACTCATCCTCGGTTCACGAACTCGCTCGCCGCTTGTTCGCGAAATACACCGCCGGTTCCCGCGAAGTCAGCTTCGACTACCACGAAGATGCTGGTCGGTACTGTTCCCATCTGCATGGTGCCCCGCCGAGGAGACGGGACTCCGACCTCAAAGAATCCTGTCTGCACTCAACAGCTTTCATCTATGAATACGACACCCCCGGAACGCTGGAACTTCTGCTTCGGCGCCGCACTGACGGCGGCTTTCGATGCCAAATCAGTGTCCTGTCGGAGTGTACGAAGATCGCCGGCTAGCGACGAGGCCGGCGAATCGTTGGCCAAGGAGTACGCAACAGTGCCGCCAACGATCTCATCGCCGCGGCCGGTGACGCGGTCCTCGCGCTGGAGAACGACGGCCGCATCGTCTAAGAGATGGGCCGGCAGTGGTCTGAAACCGGGTGGAAGAACACGGGGGAACAGAGATCCGCGCCGACCAATCCCCCGGACCGACCCGAACGAGGCCAAGCAGCGACCTGCGTGATCGGGCTGGTGACCGCGAGGGAGCTGACCGTTCCTGGGAGAGCTGCTGAGTCGGGATCTGAGCGTCGTTCTCGTCTTCACGGCCGGGACGCCGTGTTTACCTAGTATGGTCGTTCGGACAATCGGCGTCCCCGAAGCACCGCAGTCAGATCTAGGCGCCGCCGAAAGAATGGGCGCCGAATCCGAGATCCGGTATCCCCGTTCCGCCCTCATCCACCACGATCGATTGTCCCTTGCAACCAAGCTCCGCATAGATCCTCTGCGGATAATACTGCGAGTCGTTGATGACCGATCGGTACGCAGTTCCTTCCCAGCTGATACACCGGGGGCCGACCCCGGACAACAGCGCGATATCGACAGACTTCCGTCCACCGAAATCGCGATCAGAAAAGAAGCAAACCCAGCCCACCTTCCCGCAGGGATCCCCTGTTGCTTGCGCATGATCGTTCGATCCAGCCACTATCCCCGCGCCAGTGAGCAGCACAACTGAAGCACTTGCAAGCAAACCTCGGTACCACGACATAACATTCTCCTCAGTTCAGCTCGGTCCGCGCTCGCAACGTCCCGTCGACGGAAAGCCGAAAGCGCTTCCAAGATTGAGGAACTCCGACATCGGCCGATAGTTCCAGGTATTTC
This sequence comes from Nocardia sp. NPDC051756, assembly GCF_040681495.1. Classification (NCBI taxonomy): domain Bacteria; kingdom Bacillati; phylum Actinomycetota; class Actinomycetes; order Mycobacteriales; family Nocardiaceae; genus Nocardia; species Nocardia sp. NPDC051756. Next base: position 293,327 of record NZ_JBFAYV010000004.1, on the reverse strand, counting down.
GCTGTAGGCGTAACCGCGACGACTCGCGGAACATCACCTACGATTTCGAGCCCTAGTTGACGTAGCTGGCGTATCCCATGAGGTCGGTGACGTACCAGCGCCCGAACCCGTATCCCAGCTCGAAGTACAGCGAACCGTTGTACTCGGCCCGGCCCTCGGTCCCTTCGGCCCGGACCACGAACGCCTTCCCGTCGAGCGCCTTGACGACGGGAATACTGTGTTGTCCCAGCAGGCGACCATTTCGGACCTTGTCCTCGCAAGTGCCATAGGACTCATCCGTCTCGCGAGCAAATCCTCCGACGAACTCGCAGGCCCGTTCTGCGTCGTCGGCGACAACTGCCGCGGTGAAGGCGTTGACCACTTCGGTGATACCGGCCGCGCCTTGATCGGTGCCCACGGTTTCCGGCGCTGGGAGACCTGCATCGCGGGTTATGGCGAAAACCCCGGCACCGCCGACCACCACCATTCCCGCAGCGGCCGCGGCGAGCCCGCCTCGACTGATCCGGATCCCGCCGAGGCTGAATCCGCGGTATCCGCGCCGTGAATTGTCGGAGTTGTCGTCGCGTGCAACGGCTTTGCTTCCTCGGCCGAGGCGCATATCGCCCCCGGTCGAGATGCCGCCTTCGGTGTGCGTGAACTCGTTGGAGTGGACCTGAGAGGGGGGTTGCTGTCCTTGACCTGGCCCTTGAGGCGGTTCGTTGGTGGTCACGGCTTTCTCCTGTGTTTCGTGGATTGCGGCCGCGAGCCCGACCGCGAACGAAGCGGCATTGGCTGCAGCGACGGGTTGCCAGCCGGCGTTGTCGGCGTCGTGTTTGGCACCGTCCGCACGGTCGCTGATGCCACGCACGGCGATGGTGGGTGTCGAGTCGTGCAGCTGTCCGGCCAACGCGACGCCGGCGCTTTCCATCTCGATCGCGACGGCGTCGTTGTAGTGGGAGTGCAGGCGATCGTGCTCGGGCCCGGCCGAAGCGTTGAGCACGATCTCACCGGCGGCGACGGGTTCGAAGTGCACCGCGACCTCGGTATGGGTGGCACCGGGCCACGCTTTGTTGCGATTGACGTATTTGGCGAGCTGGACAAGTCGGTGCGAGGTGTCCCATGCCCTCGGGCGGGCCAGGAACGTATCCTGGTCGACCCGGCCACCGTGATACGCGTACACGCGAGTGGCCACGACGACATCACCTAACGCAATCCACTCCCGCAGCCCACCGGCGATACCGACGAATACCACTGCCGACGGCCGGAACTCGGCAATCGCGCGCTCGGTGATCGCCGCGGCGTTCACTGTGCCCATTCCGATCACCGCGAGTGCCACCGGGTAGTCGGGTCGGCCTGCGAGATGACCCACCTCGAACACGGTGCCCGCAGGATGATGACGGGTTTGCAGGCCAGCGAGATGAGCTCGTACCGCCTCCCCCTCGAGGTCGAGCGCGGTCAAGAACACGATCACGGGGTTCCCCCTCCGTTCGGCTGAGGTTCTCAAGGTAGCGCCGTCGGACCCTTTTCGTCAATATGACATTTTTAAATCGTGCACGATATTTCAAGAAGCAAACGATCCGAAGCGGGTTGCGCCGGAGGGCGGCTCTTGTCAGAACGACAATAAAGATAGGCTGGATTGATGGATGACGAGTGGAGCATTCCGGCGGTAGCGGTCGCGGTGGATCTCGTTGTGCTCACGATCAGGTCGGCACAACTTCAGGTCATGCTCGTCGAGCGAGGTATCGAGCCGTTCCGCGGCAAGCTGGCGTTGCCGGGCGGCTTCCTCGCATCAGAGGACGAAGACCTCGATACCGCTGCGATGCGCGAGCTGACGGAGGAGACCGGATTGCCGGCGGAGAGCTTGTTTCTGGAGCAGTTGCATACCTACGGTGCACCGCGGCGCGACCCGCGCCGACGGGTCATCAGCGTGGGCTACCTCGCGATCCTCCCCGACCTACCGGAACCCGTCGCCGGTGGTGACGCCAGTGCGGCGAGCTGGGTGCCCGTGCACCAGGTCTTGCGCCGCCGCCCCGCTCTCGCGTTCGATCACGCGCGCATCCTCGCCGACGCCGTCGAGCGAGCCCGGCGCCGACTGGAGTACACGACGATCGCGACAGCCTTCTGCCCAGCCCAGTTCACCGTGTCGGACCTGCGCAGCGTGTACGAGATCGTCTGGGGTCAGTCCATCGACATCCGCAACTTCCATCGCAAGGTCACCAGTGTCGAGGACTTCCTGATTCCGACCGGTGAACGGACCACCAAGAACGGCGGGCGACCCGCAGCGCTCTACCGCCGCGGCAAGACCGAGACTTTGCACCCCGCGATCCTGCGCGACAGCACCAGATGAGTCCAACACCCTCTGTGGCCTGCACCAACAGTGCGCGACAGGGGGATTACCTACCCCAGATCCTGGCTCAAACCCATGTTCCCGCGTGACGGTCGGAGGCGCCGACAACCTCACCAGCCGTTTCATGCGGGTGTCGACGTCGGTGATCCGAGCACGAGGTTCGATCTCAGGCACTGGGTCGCCGTTCGGTTCACCGGCTAGCCGTCCCCTTCAGCTCAGATTGCAACCTGATTGCTCGGCCCTCCGGGTGGCCAGGCGCTGCCGCCACTGGTCCATGGCGTGCTGGAAGGCCTCGCTCACGAGGAGGAGGAGTTCAGCGGAGGTTTCGAAGCGGGCGCCCGCCGGGGTTGTGGCACCGAGGATCTCGGCCGCTCGCTGCGATTCGGCCGCAAGGTCTTTGCTCATCTGCAGACCTGCGAGCAGGTTCCGGACCCAAATCTCATCGTCGATGACGTAGCGTTCGCGCCGCCCACCGGGCACCCGTTCTCGCCGCAGCATCGCCTGCCCTTCGAGGTAGCCGATGGCATGGGAGATGGACGCGGGACTGACGCACAGCCGCTGGACCAGCTCCGCGGCGGTCAGCGCGCCGGAGTCGGTGATGTGCAGGCATGCCATCACCCGGGCCTCCATTCGGGGCAACCCCTGCTGAATCAGCAGCGCGGTAAAGGATTCGGTGAGGCGCTGGACCGCTTGGGGGTCGCGCCCATATCCGCTGTCGGGGATCGGCGCCCGAGGTCGCGAGTTTTTATTTCGACGCGCACGCCGGCGGGTGTCCTGGTGTGCCCGGTCCGCCTGGTAATCCTCCGGTCCGCCATTGCGGGTGACCTCGCGCATGATGGTCGAGGCCGGACGCTCTAGCCGTCGACCGATTTCCGCGTATCCGAGTCCTTCGGCCAGTCCCGCGGCGATGCGCTGACGGTCCTGATCGGTGAGCCTGCCTCCGGGCATCAGGGCTGGTTCCTTCTCTCCGTCAGGCGCGGAACCAGTGCCCGCACTCGCCGCCAAGTATGCGTTCAACTGCACCTCATTGCAATGCCAGGCAAAATTGCCCCATTGCGTTTACTGTCATACTCATTGCAAAATTGGCCTCTGTAGTCGCTTGACATTGATATATGCTGCCGACATACATTGACTAAATACTGAACGCAACGTACTGTTCTGATAGTTCAGAGATTCCCGAATATCTAGGAATCTCGCAGAATCAATGTCGCGCGCAAGGAGATTCATCATGGGCAAAACGACTGCCTCCAACCCGGCTACCTCGTCCTGGACCGGCATGGTGTCGGTGGACGACACCGAGCTGGCAGTGACGAACACCGGCGGCACCGGGCGTCCGGTCATCTACCTCAACGGTTCCTATGGCGTGCAGAAGCACTGGCAGCACGTCATCGCCGAACTCGGTAGCGACTACCGCCACATCACCTTCGACGAGCGCGCTCGCGGGAAGTCGCGGCGGTCCGCGGACTACTCCTTCGCAGCGTGTCTGCGCGATATCGATGCGGTCGTCGAGGCGACCGGCGCACAGCGGCCGCTGATCGTGGGCTGGTCCTACGGCGCGCTGCTCGCGGCGCACTATGCCGACCAGAATCCGGATCGCATCCTGGGGGTGGTGTGTGTGGACGGTGCTATGCCGTACGGGCTGACCGGTGCAGAAGGCCGTGAGCAGATCCGGAAACTGTTCCGCCGCATGCGATTCCTTATGCCGGTGGCACGCCCGCTGGGCCTGGCCGCGCGGATGTCCGCCGATCAGCACGCCGATATCAATATCGAAGCCAATGAACTTCACGCCGCCCTCGCGCCGGTCCTCGAGCGCATTACCGTCCCGATGCGCTATGTCCTGGCGACCGGCGCGAACCTCGGCGGCAGCACGGAGGTCATGGAGGCGGTGCGCGCGTCACTGAATCCGGTGCTCGTCAGCAACTCGAACTTGAAAATCAGCGAGCAGGTCGCGAGCAATCATTCCCACATCTTGCGCAAGGACTTCCACGCCGTGGCCGACGCGGTGCGTGAAACGGCGGCGGTTCGGGCCGGACGGTAATCGAGGACGACAGTGCCGGAATCGAAGTTCTGAGTTCCTGCCAATCGCCACGTAGTGCGGGATGCGTCCGCGGCGAACTGTCCTCGGCACAGTAGCTCGTAGGTGATCCGGCCGAGCAGCAGCGCTCGGCTGTCCATGAGCTGTCCGCGCCGGTATTTCAGGTAATCCCTGTCGGTGAACCGGCTCGTCCACGACGGGTTTCCGGCGATTCCATCCACGGACATATCCAGCAGCACAACGACTTTGCTCACCTCGAGGAACTCCGTTCGGTCGAGAGCCGCGTCTCCGGACGCGGATGCGCGCGGCGTGATAGTTCCAGCCTCGAAGGCAATCCGGCGGGCGGCAAGTTCGGAATCGAACGTGCTGCGTTGAGCGCCATTTCACGATAGGAACAAGACACATGCTCGAACGCCTGGAGCTGGAGGCTTTTCTCACACTCGCCGAGGAACTACATTTCGGTAGGACCGCCGAACGCCTGCATGTAACAACGAGCCGCATCAGCCAGACGATTCGCAAGCTCGAACGGCGCATCGGCGCACCACTTTTCGACCGCAACAGCCGCACGGTGGCACTTACGCCGCTCGGCAAGCAGCTGCGCGACGAATTGCGCCCCGCCTACGACCAGATTTCCGCAAGCATTACTGCGGCGAGCCGGGGCAACAGCGTCAAGCGGACTATTACAGTGGGTTTCTCGGGTGCCTGGTGTGGAAACCTGATAGTGAGGGCGACCGATCTGTTCCGTATTCGCTATCCGGACACCGTCGTCGATGTCGAAGAGATCCAGCTGGTCGATCCGCTCGGCCGAATGCGTTCGGGCGCTGTCGATCTCCAGCTCACCGAATTTCCCATTGCCGAACCCGACATCACGACGGGAGCGATCATGTTCACCGAACCGCGCGCACTGATGGTTCCCGCCGGACATCCGTTCGCGGCCCGCGAGTCGGTATCCATGGAGGATCTCGCGGACGCGACGCTGATCACCCTCGCCGACGAGCTGATTCCGCGCTACTGGATGGATTACTACTTTCCCCGCCGGACCCCGTCCGGGCGGCCCATACCGCAGGGACCGGCAACGAATTTCTGGCCCGAGGTCCTCGTACACGTCAGCCAAGGTGTCGGTGTCAGCACCGTCGCACTGCACGCCGAACGATTCCACTCGCGCCCCGGCATCGAATTCGTACCCTTCCACGACGCACCGACAATCGACTACGGCCTGATGTGGCCGAGCGCAGGACAGAACCCGCTTGTCCAGAGTTTCGTCGAAACCATTGCCGAGGCGGCTCTTTCGGATCGTTGAGTCCGGCTACACCCGGCGTTGCCGAATAACCGCTTGTTGGGCCGCTGAGCAATTGGCGAGGATCATGGTGCGGCGGCAAAGGCCCGCGCGGCACGAACTCCACGCCCGATACCCGGGGAAATTCCTCACCGGCGCCGACGGATTCGTGGCCTGAACTCGAAAGGTAAACCATGCGATTCCGCATCATGCCGTTGGCCACCATGGCAAGCGTGGCGATTTCCGCTCTGCTGGTCAGCGGCTGTGCCAGCGACGACACCACCAGCGGTGGCGTGTCCACCTCGGAAACCCGGTCTACCGCGGCCGATCAAGTCTCTGCCGACGGTAAAGGCCGCTACGCCGAAATCAACGGCGGTCGGCTCTATTACGAGACGCGCGGCAGCGGGCAACCGTTGATTCTGCTGCACGGCGGACTCGTCACCGCCGAAAACTCCTTCGGCGGGCTAATTCCCGAACTATCCAAAACCCGCCAGGTCATTTCGGTGGAACTGCAGGCCCACGGCCACACGCCCGATCGCGACCGGCCGCTGACCTACGAGTCACTGGCCGATGACATCGCCGGGCTCATCACCCACCTCAAACTCGGCAAGGCCGATCTGCTGGGTTATTCACTCGGCGGCGGCGTGGCCATGCAGGTGGCCGCCCGCACACCGAATCTGGTCAACCGCCTGGCAATCATTTCGGCGCCTTACCGTTCCGACGGCTGGCTGCCTGAAACCCGCGCCGGCATGGCCGCCATGGACCCTGTTGCCCTGCGCGAATCTCCCATGTACCCGCTCTACACCAGCATCGCGCCGGATCCGGGCGGTTGGACTTCTCTGGTCACCAAGACCAGGCAGCTGCTCACCCAGAATTATGACTGGACCGCGCAGCTGGCGAATATTCAGGCACCCACCCTCATCCTGACCGCCGAATCCGACGCCCTGTATCGCGATCACGCCATCGAGATGGCCGCCCGGCTCAACAGTACAAAGCCTGCCGCCAGTCGACTCGAAATAGTTCCGGGCACAACACATTACGACATCATGTACCGGCCCGACCTGCTCCTTCCCCAGCTCGGTCCGTTCCTCGAGCCGACGCCCGTCCGATAGCACACACGCAACGGCCTGGCCCGGCGTCATCAGACCGAACGCCCTACCAGGTGGCGTCCGGTGTGGCGCGTCTTTCCCATCGCCGTCGAAATCCGTGACCGCGCCGCCACTCTGACTCCGCGCCTGGACCTGGCCCACGCGGTATATCAGCCGGTGGCCCTGCCCTTCGAGAACACGGCGCCTTCCGGACGCCCTACGAGCACGAGCAGGCCGCCTGGGCGCGGATGACGAGCACCATCGGCGTGGGTGTCAGCATCGGCGCTCTGGTCGGCGGAATCGCCGGAGCGACCGTCGCCGCCGCGACCATCGTGGGCATGGTCGGACCGTTTGTCCCGGCCGCTGCGGTCGGCTGCCTCGGCTGCCTCGGCTGCCTCGCCGCCATCGCTGCGGTCGGCACCGTCGCCGGACAACTGCTGATCTCCGCGCCCATCGCGGTCGCTGCCGCCGCACAATATTTCGCCACGATCAACGCCCCGATGCCGCCCTACACCACCCGGTAACAAGCTCAACCCAAAAAATCAGGGCCGTTCAACTTCTACAACCGACGCGGACAACACTTCCGCCTCACCAATGACTTTCAAACACGAATGAAGGAAGGCACTGCTCATGACCCCCGCACGCACCAACTCCTCCGCCCCCACCGTGGCCCGGTTCCTGAGCAACCCGCGCACCCTGCTCGCCTGCGGCGCCGCCGCGGGCCCGCTCTTCCTCGCCGTCGGACTCGTCCTCGGCCTGGCCGACGACAGCTTCTCCTTCGGCCGCAACGCGCTGAGCCAGCTCAGCCTGGGCGAGAGCGGCTGGATCCATCGTGGGGTGTTTCTCGTCACCGGTGCTCTGATGTGCGCGGGCGCGGCCGGCATCCGGCAGGTCCTGCGCGGCACCACCGCCGGCACCTGGTCGCCCCGCCTGGTCGCGGTGCTCGGCACCTCGTTCGCGCTCAACTCCGTCTTCAGCGCCGATCCCGGCGCCGGCTACCCGGTCGGCACCCCGTCCGGACCGCCGCCAACGATGAGCGCACACGGCGTGGTCCACCTGCTCGGCGCGGGCACCGGATTCCTCGCCCTGTGCGCCGCCTTCGTGATCCTCGCCCGCCACTTCGCCACCACCGGCCAGCGCGGCTGGGCCCTCGCCTGTCGGATCGTCCCGGCCGGCGTGCTGGCCGGCTTCGCCGCCTCGTCCGCCTCCGTCGTCGCCTTCAGCGCGGGTGCTGCACTGGGCCTCGGCGGCCTCACCGCCGTCGCGGTCCACCTACGCCGCACGACCTGAACCACCGCCCGCATCACCCGTACCGCCGAACCACCTGCCCCACCCCAGGATCCATCCGCGCCTAGCCCGCCGAACCGAAGGAGAAGCCCACGCCCCCGGGCACCGCAGATCTCGGGCCACGAGGACCTGTGGGCCCGAGACAGACGAACCGCCCCCGCCCGGCAACCACCAACCGACCTGCATGAAGATGCTGGTCGATACTGTTCCCAGCCGGATCAGGGCTCGAACTCATCCTCGATTCACGAACTCGCTCGCCGCTTGTTCGCGAAATACACCGCCGGTTCCCGCGTGATCAGCCCGTACCCGCTGTCCGGAATCGCCGCGAACGGAGCCGGCAGGTACAGCACCGGCAGCACCTCACCGATCAACGGCCGCTGCTCCCGCGCGATCCGATAACCGATCTCGACCGCCTCGGGCACCTCACCGTCGGAAACCGCATCGCCGTCGCGCCGGACGCATCGACACGGTTCGAGTCGCACCGTCCGAATCGCCGTCCGCGCCCAGCGGAACAGCACGCACGTACTCGTTCCCGGGCGCGCGTACTCCACCAAACCGACGCCGTCGTCCCAGAAGACGAACTGCTCGTCCTCCATCGAGCTGTGAAATCCGGCCTCCACACTCCACTGACCGAGGATCTCGTCACCACGCATCGAGCGATTGAACCACCGCGCTCCGGCAGAATCGGCAGAGTTGTCGGATCCGGGCCACGTCGTTCGTAGCTAGGGTGAACGACCGCCCACTAGGGTGCGGTCACGATCACGGGAGAGGCCGACCGATGCCGCACGCACAAGCCAAGATCCACCGCATGTTCGAGCTCGTCGAGCCGATCGCCACCGTCACCTTCTCCGCGGCGGTGAACGACGCGTTCCTGGCGCTCGGCATGCGCAACTATTGGGACGGATAGTTCGCGGGCCGGGCCGCACCGTTGGGTCAGGCGCCGGCCGCGGTGGTGCACGCGGTCTTCTACAACTTCGCCGACGGTGAGGTGGCCCGCCATATCCCCTGGGTCTGGCAGAAGATCACGCCGCAGGAGGCGATCGCCGTGCGCGAGCGCGCCAGCGCCGCCGCATTGCGGCAGCGGATCGGGGACCTCGCCGAATCGCCCACGCTGGTGCGGGTCACCGAGCTCGCCACTCGAGCAGCGGTCAGCGCGCCGACCGAGGGGCGAGCGCTGTACGCCGGGCTCCGGGCGCTCGAACTGCCCGAGGAGCCGGCGGCCGGACTCTGGCACGCGGCCACGCTGCTGCGGGAGCACCGCGGCGACGGCCACAACGCCGCCCTGCTCGCCCACGGCATCAGCGGCACCGAGGCCCACGTCCTCATGGCCCTCGACCTCGGGATGAAGGCAGAGCAGTTCGGCCGGATCCACCACCTGCCCAAGGCACAACTGGCCGCGGTCGTCGACGGGCTGCGCGAGCGCGGGCTCGTGGACGCCGCCGGCGGGTTCACCGACGCCGGCCGAGACATCAAGCAGCGGATCGAAGCTCGCACCGACGAGTTGGCGGCACCGATCTACGACGTGCTCAGCGCGGACGAACTCGACGAGCTGATCGCGGGGCTCGAGCCGATCGCCGCGGGAGCGGACGTCGACGACTGAGCGGTGGCGGAATGAGCGTGCCGGTGATCCCGCTGCCAGCTCGATGGTGGTGCCGCGAATCGTGACTGGGAGGTCTTCGCCGGGCTGGCCGGCATTGCCTAGGCTCGCACCATGCCGGACAACGAGCGCGGCGTGGAACGCCTAACCTGACTCTCGGTGTTGTTGCCAATCGGAAGGAAGTCGGATGAAGAGGTCGCGGGCGGCGTGTGCCCCGGTGGCGGTTGCCGTAGCGCTCGGCGCGATGGCTGTCGTCGGCGTTCCTGCGACTGCGGCGCCGGGCGGCGGCAATGATATTGGCGCGGAACGGATCACGGCCGAATGCATCGATCAGTCGATTCCGCTCGGTCCGGAGGAGGCTCGGTCGGCCAGGCCGGAAGCGGCCGGGTTGATCGACGGTGGCGGGTTCACCGACCTGGTGCGGTCATTCGTCGCAGATCTGTGTTCGACGACGGACTACGGTTCGGCGATGGCGCTGGCCACCACCGATGCGCGAGAGCTGTGGCGCTACGGGGTGGACCGCGCCCAAGGCAGGCGACCGAGTGGCTCGTTGTCCGCGAGTGACGATCGGCCGCTGTATTGGGCGCGGCTGGCCGAGGTGGCCGCGGTGCAGCAGTGGCGGCCGTCGTTCGCGTTGTCACCCGAGCAACGCGGCGGGCTCGTCGCGGCGATCGACCGGACCGGTCGCGGCCAGGACGGCATCGCCTACTCGACGCCCCGTTCGACCACCCGGCATGTCTTGATCACCGGCTTCGACCCCTACAAGCTGGATTCCGAGATTCGGAATGGAAATCCCTCCGGCGCAACGGCTTTGGCGCTGGATGGCAAGATCGTCGAAACCGACCGGGGCCGGGTCGAATTCGCCGCGGCGATGTTGCCGGTCCGCTGGCGCGACTTCGGCGACGGCGTCGTCGAGCAGACCCTGCGGCCGTTCCTGACCGACGGCGCGGATCAGGTGGACATGTTCGCCACGCTCAGCGTCGGCAGCCCGGGCGAGTTCGACCTCGAGCAGAACAACGGGGCCTGGCGCGGCGGCAAGGCCGACAACGAATCCGTCTGCTACCTGGGTAGCGTGCCCAATACCGCGGCGACGGGTGCGCAACCGCAGTGGACTCGATCGACCTTGCCGCTACCGGAAATGGCTGCCGTCCCCGGCCCGTTCCGGGTCAAGGTGCGCACCTCGGTCGATACCGCGCTGCTCCCCTTCTTCCCCGCGTTGCCGGTGATCACGGATTGCCGCGTCCCGGCCATACCCGGCGTCCCCATGCCCGACGGGCCGCCGCCGGACTCGACCGCGTGGGCCGGCGGCGGTGGAAGCTACCTCTCCAACGAAAGCGCCTATCGCGCAACGCTGTTGCGCGATGTCGCGGGTCCAGGGCTGCCCGGTGGCCACATCCACACCCCGGTACTCGAGGGTCTGCCCGAGGCCGGATTGACCGGCCCGGAGTTCGACGGCAACCGCGAGGCGATCATCACCCAGCTCACCGGCCTGCTCCTGACCGCCGCGGACGCGACCAGACCCTGACTCGAGCAGTCCCAGTCAGCACTTCTTCGACATGATCAGGTGGATCTCGGCCGCCTTGTTCGCGGCCTGAATCGCTTGCAGGGCACGGGCTTGCGCGGGGAATCGGGTTATGTGCGGTCCGGCGACCGGGGAGCTACTGTGGGGGCGCGTGCGGCGGTACCGGCGCAATTCTTCTGATAATTCGTTGTGTGCCTTGACAATACGGATTCTTACTGTCGGGGTACCGGCATCGGTTGGCTGCGGTTTTCCACGCGCCGAGGGACAGAAGGGGACGAAGCATGAGCGACCTGACCCAGAAGACCGCATTGGTGACCGGAGCGAGCCGGGGCATCGGGCGGGCGATTGCCCGGCAGTTGGCGGCCAAGGGTGCGTTGATCGCGGTGCATTACGCGAGTAATGACGCGGGTGCGCAGGAAACTGTCGAACTGATCGAAAAGGACTGCGGCCGTGCGTTTTTAGTGCGTGCCGAACTGGGCGTGCCGGGTGATGTGGACCGACTGTTCGACGGACTGGAGCGCGGACTGCGGGAACGCACAGGCGAGTTATGGCTCGACATTCTCGTGAACAACGCGGCAACGACCATCCAGACCGGTCTGCTGCCCGAGGACATCACGCCGGCGGAGTTCGATCGGCTGTTCGCGATCAATGCCAAGGCGCCGTTCTTCATCGTGCAGCGCGCACTGAATCTGCTGGCCGACGGCGGGCGGATCATCAATATCTCCTCCGGCCTGACCCGGTCGGCCAACTCCGCCCAGATCCCCTACTCCATGACCAAGGGCGCGCTCGAGCAGCTTTCGCTGCATTTCGCGCGCCACCTGGCACCCCGCGATATCACCGTCAACACCGTGGTCCCCGGCATCACCGACAACGGCCGCCCCGTCTTCGCGGTCCCCGAGGTGGTGGAGCAGATGTCGCAGCTCTCGGCCTTCAAACGCATGGGTCAGGCGATGGACGTCGCCGATGTGGTGGCATTCCTGGCCACCGACGAGGCGCGCTGGATCACCGGCTCGGTCCTCGACGCCACCGGCGGCGCCCTGCTGGGCTGAGCTCCCAGCGAAGTTCGAGCGTCTTGCGCACCGACCCTCTAGCCGGGTGGGTCAGGGTGGATCGGGGCCCGCCCGCACCGGGCCGGGCCGCTGACCGGGCGGACCGAGCAGGGAGTTTGATGTGGCGCACCACACGACCGCGGAACAGACCTCACCACTGTCCGTGGGGCCGGACGCGGACACGCCGCGCCGGTTCGCGGTGTCGGCCGTGGCGGGTTCCGATCCGGCGGGGCCGCTCGGGGATCTCGGTGCGTTCCGCCAGTGGTTCGAGCAGTGCCAGGCGCGCGCGACGATCGCGGTGCGCCGAGTGTCGCTGGACGACCTGGACGGCTGGCACACCGACCCGGACACCGGCGACATCACTCACGACAGTGGGCGGTTCTTCACCGTCGGCGGTCTGGAAGTGCACCTGACCGGTGCGGCGGTGTCGAGCTGGAGCCAGCCGATCATCAACCAGCCCGAGGTGGGCGTGCTCGGCATCCTGGTCAAGGAGTTCGACGGCGTGCTGCACCTGCTGATGCAGGGCAAGGTCGAACCGGGTAACGCTCTGGGACTGCAACTTTCGCCGACGGTGCAGGCCACCCGGTCGAACTACACGCGCGTGCACGGCGGGTCGGCCGTCCCCTATCTCGAGGTCTTCCGCGACACCGCGCGACACCGCGTGCTCGCGGATGTGCGGCAGTCCGAACAGGGCGCGTGGTTCCGGCAGAAGCGCAACCGCAACATGGTCGTCGAGGTGACCGAGGACGTGCCGGTGCTGCCCGGTTTCCACTGGCTGACGCTGGGCCAGGTGCACCGGCTGCTGGCCGTCGAGGACCTGATCAACATGGACGCGCGCACCGTGCTCGCCTGTCTGTCCTTCGCCGGGCCCGCGCTGACCGAGACGGTGCCCGTGACGCGTGACGAGTTCCATGCGGCGCTGCTGGCGTCCTGCGACGCCGACCGGGGCAGCCTGCACAGCATGGCCGAGGTGCTCAGCTGGATCACCGACGTACGCACCCGCACCGAGGTCGCCACCCGGGAGCTGCCGCTGGCCGCAGTGCCCGACTGGCACCGGGTCGACGGCGCGATCTCGCATCGGAGCGGGCAGTTCTTCGACGTCATCGGGGTGCAGGTGCAGACGCGGGTCCGAGAGGTGTCCGGCTGGAGCCAGCCGATGATCGCGGCGAAAGGCACTGGGCTGGTGGCGTTTCTGGTGGCGCGCGTGCACGGCGTACTGCACGCGCTGGTGCACGCCCGCGCCGAACCCGGCTACCTCGACGTGGTGGAACTCGCCCCGACCGTGCAGTGCACGCCGGACAACTACCGGCACCTGCCGCCCGCCGCCCGGCCGAGATTCGTGGACGAGGTGCTGGCCGCCCGGCCCGAACAGGTCCGCTATCGCACGCTGCTGTCGGAGGAGGGCGGCCGGTTCTACCAGTCGCGCAACACCTATGCGGTGATCGAGGTCGAGCGCGACGGCAGGCACGAGCAGCCGAACTTCCGCTGGATGCCGGTGCATCAGCTGGTGGATCTGTTGCGGCACAGCCACTATGTCAACGTGCAGGCCCGCACGCTGGTGGCCTGCCTGCACAGCCTGACCGCCCGGTCGCACTGATGCGGGTGCGCAACCTCGCGGTCGCCGGGGCACTGGCCTTCGATGCCCCGGCCTTCGCCGACGACCGCGGCAGCTTCGCCACTCCCCTGGATGCCGAGGCGCTGGCCGCCGAGCTGGGCCGCCCGCTGTTCCCGGTGGCGCAGGGCGCGATGAGCCGTTCCCGGCGAGGCGTTTTCCGCGGCGTGCATTACACGCTGCCGCCGCCGGGCCGGGCGAAATTCGTGTGGTGCGCGCACGGCCGGTGCCTCGACATCGTGCTGGACGTCCGCGTCGGCTCGCCGACTTTCGGCGCACACGAGGTGCTGGAGCTGGACGGGAGCGCCGAACGCGGGCTGTATCTGCCGATCGGGGTCGCGCACGCCTTTCTCGCGCTGGAAGACGACACAGTGATGACGTATCTGCTCTCCGGCGGCTATATCCCGGAGAACGAGTACGCGCTCGACCCGCGCGACCCGGAACTCGGCCTGGACCTGCGCGGCGCGCTGATCCTGTCCGAACGCGACACCGCCGCCCCGACTTTGGCCGAGGCGGCGGCACGCGACCTGCTTCCGCGTTACGCGGACTGCCTCACGCTGGAGCCTTGACCCCGACGAACAGACCCCGGCCGAACGCGGCGGGCTGCACGAACTCCGCCGGGCATCCCGCCGCCGCGAACGCCGCGAGGTACTGCTCGCGGGTGAACAGCGCCAGCCGGTGCCGGTCGGTGAGGTGGCGGATCCCGTGCTCGGGCGTCGCGACCAGGTACTGCACGCTCATCACCACCGCGTCCCCGTCCCGCACCGAGTGCGAGAAGCGGGTCACCGCGCCTTCGCCGTCCCGGACCAGATCCGTGGCGAGGTAGTTGTCGGCGAACGAGTCCGGGAACACCCAGGGTTCGATCACCAGCACCCCGCCAGGAGCGAGGTGGCGGCCGAGCGCGGCCAGCGCGCGCACCAGATCGGGATAGTCGTCGACGTAGCCGATGCTGCTGAACATCAAGGTGATGACGTCGAAGGTGCGCCCGAGATCGAACTCGCGCATGTCGCCCTGGTGCATGGTGATCTCGGGGATGCGCCGCTTGGCCACCGCGATCATTTCCGGCGACTGCTCCAGGCCGGCCGCGTCCGGGAAGTCCGCGCGCAGGTGCCGCAGGTGACTGCCGGTGCCCGAGGCGACGTCGAGCACGGACGCGGCCTCGGGGTTGCGGGCCCGGACGAGTTCGGCGACCAGCCGGGCCTCCCCCGCGTAATCCTTGCCGCGATGGGCGTGGATGCGGTCGTAGATGTCGGCGAACTCGCCCTCGTACATCTCAGCGTTCCTCTCGATAGGCGTCGACCAGCGCTTCCAGCCTGGGCACCAGCGCGACAGGCGTCGGCAGGGTGTGGATCTCCTCGCGCAACCGGCGCGCGCCCGCGGCGAAGGACGGATCCTCCAGCAATGCGCGCAGACCGTCGCGCAGCACTTGCGCGGTGAGCTTCTCCACCGGGACGCACAGGCCCGCGCCCGCGGCTTCGATACCATTGCCGCGCAACACATCCCACCCCTCCGCCACCATGAGCTGCGGTACCCCGTGCACCTCGGCGGTGGAGCGGGTGCCGCTGCCGCCGTGATGGACGACGGCCGAGCAGGTGGGCAGCAGATCGTTGAGCGGGACGAAGCCGACCGCGCGCACGTTGTCCGGCACGGGGACGGCCAGCCGGTCCGGGTCGAGGGTGGCGATCACCTCGCAGTCCAAGCCGGCCACCGCGTCGAACAGTTCGACCGGACTCAGCTCGCCGAGCACCGCATCGAGGTGACCGATCTGCCCGTGCACGTTGTCGGTCACGCCCAGGGTCAAGCAGATACGGCGACGCTCGGGCGGTGTGCGCAGCCACTCCGGCACCACTGTCGGACCGTTGTACGGGACGTAGCGCAGGGATTCGTAGTGCAGTCCGGTATCGAGCCGCATGCCGGGCGGCGTGACGTCGACGGTGAACTGGCCGGTGATCACCCGCTCGTCGAAGGACGACCCGTGCCGGGCGAGGGTCGACGAGAGCCACTCGGCGGTCGGGTCCGCGCGGTGGCTCTCCGGCAGCTCCGCCGCCATCCGCAGGAGTGTTTGCCTGGCGCGCAGCGCACCGTCCGGACCCCAGGTGAAACGCGCGTAGGCAGCGCCGACCACGCGGGCGGCGATGCTCCCGGCGAAGGTGAAGGTCTCGGAGATGACCAGGTCGGGCCGCCAGTCCCGGACGAACGCGACCATGTCGTCCACCATCCGGTCGTCGTTCATGGTGGCGAACATCGCCGAACTGGCCAGGTGCTCGAGCGCGAGCAGGCCGGTGTGCGTCCAGGTATCGGTGCCCGCGTAGTCGAAGTCGCGAACGTGGTTGAGGCAGCCCGGGAATATCGCGTTGAGCAGATCCGGCGCGTGCTCGTCGCTGAACCACTCGACCGGACCCGCCGTGACCGCGGTGAGCCCCGCGCCGGTGATGGTCGGCGCCATCGACGCCTGGCTGACGACCCGGACCTCGTGCCCGGCCGCGCGCAGCGCCCAGGCCAGGGGAACCATGGAGTAGAAGTGCGTGGGCGCGGCGAAACAAGTCAGCACGACCTTCATGCGAAATACCAACTCTCTGTGGGGCGTTCGGATCGCCGGGCTACGAACCCACCAGCTCGGTGCGCAAGGACGCGACCGGCAGGTGGGCGAGGCCACGGGTGGCCGGTGCGAGCGGGCGGTCCAGCGCGGCGCCGGAGGACACCAGCCGCGGATGACGCCGGGCGATCGCGGTGAGCACCGCGTCGGCGGTGGCATAGACCAATGGCAGGTCCAGCAGCTGCGGCAGCGCGGCAGGGCTGGTGAGCACGGCCACCTGGCTGTCGCCGGGCACCACCTCCCCGGCAATGGTCAGGTCCGTGCGGGCGGTCGTAAGATGCAGTCGCACAGGCGAATACACCGCGCGGGTGCGCTCGACCGCGCCCTCGACGTCCGGCCATTGACCGTCGGCGAGCAACGTGGCTGCCGTGCGCGTGACCAGGTCAGCGGCGAGCCGCGGGGCGACCACCGCGAGGAAGAACGCAGGAGTGCGGGCGCACAGCGCAGCGCGCAGGTCGTCGACGGCGGCGAGCATGCGCTCGGTGACGGCCGTCTCCTGCGGGCAGAGAAGGTTGTCCAGCACCGGAGTCGCGGCGAGCAGGCTGTCCGGTTCGGCACCGAGCAGGTCCGCGAAGGCCTTGGCGCACAACAGCTCTGCGGTAGGCACCAAGTCGGTCAGGTCGTCGGGCACCTCGGTCACCGGTGGCGGCGACGCGGCGGCCAGCGCGGCGACATCCGCCGGATCGGCGGGTTCGATGTCCTCGGCGGCGACCGCCATCACCCGGGTCCCGGTCGGACGCCAGTCGGCGAATCCATTGCCTGCCGTGAGCAATTCGGCCGCCTGCGCACCGTCGACCAGCACCGTTCCGGTCGCGCTGCGCGAGATCGGCCCCGCGCTCATCGGCAATGCGCCGCCTGGGTAACCGCGCAACAGCGTCGCCAGCGGGTCCCCTTCCGCGGCCCGTACCCATTGCAACCCGCGCACGAGCTGCAACCGCCGCCGTAGCCCACTGTCCACTCCGACCTCACTTCCCGAGCGTCCGCTTTCGGTCTGCTCGGACGCTAACGCGGCAGCCTCCAGATCCGGTGGAATGCACATAGAGGGACGCTCGGAGATATCGTCGATGCACTGGCCTCAATGGCGAACAGGCCGCGCCCGACTGCGGTGCAGGATTATCCGACCGCCGCACACTGAGCACCCCCGAACGGCGAACCGAAACGGTCGGAAACATAATCAAACAAAAACGCCTCCTACCAGGTACTTAAATGTCATATAATCGACGGAATCGCATACTTCATCTGATTTCCAGATACATTTTTCCGGAATTGTCAATTCGATTTCCTATGTGCGACCCCCGGAAAAACCTCGTACTCTCTGCAAGGTCGCTCTCCGCGCAGAAGGAATGGGGAAATAATGTCGTTAGATGCTACTCCGGTGACCCTCGGGAAGGAGCCCGGCGCAGCACAACCGACCGGGCGCACGGGCACCGCGCTGGCGATCATCGTCGTGGTGCAGCTCATGCTCACCATCGACCTGATGATCGTGACGGTGGCGCTGCCCTCGATCGGGCGGGACCTGGGGTACAGCGAAAACGGACTCGCCTGGGTGGTCAACGCCTACGGCCTGGCGCTGGGCGGCCTGATGCTGCTGGGCGGCCGGCTCGGCGACACCTTCGGCCGGCGCCGAATCTTCCTGGGCGGCATCGTGCTGTTCACCGTGGCCTCGCTGGTCGGCGGATTCGCGTTGACCGGCTGGTGGTTCCTGGCCTGCCGCGGACTCCAGGGCGTCGGTGCGGCCTTGGTCATGCCGAACTGCCTGGCGCTGATCTTGAGCCTGTTCCCCGCGGGGCCCGAGCGCACCAAGGCGATCGCCACCTCCGCGGCCGCGTCCAGCTCCGGCGCGGTCGTCGGGCTGCTCCTCGGCGGGGTGCTGTCCACCGGATTGTCTTGGCGCTGGGTCATGTTCGTCAACGTGCCGGTCGGCATCGCGGTGTTCGTCCTCGCGCCGCTCTACATCCGGGAGCAGGCCCGGATCCGTGGCAAGTTCGACATCGCGGGCGCGCTGACCTCGGCGCTCGGGGTGGCGCTGCTGGTCTACGGGCTCTCACATGCGGGCGAGTCGGGCTGGTCGACCGTGTCGGTGTGGCTGCCGATCCTGCTGGGCGCGGGCTTGTTCGTCGCCTTCACCATGGTGGAACGGCAAGCGGCGCAACCGATCATGCCGCTGTCGCTGTTCCGCGACCGAAACCGGGTCACCGCCTATATCTCGGCCGTGCTGGTGACTGGCACGATGATCGGCCAGGCGTTCTTCCTGACCATGTATCTGCAAGGGCCGCTTGGCTTCAGCGCGCTGCTGACCGGGTTCGCCTTCCTGACCACGGGTTTCGCCCTGGTGATCAGCTCCACCCTGGTGATCGGGCTGATGCAGAAGATCGGCGAGCGATGGATGACCTTCCTCGGCGCGCTGCTGCTCATCGCGGGCAACCTGTGGCTGACCACGCTCTCGCTCGACAGCGGTTACTGGGGCACGATTTTCGGCCCGCTGGCGCTGACCGGCGTCGGCATGGCGGCCACCCTCATCCCGGCCACCGAGATGGCGGGCGCGGGCGTCGAGTCGGACAACTACGGGTCCGCGTCGAGCACCTACAACACCATGCTGCAACTGGGTGGGCCGCTGGTGCTGGCCATTCTCGTGACGGTGCTCACCAGCGCCGCCAAGGGGATCACGGTGCCCGCCGATGTGCCCGCTGACCAGGCCGATCACTATGTGCTCACCGCGAGCATGGCTCCTGGGTTCATGACGGCGACGGTCCTCGCCATCGGGGTGGCCGTCACGAGTCTGTTCATCCGGCGGAGTACCCCTGCCGCCGTTCCGATTCCGGCCTGATGCCGTCCCGGCACCACGCCCGCAGTGGGCGTGGTACCGGGCCGCTCGCTCAGAAGCGGGCGAGGATCTCGCGCAGTGCGCGAATCACCTTGTCCTGCACGTCCAATGGCAGCGACGGGTACATCGGCAGCGAGAAGATCTCGTCCGCCAGCGCCTCGGTGACCGGCAGCGAACCCTTGGCGTAGCCCAGTTTCGCGAAGCCGGACATGGTGTGCACCGGCCAGCGGTAACTGACGTTCAGCTGAATATCGTAGTCCCGCAAGGCTTCCAGAATCTCGTCGCGGCGCGGGTGACGAACCACGTACAGGTAGTACACGTGGTCGTTGCCGTCGGCCAGCACGGGCAGACCGAGGTCGGTGTCGGCCAGGCCCTCGGCGTAGCGGGCGGCGACCGCGCGGCGGTCCGCGATGTACTGGTCGAGCCGGCCGAGCTTGCGGCGCAGGATCTCCGCGTGCACCTCGTCGAGGCGGCTGTTGTGGCCCGGCGTCTCGACCACGTAGTACCGCTCGGCCATGCCGTAGTACCGCAGCCGGCGCAACCGCTGGTCGATCTGCTCGGTCGCGGTGACGACGGCGCCGCCGTCGCCGTAGGCGCCGAGCACCTTGGTGGGATAGAAGGAGAACGCGGCGGCGTCGCTCATGGTGCCCGCGATGCGCCCGCGCTGCCGGGCGCCGTGCGACTGCGCGCAGTCCTCCAGGATCTGCAGGCCGTGCTCGGCCGCCAGCCGGTGCAGCGGTTCCATTTCCACGCACTGCCCGTACAGGTGCACCGGCACAATGCATTTGGTGCGATCGGTGATCGCCGCGGCCACCTGCGTGGTGTCCATCAGGTAGTCCTCGGCGCGGATGTCCACGAACACCGGGATCGCTCCGAGGGCGTCGATCGCCACGACGGTCGGCGCGGCGGTGTTGGACACCGTGATCACCTCGTCGCCGGGGCCGACGCCGAGCGCCTGGAGGCCGAGTTTGATCGCGTTGGTGCCGTTGTCCACGCCCACCGCGTGTCGAAGTCCGTGGTACGCGGCGAATTCGTGCTCGAACGAGCGGGTGCTCTCGCCGAACACGAGCTGGCCGGACCGGAAGACCTTGTCCACGGCGGCGAGAATGTCGTCGCGCTCGCGGTCGTATTCCGAGAGATAGTCCCACACCAAGGTAGCCAAGGATCAGTCCTCTGCAGTCGGGTCGATTCCCTGTCCGGTCTACCAACGCCGACTCGAACCTGACTGGAGCTTGCACTGGAACGTGATCGCGGTATCGAACGCTTGACATCGCCTCTAGCCTGAAACCATCGGGAGGAGAAAGCTGTTGGCGCACAACGAGATCAAGACAGCCGTTGTCCTGGGCGGCACGGGCTGGGTGGGCAGGCACCTGTGCACGGCGCTGGCCGAGCACGGCACCCGCGTGGTCGCGGTGGCTCGCAGCCGCACCGCGGGATTGCGTTGCGACCGGTTCGCCGCGCTCGACCTGGCCACCGCGCCCGCGGCGGCCACGGCGGAGCTGTTGCGGGCGGAGTCGGCCGACCTGGTGATCAACGCGACCGACGCCGCGAACGCGACCGACGGATGGGACCGCACCGAGCCGGAACTGGTGCAGGCCAACGTTTCCCTGGTCGAACAAGTGCTGCACGCGGTGCGGGCGCAGCATCGGCCGGTACGGGTGGTGCACATCGGCACGATGCACGAGTACTCGCCGGCCGCCTTCGGCACGCCGGTCGATGAAGCGATGCCGTGTGCACCCGAATCCGCTTATGCCCGAACGAAACTCGCCGGATCAAAGGCGGTTCTGGACGCGGCGCGAACCGGCGCGGTGGACGGCATCGTGCTGCGCGCGGTGAACGTGTGCGGGCCGCACCCGTCGCCGGCGAGTCTGCCGGGCAAGCTGGTAGCGCTGCTCGCCGCGGGCACGGTGCGGCTGCCGATCGCCGAGGCGCACCGGGATTGGCTGGATGTGCGCGACCTGGCACACGCGGCGGTGGCCGCCGCGCGGCGACCGGGCGAGACCGGGGTGGTCAACATCGGCAGCGGCCGGGCGGTGCCGATGCGCGAATTCGTCGAGACCTTCGTTCGCGAGGCCGGTTTCCCGCTGTCGGTGGTGGAAGACACCTCCACCGCGGTACAGAGCTACGGCGGGTCGTGGTTGCAGGCCGACATCCGAAAGGCCGCCGCGGTGCTCGACTGGAAACCCCAACGGCCCCTGCGGGATTCGCTGCGGGACATGTGGGCGGCCCGCTAGCGAGCCGCCCGTCGAACGGAACCGTCAGCCGACCACGCGGACGCTCGGCGTGTAGAGAATCCACTTGCCCCCGGCCGCGCTGAACCCGGTCTCCTTGGCCATGATCTCCTGCGCGTGATTCCACGCGAACAGCAGCGCGTAGTCCGGGTAGGACTCCGCGAACACCTCGGCCGGCCGCACCGGCAGGTGCGCGCCGGGAGTCACCTTGTGCTGCTTGGCCGGAGTAGTGTCGCAGACATAGCTCACCAGGTCCGGGGTGATGCCGCAGTAATTGGTGACCGTGGCGCTCTTGGCCGTGGCGCCGTACCCGACGACACTCGCGCCCGCGGCCTTCAGCTCGTGCAGCAACGCGATCAGCTCGGTGCGGATCACCCCGACCGCGGTGGCGAAATCGGCGAGGGTGGCCGGGTCGTGCAAGCGCCGCGCCGACTCCTCGGCCAGCAGATCGGCCACGGCCTGGGTCGGCACCCGGGCACCCACGCGAGCCAGGGTGTAGCGGACCTCGCCGCCGTGCACCGGCAACCGTTCGACGTCCACCAGCTCGAAGCCGAACCGCTGGGCCATCGCGCGCACGGAGGTGGCGCTGAAGAAGTAGAAGTGTTCGTCGTAGATCTGGTCGAACGAGGTGCGTTCGACGATCTCGCCCAGGTACGGGTCCTCGAACACGAACACCCCGCCCGGAGTGAGCAGCGCGTCCAGTCCCGCGAAGATCGAGTCGACGTACGGGATGTGGCAGAACGTGTTGGCCGCGAAAACGACGTCGGCCGGGCCGTATTCGGCGCGCACCGCGGTCGCGGTGGCCGCCTCGAAGAACTCGGTGAGCACGTTGACGCCCTGGGTGCGCGCGTGGTCCGCGACCCCGGCCGAGGGCTCGACCCCGAGATGCCGGACTCCGGCTTTCGCGATCGTGCGGAGCATGATTCCGTCGTTGCTGCCGAGTTCCACAATGAACGGATCGGTTCCGGTCAGTTCCTTTTCCAGGAATGTGTTCGCGGTGTTCTCGAAATGCTCACGCATTACCGATGAACCCGAGGAGAAATACGGATAATCGGTGTGGAACATTTTCGCCCTTGGCACTTCCTCCAGCAATTGCACCATGGCGCACGACGCACATCGACCGACCGCGAGCCGGTAGAAGAACTCCTCATCGCCCTGCTCCGGGGCCCGGAAGGCATCCGACAACGGCTGCCGCCCGAAGTCGATGAACTCGATAACCACATCGCCACAGACTCGACATTCGACCATGTGCCGAACTGTATCCACACCCGCGCGAAGAACGCTCGAATCCTGCTCGAACCCGGCTGCGCGAAACAATTCCGCGCACTAGCATCGGCACTGATGAATTACTTTTCCGGCCCGCTCAGAGAGCGTTCGAATTGGGGAGAATCCATGCCACCCAGCGGTTCCGCCGAAGTCGAGGTCGTCGGCCTGACGACGAACTATCTGGTCGACCCGCGCGGGATCGATGACCGCACACCCGCGCTGGGTTGGCGACTGGTGTCGGCCGAGCGCTCCGTCACGCAAACGGCGTACCAGATCCGAGCCGCCTCGACTCCGCACAACCTCGAGCTGGACCGGCCGGACCTGTGGGATTCGGGCCGGACAGCCTCGGATCGACAGGTGGATATCGGCTACGGCGGTCGGCCGCTGTCCGCGCGCGACCAGGTGTTCTGGCAGGTCCGGGTATGGACCGGCAATGACCGCGGGTCGGCTTGGAGTCCGATCGCACACTGGGAGCTCGGCCTGCTCGAACCGAGCGATTGGACGGCGGAATGGATCACCGACTCGGTGCCGACCCGGCCGGACGGGCCGCTGCCGATCTTCGCCAAGCGCTTCATCGCCGCACCGGAGCGCCCGATCGAGCAAGCGCGCCTTTATGTCTCGGGACTCGGCCTGTACGAGGCGCGGCTCAACGGTCGCAAAGTCGGCGCGGACGTCCTGCTGCCGAGCATCACCGATTATCGAAAAAGGGCGCTGTACAAGACCTATGACGTCACCGAACACCTGCGGACCGGCGACAACGTGGTGGGCCTGCTGGTCGGCAACGGCTTCTTCAACGTGCCCGAACGCGACGGCCGCTACTGGGAGTCGGTGACCTGGAAGAGCGGCCTCGGCGGCAGCGGCGACACGGTCCGGCTGACCGGCGAGCCGAAAGTCATCGCGCAGTTGGAGATTCGCTACGCGGACGGGACGGTCCAGCAGGTATCCAGCGACTCCAGTTGGCAGGTCGACGACGGGCCCCTCGACTTCTCGGGCTACTACGGCGGCGAGGACTACGACGCCCGCCGTTGGCAAACCGGCTGGGACGAACCCGAGGGTGACCACTCCGCATGGCGATCCGCCGCCGTCGCCGCCGACCTTCCCGAAACGCTCAGCGCGCAATACGAACCCGCGGTCATCGAGGCGGAACGGCTGGCCGCGGTCGAGCTGACCGAACCCGAGCCGGGCGTCTACGTCTTCGATTTCGGCACATCCTTCGTCGGCTGGCCGCAGATCGATGTGGAAGCACCCGCCGGGACGCGGATCGCTCTCTTCCCGGGCTGGTACCTCGACAACGGCCGGGTCAGCCAGAGCGGCATGGTCGGATGGGTGCCGAATGTCGTTGTCGCCGACCACTACACGTCGGCAGGCGACGGCGTGGAGGCGTGGCATCCGCGCTTCACCTATCACGGATTCCGGTACCTCGAAGTGCGCGGCCTGCCGACCCGGCCGCTCTTGTCCAGCGTGACCGGGATCGCGGTGCGCGCCGCGACCGAGACCACCGCCGAATTCGACTGCTCCGAACAGCTTCTCAACGACATCGACCGCATCGCCGATCGCAGCATGCGCAGCGCCATGATCGCGCCGACCATGCCCACCGATCCCAACCGGGAGAAGGCAGGCTGGCAGGCCGACCGCGGGGTCGCGCTCAGCGGCGTCCACCGCTACGACTTCGCCGCCTACAACCAGGCGATGCTGCGCGACGTCTTCGACGCGCAACGCCCGGACGGCGCGCTGCCCGGCATCGTCCCCGATCCCACCGATTTCTGGTACATCGGCGATATCAACTGGACCGGCGCGCCGATCGTGCAGGCCTTCGAGAACTACCGCCGCTACGGTGACACCGCGTCCCTGCGCCGCCACTACCCGGCGATGCGGCAGTACGTCGAGCTGCTGCGATCGCGCGAACAAGACGGGATGTACCCGGCGGGCGAGTTCGCGGAGGGCTACTTCGGCGACTGGATGTACCCGGGCCAGCACTGGCAACGCCCGTTCGACCCGGACAACGCCCACTTCGCCCCGCCCGAAATGACTGTGGCATGGGGATATTGGCGGATCGCCACCGCCATGGCCGGCATCGCGCAGGCCTTGGGCCACGCCGACGAGTCGCTCGAGTACCGGCGCAAAGCCGAGGCGATCGCCACGCGGTACCACGAGAAGTTCTTCGACCCCGCTACCGCCATGTACGCGCCGGGGACCCTGACGGCCACCGCGATCGCCCTCTATATCGGCGCTCCCCCAACGCATTTGCGGGAATCGGTGCTCGCGGCGTTGGTCGCGCAGATCCGGGAATCCGGAAACCACTTGAACGCCGGGATGATCGGGCTGGTCGCGATCGTCCGCGTGCTCACCAAGGCAGGCCGGCACGACGTGCTCTACGACGTCGCGGTCGAAACCAGTTATCCCAGTTACGGATACTGGCTCGAGCACGGCGCCACCGCGCTGCCGGAAAGCTGGGAATGGAACGGCCGCGAGGGCGTGGCGGACCTGAATATCCTCGGCGGCTTGACCACCTGGTTCACCGGTGGTCTCGGCGGCATCCGACCGGACCTCGATGCGGTCGCCTTCGACAAGATCCTCATCGCCCCCGCCGTCGTCGGCGCGCTCACCTCGGTGGCCGCGACCCTCCGGACCGTGCGCGGGGAGATCGTCAGCCGCTGGCAGCGCGACGGCACCGCGGTGACGCTGGAAGTCGTTGTGCCGGTGAACAGTACCGCCACCGTGGTGGTGCCGCTGCTGCGGGAGAACGCGGAAATCAAAGCCGCCGAGGAGGCGCGATTGATCGATCGGAACGACAAGTTCGCGACCTACCGGACCGGGTCGGGAGCGTGGACGTTCACCCAGCACTGAGCGCGCGAACCGTCACTAACCCGCGTTCAACCGGTCGGCCTCCGCGACGGCACTGGCCAGGCTGCGCTCGACGAACCGGTGCAGCACCTGCAACTCCGCGTCGGTGAAGTCGGCCAGGTCGAGGTGGGTCCGGGCGGTCAGTCCCGCGTAGTAGGAGCTGACGCGCTCGAGCCCTTCGGGAGTCGGCACGACCACGACCTTGCGCCGGTCCTTGGGGTCGTGTGCACGGGTGACGCAGCCGGCCGCCTCCAGCCGATCGACCATCCGGGTGGCCGAACCCGCGGTGAGGCCGACCCGGGCGGCCAGCGCGCCCGGCGTGGTCGGCCCGCCCTGCTGGAGGGCGTGCAGGCAGTGGAAGTCGGTCATGATCACGCCCATCTGGGTCGCGACCAGGCTGTTGATCCGGATCAACTGCTGAATCCAGTCCGGCAGTAGCTCGATCAACGCGTTGACCTGAGGTTTCTCCTGCTGACCCATAGTCATGTGACACGGCCCGATCCGTTGAAGTATCCTTGCGTCGCACAACTTTCACGCTGCACAATATTTCCAGCACACAATATCACCGCTACACAATAATGCGGCGAGCACCCGTTGCCTCACGCAAGGTCGGCTTGCGACCGCAGGAAATCAAGGAGTTGGTCCGACTGTCTGGACGAACGCAAGTTCCCCGCCTGCAGGCCACATTCGTCCCCGCCGAGAACGCCTTCGCCTTGTGGGGGCCCGCCGAACTGGACGAGGCCGTGCGCGAACACGGCCTGCCGACCGGACGGGTCGCGACCTGTTCGCTGGCCGCGCCCGAGGGCGGCACGGTCGTCGCCGCCGACCGGGACGTGCGGCTCATCGATCTGAACGAGGCGGTGCCCGCGCTGATCGCGCTGGACCGGCGGGCGAAGGTCGGCAAGTCGGTCAAGAGCTGGCAGGCTGCCGCCCGGCTGCTGGACGGCGACAACAAGGACGCCGCCTTCGACGACCTGGCCGCCCGGATGCCGGTCGCCGCGCACGCCGTGACCAATCAGGAGGGCGCGGCGGTGGCCGCGCCGGCTGCGTTGCTGACCCAATTCCGCAGGGCGGCAAGCACTACGGCGACCCTGGCCGACACCGCGGTGGACGCTCAACTGCGCCCGTACCAGGTGCACGGCGTGGCCTGGCTCAACTCCCGCCCCGAAATCGGCACCGGCGGCGTGCTGGCCGACGAGATGGGCCTCGGCAAGACGCTTCAGGCCATCTGCCTGCTGGCCATCCGCCGCTCCGAGCGCCCGCACCTGGTGGTCTGCCCGACCTCGCTGATCGGCAACTGGCGGCGCGAACTCGCCCGCTTCTCCCCGGTCACCCCGGTGCTGCGCTACCACGGCAGCAACCGCGACCTGCCCGAACAGTGGGAACCGGGCACCGTGGTGATCACCAGCTACCCGGTGCTGCGCAGCGACAAGCGACTGCTGGACAACACCTGGGACATCGTCGTGCTGGACGAGGCACAGCAGATCAAGAACCCGGACGCGCAGGCCAGCCGGGCCGCGGCACGGCTCACCGCGACCGTGCGGATCGCCATGACCGGCACCCCGGTGGAGAACCGGCTCGACGAGCTGTGGTCGATCTTCCACGTGACCAACCCGGGACTGCTCGGCACCCGCGGCCGGTTCCGGCAGCGGTTCGTCGCGCCGATCGAACAGCGCCGCTCCGCCTCGGCCGCCGCCGCGCTCAATACCCTGGTGCGCCCACACATGTTGCGCCGCACCAAGGATCTGGTCGCGGCCGAACTGCCGCCCAAGCAGTACACCTCGATGATCTGCACGCTCACCGACGAGCAGGTGCGGTTGTATCGCGAGGCCACCGACCGGGCGTTCGACCAGGGACTGGGCAGCGGCATCGGCCGCAGCGGCCGAGTGCTCGCGCTGCTGACCGCGCTCAAACAGATCTGCAACCACCCGGCGCACTACCTCGAGGACGGGCCTGCGGGTCCGGGCCGATCGGGCAAGTTCGACCGGGCCACCGAGATGTTGTCCGAGATCGTCGACGACGGCGACCGCGCCCTGGTGTTCACCCAGTACCGCATCATGGGCGAACTGCTCTCGACGTCGCTGGGCAAGACGCTGGGCACCGGCCCGGTGCCGTTTCTGCATGGCGGGCTCTCCGGCGACAAGCGCGACGAAATGGTCCGGGCCTTCCAGGAGGACGACGACTCGCCGCCGGTGCTGCTGCTCAGCCTGCGCGCGGCCGGGTTCGGGCTCAACCTGACCAGGGCCGCGCACGTGATGCACTACGACCGCTGGTGGAACCCGGCCGTCGAGGAACAGGCCACCGACCGCGCCCACCGCATC
The DNA here is from genome assembly GCF_040681495.1 of Nocardia sp. NPDC051756. Lineage (NCBI taxonomy): Bacteria > Bacillati > Actinomycetota > Actinomycetes > Mycobacteriales > Nocardiaceae > Nocardia > Nocardia sp. NPDC051756. The sequence continues at coordinate 265,453 of NZ_JBFAYV010000004.1, read as the reverse complement.
GGCCAGCAGCGCACGCTCAACGTGTACACGCTGGTCTCCGGCGGCACGATCGAGGACCACATCGCGCAGATGCACGACGCCAAGCGCGGCATGGCCGACGTCGTCGTCGGCGGCGACACCGAGGCCGCGCTGGCCAAACTGTCCGACGACGAGCTGCACGCCGTCCTCGAACTCGACCTGGGAGCGATCTCGTGATGCCCGCCGAATTCGGCGCCACCCCCTGGGGACGCGCCTGGACCCGCATCGTCGAGTCCACCACCGCCGCGGTCCCGAATCCGTTGCTGCCCAAGGCGCGCAGCATCGCCCGCAACCACGGCGCCGCCCTCACCACCGAGGTCGGTGTGGTCACCGCGAAGGTCGTGGTGTCGGGCACCGAGTCCACCGTCCGGATCGAGCTGCCGCGCTGGCCCGAGGAGACCAAGCGGGACGCCGAACGGCTGATCGCCAAATCACTGGCGGCCAATCCCGGCCTCGCCACCGGCGACCTGCCGGACAGCCTGGAGGCCGAATTCGCCGCCGCGGGAATCACTTTCGCGGTTCCGCAGGCCGAGCAGGTCGCAACCTGCGACTGCCGTACCCGCAAGCGGCCGTGCGTGCACATCTTGGCCGGGCTGTACGCGCTCTCGATGCGGGTGGACGAACGACCACGGCTGGCCGTCGAATTGCGCATGGACAGCACGACGGTGGCCGAGGAGGCCGACCCGGACTGGATCCCGCTGGCCGACCTGGACGCGGCGAGTTTCTACGGCTGACCGAAGAAGCCCGGTCGCTCCGTGCGGAGCGACCGGGCCCGATCTCACGCCGTGATGCCGAGCGCGTGGGTGAAGAAGCCGGTGGGATCGTAGGCGGCCTTGACCCGTTGCAGGCGTGGGTAGTTGTCCTTGTAATACAGGTCGTGCCAAGCAGATTCCGATGTGTTCCAGCGCGGATCGGCCAGGTCGGTGTCCGGGTAGTTGATGTAGGACCCGTCCGACTGACCGTTCAGATCCGGTACGCCGCCGGTGTCCGCGTACAGGTCTCGGTAGAACGCCCGGATCCAGGCGATGTGCCGGTCTTCGCCGTTCGGGTCGGTCCAGTTGTTCAGGTAGAACGCCTTCAGCACCGAATCACGTTGCGCGGTAGCGGTTGCCGCGGGCGCGACCGCGGAAGCCTGTCCGCCGTACGCGGCGAGGATGACGCCCGCGGACGGGTTGTCGTACGTGTCGTCGGTCAGGTAGCGGTAGATGACGTCGATCTGCTCGTCGGTGTAGCGCCGACGCAGGTAGGCCGCCTTGCATTTGGCCCGCTGGCCGTAGACGTCGCCGCGCATCCGCGGCCACAGCATCGACCGCAACCACGGCCGACGCTGCACGTCATGGTGATACGGCACGCCCACACCGTCATTGAGCGCGTCGAGATAGTCCGACAGCATCCCCTCGGCACCGTCGACGGTCGCGTCCACCTGGGTGAGCAGGGCGATGGTGTTCGTCTGCGCGCGCAGCACGGTGAGAATGGAGAACAGCGCGTTCTCCGCCATGCCCGGCGCGCTGTGCCGCTCGTGCCAACCGCCGTGATTGGCCAGCAGCCGGCGGAAGGACTCCGGGGTCAGGTCCGGCCAGGACCAGGTGGTCAGGCCGTCCAGCACCTCGGCGGGCGGTTGCGGAAGCAGGCCCGCCGGATCGTCACCCGTGGCGTCCGGCGCGCGCATCCAGTACTTGGTCACCACACCGAAATTCCCACCGCCGCAACCGGTATGCGCCCACCACAGCTCGTGGTGCGGGTCGCCCGGGTCGCGGGTGGCGACGACGAGCCGCGCCGTTCCGGACGCGTCCACGGTGACCACCTCGACTGCGTACAGATGATCGACGACGCATCCGTGCATGCGGGTCAACGGACCGTAGCCGCCGCCGAGGATGTGACCGCCCGCGCCGACCGTGTACTCCAGCCCGGCCGGGATCGCGACGCCCCAGCCCTTGAGCAAACTGCGGTAGACCTCGCCGAGCAGCGCGCCCGGCTCGATCACGAACGCCCGCATCCCTGGGTCGTAGTCCACCCGGTTCAGCCGCGAAAGATCCAGCAGCACTTCGGTTTCCGCCGAGTCGACAAAGTCTTCCAGGCAGTGACCGCCGCTGCGGATAGCCAAGCGCGCGCCGGTATCGGCCGCCGATTGCACCGCCGCCAGCACGTCCTGCGGTGTCGCTGGCACGTGCACGATGCGCGGCGTGCAGCGGAAGCGGCCGTTCGCGGCAGTCGTCACCTCGGCGTAGCGCGGGTCCGCCGGGGTGATAACGGTGCGATCGAGCATCCCCGTCATCGGCGGACCAAATCCATCGGCAGCTTCTTCGTGCCGTTGAAGTCCTTGGGATCGTGGAACACGATCTCCTCGTCCTCGGCCACCCGGAAGTCCTCGAACCGAGAGAACATGGCGGTCAACGCGATTCGCACCTCCTGCCGGGCCAGCGGCGCGCCGAGACAGAAGTGAATGCCCTTGCCGAAGGCCAGATGCCGCGCCTGCTTGCGGTGGATGTCGAACACGTCCGGATCGGCGAACTCGGCCTCGTCCCGCATGGTCGACACCAGCGAGGCGCTGACCAGCGAGCCCTTCGGGATCTGCCGGCCACCCAGCTCGACGTCGGCGAGCGCGCGCCGATCGATCCACACCAGCGGTGATCGGTAGCGCATGACCTCCTCGATCGCCGGCCCCAGCAACGCGGGCTCGGCGCGCAATTGCTTGACCAGGCCGGGGTTTTCGTCCAAACACAGCAACGCGTTGGTGAGCACGGTGCTTGTGGTGAGGTGCCCGGCGATGAGCAGCAGCGCGAGGAACCCGAGGATCTCGAAGTCGTCCAGCTTGCGGCCGTTCAGCTCCGCGTCCAGCAGGTCGCGGATCAGCCCGTCCTTGTCCGAGCGGCGGTAGCTGTCGACGTGGCTGAGCAGGTACTGGTTCATCTCCCGGATGGACGGCGCCATCGCGGCCACCCCCTCCTCGCTGAACAGCGCGTCCACGCCGTTGTCCACCAGCAGCGCGTCGGCCCACTTGCGGAATAGGTGCCGGTCGGCCACCGGCAGGCCCATCACCTCGGCGATCACGATCACCGGCAGCGGGGCGGCCAGGTCGGACACGATGTCGACCCGGTCCTGGCCGCGTTCCAGCGTCGCGTCGAGCAGCTCGGCCGCGACCTGCTCCACCCTGGGCACCAGGCTCTGCACGAACTTCGGCGTGAACCCTTGCGTGACCAGCCCGCGCAACTCCTTGTGCCGCGGCTCGTCCATCGCCTGGAAGTTGCCCTTGCTGAAGTTGCGCAGCTCCTCGTGGTCCGGAATGAACTCGCTGAGGTCGTTGGAGAAGACCTCGAAGTCGGAGATCACCCGCAGCCCGTCGGTGTAGCGCAACACCTCCCAGCGGCCGGTCGGCTCGTGGAACCGGACCGGCTCCTGCACCCGGGCGTGCGCGTAATCGTCCATCATCGCGCGCAGTTTCGGGGAAATGTGCGGACCGCCCATGGGTCAGGCCTCCTGGGTGAGTGCGAGCGCGAGCTGGCGGTAGAACGCGAGCACGCCGGGTTCCTTGGGACTCAGATGGCCGCGCTCGATGAAGCGGGAATCGAGGGTGCGCTGCACCGCCTCCATGCCCGCCTGGTCCTCGGCGTTGATGACGCTGGTGATCGACTCGATCTCCTTGCGCATCACCTCGAGCGAGACGTGCTCCAGCGCTTGGCGCGGCACCAGGGTGCCGCCGCGGACCTGGGTGCGATCCAGCGACAGCGGGATGATGCTGATCCAGGCGATGGATTCGCCGAAGGTCGCCACCGCGCCGCACGGGAACATCCGGTAGCTGTACATGACCGACCGCTCGGCCTCGGTGAGCGGCAGGATCGGCGCCTCGAACGGGGTGCCCGCCGCGCTGAGCAGCCGGGCCACCCACGGCGAATCCAGGTGCACGGTCATGTCGATGCCGCCGGTCATCAACGGGCGCACGGTTTCCGGGTGCAGGCCGATGGCGTGGTAGTTCTCGTACCCGTTCTCGACCGCGACCTTCCAGTTGCAGCCCCACTCCTCGGTCCAGTGGCTCACCTGGACCATGTCGTCGAGCCGGTAGTTGGTCATCTCGGTCTCGACGATGGCCAGATCCGGCTCGAACGAACGGGCCTCCGCGTCGAGGTTGACGAACACCAGGCCGTGCCACTCGCGCACCGCGAAACCAGGCAGGCGGCAGTTGGCCGGGTCGAAGTCGGGGTTGTCGCGCATGTAGGTGGCCGCGCGCAGCGTGCCGTCCAGGTTGTAGCGCCACAGGTGATAGGAGCAGGTGAAATCCTTCACCGTGCCCTCGCCCGGCTCGACCAGCGGCATCGCCCGGTGCCGGCACACCGGCGATATTCCGTGCAGCTGCCCGTCCGCGCCGCGGGTGATCGCCACCGGCTCGCCGGCGATGGACAGCGCCACGTAATCGCCGGGCGCGGCCAGCTGATCGGTGTGCGCCACCATGATCCACGAGCGATGGAAGATCTGTGTCCGCTCCAGCTCGTACACCTGCGGCGAGGTGAACATCTGCGGCGGCAGGCTCAGGGCGGGCGGGTTGGGCTCCGCGTAGCCGCGGACGTCGGCCAGCAGCTCGGCCACCGACTGGTCGGGCATGGGTCCGGTTCGGACGGTTGTGTTCACTGCGGTCTCTCCGATTCAGTCGGTGGGTGGGTGAGCGCCCAGCGCCGCCCACGCCGCGTCGTCCATCCACGGCGGGATGCCGACCTCGCCGTTGGTGCCCTTCTCGACGAAGGCGATATTGCGGTAGGCCCGCACACCCACGACGTCGCGCTGGGTCATGGTCGGGACGCCGCCGGGGGTGTGCTCGTGATGGTGCAGGTCATCGACCAGACGCTTGATCAGGCCGATCGAGGTGTCGGGGCCCGCCGACGGACCCTCGGTGCCGCCCATGCGCGGGATGTAAGCGGTCTGCATGTCCTCGATGACGTAGAGCCCGCCGGGGCGCACATGCGGGAACAGCGCGTCGAATGACGTTCGCACGTGCGCGTTCTCGTGACTGCCGTCATCGATGACGATGTCGAACGGCCCGTACTCCGCGGCCAGCGCGGTCAGCGCCGCCGGGTCGCTCTGGTCGCAGACCAGCGCGGTCTGCCGCGGCTGGTTCAACGCCGACTTGTCGAACAGGTCGAGGCCGAACACCTGGCCGCGGTGGAAGTATCGCTTCCACATCCGCAGCGAACCGCCGCCGAGGTCGCCGTCGAAACCGCCGATGCCGATCTCCAGGATGCGCAACGGCTCGTCGCGATACGGGGCGAACTCGCGTTCGTAATGCCCTGTGTACCAATGGAAGCTGGCCCACTTGTCCGAACCGGATGCCGAGCACAGCGCGCCCAGTTCGTGGCGCGGGATGGTCAGCCCGGTCATCAGCGCGCCGGAGGCGAGGCTGGTCGAGACGACCAAGCCGGGTAGCCGGGACAGATCGTCGGGGCGGCTGGGCAGGAAGACATCGCTGAAGTCGCCGGTGCGACGCTGGTCCGGCCTGCCGTAGACGCGGCGGACCAGGTGGGTCAGCGACATGCCCAGTTCGCGGCAGATCTCCCCCGGTGCGTCGGTGCTCAGCCGGGTGATGGGTTCGCTACCGACGCAACGGAATACGACGCGACGGGTCTCGTTCTCGTGTGTGACGTCCAGGGCGATGTCCACCGGATCCGGGTTGGCCGGCACCGAGGCGCGGAACAGCACCTCGTCGATCAGCGCGGTGAGCACCGCGTCCACGCCCAATTCCTTGACCAGCAAGGAGATCTCGGCATCCGACGCGGTGCCGGCGCGCAGCAGGCGGTCCAGCAGCCCGCTCATGACTGCTCGGCCGGCTTGTTCCAGATCGCCAGCTTGTCGAAGGCGCCGGGCGTGGCCAGCGGGATCACCTCGAACTTCAGGTGCGGGCTGACCGGATTGTCGTACAGCACACTCAGCAGCTCCTCGTGCGAGGCCACGTCGTAGATGTTGAGCCCGCCGGACGCACCGACCCGGATCCAGCTGTGCCGGATGATGCCCTTCTCCACCAGGGCTCGCGTGTAGGCGAAGCCCTCGCTGAGCCGTTCGCGGAACTCCTTCGCCTCCCCCGGGGCCGGGGCCTGCGTGGCCAGGACGGCAAACAAAGCCATGATTGCTCCTTCTCTCTAGTGCGTCAGTTGGGCGCCGTAGCGGGCGGCGGCGGCTTCCAGGGTTGGCACGACTTCGCCGGGACTGGGCTCGGCCAGCATCCGGTCGCGCAGGGCCAGCGCGCCCGCACCGAACGCGGGCTCGTCGAGCAGCCGCAGCACGCCCTCGCGCAGCCGGCTCCCGGCCAGTTCGGGCGGCGGAAGATAAAGGCCCGCACCGAGATCGCTGAGCCGCTGGGCGCGGTAGACGTTGTCCCACATGCCCGCGACCACCAACTGCGGCACGCCGTACACGGCCGCGGTGGACCAGGTGCCCGCGCCGCCGTGGTGGATGATCGCCGCGCAGGTGGGCATCAGTGCGTGCAGCGGCACGAAGTCCACCACCCGCGTGTTGTCGGGAAGCTTGCCGACCTCGGCCGCCTGGGCCGCGTTCAGCGTGGCCACGATCTCGATGTCCAGGTCCGCGACCGCGTCGAAGAGTTCGGCCGGGGAGATCAGGTTCGGGTAGGCCATGTCCCGCGAGGTGATGCCCAGGGTCAGGCAGATCCGTTGCCGCGCAGGCGTTTCCCGCAGCCAATCCGGCACCTCGGACACACCGTTGTAGGGCACGTACCGCATGGGCACGGACTCGTTCAGGCTGGGCAGGCGCACGCCCTCGGGCATCTGGTCGATGGTGAAGTCGCCGGTGACGACCCGCTCGTCGTAGTCGAGGCCGTGTCGCGCGAGGGTCCAGGTCAGCCATTCCTCGAGCGCGTCGTCGCGCAGTTCCGGCGGCAATGCGGCGGTGTCGGCCAGGAACGCTTCCCGGGACAGGCCGAAAAGATCTGGGCCCCACAGCAATCGCGCGCCGGCGGTGCGGCAGGCGCGGGCCGCGACGCCGCCGGCGAACGAGAACGGTTCCCAGATCACCAGATCCGGCTGCCACCAGCGGGCGTAGTCGACCAGCTCGTCCACCATGGAGTCGTTGTTGGCCTGCGCGTAGAACGTCGCGGTCAGCAAGGAGTTGGCCGCCTTGCGATCGCGCGGGCCGCCGCGTTCGCCGGTGAAATCGATGTCGCGGTAGAAGCCGGTCAACTCCTCCCCCAGATCACGCACGATCTCGTGATGGGTGTGGTCGGTGCCGACCGGGACGGCGGTCAGCCCGGCCTGGGTGATCGCCCGGGTCAGCGCGGGCTGGCTGGCGAAGCGCACCTCGTGCCCGGCGGCGCGCAGCGCCCATGCCAGCGGCACCGTGCCGTTGAAGTGCGCTTCTACCGCGAGGGACGTCATGAGTACACGCATTGCGGCGGCTCCTCGTCAGTGAGTGGTCGGGGAATTCGAGTCGGCGACCGGCAGGCGAACCAAGGCCCCCGTCACCGGTGCACGCAGTCGGCGCACCGGCGCGCCGTCGAGCCGCAGCCCGGGAAAACGGACCGCCACGGCGGCCAGGACGGTCGCCGCCGCGCCGCGGGTGAACGCCGCGACCTGGGGCACGCCGCGCAATCCGATTCCGGCCGCGCCGACATGCACGACGACCTCGTCGCCCGCCGCGATCTGTTCCGCGCCCAGGCGCAGGTCCGCGCGGGCTACTCGGCGGTCCAGTCGCATCGGCGGGTGCTCGGTGAGCACGTCGTCCAGCAGCGCACCGATGGTCGCGGGATCGGCGGACAACGCTTGCCAGCGCGCCGGATCGGCGAGCAGCAGGTGCGCCGTCGTCGCCGCGAGCGTCACCGTGAGATCCACGCCCAAGACCGAAAGGAGTAAAGCGTTGTCCGGCACGAGCTTTCGCAGGCCGACGCAAGCGTCGACGATCGCCCGGACATCGGCCAGCCGGGGCGCGCAGAGCACCGCGTCCACCGCCGGACCTGCCGCGACACTGAATCCGTTGTACGCCAACAGGTCTGCGCCCGGCACGGTCAGCACCTCGGCGGCCAGCCCGGCGACCGCAGGCCGCAACACGTCGCGCACCAGATCGAACCGGGCGCCGAGCCCGTCGAGCCGCACGTTGCCGGTGGGGGCGGGCGCGGTCCACCCCGGCTCGGGGAACGGGTCCACCTCCGCCAGCACATGCCCGGCGGGCAGTTCGGTCCCGAAGCCCGGATCGGTGCGCACCTGCTCGGCGAGTTCCGGATCGCTGACCACCCAGGCGCCGGGCCGGCTGCGATATACCGGCCCGCGCTCCTTGATCCGGGCGGTGAGCGTCGCGGTGTCCTCGTCCTCCGCGCGCAACAGCACGGCATACGGGTCGCCGCCGTGTGCGAACAGGAAATGCATCCCGCGCTCGGTGAGCAACCGGCGGCCCAGGTCGGTGTCGGTGCGGGTCATGACGCGGCCTGGGTGGCCGGTTCGCCGTGCACCAGGGCGATCAGCAGTTGCTTCATGCCGCCTCCTTGTCAGTGGTTTGTCGAATCCCGCGGTGGCCCTGGGTAGTCAGCACCATCGCGGCGTTGAAGCCGCCGTGACCGCGGGCCACCACCAGCGCCACCGACAACGGCAGCGCCCTGGTCTCGGTCACCAGATCGAGTTGGTATTCGGGCACCGGGTCGGTGACGCCGGCGGTACCCGGGATAACGCCGTGGCGCATCGCCAGCAGCGCGGTGGCGACGTCGAGCGCCGCGCCGCCGCTGCTGAGCCGGCCGGTCATGGTCTTGGGCGCGGTGACCGGAACCCCGTGCGGGCCGAATACCGCGCGCAGGGCGTCGGCCTCCACCCGGTCCAGTTCCGGCGTGCCCGCCGCGTCGGCGAACACGACGTCCACCTCGGCCGGTTCGAGCCCGGCGTCGGCCAGCGCGCCGTCGATCGCGCGGCGCAGCGTGGACGGCCGGTCCGAGCCCGGCGGCGGATCGAAAGTGGCCGCGTAGCCGGCTATTTCGCCGTACCAGGACGCCACACCGCGCGCTGTCGCGGATGCCGCCGACTCCATCACGAACAGCGCCCCGCCGTCGCCGGGCACGTGACCGGAGGCCGCGGCGTCGAACGGCAGATACGCACGCGCGGGATCGGCGGAGGTGCTGATCCGGCCGCTGGTGAGCTGGGCGACCCAGGTCCACGGCGAGAGCGACCCGTCCACCGCCCCGCACATCATCGCCGGCTGCCCCGCGCGCACCCGCCGCCGCGCCAGCGCCAGCGCGTCCAGCCCGCCCGCCTGCTCGGTGACCAGCACGCCGCCGGGACCGCGCATGCCGTGCCGGATGGAGATCTGGCCGGTGTTCACCGCGTAGAACCAGGCGAACGACTGGTAGGCGCTGACGTGCTGCGGCCCCTTGCGCCAGAGCTTGTCCAGCTCGCGGTGGCCGAATTCGAAGCCGCCCGCCGAGCTCGCCGTCACCACGCCGACGTCGAATCCGGCCAGGGCCGTGCCGTCCACCGCCGAGTCGGCCAGCGCGCGATCGGCGGCCACCAGCGACAGCTGGGTCATCCGGTCGGTCTGCGGCAGCAGCCGCCCGGGCAGGTGGTCCGCGGCGGTGAAACCGCTGACCTCGCCGGCCAGGGTGGACGAATAGCCGGATGGGTCGAACGCCGTGATCCGCCCGATCTTTCGTTGCCCCGCAAGGGTATTCGCCCAATGTTCGGCGACGTCCAAGCCGGTCGGGGCGATCACGCCCATGCCGGTGATGACCGTCCTCATGCGACTTTTTTCAAGATCATCGCGCTCTGGAAGCCGCCGAACCCGCTGCCGACGGTCAGCACCGTGTCCAGCGGCACCTCGCGGGCGGTCAGCGGCACGTAGTCCAGGTCGCACTCCGGGTCCGGCTCGTGCAGGTTCGCCGTCGGCGGCACCAGACCATCGCGAATCGCCAGCGCGCACGCGGCGACCTCCAGCGAACCGATGGCGCCCAGCGAGTGCCCGATCATCGACTTGATCGAACTGACCGGCACCCGGTACGCGTGCTCGCCGAGGCTGCGCTTGAACGCGGCCGTCTCGTGCCGGTCGTTCTGCATGGTGCCCGAGCCGTGCGCATTGATATAGCCCACGTCCTCGGCATTCACCCGGGCCTGACCCATCGCCGACCGGATGGCCTCGGCCATCTCCACGCCGTCGGGGCGCAGGCCGGTCATGTGATAGGCGTTGCAGCGGGTGGCGTACCCGGCGATCTCGGCGTAGATCCGTGCGCCGCGCCGGCGCGCGTGCTCGTACTCCTCGAAGACGAACATCGCCGAGCCTTCGCCGAGCACGAAACCGTTGCGGGTGCGGTCGAACGGCCGCGACGCGTGCTCCGGATCGTCGTTGCGCGGCGTGGTCGCCTTGATCGCGTCGAAGCAGGCCAGGGTGATCGGCGAGATCGGCGCGTCGGTCGCGCCGCCGACCACCACGTCGGCCGAGCCCTCGGCGATCAGCTCGACCGCGTGCCCCACCGAGTCCAGCCCGGAGGTGCAGCCGGTGGAGACGGTCGCCACCGGACCCTCGGCGCCCAGTTCCCAGGCCACCTCGGTCGCCAGCGAACTGGGCACGAAGTGGTTGTACAGATGCCCGACCGCATAGGACTCGTCGACGTTCCAGTGCCGCCCGCCGTCGGACACCACCACGTACTCCTGCTCCAGGCCCATCGTGCAGCCGACCGCGCTGCCGACCACCACCCCGGTGCGGGCCGGGTCGAGCCCGGCCGGGTCCACCCCGCTGTCGGCCAGGCACTCCCGTGCGCTGACCACGGCCAGCTGCGCGGCCCGGTCCATCCGCCGAATCTGTTGCGGGGTAAGGCCTTCGGCCACCGGGTCGAAGTCACACTCGGCGGCCACCTGCGAGCGGAACCGCCCGGCGTCGAACGAGGTGATCCGCCGCGTCGCGGTGCGGCCGGACGACAGCAGATCCCAGAACGGCTTGGCACCGGTGCCACCGGGCGCGACGACCCCGATGCCGGTCATGACGACACGACGTTTCATCTTCAGACATCCCTTACGGTTGCGGGCCGGCGTCAGGCCTTGACGAACTCCAGCCGCGGCTCGTAAAGATTGGCGACGTTGGTCGCCCTGGCCCGGATCTCCTTGGCGTGGTCGGCGAAGCCGGGCGCGGCGATCGCGTCCCGCCACGACTGGACGTCGGTCCACAGCGCGATGTTCACGTACTCGTGGCCGCGCGCGGCGTCCACGTGCTTGGACAGGGTGAACTGGAGGAAGCCCGGCTGTGCGGCCATGAACTCCGAGATGTCGGCGAACACCCGCTCGAAATCCTGCGGGTCGCTGGTCACCGTGAAGGTGTTGACGAAGGTCACCACCCCCTTGCCGGTGGCGTCGTAGCGGTCCTTGGCGGTCTGGGCCGAAGCTGTCATCGTGCTGCTCCTGAGATCGTTTTCCATGTGCCACCAACGGTGCGCCGAGCGCCTCGTGCCCGGCTCGAATCTGGACTCACAACAGGCTCAAACCTCCGTCTACGACGACTACCGAACCGGTGGCGAACTCCGCCTCGGGCGCCGTCAATTGCCTTGCCCACCAGGTGATCTCGGCCGGTTTCCCGACCCGTCCGGCGGGCGTTCTGGCGGCGATGCCGGCGAGAAAGTCGCGATACTGCTCCGGTGTGGACCCCATCCGCACGCCCATGCCCGACGCCACGACGCCGGCCGCGATCGCCACCACCCGAATGCCTTGCGGGGCAAGCTCGACCGACCAGGTGCGGGTGAGGAACTCCAGCGCGACCTTCGTCGCCCCGTACCCGGAGAACCCCGGCCACGCGCGCCCGCCGGACGCGCCGGAGCTGCTCATGTTCAGCACGGTGCCGCGGGTCTCGGCGAGCGCGTCCAGCGCCGCCTGGGTGAGGAAGATCGGGGCCAGCAGATTGACCGCCACCTCGCTCTGCACGGCGGCCTGGTCGATGTGCGCGAGCGGGGCCGGGGCCGCGGTCGCCGCGTTGTTGATCAGCACATCGACCCGGCCCAGCGCCCGCTGTGCCGTCTTGATCACCAGTTCGGCCGAACCGTGGTCGGTGATATCCGCCGCGAGCACGTGGATGTGGTCGTGCCCGGCGGCCGTCTCGCGCAGGGCGGACTCCGTGCGCCCCACCACGAGCACTTCGTGCTCCTCGGCGTAGCCATGGGCCAGCGCCCGTCCGATTCCGGTCCCGCCGCCGGTGATGATCACACCGCGTCTCTGTTTCGAGGTCATGCCCTCGAAGCTAGGCACGCCTACTCGCAGCGCGGTCGAGATCGGCTGTCGCTCAGACGGATTCGTCGTCGCGGGTGACCACCCGCTCGGCGAGCAGCCATTCGCCGTCCGTGCGCACGAGCACGTCCTCGCACACGCACATGGCGTGCAGGATCGTCCCCTTGCCCCGCTCGGTCTTGACCACCTGCACGTAGGACCGGGCGAACACCGACCCGTCCGCGCGCACCTCGACCACGATCGTGCTGTAGCACCGCCGGTACCGAATGCCGTCGGCGCTCAACTGATCCGCGTTGGCCCGTAGTCCGGCCGCCAGCGCCGCCCGCCCCACGATCGGGGTGGAGATCTTGGGCGGGGAGACCATGGTGCCGTCCTCGGTGAAGGTCTCGGCGGTCTCCTCGGCGCGGCCCTCGTCCATCAGCTGGACGTGCCGGGCGTAGAACCGCTCCACCTCGGCACAGATCTCCGCGTATGTCTGCTCCCGTACCTCTGCACTCACGACCTACCGCCTCTCGACTGGACTGTCCCCTAAACCTGGTGGCACCCGGTCGAAGTCCACTGGAGAAGCCCTCGGGCCGAGGTGGACCCGATATCAGAAAGGACCCGCGCCGAGCGCGGGTCCTTTCGGTGGGAGATCAGGCGACGGCGACCGATTCCGCGCGCCGGACGTGCTCGGCGATCGCGGCCGCCAGCGCGGGATGGGCGGCGGACGGGAAAGAGTGGCCGAGGCCGGGGATTTCGAGCAACTGCGCGCCCGGGATCGACTCGGCGAGGAACGCGCTGTGCGGCGGCTGGTGGACCGGGTCCAGCGGGCCCTGGATCACCAGCGTGGGCGTTTGCACCTGCGCCAATTCGGGACCGCGGTCGGTGATGTCGGCACGCTCGTCGATGTTCGGTGTGTTGCGTCCGGCGATGCCGGAGTGCGCGATCTCCCGCTCCTCCCAGCGCCGGAACTCCGCGGGGTCGAATGGCAGCACCGAGCCGGACATCGCCCTGGCCATCGCGACCCGCCGGTCCAGCTCGGCGTCGACGTCGTCGAGGATCGGCGACTGCATGATCAGGTCGAGCACCTCGCGGCGCGGCGCGGGCAACCCGCTCGGGGTCGGCTCGCCGCTGTAGGCGCAGTCGCAGCTGGTGAAGAAGTCCACGGTCAGCGCGGCCGCGCCGGTCATGGTCAGGCTGCGCAGCCGGTCCGGATAGTCGATGGCCATGAGCTGCCCGGTCGCCGCGCCCAGCGCGAAGCAGACCAGGTGGACCCGGTCGATGCCCCACCCGTCCAGCACGGCGATCGCGTCGGCGGCGAGTTCGTAGAAGGTGTACGGGTTCTGGGCCGTGTCCAGCGACACCGTCCGCCCGGTGTCGCGGTGGTCGTACCGGATGACGTGCAGGCCCTGCGCGACGAGTTCGGCGACGAACTCGTCGGGCCAGCCCCGCGAGCTGTGCGCGCCGAGCAGCAGGAGCGGGGGGTCGCCGGGGTCGCCGAAGTCTTCGGTCCACAGATGGAGATCAGCTGTGGAGACAACGCGTTCTGCCATGGAATTCACGCTTCCTTTCTGAGGGGACCCGACTCAGCCGAAGTCGTTCGTGTGGCCCGGATCCACCCTCTCGCACCCGGCTAGAGGGTCGGTTCGAAGGACGCTCGAACTTCGGTGGGGTCCCCCGATCAGCCGGCGCGCGGCGACCCGCGAGGCCGTCGAACGGGCCTCGCGGCGCCGCGCGCCGACCGATCGACTCAGCGGAACAGGTCGGCGTTCTCCACCGCCCAGGTGGCGAACGTGGTGGCGTGCCCGGTCAGGTCGGCCACCGTGCTGGTGGCGAGCTGCGGATTGTCCACCCGGGTGGCGAGGCCGTTGACGAAGTACCCCGCGTAGTCGCCCATGGCCGGCTCGAGCTGCGCGATGAGCTCCTCCGGCGGCACCGTCACGAAGGTCAGCTCGCGACCGAGCGCATCGGCCAGATACTGCAAACGCTGTGCCCTGGTGATGGTTTCGGGTCCGGTGAGGGTGTAGGTCGCGCCGATGTGCCCGGTGCCGACCAGGATCGTCGCCGCGACCCTGGCGATGTCGTCCATGGCGATGGGCGCGTTGCCCGACGCCGGATACGGTTCGCGCACTTCGCCGGTGGTGCGGATCTGCTCGGCCCAGTCGGTGGCGTTCTCCATGAACTCGCCCGTCCACAGGTGGGTGTAGTCGACGCCCGACTTGTCGACGGCCTGCGAGATGGGGTGCCAGTTGGTGTTCTCGTCGCCGGACAGCGCGACGATGTGCCCGATCCCGGCCTGGCGGGCCAGATCGACTACCTCGGTGACGGTTTCGAGCGACGGTGCGAGGTACATCCGGTCGATGCCGGCGAAGGCGGCGGGCAGCGAGTCCGGCCGCTTGAGGTAGCCCTTGACCACCTCGACCTCGGGCGGGAACGCGGTGCGTTCCGGGTGGTTCGACAGTGCGCGAATATCATCGGCCCCCAGTTTCACAAGGTGGTCCACGACCTTTCGGCCGATATTTCCGGTAGCCCCTGTTACGAGAATCGTCATGCCCCCAAGCTAGCCCGACGACCCGTCCGCGCGCACATAGAAAGTGCGAAGCGCGAGGACACGGGCGGGTCCGCGGCCGTCGGCGCGCTACTGTGGCGCACATACGGACGCATCGCTCCGGATGTGCCCAAATCGACTGCGCTACAACCAATCACAGTGTCGCGGTCCGCGACATGACTTTGCCAGGTACCATCCCTCTCTCCTATTCTCCTGCACGGCAACCTGTTTCATTTGCAGTCAACGGTCGGCAACCGCGGGGCAGGTCTCCGATGATGCGAGTTCTGTGCAGAGTCAAGCCCCAGATAGCAAGGGACACAGGCCAGCTCGACATCGCCGCCATCCGTTGACGAATCCGGGCAAATCGGTATAGCGTCGGAAAGTACCGACCAGGAGTTTGGTCCGGGGAACGAAGATCCATGGGGACCACCCAATCCCCAGTTCTCGAGGCTAGGTACCGCCAAAAGGGTGCCGCCGTTTAGGGGGAATTATGGAATTTGGCGTGCTCGGTCCACTTTCGGTAGAGCATCAAGGGAAATCGAACGTCCCCAGTGCTCCGAAATTGCGGACCGTATTGGCGATGCTGCTGGTCCATTCGGACCAGGTGGTACCGGTTTCCTCTCTGATCACCGATCTGTGGGATGAACTGCCGCCGGCGAGCGGGCTCACAACGCTCCAGACGTACGTCCTCAATCTGCGCAAGTATTTCGTCGGTGTCACCGGCATGTCCGCAACGGAGGTAGCCAAGCAGATCCTGATCACCCGCCCCGGCGGGTACCTGCTACACGTCGAGCCGGACGCGCTCGACATGCACCGCTACGAGGCTCTGGTCGATTCCGGACTGGCCGCGCTGGCCAACGGAAACGACGAAGAGGGCATCGCCGACCTGGACGCGGCGCTGCGTACCTGGCGGGGGCCTGCACTGGTGGACATCGCCGCGGGCCGGGTGCTGGAGTCCAAGGCCCTGCAACTGTCCGAGTCCAGGCTGGTCACCATCGAGTACATGCTCGACGGCGAACTTCGCCTCGGTCGCTATCGCGAGGTCCTGTCCCGCCTCGCCGCGCTGTGCGCCGAACACCCGCTCAACGAACGGCTGCACGCGCAATACATGCGCGCGCTGCACCTGAGCGGACGGCGGGCACAGGCCTTGGAAGTGTTCCACCGCTTGCGGGTCACCCTGGTCAACGAACTGGGCCTGGACCCGGAGCGCAGCCTCCAGGAATTGCACGCGGCGATCCTCGGCGTCGACGACGACGCCGACATCCTCACCCTCACCACCCGTCCCGCCATGCTGGCCGGCGCCTCCGCCCGGCTGCGCTGAACCGGGGCGGACAGCCCCGTTACCCCGGTTCGTCACCCAAGTGGGGATGCTGGACAGCCTGGTCCACGTCCCCACTTGGACAACGAGTTTCGCCATCGGCGAGCAGTCAGCAGAAGTCATCGGAGTGCAGACCGGCCCACTCGGACAGCGGTCGCGCCGGCTGACCGAGAACCTGTTCGATGTCGTGCAGCACCGGCTCCGGATCGGCGAGCGTCCTTTCCCAGTACGCCAGCAGCCAGTCCATCAGGTGCCCCGGGAATTGCTCGCTGCCTTCCGCACGCCACTGCTCGGGGGTGATCTCCTCGAATCGCACGTCCTTTCCGATCGCCTCGCCGATCACGGCGAACTGCTCGGTCTTGGTCAGCGCCGCCGGGCCGGACAGGGTGTAGGCCTTGCCCCCGTGCGAGTCGTCCAGCAACGCCGCCGCGGCGACCGCCGCCACGTCCAGTTCGTCCACCGGCGCCTGCCTCGCGTTGTCGTACGGCAGTCGGACGATCCCCGTGCGTTTGATCGGGTCGGCCCAGCTCAGCAGGTTGTTCGCGAACATGCCCGGTCGCACGTGCGTCCAGGCCAGCCCGGAATTCTCCACCACCGACTCGAACGCGCGATGGTATTCGCCGCCCGGATCGTTGCCGAAGCCCGCGCTCGACGCGGAGTGGGTGACCACCCGCCGCACGCCGGCCTGCTTGGCCGCGTCGATCACCGGAGCGGTCGTCTCGCCGGCCAAGATCAGGTAGAGCCGATCGATGCCGTCGAACACCCCCGACAGACTCTCGGGTTTCTCCAGATCGCCGCCGACGATCTCCACCGCGGCGGGTAACTCGGCGCTCTCCGGACGCCGGGTCAGTGCCCGGACCTCGGCACCGCCGGTCAGGAGCAACTCAACCAAGTTGCGGCCGACCCAACCGGTGGCACCGGTCACGAGAATCTTCACAGTTCTCCAATGTCCTTGAAATGAAAGCGAATACGTCCCGGAGTACTCCTGGGCTGCTCTTTCGGACACTGTAACCAAGCACGGGGGGCGTTCGCATATAGAAAGTTTCACTGGGTAGATCAGGAGGGCGCCGACCTCGGTTCCCGCGGCGTGCTGTGTTTGCGCGGGCCGGAGACCCGGTGTTGCATCGGCAGCTCCACCAGCCGGTGCATTCCCCAGGCCAACAACACCGTCCCGCCCAGGCTCAGCGCCCACAGTCCGATCGCTTGCGCGAGGGTCGGCTGGAATTCGTCGCCGTAGAGCCGGTACATGTTGTACAGGACCAGTTCGTGCAGCAGATAGAAGGCGAACGAGACGTCACCCAGCCAGACCATCGGCCGGCCGGCCAGCCACGAGGGTCTGCCCTCGATGTCCGCGGCCGCCGCGGCCGGGATGAGGAACGCGAGCGGCACGATGGTCGCCGCCACGATCGCGAACGTGGTCGGCAGGAACGACGCCGCCAGATATCCGGCGACGAACGCCAGGCCCGCCCACAGCGCGCGCACCCGCGGCCAGACGCCGACCATGACGATCCGCGCCATCACCATGCCGAGCACGAAGTCCAGCGCGCGCACCGGCGGGAACACGTACACGAACCAGTACTCGTACTCCGGCGTGGCTTCCCACCACACCTGCGGCTGTGCGGGCAACAGTTTCGCTATCACCGGCATCAGCACGACCGCGGCCATGATCCCGCTCGCCCACCACCACAGCCGATCCGGGCGGATCTTGCGCACCAGCACGATCAGCAACGGGAAGGACAGGTAGAACAGCGCCTCCACCGACAGCGACCAGCTGACGTCGTTCACGCCGAAGGCCACGTCCAGGTCCGGCCACCAGGCGTGCAGCAACAACACCTGCTGCACCCAGCCGATGATCTCCCGCCCGGTCAGCAGCATCAGCCCGACCGCGATCAGGAACGCGACGAAGTGGTTCGGATAGATCTTGAAGAAGCGCCGCCGCCAGAACCGGGCCGGGGTGTCGTGCTCGCGCGCCGACCAGGTGAGCACGAATCCGCTGAGCACGAAGAAGAAGCCGACGCCGATATAGCCGCCCATCTTCACCACGTGCATGAATCCCTCGGCGACGCCGCCGGGCGGCAGCAGGCCGGGTTGATACGCGGCGTGCGTGGTGAACACCAGCAGCGCGGCGATCCAGCGCAGCCCGGTCAGCGACGGCAGCCGGGAGATCCGGCGCGCGGTGATCTCGTCCACGGTCACGACTTATCCACCAGTGCAACGGCTCTGGCCCAGCCCGCCCCCGCCCGCGCCACCTTGATCGGGAAGCACACGACCGTGAACCCGTGTGGCGGTAGGAGTTCCAGGTTCGCCAGCCGCTCCACCTGGCAGTACTCCCGGTCGCGCCCGGCGAAGTGGGCGGGCCACAGCACCGAGCGATCCCGGGTCTCGCGGTAGCGGGCGATGATGTCGGTGAACGGCGCGTCGAGGCTGAACGCGTCGGTGCCGATCACCTTCACCCCCAGGTCGAGCAGGTAGTTCGTGGCGGGCCCGTCCAGTCCGGCGAAGTCGGTGAAGTACTTCGGCGAGCCCTGATGTCGCTGTGCGCCGGTGTGCAGCAGCACGATGTCCATCGGCTCGGGCAGTCGGCCGATCCGGTCGAACTCCCGCTCGAGCGCCTCCCGGCCGACCGCGCCGGTCGGCGCGTCGGTCAGGTCGAGCACCAGGCCGGGGCGGTGGAACCAGTCCAGCGGCAGCTCGTCGATGTGCCGCGGACCGCCCTCTCGATAGGACGCCCTGGTGCCGTAGTGCGACGGCGCGTCCACGTGCGTGCCGGTGTGCGTGGTCAGGCTCAGCCGGTCCAGCGAGAGGAACTCGCCGTCGGGCAGGTCGTCCACGTCGAAGCCGAGCCCGAAGTGCGCGGCCATCTCCTCGCTCATGTGCCGAGCGCCGGCCGCCGGGGTGAGCACCGTGTGCTCCACCGGATCGGGTTCGTACTGCTCGCTGTCCACTGGCGAGGACAGGTCGATGATGTGCATCCGCCCTCCAATTCCTCCCTGTTCGGTGAGTCGTGCATCATCGAGCGTGGTCGCGCGCCCTAGAACTTCGCTGGAGGTTCGGGCGAGCACAGGTGCGGTGAACTCGGGCTCCGGTCCTATCCGCGTCCTAGTGGTTCTCGAATATCCGGTCCGACACTGGGTTCATGGGGAACAGCGGCACCGCTCTGGTACTCGGTGGCACGGGTTTCGTCGGCCCGCATATCGTTTCGTCGTTGCAGGCCGGATATCGGACCGTGACGGTGTCGCGTGGTGTAAATCCGATTGGGCCGGAACATGTCTCACTCGATCTCAGCACGGACCCGCGACCGCTGATCGAGCTGCTGCGGCGATACCGGCCCGCTCTGGTGGTGAACGCGGCCGGTTCGTACTGGGGGTTGGACGAACCCGGCCTGCATCGATCGCTGGTCACCCTCACCGAAACCACGCTCGCCGCGCTGACCGCCTGCCCCGACCTGCGCGCACGCTACGTCCATTTGGGCAGCGTGCTGGAGTACGGACCGCTTCCCGCGTCCGGCCGGATCGACGAGTCGACACCGACCGAGCCCGAATCCCTCTATGGTCGACTGAAATTGGCGGCATCCCTGCTGGTTCAGGCGGCCATCGCCCGTGGTTCCGTGGACGGCGTCGTGCTCCGCCCGACGAACAGCATCGGCCCCGGCGTGCACCCCGGCACCCTCCTCGGCCGGGTCGGCTCGATACTGGCGGCACACGGTGCGGGCCGCGCCCATATCGAACTGTCACCGCTTGCCGCCTACCGCGATTTCATCGACGTGCGCGACCTCGGCGACGCGGTGCTCGCCGCAGCGCGTTCGCGCACCACCCGCACGGTGGTGAACATCGGTCGAGGACAGGCGGTTTCAGTGCGTCACCTGGTCGACCGGCTGATCACGATCAGCGCGGTACCCGCCGATGTCGTCGAATCCGCGACCGCCCCAGGTGCACTGGGCGCGGCCACGATCTGGCTGGAGGTGGCCACCGACACCGCTGAGCAGGCCCTCGGTTGGCGAGCCACGCGCAGCGTGGATCAGGCCTTGCGCGACTATTGGAACACACTCACTTAGGCCAGATCATTTGTTGCCCAGCGTGATTCGGTCAGAACTCGCGGAACGCCAGAGCGCGTGCAGCGTGTCGTCGAGGCCGAACCGCGGCGACCAGCCGAGCCACCGGGCCGCCTTCTCGATGCGGATCGGTGGCGCACCGGCGGTGGATGACCGCGCCAACTCCGGGCGCTCGGTGGTGATCACGCGCACCGGGAGCCCGCTCAGCTCGATCAGCCGATACACGGCGGTGTCGACCCGGACCGGGTTACCGGAGGCGATGTTGACGATGTCGACGCCGGGCGCGTGCTGGCCGGCCAGCCGACGATCGGCCGCGAGCACCGCCGCACCGAGATCACGTAGGTCGAGCAGGTCGACCGTGCCGCGCAGCGTCGGCAGTTCGAGCACCAGCGCAGCGGCCGGATCGGCGGTCAGATCGGCCAGCCGATGCGCCACCGAGCCGAACAGGCTGGCCCGCGGCGCCCCGGCGCCCACCACCGTCGAACAGCGCAACACCACGCCACGCCCGTGCCACCTGATCAGGCATTCGGTAGCCGCCAGTTTGGTTCGGCCGTAAGCGGATTCCGGGCGCGGCGGGGTGGGCTCGTCCACACCTCGGCTCCCGTCGGCCTGTGCGACGCCGTACTCATAGGCGGAGCCGAGTTGGACCAGCGGCGCGGGCCGCGCCATCGCGTCGATCGCGTTCAGGAGTCGTTGCACCAGAACGATATTCGCAGCCACCATCTCCTGATCGGTGACCTGCCACAGCGCGCCGGCCGCGTTGACCACCAGGTCGGCGCCGCCGAGCAGCTCGGTCAGTTCCGCGACCGGCCTGGCCAGCACGTCGAATTCGGCCCGGCCGACCGAGACCACGGTGAAACCCCGCGCGGTGAGTGCCCGGCCGATCCCGCCGCCGACATACCCGCTGCCGCCGATCAGCACCGCCGTCCGCGCCACGACCATCCTCCAGTCCGCCTGCAATACACCGATGCTCGCCGTCGCGGGTCGAGAACGACCGGAGCGCGAATCCAGCGGCCCTCGATGCCCCGGTCGAAGCCGCGCCGACCGCTGCTGGAGCGATATTCGAGCGCGCCGCAGGACGCTGTGCACAGGACTCTGGAGGGAGACGAAGATGCGCGTCTTGATCGCAACCTGGAATATTCCAGGCCATCTGCGCCCGCTGGCGCCGCTGGGTTGGGCGCTGCGCGCCCGCGGCCACGACGTCGTGGTGGTGAGCAATCCGGACCTGGTCCCGACCATCCTGGACAGCGGGCTGCCCGCGTTCGGCGCGGGCCCGGACTACGACTCCTTCGCCGTGCTGCGTACCGAATCCGCCCGGCGCGCTTGGAAACCCGAGGCCGAGGTGCTCAGCGATGATCCGGTGGTCGCGGCGGAGCAGGAAAAGCAGCGCCAGCTCATCGGATTCGGGCTCGCGGCGGCCGCGGCCCAGGCCCAGGCCGCCGATGCGGTGGCCTTCGCCGAACGATGGCGTCCCGACGTGGTCGTGTTCGAGCCGACCGGCCTGGTCGGCCCGCTGATCGGGACATTGCTCGGCGTGCCCACCGTCCGCCACCTGTGGAGCATCGACTTCACCGCGCTCATCGAGGATTTCGAGGACGAGATCATCGGCGAACTGGTCGCACCGTACGGCATTTCGCGCATCGGAGTGAACGGCACCGTCACCCTTGATCCCGCGCCCGCGCGGCTGCAGCTCGCCGACGGCCGGATCCGCAACCCGATCCGATTCATTCCCTACAACGGTCCCACCGTGCTGCAACCATGGTTGTATACGCCGCCCTCTCGTCCGCGCATCGGAATCACCTGGGGTACTTCGAAATCGGCGCTCGGCTTCGACCACATGGTGCTCGCGCCGCGGGTGGTCGCCGCGCTCGCCCGGCGGGAGGTCGAACTCGCCGTCGCCGTCACCGACGATCAGCGCGAGCTGTTCGACCACGTGCCGGACAACGTGGTCCACCTCGGCCCGATTCCGCTGGACGCGCTCGCCTCGACCTGCTCGGTGCTGATCAACGGCGGCGGCGCGGGCAGCGTGCTGACCTCGCTCGTCAATGGCGTGCCGCAACTGGTCATCTCGCACATGCCGGACGAGACCGTGCACGGCGAACGGGTACAGGCCAGCGGTGCCGGGCTGAATCTTCCGGGCGGCGACCTGACCGACAGTGAGATCGACGCTGCCGTGCAGCGGTTGCTCGAACCCGAGTTCCGCACTGCCGCAGGCGAACTGCGGGCCGACATGCTGACGCGGCCGACACCGTTCGAGGTGGTCGAGCAACTGGAACGACTGGCAAGCGATCGCGTGCCCGCCGGGCAGCCGAGCTGACGGGAAGGACCGGTCGTGAAAGGCATAATCCTGGCGGGTGGCGCCGGTTCGCGGTTGCATCCGATCACGCGCGGGGTGAGCAAACAGCTGGTCCCGGTCTACGACAAGCCGATGGTCTACTACCCGTTGTCGACCCTGATGCTGGCCGACATCCGGGAAATCCTGGTGATCACGACGCCCGAGGACGCCGGCGCGTTCCAGCGGTTGCTCGGTGACGGTTCGCAATTCGGATTGACCATCGACTACGTGGTGCAACCGGAACCGGACGGGCTGGCCCGGGCCTTCGTGCTGGGGTCCGATCACATCGGCCGCGATTCGGCCGCATTGGTGCTGGGCGACAACATCTTTCACGGCCCCGAACTCGGCACCCGGCTGCGCCGCTTCCACGGCCTGGACGGCGCCGCGGTGTTCGCCTACCGGGTCTCGGATCCGACCGCCTACGGCGTCATCGAATTCGCCGACGGCCGAGCGGTTTCCATCGAGGAGAAGCCCAAGGTGCCCCGCTCCAACTACGCCATCCCCGGCCTGTATTTCTACGACAACGACGTGGTCGAGATCGCCCGCGGCCTACGCCCCTCCGGCCGTGGCGAATACGAGATCACCGACATCAACCGGACCTACCTGGAACAGGACCGGCTCCAGGTGGACGTGCTCGCCCGCGGCACCGCGTGGCTGGACACCGGCACCTTCGACTCGCTGCTGGACGCGGCCAATTACGTCCGCACCGTCGAGGAGCGACAGGGCCTGAAGATCAGCGTGCCCGAGGAGGTGGCCTGGCGGATGGGCTTCATCGACGACGAACAACTGAGCCGGCTGGCCGCCCCGCTGGTGCGCTCCGGCTACGGCCGCTACCTGCTCGAACTACTGGAACACGGACGGGATTGGTGAGCATGCGAATTCGGGAGCTGGCGGTACCGGGGGCCTGGGAATTCACCCCGGCCATGCACGGCGACGAGCGCGGCGTCTTCGCCGAGATGTTCAAGGCCTCGGAGTTCGAGAAGGCGGTCGGGCGGCCATTCGAGCTGTTGCAGATCAACACCTCGACCTCGGCCGCGGGCGTGCTGCGCGGCATCCACTACACCGAGGACCCGCCCGGGCAGGCGAAGTACGTGACCTGCACGAGCGGCGCGTTCGTGGACGTGGTCGTGGATCTGCGGCCCGGGTCACCGACCTTCGGCACGTGGGACAGCGTGCGCATCGACGACGTGGACCGGCGCTGGGTCTTCCTGTCCGAGGGGCTCGGCCACGCGCTGCTGTCGTTGGCCGACGGCTCGACGGTCACCTACCTGTGCTCGCTGGAGTACACCCCCGAATTCGACCGTGAGGTAGACGCTTTGGATCCGGACCTGGGCATCGCGTGGCCGGCCACCGGCCTCGACGGGCAACCGCTGCACCTGCTCCGCTCGCCCAAGGACGCCGCCGCGCCCGGGCTGCGCGACCTGACGTCATGAGCCGCCGCTCCCGGCGCGCGGCGAAGTTCCGCCGCACCTGGCGGAAATTCGTCCGGATCGCGATCCATCTGACGCCCGGCTTCTACGCAATCGGCTGGGGTTACCACATCGACGCCTCGATGGTCGACGTGAGCCACCGGCGTCGCGACCTCGCCGATCAGGCCCGTCAACGCAACGGCCCCTGCTTGTCCGCGACCGAACGCGAATCCTGGCGGGCGCTGGAGAAATCGCTCAAAAGCGCACGGTAACCGAGTTTTTCAGTTCTGACCGACACAAGGAATCCCATGAAAATCGCCGCACGACTGTTCACCAGCGAATCCGTGACCGAAGGCCATCCGGACAAGATCTGCGATTCGATCAGCGACACCATTCTGGACGCGATACTGACCGCGGACCCGGCGGCCCGGGTCGCAGTGGAAACGCTGGTCACCACCGGTCAGGTGCATGTCGCCGGTGAGGTCACCACCACCGCAGCCATCGACTATCCGGCGTTGATCCGCGCGCGAATTCTCGACGTCGGCTACGACTCCTCGGCCAAGGGTTTCGACGGTTCCACCTGTGGCGTCAATATCGCGATCGGCGCCCAGTCGCCCGATATCGCGCAGGGCGTGGACAGTTCGCACGAGAACCGGATCGGCGATGCCGAGGACGACATCGGCAGGCAGGGCGCCGGCGATCAAGGCCTGATGTTCGGTTACGCGACGACCGAGACCCCCGAAATGATGCCGGTGCCCATCGCTTTGGCGCATCGGCTCGCGCGCCGCCTGACCGAGGTGCGCAAGTCCGGCCTGTTGCCGTATCTGCGCCCGGACGGAAAAACCCAGGTCACCGTCGAATATCGGGACAACCGCCCGGTGCGGTTGGACACGGTGGTGATCTCCACCCAGCACGTCGCCGACATCGATCTCGACACGCTGCTCACCCCCGACATCCGCGAGCACGTGCTCGACCAGGTGCTCGCCGAACTCGCGCTGCCCGACTTCGACACGTCGGCGGTCCGGTTGCTGGTCAACCCCACCGGCAAGTTCGTGCTCGGCGGGCCGATGGGCGATGCGGGCCTGACCGGTCGCAAGATCATCGTCGATACCTACGGCGGTTTCGCTCGCCACGGTGGCGGCGCGTTCTCCGGGAAGGATCCGTCGAAGGTGGACCGCTCGGCGGCCTACGCCATGCGCTGGGTGGCCAAGAACGTGGTGGCCGCGGGTCTGGCCGAGCGGATCGAGGTACAGGTCGCCTATGCCATCGGAAAGGCCGCTCCGGTAGGCCTTTTCATCGAGACTTTCGGCACCGAACGGGTGGACCCGCAGCGCATCTCGGCGGCCGTCGTCGAGGTGTTCGACCTGCGGCCCGGCGCGATCATCCGGGATCTGGACCTGTTGCGCCCGATCTACACCCCCACCGCGGCGTACGGGCACTTCGGCCGGACCGACATCGATCTACCGTGGGAACGCACCGACCGTGCCGAAAAGCTGCGGGCGGCAGCCGGATTCCTCTGACGAGCGCGCCCCGTCATGGACCAGGACCGGTTCTACACGCAGTTGGGCCGCACCGGGCTGAAGATCAGCCGGCTCGCCCTCGGCACGGTGAATTTCGGTGGGCGAGTGGAGGAACCGGAGGCCCACCGGCTGCTGGACTACGCGTCGGCCAAGGGCATCAACCTCGTCGACACCGCGAACATGTACGGCTGGCGCGTGCACAAGGGCTACACCGAGGAGGTCATCGGCCGCTGGCTGCGGGCCCAGCCCGCGCGCCGGGACGAGGTGGTGCTGGCCACCAAGGTGGGCAACGAGATGGGCGCCGGGCCCAACGACCGGGGCCTGTCCGCCCGGCACATCATCGCCGCGTGCGAGGCCTCGCTGCGGCGCCTGCGCACCGACTGGATCGATCTCTACCAAATGCACCGGATCGACCGCGCGGTCGGCTGGGACGAGGTGTGGCAGGCGATGGAGCAACTGGTCGGCGACGGGAAGGTGCGCTACGTCGGCTCCTCCAACTTCGCCGGCTGGAACCTCGCGGCGGCGCAGGAGTCCGCCCGCAACCGGCACTTTCTCGGATTGGCCTCCGAGCAGTGCATTTACAACCTGACCACCCGGTTCGCCGAGGCGGAGGTGCTCCCGGCGGCGCGGGCCTACGGCATCGCCGTGCTCGCCTGGTCGCCGCTGCACGGCGGGCTGCTCGGTGGCGCGGTCCGCAAGCTGGCCGACGGGACCGCGGTCAAGTCGGCGCAGGGCCGCGCGCTCGCCGCGCTGCACGAGCAGCGCGACACCATCGTGGAATACGAGCGGTTCTGCGCCGAGATCGGCCGCGATCCCGCCCAGGTCGGGCTCGCCTGGGTGCTCGCGCACGCCGAGGTCACCGCGGCGGTGATCGGGCCGCGCACGCCGGCGCATGTCGACGGCGCGATCGAGGCGCTGGAGGTGTCGCTGTCCGCGGCGGAGCTGGCCCGGCTCGATGCCCTGTTCCCGCCCCTGGGCCGTGGCGGGCCTGCCCCTGAGGCGTGGCTTTCCTGATCCCTCGAATTGCCTGTCGCAGAAAGGAACCCGCATGACCGAGGCACAGTACAAGGACCCGCGGCTGCTGCCGCACGAGTCACCGCTGGAGAAGGAGGTGCGCGAACGGCTGACGAAGCTGCTGACCGAGACGCCGATTCCCCCGGTCTATCTGATCGACAACCTCCCGGTGTACCTGCGGCGTCACCAACTGGCCGATCTGCTGACCATGGACGCGCTCTACCGCATGCTCCCCGAAATCCCCGGCGTGATCATGGAATTCGGTGTACTGCACGGACGGCACCTCGCGATTCTGTCCGCGCTGCGCAGCCTGTACGAGCCGTACAACTCCTTCCGCCGGATCATCGGCTTCGACACCTTCACCGGGTTTCCCGACCTCGCCGACATCGACCAGGTGAGCCCGAGCGCGGCCGTCGGCCGGTTCGCCGTGCCCGACCAAGAGGTGGACCATCTGCGCGAGGTGCTGGCCGCGCACGAGTCCGGGGACCCGGTCGCGCACGTGCAGCGCACCTTCGTGGTCCAGGGCGACGTCCGGGAGACGGTCCCGCAGTATCTGGCGGACAACCCGGAGACGGTGATCGGGATGGCCTTCTTCGATCTCGACCTCTACGCGCCGACTCGCGAATTGCTCGAGGCGATCCGGCCGCACCTGGCCAAGGGCAGCATTCTCGCCTTCGACGAACTCGGGCATCCTCGGTGGCCCGGCGTAACCGCCGCGCTCCGTGAGACTTTCGGACTCGATCAGATGGTGCTGCGACAACTCCCCCACCGCGAGCAGCCGGTGATCTACCTGAAGTGGGGTGAGTGATACTCAGCAGCCGCAACAGCATTCACGCTGCCAGCAGCGGAACCTCAATTTTACCAACATCATTCACTTCAAGGAGATCAGATGGCTGACGCAATTCCGGCGAACGATTCATCGATGGTCGATTTCGAGCAGAGCTACCAGGATCACACCCTCATGCCGGGTGATGACGTGATGGACCGGCTGCCCTGGGAGATCGATCGGCCGCAGCCCGAACTGGTCGGGTTCGAGAACGCCGGTCGCGTCCGCGGCGAAGTGCTCGACATCGGTTGCGGGCCAGGTGATTCCGCCATCTATCTGGCCGGTCGCGGATACCGGGTGACGGCGCTGGACTTCTCGCCGACGGTCATCGAGAAGGCCCGCGCGCGAGCCGCCGCCGAGCGGGTCGAGGCGTCGTTCGCCGTCGCCGACGCCACCGAGCTGACCGAATACGCGGGCCGGTTCGACACGGTCGTCAGCAGCGCGCTGTTCCACTGCCTCGAGCCGGAGCAGCGGCAACCGCATGTCGACGCGTTGGTGCGCGCGACCAAGCCCGGTGCGCGGCTCATCCAATTCACCTTCGCCAAAAGCGAATTCAGCGGCGCCTTCGCACCGTATGCGATCGATGAGGACGAGTTGCGCGCGTTCTTCGGTGCGCCGTGGTCGATCAACACCCTGCGGCTCGGCAATCTGGCCGCGGTGGCGTCCCCGCCGATGCTGGAGTCCTTCGCGGAGAGCGGTTTCCGGCCCGAACTCGACGCCGACGGGGCGATGCTGTTGCCGATCTGGGTGCTCGAAGCCGACCGCGACTGACCCGATGTACAGACAGTTTTCAGAGGACTTCAAGTGCGACGCGAGTAGGTGCGCCCAGGATCGGCCCTATGACCAAAACACTTCTGTTGCTCCTCGGTGTACTGGCCGCCGGCACGGTTCCGGCGCAGACCGCGCAGGCGACGCCCATCGAGTTCCTGCCGATCGGCACCTGGACCGGCCTGGTGAAGGTGAGCGAGGACCCGCCGCACGAGGCCATCTTCCAGTTCACCGAGTCGGGCAAGATCTGCCTGACCTTCGGCCATCCCGGCGACGCCTCCGGCAGCGGCACCGGCACCTGGCAGGAAGCCGGGCACAACCGGTTCACCTTCGAGCTCACCCATGACGTGATCCTGCCGGACGGCACGCTCGCGGCCTATGTGTCGGTGCAGCACAAGGCGAACCAAAAACGGGACAAGTTCTCCAGCTCCGGCGACACCCAGGTCACCGATCCGGACGGCAACCCGGTGCGGTCCGGGCCGTCCTCGATCGAGGCGACCCGGACCAGCCAGCAAACTCCGACCTGCAAGTAGGAAGGCTTTACCCATGGCCAACAGGCATCTCACCATGGAGGAATTCCAGAGCATCATGTTCGCCGCAGTCGGCGGCGACGGTGCCAATTTCGTCGCCGACACCGAGCAGGAGTTCGAGGATCTCGGCTACGACTCGCTCGCGCTGCTGGAGGCGGGCGGCCGGATCGAACGCGAATACGGTATCTCCCTTGATGATTCGGTGTTGACCGGTTCGACGACGCCGCGCACGTTCGTCGACGCCGTCAATCACGTCATCGCCGCCGGGACCGCGGCATGAGCGCCCCGGCAGGCCGGGTCGCGCTGATCACCGGGGCGACCAGCGGCATCGGCCTCGCGGTGGCGAATCAGCTTGCCGGTCAGGGACATCCGGTCTTCATCGGGGCGCGCACGGCGGAGACTGTCGCGCAAACGGTGAAGGCGCTGCGGGAACGGGACCTGACCGTCGACGGCACCGAGCTCGACGTCCGCTCCGCCGACTCGGTGCGCGAATTCGTCGCCGCCGCGGTCACCCGTTTCGGCGGCGTCGACATCCTGGTGAACAACGCCGGGCGCAGCGGCGGCGGGGTCACCGCCGACGTCACCGATGAAGTGTGGTTCGACGTCATCGATACCAACCTGCACAGCGTGTTCCGGATGACCAGGGAGGTGCTCAACGCCGGCGGCCTGCGGGACAAGCCGTGGGGGCGGATCATCAATATCGCGTCCACCGCGGGCAAGCAGGGCGTGGTCCTCGGCGCACCGTATTCGGCCTCGAAGCACGGCGTGGTCGGGTTCACCAAGGCGCTCGGCAACGAGCTGGCCCCGACCGGCATCACGGTCAACGCGGTCTGCCCCGGGTACGTGGAAACGCCGATGGCCCAACGGGTCCGGCAGGGCTACGCCGCGGCCTACGACACCACCGAGGACCAGATCCTGACCCGGTTCCAGTCGAAGATCCCGCTCGGCCGGTACTCCACCCCGGACGAGGTCGCGGGCCTGGTCGGCTACCTGACCTCGGATGTGGCCGCCTCCATCACCGCCCAGGCGCTCAACGTCTGCGGCGGTCTCGGCAACTTCTGATACTCATCCACCCCTTGGAGGCGATCATGTCCATCAGCGAATGTGAGCACGAGATCACCATCGCGGCGCCCGCCGCCGTCGTCTACCGGTTGATCGCGGAGGTCGAGAACTGGCCGCGCATCTTCCCGCCGACCATCCACGTCGAGCAGGAGCGCACCGGCGATCGGGAGGAACGCATTCAGATCTGGGCCACCGCGAACGGTGAGCCGAAGAGCTGGGTGTCGCGGCGCACCCTGGATCCCGACCGGTTCCGGATCCGTTTCCAGCAGGAGGTTTCGGCGCCGCCGGTGGCCTCGATGTACGGGGAATGGATCATCGAGGCGGATCAGGCCGGGCATTCGCGCGTGCGGTTGCTGCACGGCTATCGGGCGATCGACGACGATCCGGAGGGCCTGGCCTGGATCGAGGCCGCGGTCGACCGCAATTCCCGCGCGGAACTGGACGCGTTGCGGAGCAATATCGAATCGACCATCGCCGCAACGGAATCCACCTTCTCGTTCGAGGATTCGGTGGTGGTCCGTGGCGGGGCCGGCGATGTGTACGACTTCGTGAACGAGGCGGATCGGTGGGTCGAACGACTCCCCCATGTGGCCGCGGTCCGCTTCGAGCAGACCGAGCAGGGGGTGCAGACGCTCGAGATGGACACCAAGGCCAAGGACGGATCCACCCACCGCACGATGTCGTATCGGGTGGTGTTTCCCGGTGAGCGGATCGTCTACAAACAGGTCACCCTGCCGAAACTGCTTGCGCTGCATACCGGTGTGTGGACCTTCACGCCGACCGACGGCGGGGTGCGCGCGGCGTCGCAGCACACCGTGGTGTTGAACACCGACAACATCGCCTCGATTCTCGGCGACGGCGCGACCACCGCCGACGCGCGGGATTACGTCCGAAATGCCCTGAGCACCAACAGCAGCGCCACCCTGGAACTCGCCAAGGCCTATGCCGAGGACCGGGCGGGTGTCGCTGCCGTCGAATGACCCCCGAGGTCCGCCGGATCGACCTGGTGGCAGGCGAACTCACCCTGTCGGCGCTGCTGTGCGCGGCCGAAAATCCGCGCGCAGTGGTCGTCGCACTGCACGGCGCCGGCACCAGCGCGCACTATTTCGACGGCCGCGCGCACCCCGACGTGTCCCTGCTGACGCTCGGGGCGCGGCTCGGATACACGATGCTCGCAATCGACCGTCCGGGATACCCGGTCGCCACACCCGATCCGACCGGCGGACAGACGATCGCGCAGCAGGCGAACACCATCGCGGCCGCCCTGCGGACCTTCCGCGCGAATCATGCAGTAGGACAAGGACTCTGCCTACTCGGCCACTCCTTCGGCAGCGCCGTCGCCATGACCATTGCCGCCGAGCCGGACACCACCGAGCTGCTCGGACTGGACCTCTCCGGCTGGGGCGCAGACTTCGCCGACGGCCTGAACCTGGACACCGTGCGCCTGCACTGGGGCCCGCTACGCTTATATCCCCCGGGCACATTCCGCTCCGGCGCAGCAATGCTGGGCCCGGTACCCCTCAACGAACGCGCCGAAGTATTTACCTGGACAACGCAATTCGCCGACATCGCGGCCAGAATCTCCATCCCCGTCCGCTTTACCTTCGCCGAACACGAAGCAATCTGGCGCCACGATCCCGACGCCCTGAACACCCTCACCACCGCCTTCCACACCGCCCCCACCGTCCACATAGACCACCACCCCAACGCCGGCCACAACATCAGCCTCGGCTGGACCGCCCGCGCCCACCACCTCCGCACCCTGGCCTTCTTCGAAGAATGCCTGGCCCGCCCGACTGTCGCCCCATCAAGCAGGCCGCCACTTGCCGAGCACTCCTGAAGCTGCGATGTCTGATCCTCGGCAGATATCGGCTCCAGAGCAACGCTGACGCTTCAGACCGATCCGTAGTGACGGTCGCGTCGAATACTGCTCAGTGACGCGGTTGTCCTGATGACGACACCGCTGGACACGCTGCTCGGGAAGCTACTACTGGAGTGACTAAGGAGAGTTTTCGTGGGGTTTCGGCGGTGGTGGGTGCTGGTTGTGGTGTCGGCGGCATTGAGTGGTGGGGTTGGGCTGCCGGGGCAAGCGGTCGCTGGGGCGGGGCCCTCGTCGGATGGAACCGAAGCGCTGCACGGGGATCGGGCTGCTGCGGTCTTGCTCGGCGACTCTTATGCATCGGGTGAAGGTGGGCGTTGGGAGGGGAACGGACCTGCCGCGGTTGATCGCGGAGTTTTCCAAACATATGGGGGGACTTGGGATTATCCGGCGATTCTGCCGGGGAACGCAGGGGGATGTCATCGGTCCGATGTGGCGGTGATCTATCCGTATGAGACGTTCGAGGCGGTGGATCTTGCCCGGAACAAGGTGAATGTTGCCTGCGGCGGGGCCGAGATCAAGCATGTGCTGACTGATTCGTTCAAAGGGGAGAAGCCTCAGCTCGAGCAGTTGAAGGAGCGGCTGACGCAGAATCCGGGGATCAAGTATGTCGTGGTCTCTATCGGGGGAAATGATGCCGGGGTCAGCGGGGTTGCGCAGGAGTGCGTCAAGAAGTTCGTCCTGAAGCAGTCGGCGGGTCTGAAGCAGGTGAGCGCGGCCGAGAACGAGAAATACCAGGCTTATGTGCAGGGATTGAAGGAGTCGGACAAGAATCTGGTGTGTGAGGCGAGTCCGAAGTTGTCGGGGCTCGAAGGCAAGCTCGAGCACGTGTACGAGACGCTGTTCAAGGAGGCGATTTCGCCGCTCGCGCCGGATGCCCAGCTGGTGGTGCTGAACTATCCGAATCCGCTGCCTGCTGCCGATTCGGAGCTGCGCGGGCCGTTCGAAGTGAATCTGGTCAGCCGGTTGCAAGAAGGGGGATGCCCGTTCTTCGACAAGGACTTCGCGAAGTTCGCGGGTATCGCGAAGGACATCAACGGCAAAATCCAGAATGCGGTCGCCGCGGCAGCGAAGAAAAATGTCCCGGTCCATCTGCTGGATGTGTCCGGCATGTACCAGGGGCATGAGGTGTGCGCGTCGGGCACCACGCAGGACCAGGAATGGATCCGACAGGTGCCTGCCGACCTGCTCGGCGATCCAGGATTGATTCATGAAGCGTTGCACCCCAACGCTTTCGGGCAGCGCATGGAAGGTAGGTGCGTCTCGAACTTTCTCGACCAGCTCAGCGATCGAACCGCGAAATCGGGGACCGAGCAGGGCGTGTGCCAGGACAACGCGGAGGTGCGGATGGCCGCACCCGGCAACACCGCCCGGTGACGTCGAACAACCATTACCTCAACTCAGCGACCGCATCGAGCCACATATCCGGAAGCGCCTCCGCTCCGGGCAATCGCGCGTCGGTGAGGAAGGAAACGACCGCACGATCCCGATAGCTGGTCATCGCGATACCGAGCCGGTGCCGAGCCGGGAGAAACCCGATCGGCACGGTGCCGACGATGGGGCGGCCGAGCACACTGGCCTCGTCGGTGCAGCCGGGGACATTGGTCGCGGTCAGGTGCGCGTACCGGTCGCTGAAGTGGTGGTACGCCCACGGCAGGAACAGCCGGTAGGGCATCCCGCCGATCATCGACTGCGCCGTACTCCGTTGCGCCCCTAAGATTTCCCGCGACAACCGGGCATCCAGCGCGGCGAGGCGAGCGAGCGGATCCGGATCGTCACACGGCAACGGGAGCCGGAACCCCACCGCACGCTGACTGAGCTTCCCCTTGTCGCCGCCGATGCTGAGCGGCATGATCGCCCATACCGGACTGCCCGTCCCGCGCAGCGCGTGCCACGGCGACTCGGGCCACTGCCGGAGCACCTGCGTCACGGCGGCGAGGTACACGGTGTTCGCGGTGGTGTCGTGCCGATGGGCGATCTCGCGCAGGTGATCCAGGCTGGTGTGCCCCCAGTGAATTGTGCGCTCGCCGAAGACCTTCGACCGCGGTAGTGGACGAGCGAGCGGGAAACACCCGCGGACAGTGTGCGCGACCGTGCGCATCAGACCGGATCGCCCACGCTTCTTGCCGGGCGTCGCCGGTATCCGCGGCTGATAGTCCTGACCGTTGGGGTCGGCAAAGGTGGACATGATGGTCGTGGCCACCGACAGGCCGTCGTGCAGGGCATGGTGTCCGACATAGATCAGCGCGAACTCCCCCGGCGCGTAGCCGTGCACGAGCAGCACCCGCCACAGCGGCTGGGAATGCTCGAACGGCCGGCGAATCAATTCGTCGACGGCGCTCTGCAAACCGCCGGAGCCCGTTCGCCGTTCGGTCACCAGGACGGTGAGATCCACCTCGTCCTGCGGCACCCACACCGCCTGCCCCAGCGGCCCCTCGCTGAGCCGGCAACCCAGCTGCGGCAGCAGCGGCAGCTTCCGCCGGCACAGCTCGCGCAGCTCGTCCACGGTCGGCGGCGAGCCCTCCAGCAGCAGCACGCCGCCGATGGCGAAGGACATCGGCGGATGCGTCGCCTCATAGGCGAGAAATGCACGTTGCAAGGGGGCGAGCGGCAGATATCGACCGGATATCTGATCGGCAACCACTGAACTCATCGCGCTCTCCTCGACCGTTGGCCAGCAAATCGGAGCAATACGACGATCTTCCGTGCGGAAGTAACGATAGCTCGAATTTCGCCCTGGCGTGGGCGCGACCGTTTCAGATCGGCCGCCGCGACGCGCGGTTCGGACTCTTCGTGGCGGGTATCACCCGCGGGAGAGCGTGACAACCGTAGGCTCGGGCGGGTCGACTTCGTAGTCGGCAATCGAGCGTTGTCGTATGGGTAGTGACCGACCGAAAGGGCTGTTGGCAATGCTGCGGAAGTTCCTCGATCAGGGTGTCGTCTCGTTGATCGATAGGTCGGCGCGGGTACAGGCGCCGCTGGTCGGTAAGTACACCGGGTTCATTCGCGGTCGGCATCCGAGCGAATCGCCGGAACAGATCGTCGAGCGGCTCGGGCGGCACTACTCGGTCGCGGTGACCGCGAGCGGCGTGGTGGTCGGGTTGAGTGCGGCGGTTCCGGGGGTCGGGACGCTGGTGGGGTTGGCCGCGGCGGGCGCGGACACGTTGTTCTTCCTGGAGGCGTCCACGGTGTATGCCGTTGGCGCGACCGGGGTTTCGGGGAGCAAGGCGGCCGCGCCGCGGCCGCCGCTGGTTTCGGCGGTCGTACTCGGGCAGGCGGGCACCGCTTCGCTCGGCGCGGCCGGACGCTCGGCCAAGCAGTGGGATACCAAGCTGGCCAACAAGTTGCCGATCATCCGGCGGATGAACGACACCCCGGTCAAGCGATTCGTCGTGCAGTTCATCGTCAAACGCAGCGCCCTCGCGTTCGGCAAGGTGATTCCGGCCGGCATCGGCGCGGTGGTCGGCGGCGTGGGCAACTACGCCCTCGCCCGCGGCGTGATCAAGAACCTGCACGAAGCACTGGAGAATCCGCAGCCGAGCCAGGCGATCACGACCGTCGACGCCTAGTCGGCGAGCAGCCGGGCAGCCAGCGCCGAAACCCCTTCGCCGGTCATGCTTTCGAGCGCCTGATCGAATTGGTCAGCGACGCTTGTCGACATCGAAGGGAGCGGACTGGACCCGTGGCGGATGCCGAGATTCAGCTGATCGTGGTCGATGCCGCGAATGTCGTCGGGTCGCGGCCCAATGGTTGGTGGCGCGACCGCGCGGGCGCGGCACGGAAACTGCTCGAACAACTGACAACTCTGGCCGGTCGGCTGGACCAGCCGGCCGAGGTGGTCGTCATCCTCGAGGGCAAAGCGAAAGCGGCCGATCCGACCGTGGTCGGCGTGCGCGTGGTCCTGGCCGACGGCTCGGGCGATGACACGATCGTCGATGTGGTCGCCGAACAGAACCGCGCGCGAACCATCACCGTCATCACCGCGGACCGCGGACTCCGCGACCGTGTCGAAGCACTCGGCGCGCGCACCGTCGGACCAGGCTGGCTACTGGACCGCATCGACCCGTAGCGGACCGACCAGTACTGAGACCCGATCATGAAGATTTGCCAACTGCCCCATAACAATCGGCTCACTGGGTAGTCCCCAGGGTATGAGCGATGTTTTCGAGGAACGCGGCCAACCGTCCCTCGGGCGCGCCTCCCCTGATCTGCTGGCGGCCCGGGCCGTGATCGAGCAAGCCAAGGGCGCGTTGATGCTGGTCTACGGCGTCGACGCCGAGCAGGCGTTCACCATGCTGCGTCGCCGATCGCAGGCGACCAACGTCAAGCTTCGCGCGCTGGCCGCGCAATTGATCGCCGAGCTCCCCTCGCTGGACCTCGCTCCCCCAGAACTCCGCGCCAAAGTCGACTACCTGCTGCACATCGCACACCATCCCAAGCCCAATCCCTGAGCTCTGACCAGCGCCGATCCCCGTCGATTCGATCCGGGTCCACACGAAAACCGTTGAGACATACCGGACAATCCGCCAGCGAGCGCGGCGTTGAACCGGCCCCGATGCAATCGGACACCGGCTGCCGGTTACCGTGCGCAGGTGATCCTGCTCACCGTCGGCTTGGTTCTGTTGGGTGTCTTCGCACTGCGGTTCCATCTGGACCGGCGACGGCTGAGCAACGGCGTCTATCTCCTCCTAGGCGTCGCGGTGCTCGTCGTCTGGGCGATCGGCTCCGGCGACAACGCGGACCTGACGCTCGCCCTGGTCGGCCTCCTGGTGGTTTTGTCACCCCTGGTCGTGCTCGTGCTGGCCGGGCTGCTGATCGCCAACGGCATGCAGATGATGCGCCGCGAGGGCGCGCGGATCGCGAATCTGCTCTCGATCGGGCCGGGAATCGTCCTGCTGGTGCCCTACGTACTGCTCGGGGTCGCCATCGCGACCGGCAGCCTGCGCTCGGTCCTGTTCGCCTCGCTGGTGATGGCGGTGAGCTATTTCGGGTTCGTGTTCACCAGCTTCGTCCTGTATTCGCTGCTCTACGGCTGGCTGCCGTACCGACCGGGGATGGACGCGATCGTCGTGCACGGCTCGGGTCTGGTCGGCGCACGGGTATCGCCGCTGCTGGCCAGCCGCCTCGACCGGGCGGCCCAGATCTATTGGGCGGAGCTGGCGGAGGGGCGCAGGCCGGTGATCATCACCAGCGGCGGCAAGGGCTCCGACGAGGCGGTCTCGGAGGCCGCGGCGATGGCCGATTATCTCCAGGCGCGCGGCATCCCGGAGGCCAGCGTGGCCAGGGAAGAACACTCGACCACCACGCGGGAGAACCTGCTCTTCATCAAGCGGCTGCTCGGCGAGCGCGGACTCTCGACTCGAATGGTGTTGGTCACCAGCAACTTTCACATCCTGCGCACCGCGATCCTGGCGCGCAGGCTGAAGCTGGACGCGGAGGTGACCGGCGCGCGCACGGCGTTCTACTACCTGCCGAGCGCGATCCTGCGTGAGTTCGTCGCACTCGTGGTCGCCTACAAATGGACCAATGCCGTCACGTGCCTGACGCTCGTGTCGTTGCCGCTGCTGCTCGCGCTGGCCACCGGCGGGATGCCGACCAACCGGTGACTCAGGACGCGTCGACGCGTTCGTGCACGGTCAGCAGCAGGTGATCGAAGCGGGTACGGAACCCTGCGGCGTCCTTGCTGAGCATCCTGAGTTCGTCGACGAACTGTGCCGCCAGGTCGCGCAGCTTGGTGTTGGTCTCCTGGGAGCGCCAGCGCAGCACCCGGAACGCCTGCTCCGCGTTCACCCCGTAGGCGAGGATCAGCGCGCCCTTGGCCTGCTCGATCACGGCGCGGGCCTCGATCACCTCCGGCAGGATCTCCTCCAGCACCTCTTGGCGCTGTTCCTCGAGCCGCTCGCTCACGTCGACGTAGTAGCCGGAGGTGCCGATCACCTTGTCGTCCCCGTCGGTCATGAGGTCGCCGACGACCACGACCTCACGCACCTCGTCGTGGGCGTCGATGATCCGGTGCCTGCCGCAGAACGGCTGCCCGGTCTCCAGCGCGGCAGCGATGCAGCTGGCGACATGTTCCCGGTCATCGGGGTGTTTGTGGGACAGCAGCAGGTCGGTGGTGGGTTCCACCTCACCCGGCTCGTACCCGTACATCGCAGCGAGCTCATCGGACCATTCCCACCGCTGGTCGGCAAACCAGAATCGAAACCATCCGGGCTCGGCACAAGCGTCGATGCCGATGGTCTCCTCCATCGCGCTCACCGCCTCCGGTGCAACCTCTTCGCCCAGCGTCACCGCCCCAGTATCCGCCGAAACGGTCCCGCTTCGGAACCCGACCCAGGAATTGGGCGGTGAATGATCGATCACGACCCGGGATTCATCGGGCCGGCCGCACGCCGGGCCGGCCCGATCGGGGCTACCTTCCGCAGAACGTTCTGGCGAGCTTCGGTTCGCTCGCGACGCCTGGCTGCCGGACCGGGCGCGGGTGCACCAGCCACTTCCAGGAATCGTCGTGTTCCGCGCCCGCCACTTCGAGGTCGTATTCGGCTGCGGGGAAACGGAATTCGGGTGAGTGGCCGGACATCGGCGTCGCCCACTCTCGCCAGATCACGGAACCGCCTTCGCGCACGATCGTGACATAGAGTGCGCCGCAACATTCTTCGGCGCAGGCGGCCAGTCTCACGCGGCGTGGTTGTTCGGTGGCGCGCAGTCCCGTCCGGTGCAGTAGCTTCTCCGGCCTCTCCCCCACCCCGTGCGGGAACAGCTCGGCGATGATCGGACGGCCGGCGAGCAGAATCCTGGTCGTCGCGACGGGATAGACCGCCGGTCCCGGGGCGACCGGCAGAACGACGTGAATCTCGAAGCGGTTCCGGCCGATTGCCTCGTTGCCCCGGTCGAGAACATCACGGATCCATCGGTTTCGCCGCGGCACGAACGGATCCGCGCAGCCGGGGACGGATTCCAATGCCCGGAGCCAGGATTGGGATCGCAGGACCGACAGGAACCGGTCGAGCACGGCCGCACGCTCGTACTCGGCCCAGTCGAGGCAGGCGGCGGCACCCGTGCGCAGGTCGACGACGAGCGCGGCGAGGTCGGCGCAGCGGCGGGAAGTCGGTGTCATGCGGGCAGTTTCGGCAGCGACGAGGGTAAACACCTGCCGGGCATACCGATCGATCTCGGCACGGTAGCCGGTGGCGGAACCCATGCGCAGCAGTAGCGCGACGGCACGATCCCAGACTCGATCGTCTTCGGGCAGCGGGCCATCCGGAAAACGACAACGCAGTCGCTGGATGTGTTCGATCAGAGAAACCGGGTGCTCGAGCGCACTGCGCTCGTCGACTGCACTCACCGGGCGGGATGGGACTCGATTCGCTTCATCACGACGCCAACCATACCGCAGACCGCCGATAGCGGCCCGAACCGCGACGGTTGTGCGATGCTCATATCCGTCGGACCAGACGCTGGCGAAAGTGGTTGAACCCCAGCCTGAATCGCGAGGAGAAACGCATGATTTCCGTCCGGTTGTCACGCCGTTCCGGCGCGCTGGCGCTGACCTGCGCGGTGACGGTCGCCCTCGCGGCGTGCGGGGACTCCGGCCCGGACGCGCCGACAACGAGCGCGCCCGTGCCGACTCCGCCGGTGGCCGACGAGACGGCGTTCGTCTCCGTCACCGATGTCGATCCGACGATCATCGTCGACGCGCGCTACTTCGGCGAGCACAACTTCCTCGGCACCCGCATCGCCGGCTACGAGGCGCCCCGCTGTCTGCTGACCAAGCAGGCGGCAACCGCACTGGCACAGGTGCAGGCGGAATTGCGGCCGATGAACCTCACGCTCAAGACCTACGACTGCTACCGCCCGCAGCGGGCCGTCGACCAGTTCGTCACGTGGGCAAAGGATCTCGGCGACGTGAAGATGAAACAGGAGTACTATCCCACTGTCGACAAGGCGAACCTGTTCCGCGACGGCTACATCGCCGAGAAATCCGGGCACAGCCGCGGCAGCACCCTCGACCTCGCCATCGTCGCGCTGCCCGCCGCCGAGCCCGAGCCGTATCGCGCGGGCGACCCGCTGCGCGAATGCTTCCTCCCGGCCGAGCAGCGCTTCCACGACAACATCCTCGACTTCGGCACCGGCTACGACTGCTTCGACCCGGCCGCGCACACCGCCAACCCGGCCATCGGCGGCACCCAGCGCGCCGTGCGCACCCTGCTCGCCGAGCTGATGGAGGAGCACGGCTTCACCAACCTGCCCGAGGAATGGTGGCACTTCACCCTGAAGGACGAACCCTTCCCGAAGACCTTCTTCGACTTCCCCGTGCGCTGACCCGGGCCACCGAAACCGACCCCGCCGCGTCTATACGCAGGTCGGCCGGGCTCCTACACTGGGTAACTGCGGCACGGTCGACCGTCGGAGCGCCACGGCACCTCAGCGATCGGCAATTCTCGAAGTCCCGATCCGTCCAGGGCCGGAGGATTCGGCCCGTTTCATGGAGGAGGCGGTATGCCCGATCCATCGCACCGCAAGATCTGCCTGCTCGGCCACGGTTGCGCCTGCCCCACCGTCACCCTGTTCCTCGCGCCCGAGCCGCTGATCGCCGGCGGCAGCATCCTGCACCTGCTCGAACAAGCGCCGCTCGCCGCGGGCACCGCCGCGCCGTCGCCCGACGCCGACCTGGTCGAGCTGGTGCAAACCGACTCGACCGCCGCCCCCGGACCGCTGCTACACACCGAATTCCGCGCGTTCCGCACCGGCCTACCCGACCCGACCCGAAGCCGCACCATCCTGCACGACCGCCACATCACCGACACCGCGCCGGTCGGCCTGGACCTCGACGACCCCGCCGAGCTGACCCGCCTCGCCCTGCTCCCCGAACGCCCCATCGGCTTCCGCCGCACCGAGGACTTCCAGGAGGAGGCGATGCGCCGAGCCATGCTCGCCGTCTACCGCCACTTCCACATAGACCAGCGAATCCGCCTGACCTACCACGGCTTTGCCGACCCGGCCACCGGCTGGTTCGCCCTGCGCACCGCGATCGCCTGAGCGGTCAGTCCTTGCGGGCGAGGCCGCCGTAGGCGCCTGAGCGTTCGGGGTTCTCGCCGACGTCGGCGGCGTTGTCGGGGC
Organism: Nocardia sp. NPDC051756; assembly: GCF_040681495.1. Classification (NCBI taxonomy): domain Bacteria; kingdom Bacillati; phylum Actinomycetota; class Actinomycetes; order Mycobacteriales; family Nocardiaceae; genus Nocardia; species Nocardia sp. NPDC051756. The sequence goes on along the minus strand of NZ_JBFAYV010000004.1, from coordinate 224,897 downwards.
GCCACAGGGGCAGGTGGACGAGGCCTGGTTCGAGGAGGGTCCAGCCTTGGAAGAATTCGGCGATCTCGGGCTTGGCGCGCAGCACGATCTCGGTGGAGGTGCGGCCGGAGAGCTTCTGTGCCTCGAGCACCTCGTCGGGTTGCCCGTCGGCGGTGGCATGGGTAATGGCGAGGTAACTGCCGGGGGCGATGGCGTCGCGCAGGCGGGCGACGCAGCCCGCGGGATCGGCGTCGTCGGCCACGAAATGCAACACGCCGAGCATCAACACGGCCACCGGCTGGTCGAAATCGAGCAGCTGCGCGACCTGCGGGTCGGACAGAATGGTCTCGGGCCTGCCGATGTCGGCCTGGACGACAGTCGCGGCCGCATTTCCGTCCAGGATGGCGCGGCTGTGCGCGACCGCGACCGGGTCGATGTCGACGTAAACCACACGGGCCGAGGGATTTACCGCCTGCGCCACCTCGTGCACATTGCCGACGGTCGGGATGCCCGAGCCGATATCCAGGAACTGGGTGATGCCCGCATCCACCAGGAATCGCACGCATCGGCGCAGCAAATCCCGGTTGGCCCGCATGGTTTCGCCGACACCCGGGGTGAACTCCTCGATCTGGCGGGCCAGCATCCGATCGATCTCGAAGTTGTGCATGCCGCCGACGAAGTAGTCGTACACGCGCGAGGCGCTGGGCCGATCCAGATCGATTCCCTCGGGAGCCCAACTCGGTCTGGTCATCTGGCGCCAACCCTTCTAGAAGCGTCGCATGCCGGCGACGAAAGCATGGTCATCGTAGCGGGGTTCGCGTGCACGTGCAGTTGGGCGGAAGCCCGCAAATCGGACTACCATCAGAGCTTATGGCGTGGGATGCCGGGAGCGGTTCAGATCCTGGCGGGCCGCACGCGGAACTGGCCGGGCAATGGGCGGCCGCACTCGGTGGCGGACCGCGAAATCACGTCGTGCCCATGAGCTCTGCCGAAACCCGTCGTTTGCTCGGCACCCTGGCCAAGGAATTCGTCCTGGCCGCCGCCGACCCGGATTCCACCGATCGAGTCGCCGCAATCGGCGGCGAACTCGCCCGCTCACACTTCGTCGGCGACGAGGTCCTCGGGCGCAGCCTGGCCGTGCTCAACGCGCACCTGATCGGCCCCGGCGCGGTCCCCGCCGAACGAGCCACCGAGTTGCTGGCCGCCTTTGCCACCGGTTATCTGCGCGCCTTCCGCGCCTGGCTGCTCGCCGAGCAGGAGAGCGTCCGGGCCGCCGACATCGCCGCCCGCCGGGTGGTCGAGCAGCAGCTGCGATCCAGCGAGGCCCGGCTGCGCGCGGTGTTCTCCCAGGCCGGGATCGGCACCGGGCTCTCGGACATGACCGGGCGGATCATCGAGGTCAACAACGCCTTCGCGGCGATGCTCGGGTATCGGCCCGAGGAGATGTGCAACCTGTCGGTCACGGATCTGACCCACCCCGACGACGGCCCGGACATGTGGCAGAAGTACGCCGGTGTGCTGGCAGGCAAGTACGACAACGTGCAGCTGGAGAAGGCCTACCGGCACCGCGACGGCGGCACGGTGTGGACGCACATCAACGTCTCGCTCATCCGCGACGAGCACGGTCAGCCGCAGTACACGCTGGTGCTGGTCGAGGACGTCTCCGAGCGCCGCGCGCTGCGCGAACGGTTGCAGTACCGCGCGCACCACGATCAGCTGACCGGCCTGCCGAACCGTTCCCGTTTCTTCGACGCGCTCACCGCCGCGTTCGCCGACTGCGTCCGGGTCGGGGTCTGCTACATCGACCTGGACCACTTCAAGACGGTCAACGACACCTTCGGGCACGCGGTCGGCGACGAACTGCTCGCGCAGGTCGCCGCGCGGCTGAATGCCTGCGTATCCCGCACCGATCAGTTGGTCGCGCGGATGGGCGGCGACGAATTCGTCGTGCTGATACCGCATTCCACCGGTGTCGAGGAAATGGCCAACGTGGCCAGGACCGTGCTGCACGCGCTGGCGCAACCGTTCTATGTGCACGAGCATCAGCTGACCGTCACCGCGAGCATCGGCGTGATGGAGGGCCGCGCGGACCGCCTCTCCACCGGCGAGTTCCTCCAGGCCGCGGACACCAGCATGTACTGGGCGAAGGCGGCGGGCCGCGGGCGGTACGCGATCTTCGACGCCGATCGCGGCCGCCGCGAGCACACCAGCGCCGAACTGTCGGCGGCGATGCCGTCCGCGCTGCGGCACGGCGAGTTCTACCTCGACTACCAGCCGATCGTCTCGCTCACCGATGGGCAGACCGTGGCGGTGGAAGCGCTGGTGCGCTGGCGACACCCGGATCTCGGCATCCTCAGCCCGGCCCGGTTCGTCGACATCGCCGAGGACAACGGGCACATCGGCGCGCTCGGCGCGGTGGTCCTGGAGACCGCCTGCCGGGCCAGCCGCGAATGGCATGACCGTTATCCGCACACCCCGACGGTGAGCGTCAACGTGTCCGCCGCCGAGGTGGCCGATCCGGCCTGGCTGGACCACGTGCAGCAGGTGATCGCGGAGACCGGCATGGACGCGAGCCTGCTGCAACTGGAACTCACCGAGCGGGCGTTCATGCAGACCACCGGCCGGCCGCTGCGCGCGCTGCACACGCTGGCCGACGCCGGGGTGCGCATCGCCATCGACGACTTCGGCACCGGCTACTCGAATCTGGCTTACCTGGGCCAGCTTCCGTTGCACGTGGTCAAACTCGCGGGTCCGTTCATCCAGCGCATCCGCACCCCGGACACCGCGAGTCCCACCGATCTGCTGCTGCTGGAGACGATCATCGATCTCACCCACGCGCTCGGCTTCACCGTTACCGCCGAGTGCGTCGAGACCCGGCATCAGGCCGACCAGCTCCGCGATCTCGGTTGCGACACCGCGCAGGGCTGGCACTTCCACTACCCGATGCCGGCCGATCAGGTGACCACGCTGCTCGGCGTCTCCGATCTCCGCTTGAGCTGAAACACCAACTGCCGCAGCGTCCTAACCGAACGCGAGCAGTGGTTCACTGCCGTCGGCGGCGGCATGCTCGGGCAGCGCCTTGGCCGCCCGCGCGGCCAGGATCTCGGCGTATTGCTCGGCGGGCGTGGCCATTCCGTAGTGCCGGCGGGCCTGCTCCGGCGTCCACACCACCGGGTGCTTCGGCGGCACCGCGCACAGGATCGGATCCAGCACCGGCACCGAGAGTGGGCTGGCCGTGCGGAGGATGGCCCGTTGCGCCGCCACGCTGTGCGCGAGCAATCGGAACATGCCCCGCAGGATCACGGTCACCACCGCGTCGGTCACCGGCGACTGCTGGACGCCGCCCATCTTGCGCATCCACCGCGGCAGCGTCGCGATGGTCGCCTTCCGGAACAGGGTCTGGGTGAGCTTGGCGACCGGGCGCAGCAGCGCCGAGTCGGGCAGCAACGTGGACGCGCCGTTCAGCAACAGATCGACATGCTGCTGCGTGGCTTCGGTGGCGGCGAGGATCGGCCGCATGCGTGCGTAGTACGCGCGCATCTCCGCGCGCGAGCGGGGCACATCGTCGAGATTTATGGTCTGGAACTGCGCGGCGATCGCGCATTCGGCCCAATACCGTTGCTCCTCTTCAGGAGTCAGCTTGCCGGGTCCGAACTTCTCGTAGGTGTAGAGCACCGAATGCCAGGCGGTCAGATGGATCCACAGTTGCGCTTCGGGATCGTTGGCGTCGTAACGCAATCCGCTGATCGGCTCGGTTCCGGTGATCTTCGAGTGGATCTTCACCAGGATGTCCGAGGCCTTCAATACCGAGGCGCTGTCGTGAAAGGTGATGGTGGCCATGTATTGCAGCGTCCGGTCGTAGCGCAGCGCAGGACGCTTGCCGACCGCGCCGGTGTCGTTGACCGAAGCCAGCAGGAACGGCTCGTACATCTCGGTGACCACGGTGCGCTGGAAGCCGATCGCCACCGCCGTCGGATACCCGAATACCTTCCAGGACACCGAATCCGGGCCGAAGAAGCCGTAGTCCTCGTGCGGTACCACCGCGTTGTGGTTGCTCATCGCGTGTCTTCCTCTCCTGCCGGGCGTCGAGCTACTTGCTCGGCCCGAAGACCATGGGCGCCACGGTGCGTCGCGCGTAGGCGCGCACCGACTCGTCGGTGCGCAGATCGATGCCCTGCGCGGTCGGCAGCAATACGCACGCCGCGAACAGCATGGCGATGCTCTGCCCCGTCTCGTCCGGGTCCAGATGTGTTGCGTAGCCGTCCATTTGCGCCTGCCGGAGCTGGTCGGCCACCACCGTGCTGCCGAGTCGCAACAGCGCGGCGTCGTCGGCCAGGCCGGCCGCGATGAGCCGGTCCGGCTCCAGGGCGGCGGTGCGGGCGATCACCGGGTGCTCGCGGGCCATGCGCATGCAGGCGACGAAGCCTTCCACCAGCCGTTCCGGGTGCCCCTCGACGCCGTCGACGGCGTCGAGCACGGTGACCGCCATGCGCCTTCCCTCGCGCATGACGATCGCCTCGATCAGGCCGTCGAGATCGGTGAAGCGGCGATACACCGTCGCCCGGTTGACCCCGGCCCGGCGCGCGACCGCCTCGATGCGCAGCCGTGTCATTCCGGTGGCCGCCGCCTCCACGACCGCGGCATCGAGGATCCGCGCCTCGGTCCGGTCGGCGCGTTCTCCGGCATTGCCGAGGATTCCGGCGGTGAGGAGGGCGGCGAGGCTCTGCTTCATGGCGTCGACGGTAGGCGCACAGGTCGGCAGATGCAACAGTTTATGATGTTTGTGTTGCATCTGTTGCAGTGCGCGAAACCCGAGCGACCGGGAGCGCCCGCCGACCGCTACCGAGCGGGTGGCCGAAAGCTACTGGACGCGAGTGGAAGTTCATCCTTTCGATGCGTATCCGGCGCACGATTACCGCGCGCGAAACCCGGGTATCCCGCACACTGATCGCGGCGTCTCCCGTGCGTCACACCCTGTGAATTTCAAGGAGCGAATCCATGGGCATCATCTCGATGATCATCATCGGCCTCATCGCCGGAGCCATCGCGCGCCTGCTGGTCCCGGGCAAGGAGAACTTCGGCTGGATCGGCACGATCGTGCTCGGCATCATCGGCGGCTACGTCGGTGGCACGCTGGGCAGCTTGGTGTTCGCACCGCACAAGTTCACCCTGCAACCGCCGGTCAATCACGCCTTCCTCGGCGCCATCGTCGGCGCGGTGATCCTGCTGGTCATCTACAAGTTCGTGCGCGCGCGAGTCTGACCGTCCCCTGATTCCACGGTGCCCGCCGGATAGATCATTCGATCCGGCGGGTTACTCGTGCGCCGGGCGAGCGGGTAGTAGATCGCGGCGGTGAACACGATGCCGACGATCCAGGAAATGTCTGCGCCGCCGAGCTTTTCGGTGATCGGACCGGTGTAGAGCTGCTGGGCCAGGAACGGGATCTGGGCGAGCACACCCACTACGTAGCAGGCCAGCGCGGTGACGTTCCAGCGCCCGTAGCGGCCGTCCGGGTCGTAGAGCGCCGGGATGTCGATGCGCTCGCGGGAGATCAGATAGTAGTCGATCAGGTTGATCGCGCTCCACGGGGTGAACACCATCAGCAGCGTGAGCACGAAGTTCTTGAAGTTGCCGAGGAAGTCGGCGCTGGCGCCGATCGCGACGAGCAGCGAAACCGCGGTGAAGCCGACGATGTAGGCGGCGCGGGCGAACGGCGTGGTGCGCGACTGCCGGTTGAACGCGGTCACCGAGGTCAGGATGGACATGAACCCGCCATAGGCGTTGAGGCAGTTCACCGTCAGCTTGCCGACCACGATCACCAGATAGATCAGCAGCGCCAGCGCGGACGGGCCCGCGAGATCGCCGATGAAACCAACCTGGTTGCCCAGGAACGCTTTTCCCGCCACCGCGGCCACCAGCGCGCCGAACGTCATCGACCACTGCGAGCCGAGCACGCTGCCGGCGAAGGTCGCCAGGAAGGTGGTGCGGTCGCTGGTCGAGCGGGGCAGGTAGCGCGAGTAGTCGGCGACGTAGGGGCCGAAGGTGAGCTGCCAGCCCGCGCCGAGCGAGATCGCCAGCACGAAAGTCACCACGTCGAACGACTTCACCCCGATATAGGCGCTGACATCGTATTCGGTGAACAGCCGGACGCCCAGGTAGGTGAAGCCGAGGACGCCGACCACGGTGGCGATCCGGCCGACCACATGGATCAGCCGATACCCGGTCACCGCCACCACCGCGGTGAGCGCGCCGAAGATCAGCATGCCGACCGTCGCGTTGTCGATGTGCAGGATCTTGTTCACCGCCTGCCCGGCCAGCACCGTGCCCGTCGCGGCGAAGCCGAGGTACATCACCACCACCAGCAGCAGCGGCAGCACCGCCCCGAAGACGCCGAATTGCGCTCTGCTGGAAATCATCTGGGGCAGGCCGAGGCGCGGGCCCTGCGCCGAGTGCAGGGCCATCACGATGCCGCCGAGGACGTTGCCGACCAGCAGCCCGATGATCGCCCACAACGCGTCGGCGCCGAACACCACCGCGAGCGCGCCGTCGACCACCGCGGTGATCTGCATGTTCGCGCCGAACCACAGGGTGAACTGGCTGAACGGCGTGCCGTGGCGCTCCGCGTCGGGAATCACCTCGATGGTGCGGCGCTCGATCGAACCGCCCGTGTCGAGTCGCTCGTCCGCCATGGGCCCGCCTTCCGCGCTGTCACCGTGTCCGATCATGCAGTATGGCGCACACTGGACGGTCTTGTACTTCTTTGCGTGGCACCGGAAATGGGGGCAGCGGACCCGCCGGAACAGCGGGTCCGGCTCAGCTCCGCTGCGGGGCGGACAGCTCCCGCTCGGGCTGCGCCGAGGAGGCGGACGGCCAGCGCCGGGCCAGGCGGTAGAGCGGCTCGGCGAGGAAGCTGGCGAGGCGGGTGTAGGGCCAGACCGCGATGAACAGCATCAGGACCAGGCCGCGCGCCTGGTAGATGATCGGCGCGTGCTCGATCGGCTCGGGATTCGGGTGCAGGCTGAACAGCGAGCGGAACCAGGCGAACAGCGTCTCGGCGGTGCGGTAGCCCTCGCCGGAGGAGTTCGGGTCGAACTTGATCGCCACCCAGGTCAGCAGGCCGGCCACCAGGATCGGGAAGGTGATGCGGTCCAGCGGGCTCACTACGGGACGGGCCGGGCTGCCGATCATGTCGGGCACGAACAGCAACACCGCGCCGATAGTCGCTGTCGCCAGAGCGCAGATCTCGACGACCGTGATGGTGCCGTAGATCCAGCCCTCGGGGTGCGAATGCGGGCCGGAGGTGAGGAAGTCGGTGAGCCGGGTGACGAATACGCCGGTCAACCCGATGCGAAACGCGCTCGCCCCGATCCGCTGGGCCCGGTCGGTCTCCGGAGTGGCGGTGTACCAGCCGAATCGATCGTGCCGGTAGCGCCACAGGTGGCCGACGAGAAAGGATAGAAACGCGCTGTAAGGCAGGATGATCCACAGCACCGACATCATCTGCCGACCCGCCTTTTCCATCGAACTAATAAAATTTCAAACTATCCGAGGTACGCACCACCTTCGCAGACACCCGGCGTTCAAACAAGGGCCGAACTGCCCATGTATTAGTCGGCAGTGCGCGGCACAACCCATTCCGCAGAATTGTCAATCAATGCCATAAATCACCGATCGGTCGTCGATACCCGCGGCAAGCGACCCGGTGCCCCGGCTCGAGCGGCTTGCCCCCGGCGCCCGGGCCGGGTTGGATCGCTGCGATGGTCACCAATCGGTTGTCGGCTCAGGTGGTGGGCGGCCCCGGGCTCGGGCGGGACTTCGAGCGGCTCTGGCGTGGGTTCGCGATCAGCTCGGTGGGCACCTTTCTCGCGCTGGACGCCTTCACGCTGATCGCCGTCCTGGTGCTGCATGTGGGCGCGTTGCAGGTGTCGTTGATGGCGGCCGCCGGTGGCGCGGTGGGTGCGGTGCTGGCGGTTCCGCTGGGGGCCTGGATCGAGTTCCGGCCCAAGCGGCAGTTGATGATTCGTGCCGATCTACTGCGGTTCCTGGTGCTGCTTACCGTGCCGGCGGCGTATTTCGCCGGCGCGCTGAGCTATCCGCAGTTGCTGATGGTCGCGGTGGTGGTCGCGGTCGCGGACATCGTCTTCCTCGGCGCCAGTAGCGCGCATCTGAAAGGCCTTGTCGCCCAGGAACATCTGCTCGCGGCCAACGGGCGGTTCGAGACCGCCACCTGGGTCTCCACGGCGGTCGGGCCGCCGCTGGGCGGGGTGCTCATCGGGGTGCTGGGTCCGGTCGTCACGGTGGTGCTGAACGCGGTCAGTTTCGTGCTGTCCGCCTTGTGTATCCGCTCGATCGAGGCGCCCGAGCCCGCCCCGCCGGTCCGGCCCGCCGCGCCTTCCCGGCTGGTCGAGATCACCCAGGGCTGGCGCACGATCGCCGCGAATCCGGTACTGCGCGTGCTGATGTGCAACACCGTGCTGGTGAACTCGCTGATCATGGCGACGGCGCCGGTGCTGGCCTACCTGATGTTGAACGACCTCGGTTTCGCGCCGTGGCAGTACGGGCTCGGCTTCGGCGTGCCCTGCCTCGGCGGGGTCATCGGCGCCCGGCTGGCCCGTCCGCTGGTTCGCCGCTTCGGGCAGCGCCGGATCCTGCTCGGGTTCGGCGTCGCGCGGGTGCCGTGGTTGCTCGGACTGCCGCTGGTGCAGCCGGGCGTGAAGGGACTGCTGCTGGTGATGGCGGTCGAGATCGGAATGATCACCTGCATCAGCATTTTCAACCCGGCGTTCAGTACCTATCGCCTGTTGCACACCGCGGACGACAAGGTCGCGCGCGTGCTCACCGCCTGGACCATCACCGCCCGCCTGGTCACCGCCGCGGCCACCGTCGCCTGGGGCGTGCTGGCCAGCCAGACCAGCGCGCGCACCGCGATCGCCGCCGGGGCGGCCCTGATGCTGGTCTCGGTCGTCCTGCTGCCGTGGCGCTCGGCCCGCGAATAACCCTCAGGCGGAAGCGATCGCGGTGATCAGAGTGCGCGCCGCGAGGGTGCGGGTGGTGATGAGCTGGGTGAAGGTCTTGGGCTGCTCGCCCGGATACTGCTGGGTGAGTTGGACTTCCCAGTGCGCGAGCCCGTCGTCGCCGTCGCGCGATCGGGTGATCTGCACGCAGTAGCGGGTGCCGACGGGGATCTGGTTGATGCCGCGCTGGATCTGCTCGGCGGGCGAGACGATGGCGTTGTCGGCGACCACCGCGCGCGCCCGGTAACCCGAACGTTCCACGTAGTAGGCGTATTCGAAGGCGAGGATGGCGTCGGGCCCGTTGGCGGTGCCGCCGGGGTCGGTGCCGGAGACCGCGTCCTGGGTGCGCTTCTGCTCGCAGCCTTGTGTCGCGATCGCCGCCGCCGGTGCGGGCGCCACCGTCGTGGTCGCGGCGGAGGTGCCGGCGGAATTCTTGGCCGGGGCGGTCGCGGGCGTGAGTCCGGTCGCGGTGGCCGCGGTGGACGAGTCGCCCTTGCCGAAGCCGTGCACGGCGGCGAGCAGGATCGAGACGACCGCGATCCCGATGCCGAGCACGATCAGGACCGCGAGGACCTTGTTGCCGCGCTGCGGATCCCGCCGCTTGATCGGATGGCGCAGCGGGACGCCGGGGTGGACGCCGGACCGGTTGATGATCGCGGGCGCCGGGGCGACGTTCTCCTCGTAGCCTTCGGCGTCGAACTCCGTGGCCCGCATCCGACGCCGATCGTGCTCGATCTGCGGTTCCAGCGGCGGCTCGGACATCCGCTGCGGTTCGAGCCATTCTTCCCAGTCCCCGGTGCGCCGCGGTCGATCCGGATCGGCGGGGATGAGCGGGTCGGACACGGCGACCTCCGGTTCTCGGCGACGCACCGGCGCGCGGCGACCGGACGAGCGCCGCCGCTTCTTCGCCTTGCCGACGGGCGTGCGCAGCATGGGCAGCCCGGTATCGAACGGATTACCCTGCCCCTCTGGCCGACTCGGAGAGTTCGGCTCAGAGGGTGTCATCGTCGTAGTCGCCGAGAACTGGGGTCACCGCGACGGTGGCGGTCGGCACGGTGACACCGAGCTGACCGTCCTTGGGCTTGTGCTCCTGGTCGTCGGCGCGCGGCGGTGGTGGCATCGCCACTCCCCCATTGGTTCCCGGATGGGACTGCTGGTCCGGGCTGGCCGAGCGCGACGGGTTGTCCGCCGGGGCCTGCGCTTCGGGAGCGGGCGCGGGTGCGGGCTTTGATTCGGGGGCAGGCGCGGTCACCTGCGCCGACGGGGCGGACCCGCCGGTGGATCCGTTCGGCGACAGCGGGATCACCGTGCCGGGTCCGGTGGGCTGCGACGGCGTGGACGGCCGCGTGCCCGCGCCGAAGTCGAACAGCTTCGGCGAGTTGCCGGAGTTGGTCGAGCCGTTCGACTGGTCGCCGGTGGTGCTGCCGGGACGGATCGCCTCGGTCACCGCTTTGTCCGCGCCGGCCGCCACGGTGTCGATGGCGTGCGTGCCGACCTCGGCCACCTTGTCGATGATGTGCGTACCGACGCCGGCGATCTTGTCGATGATGTTGGTGCCGATGTCGACGCCCGCGTTGATCGCGGCGGTGCCGACCTGCACGCCCGCGGAGATCAGCTGCTGCTGCAACTGGAGCTGCGCGGCCAGCGCCGGATCGATCGGCTGCCCGTTCGCGCCGACATTGGGGACCGTGCCGGGAACGTATTGGCTCGGCGTCGTGGCGCCGGGATTGAATTGAGTTGTGCCGCCCGGGATGAACTGGCCGGAGGCGCTCGGCTGCGCGGCGGTGACGCCGGAGGGCTGGGTGACCGTCAGCGGGCCCATCTGGTCGAGTCGCCTGCTGTGGTCGTCCATCTCGGTCTGCGCGGTATTGACCGTGGTGAGGGCGTCCCGCAGGGCCTGGGTCGCGCGCGCGATCACCGCGTCGGTGTCCGGGGCCGCGGTGGCGTTGCCGAGGATCTCGCGCGCGTCGCGGCGGAAGTCGGCGATGATCTGGTCCACGGTCTGCGCGGCGCGGGCGCTGGTGGCATGCGCGTCACCGAGCACGCTGAGGTAAGCCGGTCCGCGATCGGAGATTTCGCCGATCTCGGTCTGCGTGGTGCGCAGCGCGGGCACCGCGGCGTCGGCGCCGCGGGAGGTCCAGGTCGACTCCAGCGCGTGCAGGCCGTCGCGGTGCGGGCCCTCCACGTCGGCGGCCTGGGTGGACGCCGAGGAGAGCGCGCTGGTGGCGGTCTGGTTCGGCACGCCGACGCCGGTGCCGAGCGTGGAGCGCAGCTGCAACAGCGGGCGCACCAGGGCGGCGACGATCGGCGGATCCACGTTCGGATCGAGATAGGTCGTGGTGGGCGCGGCGGTCTCGGTGCGGGTCGGGGGCGCCGGTCGCCTGCGTAGTCCGGAAAGGCTTCTCATGTCAGGGCCTCTCCGGTCTTGGTGATGACGCCCGCGGTCTCGGTATCGATACCCTGCATGTCCGTGCTGTAGCCGCGCAGGATTTCGCCGTAGGTGCCGACGAGTTGTCCGGCCGTGGACAACGCTTGGGCGTGTTCGGACACCGCCGTGGTGAATCGCGCCGCGAAGTCCGCGCCGATCAAGCCGAGATCGGCGGTCAGTCGGTCCTGATTCACCGCCCCGGAGGCGACCGCCGCGGCCGAGGCCAACTGTTGGGAGACCGCGTCCGCGATCGCGGTGTAAGCGGCCACCGCCGCCGGATCCAGCTTCAGCGTGTCCACCGTTCCCCTCCCGGGTTCCGAGTCTTTCGCTACCGCGACATGATTCGAGACAAGCCTACTGCGCGACCTGGACAGCCTGCGTCCGATCGTCGCGAGTCCGTTCCGCCTGAGTATGGCAATCATCGCGCGCAATGTCATGCGCTGGCGAGCAGGTCAGTGGCAGACCTCGGTGACGGCGTCGGCCAGTAGGCCCAGGCCGTGGCCGATTTCGGCGTCGGTGATGGTCAGCGGCGGCATCAGTTTCACCACCTCGCCGACCGCGCCGGAGGTTTCCACCAGCAGGCCGCGGTCGAACGCGGACTGACAGACCTTGCCCGCCAGCGAGGCATCGTCGAAGGCCAGGCCGTGCACCAGCCCGCGACCACGGACCCGCGCGCCCGGAACGGTCGCGGCCAGCTCGGTCAGCTCCCGTTCGATCCGTGCGCCTTTCGCCAGCGTGGCGTACTCGAGCCGCGGGTCGGACCAGTAGTGCTCCAGCGCGACCCGTGCGGTGACGAAGGCCGCGTTGTTGCCGCGAAAGGTGCCGTTGTGCTCGCCGGGCGTCCACTGGTCGAATTCGGGTTTGAAAAGCACCAGCGCCATGGGCAATCCGTAGCCGCCGATGGACTTGGACAGGGTGACGATGTCCGGGCGGATGCCCGCGGCCTCGAAGGAGAAGAACGGACCGGTCCGGCCGCAGCCCATCTGCACGTCGTCGACGATCACCAGGATGCCGCGCGCCGCGCAGAGTTCGGCGAGTTCCCGCAGCCAGCCCGCGCGCGCCAGATTGACGCCGCCCTCGCCCTGCACCGTCTCCACGATCACCGCGGCCGGCTTGTCCAGACCGGAGGACGGATCGTCCAGCGCGCGCCGCATCCAGCTCAGCTCGTCGGGCGCGTCGAGGTATCCGTCGTAGGGCATCGGCGTGGTGTGCGGCAGCGGCACGCCCGCGCCCGCGCGCTTGGCCGCGTTGCCGGTGACCGACAGCGCGCCGAGCGACATGCCGTGGAAGGCGTTGGTGAAGTTCAGGATCTGGGCCCGTCCGGTCACCTTGCGCGCGAGTTTGAGCGCGGCCTCCACCGCGTTGGCCCCGGTCGGCCCGGGGAACTGCACCTTGTAGTCCAGCCCGCGCGGACCGAACACCGTGTCCCGCAGCGTTTCCAGCAGCCTGCGCTTGGCCACGGTCGACATGTCCAGCCCGTGCGTGATGCCGTCGCCCGCGATGTAGTCCAGCAGCGCCCGTTTCAGCACCGGGTTGTTGTGGCCGTAGTTCAGCGCGCCCGCGCCGGCGAAGAAGTCCAGGTACTCCCTGCCGTGCTCGTCGCGCAGCCAGGCGCCGCTCGCGGTGTCGAACACCGCGGGCCAGGACCGGCAGTAGCCGCGCACATTGGATTCGAGGGCCTCGAAAATGGTCATCCCGGCGGCGGTCATCGGCGATCCTTCTCACACAATCTGAAGTGACTGTGTTTCTAACACTGTCGCGGTCGCGATGAGGCACTTTTCCAAAAACCGCCGCGAGGGGTTCCGCGTGCCATCAGGCGGGGATTAGGCTTGACTCTTTGTGCGCGGGAGAGCAAACGGGGAGGGGAGGCTCGTCGCGACCAGGCATTCGTGGCGCGCGTTCGCGGTCTACGCGCAGCTGGTGCGCGCGGGTTTCCGCCGGCAGTCGCAGTACAAGCTGGCCATGTTCGCCGGCCTGTTCACCAACTGCGTATTCGGCTTCGTGCGGGCGGCGGTGATGCTCGCCGCGGTGCGGGCGACGGGCGATTTCGGCGGCTACAACGAGGGGTCCATCGGTGCGTATGTGTGGCTCTCCCAGGGCCTGCTCGGCGCGATGCAATTCATGGGACCGCCGCTGGACCTGGCCGATCGGGTGAAGAACGGCGACATCGCGATCGATTTCCTGCGCCCGGTCGACGTCCAATTCGGTTACCTCGCCGGTGATCTCGGCCGGGCCGCGTGCACCATCCTGCCGCGGGGGGTGCCGAGCGTGCTGATCGGCGTGTTCACCTTCGGGCTCGCCATGCCGAACACTCCCCTGCCCTACCTGCTCGGCGCGGTGAGCGTGCTGCTCGCCGTGGCCATTTCGTTCCTCTGCCTGTTCGCCGTCGCGCTGATCGGGTTCTGGGTCGTGGAGACCCGCGGCCTGCGGGTGCTGTACCAGGTCACCGGGACCTTCCTCGCCGGACTTTTTGTGCCAGTGCACATGTTTCCCGGTTGGCTGCGCACCATCGCCCAGGCGACGCCGTTCCCCTCGATCCTGCAATCGCCGATCGATGTGCTCTCCGGCCGGATCACCGGCCTGGCCGCCGTGGGCGTGGTTGCCGTGCAGGTGTTCTGGGTGCTGGTCGTCGGCGGCCTCGGCCGGGTGCTGCTGGCCGCCGGGCGGCGCAAGCTGGAGGTGCAGGGTGGCTGAGCCGAGCCTGGCGCCGGCCGGGACCTGGTTCAGCCCGTACGCGGCGGTGCTGCGCTCGCGCATCCGCGCCCAGCAGGCCTACCGATTGTCATTCGTCAGCGAGGTTTTCAGCGCGTTCCTGATCGGCCTGGTCGAATTCGCCGAGGTGTGGGTGATCTTCCACAACGTCCGGGTGCTCGGCGGCCTCGATCTGAACGCCGCGCTGCTGCTGTTCGGGTTCGGGCAGTCGACCTTCGCGCTGGCACAGGTGCTGTTCGGTCATCTGGACACGCTGCCGACGCTGATCCGGATGGGCCAGCTCGACGCGTATCACCTACGGCCGCAACCACTATTGCTCCAGCTGATCACCAGCGACATCTCGCTGCGGCGGTTCGCCCGCGCGGCCGTCGCGCTGGTGGTGCTCGGTTTCGGGTTCCTGCGCAACGACATCGAGTGGAACGCGGCCGCGTTCGGACTGGTGCTACTCACCTTGATCGGCGGAATCGCCTTGTTCGGTGGCATTTTCGTGTGCGCGGCCGGATTGCAGTTCTATCTGATCGACGGCGCGGAGCTCACCAACAGCTTCACCTACGGCGGCTCGTTCGCCGCGGTGCAACCGGCCACGGTGTTTCCGACGCCGCTGAAGCTGTTGTTCGGCTTCGCCATTCCGGTCTGCTTCACCGCGTATCTGCCGACCATCGCGCTGCTGCGGCTGCCGGGTCCGGCGCTGCTGCCCGCATGGCTGGTCTGGCTGACCCCGCTGGCGGTGCTCTGGGTGTGGCTGCTGGCGCTGAGTTTCTGGCGGTTCGGTACTCGGCACTATCAAGGAGGGGGCGGCTGACGTGGCAGCATCCGGCTCGGCGGACGCGATCATCGACATCGAGAACCTGACCAGGCAATTCACCCTGTCCCGCAAGATCGGCAAGAACTGGCGGCGACGCCGCGAGACGCTGACCGCGGTGGACCGGATGTCCTTCCGGATCGAACGCGGCACGGCGGTCGGCTATATCGGCGCGAACGGCGCGGGCAAGTCGACCACGATCAAGATGCTCACCGGCATCCTGGTGCCGACCTCGGGCAGCGTGCGCACCTGCGGGCTGGAACCGGTCCGGCAGCGCCGCGAGCTGGCCGCGCGGATCGGCGTGGTGTTCGGGCAGCGTTCCCAGCTGTGGTGGGATCTGCCACTGCGCGAATCGTTTTCGATCCTCGCCGCCATCCACCGGCTGCACCCGGACCTCGCGCGCAAGCGCAAGCACGAGCTGATCGAGCAGCTGGAGATGGCCGATACGCTGGACACCCCGGTGCGCCAGCTCTCGCTCGGCCAGCGCATGCGCGCGGAAGTAGCTGCGGCGCTGCTGCATTCACCCGAGTTGGTGATCCTGGACGAGCCGACCATCGGCCTGGACGTGCTGTCGAAACAACGGCTGCGCGAATTCCTGCGCGCCGAACGCGCGGACCGCGGCACCACGCTGCTGCTCACCACGCACGACATGGGTGACATCGAAAGGCTGTGCGGCCGTGTGCTCGTGGTGGATCACGGTCGGCTGGTCTACGACGGGTCGCTGACCGGCCTGGCCGCCACGGTGGGCGCCCGGCGGGTCCTGGTGGTCGATCTGGCCGAGCCGGCCCCCGACATCGACGATCTGCCCTGTGCGCGGCTACTGGGCTCCGAGGCAGGCGGGATGCGGCAGCGACTGGCCTTCGATCCGGAAAAGACCACGGCCGCACAGCTGCTCGCGCTGGTCTCCGACCGGGCCGAGGTGCGCGATCTGTCCATCGAGGAGCCGGAGATCGAGGACGTGGTCCGCCGGATATACGAATCCGCCCGCTGAGTCAGCGGGCGGATTCGGTGTTGCGGTGTAGCTCAACGGGTTTCGAGCTCGCGAGCACCCTGGTCGAGCCGGAACGGCGGGTACTCGTCGCGCATCAGCGTGGCATAGGCCTGCACGCGGATGGTCCACCGGCTGATGCCCATGACGAAGTCGTACACGCCCTGCGGGTACCGCGCGGTGAACAGCAACCCGATCAGCGCGACGACCAGCAGGATGCTGATCAGCGGAATGCTGCCCGCACCGGACCAGCTGTCGTCGTCGTACATGTAGAACGTCATGCCGCCGCTCATCATCGCGCCGAGGATGAGGTAGTGCGGTATGGCGAGCAACCACCACTTCACCAGCACCAGGCCGCGATGCAGCCGCTCCGGATAGTCGACCTCGAGATCGGCCGGGTAGTCCGCGTTCGGTTGCAGGCTGAACGGCGGGTATTTGTCGGTGCCGAGCACGCCGAGCGCATAGAACTCGACCCGCCAGGTCCAGCGCATCACCCCGACATTGAAGTCGAACATCGCCCGCGGGTATTTACCGGTGAACAGAATCACGAAGAACGCGACCACCGTGAGGACGAAATAGGCGATGTGCAGAAAGATCAGCACAATGTAATGCGGAATGGCCAGCAGCCACTTGACCAGCCACATCCACCGCGACAACGCGGGATCCAGATCCCCTCGGACACGAACGGGATTCACCGGATAAGCCAGTTTCGCAGTGTTGACAGGGTTTTCGGGTTCCATGATCGACGCTCCTTTCGGGTGCCTTTCGATCCACGCCACAAACCAGGTGCGGAATATAGGTGATTCTCGCGTATTCGGCGGTCACGAACGCCACGATCGGGTACCGACACGCCAACGAATAGGGACGCACGGCATTGGCGTGTCACAAACTCCGCCGTAATCGCCCGGTAGGCTCGATTCCACCTGGAAGGGGAGGTCCTATGCAGACCGGAGAACCGAGCCGCACCGCGCTCGGCGCCGCCGTCTACCGCGCGCATCACCAAGTGGCGGACGCAGGCCGGATCTTCCACGATCCGCTCGCCGTGCCGATCGTCGGCGCCATGCCCGCGCTCACCGACTCCTTCTTCGACCACGACACACACGGCCGGATCCGGCTATTGGTCGCCGCCCGATCACGATTCGCCGAGGACGCACTCGCCGAGGCGGTCGCCGCCGGCGCCGGGCAGGCGATCATCCTCGGCGCCGGGCTGGACACCTTCGCCTACCGGAATCCACACCCGCAGTTGCGGGTCTTCGAGGTCGACCACCCCGACACCCAGGAGTGGAAGCGGAAACGGTTGCGCGCGGCCGACATCGCGGTGCCACCCTCGATGACCTACGTGCCGGTGAACTTCGAGCACCAGACCCTCGGCGAGGCCATCGCCGCAACGGATTTCGATCCGGCCGAGCCCGCGTTCGTGATCTGGCTCGGCGTCACCGTCTACCTCACCCGGGCCGCCATCGGCTCGACCCTGGGCTACCTCGGCGGCCTCGCCGCGGGCAGTCAGCTGGTCCTGGACTACGCCGAACCCGTGATCCCCTCCACGCCTGAGGAACACGCCGCCGCGGAGTTCCGCAAGCAGCGCCTGTCGCAGATCAACGAACGCTGGCTCAGCTTCTTCTCCCCGCCGGACCTGGCCGCAGAATTGCACCGCCACGGGTTCGACGTAGTCGAGGACCTCGGCCCTTCCGCCACCGCCATCCGCTATGCGGGCGCTCCGGCGGATACCCCGGAGCGCCCCGGCCCGCACCTGCTCCGGGCCGTCGTGCGCGGTTAACCCAGCGGCCGGCTCAGCGGCACGTTCACGAAGCTGGGCGAGGCCGGGTCGAGCAGCAGGTGTTGCGGCGCAACCGAATTCAGGATGCCGCCGTCGAAGAGCAGCGGCGGCGGCAGGATGCCGCGCGGGAAGTTGCTCGCGAAGACGTTGACCCGCAACCGATGTCCCGGCTGGAGCACCGCGTCGACCGGGTTGACCCCGACGTCGAGCACGGTCGGCTGGCCCGGCACCAGGGTCTGGCGGTCGGCGAGGGTCAGCTTGTACACGGTGTGCGTGTAGTCGCCGTCGGCATCCTTGGTGCTCTTGTCCTCGTCCACCGCACGCAGCGAGGCGGCGAGCTGACCGCTGGCCAGCACGGTCGACTGTCCGTTCGGCGCAACATCATTCAC
This sequence comes from Nocardia sp. NPDC051756, assembly GCF_040681495.1. Taxonomy (NCBI): domain Bacteria; kingdom Bacillati; phylum Actinomycetota; class Actinomycetes; order Mycobacteriales; family Nocardiaceae; genus Nocardia; species Nocardia sp. NPDC051756. The sequence goes on along the minus strand of NZ_JBFAYV010000004.1, from coordinate 206,808 downwards.
GGTGACGGCCCAGTAGCCCTCGATGTTGTCGTACATCGTGTTGAGGTGCACGTTGATCGGACCGGACAGCACGGTGGGTTCGGCGACCGGCGCACCGGTGAAGGTGAGACCGCCGAGCTCGTGGATGCGATCGTCGCGGCCGCAGAAATTGAGCAAGCTGATGACGCCCGCGGATTCGACCGCCGCGTCGCGGGAGCACAGCGAGGTGAGCCCGGTGACCGGCGAGACCGTCAATTGTGCTGCGGCATCCGGTGTTTGCGCGCTGAGCGAGCCGTCGTAGACGCTGGTCGCGGTGCCGCTGACGGTGGGCGAGAGATACATCCGCTGGTATTCCATGTCCGGACGCTGGAACGACGACGTGGTGGTCCAGCCGCCGCCCTGCTGCCACAGCACGACCGGGCCGTACTGGTCGATGCCGTTGTCGATGCCCTTGAGCCACTTGTCGAACCAGGCCTTCTGGAGCACGTCCAGGCGCGGCGGCTTGCCCGGATCACCGAGACCGGAACCGGGATTGAAGTGGTAGGTGTCGCCCATGATGAGCTTCTTGCGCTCGGGCGGCAGCGGAATATCGGAGAACGAGCGCGCACTCGACGAGGCGAAGATGTCCTGCCAGCCGCCGTAGGCGAAGGTGGGGACCTGGATCCGCTCCGGATGACTGTCGGTGAACGCCGAGCGCAGCGAGCTGCCGGGCAGCAACTGGTCCTTCAGCGGCTGCGGCACCGAATCCACGTTGAGCGACAACGCCATCAGGATGTAGTCGAAGAATTCCAGCGGCGTAGCCACCCGGTCCAGCAGCCACTGGTAATCCAGGTGGCCGAGCGCGATGCCGACCGGGTCCGGGAAATTCGAGATCAGGTCGACCGCCGCGATATACAGCGGGGCGAACAATCCGAGGCCACCGCCGGGGAAGGCGACATCGGTGAGTGTGTCCGTGCTGCCCTCGATCGGGAAGATCGCCTTGAGTGCGGGCGGATTCTGTTCGGCCGCCTTGAATTGATTGATGCCGGAATAGGAGATGCCGGACATGCCGATATTGCCGTCCGACCACCCCTGCTTGCTCGCCCAGTCGATCAGTTCCAGGGTGTCCTGGTTCTCCCGGGCCTGGAAGAACTGCCAGGCGCCCTGCGAGTACCCGGTGCCGCGCACGTCGGCCACGATGTAGGTGTAACCCTGCTGCACCAGCTTGCGGTCTGCGCCGAACGCGCGCGGCGCGCCGCCGGCCAGCGCCTTGGTCAGATCGGTGATCGAGTCGAACGGCGTTCCGCCGAAGTCGAACCGATTGACCAGCTGGATCAGCGCGTCCGACAGGACCGGGATGTTCAGGGCGATGTCGGCGATCAGCGAGGCGAATTTCGTGTACGGGGTCAGATTGACGATCGTCGGCAGCGGCTCGTCCACTATCCGCCCGGCGGCGTCGACCGGCCGGTAGATGTTGGCCTTGAGCACCGTTCCGTCGCTCATCGTGATCGGCACGTCGAAGTCGATGTGCACCGGCCCCGGATACTTCGCCGGGCCGTCGTAGCCGGCCGTCCACTGCCGGCCCAGGTCACCGCCGTCCGGTGGCGACTCGGCGGTGGCCGTGCTCGGCACCACCCAGAGTGCGGTCATGGCGGTCGCAATCGCCAGGATCCCGACCCGGCTCACTACGCGGCGAACTGTCCTCATCGACCTCGACCCCTTGCTACCTACTTAGAAACACTTGCGTACCTATGGTGGATGTGAGAGTAACGGGGACCACACTGAAAGGGCAAGTATGACCGCGGTCACTCTCCGCGAGCGACTATTGTCAGGTGATGGGATTAGAAGCCGGCGTCGACCGCGGCCGTCTGCCACGCGGCACACACGGCATGACGCCGGAGGCGGTGGCGCATTCGCAGCGCATGCGGATGTACCTGGGGGTGCTGGAGGCCGTCGCCGAAAGAGGTTACGGCGAAACAACTGTCGGCGATATCGTGGCCCGCGCGAACGTCTCCCGGCGCACCTTCTACCAGTTGTTCCGCGGCCGCGACGATTGCTTCGCCGAGGCCTTCGAGGCCGCGGTCGAACTCGTGCTCGGCGAACTCGACAGCAGCGTGCGGGCCACCCCGCGGGCCGAATGGCGCGCGCTCATCCGCACCACGCTGGAGACCTATCTCCAGGTGCTGGCGGACAACGGGATCTACGCCCGCGCATTGCACATCGAATGTCTGGTCGCCGGGCCGATCGTGGCCGAGCAACGCAGGCAGATGAAAACGCTGCTGGCGCACCGGATGCACGCGGCCTTCCGGATAGGGCGCACCGAGGGCGATATCCCGGTGGATATTCCGGCCGACATCTTCGACGCACTCATCGGCGCGGTGGACGATCGTATTCGCGATTGCCTGGAAGGCCCTGGCGCACAAGCGCTGCCGACGCTCGGTGCACACCTGTACCAGATCACCATGGCGCTGTTCGGCGTGCCGGAATGGGACGCTTAGCCCGGACCGGTCCCCTGCGACGAATACAGGCTCACTTCGCCGTCCTCGCTGAGAAATGCGTTGACCAGCATGATGCCTTGCGCCTGGAGTTCATCGGGTTCCGGCGCCTCGGTGGTGATCGAAATCTGCGGTATGACGGCCCAATTCACCACATAACGTTCCGGTGGTCCGTCGTCGTCGGACAGCCGGGCGAGGCGGAAGACCGATACGGTCTTGCGAACGATGAGCGTGCGCACGACCTCTCCGATTCGCTCGGGGTCTTCCAGCGCGAACATGAACCCGAATGTCAGTTCGGGTGATGACACGTAGGCGGGCACGAACACCGAGGCTAGCCGATCGAAGGACCCCGCGCAGCCGCCGCGCCGATCGGGTAGCTGCTCGTGCGCCCGCCGCTGCTTGCCGGTAATGCCGACGGTGCACTCGCGTGACCTCGCCGTAACGGTGCATAACGATTTACCAGCGGCTTTCAGATTTGTACACCATACTATTGCGTCGATTCGATAGCCGCGCTTTCCTGAAAGAGTCCCGATTTCTCGGGGCGTCTTCCTCATCGCATCGTCGCGGATTTCCCGGTAACTTTGCCGTGCTGGTGGACTTTGGGGGGTGGCGTCCGAGTGCGGGGCTGCGCCGGAGCCGAGGGGTGCCCCTCCCCGAAATCCCCCTCGGCCCTGGCGCATCCAGAATGGGATCGTTACCGCAGGGGTGTACGCACATGCCGACCGAATACGCAGGCGTCCGTAACGGAACCGAAGAGTTACCCCCGCCGGCCGAACTATTGCGTGCCTTCCGCGAACCCGACGACCCGAACCGGCATCGGCACAGCGTGCTCAGCGCCGCCCGGCTACTCGTCGAATGTCACGAGCAACGCAACCAGGCGATCGAAGCGGCGCACGCACCGGACGCGGCCGAGGGGCGGGTCGCGGCGTGCAGCCTGTTGATCGAGGACATCGACGGCGATCGGGCGGAGCTGGTCGGGCGCATCGACGCCTGGGTGGCCGACAACGTCGAGCACCGCGGCGGCGCCTCGTTGCATACCGAGACGCTCGGCGCGGTGATCGATCGGCTGGCGGCGAAATGGATTGCGGCACAACGAGCTTTGCGAAGAACACCGCAGCAGCGAACGCACCCGGTGCAGGTGGACGGGGAAGCCCACCTGCAATGGTGCAGGCTCGCCGAACTGACCGACGGATATCGGGATCTGATCACCGATGTCACCGAGCACCGGCGCCGGCTGCCGGTGTGGTGATCAGCGGGTCTCGTCGACTCCCGGCTCGACCACCTCGGCGTCGACGAACGGCGCCTCGGCGGTCGTGACGGTCGGCTTCGGGGCCGGCTCGAGATCATCGTCGAGATCGAGATCGAGATCGAGGTCGAGGTCGAGGTCGAGGTCGCGCGCGGCCTCGGCATCGCGCCGGGCGGCCTCGGCGGCCTCTTTCATCTCGATCGCGTCGGTGAACCACTCACCGATCTCCTTGGTGACCTCCGCGACGGTGCCCGCGATGATGCCGGCGATATTGCCGACATGCTTGGCACCCGAGGATGTCAATTCTTGAATGAGGTCTTTGTTGCTTTCGAATTTCCCGATCATTCACACGCCCACTTCGCTTGCCTTTCGCTGACGCATCACGATAACACCGGGAGACGGATCGCTCTTGACCAAGCTCGGCGGCAGCGCGAGCTTGCAAATCTTCAGCCACACCGAGCCGATCTGCTTGCTGAACGAGCCCGTGTTGTACGGCAATCCGTACTTTTCACACAATGCGCGGACCTCCGGCGCGATCTCCGGATAACGCGCGGCCGGGATGTCCGGGAACAGGTGGTGTTCGATCTGATGCGACAAATTGCCGGACATGATGTGGAACAGCTTGCTGCCGGTGATGTTCGCCGAGCCGAGCATCTGCCGGATGTACCACTCGCCGCGGGTCTCGTTCTCGGTCTCCGCTTCGGTGAACGTCTGTACGCCGGTGGGGAAGTGACCGCAGAAGATGATCGAGTAGGCCCATACGTTGCGGACCAGGTTCGCGGTCACATTGCCCGCGAGCGTGCTGACGAACAGCGGGCCGGTCAGCGCGGGGAACACCACGTAGTCCTTGAGCGCCTGCTTGCCCGCCTTCTTGACCTGGCCGAGCACGGTGCGCTTGATGTCGGCCCAGGATCGCTTGCCGCGCACGACATTCTCGACCTCCAGGTCGTGCGCCATCACGCCCCACTCGAACAGCATCATCAGCGCGAAGGCGTACAGCGGCTGGCCGAGCCGGAAGACGTTCCAGGACTGGCTCTCGTCCATCCGCAGGATGGAGTAGCCGATGTCGCGGTCCTTGTTGTGGATGTTGGTGAAGGTGTGGTGGATGTAGTTGTGCGAGTGCTTCCACTGATCCGCCGGGCAGACCGTATCCCATTCGAAGACACGGGAATTCAGGCCGGGCTCACGCATCCAGTCGTACTGGCCGTGCATGACGTTGTGGCCGATCTCCATGTTGTCCAGGATCTTCGACACACTCAGCGCGGCGACCGCGGCCAGCCAGACCGGCGGCAGGAAGCCGAGGTACATCAGGCCGCGGCCGGCGATCTCGAAACCGCGCTGCGCCTTGATGATCGAGTAGAGGTATTCGCGATCGCGATCGCCGAGGTCGGCGACCGTCCTGGCGCGGAGCTCGTCGAGCGCCTTGCCGAGTTCTTCGATCTGGTCCGGGCTCAGTACCAGCGGGCCGTCTTCGGTTTCGGTGAGGATTGTCATGTCGAGGAATCCTTTGTTCGTCAGATGTCGATGTCGACGTCGCCCACGGGGGCGTTGATGCAGAGCTGGATGGGCTGATCCGGGTCACTGTCGGTCTCGCCGGTGCGCAGGTTGCGGGTGCAACCGGTGCGGCGAACCGCGGTGCAGGAGAAGCAGATTCCCATCCGGCAGCCGAATTCCGGGCTCAGGCCCGCGGCCTCGGCCTGCTCCAGCAGGGGCGCGCCGTCGTTGTCCGCGGCGATGCCGCTGGCCGAGAAGTTCACCGTGCCGAAGACGTCGTCGGCGTTGACCGGCGTGAGCGAGAGGGTGAATTCCTCGGTGTGCAGCCGATCGTCGAGCTGTTCGGCCTCGTAGATCTTGCGCACCGCGTCCATCAGCGGCTGCGGGCCGCAGACGTAGGTGTGCGCGTCGGCGAACCACGGCGCCACCCGCTCCAGCTCGTCGTAGTCGAAATACCCGCTGGACTGCGCGGGCGCCACGTCGACCCACGGGGCGGTGGCGTCGATCCGGGTGGTGTCGGACCGCCACGGATGCCGTAGTTCGATGCGGAAGTTCTTGTGCCGCTTGGCGATCGCGTCGAGTTCCGCGCGGTGCGGAACCACCTCGGGCGATTTCGCGTAGTGCAGGAAGACGACCTCACCCGGGTAACCCTCGTCGGCCAGGGTGCGCAGCATCGACAGCACCGGCGTGATGCCGCTGCCGCCGCTGATCAGCAGCACCCGGTCCGGGCGCAGGTCGGGCAGCTTGAACACGCCCGCGGCCGGTTCCAGATCGACCACCAGGCCCGGCGCGGCGTTGCGCGCGAGGTACTGCGAGACCAGGCCGTCGGGATGCGCCTTGACGGTGAGCTGGATGTGCCTGCTCCGCCCGGCCGCCGGGTTGACCGGCGAATAGCAGCGGGCGTGCCGGACACCGTTGATCACCACGCCGATCTGGACGTACTGCCCGGCGGCGTGGCCTTTCCATTGCCGGGTCGGGCGCAGGGTGAGCGTCACCGAACCGGGGACCGAGCGGTCCACCTGGATGACCTCGGCGCGCATCTCCCGCGCGGTGAGCGTGGGGCGCACGAGTTCCAGGTACCGGTCCAGCGGGTGGGGCGAGGTCAGGGTCTGCACCAGGTTGATGAGATCCACCATTCGTTCTCCGTGCCTCGTGTCGGGTGCCTCTGGTCGAGGGCTGGTCGACTAGTCAGGGCCGCGACGTTGCGTTCCAATTTCAGTGTACGTCTGTACACTCAACTAGTGTGACCGATGACCGGGGTCCGGTGTCAACCGGCAAAACATGTGACACGAACTACATCTTGGGATTAATGGAATGGTGAACGGATGTATGCTCACCGTGATGAGCGAGCAGGCAGCAACTCGAGGCGAGCGCAAGGAGCGCACGCGACAGGCCCTACTGGACGGCACCCTGGCGCTGGCCGCCGACCGTGGGTTCGCCGCACTGAGCCTGCGCGAGATCGCCCGGAGCGCGGGCATCGTGCCGACCGCCTTCTACCGGCACTTCGCCTCACTCGACGACCTCGGCGCGCAACTGGTCGACGACGGCATCACCGCGTTGCGCCTGGCGCTGCGCGAGGTGCGCCGCAAGCCCGACGCGAGCCTGTCCGACACGGTGCGCTTCGTGTTCGCCCAGGTCGAGCCGAAACGTGAACTCTTCGGCTTCCTCACCCGCGAACGCCACGGCGGTTCGGCCGCGCTACGCAAATCCATCGCGCTGGAACTGCAACTGATCGTCCGCGAACTCGTCGCCGACCTCTCCCGCATCTCCGCCCTCGACTCCTGGTCCCCCGCGGACCTGGAGATCGCCGCCGACCTCCTGGTCTCCACGGTCACCGACGGCATCGTCGCCTACCTCTCCGCCCTCCCCCGCGAACAGGACAACATCATCGACCGCACCGTCCAGCAGATGCGCCTGATCTCGCTGGGCATGGGCGCATGGTGGCCACCGAAGGAACGCTGACCCTCAGCGAGCCTCGGGATCGATCGCGAGGACCGAGCGGCCGCCGTCCACGGGCAACACCGCGCCGTTGACGAAGCTCGCATCCGGCGAGAGCAGATAGGCGACCGCTGCGGCCACTTCATCGGTGGTGGCCACTCGGCCGATCGGGTGTAGGTCGGCCATCTGCTGCTCGACCCGCGCGGCCGCCGAAGGGTCCAGGGCGGCGAGGAATTCGGCGTAGCGCTCGGTGGCGACGGAGCCGGGGGCTACCGCGTTCACACGAATTCCCTTGGGCCCGTACTCGACTGCGAGCGCGCGGGTGAGTCCTTCGATGGCGGCCTTGGCGGTGCTGTAGGGCAGTGCGCCGGATACCGCGCGTTGCGCTTGGTGTGAGGTGATATTCACGATCGCGCCGGGGCTTTCGCTGTTCAGGAAACGGCGCACGGCGGTGGTGCAGCCGACGACGGCGGGCGCGAGGTTGGCGGCGATCAGCTCGACGACGCGGTCGGCGGAGTCGGAATGCACTGAGGCATCCCGGAATACGGCCGCATTGTTCACCCACCCGGTCAGCGTGCCCGCCTCCTGCGCGAGATCCGCTGCCGCCTCCGCGATTTCCGTCGACGACGCGTCACCGATCAGCGGAATCACCCGCTCCCCCGCCCAGGCCAGCGCCGCCGGCTCGAGCTCGACCGCCACCACGACGCCGTCCACCCCCAGCAGCCGCTCCACAATTCCCCGCCCGATCCCCCGTCCCCCACCGGTCACCACATACGAAAGCGCCACAGGCCGATGCTAGTGCCGCGTCCCGATAATCCCCCGCCACAATCCCACCCCGCACACCACCTGACCTCCCGCACACCAACTCGCCGCCCCGACACCCGTGCAGATGTCAAAAGGTGTGCGTGAACCACCACCTCGACGCAGGCACGGGCAGCGCCGCCCCAGCAGCCCTGTGCACACTCGACTCGAGTCAAAAGATCATTTGCTGATCTTCAACACCCACCATCCGACCCGCCCCGACCAGCCCTCCGCCACGTGCACGCATCGAGGCGAGTCAAATGGTCGCTCTACAAGATCATTTAACGACCATATGACTAACCTCGATGCGCGCGAACCACCATTTGACTCACCCCGACCACCAAGGGCAACCACCCCACTCCCCCGACCACCTCACCCACTCGTTTCCCAACCCTCTCTAAAACCGGACCACAGCCAAGGAACCACGCCGGAACCCCCACGCTGCCCATCCCAACTGCGGGAGGTAAGCCGGGTACCCCACCTGACGTGCCCAGCATTACTCGATCATTCCCTTGGAGCAGGTTTACCTATCCAGGCAGGCACAACAACAGACGTCCCAGGGTGACCTGACGATAGAAAGCTGAAGACCTACACAGGTTTTCACTGAAGCAGTGCTGGGCGCGTCGTGTGCCGTACCCGGCTTACCTCCCGCAGTCAGATGCGTATTCGTCAAGTTCCGGCGTGGTTCCTTGGCTGTGGTCCCGTCACAAACGCTTCGGACAAGAGCGGGATGGTCGGCGGCGGTTTTGCAGTGGTGTCGTCAGTGAATCTGCCTGCGAAGTTGGACCGCCAACTGGTCATGCCGATCGCGCGCAGGTGGTGCGTGGTGGCTGTTCAGCGGTCGGCGGCTAACCGAAGATCATCTGGTGGCCGCGGGCGGTGTCCATGTATTCGCGGACGCGGTGGATCAGGCCGTCGCGGAGTACGAAGATGAAGCAGTAGTCGTTTTCGTAGTGGTTGCCGTTGATCAGGGTGGCGCGCATGGTCTCCTCGACGATGACCCGGTCGCCTTCGGCATAGAAGCCGTGGAAGGCGAGTGCCACGTCCTTCGCGAACAGCTTCGGGAAACCGTGCGCGATGAAGTCCGCGATGACCGCGCGGCCGATCATGTGGCTCGGCCCGTCCAGGAAGACGGCGGTGGCGTTCTGCGGGGCGCGAGCCATTCGGCGTCTTCGGTGAAGCATGCCGCGATCTGATCGAAATCGTGTGCTGCGAAGGCCTTCCACGCGTTCTGCACGATGGCCTTGTTGTCCTGAGTCACCCGCTCGACGCTACAAAGATCCGACCGCGACGCTGGCGGAAATCGGACGAGGTCACCTCGCGCGATGTGGCAGGCGGTCGCCGGGCGGCGGGCCGTTGGCGGCATTAGGGTGGGGTGGTGCGGATTCGGCGGTGGCGGCGGGGGTATTTGACCGCGGAGTACGCGGCGTTGTTCTTTGGTGGCGCAACGGTTTACAACCGGTATCTGCGGGGCACCAGTCCGATTCCGGCGCTGGTGGCGTCGGCCGCGCTCGCGACGAGTTATCTGCGGCGATCGCCGGATTTCGATCGGGCGGCGCTGTGGCGGGCGCAGGCGTTGCCCGGTCAGACGCGGTCGATCGCGACGCTGGCGGGATCGAGTGCGCTCGCGCTGACCGCCGCGGTGGCGCTGCTCCGGCGCAAGAGCCTTTTCGACCTGCCGCGCAACAATCCGGCTATCTGGCTGGCGGTGCTGGTGCTGTATCCGGCGCTGAGCGTGTATCCGCAGGAGTTGATCTTCCGGTCGTTCCTGTTCCACCGGTATGCGCCGGCCTTCGGTGACGGCACCGGGATCGTCGTCGCCAGTGCGGCGGCCTTCGCCTACGTGCACATCGTGTTCGGCAGTTGGATCTCGGTGGTGCTGAGCGGGCTCGGCGGCGCGATCTTCGCGGTCCGGTATCAGCAGACGCAGTCGCTGTTCACCGCGTCGGTCGAGCATTCGATCTACGGAATCCTGGTGTTCACCGTCGGTCTGGGCACGTACTTCTATCACGGCGCGGCCACCGAGGCCCTGTCGAACAAGTGATTGCCGATCTTCCGGAAAAAGTTCGCCACGCGTGTCGAGAACGCGATTCCGGCTCCGTCCCAGGAGTATCAGCGGCCACGAGGGGCCGCGCGGACGAAGGAGAATCGCCATGGACCGCAACGAGATCGCCGAGGTGCTGAACCAGCCGCTCAGCCAGGAACTGCTGGCCCGCGACCTGACCCGGCTGGCCTACGTCGCCAAGGACGGCACGCCCCGCAACATCCCGATCGGGTTCAGCTGGAACGGGTCGCAGATCGTCATGTGCACGTCGACGAACGCCCCGAAACTGCACGCGCTGCGGGTGCATCCGATGGTCGCACTGACCATCGACACCGAGGTGCATCCGCCCAAGATCCTGCTCATCCGCGGCCGGGCCGAGCTGGACTACGTCGACGGCATCCCGGACGAGTATCTCGAAATGAACACCACCTACGAGATGACCGCCGAGCAGCGGGTGCACTGGGAGGCGGAGGTGCGTTCGCTCTACGACGGGATGGTTCGGATCGTCGTGACCCCGACCTGGGCGAAGCTGATCGACTTCGAGTCGACGCTGCCGAGCGCGGTCGAGGAGTTGTTTCATCTGCGCGAAGCGCGGCAGCACGCTTGAGCGCCGCTGCGTCGCATAGTAGAAACGGCCACAACGGCCCGAACCGTACAAGGAGAACATGATGGCCAAGTACCTGCTGCTCAAGCACTACCGCGGCGCCCCGGCACCGGGCAACGACGTGCCGATGGATCAGTGGACGCCGGACGAGGTGTGGGCGCACGTGCGGTACATGCAGGAACTCGGCGCGCGGCTCGAGACCACCGGCGAATTCGTCGAAAGCCAGGAGCTGTCGCCGAAGGGCGCCTTCGTCCGCTACGACGGCGAGGGCAAGCCGCCGGTCACCGACGGCCCGTTCGCGGAGACCAAGGACCTGATCGCCGGCTGGATGGTGATCGACGTCGACACCTACGAGCGGGCGTTGGAGGTGGCCGCCGAGTTGTCCGCGGCGCCGGGTGCGGGCGGCAAGCCGATCCACGAGTGGCTCGAGGTGCGCCCGTTCCTCGGCGCGGCGGCGACGGTCACCGAGTGATCGACGAACTGCTGCTGCGGGAGCTGACGCCCGCGGTGATCGGCGTGCTCGTGCATCGCGGAGTCGACTTCGCGACCGCCGAGGACGCCGTGCAGGAGGCGCTCATCCAGGCCGCGCTGAGCTGGCCGGACCAGCAACCGGCCGACCCGAAGGGCTGGCTGGTCACGGTCGCCTGGCGCAAGTTCCTCGACGCGCACCGGTCCGAGGCGGCCCGCCGGGATCGGGAACAGCGGCTCGAGGCCGAGCCGGCCCCGGGACCGACCGAGCACGCCGACGACACGTTGCAGCTCTATTTCCTGTGCGCGCACCCATCGTTGACGCCGGCCTCGGCGGTCGCGCTGACCCTGCGCGCGGTCGGCGGCCTCACCACCAAGCAGATCGCGCAGGCCTACCTGGTGCCCGAGGCAACCATGGCGCAGCGGATCAGCCGGGCCAAGCGGACCGTGTCGAGCGTCCGGTTCGACCAGACCGGTGACGTCGCCACCGTGCTGCGCGTGCTCTACCTGGTCTTCAACGAGGGCTACTCCGGCGACATCGACCTTGCCGCCGAGGCGATCCGGCTCACCCGCCAGGTGGCAGCCATGACCGACCACGAAGAGGTCGCGGGCCTGCTCGCGCTGATGCTGCTGCACCATGCCCGGCGTTCGGCCCGGACCCGCGCCGACGGCAGCCTCGTGCCGCTGGCCGAGCAGGACCGCAGCCTGTGGGACACGCGCATGATCGCCGAGGGCGTCGACATCCTCCAGGCCGCCCTCGCCCGCGACCGACTCGGCGAGTTCCAGGCGCAGGCCGCGATCGCCGCGCTGCACGCCGACGCGCAGCAGGCCGCGGAGACCGACTGGGTGCAGATCGTCGAGTGGTACGACGAACTGGTGCGGATCACCGAAAGCCCGGTGGCCCGGCTCAATCGGGCCGTCGCGGTCGGTGAGGCCGATGGCGCGCGGGCCGGCCTGGCCGCCCTGGCCGGGCTCGACCCCACGCTGCCCCGCTATGCCGCCGTCGAGGCGTACCTGCACGAGCGTGCAGGCGACCCGGCGACGGCGGCCCAGCGCTACGCCGAGGCCGCCCAGGCGGCGAGCAGCCTGCCCGAACGCGACCACCTCACCCGGCAGGCCGCCCGGCTCAACGCGCAGTTGCGTGGTTGAGCCGCCTCAGCCGATACCGACCGACTGCGCCAGGAACGGCCACGAGGTGCGCAGGTCGTCCTCCCAGTAACCCCACGAGTGAGTGCCCACCGGACGATCGTCGAAGGTCACCGGAATGTTCAACTCGTGCAACCGATTTGTCAGGTTCACCGTGCAGTAGTGGATGGCCGCTTCGATCGGACCGCCGAAGGCGATCTGCACCGGCAGCGGAATCCGGCCCTCCTGCACCCGCTTGTCGAACGGGGTGTCGTGCGGGGCGGCCGCGATGCCGCTGCCCGAACTCAGATAGACCGCGGTGCCGCGCAACCGTTCCGCGTTGACCAGCGGATCGTTCTCCCGCCACAGCGGTCCGTTGGCCGGGCCCCACATGTTCTCCACGCTTTGCCCGCCGCCCCAGTTCTCCACCGTGAGCCGGACGAACTCGTGGCCGACCGGGTCCGAGGTCTGCGCGCAACCGCTGTAGGAGGCCACGCTGTTCCAGAAACCGGGCTTGGCGATGGCCAGGTTCAGCACCGAGGTGCCGCTCATCGAGACACCCGCCAGCGCGCGAGTTCCGTTGGCGCCCAGGAACTCCTCGATCACCGGCGGCAACTCGTCGTTGAGGAACGTCTGCCACCGGTTGAAGCCGAGGACGGCGTCGGGCCGGAGCCAGTCGGTGTAGTAGGAGTTGGCGCCGCCGAACGGGGTGACGACGTTGACATCCTTGCCGCTCAGGAAGCTCACGGCGTCGGTCTGCACGTCCCAGCCGCTCTCGTTCGGGCCGCCGCCGGAGCCGTTGAGCAGATACAGCGTCGGCCGTGGCGTCCCGCGGTTCGCGGCGCGGATGATCTGCACCGGGATCGGCCGGTTCATCGCGGGCGAGAAGACCTGGACCACCTGCTGCCGGTCGTTCACGTCCTGCACCGAGACGACGCCGGGCGCCGCGTTCGCGGTACCCGCCGCGCCGACCAGGCCGGCGGTGGCGAGCACCCCGGCAAGTACCCAGCTCAGCGTTGTTTTGCGTGTCGATCGCCGTTGTCTCAAAGTCACCAGAACCTCTCCTCGCAGTCGGCGCCTGTCGCCACTGCCGGCCAGGACGCCGCGGTATGGGCCGACGTCCCGGCTCGGCATTGCAAGGAGATTCGCGTTGCCCCGGGCGGCGGTTTGGTCCGCCGCCCAACTTTTTCGCTCAGCGCGGCGGTTGACTCATGTCCCGGTTCATCTGCGGCAACTCTATGCTGATCGGCAGGCGCAGCTCGGCCAGGTAGATCAGGGCCGCCTGGCGGAGGAACTCGTCGAAGAGCCAGTACGCCTCCGGGGCCAGCGGGACGACCGGGAGCAGGCCCTCGCGGACCGCGATGAACGGTCCCCAGCTGACCCTGAGCAGCGGATCCCAGACCGGTTCGCGCGGGATGGCCAGCCCGTCGGCGATCTTGTCGCCGAGCAGGAAACGGGTGAACGCGCCCAGGACCGGCTTGCTCAGCACGGCGAGATCGAGGTTCACGCCCAGCCGCAACAGCCGATCGGCCAGGGCCACGCCTTCGGGTGTCGGTGCCAGGATCGGGTCGAGGACCTGCGCGGCTTGGGCGTTGGCCTCGGACCAGGAGTTGGGGATGTATTCGTCGCGGACGCCGAGCATGTGCGCGCAGACCTGCCAGGAATGCAGGAAGGCGTCGGATTCGCCGACCGGGATGGGTACCCGCCAGGCGGTCAGCTGCTTCATCACGGTGGTGGGCAGGCTGTGCCAGGTGACCATGATGTCGTTCTGGCTGATCGGGATATCCTCGGCGGCGGAGTTCACCCAGTGCGGCGACTGCGGCAGCAGGTGGCGCACGGCGGCGTGCACCAGTCTGGTCTTGACACAGGTCACGACCATTTCGCCGTCCGGGGCATAGGCATTCGCGGTGCCGATGTCGTAGCCGAGTTTCGCGGTTTTGGAGATGCGATCCTTGAGGTCCTGGCCGCCCTTGGAGTAGTAGACCGCCCTGGCCTCCTTCGGGATGACGGTGCTCATCATGCCGCTGGCCAAGCCGTAGAGGACGCCGAGGTAGAGGCCGCGCTTCTTGTTGAACTCGACGGCGGTGCGGAGTTTGCCCTGGTCGGTCCACTGCGGGAGCTGGCGGGCGTATTCCATGAAATCCCTTAGCTCCGTGGGCAATCCGGCCGGCAGGGGCTGGCCGTTTCTGGTCCACGTGCGCAGGAGGTCGTTCACCCTGGGCACCTCGCCGCGGTCGATCAGGCCGGCGACAAGCGGATCCGCCTCGGCGTCCCACACGGTCAGCGGGTCTACTCCGGACCCGCTGCCCGCTACCGAGCCGTCCGGTGACCAGCTCCACGGCTCCGCCCGGACCGGCGCGGCCATCGCCAGGGCGCCGAACGCGCCTAATGCTCCGCCGGCCTTCAACGCGTTGCGCCTGCTGAATCCGTCCATGTCGCTACTCCTCGCTGAGCCTGACACCACCGGGTCGGCGCAGTGACGGCGAGTAAGCGCCGGATCGCGCCTTTCAGTGGAGGAATAGTCATTAACTTAACTCCGCGATGGGCGCGCCGTCTCCGGTTTGAGAAACTGAGGTTACATCTCTCTCATTGCACTGCTTCTACCTGCGTAGCGACACCAAAAACCAGTTCATTCAGGGGTATTGACGAACTCGCCGAGCGACTCGAATGGGGCGTGACTGCGCGCTGAGACCTGCCTCCACGCCGACGCAATAGTCCATTAGCTTGATAACCGTCAGTCACTTCATCGAGCGGGTACGTGCCCCGCTCGCGGCCGACCTGCCCGCCGCGATGTGCGCGGAATAACACCGCCGACCGGGACGTTCCACCACGCATGCCGAGACCGTTCACGGAGATCGAACGTCAGGAATTCCTCGCGGGCAAGCACATTGCGGTGCTGTCGGTCGCGGCGACCGATGGGCGTCCGCCCGCGGCCGTCCCGATCTGGTACGACTACACGCCCGGCGGCGACATCAGGATCAATACGGGCGCCGGGCGCCGCAAGGCCCGGCTCGTTCAGGAGGCCGGCGCGGTCACCATCACGGTCCAGCGCGAAGAGTTGCCGTACCAGTACGTCATCGTCGAGGGCACCGTCATCGACGCCGCCACCCCCTCCCCCAGGGAGGCACGCGAGGCGATCGCCGTGCGCTACCTCGGACCCGAGGAGGGCCGCGCCTTCGTCGATCGCATGGACGGCACCGCGTCCGTGCTGTTCACCGTGCGCCCCGACCGCTGGGTCAGCCAGGATTACAGCCAGATGTAACCACCCGCACGAGATGGTCCGAGTACTCGGTGTCGTTGCCCGGCAACGACACCGAGCCTATTTTCAGAGGCGTGCGGCCAGGCGGGTGCCCTGATCGATGGCGCGCTTGGCGTCCAGCTCGGACGCGAGTTCGGCGCCGCCGATGAGGTAGAGGTTGACGCCCGCGGCGCGCAGCTCGTCCTCCAGGTCGCGGACGGATTCCTGGCCCGCGCAGATGATCACGTTGTCGACCGGGATCAGTTGCGGGCGTTGACGTTTCTCGCCGAAGCTGATGTGCAGGCCGCTGTCGTCGATGCGCTCGTAGTTGACGCCGCCGATGTGGTCGACGCCCTTGGCCTTCAGCGCGGCCCGGTGCACCCAGCCGGTGGTCTTGCCGAGATCCTTGCCGAACGGGGTCGACTTGCGTTGCAGTAGAACGACTTCGCGGGCGGCGGGCGACGGCTTCGGCTTGGTCAGCTGGCCGCGCACCTGCTCGTCGTCGGCGTCGACGCCCCACTCTTCCTTCCACTCGTCGAGCTTCAGCGTGGGATGGCCCTCGACGGTGAGGAATTCGCTCACGTCGTAGCCGATGCCGCCCGCGCCGATCACCGCGACCCGCTTGCCGACCGGCCGCTCCTCGCGAACCAGCTCGGCGTAGGACAGCACCATCGGGTGGTCGATGCCGGGGATGTTCGGGATGCGCGGCTTGACGCCGGTGGCCAGCACCACCTCGTCGTAGCGGCCGGCGATGAGTTCGGCGGCGCTCACCCGCTTGTTCAAATGCACCGTGACGCCGGTGATTTCGAGCTTGCGCCGGTAATACCGGATCGACTCGTTGAACTCTTCCTTGCCCGGGATGCGGCGGGCGATGTCGAACTGGCCGCCGATCTTGTCGTCGGCCTCGAACAGGTCGACGTGATGGCCGCGCTCGGCCAGGTTCACCGCGGCGGACAACCCGGCCGGGCCCGCGCCGACGACCGCGACGCGCTTGGTCCGCCGGGTGGGCAGCAGCTTCAGCTCGGTCTCGTGCCCCGCGCGCGGGTTCAGCAGGCAGGACACGGTCTTGTGCACGAAGGCGTGGTCCAGGCAGGCCTGGTTGCAGGCAATGCAGGTGTTGATCTCGTCGACCCGGTCCTGCTTGGCCTTGTTGACCCATTCGGGGTCGGTGAGGAACGGGCGGGCCAGCGAAACCAGTTGCGCGTCACCGCGAGTCAGGATCTCCTCGGCGATCTCCGGCATGTTGATCCGGTTGGACGCGCAGACCGGGATGCTCACCTGCTGGGTGATCTTCGCGGTGAACTCGACGAAGGCGGCCCGCGGCACCGAGGTCACGATGGTCGGGACGCGCGCCTCGTGCCAGCCGATGTCGGTGTTCAGGATGTTCGCGCCCGCGGCTTCGAGTTCCTTTGCCAGCGCGACGATCTCGTCGAACGTCTGGCCCTTCTCCACCAGCTCGGCCATGGACAGCCGGAACACGATGATGAAATCCGGGCCGACCGCGGCGCGGGTGCGGCGCACGATCTCCACCGCGATGCGGCGGCGGTTCTCCGGCGAGCCGCCCCACTTGTCGGTGCGCTTGTTGGTCCGCGGCGCGAGGAACTGGTTGATGAAATAGCCCTCACCGCCCATGATTTCGCAACCGTCGTAGCCGGCGAACTGGGCGAGCTTCGCGCAACGCGCGTAGTCGTCGATGGTCTGCTCGACGCCCTTGGCCGAGAGCTTGCGCGGCCGGAACGGGTTGATCGGCGCCTTGATCGAGGACGCGGACACGCTGCCGGGCATGTAGGAATAGCGGCCTGCGTGCAGGATCTGGATGGCGATCTTGCCGCCCTCCTTGTGCACCGCCTTGGTGATCGCCCGGTGCCGGTAGGCCTCGGACTTGTTGGTCAGCTTGGCGCCGAAGGGCAGCAGCCAGCCGGTGCGGTTGGGCGCGTAACCGCCGGTGATGATGAGACCCACACCGCCGCGGGCGCGTTCGGCGAAATAGGCGGCCAGCCTGTTGGTATCCCAGGCTCGATCTTCCAGGCCGGTGTGCATCGACCCCATCACCACGCGATTGCGCAGGGTGGTGAAGCCGAGATCAAGAGGCTCGAATAAATGAGGGTAGGAACTCATCGGCGAGTCTCACCTTTCTCCATGAGGTCAATCCGCGCGCGGGGCTGTCGCGGGCGGGTGCAGGGCGTGCAGGACTTCGTCGCACCATTCGACGAACCCCGCCTCCACGCGGACGCCCGCGCGCAGGACGAGGTACTGGTGCAGAGCCGTACCGGAGAGCTGATCCGGTGCCGGAAAGTCGCGTTTCTCGATGAGGCGATAGACCTCGAGGCGCTGGGCGTGCTCGTCGCGATGCCGGGCGACCTCGGTGCGCAGCGCGCCGATATCGCCATACGCGGCGGCGCGGATCTTGACCGCGAGCTCGTTGCGCGGGGTGCCGGTGTCGGATGGTTCGGCGATCCAGCGGGCCAGCTCGGCGCGACCCGCCGCGCTCACCGCGTACACCTTCTTGTCCGGCCGGCCCGCCTGCGTCACCGTCTCGCTGTTCAGCCAGCCGGATTCCTCCATGCGCTTGAGCACGCGATAGATCTGCTGATGCGTCGCGCTCCAGAAGTACCCGATGGACTTGTCGAAGCGGCGGGCCAGCTCGTACCCCGAGCCGGCCCGCTCGGTCAGCGAAACCAGCAACGCGTGCTCGAGGGCCATGCGGCAAGAGTAGCCGTGACAGCCAGTACTATGCAACTGAGTGCATACCCCGAGTTCGGTGTCGGTGTTGGGCCCGTTCCGCGAGGGAAATCACACTAGGCTGCGCGGCATGGGTGAGGTGGACGCGCGGGCGACCGTCGGGCAGGCCGCCGGGCGCGGGCAAGTGGTGGCGTGGGGGTTCTGGGACTGGGGATCCTCGGCGTTCAACGCGGTGATCCTGACCTTCGTGTTCTCCGTGTATCTGACCGACAAGGTCGGCGACGATCTACCCGGCGGGGTGTCGCCGAGCGCCTGGCTCGGCTGGGCGCTCGGGCTCGCGGGACTGGTGGTCGCGGTGACCGCGCCGGTCAGCGGGCAGCGGTTCGACGCGTCCGCGAAACGTAAACGCTCCCTTGCGGTTCTGACCGGGCTCTGCATCGCGTCGATGACGCTGATGTTCTTCGTGCACGACGACTACCACTATCTGTGGCTCGGGCTGTTGCTGCTCGGGTTCGGTTCGGCGTTCTTCGAGCTGGCCAGCGTGCCCTACAACGCGATGCTGCGTCAGGTGTCGACGCCGGCGACGGTCGGGCGGGTGTCCGGATTCGGTTGGGCGATGGGCTATTTCGGCGGCATCTTCCTGCTGCTGATCTGCTACTTCGGTTTCATCTCCGGCAGCGGGGACAGTCGCGGGCTGCTCGGCATACCGACCGACGACGGGCTCAATATCCGGCTGGTCGCCATCGTGGCGGCGGTCTGGTTTGCCGCGTTCGCGCTGCCGGTGTTGTTCGCGGTGCCCGAATTGCCGCGCACCGACGCCGATCCCGGCGCGGCCAACGCGGGATTCTTCGCCTCCTATCGGGTGTTGTTCCGCGACCTGCGCGAGCTCTGGGTGGCCGACCGGCGCACCGCCGGATTCCTGATCGCCAGCGCGGTCTTCCGCGACGGACTGGCCGGAGTGTTCACTTTCGGTGCGGTGCTTGCGGTTCGGGTGTACGACATCGCCGACTCCGACGTTCTGCTGTTCGGCATTGCCGCCAACGTGGTTGCCGCGCTCGGCGCGATCGTCGCCGGCCGGTTCGACGACCGCGGCGGCCCGAAGATCGTCATCGCGGTCTCGCTGGTCTCGATGATCGTCTGCGGCCTCGCCCTGCTGGTGGTCTCCGGCCCGCTGATGTTCTGGATCTTCGGCCTGCTGCTGACCGTCTTCGTCGGGCCCGCCCAATCCGCTGCCCGCTCCTTCCTCGCCCGCCTCGCCCCGCCCGGACGCGAAGGGCAGCTCTTCGGCCTCTACACCACCACCGGCCGCGCGGTCTCGTTCCTCGCCCCCACCTTCTTCGGCCTGTTCGTCTGGTTCTTCGACAACGACCGCGCCGGCATCATCGGCATCGTCCTGGTTCTGGCCGTCGGCCTGATCGCGCTGCTCCCCGTCCGCTCCCCCGACCCGACCGAGATCGCCGCCGTCGACCGGCTCGACTGACCCGCTAGGCTCCTCGCGTGAGCCTGCCCTCCCCCACTTCCGAGAATCGCGCGGTCGTCACCGGCGCCTCCTCCGGCATCGGCACCGCGCTGGCCGCCGAACTGGCCGCGCGCGGCTATTCGCTGATCCTGGTCGCGCGGCGCGGCGAGGTGCTCACCGAGCTGGCGCAGCGGTTGACGTTGGCGCACGGGATCACCGCGGAGGTGCGGGCGGTGGATCTTTCCGATCGGGCGCAGCGCGGGCCGCTGGTCGAGGAGTTGTCGGCGCGGGATATCTCGATTCTGTGCAACAACGCGGGGATCGCGACGTTCGGGGCGGTCGCCGAGCTGGATCCGAGCTACGAGCGAGCTCAGATGGAGCTGAATGCGGTTGCGGTGCACGACCTTACGCTTGCGGTACTGCCGGGGATGATCGCTCGTCAGGCCGGCGGCATCTTGATCAGCGGGTCGGCGGCGGGGAACATGCCGATTCCGAACAACGCGACCTACGCGGCCAGCAAGGCGTTCGCCAACACGTTCTCCGAGTCGCTGCGCGGCGAGCTGAAGGGTTCGGGCGTCAACGTCACGCTGCTCGCGCCCGGCCCGGTGCGCACCGACGTGCCCGATCCGTCCGACGCCTCGATCGTCGACCGGCTGGTGCCCGACTTCATGTGGGTGTCCTCGGAGTACACCGCGAAGGTGTCCATCGACGCGCTCGCCCGCAACAAGATGCGCGTGGTGCCCGGCCTGATCAGCAAGGGGATGAGCGTGGCGGGCCAGTACGGTCCGCGGGCCGTCACCGCGCCGATCGCGGGCAAGTTCTACAAGAAGCTCGGCAGCTAGAGACGCCCGTCACCGCCGGGTCAGGGATCCGTCAAGATCGGGGTCCCGGTCGTCAAGCAGTCGTAAGCTGGACGTTTGCCCAAGAGGAAACCGGCGTAGTCCTGACAGCGGCCCCGCCTACGGAATAGCGGGGGCGCACACAGGAGACACCGTGACGCTGCTGGAAATCTTCCCGTCGCTGAAGTCGGGGATGCCCTCACGCCTCGACTCGGCCGTATGGCCGCGCGACACGCATTACGACGACGCGGGCCGGATCACGATCGGCGGGGTGGCCCTGGCCGATATCGCGGATCAGTACGGCACTCCGACCTATGTCCTGGACGAGCGCGAGGTCAGGGAGCGCTGCCGGGCCTACCGCAAGGCGTTCCCCGAGGCCGAGATCATCTACGCGGGTAAGGCTTTGATGATCCGCGCGGTCGCGCACTGGGTAGCCCAGGAGGGGCTTTCGGTGGACGTGTGCTCCTCCGGCGAGCTGGCCATCGCGCTGGCCGCCGGCGTCCCGCCGCAGCGAATCATCATGCACGGCAACGGAAAATCCTTCGACGAGCTGACCGCCGCGATCAAGGCCGGGGTCGGCCGGATCGTGGTCGACTCGCTGGCCGAGATCACCCTGCTCTCGGCGCTGGTCACCGACTCACAGCAGGTGCTGCTGCGCCTGTCCCCCGGCATCGACGTGCACGGCCATCCTGCGGTGCGCACCGGGGTCACCGATCAGAAGTTCGGCTTCCCGCTCGGCGGCGACACCGCCGCGGAGGCGGTCGCGCGGATCCTGCGCCAGCCGAAGCTGAACCTGGTCGGCTTCCACTGCCACCTCGGCTCGCAGATCAGCGACCCGGACTACTACGGCGAGGCCGTGCGCCGGGTGGTCGCGGAAATGGCGCGGGTCCGCCAAGATCACGGGCACGTGCTCACCGAGCTCGACCTCGGCGGCGGGCACGCGGTCGCCTACCGCACCGGCGACGGCGAGATGAACCTCGGCGACCTGGCCGCCATCATCGAGGACGCCCTCGACGCGGCCTGCGCGCGCCAGCACTTCCCGCGCCCGCAGATCGCGCTGGAACCCGGCCGGGCCATCGTCGCGCACGCGGGAGTCACGCTGTATCGGGTGCTGTCGGTCAAGCACATCGAGGGCGGGCACACCTACGTCACGGTGGACGGCGGGATGAGCGACAACCCGCGCGTCGCGCTGTACGGCGCGCGCTACAGCGTTGTCGTGGCGAACCGGCACCCGACCTGCGCCAGCATGACCGCGACCGTGGCCGGACGGTTCTGTGAGGCCGGCGACATCCTGGCCACCGACGTGCAGCTGCCGGTGGACCTGCGGCCTGGCGAGGTGCTCGCGGTGCCGTGCACCGGCGCGTACCACCACAGTCTGGCCTCGTCCTACAACAGCGTCGGCCGGCCGCCGATCGTGGCGGTGCGGCACGGGCAGTGCCGGGAGTTGGTGCGGCGGGAGACCGTCGCGGATCTGATGTGCCGCGATATCGGCTGGTGAGCTGACCAACGGGGCCGCGCGGCATTCGCGCCGCGCGGCCCCGGCGTGTCAGTGATCCGTCAAGATCAGGTCGGGGGTGGTCAACGTTGCGCTAAGCGGCCTACCCGTGGCCGATCCAGCGGCGTAGTTCTTGGTAGGCCCCGCAGATGGAGAAAGCGGGGAGCGGATCAGGAGAGCACCCGTGACGCTTGTGGACTTCTTCTCGCCGACTCGGCCGGGAACGGCCGCGCAGCTGGATTCCGCGGTCTGGCCCTCCGAGGCCAGGTATGACGCCGAGGGCCGGATCGTCGTCGGTGGCGTCGCGCTCACCGATATCGCCGAAACGTACGGCACCGCCGCGCGGGTGCTCGACGAGCGCGAGGTCAGGCAGCGCTGCCGCGCGTATCGCAAGACCTTCCCCGAGGCCGAGATCGCTTACGCGGCAACGGCTCTGCTGGTCGGCGCGGTGGCGGACTGGATCACCAAGGAGGGGCTCTCGGTCGCGGTGTGCTCGTTCGGCGAGCTGACCGCCGCGCTCGACGCCGGGGTGGAGCCGCGGCGAATCATCTTGCACGCCAATGGCGTATCCCGCGAGACGTTGGCGACGGCGGTGGCTCGGCGGGTCGGCCGGATCGTGGTCGGCTCGCTCGCCGAGATCGAGCTGCTCGCGTCCGTTGCCACCCGTCCGCAGCGGGTGCTGCTGCGGGTGTGCCCCGGTATCGAGTGCGACTCCGCCGATTCGATCGGATTCCCGCTCGGCGACGTCACCGCCGCGGCCGTGGCGCAGGTGCTGGACATGCCGATGCTCGAGCTGATCGGGTTCCACTGCCACCTCGGGTCGCAGATCTACAACCCCGATCACTACGGTGAGGCGATCCGGCGGATGGTCGCCGAGATGGCGCAGGTCAGGCACGACCACGACCGGATGCTCACCGATCTCGATCTCGGCGGCGGGCACGCGATCGCCTACCGCAACGGGGACGCGGAGATGAATCTCGCTGAGCTGTCCGCGATTATCGAGGATGCGCTGGACGCGGCGTGCGCTCGGCAGCATTTCCCGCGGCCGAATGTGGCGCTGGAGCCGGGGCGCGGGATCGTCGCGCGGGCCGGGGTGACGCTGTACCGGGTGTTGTCGGTCAAGCACAGTGACGGTGGGCATGTGTCGGTGGTCATCGATAGCGAGACCCGTACCAGGACAAGTAGTTTCGCGGGCGCGGTGGTGGCGAATCGGCGGGCGACCGGGTCGCTGGTGAGCGCGACCGTCGCGGGGCGTGCGGGCGACGTCATCCTCGCCACCGACGCACGACTCCCCGCCGATCTGCGCCCCGGCGAGTTGCTGGCCGTGCCCTGCACCGGCGCCTACCAGCACGGTTCCCCGCGCACCCGCGTCATCGCGGTCCGCGAGGGCCACTACGCCCAGCTCGTCCGCCGCGAGCCCACCCTGCTCGACCGCGACGCGAGCTGACCGCGCCCGGCAGACCACAGCCGCACAACTTCTGATGTCCCGCATAGGGAATCGCATGCGATTCCCTATGCGGGAAGTCGAGAAGTGTGCGGCTGTCAGCGCTTCCGCGTGCCGAAGATGCTGCGGCTGATCTCGCGGCCCGCGGCGGTGGCCGCGGAACGCAGGAAGCTCTTGACCGCCGGGTTCTTCATGATGCGCTCGGCAGTGGTGTCCTCTTCCTTCGGCGAGCGCCCGGGCGCCGGCGCCGACTGCGGAGCCTGGTCTGCCGCAGCGACTTTCGCCGCCAGGATCTCGTAGGCCGACTCGCGATCGATGGTCTGGCCGTACTTGCTGTGCAACGAACTAGACAGCGCCCGGGACTTGATGGCGTCGTCGCCGATCGTGTCCATCAGCGACCGCGGCGGCTGAATCCTGGTCCACGCCACCGGAGTCGGCGCGCCCTTCTCCGACAGCACAGTCACCACGGCCTCACCCGTACCGAGCGAGGTGAGCGCCTTCTCCAGGTCGTAGGTGCTGGTCTTCGGATAGGTGCGCACCGTCTTGGACAGCGCCTTCTGATCGTCCGGGGTGAAGGCGCGCAGCGCGTGCTGGATGCGCGCACCCAGTTGGGACAGCACCTGATTCGGGATATCGGTGGGCAGTTGGGTGCAGAAGAACACGCCGACGCCCTTGGAGCGGATCAGCTTGACCGTCTGCTCCACCTGGTCCAGGAACGCCTTCGACGCGTCCGCGAACAGCAGGTGCGCCTCGTCGAAGATGAAAACCAGCTTGGGCTTGTCCACGTCACCCACCTCGGGCAGCGTCTGGAACAGGTCCGCCAGCACCCACATCAGGAAGGTGGAGAACATCACCGGCCGGGCCGCCTGCGCGCCCAGCTCGAACAGCGTGATCACGCCCTGCCCGCCCGCGACCCGCACCAGATCGCTCGGATCCAGTTCCGGCTCACCGAAGAACGTGTCGCCGCCGTCCGCCTCCAGGTTCACCAGCGAGCGCAGGATGACGCCCGCGGTGGCCGCGGAGACGCCGCCGATGCCCTTCAGGTCCTCCTTGCCCTCGGCGCTGGTGAGGTGCGTGATCACCGCGCGCAGGTCCTTGAGGTCGAGCAGCGCGAGGCCGTTCTTGTCCGACCAGTGGAAGATCAGGCCGAGGGTGGATTCCTGAGTCTCGTTGAGCCCCAGCACCTTACTGAGCAGCACCGGGCCGAACGAGGTGATGGTCGCGCGGATCGGGACGCCGATGCCGTTGGTGCCGAGCGAGACGAACTCGGTCGGGAAGCCGGTCGGCTTCCAGTCCTCGGCGCCGGTTTCCGCGGCGCGCGCGCTCAGCTTGTCGTTGGCCGCGCCCGGCTGCGACAGGCCGGACAGGTCGCCCTTGATGTCGGCGAGCACCACGGGAACGCCTGCGGCGGAAAGCTGTTCGGCGATGCCCTGCAACGTCTTCGTCTTACCGGTGCCGGTCGCGCCGGCCACCAGGCCGTGCCGGTTCATCGTGCGCATCGGAATACGCACCCGCGCAGCGGGATCCACCTCGCCGTCGACCACGACGGTGCCCAGCTCCAGCGCCACCCCGTCGAACGCGTACCCGGCGGCGATCTCCTGCGCCGCGGCCGACCCCGCGCCCGCCTTCGCGCCCTCGCCGGCGTCCGCCGTCTTCTGCTCCGCCTTGCTCGCGGCCTCGGCGGCGGCAGCGGCGGTCTCGTCGGCCTTGGCGGCGGCACTTTCGGCCTTCTGCTTCGCCTTCCCGCTGTCGCCCGCCTCCTGCTCGGCCAGCTCACGTTCCGCGGCCTCCGCGGCAGCCGCCGCCTCCGCCGCGACCTTCGCCGCCTCCTCCGCCGCCTTACGCGCCGCGGCCGCCTTCTCCTGGGGGGTGGGCCCGCCCGCCGCCCGACCACCGCCCCCCACGGAATCGCTTCGCGATCCTGCATCCATTGCGATCCTCCGTCTGATCAGACTCGAACTGCATTACGCAGTGTTTGCTGTCGTACCGAAAACGCCTGTGCCGATCTGCAGAAACTGTATCCCCGTAAGAGTCGCCAGTGGGCTTGCCTCCCCTGCGAGACAGTGGACTTCTCGCAGATCGATTGTGCACCTCAGGCTCGCAACCTGCCCTCTTACGCAAACAGCAGCGGCACAACCCCCGATTTCGAGCGAAGCGAGACAGAGCATTGCCCGTTCGCGGCCCGTCTCGCGTCCGAGTGGCCGCAGCGCATGCGACGAAGTCGCTAGTCGCGGCCGCTCGGACGCGCGACACCCCGGGGCCGCGAACACGCAGCGCCGCAGGCGCTGCATATTCAACACAGCTAATGTTGCTGCCGTGTCGGATAAATATGTGGTGTGGATGGATTGTGAGATGACGGGCCTGCGCCTGGACAGCGACAAGCTGATCGAGGTGGCGGCGCTGGTCACCGACAGCGATCTCAACATCCTCGGCGAGGGTGTGGACGTTGTGATCCATGCCGACGACGCGGCGCTGGCCGCTATGCCCCAGGTAGTCGTGGACATGCACGCGCGCTCCGGGCTCACCGAGGAGGTGCGCCGCTCCACCGTCACCATGGCCGAGGCCGAGCAGCAGATCCTCGACTACATCAAGCAGTACGTGCCGACCCCGGGCACGGTGCCGCTGGCCGGTAACTCGATCGCCACCGACCGCGGCTTCATCGCCCGCGACATGCCCGCGCTGGACACCCACCTGCACTACCGGATGATCGACGTCAGCTCGATCAAGGAGCTGTGCCGCCGCTGGTACCCGCGCATCTACTTCGGCCAGCCGGAGAAGGGCCTGGCCCACCGCGCCCTGGCCGACATCAAGGAATCCATCCGCGAGCTGGAGTACTACCGCCGCACCGCGTTCGTCGCCGCCCCCGGCCCGTCCACCACCGAGATCGCCGCGGTGGCCGCCGAGATCAGCAGCGCCGCGACAGCCGCCGAATCGGCCCAGGTCAACGCCGCGTCGGAAACCGATTAGGGAGACGAAGGGGTGACACGCTAATATCGACGGCGCCGGTGTTCACACCGGTGATGGTGACCGTAGTTCAGTTGGTAGAGCACCAGGTTGTGATCCTGGCTGTCGCGGGTTCGAGTCCCGTCGGTCACCCTGAGGGGCCCGGGTCGGAGAGAAATCTCCGACCCGGGCTTTTTCATTTGCCCGAGGTGTCGCACCGCCACATCACAATGTGAAACATCCTTATTCCGATTGCGGGACGGATCGCCCACCCCGTCCGTAGACTGCGGCGCGTGGGCGGTGCCGCTGGAGCATCACCCCGGTTTGACCAGAAAGACACAGGTCGTGATGCGTTCCGCGGTAATCGCAGCTTTCTTCGGCGCCACCCTTTTCACCGGAGCTACCGGGACCGCGGCCGCGGGCATCGGGCTGCCTGGCATGCCGGACTCCGGTTCGGCGTCCAGCGGGTCGGCCGGCGGACTCGTCGGCACCGGATCCGGCAGCAAGCTGGCCTGCATTGCCACCGGTAGCGCAATGGCCATCATCGGCGACGCGCATCTGGGCTGCAACATGCTCCCCTGATCGAACACAAACGGGCCACCAGTTCGCACTGGTGGCCCGTTTTGCGTTGCGGCTCAACGTGGGTCGGCGTTACCCGCCTTCCACACCGGCCACGGGATGTTCCAGTCGCCCAAACCGTCCACGCCGGAAAGGGTTCCGCCGACGGTGTTCTTGATGATGGTGATGTCGCCGCGCTTGGCGTTCTGATAGACCCACTGCGCGTTCGCGGGGCTCAGGTTCAGGCAGCCGTGGCTGGTGTTGCTGTAGCCCTGCTGCCCGACCGACCACGGCGCGGAGTGGAAGAAGATGCCGCTGTAGGAGATTCGGGTCGCGAAGTCGATCGGCGTCTTGTAGCCGTCCGGCGAGTTCACCGGCACGCCGTAGGTCGAGGAGTCCATGATGATCTTCTCGAGCCGGTCGCTGACGATGTAGATGCCGTTGTCGGTGGGCGTGCTGTTCTTGCCCATCGAGGTCGGCATGGTCCGGATGACCTGACCGTTCTGCTCGACCGTCACCTGCTTGGTGTCGTCGTCGGCGGTGAAGATGGTCGCGTCGCCGACGGTGAAGAACGACTGGATGTTGTCCTGGCCGAACAGGCCGTTGCCGAGATCACGGCCATACACGTTCACATTGATCGTGACCTTGGTCCCAGGCGCCCAGAAATTCTCCGGACGCCACCGGACCTCACGATTGTTCACCCAATAGAACGCGCCCTCGACGGCCGGTTCGGTAGTGATTTTGATCGCATCCTGCGCGGCCTTGCGATCCGGAATCGTCTCGTCGAACTGCACCGCGACCGGCTGGCCGACCCCGACCACCTCGCCCTCGCCGGGCAGCAGATACGGCTTGGTCTGGCTGTCCGGGGAGCTAGTGGTGAAGCTCAACACGGTCGAATTCGCGCCGCCGAGACCGATCGCGTCGGCCTTGAGCCGATACGGCTTCCCGTAACCGAGCACCTCGGTGGTCTCCCACGACCGGCCGTCGGCGGCCAGCTTGCCGCCGCCCACCGGCTGACCCTGCGCATTCATCAGGGTGACGTTCGTGAACCTGCCGTCCTCGACCTGAAAGGCCAGCGGCACACCCGGCGAGACCCCCATCTCGCCGTCCTTGATCGGGGACAACAGCTTCGGCTTGATCAGCTCGAGCAGCGGGTTACGGTCGATCGCGACCGTGGAGGTATCCGACGTCTTCGACGACGAGCACCCCGACAACACCAGTCCGGCCACCGCGAACACCACGACTGGTGCGGTGATATGTCGTATCCACCGACGCCGACCTCGACCAACGCTCATCTCAACCCCGTTTCAAGTCCCTACAGCTCAACCCGCCGTGCCTGCGGAGCGGTCGAGACCACGTTCGGTCATTCTGCCAGTGCGAGGTGCTCGCACCAACGCAAATACCGCGTCGACACAGGGGTGTTACACGGGATAGATCCGAACTGCCCGGTTCGGCGTTAACACCCCGCCCGAACCGCGCATCGTCCCCGCTCAGAGCGCGATTTCACTTCTGCCGCCTCGGCCTGTTAAAGTTTGTCCCGCACCGGAACACGGAGCAAGCGCCATTAGCTCAATTGGCAGAGCAGCTGACTCTTAATCAGCGGGTTCGGGGTTCGAGTCCCTGATGGCGCACCTTTTCAAAGCCCTGGTAGTTCGATTGCCAGGGCTTTCATCATGTCACGAGGCCTTCACCGGTTCCGGTGCAATCGCTGCCTCGCCCTCATCCCACGGTTTGCCGGTCACGGCCATCTGGTGCGGGGCCCGTGCTGGGTCACCGCGGTCCAGATGGCCGTTGGATCGGTCGCCGCCAACCCGACGGGCGACCGGTCCGGGAACGCACGAATCGGCGGCCGGTGTGGGTTACCGGTCGCCGGTCGTGCTCAGGGATGTGTCACTGCGAGAACGAGTTACGCAGGTCGGTGAGGGTGGTGCGGCGTTCGTAGGCGATCCAGGCGAAGATCGCGGCGAGGACCAGGGGGAAGATTCCCATCGCGGGCTGACCGGCCAGGAAGGCCTGGGACGCGGCGGCGAGGACGGTGAGCACCGACAGTCCTGCGGCGGCGAGGGCGCTGAGGCGGGGTACGAGCAGGCCGATTCCGCCGGCGACTTCGGCGATGCCGATGAAGATGAGCAGGCCGAACGGGATGGTCAGGTTCGCGGGCGCGTTTTCCATCAGGGTGTTCGGTATGAGGAGTTTGGGGCCGCCGGAGGCGATGATGAAGAACAGGCCGAGCACGATTTGCAGGGTCCACAGGACGCGGTTGCGGACCTTGCCCGGGCGGTAGGTGGCAGCGGTGGCAAAGCTGGCGGTGGGGTTTGCGGTGGGGTTTGCGGTGGTCATTGTTGTGGTCCTTGTCGTTGGTCGCGCTGGGTTGGTAGCGCGTTCAAGGGATTAGACGGAGCACCACCGCAGAACTCATCGCTGCCCGCAAAAGTTTTTCGGAATCAATCGCGGCCGACGTCACGGCGTTGGCCGCCAACGCAATTCACTAGCCGAAGACCTCCGGTGTGCGGTGTTGCGGGTCGTATGGGAGCCAGCCGGGATCTCCGGTGGTCGCGAAAGCTACCCAGGCGGCATGCATCCTGGTGGCGAGGCCGGGCGGGACGGGGTCGGGGCCGAGGAGGCCGGTTTCGCCGTGTAGCCAGGGTTTGTCGGCTACGTCGAAGACGAAGGGGAGTTCGGTGGTGTGGGTGGCGCCGAGGTTTCCGTTCAACGCGGTTGAGCGGTACTCGAACGAGTAGGCGTGGGTGCGGCCGCCCGAGATTTGGGCGTGCACCTTGGCCAGACGTGCAGTACCGGCTCCGAACAGGGCCTCCCCGAGTATCGCGGAGCGGAGTTCGCCCGGTGTTGCGTTCGGTTGGGCCGCGCGATGCCCGGCGAGCATCGACTCCGGCTCCGCGGATAGCCGTTCGGCGAGGATGAGCAGGTCGGCTTCGGTAGTGGACTCCAAATTGCCCTGCGGCACAACGTAGAGGTTGCCCTCCTCCGTGTTGGTTCCTATCAGCAGGTCGATGTCGGGGGCAGGGCCTACGGCGAGACTGTCGGCGGGTTGGGTTGGTAGGACCAGGCTGAACGGGCTCAGTCCGACCAACGGGTCCGTAGCGGTGTCAGTGCGCAGGTCGAGGCCGGAGAGGGCGGGCAGGATCTCCAGGAAGCGCTCGTCCGGAATCGCGGCGAACGCCCCGGTGGTCGGTTCGATGCCCAGCGCGGCGGCTGCCGCGACAGTCACCCGCTGCGCCTGTTCTGGCGTGAAAGCACCTGTCCCGTTACCACTTTGGATGATCGCCCGACGGAACAGGCCCTTGGCCGCAGGCGTCGCAAGTAGTGCTCCGACGAGTGTGGCTCCGGCGGATTGACCGAAGATCGTGACGTTGTCGGGGTCACCACCGAACGCCGCGATCGTCTCGCGCACCCAGCCGAGTGCGGCGAGGACATCGAGCAACCCGCGGTTGGGCGGGGCACCGGGCAGGTCGAGAAACCCGGGGATGCCGACGCGATAGTTCACCGTCACGAGGACGACGCCGTCGCGAGCGAACGCGCTGCCGTCATAGAGAGCGGCGCGGGTCGAGCCGGTGACGAATCCGCCACCGTGCACGAAGACCAGCACCGGACGTTGGCCATCGGTGGCCGGCGTGCGGACGTCAACGGTCAGGTACTCCGCGCCGCGCACCCAGCCAGGTCCGAAGTACGGAATCATGTCGAGCCGACCGAAGTCGCGGGCCGGTTGGGGTGCGGTCGGTGATGGCTGGGTGCCGTCCCGCACGCCGGACCACCCCGCATGCGGGCGGGGTGCGGCGAACCGGCGCGCACCGATGGGAGCCATGGCGTACGGGATGGCACGATACAACTCGCCGGACTCGTCACGGATCCCGCGCACAGCACCGGCGGGAGTTTCGACTACCTCTGTATATAAGGACATAGGAAACGCTTCCTCTGAGTTCGGTCAGGACATCCGGGAGAAACCGGCCCAGTCCGTGATCGCGAATTTCGACCCGGTACGCGCGACCTCCACCGCGCCCTGCCCGCCGAAATGCGCGGGGAAGACGAGCGCGTTCTCCTCGGCGGCGCGACCGAGCAGCTTGTGCCGGGTGGCGCGCGCTTCGGCCGGGTCCTCGCAGAAGCAGGAGTTGGTTTCCGGCTCGACGATTTGCAGCGGGGTGTGCAGCAGGTCACCGACGAACAGGGCGCGGTCGGTGCCGGATTCCAGGTTGAGCACGGACGAGCCGGGCGTGTGGCCGGGCGCGAGATCGAGGCGCAGGTTCTTGTCGATCTGGTACGAGCCGTCCCACAGGTGAGTGAGTCCGGCCTGGTGGACCGGGGTGACGCTGTCCTCGAAGACGTTCTGGTTGCCGCGCCCGAACACGGTCTCGTGCTCGTTGACCGGATTCCAGAAGTCGAAGTCCCGCAACGGCATCAGGTAGGTGGCGTTCGGGAAGGTCGGCACCCAGGTGCGGCCGTCGAGGCGAGTGTTCCAGCCGACGTGGTCGATATGCAGGTGCGTGTTGATCACCAGGTCGACGTCCTCGGGGCGCACGCCGGCGGCGGCGAGATTGTCCAGGAAGTCGGTGTCCAGGCGGCTCCACACCGGCGCGTAGGGGCGGTCCTTGTGGTTGCCGACGCCGGTGTCGACGAGGATCGTGCGGCCCTCGCTGCGCAGCAGCCAGGTCTGAAGCGCGGAGTGGCACTCGCCGGTGTCGAGATTCCAGAAGTCGGGAGCCAGCAGGTCGCGGTGTTCGTCCCAGGAGCCGGCGGGGCTGTCCGGGAAGAACTGGTCCGGACCCATCTCGACCGTGCCGTAGAACTCTCTGATGCGGGTGACGGTGACGTCGCCCAGGGTGATCTGGTCCATGTGAACGAGCCTGGACGCGCGGATGCGAGCCAACCACTCCCGCTTTGTCCTACCCCTGGCAGGGTGTGGCTGGGATCGGCCGCGGCTCGGATACTGGAGCGATGGACGGACCCGGCCCCCTCGGCGATTTCTTGCAGGCGCGACGAGCGCGGCTGCGGCCGGCGGACGTCGGCGTGCCGGACGTCGGCCCGCGCAGGCGAGTGACCGGGCTTCGGCGCGAGGAACTGGCCCAGTTGGCGGGCGTCAGCGTCTCGTACTACACGCGCCTCGAACAGGGCCTGTCCCGCGGCGCGTCCGCCGAGGTTCTCGACGCGATCGCCCGCGCGCTGCTGCTCGACGACCACGAACGAGCGCACCTCGACCGACTCGCCGACGCCGCCCGTCGCACACCCCGGGTGCGCCGCCCACGCCCCGAACAGCTCGCCGACGAGACGCGAGACCTGCTGCGCGCCGTCGACGGCGTCCCCGCACTTGTGCTCGGCCGACGCACGGACGTGCTCGCCTGGAACAGGCTCGGGCATTCTTTGCTGGCCGGCCACCTGGATTTCCACAGCCCGGACGACTCGGCCCGCCGCCCGAACATGAGCCGAATCGTCTTCCTCGACCCGCACTGCCGAGAGCTGTACCAGGACTGGAAAGCCAAGGCCCGCGCGGTGGTCGGCAACCTGCGCATCGCCGTCGGCAGGCACCCGGACGACCCGCTGCTCGCCGAACTGATCGGCGAGCTGACCATGAAAAGCCCTGAGTTCGTAGCACTGTGGCGCGACCACCGGGTGCTCCCCTGCGACGCCGCCGCCTACGAACTGCACCATCCCGTGGTCGGCACGGTGACCGTGACCCAGCAGACCCTCGCGGTCGCCCGTTCACCGGAACAGGTCCTGATCCTCTGCACGACCCCCGCCGGCTCCCCTTCCGAAGCAGCCCTCGCGCTGCTTCGCCAGGCGAGCGGCGAACGGGAATCCGTTCCGGCGAAAGCATCTGGCCGACAACGCGTCTAGGACACGTCGACCCGATCG
The DNA here is from genome assembly GCF_040681495.1 of Nocardia sp. NPDC051756. NCBI lineage: Bacteria > Bacillati > Actinomycetota > Actinomycetes > Mycobacteriales > Nocardiaceae > Nocardia > Nocardia sp. NPDC051756. The sequence continues at coordinate 174,112 of NZ_JBFAYV010000004.1, read as the reverse complement.
GCAGCGTCACCGTAAACGAACGGCGACCCATCGCATCGGGATAAGTACGCCGACCGTCATCCGTAAACGGTTGCCCCGCAGAACAATCAGCGACGGTTTCGCGCTACGCAGACCAAACGTTCGTCGTCGTACCAACCTTCATCGCCGCACCGGAATTGATAGGTGGCCATGTGCTGGGTTCCCGAACGCAGGCACCGATAGAAGCCCGCCCGGTCCTCGGGATCGGCGTAGTACCCCTCCCCCTTGCCCTCGCAGAAGCCCGAGCCGGCGGCACTGGGCACGACGGCGTACTGCCGCGCGGCGACGTCCCGCCCGGACCCGTCGGGCACATCCACCACAGCCAAAGTGCCGAGCGTGAGCGCCGCGACCCCCAACGACGGCAGCACCGCCATCACAGTTCCGGCGGCGAGGACGCCGGTACGACACACCAGGCTGTTCGAGTTCATGAACGGGAGTTCCCTGTCTCCCCGCGGGCGGGGCGTCGGCGGCTAGCTGCTCCCCTGTATTCGGTCCCGCGCACCGCCCGGATCGTTTCGGTCACAAACCGCCTGGTCGGGCGGTTGTCGGCGGTGTCTCACGAGCCCCAATCCGGACCAACAACGCGCTCGGACAACCGAAGTCCGGTTTGTTAGCCGAAAACTTCTGTGACGTGTCGCACATTCGGTTTAGCAGCAAACTCCCTGCGTAGGTAACGGTTCGGCAACGACGTGGGAGGTGTTCCAAGATCGGTAGCACCGTTCATTCACGATTCGTTTACCTTACGTTCACCTAGTGTGACCATTCTGCGATCAGGTCATAAAGCGACCTGGAGTTTGGTACCACCGAGGAGTTTTTCACCCACATTCGGAAAACGACCGCAATGGCAGGCCCAATGCCCGCCGCGGTCGGCGGATCGGATCCGGCAAAGGACCCGCTAACCCTAACCTCCGCCGAATGGACGCGCCGAGAGGCCGTTTTTCTCCGCATCGAGATGCGGAGTCCCGCGCGACATCGCGGCCGGGCTCGCAGTTGAGCGCCCCGGCACCGCACCAACGTCGCGTTCCGGGGACTTGTGCGTCCCCCACAACAAAACCCCACAACAGCACATCAGCCCGCACCGGCGAGCGCCACCGCGCCCGCCTCGGATCCGTGCTGCCTGCGCGCGCCCGGATCGAAACCAGTCCCCGACAAAGGAACCGATTTCGTCATGCCTGACAGACGCTTTTCTTCTCTCCGCCGCTCGACGCTTCGCGAGGGTGTAACTTTCGCCATCGCCGCCGCAGGCGTCGTGGCCGTTGCCGCCTCCTCGGCGGTGTCGGTGGCCGACGACAGCGTTCCGTCCCGCATCGCGATGGTGGCCGAGGTACAGCAGGCCGCCGCACCCGCCGCCGAGGTGGCCGCCCCGGCCCCCATGCCCGCGCCGCGGCCGCTGCCGCTGCCGATCCCCGCGCCGGAGCCCACGCCCGCCCCGGCCCCCGCCTACCCGGACAATCTCGACGGCTGGATCCGCCAGGCCCTCGACATCATGCAGTCCAACAACATCCCCGGCAGCTACGACGGCATCCACCGCAACGTCATGCGCGAGTCGACCGGTAACCCGCACGCGATCAACCTGTGGGACTCCAACGCCGCCGCGGGCATCCCGTCCAAGGGCCTGCTCCAGGTGATCGACCCGACGTTCCGCTCGTACCACGTCGAGGGCACCTCCTGGGACATCTACGACCCGGTCGCCAACATCGTCGCCGCCTGCAACTACGCCGCGCGCACCTACGGCTCGATGGACAACGTCAACAGCGCGTACTGAGCCACGCCCCCACCGACGCCTCCCCGCCTGCCCGCGGGGAGGCGTCGTCGCGTCCGGCCCGCCGTCCGGCTAGGGTCGTTCACCACCGACCTTTGGACTTCCGCGATGACCGATTACGCGCACAGCGACACGGCGGCCAAGGCCCGCGCCGAGAAGGCCCGGCGCCTGGCCGGTTATGTCTGGCACCTCGGCATCACCGGACCGGAGCTGCTGGCCATGCCCGCGGCGACCCGGCGCAAGCTCGCCAGGGCGGCCGACACGAACCCGCCGAGCACCGAGGAAACCTGGGTGACGGTGGCCGAGCTGCTGGCCGAGAAGGACGACTGGGCCGCCCGGAACCCGGAGCATCCCGCGGCCAAGCGCGAACACACCGACGAGAAGCTGATGTGGGTGAAGCCGCCGATCACGCCCTGGTCGTGAGCTGTTCTCGGACAACAACTTCGGGGGCGAATCGGCACATTCGGTAGCATGGTGGCACTGCACCCGCCGTCGAAGGTGACGCGATGACCGAGCGCAAACCAGCCAACCTGGACTTCGAATCGTGGATCGACAAGCAGATCCGCGAGGCAACCGAACGCGGTGAATTCCAGAATCTGCCCGGCGCGGGCAAACCCATTCCGCGCGGCAGCGATGACGAGAACTGGTGGCTGCAAGGTTATCTGCGGAAAGAAGGCGTGAGTGGCGACGCCCTGCTGCCGCCCTCGATACTGCTGCGCCGGGATATCGAGCGGCTGCCGGAGGTCGTGCGCGAGCTGAACTCCGAGCGGGCGGTCCGCGAGACGGTACGCGAACTCAACAAGCGCGTGGTCGAGTGGTTGCGCCTGCCACACGGCCCGTACGTCCGGGTCGCGCCGGTCGATACCGAGGAAGTCGTCGAGCAGTGGCGGGCCGACCGGAAACCGAAGCGCTCGACCACGCCGACCACCACCCTCACCCCGTCGCCGCCTAAACGACCCACCGGCCGGTGGCGCGCCCTGTTCCAGAGGCACCGCGACACCTGACCACATCCACACTCCCACTGAACGCGCATCCGGTTGCCCGCATCGAGATGGCAACTAGGCACGCAAACAGCAGAATCCGCACCCTAACTCGGGATCGGCACCGACTTTAGGGCCCTATTCTCAGTGCACATCCCGAGAAAGAGTGCAGATCTTCGGCGAGACACCGATATTTAGAAAATGTCGGATTCCAGCGTAGTGATTTATTGGTTGTACGGAGGCCTGGGGCTGGGAGCGGGGGCGCGTAGTGGGGCTCCCAGGGATTCAGGCGCCGATGGCGGACTGGGGGGATTCCGCTACTGCGACAACGACTTTGTCGGATAGCGTTTGCATCGCGTGTGCCTCTGCGGGGGTGATGCGGTCGATGAACACCTCTCGCACCAGCCGGACATGGTTCGGCGCGGCGCGTTCGAGCAACCCGCGCCCGGCGGCCGTCAGCTGCACCAGCACCCCGCGCGCGTCCTCGGCCACCGGCTGCCGGTCGACCAGTCCGCGCGCGTCCATTCGCGCCAGATGCTTGGACAACCTGCTCTTCTCCCAGCAGACCTCGGCCGCCAGATCCTTGGCCCGCAGGCAGTCGCCCGGCGCGGCCGACAGCGCGACCATCAGCTCGTAATCCGCCGCGGACAGTCCGTCCTTGGTCAGGCCGGCGGCGATCACCGCGTCCAGCCGCTGCCGCAGGCGGATGTAGGCCGACCACGTCGCCTGCTCGTCGTCATTCAGCCAGTCCATGGGAATGAAGTCTACCCACGGTTGGTTGACATGGACACCAAATGCCTTACCAGGAGGTTCAGATGCCCGCCATCACCGTCCCCGACCTGATGATCCTGCCTCGCCTGCCTCAGCCCACCGAGACCATGCGCGAACGCCCGGTCCGCACCGTGGTCAGCGCGCCGAAACAGCGCGAGGGCGCGGGCTTCGAGGTACGCAGGCCGTTCCCGAGCGTCGACCTGCGCACCGCCGACCCGTTCATCCTGCTCGACCAGATGGGCCCGGTCGCCTACGAGCCGCACGAGGCCAAGGGCGCGCCGTGGCATCCGCACCGCGGATTCGAGACCGTCACCTACGTCATGGACGGCGCCATGGTGCACCACGACTCCAACGGCGGCGGTGGCGTGATCGGCGAGGGCGACACGCAATGGATGACCGCGGGCTCCGGCATCCTGCACGACGAACTGCCCACCGAACAGCTGGTCATGGCCGGCGGCTGGTTCCACGGCATCCAGCTGTGGGTGAATCTGCCGCGCGCGCTCAAGTTCGCCGCGCCGCGCTACCAGGACCTGCGCGGCAGCGAACTGACCCTGGTCAGCTCGCCCGACGGCGGCGCGCTGGTCCGGCTCATCGCCGGCTCCGTCGGCGGCTTCGACGGCCCCGGCTCGACCTACACGCCGATCGCCTACGCACACGCCTCGATCAGCCCGGGCGGTCGGCTGGAAACGCCTTGGCCGCAACACTTCACGGCGATGGCCTACGTGCTCTCCGGCAGCGGCACGGTCGGCGCCGAGCGCAGGCCGGTGCAGGAGGGGCAGCTGGCGGTTTTCGGCCCCGGCGACGCGATCACGGTGAGTGCCGATGCGCGCCAACACAATCGGAGCGGCGATCTGGAAGTGCTGTTGCTCGGCGGGCAGCCGATTCAGGAACCCGTCGTCCAATACGGGCCGTTCGTCATGAATACCCGGGCTGAAATCATCCAGGCAATGGACGACTACCAGGCAGGACGCATGGGAAACATCCCCGCCGAGCACGTGGCGGGCCATCGTCTGGGCGAGTGAACGCGGCGCAGCGGACATCCCCTAATGCCCTAGTTCTCCGGCGATCCGGTTGACAACCGGCCAACGCGTCACGACAGTGGATGCGGCGTCCGGTCGGACGCCCTATCCACCGCAGCAACTATCTAGAGGAATACATGAACGTTCGTCGGCTTACCTTCAGCGCTGCCGTCGCGGGACTGACCCTCCTTGCGGCGCCGACCGCGCTGGCCCAGCCCCCCTCGGGCTCCTCCGGGACCGGCTCGTCGGCCGTCGATACCGGCTCCGCCGCAACCGGTTCCGCCGGTCTGACGCAGACCGGTTCGGCGGGCGGCGCTTTCGCCAACTGTGATGATGCCCGCGCGGCCGGACGGGCTCCGCTCTTTCGCGGAGAGCCGGGCTACGGCCCGCACCTGGATCCGGATGGCGACGGGTTCGCCTGCCCCACGGTCTGATATTCGCGAAACAGAAACACCCGGTGTGCCGAGGCATACCGGGTGTTCTGCTGTTCGGGGACCGATCAGCGGAAGATCTTGAGCAGCACCAGCCCGACCACCAGGGCGGCCGCGCCGATCAGGCTGTACTTCACCTTGGGCTCGTTCAGCTTCCGCAGCACGATCTGCTTGCTGTCGCTCGCGATCCGCTGCGGATCCGCGCGCACCGCGAGTTCGTCGAGCGTGCTCGCCAGCCGCGTGCGCGCGGCCTCGATCTCCTGCTCGATCCGCTCGGTATCCTTCGCCACGTTCAGGCCTCCTGTGTTTGATGTGCCGCGCCAGGGCTCGAATCGCGGTGCGTGTTCGGCCTTCGCGGGTCACCCTCAGCTCCCGGACGAGTCTATCGGTCCGCGCGGAGTTGCCCGGGGGCGCGCGGTGATCTGTCGATCCGCACAGCGCCGCGGGCTCGCGCGCGACGCCGGTCTTGTCGGTCCATACAGTGTCGTTCGGTAGGTCCACACCATGTCCGAGCCGTCGGTTACGGTGCAGGACGTGACCGACAACCAACGACTCTCCCCCGGCGATACCGCCCCCGATTTCACGCTGCCCGACGCCGACGGCAAGGACGTGTCGCTCGCCGACTACCGCGGCCGCAAGGTGATCGTCTACTTCTACCCCGCCGCGAGCACCCCCGGCTGCACCAAAGAGGCCTGCGACTTCCGCGACAACCTCGCCGACCTGGACGGCGCGGGCATCGACGTGCTCGGCATCTCGCCGGACAAGCCGGCCAAGCTGGCCAAGTTCCGCGACGCCGAGCAGCTCACCTTCCCGCTGCTGTCGGACCCGGACCGTGCCGTGCTCACCGCGTGGGGCGCGTTCGGCGAGAAGATGATGTACGGCAAGACCGTCACCGGCGTCATCCGCTCCACCTTCCTGGTGGACGAGGCAGGCAAGATCGAGGTCGCCCAGTACAACGTGCGCGCCACCGGCCACGTCGCCAAGCTGCGCCGCGACCTGTCGGTCTAAGGCCGCTCGTAGGACCGGATGAACTGCTCGTATCCGTCGAGCAGGCGGTCCAGGCCGAAGCGCAGGTCGGCGTCGTCCCACTCGACGTCGTCGTCATCGAAGGCCTGGGCGGCGAAGGCGCGGGTGAGCGCGGGGAAGCGGTGCGGATCGAGGACCTGGCTCAACAGAGCCGGGTACTCGTCGGTCTCGCCGCCCTCGGCCATCTCCTTGGCGACGCGCATCCGGCCGATCATGTACAACGAAACATTCAGCACCAGTTGCAGTTTGATCGACTCCGGCACGGGGGTCTCGGCGAACATGGCCAGGCCCGCGTCCAGCCAGGCCATGTTGCACGGTCCCATCGGGGGCGCGGCCAGCGGCAGGTCGAGGAACCAGGGATGCCGGCGCATCGACCCGGCCACGCCCCACGCCCACGCCTCGATTCCGGCCCGCCAGCCGACCTCGGTCGGCAGCTCCGGCGGTTGCCCGATCGCGCGATCCGACACCAGGGTGAGCAACGTGTCCTTGCTGTCGACGTATCGATAGAGCGACATCGTCGTGAAGCCGAGGTGCTTGGCCACCCGGCTCATCGACAGCGCGGTAACTCCTTCGGCATCGGCCACCTCGATCGCCGCGTCGATGACCTGATCGAGGCTCAGACCGCGCTTCGGTCCGCGGGTTCCCGGCTCGTCCAGACCCCACATCAGCGCGAAGGACTTGGCTACCGCCGATGTGTCCGCCTCCGGCGTGTCCACCACTGTCGACCCCTCTTTTCGATGACCTCTTGTCTCGCGTCGAAAACTGTGTACCGTTTAAACAAAGTTTAACCCATACACAGTTTCGATTCGAGGAACCCCATGACAGTCCCATCCACCCCCGCCGTCAGCATCAGCGGGTTGACCAAAGCCTTCGGCGAGCGGACGGTGCTGGCCGGCATCGACCTGGAAGTCGCTGCGGGAACGGTCTTTTCGCTACTGGGCCCAAATGGGGCAGGCAAGACGACCATGGTGCGCATCCTGGCCACGCTGGCCGACGCCGACCGCGGCCAGATCCGGGTGGGCGGCCACGAGCTCGCGCACGAACCCGACGCGGTGCGCCGCACCATCGGCGTCACCGGCCAGTACTCTGCGGTGGACGAGGTCTTGACCGGCGCGGAGAACCTGCGGCTGATGGGCAGGCTGCTACACCTGGACAAGCCGGAGAGCGCGCGCCGCACCGCTCGGCTGCTCGCACAATTCGAACTCAACGAGGCCGGAGATGCGCGGGTCGCCACCTACTCCGGCGGCATGCGCCGACGCCTCGACCTGGCCATGAGCCTGATGGGTGAACCGCGGATCATCTTCCTCGACGAACCGACCACCGGACTCGATCCGCGCAGTCGCCGCGAACTCTGGCAGGTGATCCGCAACCTGGTCGCGGACGGCGTGACGATCTTCCTCACCACGCAGTACCTGGAGGAGGCCGACCAGCTCGCCGATCGAATCGCGGTGCTGCACAACGGCAAAATCGTCGCCGCGGGCACGCCGGGCGACCTGAAGCAGCTCGCGCCGGGCGGCCACATTCAGCTCCGTTTCGCCGACCGGCAGGGGCTGGCCGCCGCGGCGCTGGCCGTGCCGGACGCCGAGATCGACGCCGAGCAGCTGACGCTGCTGGTCCCCTCGGACGGCAGCGTCGGCACCATCAAACGGCTACTGGATCAGTTCGACGATCAGGCGATCACCATCGACCAGCTCGCCATCCACACCCCCGACCTGGATGACGTGTTCTTCGCGCTCACCGGGCATCCCACCACGCAGAAAGCAGCGGCGCTGTGACCATCACCCTCACCAATTCCCGCCTGGCCGTCCAGGATTCGGCCACCATGCTGAGCCGCAACCTGCGCCACACGGTGCGCAGCCCGGACACGATGATCATGTCGGTCGTGGTGCCGGTCCTGATCCTGTTGATGTTCGTGTACGTGTTCGGCGGCGCGATGAACGTCGGCGGCAAGTACATCGACTACGTGGTGCCCGGCATCATCCTGCTGTGCGCCGGATTCGGTTCGGCGACCACGGCGGTGAGCCTGGCCACCGATCTGTCCAACGGCATCATCGACCGCTTCCGCACCATGGAAATCGCCCGTTCGTCGGTGGTGACCGGGCATGTGGTGGAGAGCCTGCTGCGCAATCTGCTCACCACGACCCTGGTGATCCTGGTGGCCGTCGCGATCGGTTTCCGGCCGACGAGCGACCCGCTGCGCTGGCTCGCGGCCTACGGCATCATCGCGATGTTCGTGCTCGCGATGTCCTGGCTCGCGGCCGCGTTCGGGCTGCTGGTGAGCAATCCCGAGGCGGCCAATGCGTGCATGTTCTTCTTCATGTTCCTGCCGTACGTGAGCAGCGCGTTCGTGCCGACCGAGTCGATGCCGAGCGCGTTGCACTGGTTCGGCGAGAACCAGCCGGTCACGCCGGTGATCGAGACCATGCGCGGGCTGCTGATGGGCACGCCGATCGGCAACGGCGCGCTGCTGGCCGTGCTCTGGTGTGGCGGCATCGCGCTGGCGGGTTATCTCCTCGCGGGAGTGTTGTTCCGGCGCAAGACAAAACACTGACGCGGCCCAAAAGGTAAAGGTCCGGCTCCGGAGGGGTAGAGCCGGACCTTTACACCGCAGGTGTTCCGGCTCTAGGTGGGCGTGATCTGCTGAGCGGCCCATTGCAGCATCATGCGGAAGTGGTTGTCCCACCAGTTGTAGGAATCCTCGGTGAAGGCCGCCGGGGGCGGCAGCTCACCGGGGAAGAGCAGCGCGCTGTTCGGTGCGCCGACCTTGTTGGTCGAGGCCGGGATGCCCGAACCGGAGAACAGCGAGGCCGCGGCATTCGTCTCGGTCTCGTGCGCGGGTTCGGCCGGCATCAATTCGGTCCGCTCCGGCTGCCCGCTACCCCACCGCTGGACGGAGTACTGCGGCCTGCCGTCGGCCGGATCGATGGTGACGATTGAGATCTCCGAATCCGCCACCGCGACCGGAGTCCGCCGGTCCAGCACGGGACCGTCGAACCCGCGCGGATCGGGCCGCACCTGATCCAGCTTGCCCGCACCCGAATCGCCGCGAACGATCTTGGCGTCGGCGGTGCTGTGCGCGTCCTTGAGCGCCGCGCCCGGCAGCGTCCGCGCCGAACCACCCGCCGCGTACACACCACCGACCACCAGGCCGCCCGCGAGCACGCTGGCCGCCGCGAACACCGCGGCGCCGCCACGCACGCGGCGCACCCGCTCCTCCGTCTCGCCGATCCCGTCCACGTCGGCCATCGCGTACAGCGCGGCACCGGCCGCGGACGCGGCCGCCGAGGACTTGCACGGGATCACCGGCGCGCCGAAGGCGTCCACCGCCGCGACGACCGCGGGCTTACCCGCCGCCGAGCCGATCAGCACCACCGCGTCCGGCCGGACCGCCTGCGCCTCGAACTGATCCCAGGCCGCCGTCACCGCGGCGCCCATGGATTCCGCCGTCGCGCCGCCCGCCTGACCGATCGAGGCGAGGATCCGGCGACGGTCGCCGTCTACCAGGGTGAACGCCTGATGTCCCGGCACCACCTCGCAGATCAGCAGGTCCTCGAACTCGTCCAGCCAGGTCATCATCCCGGCCACGCTGAGGTGCGCCGACTTGGACGACACGAGCGAGGCGGTATGCCACTGCCCGGACGCCAGGCGGGTGACGATGGCCCGCCGCTCCGCCGCGTCCCGATAGACGACCGCGGCGCCCGCGATCTCATGATCCGGGCCGAGTTCGGTGGCGAGTTCGTCCATCGCCAACTCGACCGCTTCGGCCAAGTCCGCCTTGCTGTCGCCTGCCGTTCGTTTCACCCGATGCAGCAGCACGCGCTCGGGTAGCCGGGCGCCGGTGTCGGCGAACGCTACCGCGTGCACGGCGCCACGTTCGGTGGAAACGCCGAGTGTTACCACTGATCGAGCTACCACTGGTCACGCCTTCCTGGTCCTTTCGCGCGTCAGAAGCCACGCGCGCTCGGTATGTGTTCGGTGCCAGATTCGATCTGGATGGGTAGTGAATCGGACAGAAGATGAACACGCAGAAGCCGTGCGCGTGTCGTGTGCGTGTCCATACCGTTAGCCTGGATACGTGGAAGTACGCGCGGAGGCCAGGTCGAAGCAACGTCTGGACCCTGCGTTGGAGCTGCAGGACGACCCACAGGAGCTCATGCCGCGGCGACGGCCGACGCAGGAACGCAGCAAACGTAAGTTCGACGCGCTCTTACAGGCGTCAAGGGAACTACTCGTAGAAGTGGGTTTCGAGTCGTTCACCTGTGAAGAAGTGGCGGCACGCGCCGAGGTTCCGATCGGCACGCTCTACCAGTTCTTCGCCAACAAGTACGTCATCGTGTGCGAACTGAATCGGCAAGACCTCGTTGCCGTTTCCCGGGAGCTTGCCGATTTCCACGGCGAGATCCCGTCGCTGGACTGGCTGCGGCACATGAACCAGTTCGTCGACCACATGGCGAACCTGTGGATGACCGACCCGTCCCGGCGCGAGGTATGGCTCGCCATGCAGTCGACGCCGTCGACGCGGGCGACGGGCGCCATCCACGAGAAGGAATTCGCCGAGGTCGTCGCGCAGATGCTGCGCCCGCTCACGCCGCGCACCCCGCGGCCGCGGCGCACCATGATGGCCGAGGTGCTGGTGCACGTCGTCTATTCGATGCTGAACTTCTCCGTGCAGGACGAGCAGAGCAACGCCGAGGCGGTGTCCGAGCTCAAGCGCCTGATGGTCGCGTACCTGCTGGTCGCGGAGAAGGAGTCGCGCTCGGCCAGCGGGCGCTAGGCGGTCTGCCCGTCGACCGCCCGGCTGGGCGTGACGCCGTCGAGAATGGTGTTCGCGATCAGCTCAGGGTTGTCCCACATGGGCATGTGGCCGCAGTCGGGCAGGGTGACCCACTTGGTGTGCGCGGGGAGTTGATCGCGAACCTGGCTTGTGCGCGGCGGCAGCATCCGGTCCAGCGTGCCGAACGCGATGGTGACCGGCACGGTGATCGCCTGTCCCCCTTCGAAGCGCAGCTTCTTCGCGATCTTCAGCGCGCGCCGCAGCGTCGGCCCGGAGCGGTCGAGGTCGCGCGCGACGTCGACCGCCTCGGCGGCCGTCATCCGATCCGGATGGCCGACGGCGGGCCACAGGGTGATGGACCTGGTCCGGCCGATCACCGGGCCCGCGGGCGTCCGGGTCAGCAGCGCCCCGGCCAGTCCGACCTGGAACTGCGCGCGCAGCGGGAACGGCATCCGCTTGTGCCACAACGCAACCGGCGCCAGCCCGACGAACGCACTCGCCAGCCCGCGCTTGGTCGCCTCCAGCCCGATCAGTCCGCCCATCGAGTTGCCGACCAGATCGACCGGCTCGTCGATGCCGAGGCGCACCAGTTCGGCGGCCAGCCCGTCGACGATCCAGTTCATGTCGAGATGCACGTCCGGGCCAGGAGCCGGCGTGTCTCCGAAGCCAGGGAAGTCCAACGCGATCACCCGGCGCTGCGCGCTGAGCCGATCGAGGACCGGCAACCAGCACCGCGCCGATGCACCGCCACCGTGCAGCAACACCAGCGGTCGGCCCGTGCCGCGTTCGATGCGGTTCCATTCGGTCATCGGTGACTCCTTCAGCTACTCGGCAACCTTGCCGACTCTCCAGTATTACGCACCGAAATACCAGTCCGCTATGGTGCATTTGCGAAACTCGCGGCGCACCCTTTGTCGCCGAGTCCAAACAGAGCTACCCTCCAGCAATGGCTGGTCCACCACCACCTGGCGACCGCCGCGCCCTGTTGGCTCGGCTGTTCTCGCACGCCACCGAGCTGACCACCGAGGCGATCGAACGGCTCAGCGCGGAGATCCCCGCCTACGCGCAGCTGGATCGGGCCTCGCTGCTGCCGGACGCCATTCGCACCGTGCAGCAGCTGTTGCGCACGCTCGCCGCGGGACGTGAATTGACCGTCAGCGAGCTGGCCGTCTTCACCGCGCTCGGGGAAGACCGTGGCCGCCAAGGGATTCCGGTGACCGAGATGTTCCGCGGCTGGCGGGTGGCGGTGCGTTTCGCGATCGACGAGACCGTCGTCATGGGCCGCCGCCTCGGCATGTCCGACGGCCAGCTGCTGGAGCTGACGAACGACATTCTCGCCCTGACCGACACCGCGATCCTGGCGGTGACCCGCGGCCATCTGGACGCCGAATTCCAAGTGACCCTGCACGATCAGCAACATCGCGCCGACCTGGTCCGCGGCATCCTGTTCGGCACGCTCGCCCCGAGCGAGATACGGCTGCAAGTCGAGCGCTACGGCCTGGATTCCTACCGCGAATACCACGCGATCCGGGCCCGGCCGAGCGCCGACCTACCCGCCGATCGACTGGCCCGACTGCTCGAGCCACCGGCGAGCAACCCGGCCCGCGGCCTGCTCGCGGTCATCGACGGCGACATCGCCGGCATCGTGGACGCCGCGCCGACCGCGGAGATCGCCACGGCGGCCGGCATCGGCCCACCCGCCCGGCTGGACCGGATGGAGCCGTCGTTTCGCCGGGCGACCCGGGCGATGGCGACCGCGGACGCCTTCGAACTCACCGGCGTGCGCGACCTGGCCGGTCTCGGGCTGCTGCCCGCGATCCTGGCCGACACCGAAGTGGGCGACGAACTCGTCCGCCGCTACCTCACTCCGCTCGGCGAAAACGACACCGCCGCAGCGTTGATCGACACCGCCCAGCACTATCTGCGCAATGGCCTGCGCGTCGATCACACGGCCAAATCGATGGGCCTGCACACCAATACGGTGCGCTACCGGCTGCGCCGCTACCAAGAGCTGGTCGGGATCGATCTCACCGAACCCGACCGCGCCCTCGAAGCCTGGTGGGCGTTGCAACGCAGTCGATTACAACGCACGCACCGAGAGTGACTGTCCGCCTTACCCTTCGCGTCCTTCGATCAAATCCACCATCTCGCCGGGATCTTCGAGCACCACCATCGCCGCGGCGGTGTCACCGTCGTGGGTCAACGACAGGTGAACCCTTGCCCGCGGCAGGAATTCGGCGGCCAGGCCGTGCAGCTTGATGCTCGGCCTGCCCCAGGCGTCGTTGACCACTTCGATCAGCGGATACGGATTGTCGCCGATCTGCGGGCGGCGAGCGAAACGGGATGAGGCCCAAGCCTTTATCACCGCTTCCTTCGCCGCCCAGCGCACCGCATAGCTGCGCGCGGGATCGGTCCCCTTGCTCTGACAGTAGCGTCGCTCGCCCGCGGTGAAACTCTCTCGGAGCATCGTGGTTCCGGCGCGTTCGAGCTGTTCGGCGAACTCGGAGATGGTCACCAAGTCCAAGCCGATACCGAGGATCGTCATATGCCGGGAGCCTACGACCTGGTCTGGCGGTCGGTGCCCGAACTGTCCGCAATGTGGCCTGCGCCGCAACCGAAGCCGTCGGCCCGGTACGCGCCGTCCCCACCGAGGCGAGCCTCGGCCGAGAGCAGCACATCCGCTTCGAGCTGCCGCGACTGCTTGGCCGGCGTGCCATCGCCGCCCATGCGCCGATCCGCCGGACGCTCGTACAGCGGAGCCCCGCCGCACATCGCCTCGGTGAACCGCTGCCGCCCGGCGAGCTGACGCTGCTGCGCCCGCTCCTGGTAGGCCTCGCGCCGCTCCGGGTCGATCGCCTGGATGAACGCCTCCGGATGCACCACCGCGAGCAGCCCGTTGACGTGCCCGAAGCCGAGCGAGGTCAGCAGACCGGCCTTCAGCGAGAACTTCTCGCCGAAGCGCAGCGGCTCGCGCGCCCACACCAGGTGCGGGTACGCCTGCATCTTCTCATCGACACAGTCCAGGCTCCGGTTCGGCGGCACCACACCGTTTTCCAGCACCTGGCACAGGCCGATCAGCTGGAACGCGGCCGCGCCGCCCTTGGCGTGCCCGGTCAGGCTCTTCTGCGAGACGACGAACAGCGGCGCCCCGTCGGAGCGGCCGATGGCCGTGGCCAGGCGGGTGTGCAGCTCGGACTCGTTCGGGTCGTTGGCCGCGGTCGAGGTGTCGTGCTTGGACACGACCGCGATGTCGTCCGGGCCGACGCCGAGCTTGCGCAGGTCGGCGGCGAACCGGGACTCGCGACCGCCACGCCCCGCACCGAGCGCGCCGAGACCGGGCGCCGGGATGGAGGTGTGCACGCCGTCGGCGAAGGACTGCGCGAAGGCGACCACGCCGAGCACCGGCAGGCCCATCTCCACGGCCACATCACCGCGGGCCAGCAGCACGGTGCCGCCGCCCTGCGATTCCACGAACCCGCCGCGACGGCGGTCGTTGGCGCGGGAGAAGTACCGGTCGCTGATGCCCTTGGCGCTCATGGCCGCCGAGTCCGCGGTGGCCGACATGTCACCGAAGCCGACGATGCCCTCGATGCCGAGATCGTCGAAGCCGCCGGCCACGACCAGCTCGGCCTTGCCGAGGCGGATCTTGTCGACGCCCTCTTCCACCGACACCGCGGCGGTGGCGCAGGCCGCCACCGGGTGCACCATCGCGCCGTAGCTGCCGACGTAGGACTGCACCACGTGGGCGAGCGCCACGTTCGGCAGCGCCTCTTGCAGGATGTCGTTCGGCCGCGACTCGCCGAGCAGGTTGTCGACGTAGAGCGAGCGCATCGAGGACATGCCGCCCATGCCGGTGCCCTGGGTGTTGGCCACCAGGCTCGGGTGCACCCAGCTCATCAGTTCGGCCGGGCTGAAGCCGGAGCTGACGAACGCGTCCACCGTGCAGACCACGTTCCAGAGGGCAACGCGGTCCACCGAATTCGCCATCTCCGCGGAGATGCCCCAGATGGTCGGATCCCAGCCGGTCGGGATCTGGCCGCCGACGGTGCGCGTCAGCTTGGCCCGGCGCGGCACCCGAATCTCGGTGCCCGCCTTACGGGTAACCGTCCAGTCCGCCGAATCCGCGACCGGCACGATGACCGTGTGCTCCGGGTCGGCCGCGTGGAAGGCGCGGGCCTCGGCCTCGCCGCCGACCGTGAAGGTCAGGTCCTGATCGAGGAACACCGACGTCATCAGCGGCGCGCTGTTGTCGATCATGGCGCCGTCGTCGCCGTAGCGGCGCACGCCGCAGCGGGCGACCACCGCGTCGTGGTACTTGTCCGCCAGCTCGGATTCGGCGACGTAGTCACCGGATTCGGCGTCGTACCAGCCGGGCTTGGGATCGTTCTCCCAGGTGACCAGGCCGGTGGTCCAGGCCAGCTCGAGCACGCCGGCGGCGGAGAGCTGGTCTTCGACCTCCATCTCGAACCGGGTGCGGGCCGAGCCGTACGGGCCGAGCTCGCCGGCTCCGACGATCACCACCATGTCGGCGAGATCGGTGGTGACCGTGCCCCATTCGGGCACCGGCAGCACCGAGGACATGGTCGGCGGTGCGGGCAGCGCCGAAATCGTCGCCGCCGCTTCGGCTTCCGTCTCGTCCTCGGCGGCGCGTTCGGCCGCCTGCTTGGCCAGTGCGGGCAGATCCAGCTTGGCCCTGGCCAATCCGCCGGTCAGGTCGATCTGCTGCGGGCCGGTCAGGGTGACCTGGCGAGCCCGCGAGGTGCACCACTTGAGCAGCTCGTCGGCCATCTCGGCGGTGGACCAGGTGGTCACGCCGGCCTGCTCGACCGCCTCGACCATCGGGTCGTTGTGGCCCATCAAGCCGGTGCCACGCACCCAGCCGATCATCGCGTGCACCAGGGTGACCCGGGTCGACCACGACTTCTCGGCCCGCCACTTGGCCACCACCGCGTCGAGCGCGGCCTTGGACTCGCCGTACGCGCCGTCGCCGCCGAAGAGGCCGCGGTTGGGCGAACCCGGCAGCACCACATGCAGTTTCGCGTCCACGTCGTGGTCCGCGCCGATGGTGGACAGGCCACCGATCAGCCGTTCCACCGACCAGAGCAGCACGCGCATTTCCATCTCCGCGCGGGCGCCCGCGTCGGCCAGGTCACCGGCCACCCGCGGCGCCGCGAACGGCAGCAGCATGGTCGGGGTCAGCGCGTCCTTGGTCTTGATCTTCGCGCCACCGGCGTTGTCCACCTGCTCGGTGCCGACCCACTCGATGAGCGCGTCGATGTCCTGGTAGGACGCCATGTTCGCGGGCACCACCCAGAGGGCGGCGCCGTGCCGGGCGTTGTCCCGGTACAGCTTCCGGTAGAAGCTCAGCCGGTCGTCGTTGAGGCTGGAGGTGGTGACCACCACGGTCGCGCCGCCGCCGAGCAGCTGCCCGGTGACCGCCGCCGCGATGGAACCCTTGCTGGCGCCGGTGATCACCGCGATGTCCGCGGACCAGACGCCGCGATCGTCGGTGCTCAGCGCCGCCTTGCCGATCCGCTCGTACACCCCGGCGAGCACCGAACGGGCCTCGTGCTTGGCCCGCTCCCGCCACCAGTTGGCCTGCGCGGCAACGGCTTCGCCGGCCCCGAGATAACCGTTCACCGGCAGTTCCGCGGTCTCGGCGTCGTTGCCGAGCCACAGCCGGGCCAGATCCTCACGGGCGGTGGCCCACCGGTCGTCGAGCAGCACGGCCTTGCGCGGATCGAACGCGGGCGCGACCAAACGCGGCCAGTCCGAACCCAATTCGGCCGAGACCAGGTCGACCAGGGAGTTGTCGGTCGCTTCCGGCGCGGACATCTGCTCGGCCAGGCCGAGCTGCTCGAGCACCACGCGGGCCGCGGTGGCGAGCACGCCGTCGCGTCCGGTGATCTGCTCGGTGAACTCGCCCAGCGCGGCCGCGTCGACGGTGCCACCGCCGCCGCCACCGGCGGAGGGCAGCGAGACCGCGACGCCGCGGCGCGCGGCGACCGCCTGCACGGCGGTGTCGATGGCCGCGTCGACCGAGGCGGCATCGCCCAGCGTGCCGGAGACCAGCCCGCCGAGGTCGCCGCCGCGAACGCTGGCGCCTTCGCGGGTGCCGAGGGAGACCTCGGCGGTGACGTGGTTGGCCCAGCCGTCGCCGAGCTCCCAGACCTTCTTCACCCGTTCGGCGATCGCGGCCGGGCGCTTGCCGGACGGGCCGAACACCTTGCGCAGGTGATCACCGATCGAGTCGGACAGCACCGAACCGAACGGCTTGTAGGTGCGGGCGAGCCGCTCGACCGTGACCGACAGCGCGCCCATGTCCGCATCCGCGGCACCGTCGATGGCGCCGAGCGAGAGCTCCGAGCCGAGGTCGACGAGCAGCTGGTTGCGGCGCGAGGAAACGCCGTCGCACAGGCCCTCGATGGTGTCGACCGGGCCGATCTGGTCCAGCCGCAGCTTGGTCCACAGCGCGATGAGCACGCGGGTGGCGTCGGCGGCGGTGAAGGTGATGTCGTCCGGACGCGGTCCGCCCGAGCCGGCCACCGGCGCGGCAGCCGCCACGGGAGCCACGGCAGGCGTTGCGGCCGAGGCGGTTTCGACGGTTTCCTCGATCGGCTCGTCGACCGGTGCGGGATCGGTGTCGGTGGAGTAGACGATTCCGGCCTCGCGCTCGAGGTTGAGCACCTCGACCGTCGCGCCGCTGAACGCGGGCAGCTTCAACGTCTGGGTGGCCAGGTTGGCCACGGTAGGCGTTGCGCCCAAACCGATCTCGACGAACCGCTCGACGCCGAGGCCGCCGTGCGCGGCGTCGGTGAACAGCAGGTCCTGGGTCTCGATCCAGCGCACCGGGCTGGCGAACTGCCACGCCAGCAGTTCGACCAGCACGATGCGGCACAGCTCGACCGGTCGCGCCGACCAACCCTCGAAGTCGGCGAGGACCGCGGCGAGCGGCTCGGACGGCACCAGATCGGCGATCTCCTGGACGAATTCACGCTCCAGGGAGAACGTCTTGGGCACCAGGTTCGGGATGTAGCGGCCGATCAGGACTTCCGGGTGCAGGTCCTCGGGCAGCAGCTGCTCGAGCTTGTGCCGGAACTCCGGCACGCCCTTGCGCAGCACGGTGGAGTGGAACGGCACGTCGATGCCGGGCACCAGGATGAACGCCCGCTTGCCGCCGAATTCCGCACGGCGGCGGTCGATCTCGGTCTCCAGCGCCTCGAGTCCGGCGACCGTGCCCGCGATGGCGTACTGCGAGCCGCGCAGGTTCAGGTTGACGACCTCGAGGAACTCCCCGGTCGCCGCGCCGATGCCGTTGACGAAGTCGATCACCTCGTCGTCGGGCAGCCCGATCTGCGAGGGCCGGATGGCCGCGAGCCGATAGTCGCTGCGGCCCTGGGCATCCCGCGGCACCAGCTCGTGCATCGCGGAACCGCGCTGGAACACCACCTCGAGCACCGCCTCCAGCGGCAGCACCCCGGCGGCCGCGGCGAGCGCGTTGTATTCACCGACCGAGTGACCGGCCAGCATGGCGCCCTCGACGAAGGCGCCGGCCTCACGCAGCTCGGCGACCTGAGCGACACCGAGGACCGCCATCGCGACCTGGGTGAACTGGGTCAGGTGCAGCACGCCGTCCGGGTGCCGGTGCTCGACGCCGCGGGCCTTGAGGTAGGTCGGATTGTCGCGCACCACAGCGAGAATGGAGAAGCCGAGTGCGTCGCGGGTGTGCTTGTCGGCCCGGTCCCAGATGGCCTTGGCGGCCTTGGAGCGGGTCCGTGCGTCCAGGCCCATGCCCTTGCGCTGGATGCCTTGGCCGGGGAAGGCGTAGACCGTCTTCGGCGCGGCGGTGCGACCGGTCGCGGTCATCACCAGCTCGCCCGCGGTCCGGCAGGACACCTCGACGATCTCCGCGCCCGCGTCGACCGCGATCCGCTCGACGCGCACGTCGATCTCCGCGCCCGGGCGAACCATGCCGAGGAAACGGGTGGTCCACGCGGTCACGGTGCGAGCCGGGATCGCACTTTCCGGGTCGACCGCCGAGACCGCGTGCTGCGCGGCGGCGGAGAGCCACATGCCGTGCACGATCGGGCTGCCGAGACCGGCCAGCTTGGCCGCGGAATCGCTGGTGTGGATGGGGTTGTGGTCGCCGGAGACCGCGGCGAACGCGTGCATGGTGCGCGGCGAAACGATGGTCACGTCGCGCCGGCGGCGACGCGGGGTCTCGGTGGCGTCCGCGGACACCGTGCCCGCCGCACGCGGCGGGTCGGTGAGCTCGCCCGCGCCGTTGCGGCCGCGGATGGCGAACCGCTCGGTGAGCGTGGCGACGGTCGGCATGGACATGCCGGTTTCCGGCCGGTCCAGCATGCCCGCGATGCGCACCCGCACCTCGACGACCCGGCCGAGGTCGGTGTCGAGCGTCTCGCCCGCCTCCGCCCGCACCGCGAGAACGCTTGCGCTGGTAGGCAGTTCGCCGGCCAGCTCGATCTGGTGGTCCAGGTGGACCAGGTCCAGCATGCCCTCGATCACGCTCGCGCCGTCCGCGGCCCGAGCCGCGCCGAGCACCGCGAACACGGCGGGCCAGCAGGCGCCGACCAGCACGTCCGGGACGGTGCGGCCGAGCGTGCTCAGCGCCGACGGCAGACCCGAACCGGTGACACCGGCGTGGTCGGCGACCAGGTCCGGCGACCAGGCGATGTTGAGATGAGCGACCTTGCCCTTCACCTCGGGCAGCGACTGCCCGGCGGCCACGGCGATCAGCGCGGTCATCGCGGTGTGCGCGTCGGCCTCGGTGACCACCGGGGCGCCGCCGTTGTAGGTGGCGGTCGGCACGGTGATGCGGATGCGAACCACGTTGCTGCCCAACAGCGGAACGGTCAGCTCGACGTACGCGTTGTCGGCTTCCGGGCCGGTGGTCTCGGTGAGCGTGGCGCCACTCGGCGGGTGCACGGCGCCCTTGCCGTCCACCGTCCACTCGGCCACGTCGCCGAGCCGGTACACCGGGTTGACCGTGGTGCGGCCGGACCATTCGATGTCCGGCGCGGCGAGCACGGTGTCGATCGGGCCGGTGGTGACACCGGCGACCCGGCGGGCGTCGATCGCGACCGGCACCACGCCGGCGCGGACCAGCGAGTACGCCGTGTCCTGCTCGAAGCGGTCGAGCAGTTCGCCGACCGGCTCGTCGACCCGGGTGATACCGGCGACCGAGACGGTGCCGGGGATGACGCACACCTGATCGGCCGAGTAGCGCGGATCATGGGCCTGCCACAGCGAATCCGAGCGCCACCAGCGGCGCACGTCGCCGTCGACGACCGGCACGAAGTTGACCGGTTTGCCCGGGGTCTTGCAGAGCGTCACGAAGAACGGGACGTCGGCCGGGTGCAGCACGGTCTGCTCGGCGACCGGGTACTGCGCCTTGAGCGCGCACAGCGCGCCGACCGGGTTCTCGAAGGCCGCGTCGTCGGCGAACAGCGTCGGGATCTCGCCGCGGTCGGCCGGATGCAGCCGGGATTCGGTGCGGCGCATCATTTCCGCGAAACGGTCACGCCAGGTGATGTCGAGCCACACCGAACGGGTGGCGTCGGTGATCGCGTCGCCGATGTCGCTGCCGCAATCGAAGTCCTTGCGCCGGTCCAGCCCGACCGCGAGCTCGATGTAGCGCTCCAGCCAGTCCAGGTAGGTCATCGAGGCGACATCGCCGAAATACGGCTTGGCCGTGGCGTTCAGCGCGGCGATGATCTCGTCGCGGCGTTCGGCGACCGCGTCGGCGTCACCGGCGACCTCGTCGAGCAGCCGGCCGGTGCGCGAGGCGGCGTTGTCGATCTCGTGGATGTCGGCGCCCAATTGGCTACGGCCCGAAGCCATTCCGCCGGACGCGGTGCCGGCGCCGACCCAGTCGGGCGTGCCGGGGGTGTCGACCAGCAGCTGCTTGACCTCGGCCGCGGTGGTCGCCTCCAGCGTCGCCATGGCGGCCGTGCCGACCAGCACGCCGTCCAGCGGCATCACCGGGTAACCGTGCTGGGCCGCCCACTCGCCGGTCAGGTATTCCGTTGCGCGCTCGGGGGTTCCGATGCCGCCGCCGACGCAGACCACCACGTTCTCGTGGTTGCGCAGCTCGGCGTAGGTCTCCAGCAGCAGGTCGTCCAGGTCTTCCCAGGAGTGGTGCCCGCCGGCCTTGCCGCCCTCGATGTGCATGATCACCGGGTAGTCCGGCACCTCGGCGGCGATCCGCAGCACCGCGCGGATCTGCGCGACCGTGCCCGGCTTGAACGCCACGTGCGAGATGCCGACCTCGGTGAGTTCCTTGATCAGCGCGACGGATTCGTCGAGTTCCGGAATACCGGCGGTGACGATCACGCCGTCGAACGGGGCGCCCGCGGTGCGCGCCTTCTGCACCAGTCGCTTGCCACCGAGCTGCAACTTCCACAGGTACGGATCGAGGAACAGCGAGTTGAACTGCACCGCGCGACCCGGCTGCAACAGCGTCTTCAGCTCGGCGACCCGATCGGCGAAGATCTGCTCGGTCACCTGACCGCCACCGGCCAGCTCGGCCCAGTGACCCGCATTCGCCGCCGCCGCAACGATTTTCGCGTCGACGGTGGTCGGTGTCATGCCCGCCAGCAGAATCGGCGAACGTCCGGTCAACTTGGTGAACGCGGTCTCGACCACGATCCGCCCGTTCGGCAGCCGAACCGGGCGGGGCGCGAACGCCGTCCACGGTGCGGCGGTCTCCGGCGCGGCGCCCGGGGTGAGCAGGCTGCGCTGCCCGGCCCGGGTCGCGGCGGCGACCATGCCGACGCCGGTGCCCTTCAGCGAACCGCCGGTTACCCGGGACAGCAGATCGCCGGGGCCCAGATCCAGAATCCATTGCGCGCCTGCGGCAACCACGCCGTCGACGATCTCCACCCAGTCGATCGGATCGACCAGGATCTCCTGCGCGAGCGCGCCGGCCAGCGCCGCGTCCAGCCCGCACTGATTGGCCCAGGAGCTCACCAGGTCCACCGTGTCGGCCAGCGCCGGGTGATGGAACGCGACGTCGACGAGCACGTCCTCGAAGACCGGCGCGAAGATGGCGCCACCGCGTACCTTGGCGTCGCGTTCGCGCGACTGCTCGTCATGAATCTGGGCGCAGCGCTGGCGCACCCGCTCCAGCTGAGCCGGCGTGCCGGACAGCACCGCGCGCCTGCGTCCGTTGCGGATCGAGACCACCGCGGCCGAAGCCGGGTCGATGCCCTCGGCCACCTGGGCCACCACGGCCCGCAGTTCGTCGGGATCGACGTTGGACACCGCGACCATCGGCGAGCGCTCGCCCACCGGCATCAGCCCGCGTCGCCGCGCCACCAAACCGGCGGCCGCGCCGATCAATTGCGCCACCGCGAGGATCTCGGCGTCGCGCTGCCCGCCGGCCTCCACCGCGGTCGCCGCCAGGCGGCCCTGCGAGTGCCCCACGATCGCCACCGGCGCGTGTTCGGTCGGATCCAGACCCTGCAACCGCAGCGCGCGCATCGCGGCGATCTGCGAGAGCAGCACGCCCGGCATCGACACGGCGGCCGAACGCAGAATCTGCGCCGACGGGGCCGCGGAGACCTCACCCTGGTCGGTGTCGACCAGTTCGTCCTCCAGCATCCACCCGATCGGGTCGAAGCCGACCGGACGGACCACAAGCAGTTGTGCCGCAACGGGTTCCAGCAGCGCTTCCGCCTCGTTGACCAATGCGGTCAATTCGGGCTCCAGCGCGCTGTCGCGGCCGATCTCTTCCAGTTCGTCGAGCCACTGGGCGCCCTGTCCGCCGAACGCGAGCGCGTAGGGCGTCCCGTTCAGCAGGCGATCCAGCAGTGGCGATCGGGTCCCAGCCCCCTGGGCCGCACCGACCTTCGCGCTCTGTCCGGTACCGGTCTCGGTGCTCTCGTTGATCGTCAAGACGATTCGACTTCCTTCTCCTGGCGACATGCCCTCCGAGACACGCCGCTCCCTCCGGTGCGCAGGTGTTCCTCAGCGTTGGGGCCTGATAACGGCGAGGATAGCCAGAATCATGAGGAAATCCTCACGTTTGCTCGTCGCCTAGACCGCATACTGCCCAGTATTCGTGTACGCCCGTACCAGAACTATGCCAAACATGACCCTTCCTCATGTTTGAACACGCTGGTCTACCGGGTTACTAACACGTAGGAAACATGAGCGCCCCTCATGTTGATGGTTATCTAATCGTTATAATCCCTGGTAGGGTTACCGACCAGTACGCCACGCCCGCCCGGAGCTTCGCGAAGTCGGTCAAGCCCGGTAGAGTTTGCACGGTCGTACCATCACGCGCGAGTGGCGAAATTGGCAGACGCGCCAGATTTAGGTTCTGGTGTCCACGGACGTAGGGGTTCAAGTCCCCTCTCGCGCACCGCTGACCGGCAGATCTGCCGGATGTTCGCATCGTGTGTTCAAGCGCTCTTGAGCACACGAGAGGCGAGCCGTGATTACCAACTCTGACCTGCGCCAACTTCCGACCACCTCGCCAGAAACGGCCCGATCGATGGCACGCGAGGGGTTTGCTGGGCGGGGGCAGGCATGATCCCCGCGCTGGTACCGCCGCAAGGTCAACTCCAGGAGATGATCCACGGTCCAGTACCTACCGACCAGATTGTCCGGGTAGCTGACGGCGATCTCGTCTACGGCGTGTCGTCGGTGAGCGATGGTGGCCGAATCGCTGACAAGCATCTACTGTCCGCGCTAGGGTGCCGCCCCTCCATTCGCCTGGAAGTAGCCGTCACCGATTCCGGGGCGCTGCTGATCCAACCGGACGATAACGGCACCGTGGTCGTTACCAGTGACGGATATATCCGGATTCCCTACCGCAAGCGTCGGAGGGTGTGCTTGTTCGTTGGTGATCGGGTGCTGCTGCTGGGGCGGCGCAGCACCGGCCGCCTGCTGGTCTATCCACCAGCCGCCATGGGTGAGCTGTTCGAGGCGAGCCTGCCCCTGCTCGTGGCGGTGATCAGGTGAGCGTCCCCGCCGTCGAAGCCGCCGCGCCCGCGGAGACCATCGCAGCGGCGAAACTGCTGCTCGCACAGATGGGCATTTCCCCTGCCGATCTAGTCACGATCACTACGCGCGTGCCGACGTTCGCCGAGGTTATTCCCCGGGTCCGCGCCACCCTGTCGCCGGGCACGCTGCGCACCTACAACACGGGGCTGACTCGGCTGGAAGTCACCTGGCCCGACCGTCGCCTCGACGAGCCGACCAAGGCCGAATTCGAAGAGATGACACGTGCCATCCAGGCGGGTGCACGCGTCAACCGGGCGTCGCGTGGTGGCACCAGCGCGGTTCAGAACTTCATCAGCGCGCTGCGCTGTATCTACCGCTACGCCGAGGACAGCGGGTGGATCCGCCGGACCGATAACGTGGCCCGTCAGTTGGCCATGCCGGTGCGGCGTCCCTCGCACCGCTACGCCATTCCTTCGGCTCGGCTGGCCGAGATCTGCCAGGCCGCCGCTACCAGCGGCGACGACCCGGAACTCGACGCGCTGATCCTGCGCCTGCACATCGAGACCGCGTGCCGTCGCAGCGGTGCGCTCGCTCTGCGCCCGCACGATCTCGACCGTGAGCAGTGCCTGGTCTATTTGCGGGAGAAGGAGGGCAGCGACCGTTGGCAGCCGGTCTCACCGACCTTGATGCGGTATCTGATCGAGCACGCCGAGCAACGCCACAGCCCGCTGATGGGGCAGTTGCTGCGCTACCGCAACGGGCGCGCGATCAGCTCTCGCCGGTACGACCACATCTGGCATCGCGTCGGGGAGATTCTGCCGTGGGTCGCCGCCCAGGGCATCACCACCCACTGGCTGCGCCACACCACCTTGACGTGGGTCGAACGCACCTTCAGCTACGCCGTCGCCCGCGCTTATGCCGGACACAGCGGCAAAGGCCCCGGCGCCACCGCCACCTACGTCAAGTCCTATCTGGCCGAGGTCGCCGCCGCGCTGTCGGTGCTCACCGGCGAACCCCATCCCATCTTGTCCGCGCAACTGCCCAGCCCGACCGCGATGACCGCGTCTGCACGCTGATCGCTTTGGAAGGTATTCATGGCTGACACCGCCCCCGAGCTCACCTCAACCGAAACCCCTCACTCAGACGTGCGCACGCCACCGCGTCCGCGTGCGCACGTCTTTTTCTGGAGCGTGCTCGCCGCCGCAGCAGCGATCAGCATCACCGGCAATGCCACCCAGGCAGTCCTGCACACGACCGCACTGCCCGCGATCGCTGCGACCGTCGCCATCGTCCCGCCACTGGCGCTACTGGCCGCCGTGCACGGCGTCTCCATCCTCTTGGGTACGCACGCCCACGCCCGAGGCATCCACTTCATGGCGGCGGCGATGACAGCGCTGATCGCCGCCGCCGCGTTCTGGCTGTCCTTCACGGCCCTTCGATCCCTGGCACTCCTGGCCGGCATACCAGCAGACGAGGCATGGCTCTGGCCGCTCATCGTCGAAGGCTCCATGACGCAGTCCACCATCGCGCTGCTCGCTCTAGCCCACACCACGAACCGCGTCGAGCACCGTGCGCACGCCGACGGCCTCTCCACCTGCCCGTCCGTGAATCCCACGGACACAACCACTCTCGAAGTCGAGCCACCCACCCACACGGGCGTTAATAACGGTGCCGTGCATACGCTCCCGGTTGCCACACCGCAACCGGATCCGTTCGCTGACGTGGCGACCAGGGTGTGCGCACAAGATCCTGGACGCCGCCGAGATCCGGACATCGTCATACGCATCCTCACCCGCCATCATCTCGACGGCTGGAGTTCCACACAGATCGCCAAGGAAATACAGCGCAGCCGCTCAACAGTCAGTCGAATCATCAGTGACGCCGCCGACCTGGTCGATCTCACGCAACACCTGCACGCCGACTCACCAACTCGCTGACCAGAGAGAGCGACCTGCGATGGCAAACGAACTCATCGCCATCCCCTACTCAACCCAGCAAGCATCCGTCTTCCACGACCTACCAACCGTCGAAGGAGCGTCACCATGAAATCGCCCCCTACAACATCTCTGTTCTCCCCCGCTGCTGAACCTCGACATTCGCAGCACGGCGGAGTTCAATCTTCTAGAGTTCATCCACGCCAGACGTCAGCAGCGGCACCATCGCGCAGCAGGGTCTATCGCAGCGCACCACCGCTGGGAGGGGAACTGCTCATGGACATCGACATCTTGCCACGCGTCGGATACCGAAGCCAGTTGTGGTGTAGTGGTTTTCCGCATGCGCAGTAGATCGCCTGGCTGCCGGTTAGGTTCGACCGGCTCGGCCGTGAAGAACAGGTCGTCGTCTGCGGTGAGAGTGTCGGTCATCATCTGCTCCCGATGTCATGAGCCAGTGCCACGAACCAGGCGATACCGGAGCTCAACTGCCCGGTCGCGGCGTAGCCGTTGTGGCGGGCGACGGTGTCGGCGTAGTGCAGCCACACGCCGGGGTTGCCCAAGTCGGCGTTGTCGGCCATCAGTTGGCCCCAGGCATTGCCGAGTTGCCCGGCAAGTTTCGGCAGGAGCCCCAACGGGTTGCTTGCCACCGCTGCTGTGATCTCGTTCCATTTCGTCGCCGCTGCGGCCGCGTCGGCCGGACTCGGAGCGGGGATCCTGGGGTCGGCTGCGTCGATCAGCCGTTGTGCGAGGCTCTGTTGCGGGGCGTAGTCGGCATTACCGGCCCCGACCTGGAAGTCGTGATTGACCACCGTTGTCCACGCCTCCCCTAGCGCCGCTGATAGCAGCGCGTTGAGCGATCCGAGGGCGGTAATGGGATCGTGCAGGCTGGCCTGCGCGGCGATTTCAGCCCCCACTCGTAGTAGCGCTGCTTTGTCCGGTGCTGAGCATGCGAGGTCACCGTCGACGCAGATGTCGGCGACTCTGCCGGTCAGTTCGCCGTATGTTGTGCCGGTGTTGGCGATTCCGCCGCCGCCCGCTGCTGCGTTGCTGATCTGTATCGCCGATGTTGCGGCTCCGCTGGTGCCAGGTGCCGGATCAGGGGTGACTTGACCCGGTCGGCCGGGAAAGGTCGCACCCCCCACCGGCCGCGCGGGGTTGGAATACAGTGCGATACCTGCGATTCGGTCCGGCGATACCGGGCCAGCGCCTGATCCGACGTCCTGTGCGAAACCGGCCATCGCTTCTGCGCCTTGGGAATAGGCGACTCCGGCGATGAGCGTTGCCCGGCAGATTCGTGCGACCTCAGCGGCGGCGCCGTCGAGTTGAGCGCGCGCGTCGGCGACCGACGCAGAATAGGGATCGGCGCCACCACCAGGGACTGCCCCGCCGAAACCCGCCGAGTAGCTGATATAGCTGTGTTGCACCAGTCCAGGTGCTGCGGCCTGGACCGGTCCCAGCAGTGCACCGACCACGCCGGTGTCTGCGAGCGGATCTGCTGTGGGTGAGGACTGGCCTGTCCCTTGGATCCCTATCACGTACAGTGCCGGGCAGCCGGGCCCGATCGGAACCGCCTGCGCCGGACTGGTCACGGCGGTGCTGATCAATCCCGACCCCGCCAGGGCTGCTGCCCCGGCGACGGCCTTGAGGCGATGTGCCTTGTTCGGAGTGCTCATGGCTGGCCGACCCCCACTCCGGCGCCGAAACCCGCGCCGACCGTTCCGCCCACGGCGGCGCCGACGGCGGCGGCTGGAACCCCGGCGATTGCCGCACCAGCGGCAGCCCCGGCGGCCGCACCCAATGCGGTACCGGCGACTCCAGAGGTCACCGTCCCGATAATCGGCACCGGCACAAGAGTTCCCAGTGCCGCTCCCGCGATTCCACCGACCGTGCCGCCGATCAATCCACCGACCACTGCCGCGGCGGCGGCCACGGGCGCGCCGGCGATTGTGGCGCCTGCGGCTCCGCCGACGAGGAGTCCGGCGGTCGTCGCCCCGCTGACTCGATCCGACCGCCCCGGTGGAAGGCCGATCGAGTCCAGGCCCTGTGCCACTTGGGCTTCCAGCCCCGCTGCGGTGTTGTTGATCGCGTCCCGGCATTCCGGTGGTAGCCATTCCGGTGAGGGAGTCTGCAATTCGCCGATCCTGATGGTGTTCGGCGGTGCTTCGATCGGTGCTACCGGCGGCACGGGTTCGGGCCAATGCAGATCCTCGAGTTCGATCGGCGGCGCGGGCGCAGGCGATGGCGCAGGTCTGCTGGGCGCTTCGTTCCGTACTTCCGGGGGCTGCTCGTAGTACGCCGATTGCGGTGCAGGCGCGGGTTCAGTCGGCGGGGCAGGTGGCGGAGGCGGCGTCGTCGTCCCTGGCTGCGCGGGGCCGGTGACGCCCGGTTGGTCGGCAATGTGGTCAGAAATCGATGTTGCTGCACCTGTGCTGGGACATCCCAGCAGCAGCGCAGCCGGGATCGTCGCTGCGACGACTACCCAACTGCTTCGGGATGCCCGCCCTGGGTGGGCATTCGATCCCACCAGCGCGACACTCGATGTTCGCAGGGCGCTGATCCGCTGCGGTAGCTCTATGCGATCTGATCTCCCGCTCGGACTTTTACTTCTGGTTTCGGACATGCCGAATAAACCCTCCGTAGTGAAGGCGAAGAATGGTTTGAAAGAAGCGCTGAGTACGTTCCCCGGGGGCCTCTCGGCACGATGGGATCGGCCGAGAGGCCCAGCTCAGAGCTGGTTCTTCTAGATGAACGGCAGAACGAGCGACAGCACCTGGGTCGCCAACGACAACCCGTTGGACAAGAAAGATACGGCCATGTTCGCCCAAGACAGAATTACGAACGGATCCATGAGTTTGTTTCCCTTCAGAGCAGGTTGCGGTTGCTCCACCATCCAAACCCAGAAGTCGATCGAAAATCTAGGGATTCATTTCACGCGGTTTGCGTTAACGCGCTCAGCGTAAAAACTGCTACTCCTGTCACAGCCAGCGGTAATCGAGCACATTTGACGCACAGAGCATCAAATAACATTCTTCTTCGAAACCGCTGTCTCCGTGCAAGTTCCCACACTCCTGGCCAGGCCGTCGAAGGACTCGATTCGCTATCTTTCCGCAATCACGTGGCGAAATGTACGTTGCCGATTCGTACCCATTCTGGTAGACACGAAACAACTCGGGGGAATCGAGTCAACCATAATATCTGCCTGATACATCCATGAGAAAGACGTCAGAAGAGAGGGGGGACTCCGTATGAGCCGGAATCCCACGAACCGTTCGCGTGTTGACCCTCTGCGTGTTGGCTCTCGCCGCCGCCTGTCCACACCGCGGACCGCTCGAATGCCTCGACTGCGTACCTATTGCTGGCAGATCCGCAACGAGATGGGATTGTCCCGACGCGAAGCCGATGCTCTCATCGGCATCAGCTCCTCCTACATCGGACAAATCGAAACAGGCGAGCGTGTACCCAGTTTCGAGATGGTCGAGAAGATCATCAGCGGCTACGGGCTCACCTGGGCACAGGCCCAGCACATGCGCGAACTGCGCGCGTCGCCAATCGAGCTCATCGCCACTGACCAGCTCCGGGCCGACGTCCATCAGTCGCCGAACCTGCTCGCGCACCTGGCTGACCTCGAGGATCAGGGGGTCCACGCGGTCGTCGCTGATCCACTGTGGAATGTACTCGCCGCCAACCCGTCGTTCTGGCAAGCGTTCCCCGGGCTTGGCCCGACCGACAACCTCCTGGCTTGGTACTTCAGCCCGACAGCTAAAGAGCTCGTCATCGAGTGGAAGACTGAAGCACTTCACGTCGTCGCGACAGCGAAGGGTGCGGTCGGACGTCACCGCGATTCTCCGCAAGCCCGCCAGTTCCTCAACCAGATGAGCCCCGACCACGAATTCAGCAACATCTGGATCAACAGCACCCGCATCGCCTACGGCCGCGGCGCCGATGACTACCTGCACTGGCGTGAACCCGGCACGGGGGATCCATATTCGCTGAGCCTGCAAGTCAGCGAAGTCTCCGAAGCTCGGGACGTGTTGCTCGGCTACATCTTCCGCAAGCCGTACGCCGGTCCACCACTCGCCTGACACCGATAACTGCGCCACCTGCCCGGACGGTAGACGCCCGTGATTGTGCGTCGGCCGGCATGAGTTCTGGTTGGGCTCGCGCCGGTTCTCAAGCAGCTTCCAAGCTGTCTTGGCCGCAATACTCCACGGCGCCAACCGCATTCGCCTGCCCAGTCGCGTCGCCGCGGCACGATACGAACCCCGATTAACCGTCAGATGCGTTTCACGCAAATTGCGTGCACTCGAGCACCGGCGCAACTATCCCGAATCGATTCTCATTGAGTTGGGGGGATGTACTCGGTCATTCGACAACGAGGTCCTCATCTGATGACAGCCAAACCTGATACCTCATATGCCACAAGCAATCCCGATCAGCTCGTGCGACGACGCTTGCCTCCGGCGACACCGCAGCGGAAGTCACCTAAGACGGAACAGACGGCTTATCGACCGGGGTACAGCCGATGAGCGACCGCAGCCCGACACCGCCCACTGAGCCACCGGACGACGATGGGACCTATCCCGTCGAGTTCGGAGCAAAAAGGTTACACAAGTCCGTCCGCTGGTATCTGCGGCAGCTCAACGCCGGCACGCTTCCCGGGCACCGTGCCGGGCGCAGTTGTTTTCTCACAGACGACGATATTGCTGCCGCTCTGAAGCTGACCGAGAAGCCGATCACCCAACGTCTCGACAGACCCAGCGGGCCGAGCAAACACCCACAGCAACGACGTCGGCCGAATCGCCGTCCACGCCGGCCGATTCCGCCTCAACCGCCGCCCTGAAGCCCCCTGCGGGGACCGATGCCGACCGGCCCCAGCAGACGGGATCGCACGGCCTGGAAAGGACCGCCGGATGCGCCCCGCACCTGCCCTCCAGGCCGTGCTTATCCCATCATCGGGCTTCGGCGGCCGTTCCCGTCAGATCGTTGAAACGGACCAAAGTCTTGCCGGAGCGACCAACCCTCTCTTGACCTGCGGAGTACAACCGAGCGACGGTCAGCCGCGCTCGATGAGCCGGACTGATCCCGACAGACCGCATCCCCTCCGCGGTCTCTCGATACGATGCCGCTGGATCACATGGTCCAGCGGCATCGGTCGTTGGTGCGAGCAACCGACTGTGCGCAGCCGCGCGGGATGTAGCTCCGTGACCTCCGAACTGTTCACAGGGTTCTCGCAACTGATGTGCGGGGATCCAACAGCCAGACCACCGAACGTCATACGTCTCTCTATGCCCGTCGAGTTGAACCCATGCCCACCGGATTCGGTGACAACTACCTCTGCGATGCGACGGCACGGGAGTACACGCGACTCAGCCCGCTGTGCCCCGGCTGCTGTCGAAGGACTCGCTATGCATGGGCGGAAGCTGACCGTGATCTTCGTACCGTCGGCACCGTCGCCAGCCTCCACACAACACCCAGGACAGGCCGGGCCCGACCAGGCCCCTCGATTCGTGATTCTGCCTCCGCCAGAAACACCCAGGGTCTAGTTCACTATTCACACCAGCGCGCGCAAGGACAGCACAGGTCAGGGCTTTGAGGCCACGATTATGCTGTTTGTCGTCACGGACTGGCACGGGATCGTCGCGATGTCATCAAAGCCAGTGGCCGCAAGCCATGCCGTGTACTCACCACCGGAATAGTTCTTTCCGCCTTCTGTCTCCACCAGCATGTTGATTCCTACCAGAGCAGCGCGAGCCGGTCCGGTCCGTGCTTCATTGAGTAGGTCTTCCAAGATCACTATCTTGCCGCCTGATGGAAGCGCTCGGAAGCATTTCTCGAGGAGTGTCCGCCCGGTCTGCTCATCCCAATCATGGAGAACCGCTGACAGCGAGATAGTGTCATAACCTGCTGGAAGCTCATCGTCTACGTTGAAATCTCCCGCTTCAGTCGATATTCGGTCCCCGAATCCGGCGGCGGTGATCTTCTGTGCCGCGATTTCGCAGACGAAAGGCAGTTCAAAAACAGCAGCACGCAAGTCCGGGAAGGCTCTACACGCCTCGATCGCCAACGCACCTGATCCCCCACCGACATCAAGCAGCGCCTTTCTTTGAGCCAGATCAGGAAGAGCCTGTGTCAATACTCGCCCGGTAAAGCTCGACATCGAGTGCATTGCCTCCCAGAACATGGACACGACGAGCTGGTCACCGCGATCGAAGACAGTGTCCTGCTCATCCGGATTCCATGTGGTGGGTCGATTGGTGCGCAACGCAGTAGGTAGATTGTGCCAGCCGGGATATTGGCGGCGTTCGGCATAGCGGACAAACCCGCCGAAATAGTACGGCTTCCCCTCGACCAGGAACTCGTCAGAAATTGCCGAGTTTGTATACACATCGCCACGTTTGTCCAATAACCCTAGCGACGCGCAGGCGGCAAGTAGTAAGTCGGCGGGCCGATCCGCAATCTTCAATTCGATCTCAGCCTGCTCACACGTAAGGCCACCCGATCGATTCATCGCCCCGAAGAGATCCATCTCGACGGCTGCAGCGAATATCCTTGCTGCCCATCCGCCGGTAATCAATTCGAATAGTGGAATTGGCGTAAGGTTTGCGAATATGTCTTCACCCACACCGGACACATTGACATCTGTTTCACTCACTCGCAGCCTCCTAAACAAGGACTGCCCACACTCAGTTCGAGGGATCACCCGGCGTCGAGCGTATCCATGTGCACGAACCTTCGCTGCGGTGGCCCCTGCACTGCGGACAGTAGCAGAACAACCTCGAAGCTAGCAGAATGGTCGGACCTTCCACACCTTGTTCGCACTAATTCATTCGGAGACTCAGGGCGTCTCGAATTCAGCGACATTCGCGCATACCGGCTGATCGGTAGGCGTCGAACGCTTCGCGCTCAAATTTCGAAACACGATGCCATCAGCATTATCGCGGCACATTTGACGCTGGGAGCGTCAAACGATTCGCTGATCCGATCTGCTTATCGACCCTCGCTCCCTGGAAGGGGGCGACCCGTTGCGCTAACATTCGGCAGCCTCGTTGCCAAATGCGAAACGTTGCCTGGTCACGGCCGTTCTGGTATGAACAAAACGATTGGCTAGTCAGGGGAGATCCACAGGTTCGTCGTCCAGTTGCCATGCTCGAAATCCTGAGGGGGAGGCATCTCGCATGAGCAGGAAGCCCAGCACACACCGGCCACAAGCACGGGTTCCGACGTTGTCGGACTTCATGACCCAGGTCCGAGGCCGGTTGTCTCGCCGCGAGGCGGCCGAAATAACGGGCGTGAGTGAGCACTACATCCGAAACATCGAGGACGGGGACCGTCATCCGAAGGCCGCGATAGTCGCGCAGCTCATTGCCGGCTATGGGCTGAATATGTCCCAGGCCCGTCACGTACGTGATTTGCTCGCGCCTCCGCTCGATCTGACTCCGACCGAAACGCTCAAGGAGCAGGTCATGCAGAACTCGGGCTTGCTCGACCACCTAGATCTTCTCGAATCCAAGGGTGTCCTGGCCGCATACGTCGATCCCTTGCTCAATGTCCTGCTGCTTAACAAGCACATGATCCGTGCATATCCCAGGCTCGACGTGGTCGGGAATGTCGCACCGTGGATCTTCGGACCTCACTCGCGAGACATCCTCACTGACCGGGGCAACGAAAAGGACCAGGTGGTTGCCCTGTTGAAGGCGGTCATGGGCGGACACCGCGATTGTTTTCAAACCAACCACCTGCTCCGGCGACTACGCCCGATCCCCGAGTTCAACCGGATTTGGACCACTCGCACTCGCATCGCCTACGGTCGCGAGACCACCGATTATCTCCGCTGGCGCGATCAGTTCACCAAAGAGCCCCTGACTGCCAGTATCTACAGCACCGACGTCGAGGTACCAGACGTGGTGCTGTATCTCGCCTTCATCAAAGACGACGACGGTATTCAACGGAATCTCTCGATGAGCTGACTCAGGCTGTCCTGCTCGCTCGTTCGCTTCCGGCTCGCACACCCTTTGTGCGATGCCCGCTTGTTAGCCGAGCTCCCGAGCCCGATTGCCCTACACGCTCCACGGTAAGTGCCGGTTCTCGGTTCTCCTTCGCAGTCTGCACGGCCGATCGAGCAACCCATATCTGTGAGGTCACCGGCGAGATCAGCGCACAGGGCAAACTCGGAAGGATTCCCAGGTTCGGCTCACACTCCCACGGACTGCCTACGAGCTGGCCCCGGAACCGATGGCGCGGACCGCGCCCAGGGCCGACGTCTTGCCCTTGTTCTCGTCGGCGTCGGCACGACTGATCGTAGGACCGCAGGAGGGATCGCTAGGGGGTCTGCCGCAGCCGGGTAGGGCCGCTCTCCGAATCGGCTGAGCAACGTCCACCGCAGCAGTGGACTCTCGTTGCCGACCTCGACGGGTTCTTCGCGCCGCCAGCCTTCTGCCGACAACTGCACGAATGCTGTGTGATGACCGCAGTGATGGCGAGGAGTCCGGTCCAGTATAGCTTTTGGCCCCTGACCAGGAATTACGAGATCGGCCTAAAAGGACTTGGAAGTACTCCAGCTAGCGCAGCCGACCTGGATGTAGCGCATTGGTCGGAATTCAGGTTTGATGGTCTAAGGGTTTAACGAGTCGGTCGGTAGAGAGCAGACTTCTCATGCCCGCGATCGAACTAGACTCGTCGATCCCACTATCGCCAACGAGCCTACATCTGGCAGCTCGCACACCAACAGCCGCTCAGCAGAGCCGATACAGCACAGAAATACCACTTCAGTCGAATTCGAAGAGTGGACTCGAATCTGATCCGCGCCGGCCGATCTGGAGGTCGGGCACGGATCAGCCCACTGCCGATATCTCGACGGGCGACGGTCTACTCCTCGTCGTGCTCCTCGCGAATTGCGGCGTCGTTGCTCCTCCCTCAATCGTGGTCGAAGCCCTCTCGAATGTTTCGGCTCACCTCAAAGGATTGTCGTGAGCACGCACGATGTCGACGTCGCTCGACAGCTCCTACAGCACTTAGGAGTTCGCCCCGAGGAACTACTACAAGCGCCAGACGGCACCAGAGCTGTACCAACATTTGGAGAGTTCATACCCCGAGTCAGCGTGACCGTTTCCGACGGAACGCGCCGGACATACGGTCCATACTGGCGGCGGCTCGACGCCCTCTGGCACGACCGCTCCCTCGATGAGCCAACTCCACTTGAGCTGGCCGAAGTGGTGCAGCAGACCCGGCAGCAAGCAAACTCCAGGCGGAACGGCCGGGGAGGGCGCTCGGCCGCGGAGAACATGGTCAATGCCATTCGCTGCTTGTACCGATTCGCTGTCGAGGACCGCCACCTATCCGCGTTCAACAATCCTGCAGCCAACCTCAAAGCGCCTCGTCGCCTTCCCAGCACCCGCCGGGCGCTCGCCAAAAGACACCTTTCCGACCTCCACGCCGTCGCGGCTACGACCGGCGATGACAAGGACCTCGACCAGCTGATAGTTCGCATTCACATCGAAACCGCGTGCCGACGTGAAACCGCTCTGCGTATACACGGGGACGACCTCGAACCAGAGCAGTGCCTGGTCCGGCTGCACGGCAAAGGCGGCACTGTGCACTGGCACCCCGTCTCCCCGACGTTGATGGACCAGTTGATCACCCACAGGAGGCGGAGCGCGGATCCCACGAGCCAGCTGCTGCGCTATAAGAACGGTCGCCCGATCACTCGCCGTCGTTATGACCATCTCTGGGATCGAGTTGGCCGTTCTCTGCCATGGGTCGCTACCCAAGGCGTCACGACTCACTGGATTCGGTACACCACTCTCACTTTCGTTGAGCGAAACTTTGGTTACGCCGTGGCTCGGGCGTTCGCCGCCCACGCCGATCCGACTGGCAAATCTGGCGCAACCCTGACCTACGTTCGGGCCTCGATCGAGGAGGTCGCCGCAGCGGTACAAATGCTCACGGACGAACCACATCCCCTTGCGCCAGATTACCAAGAAGGCGAGCAAGGCCTGCTGTCGAGCGCTGCCTCGAGCCTGCACCGACCCGCGCTGCGGTCTGCCCTTTCACGAAGGGACTAGCTGGTGGTGATCCCGACAGTGGTGCCTACTCGGCATGAATGTTCCAGCCAAGAACGAGACGATCTGAGCGTCGAACCTCACGGATCAACACGCCGAGCGAACGACACCGGCCCACGCTCCAAAATGTTTCAGTCCCCTCCGAGGCACAGAAGTCCTACTTCATGACACGGTCGAAACCGCCCGCCAACGCGTGGGCTACCTCCAATGCGTTGCGTTCGACAGCTGCCCCTTGCTCAGGCGTGGAAGCGCCGGCGAAGGTTCGGTTCAAACGAATATGCACGGTGGCATTGCCGATGCGGAAATCTGTCTCTGCGCTGGCATCGGTGGATGCGAACTCATGGAACGAGTAAGCGTCGTCGCCGAGACCATTCACGATCTTGACTGCGGAGGAATGTTGGTCGCGGTAGCTGGTAAAGCTGCGCTTGGCCTCCTCGACGGGGTCCTTGTCCCCCCAGGAACCAGGCTGGTTGACGGAGATCGTGATAAAAACGGTCGCGGTCCGGAGTCCCGCTACGTCGGTATCACTCTTTCGTGGAGTGTTGTCGATGAAGGCGCCGTAGCAGGTCAACACCTTCGCGGACTCTTTTTGCGGCTGCTCGCTCCTGAATTCGGATTTCGGATCATAGAGCGCATCCGCATACCTCGACACCGCGTCCTTGGTAACCTCTCGGACTTCGACGCAATCGGTGGGTGTACTGCTATATGACGGGGCAGACTCGGATGTTTTCCCCTCGCAGCCGACCAGAGCGATCGAGGCCGCTGCCGCAATGACGCCCGCCGTTATGATTTTCATATGCCTCATGACGGCGTACCCCAACCCGGACCGGTCGGGTTACGCGGTTGCCATCCGGGAACAGTCAAAGCGGCCGGAGCTATCGCCGCGGGAACCTCCACTTGATTGATCTTGGTGATGACATCGTCAATCTTGCCACCGCTATCGACCATATATTTGCTGAGATTATCCAACAGCGATTTGGTATCGGTCATGAACCTGTCAACAAATTCTAGTGCGGCGCTCTGGTAACTGTCGGTGCCACCGGCCCCGCCAGTGAAGATCACGATCAAGGCGTTGGTTTCCGCTTTCTTACGCGCGGCCTCATATTGTGCGAGACTTGCCGCCGTGCTCTGCACGTTCGACGTGGCGTTGGTGTACGCGGTCGTCACGTAGGCGCCGAGATCGTTCAAGTATGTGGCGATTTGCGCGATGTAGCCGTTGTTCAAGCGCGTGGATGTAGCGAGTCGGTCCACATAGTCGACAGCAGCGTCCCGGGCGGTGCCGGACCAGCGAGCTTTCAGATTCTCATTGGCTGTCGCCAGACCGATACCATCGTTGCTACCATCGACCGCTTTTGTGAGTTCGGTGACCGCACCCTGCCAAGCCGCCAGCACGGTGGATACTTTGCTGGGGTCACCGAGCATCTTCTGCAAGATGCTCATTCGATCACGGACGGGTCCGTCGACGTCGAGATGTTCGGCCCAGGTGACTACGTAAGCTGCTTGGTCCCAGGGGAACACGAGTGCAGCGGGCAGGCCGTTGGGGTTCCGCTCCGCCGGTATGGCGAAACCCTTCGTGTCGCCCACCGCTCAGTACCCCAACTGCGCGTCGATGTAGCCGAACTGCCGATAGTAGTCGGCATCCAGGTTTTCGAAATGCGTAGCGCATGATTTCAACCCGTCCGCTGCCGACTGAATCGAGGTGGAACCTTCACGAAGCTTCGTCACCAGGTAGGTCGTTGCGAGATTGAACTTGGCAGCATTGTCTTTGCCGTAGGAGCCGAGCGCGTTGAGATCCATCGGGGCCTCGAGGATCTTTTTCTTGGCAGAATCCCACTGCTCTGAAGTCTGCCGGATCTCTTCAGCTTCCAGCTTGAGAGCCTCGGGGACAACGTGAAAATCCTGATCAGACATGCTTTCGACTCTCTCCATGAAAGGAAGTTTGGTTCGATCGAGCGGTCGACGAATTTATTGCGGTGCAAATAGCTTTTAGCACGTCGCCCTCGTTCGATTGAGCGACCTCCTGGGGATCGAGATCCATCGAGGTGATCGTACCGTTCCCATCGACGATCAGGAATCCATACATGGCTCCGGAACTGTCGTCGACAACCGGCACTTTGCGGCTTTCCGCTGCGCGCTTCGCGTAGAATCGGCCGGAGTTTACATCCTCGATGAGGTCATGCCAATTCTTGTTCATCTCCTGCGTCAAGTGGTACAAACTATCGAAATCTGCCATGGATATCCTAAGTTGTTCCGCCGCCCCGAGTCAGTGACCGAATTCGCGCGCCAGTCGACCGGCCACGGTTTCAGCTCTACTGACACGCGCCGCGTTGACTGCCTCTACGATCGCGACCGCAACAGAGTTGAGGTCGTCTGCGACCATCCAGTTCGGGCGATTCAAATCTCCGAAGCCCCGCGCCAATCGAATATCGACCACATCGCCCGAGCTCGATACACTCGCGACAGCCGCCCGGTCGAGCGACGTCCCGGTGAACAACATCGAACCGACACTCTCCATTACCGCGTCGATACGACCTCGCGCGATATCGCGTTGGCGCTCGAACTGCTCCTGCTGAGCGGCGACATCATCGTTAGGCACCCGCGGCTGTGAAGACGATGGAGCTCGAACGAACGCGAAGTCACCGCCCGGAGCCTCGTCGGTGTACCGGTCAACGAAGCGCGATGGAGTGATCGGTGCGGCGGCAACCGCCGCAGGCGAGCGTCGGGGGACCTCGAGCGGCCCGTCGTCCCAGAATTCGTCTGGGTCGTCATAGTGGTTGTAGTAGCCCTGAGCGGCCATTATCGCACCTCCGTCGCTTTGAAGGCAGCTCTGGAGTGGCTCACACCGATGGCAGTCATCGCATATCCCCCGTCGATCGCGCCGTGATCATGATCCGGCGGTTCGACTGTATCGGCCAACGAATACAGGGGTCAATCCGATGCTCGCATACAGGACAAGCGCAGGGTTACAGCGAGCCAAGCAACCCGGCTCACATTCGCCGCGCACCACACTTTCCCTTCGAAAGCCTCTGCCTGCCGCGGGTCCGTGCCAATGCACCGACAAGACCTGGAAGTTTCGCTATCCCTCCAGGTCTCGTCGTGCGTAGCCGTGCATCCCGATGACGGTCCCGATGAGGTTGATGGCGGTCAGCGTTGCACAGGCAGCCCAGTCCGGCGCTCTCTCCAGTACGGCGGAGAGGTGAGCAGGGGGAGATCTCCCGGAGAGTCCGGGGTACTGGCATTGGGTTGGTGTCTCGACGCGGTCGCCGTGATCGGGCTGCGCCCGTTGTAGGTGGGCTCCTTCTCCATGCGGTGGCCCAGAGCATCAGCGCACTCTGCTGGATCCATCCAGATGGAGACCGTATCGACCCGCAGGTTCTGGTTGTTGAAGCCGAATTCATCTGTCGATTGGTTGAAGGGTTCTGGAGCCATTCGATGATATGCAACCTCTTGGCCGTAAGAGGAGTCCGGCTTGCCGCGGGGTGCGAATATCTCCAGGGTCCGCACCGGTCGCGCTGGTTCGCCCGCAGACGCAGTCGCCCGTGCAGGTGTCTCCTGGTTGAAGCTAATAGCAGTGGGGGCACCGGCCAAGACCGTTAGCTTCTTAATCTCGCTTCTCGGAATTGGCCCTCAGCACCTGTTGAATCACATTCAAGCCCATCAAAGCAGCTGCGCCGAATACGAGAACCAGAACTAACAGAGTCTTCGTACTGCGCAGGATCTCAACGCCTGCAACAATAAGAGAAACGAGCGCAATTACGTTAAGCCAGAACCCTAATCGCCTTGCCAAGCCCATCGAAGTCACGCTCGCTCTCTGCTACAGTTCCGGTTCCGGGATCATATACTCAGACCATGCCTGTGTACACGGGGGCACGCGTCGGGCATGCAACCACCGCCCTGGTATCGATCGCGTAGCAAGTGGCTCCTGCGGGAATATCGATGACCTGACCTTCTTGGAACATTTCACACTGGTCGAATATCACCGCGGTCGCGGAGCTCGCGCCCAAGAGGACAGCTCCAGCGCCAACGCCCGTGGTCGCTGCGGGCGCGCTCAGGGCTGACGCTCCCAACGCAAGATACCCTGCCGTGCAACCCAGAGGGGTCGCCTGAGCTACGGATGTGGTCGAGATCGAGCCGAGCCCCGCCCCGGCGAGTACGATCGAGCTTGCGGCGACAGCCTTGCGGATGCGGTTCATTGCGAGTTCCTATCGGTTGGTTGTTACTGCGAACGGCTGCACATGCGCGCAGCTCCGGGTGTTGGGGAGTTGCAGCTCCCCAACACCAGGCTTTTAGGGCCCCTACTAACCGGGGTTTCATGTCGTGAATGGTCGCTTCCGAGTTGCGTTCTGTTCTATACGGTTAGACGCTTCATCCTCGGAACCGGTTCCATCATCACTAATTTTTTCAGTTCTTGTGCCCTGCTACTTCGCGGGTGCTCTTGCCTACAGCGCCATACGGGATGCTCCGGATGTTTCAGTAGCTCAGCGGGTTTCGGTATTGAAGAAGGCGGTCGTGTCGCCGCGCTGCGGCTACCTGGAGCCCGGTAAGCAGAAGCCCTCAGTGTCCATCTCCATCGCCAGCCCTCGGCCTAGGCCATGGCTGAATCCACCCCGCAACATCGTTGCGCCACAGCACGTCTGCATTGCGTCCGTCCGCTTGCACAGC
Source organism: Nocardia sp. NPDC051756 (assembly GCF_040681495.1). Taxonomy (NCBI): domain Bacteria; kingdom Bacillati; phylum Actinomycetota; class Actinomycetes; order Mycobacteriales; family Nocardiaceae; genus Nocardia; species Nocardia sp. NPDC051756. The sequence continues at coordinate 133,708 of NZ_JBFAYV010000004.1, read as the reverse complement.
GGCGCATGATCGCTGGCGGCCGTGGTACGGCGGTTCGGATGGTCTTCATCTGGCCTTCCAAGTCCGAGATCTGTTGTGTCACTAGATTGGACGCCGCTCGTCCCTGATCGGTTCCATCAATCTCGAGAATCTTTTTCGATCCGGAAGCAGCCAGGTTGCTCGCCGCCGAACCAGCCCGGCGTCATCTTCACGGTGGAGTCGGGAAGGTTGCTGGCCTTCCAGGTCATGGCGGCCTTGCAGAGCGTGCTCGGCCATGCCCCGCCCGCCGAGTACGAAGCCGCCTACTAGCTCAACAACACCCATCCCAGCCGGTGATGACTCAACCACGAAGCCTGGCCGAAAAGTCGGGGCGGTTCAGACTGCGCCATCGGTGGCGCCGCATCCGTCTTTGAGCGATTACGTGTCTCCGCTAGGGCCAGCGCTCGCCCGATGTGGCACCGACACAATCGGTCGCCTCCAAAGCCCAACTCTCCAGATCGCCGACGACCTCGAATTTCGACCGGCCACAAGTGCGATCAGCCCCTTCGACGCGGCAGGTACTTACCGACTTCACCGAGCCGGCCGAAGACAACATGTGGATCCGCCTGTGCGACAGACTCATTCGGGCCCTGAACATCCGAATCCGTTCAGCGCAGCCCCACTCGGTGCCATCGATCGTCCCGCCACTAACACCGCTAGAGTTCCGATGTCGCGATACACCGCAAGCAGAACCGGAGATCACGATCGAGCCCGCAGAGCCCCGCTTCCGGAGGCGGTTGGGTTCTGGCTACCTCAGAGCTGTTTGGGCCATGGTCGTGATCGGCATCCTCGAAGTCCTCGTCGGCGCGGGCCAACTCGCTGTGCGTGCCACCGACGCGAGGGCCGACGATGGCGTCCTGATCATTCTGTCGGGGATGTTCATCCTGTGCGGGATCGCCCAGACCGTGACCGGTTTGCTCATCCGGCGCGTCTATCGGACCGCCGAGGTCGGATTGACCGATCGTGGGCTGATCAACCGTGAGATCCGAACCAGGTTCCACCCTTGGCACACCGTCGCCGACGTACGGGCCATCAATCGAGGACGACATCTGCGGACCATGCTGATCTTCACCGACGGCCGCCAAAAGATCCTCGTCGCACCACTCGCCCCTTCCTCGGTGCCGGATCCGGCGTTCATCCGAGATGTGCAGACCCTACGAGAATGGTGGCTGCACCATCGCAACGACTGATATCCGACTTGTCGTTGCTGGCGGCAGCAACCGGGGTTCCGGCACATACGCTGCAGGGGTGTATCACCAGCAGACGTCACCGGTAGTGATCGACCTGGCACACGGTGTCAGGGCGAAGTCCGCAGCCGCGATAGCGGTCTGCGGTGGGCTCGGGGTGCTCGGCGTCGCGGCCGGGCTGACCGGCCGGGTGTCCGGCGGCCCCGGGGTAGCGGTCGCCGCCGTGGCCGTCGGCGGGTTCCTGCTGCTGATCGCCCTGACCGGTGTGCTGTTGTGGCGGGTGCTCACTCGCCCTCGTTCGCTGATGATCGATCAGACCGGAGTGCGATGGATCGACCCGCGCGGTAGCTCATGGTCGATCGCCTGGCCCGAATTAGCGGCCATCTCGGTATCGCGGACGGTGAATCGGAATCCGAGGAAAGTCGTCTCCTCGGCGATGGTGCGGCTCGACTTGTTCCCCGCTGACCCCGGTTTCCGGCAGCGCCATCCAGAGATGGAGCGACTGTGGGAATTCCACCGAGTCCGAGATGGATACCGGGTGCCGTTCGGCGACGTCCCCGATTCACACGGCCTCGTTCCGCGGCTCGACGAAGGCCTGCGGCTATTCGCCGGCCCACGCTATCGGGGTGTGTCCGACGAGGGATTCACTGTCGGATTGTTCTGACACGTGCCCGGCCGACTCCAGTCCACGGCGGCATCACCGCGCACTCGGACAAAGGCCGATCGAACATCTGCCGAGCCGGCCCGTCAGCGGTCGGAGGGTTGGCCGTACGCTCCGAGGCATGGGTCGCCTACTTTTCCTTGTTTTTGTCATTGCGATTCTCGCGCTGGCCATGTGGTGGATCTCGCGGGAGTGGTCCGGAAACGCGGACCGGGTAGCCGACGCAAAGAAAGAGGTCCATCGCTATCTCGACCGGACGGGCAGCGAACTCGCCGAACTCGCGGCCGATGACGCCGCTGCCGTGGACTTGCTCGGCGAGGCAGCTGACCGGCTGAATACCGCACGTACCCAATTGGCTTCGGCCACTACTCTCGGTCAAGTTCGAGTCGCTCGCGAAACCGCTCGCGGCGGATTTTACTTCATCCGCAAGGCGCGCGAAGCGATGGGACTGGACCCCGGCCCACCGATCCCGAACTGAGCAGCTGCAGAGAACGGTTGGCACACAACAAAGCTCGCGGACGGCTAACTCGCAGCGAAGGCCCCTCACCCGCCAGAAGCCGATTCGCGGGCAGTTCGATCGTGTCGGGCCCACGCCTCACCGGTCACCGGGGTTCCGGGATCGAGGAAGGCGCAGCAATCGGTTGAGCACCGCAGAATTTCCAGTCCCCGTTCTCCTTCTTGAACCGGTATGTGATCGGCGGATTAGGCAGGACAGCGCCGTTCTTCTGGTCGTTCTCGTAGTGGGTTACAATCGCGGCGGTCCCCTCATTTTGATAAATGAACGGGCTCACAAAATTGTCGAGGATCATCTTTCCGTCGGCTTGGAAGTCCTTTTTGATAAGTTCCTCCGCAGACTTGCCGTCACGGGGTTTCTTGAGCATGTCGGCGTATTCTGCACAGCTCGAGGCGGCTATCTCGTCGAGGTTCTGTGCATTGAAAGCGGTGAGGTACTTGTCGTACGCGGTGCGCAGGGGGCCATCGTCGTTCTTATCGTTGGCCGATGTGCCGCCGGAGCACCCTGTCAGACTTGCGATACTCGCAAGTGCGGCAATCGTCGCCAAAGCAGTCCTATTAATTTCCATTTCTAGCTCCAATCACCCTAATGGCCGCGTACCAGAGGCCCATCGCAACGGCTGTGGAGAGTAAAACGATCAGTGTGTATAGCCACGAACGAGCACCGGCCCAGTATGCGATGCCGGCTGAGGAGAAGATAATGATGAAGCAGATTGCCACCAGCGCGACGCGTTTCCACGTCTGCCCCCTCCTGTCACGAATCATGACAAAATCCCGAGTTATCGACATAGATTCCAGTGATGACCAGCGTCTCGAAGTTATCATTAGCAACCGTGCGGATTCTTACACAGGCATTTCTTTCCTTGGCCTGATTGACGGCATCCATCAACCGACCGCCCCAGATCGCTACATAGGCCACGCAGGCGATCGCCAGGGGGCCGCCGATTACAGCCATGGCGCCACAAATCGCGGCGCTGATGCCTATTCCGGCGCCAAGTGAAGCGTTGATATTCTTATAGAGCCACCGTACTTGCGACCTGGTCAGGTAGTAAGAGCAGGTGACGTAACCACAGTCGGTAACCGTTCCGCTCACCGGTCGAATCTCCGGGCTTCCACCCGGTGCGGCTGGTGCCTGACTTGGCGACATCTCTGGAGGGTTCGATTCCGTCCCGCCGGTCGGCGGGGGTGGCTCGTTGCCGGGCAGGACGGGCTCGGTGGCTCCGGGGACCGGCACGATAGGAGTGCCGTTGTACGGGCCGGGTGCTGGTGGGATGTAGGCACCACCGTTGGGTCCTCCGCCGGGGCCGGGCTGGCTGGGTGCCGTCGGTATTGCCGGCGGAGGCACCGGGGCCGCCGAAGGGGGCCCCGGCGCTGGTTGCGGTTGCGGGGGTGGAGGTGGGCACGACACCATCGGTGAGGGAATGCAGATCGGCTGCGCTGCGGCAGGGCTCGACCACCCCACGGTGGTGTTGCTACATAGGGCTGCTGCAAGCGCCACGGTCGCAACGATATGCCGCCGCCGTGGCGAATGCGATCCTCCAGGAGTCGGCACCGGGTTGGTTCGCATGCGGCTTCGTAGCAGGTCAGCAGGATCTGTTGAGGGCACTGCGGTGGTCACGGGCCGTGCTCCCTTCTCCTGCGTTGCAGGAGTCACCGAACCGGGGAATGCGGAGAGAGCAGTTCACGCGAACGCCGATCAAGATCGGTAATTCGCTGATGCTATCGCATTGATCCGGGGTTGTGACCAGCAACAACACCTACCGCTTGCGGCAATCCGGTCACCCGACGGATTGGCGATGGAGGTTAGAACGACTGGGGTTCGCCGTAGACGGTGACCGAGTCATCGCGGGTGGCGGTGGTGACGGTGAGCGAGGCGATCGAGCGCATCGCAACCTGCCCGATACAGGAATCCACATGCAAGGCCACCGCTTTGAGCGCCAAGTCCCCCGTCGCGGCGGCGATCGGCTTGGACGCCAACGTCACGGTGGTGATGGTGCCCGGCCGCAGGGTCACCGAGACATTTCCGCCGACGCCCGCGTTAGCACCGGCGTTGAGACCGCCTCCACCGGAAGGGGACTGCGACAGCGTGCCGTTCCCGTTAGCACCCAGGTTCACGCCGAGATTGGCGTTCAAACCGAGGGTCAGCCCGGAGGAGACGTCGGTGTTGCAGCCGATCATCAACCCCAGCGCGAGCACACCCGCGCGCACCGGCGTACGGCCCTGCCCACCGATCACCGCGCTAGCAGTAGCGGAAAAGAACGCCTCACGAGAGAACGCGGCGGCGTTCAACGGCGGTACCCGGTCCAGATTCTCCTCGGTCTTCGCGACCGAAATCGCCCATCCCTCAGGGGTTTCGATCGTCTGGTCCTTGTCGATGCTCGGGTCCGCGAACCCGGCACCAGCGGCAGACACAACCAACAACAACACCACCACAACCGGATACACCGCCCTCATGACCGATCGGATTCTACTTTTGGGCGCCAACACGCAGATTCCCTTCCAATACTCGATGAGGCAGAAGACATTCGAGGACACGAGCCAAGCCCGGCAAACGGTAGCTTCCAATGGAGTGGGAGCAAGGCATTCACGAACGAAACACGCCGTTCATCGGGGCTCAACGCCTGATCGGGGTTCCCATGGCTAGAGCGGTGAACTCCGGCGTCGCTTACGGTGAGTCCTGACGTCAGACGACGAAGCTGAGATCAGCTGGCACCGGCGAAATCTGACGTCACTGACGAGCGTGTCATGCGGGATGGCCGCGTCCACAGAACGCGCAATAGTAAGCCGATGTGCACGTTTGCTGAGGAAGTCGGACATTCCCGGGGCCGTCCCCGGCGGATTGTCGACGAACTCGGAGCTCGATGCCGCGCGCGGCCGATCGGGAGCTGTTTTTTGGGACGCACATAGGCTCGGCTCGGCGCTGCCGAGGAGATGACTTACCCGCCACCTCCTCGGCAACTCGTATCCGAACTGGCGCGTGCCGTGGTTGGGCAACCACTGCTGCCACAACATGATTCGTTGCTACCCACCGCGAGGATGGGTGCACACACGTCTGCAATCCTCGCGGCGGCGAGCTATCGCCTTCAACAAGCGATGGATTCTCGAGAGCCTTGATACGAACAACGGGAGCGCTGGAACTCCGCACACCGCTGTCGATTCCCCGGTCAGATCCAGGATCGCACCGGAATCGACAGGTCAGGGTTTGGTGAGGATCCAAGGAGTGGCAACGAAGTCGGCTTCTCCGCAAAACAGCAGCCGCGCAATGCATCCCGGCCCATATCCAACGGATTTGAGCCGGTACCCCGCTTACGGGGCGTCAACCACTGGTTCGCTCTCGCTGTACCCTCTGGCCTCGCTAGCCGGACCCGCACCATCTGGCTGCTGGCACGTCCCGGCGTTGTCGGAGCTGCTTCCCGCCCTCACCGGATCAGGCTGCTCCCACCCTCAACCTGGTCGTGCGACGACCAGGCGGCAAAGGTCTTGCACCTCCCCTCGAATATCAAGCGCCTCGTGGCGCACTTTGTGGTCGTAGTAGGCGCAGCCAGGCGAACGCCATCAGCGACAACCGCTGAGATCAGCGGCGCATCGAGACGCGGGTTGGTAGGGTCCACCGTTGGTGTGCCGGGAAGTCTGGTCGGCGATGAATGCGCCATGCCCGCTTCGTGAAAGGCCAGTCGATGCAGTCGATTCCGGACGGCGCATCCACACGGTCGCGCCGATCGCTGATGCACAGCCGACCGGTGCTGTTGTTCGCGTTCGCGTTCGCCGTGATGGCGGATCCGGTGTCGTCGGTGGCCTACCCGATCGAGGCCGCACTGCGCGCCCTGCACGGCGATCTCGCGCTCCTGCTGCCCACGATGGGCTTAATTGTCGCGATCGTGGTGCTGGTCATTGTCAACTACCAGCAACTGGTCGCCCGCTACCCGTAGGGCGGTGGCGCGGCCGCGGCAACCGGGGAGGCATTCGGTGAAGATGCGGCGTTCGTGCCCATCGGCGCGTTGATCGTGGATTTCGTGCTCACTATTGCCATCAGCTCCGCCGCGGGCGCGTCGGCGATCATCGCGTTCGCGCCTGCGCTGGCGCCGTGGCGGGTGCCGATCGCGTTGCTACTGGTGGCGGCCGTTGCGGGCGGAACCTGGTTCGGGCATCTGGGTCGCACGGTGTTCGCGGTGATGACCGTGGCGTTCATCGGACTGGCCGTCGCGGTTTTGGGATTCGGATATTCGCCGACGCGCATCCAACCGGCACCACCAGCGCCGATCCAGGGCATTCACCGCTGCTGGCCGTGGCTCTGGCGTTTCCGGTGACAATGGCACTGGCCACCGGCATCGAAGCACCGCCCTCGGCGATCGCCCAGCTCGGCCAGCTCGTCGACCCGGGTCGACGTCGCTTCGGGCAGGTGACGCTGTGGCTGACCCTCGGCGTAGTCGGCACCATCACCCTCGGGCTGACCGCCCAAGCCGTCCGCTTGGGCATCGGCATCCCCCACGACGACACCACCCAGATCGCCGAACTGGCCCGCGTCGCCGCGCCCACCCCGGTCTTCGGCGCCTTCCAGGCGATGACCGCGCTACTGCTGCTCTCAGCGGCCAGTTCGTCGTTCCAAGCAGGCGGTGCGACCGGCACCAGCGACCGCACCCGCTTGTGACTATCCGAAAGTCGCGCCGGGCACGGCGGCGTTGGTGAGCGAGCCGACGAGTCGGTCGACCTGCGGGGTACTGACGAGGATGACGTCGTATCCCAACTCCTCTGCGGCTGACTTGTCCAAAGTCAACCGGAGCGCGGGAATCGACCGGCGCACGCTCACGAACACTGACGTGCGCGTCCCGATTCCCCAGCGTCCGATCTTCACGACGCCGGTGACCACCACACCTGCACGGCCGCCTGGCGTGGCGGAATATTTGGTCGGCCGATCGACCCGCCGAGCCTCGAGCACTGATGCCACCGGCACGATCAGCCGCTTGCGCTGACCAGCGAAAATGCGTTCCCACCACCCCAGCTCGATACGTACGGTTTCCTGATCCACATACACTGCAGCCACTTTTCCTCCAGCAAACCTAGAATGTTCCCGACATCAGTATTATTACCAACTCTGGGAGTAATGGCAATGCCTTCGAGTCGCCCTTCGCTGGCCGAACTATTGCATCAACCGGTGCGGTGGCGAATCGTGCAGGCGCTGATCGGGCGCACGCTCACCACGGCTGAGCTGGCCGAACATCTACCTGACGTCGCCGCGACGACCCTGTATCGCCATGTCAGTGTGCTCGTACAAGCCGGGGTGTTGACCGTCGTGGCCGAACGCCGCATCCGCGGTACGGTCGAACGCACGTATGCGATCGGCTCCGGTGCCAGCGATGAGGGTGCGGAGGGTGTCGATCCCGAACAGCTTCGGACGATGTTCACCGTGTTCGTCGCGGGGTTGGCCGGCGACCTGGACCGCTATCTGTCCCGCGAACAGATTGCGCCCGAGCACGACGGCATCGCGTTCCGTCAATCCGCGTTGCTGCTCTCCGATGAGGAATTCACCGAGTTCGTCACCGCGCTGGGTCAACTACTGACCCGGTTCTCCAGCAACGAACCCGCTCCAGGGCGGACCAGGCGGATCGTATCCACCGTCTTGATGCCTGACGGATGAGCACCGAAGTCGCGCCCTCCCGGGTGCGGGCCCAGTCGCGGGTCAGGGATTCCAGCGCCTTCGGTGCCAAGGCGGCGGCGACGGTGGATGTCGCTCTCGACCCGCAGCAGGAATTGGGCGAGCGGAGTGGATCAAAGGTGCGTACGTGGATTACGTCTGGTCGCGAGCTTGGATGCCGCCGACGAGCATGCTGGCAAACAAGCCGCCGATCACACCGGCGAAAAATATCATGGCATCACGAATGCTCTTCCATTTCGAATCCTCGAAACGGGCGACAATTATGAAAGGTTCGTCGCGGCTCCATTCGCCATGAACATTGGAGTTCGATGGCGGATCGGCGTTTGCCAGCTCTTTCGAGCCTGTGGTGTCATAAAAGGTAGCCGACAGATTGACCCTTTTTTCGGGAGATTTCAGCTCAAAGCCGTACATCGCAACGCATTCCGGTCGATAGAAATGCAGTCCGCCCTGCGAAAAATCTACCGCTTCGTCGCCGATACGGCCCGTGGTCCAAGTAGACGAGGTCAGGGTGGTTTCGGGGACTACCTCGGGGAAGATGAGCTGAACGGTGAGGTTGTTGGCAACAATAGGGGACCACCCATCACTGTCGACCAGCGTGGACCAACTCAGTCCGCCGGCGACAGCTGAAACTGCACCCAGCGGTGGCCTATTTATCTTCTTGTCCAGATCAGCCTCGCTCGGACAGCTAGAGACATCAGCTGGCGTCCAACTAGCGGGTGCGGTATCGACATAGGCGTCAGTGAAAGCCTCTAGCTTGTCGTAAGTCGCCTGGGGATTTCCGTCTGGGACCGGTATCATTTTAGCCCGGAACCGCATCGCGCCGGTGCCTATTAGAGCCCAACGAAATTTTTCGGGATCAGGGATATTGAAGAACGTCACTTCGGTAAAGGCAGTCATAGCATCAGCCTTGAACATATTGAACTTCAGCCCCATCTGTACCTGAGCCTGAGGTTGATTCACCAGGACACGCAGCGCCGAGGAGCGGGATGTCAGTGAGCCCTCAGGCTTGGGGTTGTTCCACGGGGGTGGATAATTCAAGACCGCCGCGCTGTATACACCAGCCGATACAGCTAAGCACATCAAACTTGCCAGAAAATAGCTGAACCGGCGGCGATTACCATAGTTAACCATCGCGATGCAGAATACAGCTAACAGTGTGCACTTACACCGGAAACTAGACGAGTAGCGTTCATGCCGGATAGCAGACTGCCCAGTTCGCTCAATCGCCAGACAAATCGTAGGAGTCGACCTCGGCACCTGAGACACCATCGATCAAGCGGCTGAACGCATTCTCGATAGAATCGAAGCCCTATCCGAGCACGAAGTGGCGACGAAGAATATCGTCGCGACGTCGGGTGGCAGTCTGGTGCGATCGCCGGCGATGATCTCGTGGTCGTCCTTGCATCCTCCGGTCACGCGGTCGTCGACCTCACCGTTGCCGCCGCGATAGGCGTTCTGCTGTCGCTCGGGGTTCAACGATGCGGTCGCGGCAGCGCAAGGCGGCGCTCGTCGCAGGGATCGACACGCACGCCACAACGTACTTTGTGCACGGGCCATTGTCGCTCCTCGCGGCCGACCAGGTGTCCCATACCGCCCCGCGCCGCCGAATCCGATGTCGAGAAAACAACTGCTGATGTCGGCTACCGAGGGCCAAGCAAGAAGATTCAGGAGATCGCCGAAATATGAACCGGCGCAATGACACCGAGTCGCGCGACTCGTAGGTGACGACATGTCACCCAACCCGTCCACGAACAAGCGCCGGCTACCGCCCTTCTTCGCGAATACGAGTGCACACCCGCAGCCATTGCTTTTCCCAATCGGCTCCACGGCGACGCAGGAGTACCCAACCAACAGTCCCGATCAGCCCCACCGCGCCCGCCGCAGTAATCAGCAGAACAGCCAGAGCGGCGCCGACGCCTTCCATCACCGCCGCATCGAGCTTCTCGGGCGCGGCGGTGGGGTCCCCGCCCGGCCCGAGCCACACCGATATCTCATCGCCGCGCACCGACTTGACCGGCACCGCAACGACCGCCGTGCCCGAGCCGGTCGGGCCGACCCAGCGCACACGTGCTTCGCGCCGACGACTGTGGTCGATTCGCTGCGGGTCGCCGGTGATCGTGGCGGTGACAATCGATTTTGTCGCGTTCTCGGATCGGATGCGCATACTCGTCGCGGCGTAGTCTTCGGTGCCACCTCTTGTCGACGGCAGTTCACTCGCCCACCGCGCAACGTCATTGTCGGGCATGGTCCTCCAGCAAGGGATTTGCCCTACATTATCGACCTGGACGGCGGATCTGATGCCGCTCGGGCGCAATCGGACTCGGACATTTCAGCACCGAAACACCGATGGCAACACCCGAAAGCGCTGGGACTCGATGGTCTCCGCTACGCGCCGTTGTATTGCTGACGCCATTTCTCGATGAGCGGCAACACTTCTCGTTCCATATACCAGTAGAAGTCCTGCATCTCGTGCAAACGCCCAGCCGCGACCGACTCCTCGCGCAGCACGTCGAGCCCTTCCTGCGCGGCCCCGCGCATCACCGCGTACATCGCGTTCTGCTGTGACATCAGCGTCGCCCAAGCGCCTTTGACGAACCTGAAGTGGTCACGGCGGCTGCCCGGCGCCGGCACCCGCTCGATCAGCCCGTTCTGGATGAGCTGCTTGATCGCGGTCGAGACCGCGCCGGTACTGATGGTCAACTGCTCGCACAGATCCGCGGCCGTCATCGTCGCCTGCTCGGTATAGAGCAGCGCGGTCATCACCCGGGCGGTCGCCTTCTGCATGCCGCCCTGAGCCAGGATCAAGGCCAGCTTCTCGGCCGCGTCGCGGAGTTGCTGTGAGGAGTCCATACCGGCAGACGATACCGAACACCTTCCAACACTCTGAATCTTCACAAATATCTGAAAGTTCGATAGATTCTGAGTCATGGACAACGCCATCGAGATCCGTGACCTCACCAAGACCTACGGCACCAGCCGCGGATTGGCCGGGCTGACCCTCGACGTCCGCGCTGGCGAGGTGTTCGGATACCTCGGCCCCAACGGCGCGGGCAAGTCGACCACCATCCGGCTGCTGCTCGATCTGATCCGCCCCACCAGTGGCGCGGCCACCGTGCTCGGGCTCGATCCGCTGCGCGACGGAGTCGAGTTGCGCCGCCGCGTCGGCTACCTGGCTGGCGACTTCGTCGTCGACGGACGCCAGAAGGTCCGCGAATGCCTGCACTACCTCGCCGCCCTGCGCGGCGGCGTGCCGCACGCGCGCATCGATGACCTCGCCGAACGGCTCGGATTGGATCAGCACGCGAGGATCAAGACTCTGTCGAAAGGCAACCGGCAGAAGGTCGGGTTGGTGCAAGCCTTCATGCACCACCCCGAGTTGCTGATCCTCGACGAACCGAGCTCCGGGCTCGATCCGCTACTGCAGCAGACCTTCCTCGATCTGGTACTCGAGGCCGCGGGCAACGGGCAGACGGTGTTCATGTCCAGCCACATCATGGACGAGGTCGAAGCCGTCGCCGACCGCATCGCCATCCTGCGCGCAGGGCGCCTCGTCGCCCTGGACACCGTCGCGGATCTGCGCGCGTCCGCGGTGCGGCGCATCGAGATCGAGTTCGCCGCCCCCGTGTCGCTCGGGCAGTTCCGGGGCCTGCCCGGCATCGCGGACCCAATTCTCGACGACACTGGGAAAATCCTGCGCGCCCGCGTGATCGGCGCACCCGACGCCGTCATCAAGGCCGCCGCACAGCACACCGTCACTTCGCTGCGGACCGACGAAGCCCACCTCGACGAGATCTTCCACGCTCAGTACGCCGGAGACGACACTCCCGCCATTTCGGTGGCGTGAACCCCAAGACCCTCTCCTCACAACGACAAGGACTTCGACCGATATGACCGTCACTATCCTGGCCAAGACCCTGCGCGAGGGCCGCCGCGCGCTGATCGGCTGGACCGCGGGCATCACCCTGGCCCCGGTGATGTATGCGAGCTTCTATCCGCAGATGGCGAAGAACGGTGGGCAGCAAGTCCAGAACGTGCCTGCGGGACTGCGCGAGGCACTGCGGATGGACGATATCGCTTCCGCACCAGGCTATTTGAGATCGACCGTGTTCGGGTTGATCGTGCCGTTGCTGGCGATGTTCTTCGGCGCGGCCACCGGCGCTCGCGCCACCGCCGCCGACGAGGAATCCGGCACCCTGGACCTGCTGATGTCCTACCCGATCACTCGAACGACCCTGATACTGCAGCGTTTCGGTGCGCTCGCGGTCGCCGCCGCCACCATCACCGCAGTCCTGTGGTTGGGAATGCTCGCCATCCGCAGCAGTGCCGAGCTCAACACTGATCCTCTTCCTCGACACCGCAGGATTCGGCGTGCTCTTCGCGGTGTTCCTACTGCTGGGCGAGCGGACCATCGGCGCATGGGCCGCACTGCGCGTCAGCCCCCTCGGGGTAGGCGAGTACCTGGCCGCGCGACTAAGCGTGCTCACCATGGTGTCCATGGCATCAGCGGTCCCGATCGCGCTCGCCACCAGACCCGACGCACCGATCCTCGGTGTTGGCGCCGCAGTCGCAGGAACAGCACTGCTCACCGTCGTGTTGTGTGCGCTGTCCATGGCCGCGTGCGCCGGTGCCCGTCGCCTGTCCGACGTCGTGGCCGCCATCCCGTTCGCACTCGGGCCACTTCTGGTGCCCGCCCTGCCATTGGCTACCGGTCTGGTCGATCATCCGCTTCTTTACCTGGCCCCCACCTCTGCCGCGCACATGCTCGTCGGCTGGGGACTGGACCCGGCGGCAGTGCCACTGACCGGAGCCATGATCGCTGTTCTCGCCGGATGGGCCACCGTCTGTGCGGCGGGAGCATGCGTGCTCGCACGGTGGGCGCTGTCCCGAGCCGGAACCTTGGCAACACCACAGAGCCACCGTCGGCTCCGACGACCCCCGACACCCCAGCGGTGGCCGTCCGGATCGCCACTGCGCACGCTCCTGCGCGTCGACCTCCACGGCGCCGCCCGCGACCCGATGACCTGGGCACTACTCGCCGGCCCCTTCGTCACCGCCCTGGGCCTGCGATACGCAGTGCCGCTACTGGCCGAGACCCCCCCTTGTTGCGCGAACCGGCATCTATCTGGATCGGCTACACCCAGTTCTGCTCGCGACACTGGTCCTGCTCCACGTGCCGATGATGATGGGCGGCTTGGTCTCGCTGCGCACGGCCGAAGACCGCGAAGAGGGCGCGGTCACACTGCTGGGCACCTCACCGCTGGGCACCGGCACCTACCTCGCCTACCGTGCAGGCACCGCCGCAGCACTGACCGGAATCGGATTGACCATAGCCGTGCCACTCAGTGGACTTGCCGACGAGCCCCTTCTGCCGCTGGCCGGTGCCGCATTACTCGCCACCGCGCTAGCTCCCGCATTCGTGCTGTTCCTCGCCGGGGCCGCCGCCGACCGCGTCCGCGCGTTGGCCCTCGCCAAAATAGCCGCAGCACTGTTCACCCTGATACCCGCGGCCGCGTGGGCGCTGGGCCCACACCTGGCTTGGGCACTGACGCCGCTTCCACCGCTCTGGCCGGTCGCTGCCCTGCCCGCATACGGGATGGCACCCGCTGGAATCGTTGTCCCGGTAGGCTTCACCGCCACCACGGCGCTCACCGCCGTATTGTGGCGATGGGCACGCCACGCGACCAGAAATCCGAGCTGACCCAGCCCGTCGGTCAGCACTTGTCCCGGTCTCCCAAATCGAGCGGGCTTCTCCAGCTTGTCTCGCTGATCCCTTATCTCGCAGTCAGTTTGCGACTTCGTCGGCCACTTGACCCGAACCCGCAGCACCGCCACCTACGTCAAAGCCAACCTCATGAATGATGCACTGCTTACTCGCCCATCGCCACTGGGAAGCCATCACTTCCATGGTAGGACGGGCAGTCGATAAGCTCGCAGGATGTTCACCCCGGGGACTCGACCTCGCCTCGAGCCCGCCGCGCCAGGACCGGCGGTAGCTGTCGTCATCGAAGCAAGCGCGCCGATCACGGCAGGCTCTCGACGCCTGGCCACGGTGGCCGACTTCGGCTACGGGGTACGGTATTCGCTGGCGCGGGGACGCAACCATGTGATGGTGCCGCCGGGGCGATACCGCGTAATGCTGTACTCGCAGTACACCTTCTGGCAGGTCGGCAAAGCCTGGCTCGACATCGACACCACCCGCGGGCCGGTCCTGTTCCACTACGCCTCGCCCTACACCATCTACTCCGCCGGCGCGGCAGGGTTCGAGCCTCAGCAACGCCCAGGCCGCGGCGCGATGCTCGCCATGGTCAGCGCTGCGGTGCTGATTCCACTGCTCCTGGTCGGCCTCGGCGTGCTGCTGGTGCGCTGAATTCATCGACCCGAGCTCGGTGGGAGTGTGAACGTCCTCGGTGAGGGTTAGGTCATTACGTCGTTCCCATCGCCGCGTGCACTTTGATCGAGCGTGCCGGCCGCGACCTGGTTGGTGCGGCGATTGCCGTCTCACAGAACACTGCGTAGGTAGTCCGAGTCGAGCGCGAAATCGTCGCAGCGGTGATGTGGAGCGAGGAACGCATCAACCGCGTCGGCAGCGATCTTCTTCAACAATCCTGTTCGGCGTCACCGATGTCATCGGCCAATCGCCACAGCCCTAGCAACACTCACGCAAGAACCCCACCCACTCCTCACCGATGCCGCTCTCGCGGCGGCAAACAGCTACTGAGTACCGCCCCGGTCGCTGCCATGCGGCGACCGGGGTCTGCACCACGGATCTCCCGCGCCGACGGCTTTACTCCTCATCACTGGGGTTTCGCAGCTGCCAGCCCAGTTCTCGGACGCGACCGACAGTCCGATCCAGATAGTCGCGCAGCGCTACCGGAGGCTCGGATCTCTGCAGCACTTCGTGGAGAGCTTCGGCAATCTTCCGCAGTGCGAACCGGAGTTGCAGCGCAAGATGATTGCCAGTCGGCTGAAGATCGAGCAGTGTGTCCAAACCTCTTGTTGCCGTGTCATATCCGCCGGTGTGGAGTTGGGCGACCACCTCGATGGCGTCAAAGGTCACTCGGTCATACACGGAGGTGTCCATGGCGCGCATCCGTGGAACCAGTGCAAGTATCTCGGTGAAAGCTCGTTGCTGCGTCAGATCGTTGACCTGCTGCATCAGCGCATAGACACTGGCGTTCCGCTCAGGGTTGCGTGCCGCGACGCTTTCGAATCCGGCCGCTATCTGTTGCAGCGGAGGGAATTCCCGGTACGGGCGGGTCCGCCGGACCATCTGCAATGATTGCTCGGCCTGCTCATAGGCCAATGCTCTGATCCCAGCGTGGCCGCTGTTCTCCGCGGCCTCGACAATGGGGACCAATCGTTCACTGGTGGCGGCGAGCCCTTCTGGTGCTACCCCAGCGTAGGAGAGGTCGGCGACGATGTCGGCCATTGACTTCATCGCGAGTGCGCGGGCGCCCTTTTCATCGGGCATGCTGAGCAGCAGCTGCGCTGCCCGCGAAGCCAGCTTTGTCGATTCATCGAAACGAGCTGTGCTCGCGAAGCATGCGCCGAGTTCCATGAGTAGCAGCGCCTTCAGGTGCTTGTACACACGGTCGTTCTGTGGAGTCAGCGCTGTCAGCGGTTCACGCTCCTCTACGACACCGAGCAACGCATCGGCGTGGACTCGAAGCTGTTCGAGTGCAAAGAACTCGCCGCGTGTTCGCATCCAGCCGAGCCATGGCACCAAGAAATACATCAAGGCCGCCGCGACTACCTGCAACTGCCCAGCAGGAAGGGTGTGCAGGTAGGTGGACCGCAGGATCTCATGGACCAGTGGGTGAATCACGATCGTGTCGCTGGCGAGAGTCTTCCTGCCGAGATCATCGACACCCATCTCCCTATGTGCAATCGTCTGTGTCCGTAGAACACTGACGATCCCGCGCACGAGCACCTGTTCGGCCGCAACAGGTTTCGCCATATCGACCAGATCGGTATGGCCCGACAGTCGACATACCGCAATGATCATGTTCAGCGGGATCAGCTCAGGCGAGAGCAGAGACCCGTAGTACAGGACAGCTTTCGCATCCTGTGCGTGGGGCGAACTTGTGCCTTTGCCGAGGTTGTCGACAGCGTAGCGAATGGCGGCAAAGGCTGTCCGGTCGTAGCCAGGCGGTATGGCGAGATCGTCTTGCAGAGCATCCAGCGCCTCGAAGTAGCCGGGAACCAACTCATGAATATCGCTTGCCGAGTTACGGAAGTACATCCCTGCCATGCTGACCGCGAGGGGAATACGGCCAAGCCTGTCCACGATCGTTGAAATCGCTCCCGCCACGGTCGGCACATCCGACTCGTCGATCCCGGCATAGTCCGCGAAACATGCAATCGCCTCAGGCAGCAAGAACCCGCCAACCGTCACCGTGTGGGCGGACGTCCACCACCCAAGGCTGTTAGTGGAGGTGACCAGAATCGATCCATTGCCCGCGGTCGGCAAGTACTTCTCGATGTCTCGACATCCGGCAGCGCCGTCGAACACAAGGAGCCATGGACCGCGATGACGCCCAAGGGCTCCCGTGAACAGTGGGGCGATCTCGGTCCCGGGCACGACGGCCGTGTTCGTCAATTGTGCTGTGATGTCCCGAACTCGGGCCTCGATGAGGCCTTCATCGCGGCAATCGATCCAGCAGATGAACTCGTAAGAATGCGCGTTGATGTGACAGTAGTCAGCAGCAATCACCGACTTGCCGGTGCCCGTGTGTCCGACCAGCACACCGATCGTCGGAGCACGTGAAGCGGTGGTGCCGCCAAGAGATGAGGTCAAGTCGTCAAGTATCTGGAGCCTCGGAACCGAGGCCGGAAGACTGGGAATTCCGGTGATCGGCACACCCCAGTCGAACGCTCCCGCCACGTGCGCGATTCGCGAATCAGGCATCGACAGCAGCGTGACCAGCTCAAGGGCCGGGATGCGCTGGGGTCGCAGTCCTGCCGCCGCCTCGAAAATGTGGTGTCGGATGATCGCGCCCAGTAGCTGTGACGACGTCAGTCCCTGGCTCAGCGCCCGGTCACGTCGGAACTCCCGGATTAGTTGAGACAACTCCTGTCCCAGCGCACCTGCCGAGCGGCCATCAACAACGATCGATGCCGAACACTGCTGAGAGATCCCTGATGCGCCACCAGTGTCCGGCCGCCAGCGGAATGATGAACCGTAGGCAGTGTCACCCGCGTGGGTGCATACGCCGCGAAGCCCCTTCGACAGTGGCCTGTTCGTCAGCAGGACTGCAGAACAAGAGTCGTCGCCACAGAGACGGGTGAATACATCCCGCGCCTCCGCCGGTTGCAGCGGCCGCTCATCAGGACTACGTGACGCCTTTACCTGAACCCGCTCAACGGCCTCGCCGTCGACCTCTATTGCGAAGTCCACGATGTCATCCGCCACACCCGTAGCGCTCACCGAATCAGGTTCCACCACAAGCACCGTCCGGGCGAGCAAACTGAGATCGTCACGCAGGCGCCGCAATACGTAGACGGCCGTCGCCAGATACTGATAGTTGAACCCGTACGCCGCTGAGATACCTCCCGAAGGCATGGTCACACACCATACGCGCTCAACCAGATCGGCTGACGAGTCCTGCACCAGCGACAGATCAGGCCAGACCGACACTCAGATTCGCCGAAACCACCTCTGTTCGAGAGGCGATGAGACGGCACCGATTATGCACCCAACGCAGAGTTCGCAGCCGACATACCGAGCCGATCGCACTGCGGCGACCAGCACCACCAACCACAGCACGCAGCACGCAGCACGCAGCAACCGATTCTGCTCTACCTCGAAGGCGGACTGGACCACTTCGTAAACAAGTGACCGTCAGATACTTTAAGCACGCGGCAAGCCAGCTACCTCAGAAGGGAGACCGAAACCCAATACAGCTCAACACAATACCGAGCATGGAGAACTCCACAAAATCTCCGTGCTACGCTTCAGCGACGTATCTGACCACTGCTTAAACACACATTGTGCTCAGTGGCGCCGCGAATAGGGGTTCAAGTCCCCTCTCGCGCACCGCCGCAACGCGGCATTTGTGTCACAAATGTCACGTTCGGGAGCCCACCGCTCCCACCCCTGACGCAGATGCGCCATACAACCCCCTCCCAGCACACTTCCCGCGTTCAACACGTGCGCATGTGGGCATATACGCCCCACCCGCCCGCACCCGCGACCCAGATGAGCCACGCGAGAGATTTGCTGAAACCAGCCAGAACCACTCCCCATACCCGACCGAGTGGCCTCATCTGAATAACGGGACGGTCGCTGGTCCATCTCGGACGAAGGATCGACGTCTCGGCGTGTCTCATCGAGCACGTTTTCCCGAACCCATGCGAAGCCAGCAACCAAGGTGTAAGGACCGCACGGCCAGTCTCTACCCCCGAAGCGCAGCCGATCAGGCAGTCCTGAAATCGGACACCGCTACGCAGCAGCTAGCCTCACGCGACGCGGAAAGCGAACGCTCGTCACGAGGTCCAGATCCACAACTCGCCAGCGACATCGGTGGACCCTGCCTCAGCCTCGGCGGACCCAGAACCGAACCAGGCTCATGGCGCACCCTTTCGTACGTAGTGCGCTGGGGCTGAAACCTTCTGCGGCGCGGCATCTTCGGCCGAATTTCGTCGTAGATGCAGCCAAGAAGGGCATTGCCTCGGTGCAGAGCAATGCTGCCGGCGCCGAGGTCCTAGACCTGACCGACGCTGGTTTCCGCCTGACCCCCCAGAATCGAGGTTCCGCCCGATGAGGGCCGTTCATGCGACCCTCAAACATCCTCAATTCGGCATTGCCGCGCACCCGGAAGCGCTGTCGGCCAACCTGTTTGGACGGCCGACCAACGCCAGGGTCGCGGCAAACGCGGACGTGCACTTGAATACCAACACGTACGACAAGGCCTTGACCTCGACCATGGTTGATGTTTCACGATTCAAGCATGGACGACGACATCGAGGTGATCCGAGAACTGTTCGATCGCTATACGGAGCTCTGGGTTCGACACCAGATGCGGGAATGGGGAGAGCTGTTCACCGAGGATTGTGACTTCATCACCCACCGTGGGGTGTGGTGGAGGTCGCGGGAGGAGAATGTGCGCGGCCACGAGGATGTACCCGAATCCGTTCTGGCGCAAAAGAAAAACTACAGCCAAACGGTTGTCGGAGTCCATCGGCTCGGTCCCGAGGGGATGTTGGTACATACCGAATGGGCCTGGCCCGAGCATGTCTTGCCAGGCGCTACCGCAGCCGAGGACCGTCGGGGCCTGATCACCGCGGTGCTTGTCCAACGTGCGGGACGCTGGCTTATCCGGGCAGCACAGAACACACGACTCAACGGACTCGATGACTTCGCGCCGATCGCTGCGCGAGGTTTCGAGCCCGTTGAACACCCATGAGTTGATCTTCCGCTGCACCGCGCCGGCCGCTTCGGTCAGCGCGACATGCGGCAGATGAGTGCGTTCGGAGCAGCGTCGACGGCCACCGTTTTCATGCGATTCGACGGCCCAGTCCGAGTGTGCGGGCGATCCGCGCCATGAGCTGAGACATCTTGGCCGGGAACGAACTCGGCCCTGGCACGGTGACCGGGCGGACCCGCGCGTTGTGAATTGCCGTAATTTTCCAGCCGTTTTCGGTACGTAACAGCACAAGGGTTTGCCGGGAGAGCCGCCGCTTCGGCAGGCGCGAGCGCCAGGGCATGAGTACCGAGGCGGTGCCGTACAGGACCGCTACATCCGGGGTGATGTAGCGGATGGACTCCAGGTCGCCGGTCAGCGCCGATCCGGCCAGGACGCCACGGAACAGTTGGTCGTGGTTGTGCTGATGCTGATTGCGACCGATAGCGCGGGTCCCGTCGTAGGAGACGTAGTCGGAGTCCTCGGTGAAGAGCGCGCCGAAGGCTTGTGCGTCATTGGCGGTCCAGGTCCGCTGGAGCTGCTGGAACACCTCCTTGACGGCCATGTCGTCGGTGGTGTGGGGAGTCTGGTTCACGAGCGGAGCCTCCGATGCTATCGTTTCGACTATCGAAATAAACGATAACAGGAAGTTTCGAATGTCGAAAGATGATGAAATCATCAGCGAGATCGGGCAGCAGTTGCGGCTGTTGCAGCGCAGCTTCGATGCCTTCGACGAGGCCGTAGCCGCGCGGCTACGCCTCAATCGCACCGATATGCGGTGCCTCGACATCGTGTTGGGGCGCGGGCCTCTCTCCGCAGGTGAGCTGAGTTCGGCGTTACGTCTCAGTCCCGCCGCCACAACCACGGTCATCGACCGGCTCGAACGGGCCGGATATGTCTCGCGTGCACAGGATCCGGGCAATCGGCGGCGGGTGCTCATCGAGCCGACCGCGGACGCGCGGCGCATGGCGGAACTCATCTTCGAACCCGTGGGCCGAGCCGGGGCGGCAGCGCTCGGACGCTACGACAGCGACCAGCTGCACCTCATTCTCGACTTCCTCGGAACCGCTCTGCATGTCCATCAGGGACAGACCGACCTGCTTGCAGAACGCACTCGGAACGAAGGATCCACATCAGGCTAGGGGTGAAACCACCGCTCATCGGCTACTTAACACTGGTGCTAGGACTTGATCCCGGCCAGGATCGGGTCCAGAGGCGGACGTTCCAGATGCGTTGGTGGTCGACCAGTTCGAGGCCGGCCACCGTCCGCTCGGAACGCGCGCTCCGCGGCATTATCGCTCACCCGTTCCGACTGAAGCCAGCACGGACGAGTGCGACACAGAACGTCTTCCGCTGATGAGCGGACACCCTGTGCCGCAATCGATCTCACTGATCAGCCGCGCGACCAGTGAGTGCATTCGCCAGAGGTGCCGCCGCTCGACGCGGGCTGCGCCGGCCCAGCCACGGAATCGGCGAACTGCAGTTCCCGCCCCAACCGCACCTGTCTGCGTGAACGCGAGACCAAGGTGGTGTTCTGGGTGGCGGTCCCGAATGCGAATCGCATGCTTTGCTGTTGCCTGTCGTGCTCAGAGGTCCGTGGCGAAGTCGAAGAGAGCCGACGCGTTGCGGTAGAGGATCTGCTCGATTTCGTGGTCGGGCAATCGGGATTCCTCGATGTATTCGAACGTACGCCGGTAGGACTCGACCGCCAGTAGTGCGGAAAGTCGCTGCCCGGCACGAGATGGTCGGCGCCGAAGGCTTCGCAAGCACACCTGAGAGGTGCTCGTGAACTCATCCGACGGCCTCGTAGCAGAGGGGTTGCGAGCCATCACGCTCGGCGGAGCGAGCAAATCTGGTGTTCTCGCTTGGAGCGGCTCGAACTCTTCTTCGGCCGTAGAGCGGTCGAACACCGGACAGCTGAGGGCCACGCCGTTCACCACGTCACCGGGAGTTCGTGGACCCCGTAGACGACCATGTCGTGCTTGAATTCGATTTCGTCCAGCGCAACTGCGAGCCGCAGCGTCGGGATCCGCCGGTAGAGCGTGCGGTAGACCACCTGCAGTTCGGCCCGCGCGAGCGCATGGCCGAGACAATGGTGGATGCCGTAGCCGAACGCTAGGTGGTGGCCTGCCTCGCGGGTCACGTCGAGCCGGTCGGGTTCGGGGAACTGCGCCGGATCGCGGTTGGCCACGCTGTCCGCGGTGATCAGCCCGTCGCCCTTGCGAATCCGCTGCCCGCCGACCTCCAGATCCTCGAGTGCTACGCGCCGCCGTCCGCTGTGCGAGATGGTGAGGTAGCGCAGCAGCTCCTCGACCGCGTTCGCCACCAGTGCGTCGTCACCGTCGCGGACGGCGGCGAGCTGATCCGGATGCTCCAGCAGCGCGGCGGTGCCCAGAGCGATCATGTTGGTCGTCGTCTCGTGCCCGGCTACCAGCAGCAGCAGCCCCATAGACGCCGCCTGCGCGTCCGTCACCGCGCCGGTGGCGACCTGTTCAGTCGCGAGCCGGCTCAGCACGTCGTCGCCCGGGTCGGCGAGCTTGCCCCGCACCAGCCCACCGAGGTAGTCGAGCAGTGTTTCCACCGCGGCGCGCGCTTCGGCCGGGGGCGTATGGCTCGCGGTCAGAACCTTGCTCACCCGTTGGAAGAAGGCCCGGTCGGCGTACGGCACGCCGAGCAGTTCACAGATCACCAGCGAGGGCACCGGAAGTGCGAACGACTCCACCAGGTCGGCCGGTTTCGGGCCCGCGAGCAGATCGTCGATCAGATCGTCGACGATCTGCTGGATCCGCGGCCGCAATTGTTCGATCTTCCGCACGGTGAAGTCCGCGGTGAGCAGCCCACGCTGCGCGGCATGTTCCGGGTTGTCCATCGTGATGAACAGTTTCGCCCGGTCGGGATGGGCCTTGATGCCCGCCGACTGCGCCGGATACCCGTCCCGGGCCGAATCGGCGCTGACGCGCGGATCGGCCAGCAGCGCGCGGATATCCGCATATCGGGTGAACAGCCACGGCTCGCTGTCGTCCCAGATCCGCACCTTGGACACCGGCTCCTCCCGCTGCCTGCGGCCGAGCTCGGGTGGCGGGTCGAACGGGCAGCGCCCTCGCGCCATCGGGTACTGGCGTGCTCCGGCTCGAACCTCCGGCATCGCAGTCCTCCTACAGAAATTCACCGAACGATTGTTGTGATACTTACTGAACAAATGCGCGCGCGATTCTCGGTGCCTGCATCGCCGTGCTCGGCATTCCATTGACCTGCACGACGTAGTTCGTACTTTTATTCGGCGTATCGGGCGCTTTCGAGGTGGATGTCGTATGTAGCCTTCACCACGGTCTGAACTCCGGTGAGGAATCGCAGGGCTCGGTCGATCTGGTCGAGGTCGGCGTCGAGCTTGCGCAATGCTGCCGGCAGGGTGTCTGTGGCTTCGACAAGGGTGAGGATATTGTGGTTCGCGATCTCGATCGCGTGGGCCGTCGCCTCTTCGCGGGTGAGCCCTGTCGATCGTTCCAGGACGGCTACCGCATTCTCCGTGTCGCCGCAGCGGAGTTCCTTGTCGTAGGAGAAGACGTCGTTGATCATGATGATGATGTCCAATGCGGCCCGGCGCAGGCGAAGCATCGCCGGGCTGGTGTGCACTACCGGCGACAGTTCGCAGTCGTCGGTCAGTTCGATGAAATCCAGCAGCGGGTCGGACACTATATCGAGTCGTCGATGGGCGAGGTAGTCCTCGATGCTGGTTGATCCGCCCCTCGCGCGAGCGGCGGAGTGATGGGCGAAACCGGTCAGGCCCGCGGCGAAGTGTTCGCTGAATCGATGGAACCAGATCGCCGACGCACTGTCCCGGAACCGGCGCATCATGTCGGCGAGCGCGCGAGCCAACGGCACCTCGGAAGTTTCCTGGAAAGCCGCTGGCGCGCAGATTATTTCGATCATTTCCTCGACTGAGGCGGCTACCGCCCCGGGCAATTCGCCCAGACGGCCGTTGAATTCGTCGTCGTAGAGAAAGCCCCAGCAATTCCAGTCGGTGATCAGGGCCAGCTCGTCTACACCGGCGTGTGGATAGAGACGGCCGATAATGAGCGGAAGGTCGGCACCGATATCCGCGGTCGCCGCAGGGGCGATCCCCATGCTGTCGATCCAGTCCCGATGCGGCTTACGGACCAGCTCTGTTCGCGGGTTGCGGGCGCTGGGGAAGGGGATGCGCAAACCGTCGACTGCTTGTCCTGCGTCCACCGACATTGTGGTTCTCCAATCTATTCGGGCGGCTCGGGTGGTTACCGGGATCGGCGCGCCGTAACACGGAGGCGAAGATGGCGGGGAGTCAAGGTCGCTTTGACAGCAGGCTTCAGAGATTGATCCGGAAGCGGCGTCAGGCGCCATTGGCCGACAATAGCGATCAATGCCATCGTCGCTTGAGTGATGGCGACGCGGTCGCCGATACACTTGCGGGCTCCGGCACTGAACGGAATGAAGGCCGTTCGATCGGGCTTGGTGTTTCGCCAGCGCTGCGGGTCGAAACGATCGGGATCGTGGTACAAATCCGATCTACGGTGAATGATGTAGGGACTGTAGGCCAGCGTGGTCCCGGCCGGAAGCCGGAAGCCGCCCAGCGAAGTGTCCTTCGTGACTGTGCGGGTGAGCAGCCAGGCCGGCGGATAAAGCCGGAGCGTCTCGTTGATGACATGACTTGCCATTTCCATGTCAGTCAGACGCTCGAAAGTCATCGGTTCACCGGCCAGGACGTCGTGGATTTCCTGGTGAAGCCGGTCCTGAATTTCGGGGTGACGGGCAAGCAGGTACAGAGCCCAGGCCACTGTGCTCGCGGTCGTCTCTGTCCCGGCGCCGAAGAAGGTGGTGATCTGGTCGACCAGTTCGATATCCGTCAGCCGATCGCTGCTGTCCGGGTGTTCCGTGGAATCGACGGCCTCCTGCAGGAAAGCCAGTAGGTCGCTGTGGTCGGCGTCGTCCGCACGACGTCTGCCGACGGCGTCGGCCACCGCACTCCGTAACCGTTTGTTCGCCTGGTCGAAGCGCCGGTTTCCCAGCAGGGCGAAGTGGTTGAGGAACGGGGGTGTGATCATTCGCCGGAACGCTCCCTCCACCACCGTGACCAAATCGGCAATAATCTGTTCCGACGTCTCCGGCAGGGTGTTGGCGAACATTGTCAGCACGGCCGTGCCTGCTGTCATTGCCATCAATTCTCGATCGACGTCGACGACTTGGTCGTCGTGCCAGGAACTCGCTATTTCTTTCGCCGCGCGCTCGAACACCGCGCCGAATTCGGGGAGTCGGTCCGGATGAAACGCCGCTTGGCACAGCCGACGCTGACGTCGATGCTTGCTGTGCGGGCAGGTGATCAAACCGTCACCGATCACTTCGGCGGCTTTGTCCATGACCGGTCCGCCCTTGTCGTAGGTGCTGTCCTCCAACAGAACCTGCCGGGTGAGTAGCGGATCGCACACCATCACCATCGGAAGCGTCCCGATTCGTATCGTCGTCACATCGCCGTGCGCGGGAAGTGCCGAGATGAACGCCAACGGGTCCCGCAGCAGCGCCAACGAATGCCCGACCAGCGGCAGCGCTCCTGGAACAGTCGGAATCGCCTGATTTTCCACACCGCCGTTCGGCAGTTCTCGGTGCCGGCTGAATACTGCTCGCATCGTGACTCGGACTCCTATCGAATCATCGGTTGCGGTCGATAGCCGACGAACCAAGGATTCGCAGCTCGGACGGGTTGATAAAACTGGGCAGTGCCGCCATGGCCGCGAGTCGATGCAGCTCGGCTAATTGCCGTGCCGCAGTCATTCCGCCCGCTTGCTCGACCAACTCGGCAACACGAGCCAAGTCGGCATTGCTCAGCACTCGGTCATCGGAATACAGACCTGCCAGCTCGGCTGCCGCGGGATTGTCCGATTCGAGCGCCGCTATAATCGGAAGAGTTTGTTTTCGCCGAGCTAGATCGTTGCCAGGTGTTTTTCCGGTAGTGGCCGCATCGCCCCAGATGCCGAGCAGGTCGTCGATGATTTGAAATGCGATGCCTGTCTCCCGGCCATAAGTTTCCAACGCCGCCACGGTGGCGTCGTCGGCCCCGGCGTACAACCCGCCCAGCGCACACGCGGCCCCGAGCAACGCACCGGTCTTGCCGGACGCCATCAGCAGGTAGTCGGTGACATCGACGCCACCGCCATGCTCCCAGGCGCAGTCGAAATGTTGACCTGCGCAAAGGTTCAGGGCCGTCGATGCCATCAGCGCAACCGCTCGGACCCCGACACTGTCCGAACTGTCGATGAGGACGCGAGTCGACAAAGCATGCAACGCATCACCCAGCAGCACGGCGTCACTGACACCCCACACGCGCCACACCGTCGCCCGGCCACGACGCAGATGGTCGCCATCCATCACATCGTCGTGAATGAGCGTGAAATTGTGCAGCAGCTCCACCGCTGCCGCCGCCGGCGCCGCCACCGCGGCATCGGCACCCCACGCTCGCGCCGACGCGAAAGTCGCCGCGGCACGCAACCCCTTCCCTAGTGTCGAGCCGGTAGGACGGCCCTCGACATCCCACCACCCGAAGTGATATCCGGCCATTCGTCGCAGCGGGGCCGCGAGCCCGTCTACCGCCTCGCGCAACAGCGGCTCGACCTGTTGGCGTGCGGCGTCGAGGAGCGCGCCCGAATCCAGTTCCGGTGCGTCGATCCGAGAGCGCTGCCCGCCCACTTGAAAGCGCATACGCGACGGCACCGCGGTCATATCGATTTCCTATCGAGATTTATCGTAGGTCAAATGACTTGACTGAGGATCAAGTCAATAGTTGTTGTCACGATGGAATTTGTCAAGATGAATGAGACCAACGCAACTGAGGCCTCGGCCGTGATGGAGAGGCTCCGGACGTGGGCGACCGCGGCGATGCCCTGGGCAACCACGTATTCGACGAGCACCCAGACGGTGCCGGACGGCAGCTGGCTGTGCAGTCCGGTGCTGATACCGGCCTGAACGACGAACATCGCCGCGTAGATGGCCGTAAGTGAATCCTGATACCACTGATCGGTGAATTTCGACGTCACTCAGGGCCGATCCGGGGTGGGTGTATCCGTGAATCTTGACGTCCCCCGGTCGGCATGTCCGGTCGCTGGGCGTGTCAGGAATGCTCGGTTCTGAACGTTCTGGCCGCCCTTCAAGCATTTGCCATGCTGGCAAGTTATCTTGCCGGGCGTGCCGGAGGGTGGGCAGTCTCGCGGCATGAATGCATTCGACGTTGTCGTTATCGGTGGGGGTGCTGCGGGACTGGCGGCAGCCGTGACGCTGGGCCGTGCCCGGCGGAAGGTGCTGGTCGTCGACGCGGGCTCGCCCCGTAACGCGCCTGCCGGACAGGTTCACAGCTACCTCGGGCGTGAGGGTGTCGACCCACGCGAACTGCTGGCCATTGGACGTTCGGAGGTCGAGCAGTACGGCGGCATCGTCGCCGGCGGAACCGCGGTGGGTGTGGAACGGGTCAGTGAATTCACCCTTCGAGTCACCCTTGCCGACGACACGGCCCTCGACGCCCGGAGAGTACTCGTCGCCACCGGCGTCGTCGACGAACTGCCCGACATCCCACACTTGTCCGACCGCTGGGGCCGGGACGTTCTGCACTGCGCGTACTGCCACGGATGGGAGGTGCGGGATAAAACCATCGGCCTCATCGCCGGCGGCGCCGCCTCACTCCACCAGGCGCAGTTGTGGCGCCAGTGGAGCGACAAAATCATCTTGTTCACCAACGAGGCCGTGGAGCTGACCGCGCTCCAGCGGGCCGAACTCGCGGCGCGCCAGATCACCGTGGTGCCCGGTCACGTCACCGGCATCGAGGTCACCGATGACGAGCTCAGCGGCATCCGGGTCGGTGACAGGGTTACCGCCGTCCAGGCTGCGGTGGTCTTCCCGGTGTCGGTGGCGAAGGTGGACGATCTGCTCGCCGAGCTGGGACTTCGGGCCGAGGAGAAGGAGATGGACGGCCAGGTCATCGGTGCGACCTTGAACGCCGACCCCCAGGTGGGCGCGACCGCCGTTGCTGGAGTATGGGCGGCAGGGAACGTGCGAGGCCACCGCGCACAGGTGATCGACGCGGCCGCGCAGGGCGGGCTGACGGGGGCGATGATGAACATCGACCTGGTCAACGAAGACGTACGCCGCGCCGTCGCGGCCACGTCCTTCTCCGCGGAAATGGAGCGCGAGGTGGCCGTAAGTGCGAATCCTGATACCACTTATCGATGAGTTCGACGTCACCCCGGTCGGCATGTCCGGTCGCTGGGCGTGCCAGAAAGGCCCGGTGTGAAGTCATGGGCCGCTCTCGAGTCCCGGCGGATCGCCGCAAACAGCTGCGCCTTGGATTGGTTCGGCGGCACGGGTCCACTCCTAGGGGCCGTTGCAACGGACAACAGGGTGGTCTTGCCACTGGAACCCGCCAGGTGGTGTCAAAATTCGCGGATACCAACACCTTCCGGCGCAGGAGTGGTGCCGAGATCCACCGATCAACGGTGGCGTGATTCACGGACAAAACCACGAGAGGACCACGACCGCAAGGAACCTTCAGTCCGCGGCGGAGCTTGGCGCGAGGTTGTCGATGAGCAGCCCGAGGGCGAAGTCGAATCGTTGGTGTCCGGTGCCCGAGGTCAGCTCGGTCACGTACTTCCTGGTGTTCGGGAACGCGGCCTCGGGCAGGGCGCCGAAGCGGGCGGCCAGTTCCTCGGAACTCAGCACCCAGGCCGCGTCCTCGGCCTTCTGCCGTTGCCGGACCAGGGAGTGCTCCAGGGCATAGCCGGCGACATAGAGGGACAGCGCGTCCATCCCCCAAGCGGCGATCCGCGGTTCGATCCCCGCGGCGAGCAGGATCGAGAAGATCCCCTCGGCCACCCGCAGTGCTTCCAGATTCGTCGGCACCATCGCGAGCGCGGCGCGGGAGATGCCCGGATATTCCAGGTATTGGTCGCGCAACTGGGCGTAGACGTCGTGGAGTTGCTCGCGCCATCGGGCCGGCTCGGGCTTCGGCAGCACGATCCGGGCACACAATCGGCCGACCAGCAGGTCATCGATGTCGGCCTTGTTGACGATGTGGGCGTAGAGGGAGGACGGGCCCGTGCCGAGGACGTTCGTGACGCTGCGGATGGTCAGGGCGTCGTACCCCTGCTCGGCCACGACCTGCAACGCGGCATCGGTGATCCGCTCGACCGTGATGGGCGGCTTGCGAGCCGGCGGCGCGGCCCCGGCGTCGGGCTGGGCATGCCGCGCCGCCCTGCGCTGCTTCGGGTCGCTTGCCATGCCTGGGACTATAGCGCGGTGCGATCTAAGTTCGCGATCCAGAACTTTGATCGTTGTGACTCGAGCGTCAGTTGATCCCTTCGGCGAGGCGAACCCCGTTCAGGAAGGTGCCCTGCGCGCGATGCCCCTCCAACGTCGGGTGGAACGGGAAGAACGGCTCGCCCGGATCCAGCAGGCCGGTCCAATGCGTGGCCGGTGAGCAGAGATCGTGACCGCCGCCTACCGGCTGCAACGACCAGAACCCCACCCCCAATTGCGCTGCGGCGTCCCGGATCGCGGATTCGATGTTGTCGGTCATCAAGTGCGCGTACGCCGTTCGATTCTGCGGCCACGGAACATGCACGCCCAGCGCGGAGAAGCAGACGAATGGAACTCCGGGCGGCGGCAGCGGATCCTCGTAACCCACCAATCTGATCTGCGCGTTGGGCGCTGCCGCGCGGATCGCGCCGATCATGTCGCCGCGACTGCCGTGCGTCAGCCGGGCCGCGAGGCCGGGGCCGGCGATCGCGTCGGCGTCGATGTAATGGTCGGGATCCGTGCGGTAGTCGCAGCCGCGGACGATATCGGTCAAGCACATGGCCAAGGTGTAGGCGTAGTTCGAGACCTGGCCCGGATGCCAGATGTCGTTGGCGCCGATCTGGATCGTCACCAACTTCGTTGCCGCGCCGAGCATTCCATCCTTGACCGACTGGTCGATCTGGGTGCGCAGATTGTTCACCGGCTCGGAATCCGTTGTCGCACTCTGACAGGCGTAGTCGGCCCAGTCGCCGGTCTGCGGCTCGCCCAGCCCCCACTGCGCCGACATGATCGACGGCCAGCCGAAGTTGCTGCGTGCGCACACCATCGGATCCGGCGCCGGAACGGTTTTCGGCTGCGCCTGGAACGTCGGCAGGCCGAGCACGCCACCGCCGCCGCCGAAGGGGGCGACGGTCATACTGTCCCCGAACGCGACGTAGCGCACCCCGGTGTCGGCGGCCGACGCGATCGGCATGGCGGCGGGCACCGTTGTCACGGCGACCGCCGCGGCTATACCGAGTCCAATGCTCAGGAGTTTCATCGGTTCGTCCTTCTGGTCGGTCCGGGTGTTCGATGAGATTGCCGGGCAAGCGAAGTCGGTCAGCAGCTCTGCTGGTCTGGTCCGGAACCGGGCAGCACCGCGACCGAGACCTGCCCGGCACCCGGGCAGGACGCGATGCGCAGTTGCGGCGCACCAGGTTCCGATACCCGGCGGCCGCCGTCGATACGCAGGTGATAGCCGTCGCGGTACTGGCGTTGCGGTATCGCGATCACTGTCTCGGAGCCGTCGGCGAATACCCCGTCGCCCGCGGCTCGCGCGATGTTCCATCGGTAAGTGAATTCTCTTGTGCCCGTATCGAAATGCCAAGGCCCCGGCGTGCCTGCGGTCAGCTGCGGATACGGGCGGGCGAGCGCGTCGAGGTTCCCCTCCCGCACATTGCCGGCCACGCGCGGCTGTCGCGCGTCGACGACGATCGCTTGACTGTCCGCGTCTTTCGCGACCGTGGCCGGATCACCGCCGAGGTAAGTCCAGTGAAACCAGCCGACCTGATGCGCGTCGAAGACTCCGGCGTTCTCGACGAGCGCGTCGGCCGCGCCGGTGGCGCCGAATTCGGTGACCACGGCAGGTATTCGAGCCTCCGCGGAGTATTGCGTCGCCTGCGCGGCCGACGCTTCCCATTGCGGCGCGCACCCGGTGCCGCCGCCCCCCTGCAACGCGGCGACCACACAGTAGGAATTGAAGCCGTACACCATGTTCGGGCCGGGGGCCGGACCTAGATCGGGATGGGTGCCGTAGTTGGCGGTCACCGGCGGCGCCGCCCAGATCGGCGTCACCGGATCGGATTCGCGGATCGCGGCGGCGACGTCCCGGCTGAACGAGCGCACGTGCTCGATCGTGTCCGGCGGGCAGTGGTCGGACAGGCACGGCAGGAACGCGGCCCCCACCGGCGGCTGATTGAGCGGACCGTAACCGATCACGCCCGGCGTGCCCGCGAAGTAGCCGGCGACATGTCGCCACATATCCATGAATCGGTCGCGGATGCCGACCCCATCGGCGGCCGGACGGTTGACGTAGAAGTTGTCGGTCGCGCGCCAGAACGCGGCATTCGACAGGTAGGCCCCGATCAGATCGTGGGCGCCGTTGGGCAGGCCGTCGTCGATCGAGGCCCAGTCGGGTGCGCCGTCACCGCCGTACTTTTCCGACCAGATGTCCTGATGAAACTCGAGTTCGGTCGAGATGCCGCGGCTGTGCAGCAGTGCAACCGTCCGGGCCACCTCACCGAGGTATGCGTCGTCGTATTGCCCTGGTGCAGGCTCTGCGGCCGACCAGAACAGAGCCAACCGGACCGCGTTGAACCCTTCGCGGGCCAGCAGTTCGGCATCTTCGCCGCCGAATCCCAGCGCCGACGGCAGGTGCGGCGCCCGCTTGTTCGCCACGTTCTCCCCGTGCAAGACGACGACCCGGCCTGTGCTGTCGACCAGCCAGTTGCCGGCAGATTGCAGAGGTGTTGCTATTTGCTCGTACCCCAAGTCTGTTTCTCTCGCGTATGCCAAACCACTCATCGGGTTCATCCCCATAACGGTCACTAAAATGGCACCTAGAGCCAGAAATCCCCAGGGCGTATATTTGCCCGCCATAGCAAGAACGTAACACCAACTCGTTCGCCTCGCTAGGTAGCTATGAGTTAGCCTGACTTGCATGACGAAGATCCTGGCCTTCACCTCGCCGGCAAAAGGACACCTTTACCCGATCGCGCCGGTCCTGGCTGAGCTGGTATCGCGCGGCCATCAGGTAACGGTGATGACGCTGCCCGGCAGCGAAAAAGCATTGAGCCCACTCGGGGTCACGGTGCGGGAACTCCCGCCTGCCCTCGCGCATGACACCCTGAACGACTGGGCAGCCAAGTCGCAGATCTCCGCATTGCGCGCCGCCGTTCGCGCACTGACCTCCCGGATCCCCGACGAAATCGCGGCCATCCGATCCGCCATCGCCGCGGAACGACCCGACGCCCTACTCATCGATATCACCACGCCAGGAGCCCAAATCTACGCGGCCGCAAGCGGTTTGCCGTGGGCCTCCTGGGCGCCGATGCTGCTCCCGATTCCCTCGCGCGACGTGCCGCCGTTCGGTCCCGGCTTCTTCCCGAAGACCGGAGCACTCGGCCGCGCCCGCGACAACTCCGTGCAGTGGGTCCTCAACCGGATGTGGAACGAGGTGCTGCCCCTGCTCAACCAGGCGCGCCAGTATTACGGCCTGCCCGCCCTCGACAACACCCTCGACTACCTGCGCCAGCCACCGCTGCTGCTCAATTTCACCGCACCACCCTTCGACGACCTGCACACCGACTGGCCTGCCTCGGTGCGTCAGATCGGCCCCAGCCTCTGGGCGCCGAACGCCGCCAGACCGGCCTGGCTCGACGAGATCGATCGGCCGCTGGCGATCGTCACCTGCTCGACCGAGTTCCAGGACGACGGCCGCCTGGCCCAAGTCGCCATGGACGCGCTCGCCGACAGCGAGCTGTTCACCGTCGTCACCTCCGGCGCCATCGATCCCGCAACCTTCGACATCCCGTCGAACGCGCGAGTCGAAGCCTTCCTGCCACACCACCTACTCCTCGATCACGCATCCGTCGTCGTCTCCCACGGCGGAATGGGCATCACCCAAAAGGCCCTGGCCGCAGGCGTTCCCGTGTGCGTAGTGCCGTTCGGCCGCGACCAGTCCGAGGTAGCGCGACGGGTAGTGAGCAACGGCGCCGGCACCTGGATCCCGAAGAAGCAGATGAGCGTCGACACCGTGCGCGCCGGCGTCCACCAAGCAATGTCGCACCGCACCGGCGCCGAACGAGTAGCCGCCGGATTCACCGCCGCCGGCGGCACCCAACGCGGCGCGAACCTACTGGAACAATTCTTCGCAACCTCGACACTGTCCCGCCGGTCCCTCCGCCGATCCACCCCGAAATTCGCTCCTCCGAGCGAACGCACCCGCACCGCTCCCCTGCCGAAAATCACCCCCGGCGAGCCGGACCCGATGGTGCACAGGGAGTCCGACGACACCTGGTCGGATACCGACAGAAGGCGCTGACCAGCAGCCTGAGCAAAGATGGGCAAGGTCGGATCCGCGACGATGCCCCTATCGTCTGTGGATGTGCAGGCGATGACAAACGAACCCAGTCGGCAAGGCGATCGCGGCGAAGATCTCTCGCCTCGGGCGCTCTTCGTGGCCAGGCTGGCCGACCTGTGGGACGCCGCAGGCAACCCCACACTGCAACGGGTCGTAGCCACCACCGAAACTCGGCTGAAGGCCGCCCGCACACCCACACAGAGCCAGCGCTCATCGATGCAACGCATCAGCGACTGGCGCACCGGACGCAACGTGCCGTCCCGCTTCGAATCACTGGATCCCGTACTGGTGACACTCATTTCGCTCGCCCGGCAAACACCCGGTCCCGTCCCATCGGAGTTGTCGAACCGATCGACGTGGCGGCGCGTGTGGAAAGCCGCCATCACCCAACCCGTACGCCCCACGGTGACGAGTTCACTACGACGCGATATCCCCACCTTCATGGGCCGCGACGTCGAGGTGCAGCGAATCCTCGATGCCGCAAGACCCGGCCGGGTGGTCTCCATCCACACCATCGACGGCATGCCCGGCGTCGGCAAAACCACGCTGGTCACCCGAGCAGCGCATCTGCTGACGGAGACATTTCCCGACGGCAGATTCTTCGTCGAACTCAACTCACACACTCCCGGACAGACACCCGCCGATCCCACCGAGGTGCTGGCCACCCTGCTCACCGGCCTCGGCATCGCACCAACCCACATCCCGGACACCCTCGAAGCCCGCCGCGACCTGTGGCGCGACCGCGTCGCCACCAAACGAATCCTGCTGATCCTCGACGACGCCCGAGACCACGACCAGATCGAACCACTGCTCCCCACCGGACCCGACTGCCTCACCCTGATCACCAGCCGCCGCCGACTCATCGCCCTCGACGACGCCCTCCCACTCCCCCTGGACACCCTCGACCCCGACAAGGCGGCAGACCTGTTCTGCCGGTTGGCCCAACGGAAACCGCAAGGCGACGACATCACGGCGGTCGCCGAAATCGTCCAACTGTGCGGGTACCTGCCGCTGGCGATCGTGCTACTCGCGGGGCGGCTCGCGCACCACCCCGCCTGGACCCTCACCGGCCTCGCCGACGAATTCCGCACCGCCCGAAACCGACTCGACGAACTCAACGCCGGCCAGCGCGCAGTCCGCGCCGCATTCACCGCCTCCTATGAGAGCCTGCCACCCGAAGGACAACAACTCTTCCGCAGGCTGGGCCTGCACCCCGGGCCAGATTTCGACGCCTACGCCGTCGCCGCGCTGAACGACATCTCCCTCGTCGAGGCACGCGCCGAACTAGACGCTCTCTACACCGACCACCTCGTCGAAGAGACCACACCCGGCCGGTATCGCCTGCACGACCTGGTGCGCGAATACGCGCGCGCCCTCGCCGTCGCGTCCTCCAGCGACGTCACCGAGCCGGTGCTTCGACTGCTCGACTACTACCAGCGCACCACCGCTGCCGCGGACCAATGGCTGACGCGCAGACATCACCCCGCCGACCGCGACCGCATCTCCGTCCAGGCCGGCCCGATCGTGCAGAAGTTCGACAACGAACGAAATGCGCTGGCGTGGATGCGAATCGAGCGAGCCAATCTGCTGGCCTGCGTCGAATACACCGCCGACCACGATCCGGCGCGGATGGTCCGACTGACCGAGGTATTGGCGGAACTACTGGAGCGCGAAGGACCGTGGCCCTCGGCGCGGCAGTTGCACCAGCGCGCCGTCGAGGCCGCGGACCACTTGGGCGACCCCCTCCGCCGAGCCAACGCGCGCACCAATCTCGGCATCCTGCAATGGCAGACCGGAAACTACGACCAAGCCACCGACCTCCTCCAGCAAGCACTAAACCTATACCGGGAGAAGAACTTCCGCTTCGGTGAAGCCACCACACTCCGCAACCTCGGCAACGTGCATTGGCAAACCGGGAACTACGACCAAGCGACCGAATTCCTGTATCAGGCACTAAACCTGTTCCAGGAGAACGACTCCCGCTTCGGTGAAGCCAACACGCTCGCAAACCTAGGTGGGGTGTGCCGAGACAACGGCGACTACGAACAAGCCGCAGATCTACTTCAGCAAGCTCTGAACCTGTTCCGGGAGACCGGCTCTCCCTTCGGCGAAGCCAACGCCCTCACCAACCTGGGCGGCGTGCGCCGAGACAACGGCGACTACGAACAAGCCGCCCACCTCCTCCAACAAGCCTTGACCTTGTTCCAGGAAATCGGCCACCCGCTCGGCGAAGGCAAAGCCCTCTCCTTCCTCGGCAGCGTGCGCCGCGAGACCGGGGATTACCGGCAGGCCGCCGACCTGTTCCTCCGCGCCGCGACCTTGTTCCACGAGATCGGCCACCGCATCGGCGAATCCAACGCCCTCGTCAACCTCGGCCTGGTGCGCCGAGACACCGGCCACCACGAGCAGGCCATCGACCTCATCCAGCAGGCCTTGTCCCTGATCCGGGCAAACGGCCACCGCATCGGCGAAGCCAACATCCTCAACAGCCTCGCCACTGTCTATCGCGCAACCAACGACTTCGAGCAGTCCGCCCGCCTCTCCCAGCAGGCCCTGACCCAATTCCGCCAGACCGGTTTCCGCCTCGGCGAAGCCGACGCCCTCACCAACCTGAGCGCCGTATACCGAGAAACCGGAAACCACGACCAGGCCACCGAACTCTCCCGGCAAGCCCTAGCCATGTACCGAAAGATCGGTTACCGCTTCAAAGAAGCCGAATCCCTGATCAACACCGCAAAGATCCTGCTCTCCACCGGCAACCCCACCGAAGCCCTCACCCTGTTCACCGAAGCCCTCACCCTATCCCGCACCATCAACACCCGACTCCAACAAGCCCAAGCCCTAGAAGGCACCACCCACGCCCAAACCGCAACAACCCATCTCGCTACCCGCAACAACTCATCCCCTCGAGATTGAGACAGGTCGTCGGCAGATCCGCGAGGATCACCCTTGTGTCGACTATGTTTCGATGGTGGCGCAGTGTCCGGCCACGGTGTCGACAAGCCGCGCACGCAAATCCGCCAGCGCGGGGTCGGTGATGCCACGATCGGCTTCGGCCAGCGCTGTAGGCAGTCCGACGGCGATCTCCCGAGTCCGCGCGACGAGTCGATCGGGATCCGTGCCCGCCTTTCGGGCGAACTTCTCGACGTGATGCAAGGTGACTTCGCCGAACTTCGACCGACCATCGATCGGCATCGCCACTCGACTCAGATCCGATCCCCGTTCGGGATCGTATGGCAGTGAACTTGCTACGTCGTATATAGGTGCGAAGGTGATGTCGATTCCGTTGAGGATCACCGAGTAGTTCTTGGCGTGGGCATCCGGAGCGCCGAGTAAGTATTGGGCGACAACAACATCGGTGAATCGGTCGACATCTCGCTGGCTGGCCTCGCGTGCCAGAAGACCTGCGATCACAGTGGCCGAAGGCCCGCCTTCAGCGGCATATTTGCGGTCAGGCGACACCGACAACGCCTGGCACATGTCCTCCTGATGCAGTCGGAGCACCCCGCCATCGGCAACGCGCAATCGGTCGTACCGTTCGACGACAATCGCAGCGACGCCATCGAACTCGATGAATTCAGACGCTGCTGCGACGATCCCCACTGCCTCCAGCGCGCGCAAGCACAGATGCTCATTGAACGCCTGCCCCGGAAAGCGTTCGATTCCCGGTTTGATGATGTGCGTGCTGGCAGCGTTGCCGTGCGCATATGCCCAGCTGTCCGCAGAACGCACGACGGCGAACTTGGATTGCGCTCCTGCCAAACTCCAGCGCTCGCAGGACTGCGTCCACTGTGCCGGCATGCTCCGCAGCCCGCGTAGCCGCTCACCGATCTGCACATCGGTGACTTCCTCCAAGCTGCCGGGTCGAGTCAGCACATCCTCGACGTCCTCGGGGGCTGCGAGTTGCACGGCGCCGGCACAGTCGCGACCGACGTGTTCGAGCAACGCAGTCGCGCTGCGCGGAGACACGTCGAACTCACGAGCCAGACGTTCACGCACGTTGGCGTCATCGGGCAGCAGGTTCATCAGCCACGGCGCAGTGATGCGATGGTCGTACGTTCGTCCGACCGCCGGAGGCATCGACA
Source organism: Nocardia sp. NPDC051756 (assembly GCF_040681495.1). NCBI lineage: Bacteria > Bacillati > Actinomycetota > Actinomycetes > Mycobacteriales > Nocardiaceae > Nocardia > Nocardia sp. NPDC051756. The sequence continues at coordinate 96,760 of NZ_JBFAYV010000004.1, read as the reverse complement.
ACGACAACGGGGTGGCATCGAGGTTGGCGGCATAGTCGTCGGCGTAGGTGAAGCGGGGCCGCCCACCGGCATGCGTGACGGCCCCGATCAGCACCCCGTTGAGGATCACGACCAAATCACTCATGGGACTCCGGCTCAGGCGGGTTCGACAGCGACCCACCTTGCTGGATCCGCGCGAATACATCCTGAATCGCCTGTTGATCACGCGATGCGGTGCCGCGATGTGACATGGGCACAGCGACCAGTTGCAGCCCTAGCGCACTGGCGATCTCGATGACACGCCCGATTTCTCCGCGCGCGCTACCGGTCTCCACACGGCTCACCAGTTGACGAGAGACCCCCGCCAACTCGCCCAGCTGATCCTGCGTCAGCCCCGCATCGACGCGAGCCTTACGCAACGCCGCGCCGAGCTGAACCAGCTGGCGTCGCGTCCGAGGTTGCGTCATGACGTTACGGTACCATCACATGAATCTCATGTCATAGCTCCATAACATTAGCGATCATTTGAAGACTCGCCGACTTGAGCAAATTTTAGACGCAAGATGCTACCTATCAGGGAATATCCGCCAACCGATACTATCGGACCGGCACACCATGTTACAGATCCGTTCCACCATATGCATGTTATAAATCCATAACATCGATCGGATGAAATCGCCTACGCGAAGCGATCTTTCGATCAGGACGCCTGCTGCTCCCGGTGCCGGCTGGATTCGCGGAGGCGGGTTACCAGTTCGGTGGGGGCGGTGGTGGGGGAGCCTGCGTTGTAGGGGGGTTGGGGGTCGTATTCGGCTAGGAGTTGGATGGATTGGGCGATTTCGTCGCCGGCGATTATTCCGGCGAGGGTGAGGGCCATGTCGATGCCTGCGGAGACGCCGGCGGCGGTTACGTATTTGCCGTCGTGGACTACGCGTTCGCTGACGGGGATCGCGCCGAAATTCGTCAACTTGTCGAGGGCGAGCCAATGGGAGGTCGCTCGGCGGCCGGTGAGCAGTCCGGCGGCGGCGAGGATAAGCGAGCCGGTGCAGACCGAGGTTGTCCAGGTGCTGGTTTCGTCTACCAGCCGTAGCCATTGGTGGACAGGTCCGTCGGACATATGCGCGGTCTGGCCGGGGCCGCCGGGGACGAGCACGACGTCGGGGTCGAGCACCTCGGTCAGCTCGGCGTCGACGACCAGTTGGAGGCTGCCGGCATCGTTGCGAACGGGACCGACGGACTCCCCGACGAAGACGACCTCGGCCCCGGGCAGGCGGCTGAGCACGTCATAGGGCCCGACGGCATCCAGGGCGGTGAAACGATCGAACAGCAGGATCGCGATCTTCATGATTCTCCTAGAGAAGGTACGAAACTCGGTTGGAAACGTCGCCGGTATTCGGCGGGCGCGACGCCGACTATGCGCAGGAACGCGCGCCGCATCGCCTCCGTCGTGCCGTATCCGCAGTCGTCGGCGATTTCCTCGATGCTGTGATTGGTGTCCTCGAGCTGGCGGCGCGCGGCCTCCAGGCGAATCCGATCCACATAACGTCCCGGCGGCATGCCCACCTCGGCCGAAAACGCCCGGGTGAACTGCCGCGGCGACAAACTCGCCCGCTGGGCGAGCGCCTCGACCGACAGGTCGGAATTCGGATGCTCGGCCACCCACTGCTGCACCTCGCGCACCGGTTCGCGCTGGGCCATCTGGGTAGCGAGCTGCACGCTGAATTGAGCTTGTCCCCCGGGCCGCCGCAGAAACACCACCAGGTGCCGGGCAACCGCCAACGCCGTATCCCGGCCGAGGTGGTCTTCGACAATGGCCAACGCGAGGTCGATACCCGCGGTGACACCCGCGGAGGTCGAAATCAGGCCGTCTTGAACGAAAATCGGCTCGGTCAGCACCTGAACGTCGGGAAAACGCTCAGCCAGCGCGGCACAATGCGCCCAGTGCGTTGTCACCCGACACCCCGCCAGCAGCCCCGCCTCGGCGAGCAGGAACGCACCCGTGCACACCGAAACGATCTGCCGCGCCCGCGCGGCATTCTCCCGCACCCACGCCACCAGCCGCGGGTCGCGCTGCGCACCGCCCAACCCGCCGGGTACGAGCAAGACATCCGGATCCTCGACACAGTCCAGATCGGTTTCGGGAACGATCAGCAAACCACTCGACGTGCGCACCGGCTGCCCACCCAGGCTCGCCGTGGTGATCGTGTAGGCCGGTCCGAGCCCTTGCGCCGCTCGCGCGGTATTCGCCCCGGTGAACGCCTCGAGCGGCCCCGTCACATCGAGGCTTTGCACGCCGTCGAAGCAGACGATGAGCACCTTCCGAATGGCCATACCTCATCGTCGCCCCACCAAGAGATGACTGCAAGGTCAAATAACCCACCTTTTAGGACATCGAGAAACTACCGAACAGCTACCGTCCGCCGGTTGAACGCAGCAATCTCCCGAATAGCCTGACGCGCGTCGGGCAGTACATCGGAACCAGCCTGGAAAACATGCGGCGCACGATCCCAAATCTGTAGCAGGCATTCGACATTCGCCTCCGCACAGCGCCGGGCCAGCGCTTCACAGTCGGGCAGCAACGATTCCGTGGACCCGACCTGGATCAGCACCGGCGGCAGCCCGGTGAAGTCGTGATTGACCGGCGACCACGCCGGATCGAGCTTGCCGTCGACCGCGTACCCGAGGCCGAAAACCACCTCGCCGACGGCGTTGGACAGCGCCGGGTCGAGATGCCGATTCGGGTGCGCGTGCCGGGCCGAGCTGTCCATATCCGCGACCGGGGAGAGGGCGGCGAGGCCGGCCGGCGTGGGCAGCCCCCGGTCCCGGATGGCGAGCGCGGTGCTGAAGGTGAGGCAGCCGCCGGCCGAGTCACCGGACAGGATGATCCGTTCGGCGGGAAATCCTTCGTCGAGCAGGTACCGATAGGCGGTGACACAGTCATCGACCGTCTCCGGAAACGTAGCCTTGGGCAGTTGCCGGTAATCGACGCTGAATACCGGCAACCCGCTGGCCTGCCCGATCTTGGCGACCAGACGTCGGTGAGTGTTGAGACCACAGCACATGAACGCGCCACCGTGGAAGTACAGGATCGCGGCGCCCTTCGCATCCAGCACCGAGGCCGTCTCGCGATGCCACACCCATTCCGCCCGAAACCCGTCGAACCGCACCGGCCGCCGGCGCGTGCCGCGCGGCGGAAGCAGCAGTGCCGCAGGCGCATCGGTGTAACTGGTCACCGCGAAGAGCCGTCGCGGCGCGACCCAGCCACGCAGCACCGGCTGTAACGCCAAATCGATTCCGACGCGAACAGTCCAGCGCAGCACCGGATTGACGATCCGCGTCATCCGCCCCGCGGTATTCGCCCGCACGACTTGCAGCGAACCCACAGAGGCGAGACCCGGCACTGCGGATTCGCCTGCGCCAGAGTAGATCTCGCCACCGTCGGCTGCCTCGGTCATCGTTGCGCCTTCCTGGCTGCCCGACGCCTTCCGTTACTGGTCGCGGCAGGCAGAGCGAGCTGCTGATAGCTGTAGTCGTCCAGCGCAAAGGTCTTGCTGGCCTTGGTCGCCTGATAGGCGGTGGTCGGACGCAGGAACGACATGTCCCCGTGGTGATCGAGGTAATAGGTGTTGGCGTTCGCACAGGCCCGCCCGTGGATCACGGTGTTCGCCGACCGCGGCCGAATGAAGTCGTAGAACCGATCATTGGCCTCCGGTTTCACCGACACCGCGGTAGCACCGCGCCGCTTGGCCTCGGTGATCACCCGAACCGTATGCCGCGCAACGTTCTCCACCATCACATGCCACGAACTACCGCTCCAGGCATACGGCCCGAACACCATGAACGTATTCGGCAACTCGGGCATGCTGATTCCCTCGTACGCCTTCGCGCGCTCGTTCTGATAGAACTCAGCGAGGTCGAACCCGTCCCGCCCGGTGACCGGCCGCTCCCGGAAAACGGTTGGGCTCTGCGACATTTCGAACCCGGTCGCGAGCACCAGCACATCGATCTCCCGATGCAGACCGTGCACGTCGACGATGCCGGTCGGGGTGACCTCCGCGATCCCGTCGGTGATCAGCTCGACGTTGTCGCGGGTGAAAGTCTTGTAGTAGATATTCGAGACACTCGGCCGCTTGCAACCGAACCCGTACTCCGGCGTCAGCTTCGCCCGCAGCTGCGGATCTTTCACCTGCATATGCAGGAATCTCGTGGTGGCCCAGGCAACAGTCTTGGTGACCGGCTCCAACCTGTTGCCGTACACGGTGATCGCGACCAACCCGACCTCGACCGCACCCGCGGCCACCGCCCGGATACCCGATTGCAGCCCGGGCACATACTTCAACGCCAGCTGAGCGGCCCGCGGAATCCGGAAGTCCGGCTTGGCGAACACCCAGATCGGGCGACGCTGGTAAACATCCAAATGCCCTGCCGCCAAGGCGACTTGCGGAATCATCTGCACCGAGGTGGCACCGGTGCCGATCACCGCGACCCGCTTGCCCGTGAGATCGTAGGCGTGATCCCACTTCTGCGTCCGAATCACCTTGCCCGCGAAGCTGTCCAGGCCCTTGATGTCGAGCTTCTTCGGCTCCACGAACGCACCCAGCGCGGTGACCACATACCGCGCGGTGATCTCTGTGCCGGTCGCGGTGGTCAACCGCCACAGATGATTGTCCTCGTCCCAACCCCTGGCCATGATCTCGGTGCCGAGCCGCAGATGCGGCCGCAGCCCGTACTTGTCCGCGCAGTGATCGATATACGCCTTGACCTCGCCCCCCTTCGGGAAGGTGCGCGACCAGTAGGGGTTCTTCTCGAACGAGAACTGATAGACGATCCCCGGAACATCCACGGCCACATCGGGGTACTGGTTGTTGTACCAGGTGCCGCCGATATCGTCGGACCGCTCGATGATCACGAAATCATCGATCCCCGCCTGCTTCAGGCTGATGGCGACGCCCAGACCACCGAACCCACCGCCGATGATCACCACCTCGTGCTGCGGCGCGACAGGGTCCGTCGCCGCCGAAAAGACTTCTGTGACAACGTTGTCCATACCCGAACACACCTCCACGGTGCAGTAGCACGGTTGTTCGCCAAGATTCCCGGGCTCGCACCGCTGAAGAAGCGACGCCGACTTGTCGCATTGCGTCGATATTTGAGTACCGAACGCAATGCTAGTTCACTGTCCCAGACAGATCAAGAGGGGTTAGTTCTTGCGCAGGTAGCGATTCAGGAAGTCGATCAGCGTGCGGCGGATCTCGAAGGGCGAGACCGTGCCGACGAACACGTGGTCGGCGTCGTAGCCGTGCAGCTCGGTCGGCACACCCACCGCGTCCAGCGCGGCCTGTAGCTCCAGGCTCTGCCCGAAAGGAACTACGTGGTCGTACTTGCCGTGTTGAAAGAGGGTGGGCGGGTCGTCAGGGGTGACATAGCTGACCGGACTGGCATTGCGCGCGCGATCCGGGCAGGCCGAGGGAGCGCAGCCGCCGAGCAGTACACCTTCGGGCGACGCCGCAGCGTCGTGGGGCAGGCTCAACCCATCCTTGGGCGCTTGCTGATCCATCGTGAGCAGGTCTGTCGCGCCGAACCAGCTGACCGCCGCTTGCACCCGGCTCGAGTACCCGGTCACCCCCTCGTCGCCCTCCAACCCGCCGACATCACCGGACGTGCCGAGCATCGCCGCAAGATGTCCACCGGCCGATTCACCCAGTGCGGCAATCCGTTCGGGATCGAGGCCGTAGGTCGCGGCATTGGCCCGCAGCCACCGCACCGACGACTTCACGTCATAGATCTGCGCAGGCCACGGGGCTTGCGTGGAGTACCGGTAATCCACCGCGGCCACCGCGTAGCCGGCCTTGGTCAAATCCTCGAACTTGCTTGCTTGACCGAGATCCCACGGCATCGGAACGCCATAGTCGTCCCGCCTGCCCACCTGCCAGCCGCCACCGAATATGTAGACGACCACCGGCGCGGGCTCGGCGCCGGCCGCCGGCAAATACAGATCCAGCTTCAGATCTCGACCATCGACGGACGCGTAGGTCACGTTCGGAACGTCGCGCGGGCCCGGCGCCGCGGACGCGACCGGCCCGCTCAGCAGCACCATGACCATTGCCGCCGTCAGACCCCATGCGGTCTTGACCATGGATCGAACCCCTTCGGTTACCTTCAACTGCGAGATTTATTGCGACCGTGACTCATTCGCGAATGCCTATAACCGTGACTGCCAATCGCGCAGTGCGCGCCGGACGAACTCCTCCGCCGAACCCAGATAGCTTGCCGGATCGAGCAGATCCTCGATCTGGTTGCGGTTCAAGAACTTTCCGATCGTCGAGTCCGCGGCCAGCAGATCGGCGAGATCGCCCGACGAGGCCCGCAGGCAACAGGCCGCGATCAGATCGGTTGCCTCCTGCCTGCCCACCACTCCTCCAGCGGCGGACACCAACTCGATGGCCACATGCTCGACCACGAGCAGCCCACCCGCGCTATCGAGGTTGTCGCGCATACGAACTGGATCAACCTGAAGACGTTCCAGACACACCCGCAACCAGTGCACCGCCGAACCGGTACTGCGCAGCAGCTCGGTGAGCGGCCGCCACTCGGCATGCCAAGCGCCGGCCGCCCGCTGATGTTCGTGCACACCCGCGGCCAGCAGGTTGGCGACCAGCCCGGGCGCCTGAGCGGCCGAACCGGCGGCCAGGACGGCGGCCACGGGATTCTGCTTGTGCGGCATCGTCGAGGAACCACCGCCGCCCGGCGGCCCCTGCTCGCGCACCTCGGCGACCTCGGTCTGCGCGAGCAACGTGATGTCGCGTGCGATCTTCGCGACCGTCCCACACGCCTGCCCGAGCACCCCGGCGACCTCCGCGATCCGACTGCGCTCGGTATGCCAGGCCAGCGTCGGCTCAGCCAGATCGAGCCGGCGCGCAAGCTCACCCAACACGGGAATCCCCTTGCCGCGCAGGGCTGCCAGCGTTCCGACGGCACCGCCGAACTGCACCGCGAGCCGTTCCCGGCGAATCAGGTCCACGCTGTCCAATGCCGCGAGCACCCCGCCGAGCCAGCCGGCCGCGGTAAGCCCGAACGTCACCGGCAGCGCCTGCTGGAGCAGGCTGCGCCCGACCATCACCGTGCCTGCGTGTTCCTCGGCCAGCTGCGCCAGCCGCGTTGCGCAGACGTGCAGGTCGGTGCGCAACGCGGCCAGCGCCCGCGCGCTCAACAGCATCGCGGCGGTATCGATGACATCCTGGCTGGTCGCGCCCAGATGCACATAGGCGGCGGCTTCGGGCACGACCCGCGCGGTCAGCGCGCGCACCAGCGGCCCGGCCGGATTGCCGATCCGCACCGCGTCGGCGGCGAGCGCGGCGATGTCGTAAAGCTCCGCCCGGCAGCACTTTTCGATTGCGGCCGCGGCCGCTTCCGGAATGACACCCGACATAGCCGAAGCAGCCGCGAGTGCCGACTCGAAATCGAGCATCGCCTGCACCCAGGCCCGATCGCCGACCAACTCCGCGACCGGACCCGCCGCGAGCACCCCGTCGAACAGCCCGCCCGCCACCATCAGCGAACCCACCGCATGCGCGCCGAAAGCGCGACTGACCAGGACAGCAGCATGTTCATGGTGGCGTTCATTCCCGAGTGCGATGCGTGAGTGTCATCACGCTACGATCACCCACAGCAGAAATCCAATAGATCTTTTTCGATCTGCATATAGAGGAGATCTATGGGCGCCGAATTCGACCTGAACCTCATCCGGACCTTCGTCCTGCTCTACGAGACGCGGAGCGTGACGGCGGCGGCCGACGTCCTCGGCGTCACCCAGCCCACGGTCAGCTACGGACTCGGCAAGCTGCGCCGACGACTCGGCGACGAACTCTTCGTCCGCGGCCCCGGCGGTCTGGTACCGAGTTCGGAGGCCGAGCGACTCTATCCCCCGCTGCGCACCGCCATCGAACAACTCGACGTAACCATCGGCGCCGCAACCCAATTCGATGCTACGGGACCGGTCAGCTTCTCCATCGGCCTGTCCGATCTCGGCGAGGTCAACTCGCTGCCGCTGATCCTCGCCGAACTCGCCGTCCGCGCGCCCGCCGCGACGCTCCAGGTGCACGCGTTCGACATCGACACCGCCACAGACGAACTCACCCGCGGCCGGGTCGACGCGATCGTGGCCAGTCCGATCCTGGATTCGGTCCGGCTCAACCGGATACCGCTGTTCACCGAGGGGTACGCGGGCATGGCCGCCGCCCACCACCCCCGGCTCAGCGCCGGCACACCGACCGAGGCCGAACTCCGGGCCGAGCGCCTGATCGTCGTCGACGGAACCACCGGCCATCCCGCACCCCGGCGCGCCCTGCGCACCCACGGCCTGGAGGGAAACATCGCGGTCCGGGTCACCCGCTTCGCCACGCTGCCGTACGTGGTGCAGGACAGCGAACTCGTCGCCATCGTCCCGCTGCGCATCGCCCGCGCATTGGCCCGCACGCATCCCGTCCGCACCTTCGAGCTGCCATGGCCGATCGAACCGGCCGAGGTCGCCGCCTACACCCGCCGCACGCCTGGCCGCAGCGCCGCCCAGGCCTGGTTCCTCGACGCCATTCGCGCCGCACTGGAAGATCTGCCCTGACGGCAGTGATGCACGCATCACGATCAAAGTTCCCTAAGGGAACTCAGATGGCTAGACTGGTTCCATGCAACGGACGAACTTCGGTGAGATGGCCTGCTCGATCGCGCGCACCCTCGATGTCATCGGCGAGCCGTGGTCACCGTTGATCCTGCGGGACGTGTGGGTCGGATTCACCCGGTTCGAGCAACTCCAGGCCGACCTCGGCATCTCCCGCAAGGTCCTGACCGAGCGGTTGAATCATCTCGTCGAGCACGGCGTGCTGGAGCGCAAGGCCTATGACCAGCGACCGCGGTACGAGTACAGGCTGACCGAGAAGGGCACCGAGCTGATCGATGTGCTCATGGTGATGGTCGGTTGGGGCGACAAGTGGCGCGCGGGTGAAGCCGGGCCGCCGGTGCTCTATCGCCATCACGCGTGCGGTGAGATCAGCCGGGTGGACCTGCGCTGTGCCCACTGCGGTGAGCCGATGCACGCGGGTGATATCGATGTGCTGCCAGGTCCCGGCGCGGCAGTTCCGTCAGTTTCGATCTGACGTTCTCGGCTGATCCAGGCGCTCGCAGGTAACGCCCGGAGCCGGTCGACCTTGCCGGTCGGACCCAACGGCAGCGCGCCGAGGGCGCGAATCAGCCGAAGAAGCGCCGCAACTCCGCCGCGACCAGCTCGGGCTGCTCGTCGGTGAAGGCGGCGGTATGCCCGACACCGGGCAGCGTGACATAACCGGCATCCGGCAGAACGGTGTGCAACCGTTCCAGCGCAGGCTTCAAATAGCCGATGCTTTTGCTGCCGCCGAGTAGCAGTGTGTCGCAACGCAGTTCGCCCACTTCCGCCCAGCGAACCCCGGCACTGCGCACGATCTGCACGTCCTGGCGTCCGGTTGGCACCAGATTTCGCACCGGCATCCCGGCGCCGGGGTCGAGCCGCAACATCAACGCAGTCAGCGGCCGCAAGACGAACCGGGGCAGCGACGTGAAGCTCCGCACATCCCCGGTGCCCTTGAGAATCGTCACTAAAGCGGCAGCGATCCGCCCTTCGTCCAGCTCCCGCTCGAACCGCGGCGCCCAGGTCAGCGGCGACACACCGCCGACCACAAGCGGTGGCTCATACAACGCGAGCTTCGTGATCTGCGGCAACGCCAACGCCGACCGCAACGCGATCACCGCCCCCGAACTGAGCCCGAACACATTCCGCGCCCCGGTCTCCCGCAGCACCGCGGCCAGATCCTCGATCTCCGCCTCGATCCCATAATTCGGCCCGACGGTGCCGCTCATGCCCCGCCCGCGCCGATCCGGCGCATAAACCGTGAAGTCCCGGGCCAGCGCACGGGCGAGCCCGTCGAACAGCCGCCCCGTCATCATCGCGCCGTGGACCAGGATCACGCCCGGCCCCCGCCCGATCCGCCGGTACCCGATCGGCGTGCCGTCACTCGACCACACCGACCCGGTCTCGAATTCCATCGATCCCACCGCATTGCTTCGCATACGCCCACTGTGATCCCCGCCGATTGCACAGCCCTTGCACCGCTATGTCGCGATAAGAATGGGCGGATCGGTGTCGGTAACCTGAATCGAGGGTTGGAAAACCGAGCCGGCCGGACAGTGCGGGGGAACGATGAACGAGGAATCGGCACGGCGGCCGAAGGGGCTGGGCAAGCGCGCGTGGCTGACCACCAAGCTGGTACGGCGCGTACTACGCGCACTCGCCTGGTCGAACTTCGTGCACGTCACCGTGATCGGCCGCGAGGCGGTGCCGAAGACCGGCCCGGTGATCGTGGCCAGCAACCACATCTCGATGCTGGACGCGGTCTTCCTGTGGGGCGCCCTGCGGCGACGAGCCATCGCCATCGCCATGGCCGAACTGTGGTCCTGGCCGGTGGTCGGCTGGCTGGTCCGCCGACTCGGCCAGATCCCGGTGTTGCGCCGCAACAGCGAGTCCGGCCAATCCGCGCTGACCCAGGCCGAACAGATCCTCCGGCACAACGGCGTCCTGCTCATCTACCCCGAAGGCCGCCTCGTCGCCCCCGGCGACCACGAACCCTACAAACCCGGCGTCGCGAAACTAGCGATGTCCACCGGAGTCCCGATCATCCCCGTCGGCACCACCGGCACCGACCGAGTCCTCCCCATGCGCCGCACCCGCGGCACCGCCCCCGCCTTCGACCGCCACCAGCAAGTCACCATCCACTTCGGCACCCCCATCGACCCCGCGGACTTCGACGACCCCGACAAACTCCTCGATCACCTCCGCCAGCAGATCGAAAACCTCCGCGCCGTGGATTGATCCACTGGCACAACGCTATTCGTTGGCGCTCCCGATGGGGGTGGGTAGGAAACCCGACTGCATGAAGGCGCGGATATAGGTGTCGAGGACGCTCTCGTCGATCGGTAGGCAGGTGATTGCGCTGCCGGTGAGGGCTTGGGTTGTGTTGGTGCTGTTGATGTTCGGGTTTGTGGTGCCGCCGGTGTAGTTGCTGCCGAGGAGAGCGGCGCGGACCAGGGAGTCGTCGCCGGCGAGGTAGCGGATGTTGGCCTCGTCGGCGAGGCGGATCTGGATGGTTTCGAGGGGTTCGGTTTCGATGGGTAGGCCGTGTTTGCGTAGGCAGGTGAAGATGTCGCGGATCGGCAGGGGGGTTTGGTTGACCAGGTGGTATGCGGTGGCGGTCGCTTGGCCGAGGGAGATCTCGACGATGGCGCGGGCCACGTAGGTCACCGGGGCGAGGGAGATGGTCGCGTCGCCGACCTCGGGGGCCATGCCGAGGATCACGGCCGCACGGATCATGTTCCAGAAGGAGTCGTCGGCGCTGTTGACACCGACCTGTAGGTCTCCGGAGACAAGTCCCGGGCGGTAGATGCGGGTGGGCACGCCGCGTTCGGCGGCCTGTAGGACCAGTTGCTCTGCAACCCATTTGCTGGTGATGTAGCCCTGTGCGGGCAGTTCGTCGGCGGTGATGCGGGTGGTCTCGTCGACCGGGGTATCGGGGTGCACGGTGGAGATCACGGTGTTGATGGTGGAGACGAAGTGGACGGGTTTGATCCGTCGAGTTGTCGCCAGGCGCAACACCTCTCGGGTTCCCTCGACATTGGCGGCGCGTAGCCGGGGGTACGGCTCGAGGTGATTGACCTGGGCACCGTTGTGGTAGATGACGTCGATTCGGTCGGCCAGCCATGCGTGGTAGGTGTCGGACAGACCGAGCGAGGGTTCAGCGAGATCGCCTGGCACGGGGATGATTCGGGCCTCGGGGATGTCGCTCCACAGCTGGTAGCGCTGCAAAGTTTCGTAGATTCGGTCGCGCGCCGCCTGCGTACTGTCGGCACGAACCAGGCACCAGACGACGGCGTCGGTTCGGTCCAGGAGTTCCCGCAGCAGGTAAGCGCCGACGAAGCCGGTGGCGCCGGTCAACAGCACGTCGCGCGTCGGGCGCTGGCAGGTCGGTGCGAGGTCGGCGGTCGAAATCTCCGGTCCGAGTACGGCATCGGCAGTGATCGTCGCGAGGTTGTGCGTGGGTGCCTCCGCGCCTGCGATGCGCGCGGCGAGGCTGCGCACGGTGGAGGCGCTGAACAGCGTGGCGACCGGCAGTTCGACACCGAGGCGGGCCGACAGCGCGTGTTGGAGCGTAAGGGTGAGCAGCGAGGTGCCGCCGCGGGCAAAGAAGTCGTCGTCGGCACCGATGCGCTCGACCCCGAGTACCTCCGCGAACACCGACGCGACGAGCTCTTCGGTCGGCGTGGCCGGTTCGCGGAAGGCGGCTGCTTCGAAGATCGGCTCCGGCAATGCTTTTCGGTCGAGCTTGCCGACCGGAGTCAGCGGAATCTCGTCGAGGACCACGATCGCGGACGGCACCATGTGCCGGGGCAAGCTGTGCTCGGCGTGCCCGGTGAGCCGGTCTGTATCGATACTGCCGCCGAGTACCGGGCGTACGTACGACACCAGAACCGTTTCCTCGGTGTGGGTTTCGTGTCCGACCGTGACCGCGAAGTCGATGTCCGGATGACCGCCGAGTACCGCGTCGATTTCGCCGAGTTCGATGCGGAAGCCGCGGATCTTCACTTGGAAGTCCGAACGGCCCACGTACGTCAGCTCCGGCGCGGCAGCGTCGGGCGACGTACACCAGCGCACCAGGTCGCCGGTTCGGAACATCCGAGCACCTGGCTCGCCCCATGGATTCGCGATGAACCTGCCTGCGGTGAGACCGGCACGGTCCTGGTAGCCCCGAGCCAGTGTCCCTCCGGCCAAATACAACTCGCCGGTGACGCCGGGAGGTACCGGTTGCAATCGCTGATCCAGCACCAGTGCGGACACGCCGCGCACCGGCCCGCCGATGGTGATCGCGCGGCCCGCGGTCTGTGTGCCGAAGGTCGCGGCGATGGTGACCTCGGTCGGACCGTAAGCGTTGATGTATCGGCGACCCGGCTGCCATTTGGCCACCAGCTCCGGCGACGTGACGTCGCCGCCGACCAGCAACGTCTCGGTCGGCACGCCGGTCGGATCGACGGTGCTCAACACCGCCGGAGTAGCGCTGCAATGCGTCACCTGCTCGTCGCGCAGCACCGAGGCGAATTCGGGCCCGCCGATCACGTCGGGCGGCAAGACGACCAAGGTCGCGCCGACCGACAATGTACAGAGCCACTCCAGTGCCGCCGGGTCGAAGCTCGGCGAAATCGAGTGCAGCAGTCGGTGATGCGGTTCAAGCGCCAAGGCACCCACCGTGTGCTCGATCAAGCCGGCCAGCCCGGTATGGGTAACCGTGACGCCCTTCGGCACGCCTGTCGACCCGGAGGTGTAGATCAGGTACGCCGGATTGTGCAGCCGCAGTGGGGAAATGCGGTCCGCGTCGGTGATCGGAGTCGCCGATCGGCGCGCGCAGGCTGCTTCGATCCCCGGGTGATCGAGGATCAGCCAGGTCACGTCGTCGGGTAGGTGGTCGACGTACTCGCTGATGGTCAGGCCGATCACCGCCGAGGAATCGGTCACCATGTGCCGCACGCGATCCACCGGATACGTCGGATCGACCGGCACGTACGCGCCGCCGGCCTTGGTTACCGCCAATACGGCCGAGAGCATGGCGTAGGAGCGTGGGAAGGCCAGCGCGACAATACGTTCCGGGCCGACCCCGAGATCGATGAGGAAGCGGGCCAGCTGTGACGAGCGTTCGTCGAGTTCGCCGTAGGTGATCGATCGGCCCTGGTCACGAACCGCTATCCGGTCTCTCCCCCAGCGCATACCTCGAAGCAGCAGCTCAGGCATCAACGCACCCGCCATCGACTCGGCCGGGTGGACCAGGGTGAGCACGGCGTACTCGTCGCCGGCCAGCAGCGCGAGATCGCCCACCGGCAGCTGCGGCCGCGCAACGATGTCCGCCAGCAGCCGTGCGAACCGGCCCGCCATCTCCTGGATCGTGGCTTCGTCGAACAGGTCTCGGGCATAGGAGAATTGCGCGGTCAGGCCGGCGGCGGTCTCCTGTATCGCCAGCGAGAGGTCGAACTTCTCGACGTCTGCCTCGAAATCGACTGCGGCGACCTGCAATCCAGGCAACTCGAAGGTGGCGTCCGGCAGATTTTGAAAGACGAACCCGACCTGGAACAACGGATTCCGAGCCGTCGACCGATCCGGATTCAGCGACTCCACCAGCCGCTCGAACGGGATATCGGCATGCTCGAACGCTTGGAGATCGACTTCGCGGGTCCGCTCGAGCAGCGCACCGAAGTACTCCTGCCCGGCAATCCGGGTGCGCAATACCAGGGTGTTGACGAACATGCCGACCACCGCGTCGAGTTCGCTCTCGCCACGCCCTGCCACCACCGTGCCGACGGCGATGTCGTCTGTGCCCGACCACCTGGCCAGGAATATCGTGAACGCGGCATGCAGCGCCATGAACGGCGTCGCATTGTGTGCGCGGGCGATGCCCGACAGACCTCGCTGCACCTCATCGTCGATCGAAAATCGCACGCGCCCACCGGCGAACGACCGCATCGGTGGCCGAGACCGATCGAACGGCAGCTCCAATTCATCGGGGAGTCCTGCCAGTGCATTGCGCCAGTATTCGAGCTGTCGAGAGATCAGGCTGTCCGGGTCTGTCTCGGCACCGAGCACTTCTCGTTGCCAGATGCTGAAATCGGCGTACTGCACCGGCATCGGTGCCCAATCCGGCTCCACACCAGTGGATCTGGCCGAGTACGCGACCATCACGTCACGGGTCAACGGCATCATCGACCAGCCGTCGGCGCAGATGTGATGCGCGACGAACACCAGCACATGCTCGATCGCCTCCCCTGTGCCTACCCTGAACAGCTTGGCCCGCAACGGAATCTCGGCGGCTACATCGAATCCAATGGAAGCGGCTTCGGCGATCCGCGTCAGCAGATCGGCCGCCTCGACTGGTTCCGGCGTCAGGTCGATCGGCCAGGCGGGCAGGATCGATTGGTAGGCAACATCGTTGTGCCGCGGATACACCGTGCGCAGGATCTCGTGCCGCGTGATCACGTCCGCGATGGCTCCGCGCAACGCCGCAACATCCAGCTCACCGGTCAGCCGTACTGCGACGGGAATGTTGTAAACCGCGGAAGCCCGGTCGAATTGGTTGAGAAACCACATCCGCTGCTGCGCCATCGACAGCGGGATCCGTTCCGGCCGCGGCACGGCCACCAACGGCCGGCGACCACCCGCACCCAGATGCCGCGCGACCTCGGCAGCCAGCGCGGCCACGGTCGGCGCGATGAACAGCAGCCGCGCCGACACTCTGGCCTCCAGTACCGCGCCGAGCCGCGCCGCCACCTGCGTGGCCAGCAGGGAATTGCCGCCGAGGGCAAAGAAGTTGTCGTCCAAGCCCGTTCGGTCCAAGCCGAGCACAGTCGCGAACACCTCGGCGACTGCCTCCTCGGTGGAAGTCTCCGGCGCACGGAACACCGCGGTGTCGACTACCGGCGCAGGTAGCGCCCTGCGGTCCAACTTGCCGTGCGCGGTCAGCGGTATCGCATCGATGACGACGAAAGCCGACGGAACCATGTAATCGGGCAGCGCCCTGGCCATCTCGGTGCGCAGTGCGGCCACGTCCGACTGCCCGACCAGATACGCGACGATCCGCTGGTCACCGGGAGCAT
Organism: Nocardia sp. NPDC051756; assembly: GCF_040681495.1. NCBI lineage: Bacteria > Bacillati > Actinomycetota > Actinomycetes > Mycobacteriales > Nocardiaceae > Nocardia > Nocardia sp. NPDC051756. The sequence goes on along the minus strand of NZ_JBFAYV010000004.1, from coordinate 81,070 downwards.
CCTCGCGAACCACCACGGCGACTTGGCGAACCGAGTCCAGCGCGAGCAGAGCCGCCTCGATCTCACCGAGTTCGATGCGGAAGCCACGCACCTTCACTTGATCATCGGCGCGCCCCAGGTAGACGAGATCGCCGTCGGCATTCCACGAGGCCAGATCGCCGGAGCGGTACAGGCGGGAACCGTCGCCCGCAAAAGGATTGGCCACGAACCGCGCAGCCGTCAGTCCCGCGTGCCCGAGGTAGCCGCGAGCCAATTGCGCACCCGCGAGGTAGATCTCACCGGACACGCCCGTCGGGACCGGCTTCAACCGGTCATCCAACACCCAAATCTGCAAACCAGGAATGGTGGTGCCGACCACACTGCGGTTGGTCGCCGAAACCCGATGGCTCGTCGCATGAACGGTCGTTTCGGTGATGCCGTACATGTTCACCAGCTGCGTCGCACCGTGCCGCGCTCGCCAGTCAGCAAGCCGGTGAAACTCGAGCGCCTCGCCACCGAACACGATGTACCGCAACGACAATGCGTCGGAGCTCGCCGACGCCGCACGGTCCGCTTCCGCCAGCTGATAGAACGCCGACGGAGTCTGGTTGAGCACGGTAACCCGCTCGCTACGCAGCAACTCCAGGAATTGATCGGCGGCACGAGAGGTCTCGTAGTCCACGACCACCAACGTGCCGCCGTGCAATAGCGGCCCCCACAGCTCCCACACCGAGAAGTCGAACGCATACGAATGGAACATCGTCCACACATCACGATGATCGAAGCCGAACTGCGCCTGGGTATTCGCGAACAACGTCGCGACATTGCGGTGCGGAATCTGCACCCCTTTGGGTCGCCCGGTCGAACCGGACGTGTAGATCACATACGCGAGGTTTTCCGGTCGTAGCACCGCGATTCGGTCCGCGTCGGTGACCGGCGAGGCGTCGAGATCGGACAGATCGCCATTCACCTCGATCGAAGGCATCGCCGTGGGCAGAGCGATCCCCGGCTCCGTCACCACACACGCGGGCGCGGCGTCGGCGAGCAGGTACGCGATCCGGTCGGCCGGATAGGCCGGATCGACCGGCAGATAGCCGCCACCAGCCTTCACCGTCGCAAGCAACGCGACCACCAGGTCCAGCGACCGAGGCAGTGCCACCGCCACCAGCTGCTCCGGGCCGATGCCGAGTGCGATCAGCTTGCGCGCCAACCTGTTTGCCCGGATATCCAGTTCGCGGTAGGTCAGTGTCTCGGCACCGAACTTGACCGCGGTCGCGTTCGGATACGCCACGGCGACGTCATCGAACAACTCGGAGAGCGTTATCCCGGGCTTGGGCGAGCGCGGGAACAGGGTCGCGAAGAACGCACTGAGCGGTTCCGGCAGCCGGCGTCGCTGTGCATGCTCGGCGATCGCGGCCACCGCGGCCTGCGTCACCGGCACGGCATCGAAGACACCCGTCGAGCCGGCCGTCACATACGCGATGTCGTCCTCTTGAATCGGTCGCAACCGGTCCTCGTACGTCACCGGATCACTCGACAGCCGTACGAGTTCGCGCCGTACCGCAGGGTCGTCGACCATCAACCACTCGATCGAGGCGCTCAGCTGCCACGGCATCCCCGCCGTCAGGCCGACCACCGGCCGCACATCCGACAGCAGGTACTCGGCCCGCTCCGCCGACGCCTTCGCGTCGACCACGACGAAGCCTGCCCCGGTCTTCGCCACCGCCCACATCGCCGACACCGCCCCGATCGGCGACGCGACCGCCACCGCGACCAGATCCCCCGGTCCGATCCCGCGCCCGATCAACAGCCGCGCCAGCCGCGACGACACCTCGTCGAGCTCGCGATAGCGCAGCACCGCGCCCGGCATCGGCACGGCCACGCCGTCCGGGTCGGCTTCCACGGCCGTCGCCAACAGCCGCGGCAGGATCGCTGCCTTGGGCCGTCGGGTATGCACTGGGCGCGTGCGCACTGGTTCGCGCATCGGCCCCGACGGGTTACCGCTCACATCCATCTCTCCCCACACATTGCCTTCGGCAGATTGCTCACCACTCGTCGTCATTTGTTGGTCACTTGACCAGTTCGCGACGTATAGACTTTTCGGGTCGGTGACGTCACTATCGCCCCCAACCGTCGGATTCCTATCATGAACCCGACCGGATCAGTGCATATCAGGGTTTCCAATTGAAATTAGCCAATCAATAGCTCTTTTGTCGAAAGTGTACCGGGAATTGCGTCCATTCCGCACCTAAAGGGCTCCTGAGCGCCACTCGGCTTCGGCGCGTCACCAGCCTTGGGTGACAGCAAGTCCGACCACCTTCAGTTAACCGGGAGCTGGGCGGACCCACCACACAAGCGGGTTACATCGAATGGTTCCTAGATCAGAGTCGGAAAGATCGACATGCGTGATCAAGTCCAGATTCGGTTAACAGCCCGTGTCCAATTCGCAAACACTTTCACCAACATGCGATTGCTTGCTATTTGCCATACTTCAGAATACACGAGGATCTCGTGACTTAACGCACATATACCATTTGGATATGATTAGAAAACTATGATGGTTTGATTACGCTGACCATTCCGCCCGACAGCAGGCTCTGCTTAAGTCCGGTAAGTGCCTTCGCTCGACAATGTGACGTCGGCTACTCGGTGGACCGATGTCCCCTCGACCGACTTCGCTTGCGCCCGTTAGGATTCAGGCGTCCTGGTCGGCCTCTGCGGGTCGGCCGGCGGGCATCGCCGAGGCCGGATCCCGAGGTACAGTCCAGCACCGATCGGCGCTGGCATGTAACGGTTTCGCCTCGGCGGAAGACGCACTGTGTGGAGATTGGGGCAGCCCGCGCGCCGGTTCTACGCACAGCCGATAAGGGAGTACTAGATAGATGCAGGTCCGATGAAGATTTCCGCACTACGCACCACCGCCGCGTTGCGGACCACCGTGATCGCACTCGCCGCCACGTTGTCCGTGAGCCTGCTCGGCGCCGCGGCCTCGGCCGAGCCGCCGAAGCCGTCGGCCGTCACGTCCATCGACAAGGCGGGACGGACCTGGCACCTCAAGGTGTACTCGGCCGCGATGAACACCGAAATCCAGGTCGACGTGCAACGCCCGGCCGACGAGTCCAAGCCCGCGCCGAACCTCTACATGCTCAACGGCCTCGACGGCGGCATCGGGACCGCCAGCTGGCAGGCCCAGACCAACGCGCTGGAATGGCTGTCCGACAAGCCGGTCAACGTCATCCAGCCGGTCGGTGGGCGCGGCAGCTACTACACCGACTGGCTCAAGCCCGACCCGACGCTCGGCACGAACAAGTGGAAGACGTTCTTCACCGAGGAGCTGCCCCCGCTGCTCGACAAGACGCTGCAATCCACCGGGCTCAACGCGCTGACCGGTCTGTCCACCTCCGGCACGTCGGTGCTGCAGCTGGCCGAGGCCAAGCCCGGCCTGTTCAAGACCGTCGCCGCCTACAGCGGTTGCGCGCAGATCGCCGACCCCGCGGGTAAGCAGTTCGTGAAGCTCGCCACCGAGACCTGGGCCGGCGGCGACACCAAGAACATGTACGGTCCGGACGACAGCCCGCTGTGGGCCGAGAACGACCCGGTCATCAACGCGGAGAAGCTGCGCGGCACCCTGCTCTACGTCTCCAGCGGCAGCGGCATCCCGGTGCTGGACGACGTCAACTACTACCTCGGCAGCTCGCCCGGCCCGTCCGGCGCGGTCAACCTCGGCCTCGGCGTAATCATCGAGGCGGCGGTCAACGGCTGCACGAACAACCTGAAGAACCGCCTCGACTCGCTGAAGATCCCGGCGACCTACCAATTCAACCCCGTCGGCACCCACTACTGGCCGTACTGGGAAGAAGCGCTGCACAATTCCTGGCCCCTGCTCGCCCAGGGCATGGAACTGCCGCACTGATAACCGTTCACGTTCACGGGAGGAGTCCAACGGACTCCTCCCGTTTTCGTTCCACGACATTCTCAGTCCCCGCCGGAGTTGACCACCGCCCACCACGCGACAAGCCGGTTCGCCAGTGAATCGACTCCGTAATGGTCGCGGTGATGATACGGATTCAACCCGAAGTGATTTTCCAGCTCATGCCACAGGAACTCACTGACCGCGGCCGTGTCCGCCCCAGCGTCCAGCATGATCAGTATCGGCGCGATCAAGCAGTCGTACTCGTCATCCACCAGATCCGCGACACCAATCGGATCCCACTGATTCAGCAGATATCTCAGATTCCCCTCAACCTCAACCTCTCCCACAGACGCATCATCGCACGGGCACATCTCTGATCGACCTCGATCGATTACCAGGTATCGGCGTGAATCGCCCGTGCTGGATGCCGATTTCGCGCGGTGAGGGCCTATCGTGGCTGCGATGAGTGCACACTTCGAGGAACTCGGTTGGCAGCAGACGGCTATGGGGGAGATCAGTTTGCGGCGGCGGTTCGAGCCTACGGCTCGGGTTGATGTTTATGAGGTGAAGCTTGGGGATGAGTATCTTATGTCGAGTTTGTTTACTGTTGCGGAGCGGGAACTTGCTCGGTTGGGGTTGGCGCGGACCGCGGGGGCGGAGTTGGATGTGGTTGTGGGCGGGTTGGGGTTGGGGTATACCGCTCAGGAAGCGTTGCAGGACACGCGGATTCGGAATCTTACTGTTGTCGAGTATTCGGATGCGGTCATCGATTGGCACAATCGCGACTTGCTGCCTGACACTGCGGGTTTGACCGCCGATAGTCGAATCTCCCTCGTGTGCACCGACTTTTTCGCTGCGGCGGCGAGCACGACGGGGTTCGATCCGGAAAATCCGGGACGGATCTACGATGCGATCCTGCTCGACATCGATCACTCTCCGCGCCATGTACTGCATCAACCACACACAGCCTTCTACACCCGAGAGGGCATGCGGGCTCTGTCCGCACACCTCACCCCGCACGGCACCTTCGCCCTGTGGTCCGACGACGCACCGGACGATCAATTCCTGTCGATCCTCGAAACCGTGTTCACCGATGTCGAAGCCGAAGAGGTTCCCTTCGACAACCCGCTCACTCGCGGCCAGTCGACCAACACGATTTACCTCGCCACCCGATCCTGAAATCAGGAACCACGTGGAAGGGCGTGCAGCACAACCTCACTCAACTGCCCTGCCGAAACACGCGCCGTCATATAGGTGTGCTCGGGCTGCCTCCGCCGATCCGTCGGCGAACCCGGATTGAGCAGTCGCAACCCGGTCTCCGCGACCGTGTCCCACGGAATATGACTGTGCCCGAACACCAGCACATCGGTATCCGGAAAATCCCGCGCACACCGCTGCTCACGACCTTTGGCCGCCCCGGTCTCGTGCACCACCGCCAACCGAACCCCGGCCAATTCGACACGGGCGATCTCAGGCAGCCGAGCACGCAGCGCCGGGCCGTCATTATTGCCGTACACGCCGATCAAACGCTTACTGCGCGCCTCGAGCCGATCGAGCAGTTCCACCTCGACCCAGTCCCCCGCATGCACGACCACGTCGGCGACCTCCACCTCGCCCCACAACCGCTCCGGCATATCCCGCGCACGCACGGGCACGTGAGTATCGGAGATGATCAGCAGCCGCATACCGTCCGGTGTATCACGCGGATTCGACCGCCGAGGGCTGACGCAGCCGAAGGATGTTGATCGGCCACCAGAACCAGCGCCCCGCCAGCGCCGCGATGGTCGGCACGACGAACGACCGAACGATGAGCGTGTCGAGAAAGAGCCCGATGCCGACGGTGGTGCCGATTTGCGCGATGTTGTGCGCGTAACTCACCAGCATGGCGAACATCGTCACGCCGAAGACGAGCCCGGCGGTGGTGACCACCCCGCCGGTATTGACCATCGACCGGATGATCCCGGTATTGATGCCGGCCGACAGCTCTTCCTTGAATCTGCTCACCAACAGCATGTTGTAATCCGCACCCACGGCAACCAGGAAGATGAACGACACCGGCGCCACCGACCAGTGCAACGGATTGCCGATGATGTGTTGCCAGATAAGAACAGTCAGCCCCAGAGCGGAAAGATACGACAGCGCCACAGTGCTGATCACCGCAACGGCGGCGACGAGACTACGTAGCAAAATCAGCACCACACAGAACACGAAGGCGAACGCGGCAACCACGCTGGTGATGAAGTCTTCCCGGGCGAAGGCCTCGATATTGAGCAACGTGCCACCGGGCCCGCCGACGCTGACCGTGCTTCCGGCCAACGACGTGCCCTTCATCGCCTGCAACGACACCGGAATGATCTTGGCGCTGAGATCCATCGCCTCCCGGCTGAACCCCTCCATCTGCGGCGTAACCACCATCCGCGTCACCTTGCCGTCCGGCGAAAAGAAGAACGGCAGCGCACTTTTGAACAGCGGACTGTCGAACGCCTGACTCGGCATGAAGAAGAATCCATTGGGATCACCGGTGGTGAAGCCCTTGCTGACCTCGTCCAGGAACTGGGTGATCTCCGAAATCTGCGGGATCAGGATGGTCAGCGTGCCCTGCAACGGCGCGAGCACGCTGTTCACCTGGGTGATGAAACCTTGCAGGCTCGCGATCTGCGCCCCGAGCTGCGGAAGTGCCTGCGAGGCAGAGCGAACGCCGCTCACGAGCCCGTCGACAGTGCTGTCCAGCTGCCCCACATCGTCGAACAACGAGAACCCGGTAACCGCTGCCTGACACGGACGGACATCTTGGCAATTCGGGATCGAACTCACGAATTGCCTTGCCGGCCCGGCGGTATCGCGCAGCGAGTTCAGTTTCTCGACCACTCCGCTGACGGCCGACTGCAACGCGACCGCACTGCCGTTGACCTGATCGAACCCCTGCTCCCCGGTGTCGAGCGCCCGCTGCACCCCCTTGATCGTGAGATTCAACTGGTCGATCCGCCCCGCGAGCCCGGTCAGATCGTCGAGCCGCGGCGTGAGCATGCTCTTCAACTGGGTGAAGCGATTACCGATGTAGCCCGCCTGATTGGTCAGCGTGCCCTCTTCCAGCGGAGTGGTCAGCGGACGCGTAATACCTTGCACCGCACTGACTCCGGGCACCTGCAACACCGCATTGGTCAGCTTCGCGAGCGCGATCAGATCCGCGGGATTGCGCAGATCGTGATCGGATTCGACCAGAAACATGCTGGGCGACATGATGTTCGGCGGTAGATGCCGATCGGCCGCGGCGATCCCGAGGTTAGCCGGCGAATCGCTCGGCTGGGCGATGCGTTCGTTGAAGCTCGGCCGGAAGGTCGGCAGCACGAGGATCGCGATGACCAGCACGGTGAGGCTGGCGGCCAGCACCGGTCCCGGCCAGCGCACCACGGCGGTCGCGATCCGCCGCCACCGCCGCTGCGACGACTGCGGCCGCGGCTCCAGGAACCCGAGCCGGCTACCGACGGCCAGCAACGCGGGACCCAGGGTCAAAGCTGCTGCGAGAGTGACGCTTACGGCGATCGTGCACGGCAAACCGGAGGTACTGAAGATCGCGAGCCGAGTGATGGACATGCAGGCGGTCGCGCCGGCCACGGTCAATCCGGAGGCAACGATGATGTGCAGAACCCCGTGCAGCGCGGTGTAATACGCCGTCTCCGGATCCTCACCCGCACGTCGAGCCTCTTGATACCGACCGAGCAGGAAGATGCCGTAATTCGTCCCGGCACCGAGCACGATCACCGCCAGCAATGCGGAAGCGAAGATCGAGACGCCGATTACCTGATGTTCGCCGAGGTACGCCACGACAGGCCGCGCCACCGCCAAACCCATTCCGACGGTGAGCAACGGCATCGCCACGGTGATCGGCGAACGATAGACGCAGAGCAGAACCACGCCGACCAGCCCGGCGCACACGATGATGAGCAGCAACATCGAATCGTTGATCGCGACGAGTTCGTCGTTGACCACCGCGGACGGCCCGGTCAGGTGCACCGTGATGCCCGGCGGCGGCGGAGTGTCGGCGATGATGTCCCGCGCGGCCTGCGTGGACTCCATGGCCAACGCCGTGCCCATGTTCCCGGCCAGGTTGAGCAGCACATACGACGCTTTCCCGTCGGAACTCTCGCTGGCGGGCGAGAAGTTCGGGTTGGACCACAGGTCCATCGCCGAGTTGACGTGCTTCTTGTCCTGCATCAGCCGGTCGAGCAGCGTCGTGTAGTAGCGGTGCGCGTCGTCGCCGAGCGGTGCGTCCCCCTCGAGCAGCACGTAGACGAAATTGTTCGTCCCCGCCCCGCCGAAGGAGTTGCCCATCTTGACGATCGCCTGCACCGAGGAGGCCTCGTCCGGCAGGAAGGATTTGGCGTGCCCGTTGACCACTGTTTCCAGTTGGGGGACAAAGAGATTCAAACCACCGGCGAGCAGTAACCAGACCGCGATGATCGGCAGCGAGAACATGTAGAGCAGTCGCGCCGGCCATGGCCGACCCGGTGCACGACGGGCCAACCTCCGGTCGAACGGCACGGAGAGTTCGCCGCGCATCCGGACGAGCACCTCGCGCGCACGGATCGAGGCCCGCGTCATCCGCTCGTTCACGACACCGGCACCGAGCAGTTGACCGCGGCGAATCGCCCGTTCGCCACCTGCGCGTCACGAGGCTTCCCGTCGATGAGAATCCGGCACGAGACCTGGTCGGCGTCCGATTGCGCGACGACGCCGGTCGACAAGGTCAGCCGATGGGTGCGCAGCGAGGTCCGCCACGGCAGGTCGGCCGAGATGTCCTTGACGTTGCCCTGCTCGTCCAGATACGACAGCCGCACCGGTGTCCCGCTCGGCCCATCGATCTCGTAGTCGACGACCTTCTCTATCGGCCGCCCGAGCACCGGGGGTGCGCTCGAATGCCCGATCGCCAGGTCCGGGATCTCGCTCAATCGCAACCTGGCGATGAATATCGCGGTCAGGCCCAGAACCAGGAATACAACGCCGTATATCCAGGCACTCTTCATGATTTCTCCGCTATCTGTTCAGCCGCCAGCGGTAAATTGCCGTGACGCACGGTAACAGACACTATTCGGATTAGGCAATATGGCATAAGCCATATCAGCGATATGGCTTCGACCAGGCGTTTCGGTCCGGAACCCGGCCGGTCAGCGCTGCAAACTCAGCCCACCGGGCACGTGCCCATCGGCACTGTTGCCGGCACCTACGGGCAAGGTATCGACGGATTGCTCGCCCGTGGGTGCCTCCCGATCCCGCTCTCCCGCAATGATTTCCGCGGGCAGATGCAACCGCGCGACGATCCCGCTGACCGGCGACGCATTCAACTCGACCTCGATGCCGAGCCGCCGCGCCAACCGCCCGACCACGTAGTGCCCGAGATACCGGGTCGGCGCGACGACGAAGTCCTGTTCGCCGCGCAACCGGGCATTGGCCTGGGCCAGCTTGTCCGCGGGCATGCCGATGCCGTGGTCGACCACCGCGAGCAGGTAGCCGGTCGGCAGCATCCGGCCGTAGATCTCCACCTCGAGATCCGGCGGGGAGTAGGCGAGTCCGTTCTCGATCAGTTCGGCGAGCATGTGCGCGAGCGCGGTGACCACCCCGCCGACGATCGCGACCTCGTCGATCCGGTGCACGACCACCGGCTGGTAATCGTCCACCTCGGAGAGTCCGGCCCGGATCACGTCGGTGAGCGCGATCGGCTCCGCCCAGCGCCGCGGACTGGACTCGCCGACAAGCACCAGCAGGTTCTCCGCGTTGCGGCGCATGCGGGTGGCGAGATGGTCGAGTTCGAACAGGTTGGACAGGCCCTTGGGATCGAGTTCCGCGCGCTCGAACGCGCTGATCAGGCTGAGCTGGCGGCGGACCAGGTTCTGATTGCGGCGCGCGAGGTTGGCCAGCGATTCGACGGTATTGCGCCGAACCTGCGCCTGCTCCGAGGCCAAGGTGAACGCGGTGCTCTGCACACCGTCCAATGCCGCTGCCAGCGCGGCGATCTCGGTGCTCGCGCCGGACGCGGCATGGACCGGCTCGGGCGGTGGTGGCTGCGAATCGTCGGAGGCGTGCCAGGCGGCGATGATGCCCGGCAGTCGGCGATCCGCGACGTCATCGGCGTCGTCCGCCAGCATGACGAGCGGGCGCACGATGGCCCGCACGCTGACGAAAACCATTGTCACCTCGGCGATTACCGCGATCAGCGCGGCGAGCAGCACGCCGCCGAGGATGAACGCGGCGTGCTTGCGCAACACCTCCGCGCGCTGCCGCACATCGTCGCCGATCGCCTGCTGCACCCGGCGCTGCTCATCGATGACCGCCGTCATCTGCGCCCACCAGGTCACCGGATCCACCGAACGCACCAGCGGGCCGGCGTAGGACGCGATCGCGATCTGTTCCGATTCCATTGCCTTGGTGGCATTTTCGCCGCGCAGCGCGGCGTCGAGCAGTCGCTGCTGACGACTGGTGGCGTCGCGCGCGAATGCGGCGAGACCGGCTGTCTTGGCGGCGCGGATCTCCTGGAATTGCCCGTACTCGTCGGCCCGGAACTCGTCGGCGGCGAAGACACCGTTGAGGAAGCCGCGCTCCTTGGCGGTCTGTTCCTTCGTGTCGCCCAGCGCGTACAGCGCTCGCAGTCCGTGCCGCACCTGCGAGTCGCGCGCCGAATCCAGGCCGAGCGTAAGCCGATTCAGCACGGTGATGCCGTCGGTGTAGAACTGGAAGGCCACCTGCCTGCTGATCTGACGACCATCGATCTGCCAGCGTGTAGTGGCCAGGGTCGCGAATCTGTCCAGCGCCGTACGCAATTCAGCCGAACCCAGGGTATCGCCGATGTCGGCTTCGAGCGCGTTCAACGCCCGATCGGTATTCACCCGCTGATCGGCCACCGACCGCTCCAGCCGAACATCACCGCCGAGCAGCCCGTTGCTCAGCCCGCGCTCACGCTGCACTTCCTGCACCAGGTCCTGCACCGCGAGCGCCAGCGAAACCCCCTTCACGGTCTCGCCACTCTGCCGAAACGACCCCACCTCCCGGACCACGATCACGCCCAGCAGCACGGACACCAAGACCAACGAAACAATCAGAATTCGGCTCAGCTGGCCGCGAATAGTGCGCGGCCGCACCATCCTGCTACCCGCACTCGCGGCTCCATCACCAAGGCCGGTAACGACTTCCGCTCTACCACCGAGAATTTCCGAACGCTGAGGCAAACGCACAACCTGCTCCTCTGATCGACACCGCGATCGCCCCACGCAGAGCACACGGAAAGTCAGCAGCAGCCTCCGCCCACCCCCACCCCCTGTCAACGCAAAAACCGGACAAACAGGGCACTCGTTACATTTCTAAACACGCTGGTAATCAACCATTTTTCGAGATGTCGACAACCTCACAGCGCTCGACCACCGACTGTGAGGTCGTCGACCCCGAAGTCAGGCGCAGCGTTGGCGTTCGAGGATGTAGTCGCAGGCTCGGGTCATGTTGTGGTGGCCGGCTTCGTCGAGGAGTTGCCAGGCGGCGGTGGAGGAGAGGTGGAGTTCGTTGCGGAGGTCCAGTTCGTAGAGGCGGGCCCAGATGTTGTGGACCACTTCGTGTTTGGACTCGGTTTCGGTGCGGATGCGCTGGGCGAGGGCGAGGGCTCGGTCGGTGTCGCCGAGCATGCGCTGGTAGGCGACCAGGCGTAGTTGCCAGCCGGTCGGGCCGAAATGTTCGGGGAGGCCGGCGGCGGCCTGCTGGTAGTAGGCGTCGCCGGCGTGGTCGTCGCCCTGGTAGTGGCGGCAGAGAGCCAGGGCCGAGGCGATGCGCGGATACAGGCGGCTGGTGGTACCGCTGGAGGCTTCGAAGCTGCCGGTGAGGTAGCGATCGGCGAGCACGTAGTTGCGGTGGTGCAGGTAGAACGTGCCGGCGGCGAGGAGTAGCTGGGCCCGGGATTGCCCGGCGCCGGGATAGCGTTTGCCGCACACGTCGTCGAGGAGGCCGGAGTCGGCGTTCATGCCCGCGTAGTCATTCAGCTCGCCGCGGTTCCAGAACTTCCAGGCCGCGCACACGAGTCGCAGGTCCAGGCCGACGAAGAACTCGGCGGCGCGACGCCGCTCGGCGCTCGCCTGCTCGACTCGGCGCAGTCGTCGCATGGATTCGGCGAATCGGCCGAGCGTGTTCGCGTAGAAACCGCTGAACACATCGTCCAGGGCCGCCCAGGTTCCGGACATCGATCCGCTGGTCAGCAAATCCTCGGAGCGCTCGAATCGGCCGGTCAACCAGCGGTTGTGCCGCAGCAGCAGCCGGGCCAGATCGGCGAGGTCGCGATCGCCGACGAGGCGCGCCCGCACCGCGACCCGCTCGAGCAGCTGATCCAGCGCCGGGTAATCGCGCCGGCGCAGCAGCTCGAAACGCACATTCCGCAGGACGGCAGCGAATTCGGCCGCGGTCGGATCCCGATCCCCCGGCGCTACCAGCGGCAGCGGAAACAACACGCCGACCCGGTCGATCCGCTCGACGAGTTCGTCGGAAGCGTGCTGACCCGTGTCCCCCATGCCCGCTCTCCTCTCGCCACTGTGTGATGACGCTGTAGACGCGAAACGTGTTGGAACCATAAGCATCCCAGCAACCACACGCACCGCGCGGCGCAATCCCCACATCGGCGGGCGTCGATCCGGCATAGGGTTCAGATATGACGAGCAACCCGTTCTTCGAGCGCAGCCCGCTGCCCTACCAGTTGCCCCCGTTCGCCGAGATCGACGAGCAGCACTATGTGCCCGCGTTCGAGCGCGGCATGGCCGAGCAACTGGCCGAGGTCGCCGCCATCACCGCCGTCGACGGCGAGCCGACATTCGCCGACACCGTCGTGGCGCTCGAACGGTCGGGCGCGTTGCTCGCCCGGGTGTCCAATGCCTTCTTCAACATCGTGTCCTCGGATTCCAGCGCGGGTACCGACGCGATCGAGGCGGAGATGTCGCCGAAGCTGGCCGCACACCGCGACGCCATCCATCTCGATCCCGCGTTGTTCGCCAGGATCGAGTCCCTGCATCGCCGTCGCGCCGAGCTGGACCTGGACGCCGAAGAACTGCGGCTGATCGAGCAGTACCACCTTCGGTTCGTCCGGGCGGGCGCCGGACTGGATGCCGCAGGTCAGGCCAGGTTGCGTGAACTCAACACGGAGATCGCGGCGGCGACAACCGAGTTCGGGCAGAACAACGTGGCCGCCAGGAACGCCGCGACCGTGGTGCTGGACCGCGCGGACGAACTGGCTGGGCTCACCCCCGCTTCGGTGACCGCCGCGGCCGAGAACGCCCGATCGGTAGGGCGCGAAGGTGCCTGGGCGTTGAGCTTGCAGAACGTCTCCAACCAGCCGGTGCTCGCCCAGCTGGCAGACCGGGACGTGCGGCAGCGCGTGATGGGCGCCTCACTGGAACGCGGCTTCACCAAGGACATCGACAACGGCCACCTCGCCGTCCGGATCGCCGCCCTGCGCGCCGAACGCGCCGCACTGCTCGGCTATTCGGACCACGCGGCCTACGCCGTGGCCGACCAGACCGCGCAGACCCCCGAGGCCGTGGAAGAGATGCTCGGCCGCCTGGTCCCGCCCGCAGTGGCCAACGCGGAACGCGAGGCCACCGAGCTAGCCGCGGCCATGCAGGGCGAACTCCGCTCCTGGGACTGGCAGTTCTGGTCCCAGCGGGTGCGCGCCGAGCGCTTCTCGGTAGACGCCGACGCCTTGCGCCCCTACTTCGAACTCGAGCGCGTGCTGTGCGACGGCGTGTTCTACGCCGCCGAGCTGGTCTACGGCATCACCCTGCGCGAGCGCGCCGACCTGGTCGGCTACCACCCGGAGGTCCGGGTCTTCGAGGTGTTCGACGCGGACGGCAGCGCGCTCGGCCTGTTCCTCGGCGACTTCTTCGCCCGCCCGTCCAAGCACGGCGGCGCCTGGATGAACGAACTGGTCGTCCAGTCCAAGCTGCTCGAAACACTTCCGGTGGTGGTGAACAACCTCAACATCGGCAAGCCGCCTGCCGGCGAACCAGCCCTGCTGACCTGGGACAACGTCCGGACGCTCTTCCACGAGTTCGGCCACGCACTGCACGGACTGTTCTCCGACGTGCGCTACCCGTTCTTCTCCGGCACCGAGGTGCCGCGCGACTTCGTCGAGTTCCCCTCGCAGGTCAACGAGATGTGGATGGCGCACCCGGAGGTGCTGGCCAACTACGCGCGGCACATCGACACCGGCGAGCAGATGCCCGCCGAGCTGATCGAACGCATGACCGCCGCCGAACGGTTCGGCGAGGGCTTCCGCACCGTCGAGTACCTCGGCGCGGCACTGCTGGACTGGGCGTGGCACCGGGTCCCTAGCGCCGAGGCGCTGGCCGGCGCGGACGCCGAGACGTTCGAGGAGGAGGCGCTGCGCAAGGCGGGCCTCGCGATCGAGGCGATCCCGCCGCGCTACCGGACCGGCTACTTCGCCCACATCTTCGCGGGCGGATACGCCGCCGGCTACTACTCCTACATCTGGAGCGAGGTGCTGGACGCGGACACCGTCGACTGGTTCGACGACGGCGCGGCCTCGATCCGCGAGAAGGGCACCGCCTTCCGCCGCGAGCTGCTCTCCCGCGGCGGCTCGGTGGACCCGCTGGTCGCCTTCGAATCCTTCCGCGGCCGCGCGCCCGAGATCGAGCCGCTGCTCACCAGACGCGGACTGATCAACTGATGCAGGTCAAGGAGTGGCGCGACGGTGGGCGTCAGCTGCGGACGCGAGCGGGCTCGGTGTTCGTTCGCTCCGCGCCCGGCGACGGGCCCACCGTCGTGCTGCTGCACGGGTATCCGTCCAGCTCATTCGACTTCCGGGAGGTCGTCGGCCGGCTCGGTGGACGGGCCTGGCTGGCGATCGACTTCCTCGGCTTCGGGCTGTCGGAGAAGCCGCGACCGCATCACTACAGCCTGTTCGAGCAGGCCGACATCGTCGAGGAGGTGGTCGCGGCCTCCGTAACGGGGCCGATCGTCGTGCTGGCGCATGACATGGGCACCTCCGTCACCACCGAGCTGCTCGCCCGGGACATCGACGGCTCGTTGACCTGCACCCTCGACCGCGCGGTGCTGAGCAATGGCAGCGTGATCCTGGAGAAGGCCTCGCTGCGCCCGATCCAGAAGATCCTGCGCGGTCCGCTCGGACCGGTGGCCGCGCGGCTGGCCAACCGCCCGGTCTTCACTCGCGAGTTCGCGCAACTGTTTTCGAAGACACACCCGCTGACGGCGAGCGAGGCCGCGGCGCAGTGGGCGCTGCTCACGCAGGCCAAGGGCCATCGGATCACCCATCTGCTCACCGCCTACCTCGACGAACGGGTGACCCACGCCGACCGCTGGCACGGTGCCGTCCGGGACTGGGACAAACCGCTCGGCTTCCTGTGGGGCACCGTGGATCCGGTGGCCACGGTGGCGGTGCTGGACGGACTGCGCGCCCTGCGTCCGGCGGCTACAGTGGTCGAACTCGCTGGCCTCGGCCATTATCCGCAGTTGGAGGACCCCGAAGCCTTTGCGGCCGGCGCCCGTACGCTGCTCGACCTCGATTAGCCGCCAGGCGAATTCGATTGCGGCGTAGCCTGTTTGGAAACGCTCGACTCGGGAATCTCGCGAAAGACCCGGCCAGCCGGTACCGGGAGTTCGATCCAGAGGAGTCATGCTCGTGTCACGAACCGCACTCGTCTTCGCCGCCGCTTCCGCCGCCGCGTTACTCGGAACGCCCTCCGCCACAGCAGATGCAGCGCCGACCGTCGGCGGTGGTTCCGGAATCCTGGTCGACTCGCGGGTCGGGTGCACCCTGACCACCATCGGCCGGGACAACGCGCAGCGGCTGGTCGGATTGACCGCCGGCCACTGCGGCGCGCCGGGCGCAACCGTTGTGGTGGAAGGCGATCCGGCCGGCGCGGCGGTGGGCCGGTTCGCCTACACCGACCACACCCTGGACTACGCGGTCATCGAATTCGATGAGCAGCGCGTGACGCCGGTGAATCACGTCGGCGGCACCACCATCACGGAAATGGGCGGGCCCGCTCAGTTCCCGGCGATCGTGTGCAAGCGCGGCAGCACCAGTGGGACGAGTTGCGGCGTGGTGTGGGGTGATGTGCGCGCGACCGCCACCGAGACCTGGACCCAAATGTGCGTGATGAAGGGCGATTCCGGTGCGCCGGTAGTGATCGGCAGCACACTGGTCGGCATGGTGAACGCCTATCTCGGCGTCGGCTGCTTCGGGCCGGAGGTCGGCACCAACATCAGCACGATCATGAACGACCTGAACGCGCGCGGCGAGATCGGTGCCGGGTACCGGCCGCTGTGACGGCTACGCCAGGAATCGCGCCATCTGCGGGACCGCCTCGACGACGTGATGGGCGTAGATTCCCTCGCCGATCCCGACGAAGTACCAACACTGCGGTGTGCGAACGAGTTTGCCCATCGCCAGCCCCGTGTGCGGTCCGCCGCTCAGCACGTAGCGGGTGACCTCGGCGCCGGAGGTGGTGTCGAGCAGGCGGAAGTACGCGTTGTCGATCTGCGCGAAACTCTGTTCCGAGTACGAGGTTACGAGGAACATCACCGTCGTCACCTCCGGCGCCATGTGCGCCAGGTCGACGGTGATGACCTCGTTGTCGCCGGTGCCGTCGCCCGTCGGGCTGTCGCCGCTGTGCGCGACCGATCCGTCGCGGGAGACCAGTTGCTCGTGGTAGACCGCGTCGAACAGGACCTCGCCGGCGAAAAGCAAAGCCGCCGAGTTCAAGTCGATCCGGCTGCCCGGGCTGACGGTGCCGTCGACATCGACGAACAGGCTTTCCTCGGACGGGTCCCAGCCCAGCGAGACCGCGACGTGCTCGGGCAGGGTGCCATCAGGGTTTTGCAGCGGAAAGGACAACCGTGTCCCCTTTCTCAGGGGCGACCACGGTATCCAGCTACCGCAACGCCTATCGATCTCGAAACATGCTCGGGCTCAGCCTAGGTCGTGCCGACCAGTCCGATACAGCCCGTTACCGGCCGCGTACCCCGCGACGAGCGGATTCAATCGTCCGCTTGCGCTTCGAATTTCACAATCGTCGCGCGCCCGCGAACGGCATGGACGCGAGCGGCGCGAGTTCGACTCCGGTGCTTTCGGTTCCGGCGTGGATGACGGTGCCGTTGCCCGCGTAGAGGCCGGAGTGGCCGCCGCCGTAGAACGAGACGAGGTCGCCGACGCGCAGTTCGCTCTGCGCCACCGGGGTGCCTGCGGCGAGTTGTTCGCCACTGGTGCGCGGCACGTCACGGCCCGCTCGGCGGTAGGCCCACTGCACCAATCCGGAGCAGTCGAAGACGTCGGGGCCGGCCGCGCCGGAGCCGTAGGGTGCGCCGATTTTAGAGCGGGCGGCGTCGAGCGCCCGCTCGGCGACCGAATTCCGCATATCGGAATTGTCCGGAATAGTGACCTCGCCGGGAATTTCCACACTTCCGCTGTCGGGCAGCCCGAGTGGGCGGGCCGGAGCCGGCGCGGCGGACAGCAGAAGAGAGCTCGTCGCCGCGGTCGCGACGACCAGTATCGTCAGCACGCGAGTTCGTTTACCCTGCTCAGAGCCATGATTACGAGCTTCGGCGATGGATGCCATGGTGCGTTCCTCCGACCTCCGCCGGCCCGGCGCGAACAGCGCACCGAACCGTGAATGGATTTCGAGAACACCGGGTGTTTTGTGATTCCATCGGATCCGCAAGCCATGCTCCGGCACATTCCATCGAACAGCAAGCGCGACACGCAACCTATAACGAAATAATCACCGAACGCATTTCTGTGCAATCACACGCAAATCTCTAAGGGATCTCCACGGTCGGTCCTGGTAGACGGAATACTGTCGGACCATGGCAACTCCCGATTTCATCCGAACCATCCGCGCCGACGCGGGCAAGCAACTGCTGTGGCTGCCGGGCGTGGGCGCCGTGGTCTTCGATGACGAGGGCAGGCTGCTCCTCGGGCGGCGCGCGGACACCGGCAGGTGGGCGATCACCGCCGGGATGCCGGAGCCCGGGGAGCAGCCGGCGGCGTGCGCGGTGCGAGAGGTGTTCGAGGAGACCGCCGTTCATTGCGTCGCCGAGCGCATCGTGCTGGTCCGGGCGATGCCGGCGCACACCTATCCGAACGGGGACATCTGCCAGTTCATGGACATCACCTTCCGCTGCCGGGCGGTCGGCGGTTCGGCGCGGGTGAACGACGACGAATCGTTGGAGGTGGCGTGGTTCGAGCCGGCCGCACTGCCGGACCTGCCCGAGCACGACCTGATGCGGCTCGAGCGCGCGCTGTCCGACGAGCCGACCTGGTTCGAACCCGCGCCCTGAGCGCTGTTCGGTTGCGGGACCGGTCGTTACGGCTGTTCGCAGGCCGTGACGGACCCCCTCGATCCCTGTCCCTTGATGGTGCAGGTGTTCTTCCCTGCGCTGCCGTCGACCAGATTGTTGTTGACGTCGATGGTGATCAAGTCGTCGTCGTTGCCGCCGAAGATGCTGCCGTTGTTGGCGATCGCGGTGATGGTGTCCTTGCCGGAGCCTGCGTTGGGGTCGGCGCCGCTG
This sequence comes from Nocardia sp. NPDC051756, assembly GCF_040681495.1. Taxonomy (NCBI): domain Bacteria; kingdom Bacillati; phylum Actinomycetota; class Actinomycetes; order Mycobacteriales; family Nocardiaceae; genus Nocardia; species Nocardia sp. NPDC051756. Next base: position 62,607 of record NZ_JBFAYV010000004.1, on the reverse strand, counting down.
GCGAAGTCGCTGCCGTCGCCGAGCACCACGGAGTCGGCCGTGCCGACGGTGCCGACGTCGATCTTGTCGTCGCCGTTGCCGCCGATCAGGGTGGCGGCGCGGGAGTTTCCGTCCTTGTTGAGCGAGGCCGCCGACAGCACGTCGTTGCCGTCACCGCCGAAAACGCTGGCGCCGAGGTACATGTCGGCGGCCTTGATGGTGTCGTTGCCGTCGTCGCCCCACAGCGCGGCGCCCGAGCCGCCGAGTTTGCCGCCGGTGATGGTGTCGTCGCCGGGGCCGCCGTGTACCCAGCCGCCGGTCATCTCGTCCACGGTGATGGTGTCGCCGCCCGCGTCCGGGATGGGCGCGAGGGCATCGCCGTAGATGTCGGCCGCGCCGACGGTTCGGTGGATCGCGATCGTGTCTTTGCCGCCGCCGCCGAACACGGCGTCGGGTGCGTCCGGCGCGGTGCCGCTCGGCGGGCGTTCGCCCTGGCTGACCGTGTCGATGGTGATGCTGTCGTCGCCCTCGTCGCCGGACACCCGGCCGCCGTGCGCGCCGGCGGTGGTCTCCGGCTTGGCCGGGTCGGGCTGGAAGAGGTAGCCGAGGCTGCCGACCTTGATCACGTCGTTGCCCGGACCGCCCACGACCGCGCCGTGTCGCCCGACATTGCCGCCGGGGCCTTTCGGGATGGCCGCGTCGCAGGCCGCCGGACGATCCTGCCCGCCGACCGTGATCTCGTCGTCGCCCGGACCGCCGTCGAGGACACCGCCATTGACGTCGTTGGCGCCGATCCCCTCCGCCGGACACAGGAACCGGCCGACGTTGCGCGCCGAGATCTTGTCCTTGCCCGCGCCACCAAGTACCACCGTGCCCTCGAGCACGTCGCCGTCGATCACGATCGTGTCGTCGCCATCCCCCGTATCGATCACCGACTTGTCGCCGAGGTTGTCGGTGCAGGTGATGGTGTCGTTGCCCGGTGTCACGGCCCCGGTGCAGCCCGCGGGCAACCCCTCCGCCTGCGCGGGCCCGGTCGCCAGCACCATCCCCGCCAGCAACGCCGCAACCCCCACCATCGAACGTGCACCGCGCGCTCGAACGACCACAGTTCATCCCTCCGTCTCACCGACAACCGATTCGGCGATACCACCGCCATTCCGTATTCGAACCTGCGTGGCATCTGGATCGGCCTGCCCGCAGATTGGGCTCTACGAAAGCGGAAGAGGGAAGGAGCAATTCCGCGGCAACCGCGCGGGATGAGGTCAGTCGTTCAGTCGAGCTTCAGTCCACCGGATCCGTCTCGTAGACCGGGATGCCCCTGGCGTCCAGCATCTGGATGATGCCGACGAACTGATCGCGATCTCCGACGGCCTCCGGAACGTATTCGTTGATCTCGGCGTGGGTGATGTACTTCTGCTCGTGACCGAGGGTGATCAGTTCCTTGATTCCAGCATGGGGCATACGGTGATCTCCAGGTCTCGGGTAGCCGTACTGCTGTCGGCCCAGGGACGCCAACGCTATCAGCGCCGCGCAGGTGATCGCTGAAATATCGGCGGAATCTCAGGGTTCGACGGCGACGGTCAGTAGTCGGCGAGATAGCCTGCGATGTGCGCCAACCGGGTGCGCTGGGCCGGTGTCAGATATTTGTAGCCGGTAATGGTTCGACGGCAAGTCGCTGCACCGCAATGACATTCGGGCACGGCGATGCTGCGATATTCGGAGCTGGCGTAGTCCCAAGTCAACTCTTCGCCGTCCGAAATGGGCCGCAGCGCAACGAAATCGAAGGCGCCGAACGCGTTGTCCCGGATGCCGAGATCGGGTTCGCACGAGTGGTTCAAAAGGCGTGCGGGCTCGTCGAATTCGCGGTGGGTGTCGATCGCGGTCTGGAACGAGTGGGTGGTGCGTTCCGGAACCGATGCGATCACCCGCGCACTGATCACGAGATCGCCCACCTGCCATCGCCGAGCCGCGAATACGCCTCGCCCTTTGCCGGAGGTAGCGCGCACGAGCAGTGGTTCTACATCTGTCACGATTCACCGACCATGGTCTCGACGGAGCGGCCTCCGATTGCCGAAGTGAATCTACCTCGGGCAGTCTGCTATGCGCGTCGAAATGTATTGCGCCGCACGTCATTGCACTTGATCAACCGACGTCGACACCGACGGTGTGGATAGGGTTGGCGTAGTCGCGGCGTTCGCCGGCCGACCGGACAGGGAAGGTACGGCCATGCCGAAACTCGTGCTCGCCAACCCGCACAGCCGCGCGATGACCGCCCGCCCCGACGACCTGCCCCCGATACCGCGACGCGGCTGCGATATCGAAGCGGCCCGGATGCTCTGGAGCTTGGCGGCCGACGACATCGCGGTCATCCCCGGCCCGATCGACAAGGGCTTCCTGAACTACCTCGCCGACCTGCTCGGCCTGTCCGGCGCGGTTCCGGCCGTGCTGAGCATGCAGGACTACCGCGGCATCAAGTGGTACCCGCACGACAACGCCGAACTGGTCGCCGAGGTCCGAAATCTGCTCGACGCCAGCGGTTTCCACCGACGCGACTGGACCGTCGCCAGCTACATCCGCGATCGCGATGTCGCGCACTGGGAGCGGCTGCTCGGCCTCGACACCGATGCCGCGCCGTACGCGCAGGATCTGGCGTCGCTGGTCAACAGCAAGGCGGTCTTCCGCGCCTTGGCGCTGGCCGCGGGCACGCCGGTGCCGGAGGGCTATGCGGTCGACGCGGGACCGGAACTCGTCGACACCGTCCTCGAACTCATCGGCCGGACCGGGTCGGTCATCGTCAAACAGGACCAGAATTCCGGCGGCCTCGGCAACACCCTGATCACCACCGACGCCGATCTCACCGGCTTCGGCGCCGCCCAGGTGCTCCGGCTCGACGGCGACCTCGCCGCCGACCTGCCCCGCGCGCTGCACGACCACGACCTCGTCCTCGGCGACTCGCTCGACCTGCCGCGCGGCATGGCGCCGGCGAAGTTCATCGTCGAGGTCTACCAACCGGATTCCCGCAGCCTGTCCAGCGAGCTCTGCATCCCCGCAGCCGGCGCCCCGGTGCTGCGCAACTACGGCGAGATGCGGATGGAACCGAGGTGGAGCGGCTTCGTCCTACCCCCGCAGGACCTACCGGCGACCGTGCACGCCCAGTTCTGCGCCGACAGCCAGCAGATCGCGCTCAGCGCCCAACGACTCGGCTACCACGGCCTGATCAACATCGACGCCATCGTCGGCGCCGATCACCGCCTCACCTACACCGAATTCAACGGCAGGGCAGGCGGAGTCACCAATATCGACACGATCGGCCGCCGCCTGATCGGCGAGGACTACCTGCACCACCGTGTTCTGCTGACCCGCAACGGGTTACGCGTGCCGCGGATCACCGAGTTCGCCGAACACCTGGTCCGCGCCGGCCTGCACTTCGATGCGGCGCGCGGGTGCGGCATCGTCGTCGGCACCGACGATCCGGTGACCGGCGCGATCGAATACGTCGCCATCGGCCGCGACCGCGCCGAAGCCGAACGCCTCGAACAGCAACTGGAAACCCTCGCCGCCGATATCGCCGGAAACGACTAGCGCAGACACGGCCCGCGATTACCCGTTCAGGTCGGCCGGCCCCGGCGCTCGATTCGGTACGATTTCCCTGATCTCCGCTCTGTATCGAGAACGTCGAGTTTCCACGGGAAATTTCTGCGAGCCATCGTTGTTCGACTCGAGGGGAGTATCGGTTGCGCCGGGTTGGGGTGTTGCTCACCGTTATCGGGGTCGGGTTGAGTTGGCCGGCGGCCGCTGCGGAACCGCCGATACCAGCTCCGGTTCGCCAACTGCTGTATCCCGAGAGCAGTTTCTATCCGCGGCTGATCCGTCTCGAACACAATGGCGCGGCCAACGGCACCATCGTGGCGAGCGTGAATACGCTGAACCAAACCGGTGCGATCATGGCGAGTGTCGACGGCGGCAAGACCTTTCAGCAGCGCGGCACGATTACCGATTCGCTGTCCAAGAAGAACAATCAGCTGTGTTGTTCGGCGCTGTTCGAACTGCCGACCGCGGTCGGCACGATGCCGGCCGGAACGTTGCTGTGGGCCGATACGGTGTTCTCCGATGTGCTCGATGTCGTGCTGCGGCATGTCGAACAACGACTATGGGCGAGCCGGGATCTAGGCGCGCATTGGGAATTCGTGTCCAGCATCGCGACCTCGAACAGCCTGTTCAGCTTCACCGATTGGGGACCGCTGCTACCGAGTGCGTGGGAACCGAGCCTGTCGATGTCGGCGGACGGGCAACTCGTCGCCTTCTACTCCGACGAGACCGACAGCCGCGACCACAGCCAGAAATTGGTGCAGGTCCGCTCCCCCGACGGCGTGCACTGGGTGAACCGGAGCGACACCGTGGTCAGCGACGTGAAATACGTCCGGCCCGGCATGGCCAATGCCATCCGATTGCCGGACGGTTCGTACTTCCTGAGCTACGAGATCTGCAATACCGACAAGGTGCATCAGTGTCTGGCCTATTTCCGTAGATCGACGGACGGCTGGAATTACGGCGATCCGCGTTTCCTCGGCACCATGGTGCGCGCCGGCGTCGACGGCGGATACACCCAGCACGCGCCCTATCCGGCGTGGAGTACCGGCCCCGGGCCGAACGGCAGCATTCTGCTGTCCGGTCAGATGGTGTCGGCCGTGGACGGGACGATGACGCCGAGTACCGGGCGGACCATCCTGGCCAACGACGCTCTGGGCGAAGGTAGTTGGTATGAGATGGCCGCGCCGATCGTCATCGACGGCGTCACCGACGCGCCCTGCAAGAACTACAGTTCGGCGCTGTTGCCCGCGCCGGACGGAAAGTCGGTCATCGAAGCCGCGACCGATCTGGACAGCGCTGGCGTTTGCCGCGCGTACTATGCGTCCGGCCCGCTGACCGGCCCGCCAACGCTGCCCACACCGGCGGCGAAGTAGCGACCTATTTGGCGATGGTGAAGCTGGTGCCGCCCTGGGCAATCGGGCCGGGGTGCAGCTCGCCGTTCGTCGCGCCGATCGAGTAACTCACCGGTTTGAACGCCGACAACGGCTTAGCGTCGACCTTCACATTGGTGAACACGACCGGGCTGAATCCCGGCAGGGCACTGTTGAGCTGACCTTCGACGATGACCTCGGCGGTCTGCGCCGGAGCGTCGGACTGCGCGACAGTGGTGCGCGTCCAATTCTGCGTCACATTCGCCACCGTCATGGTGTAAGCGTGGCCGTCGAAGGTGACCGAGGCCTGCATCTTGTCGCCGGGCGCCGACGTCACATCCGGATAGATCACCGGATTCGCCGGATACGCCTCCCACAACGCCATCCGATACGTCTGCTGCGCGCACATCGCCGCGCCGGGCGCGGAGCCGGTGCCGACCGCGGCGCACGCGCCGGAGGCGGCGTTGCCCATATCTTTGTTCACGCCCTCGGCGGCCCGGATCGCATTGCGGAACCACGCGGGATTATTGGCCACCGTCGCGCTCGCCAGATTCACGATGGCCAGGCCGGGCAGCGAGGCCAGCGCGCCCGCCGCGCTCACGCAGATCGCCTCGGAACCGGTCTGCATCAACGGCAAGGCCTGCTTGCCGTTGACCAGCGTCCCGTTCAAGCCGACCCACGGCACGACCCGCTGAATTACGCCGGTATCGGAGCAGGCGACTTCGGGCTCGACCCATTCCGCGGAAATACTCTTGAAATTGCCGGTGACGACATAACCCGCCCAGTTCGTGCCACGAATGCGCGGCGGCGTCTCCGCTTTCTCGCCCTGCGCCTCCGTTTTCGCGTTCGGCGGCGGCTTCGGCACCGGCGTGCCGTCGGCGGTTGCCGAAGACGGTGAAACCAGCACTGCCACGATCGCCCCCACCACCGACGCGGCGAGACGGCTTCGAATTCGCGTCCGACCCGGGGTAGTCATCATGAACAGGGACAATAGCTGAAAAGCAGCACTGCCGTGCGCCGCCGCGCGGCAGTGTTTTCGCAGGTAGTGGCTCATTTCAAGCGAAGCCGGAAGTGGCTGACCTGCACCACTTGAAGATCACCCGACCCGGCGTGTCGCCGTGTCCCCCTCCGCGGTCGCGCGGCGACACGCCGGACGTACGCATTTTCGTGACTGCGGCAATTGTATTCATTTGGCGGACACTCCGGAGCGGCTGCGCGGCAACGCCCGTTACTAGTGATTTGCTGAATTGGCACTACCGGCTTTGAGATTCACCCATGGATACGAAAGGACCGAATCGACGATGCGGTACTTCATTCCTACCCTCGCAGCTGCCGTCTGTGCCCTTTTCTTCTTCGCCGCTCCGGCGCACGCCGTCGCCACCGATTGCGCGGCCCCCGATGCACCGCCGATTTGCGCGACGCCGTCCAGCAGCTGGAAAACCCAGCCGGCCGGTTCCGTCCTCTCCATGCCGCGCGCCGCGGTCAAGGCGTTGGCGATGACTCTGGTGCCGCCGCATCATTTCTGGGCGTTCGACAACATCATCACGCGGGAAAGCGGCTGGAATGTCTTCGCCGTCAATCCGGAAAGCGGCGCCTACGGTCTCGGCCAGGCGCTGCCGCCGGAAAAGATGGGCACGCACGGCGCCGACTGGCCGTTCAATCCGGTGACGCAGATCCGCTGGACCTACGACTACATGAACAAGCGCTACGGCAGCCCGATCGGCGCCTGGGACTTCTGGCAGGCGCACCACTGGTACTGACCGGTCAATCGCGTAACGCACTCTCGCGCAACGAATCCAAGGTCTTGGACAGAATCCGCGAGACGTGCATCTGCGAGATGCCGAGGTGCGCGGCGATCTGTGTCTGCCGCTTGGCCTCGAAGAACCGCATGAACAGCACCTCGCGCTCGCGTTCCGGCAGCGCGGCGATCAACGGCTTCACCGCGAGGATGTCCTCGATGGTCCGATAATCCGGCACCTCGACGCCGAGCGAGTCCAGCAGCGACGCCCCCGCGCCCTCGTTCTCCGACGGCGCGTCGATCGACGAGGTCTGATAACCGTTGTGCGCGATCATCGCCTGGGTGACATCGACGATATCGACGCCGAGTTCCACGGCGATCTCGCCCGCTCTAGGCATCCGGCCGAGTCGCTGGAACAGCACGTCGATCGCGGGTCCGATGCTCAGCTGAATATCCTTGAGCCGCCGCGGAACTCGCACCGCCCAGGTGTAGTCACGGAAGTGGCGGCGGACCTCGCCCATGATGGTCGGCACCGCGAAGGCGACGAAGGACGCGCCGTAGTCGGGGTCGTAGCGGTCCACCGCGGCGACCATGCCGACCCTGGCGGTCTGGAGCAGGTCGTCGAAGTTCTCGCCGCGGCCGGCGTACTTGCGGGCGATGTGCTCTGCCAGCGGCAGCGCTCGGGTGATCAGCTCTTGCCGTAGCACCCGCCGGTACGGGTCGTCCGTGGCCAGCGTCGCCAGGCGGGCGAACAGCGGCTCCAGGTTGGTGTAGTCGTCGGTGCCGCGATAGGTGCGGGGCGCTCGCGCGCGGGTGAGTGTCGACGTTTCGGTCACGGTGCTGCCTCGGATCCAGCTGATGTCGACGATGGTCACCAGACCCGTATGAGAACGGGCTCGGCCGTCAGGGCCGGAACCAGCGCTCGAATCGGCCGTACTTCGAGTACACGCCGTCCCGAGCGTTGTGTCAACAGTGTAGGTCTACGGTATCTACCTACACGCGTTTCGTGGGCCGAATCGCCGAATGCGGGCTCAGACGCGCGCGACCAGATCCACCACCGGACCGGGTAGCGCTCGCATCATCTGGTAGGCGAGGCGCACCTCGAAACCTGAGGAGACCAGTCCGCGATTGTGCGCGACGGCGGCGACTACCGACTTCGCGACGACGTCGGGATCGTGGCTGTAGCCGAAGGCCTTGGCGATCCGGTCCTGTTCGGCAATCGCGCTGCCGCGCAATCGACTTCGGGTGTGGATACCGGTGTTGATCACGCCGGGGCAGATCACGCTCACGCCGACCCGGTGCGCCGCCCAATCGGCGCGCAGGCACCGCGACAACATGATCACCGCCGACTTGGAGGCGCAGTACGTCGCCATCCGCCGGTTCGGCAGATAGCCTGCGCCGGAGGCGATATTGACCACGTGACCGCGCCGGCGGGCCACCATGCCCGCGCCGAAGCGATGACAGCAGTTGACGACGCCGTCGAGGTTGATCGAGCGCAGCCAGGCCCAGTCGTCCAGGGTGGTCTCCAGGAACGGGCCACCCACGCCGACTCCGGCATTGTTGACCAGGATGTCCACTGGGCCGATCTGGTCGGCGAGTTCGGCGACCGCGGCGGGATCGGCCACGTCACAGCGATAGGCCGAGCCGCGACAGGCGGTTGCGGTGTCCTTCGCGGCGGACTCGTCGATGTCGACAGCGACGACGCTCGCACCAAGGGAGGCGTATCGCAGTGCGGTCGCCGCACCGATCCCCCGGCCCGCGCCGGTGATCACGACTACCGCTCCGCGTGGGTCGATCCGGGTCATGACCGCGCCTCGGCGGTTCGTTCGGTAACCGGCGGTATCTCCCTGCGTCTGGCGATCATTCGCAGTCCGTCGCGTGGCCGCAGTGTCAGCGTCGCCTCCGGCGCGACGGGATGCCCGGGCACCAGATCGAACACGAACTTCTGACTCATGATCGCCGTGATCAGCACCGACTCCATCACCGCAAAACTCGAGCCGATGCAGATCCGCTTACCGCCGCCGAACGGCAGATACGCCGAGCGCGCGCGATCCCGGCCGGCACCGGGCAGGAAACGCGCGGGATCGAATTCCTCCGGGTTGGGCCACCAGCGCGCGTCGTGGTGGATGTGGTGGGTCGGAATGACGATGGTGGTGCCCTTGCGAATGTGATGGCCGTCGATCACGTCGTCCTCGATCGCCACCCGCGGAATCGCCCACGCCGGTGAGAAATAGCGCATCGCCTCCTGGAAACACGCTGCGGTCCAGGGCAATCGGGGCAGGTCTGCCGCCGTCGGTCGCCTGCCCTCGAGCACGGTGTCGACTTCGGCGAGCAAACGCGTTCTGGCGTCGGGGTTCAACGCGAGCAGGTACCACATCCACGACAGCGCGTTCGCCGTGGTCTCGTGTCCGGCGAGCATGAAGGTGAGGGCCTCGTTGCGGACCCGCCGCACCGGCAGGCCACCCTCGTCGTCGGAGGCGTTCAGCAGGTGGTTGAGCAGATCCGGGCTGTCCGTCGGATGCGCCCGGCGCTCGTTGACCACATCCCAGACCTCCTTGTCGAGGATCTGCGCGACCCGCTGGATCCGCCGGAACGGCGGCGGCAACGGAATCGGCGTCAGCGCCACCGCGGCGACGGCTCGCCAGACCCGCTTCGGCGGCGCGGCCACGATGAACACCCTTTCCAGCCGCTCGGCGAAGCGCAGGCCGTCGGTGACCAGGTGCGACATGCCCACCGCGATGCGCCCGAACTGCTGCCCGAACAGGGCGTTGCCGACGACGTTGAGCGTCAGCTCGACCATCTCGCCGACCATGTCGACCTCGACCCGCCCGGATTGCGCGTCGATTCCGGCGACCGTGGCCTCGATCGGCTCGATCATCAGATCGATCAGCCCGTGCAGATGCCGCTTGGCGAACATCGGGGTGAGCATCGTGCGATGGCGCTGCCAGGATTCGTCCTCGTCGGTGAACAGGCTGACCCCGAGCAGCGCGCGCAGCAGCTCGTATTCGAACGACTTGTGGTACTTCAGCCGACCGGCGTGCAGCACGTGATCCACGTAGTCGGGATTGGTGAACGCGACGAAACGCCTTGTCCCGGCGCGGAATCGAAGGATGTCGTGCCCCTTCGTCCGGCCGATCATCCCACCTTCGTAGTCCAGGCCGATGGTCAGCGCTTCGATGGTGGCGACCAGCGTGCTGGTGTGCCCGGAAGGTTTCGGCCGCGGATCGGTGCGCGCGGATTCGGGGTCGTACGTGGTGGTAGCCATCGAGTCTCCTGTTCGAAGCAGACGACGAGCGAACCGAGGCTCCACCCCACTTTGGTGTCGCATGACACCACTGTCCGCGCGTGCCACCAGTTTGTGGTCGGCCGCCGCGGTTGTCAATATGGAAACGTGGCACGAGCAGGAACCTGGGGCGGGCGCACCGCCGAGCAACGCCGCGCCGAACGGCGCGAGCGCATGGTCGGCGCGGCCATCGCCCTCTGGCGCGAGCAGGGCTGGACCGGGGTGACGATGCGGGCCGTCTGCGCCGGCGCCGCGCTCAACGACCGCTACTTCTACGAGGAGTTCACCGACCGCGACGGGCTGCTGGTCGCCGCCTGGGAGAACGTGCGCGACGACATGCTGTCCCGGCTCACCGTCGCCTTCGCCGAGAACATCGACCGCACACCGCAGGAGATCGCGCGCATCGCCGCCGAGGTGGTGGTCACGCGCATGACCGAAGACCCCGAATACGCGCGCATCCTGCTCATGCACCACGGCGGCAGCACCGCGCTCGAGCAGTGCCGCAGCTCGGCCCTGCAACTGACCGCGGGGCTGGTTATCGCTGCGGCGCAACCGTTTCTGCGGCCCGATGCCGATCAAGTCGGGCTCCGCATGGATGCCATCGTCGGTGTCGGCGGCTTCGTCGAACTGATCAGCGCGTGGCAAACGGGCGCCATCGATTGCGACGGCCAGGAGATCGTCGACCAAACCGTCCGGATAGCAACCACTTTCGGTGAGCGCTATCTGGCCGCGCCGTGACGCCGCTCGCTCTACGCTGAATCGGTGCGCCGGCTACTCCCGCTCTTGCTGTTATCCCTTGCCGCATGCGGCGCCGAACCGGCCGCGGCCCCACCGCCGCCGTCCCCGACGACCACCGCCGCCTACCTCCGCACGCCGCTGGACTGCACCAAGCTGACGATCACACCGCTGAATGTCGAACCCGGCATCGGCTACATCTTCGGCACGCACGCCGAGTGGTTGCCCAAGGGCCAGTACATCCGCATCCGAGTGGCAATCACCAACACCGACAACACGTTCCACACCACCCGCCCCACCGACTACCAGCTCGACGACGCCGCCGATCGCCCGCATCAGACCAGCGTCGACGCGATGGAGATCAAGCGCCAGCCCAACGAGCTCAACATCGGCGCGGGGAACCGGGTGGAAATGGATCTCTGGTACGACATTCCGGTGGACACCGCGCCGAAACTGCTGCGCGACACCGCCTGCACCACCACCATCCCGCTCCCCTGAGTCACGGGGTGGGGATGCCGGACCAGAGGTCGCAGTGGTGGGTTCGGGCGAGGTCGGTGGTGGTGCTCTTCTCCGGTTCGAGGACCAGCGCCTGATCGCCGGTGTGGCGAGGCCAGTCGGGCAGGCCGCGGGAGTTGGGGTCGCCGGTGCGGACGAAGGCGGCCCAGTAGCGGATCATCTTGTCGGACAGGTCTTTTTGCGCGGGAGTCGCGGGCGCCGGGATCTGGTCGAGATCGAACAGATAGGGCAGTTCGAAGGCATGGGCCGCGCCGAGCGGGAACGGGGGCGGATTCGGCAGGCCGAGGATGGGCAGCGGCGCGGCGTTCGCGTCGGCGAATTCGTAGGAGTAGACCGGGGCGGTGCGGACCAGCGATTTCGCCATGTCGGCGGTCGGGCAGACGAAGATGTGGTCGGTCATCACCGCGGCCCAGGCCAGCGAGGGTTGCGGGTAGGCGGCCAGCGGGTACTGCGCGGCCACGGCGTCGGCGTGCGGGCCGAACATCTTCAACTGCTCGGGGTATTGCTCGGCGGTAATCGGCTGCATGACCACGAAATTGGTGAACTCGTCGTGATTCGCGCCGATCAGCACCGGCACCTTCGCGGCTCTGCCGCCGCGGAAGGCCGCGATCGGATCCTCCGGCAGCAAGGGTTGTCCGAAGATCGGTCCGGGCAGGCCGACGCCGGCCCCACCGGTGTACTGCAACATCTTCTCGGTCAGCTTCTCGGCGGGCAACGCGCGCAGGCACCGCGCGACACCGGCATCGGTGCCCGGGCAGCCCAGTGCCGCCGCGTACTCCTCGCTCCGCGCGACCGCGGTCTGCCGATCGACCTGCAATCCGCACGGCCCACTCTCCAGAATCGCGCCCTGGAACAGCCGTTCCGACCCGGGCGACACCAGGTGATCGCACACCGACATCGCGCCCGCCGACTCACCGGCAATGGTCACCTTGGCCGGATCGCCGCCGAACGCGGCGATGTTGTCGTGCACCCAGCGCAGCGCCGCCTGCTGATCCATCAGCCCGAAGTTGCCGACCTGCCCGTCGTCGTGCGCGACCGCCGGATGTCCGAGAAAGCCCAGCGCGCCCAGCCGATAGTTGATCGTCACCACCAGCATGTCGCCGGCCCGCACCAGCTGCGCTGGGTTGTACTCGTTCCCGGTACCCGCGGCGAACGCGCCGCCGTGAATCCACACCATCACCGGTCGCCGCTGCGGTGCGGTGCTCTTCGGCGTCCACACATTCAGGAACAGGCAGTCCTCGCTACCGGCCAGCCCGCCGGGAGCCCCGGACTGCAAGCACTTGTCCCCCGGCTTGGTCGCATCCCGTTCCTGCGACCAGAGGGCCGGCGCCACGGGCGGTTTCCACCGCAACTCCCCCGTCGGCGCGGCCGCGTACGGAATCCCGGAGAACGAGCGCGCATTCCCCGCCAATTTCCCGCGCACCGGTCCCGACTGCGTCCGCACCACCACCGGATCGTTCGACGGCGTCCCGCTGTCGTCGCTGCACGCCGTCACCGCGGTGAACGCCGCGGCCACCGCGACGACCAGCACCCCGACCCGCGATCCGCGATCACGCCACCAGGACTTGTCGGACTTCATCGCGGAGCCTCTCTGTCTGGTGCAGGCGGTCAGCGCTCGTCCGGCGCCCCCGGGTCGGCGGGCTTCGCGCCGATGAGCTCGCTGAACGTCTGCACGACTTGATCGTGGTATTCGCGGATCAGGATCTCGATCATGTCGGATTCGGGGAGTTCGATCTCGGTTTTCGACTCCCATAGTTCCAGGAGTTGACGGCAGAGCACGACGTGACCGGCAGGTTCCACCGGATCGTAAAAGGCTTGGCCCGCTTCGGGAATGGAAATCAGCATCTCGCCGACGGTGTTGAACAGGCTCAGGTAACCCGGCTTGCCCAGCGCGGCGAAGACGCAGCGCAGCATGTGCAGTTCGGCGGCCATGATGTCGGCCAGCTCGGACTTCTCGTCACCGACCAGCAGTTCGAACCGGCCGAGGGCGTGCACGGCGCGCGACATGTCGTAGCGGCGGGGTTCGGCGGCTATCGCGTGCAGGGCCTGCATGACCAGCATGTGGTCCACGTCGATGATGTCGGCGAAGATCTTGGCGGCCCGGTCCGGCACCCGATGGGCGAAGCGGAACATGAAACGCCAGGTGTCGATGCCGCCGTAGAGCTGGATGTCGCGCACCAGATAGCCGAGGCCGCGACGCGCCTCGACGAAACCGAGCGCGGCGAGCCGGCCGAGGGCGCTGTTGGCGGTCGGCGTGCTGACGCCGAACTCCGCGGCCACCTGGCGCACCGACGGCAGCAGCTCACCGGGCTGGTAGCTGCCTGCCGCGATGCGATAGGCGAGCTGCTCGGTGATGTCGTCGACGACCGTTGGTGTGGCCACGCCGGGATTCTTCCAGGCATCCGGTCTTGGCTGCGCCACCTGGGCATCGACGGACGGGCCTGCGGGCGGTGTCGCACCGCCGGCCGGCCGCGTCGTGGTCATCGTGGGATCGCTCATGCTCCCGATACGAGTTCACGGTCGGCGGATACCTGCTGCTTCTCGTAGCGGTAGTCGTCGAGCGGGAACTTGCGGTTGCCGCGCCTGGCCTCGAAGAAGCCGGACGGACGCAGATAGGTGCTGTCGCCCTGGGAGTTCCGGTAGTAGGTCGGTACGTGCGCGTTGAGCTCGTTGAAGTAGAACCGCACCGCCGCGGCTCGCTGGAGGGTCCGCGCGTGATAGGCGTCGTGCGCGTCCTGGCGCACCTCCACGACGACCGCGTTGCGGCGCAGGCCCTCCTTGATCGCCCGCACCGCGTGGTCGGCGGTCATCTCGACGAAGGCGTGCCAGCCGCTGCCGGTCCACGAGTACGGCCCGACCAGGGTCCACCGGTTCGGCAGGCCCGGCACCGAAACGCTCTGATAGGCCTGCATGCCGTTCTCGGTGTAGAACTTGCCGAGGTCGAATCCGTTGCGCCCCAAGATGGTTCCCGGCCGGTAGGTCTCCGGGTCGGAGAACACCTCGTAACCCGTTGCGAGCACTATCATGTCGAACTTGTGCTCGACGCCGTCGCGGGTCTTGATGCCGCGCGCGGTGATCTTCTCGATCGGTTCGGTGGTCAGGGTGACGTTGTCGCGGTTGAACGCCTTGAGGTAGCCGTTGGACATGGTCGGGCGCTTGGCGACGACACCGAAGTTCGGCGCGAGCTGCTCCTGGGTGGCCGGGTCGTCGATGATCCGGTTCAGGTAGCGGCGGTAGGCGGCGATGGTCCACCGGTCGAAGGCGGTCACGGTCGGGCGCACCACCCGCATCGGTGCCGCGACGGCGGCGCGCAGCACCAGGTCGGCGACCACCAGAACGCCGCCGTGCACGACCGCCTGCAATCCGGGCACGCCCAGAATGCGCTTGCCCGTCGGCGGCATGGCGAAGTCGGGCTTGGGCAGCGACCACACCGGCGTGCGCTGGAAGACACCGAGTTCGGCGACCTCGGGCGCGATCGACGGAATGATCTGCACCGCACTGGCGCCCGTGCCGATGATGCCGACCTTCTTGCCGGTGTGGTCGTAGTCGTGATCCCAGTTGGACGGGCGCTGGATCTTGCCCTTGAACGACTTCCAGCCCGCGATGCCCGGATCCTCCTTGGGCCGGACGAAAGCACCGACCGCGCTGATCAGGAACCGCGCGGTGATGATCGTGCCGTCGGCGGTGTGCAGCTTCCAGTAGTCGTTGGTGTCGTCCCATTCTTCGCGGAGCACATTCGTGTTGAACCGCAGATGCGGGTAGAGGCCGAACTTGCGGGCCACGTCCATGTGGTACCGCTTCACCTCCGCACCGTAGGGAAACACCCGGCTCCAGTCGGCGTTGCGGGCGAACGAGTACTGGTAGGCGATGGCCGGAATGTCCACGCCCAGACCGGGATAGGTGTTCTCCTGCCAGCTGCCGCCGACCTCGTCGGCCCGCTCGATGAGGACGAAGTCGCGGACGCCGGCCTGCTTCAGTTTCACGCCGGCCGCGAGCCCGCCCGGCCCGGCGCCGATGACGGCGACCTGATGATCGGGGGTGCTGACCTCGTCCGGCAGCGGAGTCGAAAAGTTCACGGTCGTTGTCTTTCTCGTAGCTGGGCGGGTACGGACGCGAGGAGTCTGCGGCCGACGCGTTCGAGTTCGGGTCCGGTCGCCACCCGCATCACCGCGCGGTGGGCGGTCGGCGACAGGCGGGACAGGTAGTAGGACAGCCAGGCCTCGAGCCGAATGGGCTTGATCGCCTGGTTCTTTCGGATGGCGGTGGTGATGTGGCGGCCGGCCTTGTCGGGATCCATGGCGATCAGGGCCATGGCCCGGGCGACGACCTCCTTGGTGGTGTCGACCTCGCCGTCGGTCAGCGTGGCCATCGATGCGGTGTCGGCGAGGTGGGTGGCGATCAGGCCCGGACAGACCGCGGTGACGCCGATCCGGTGCTGCGCGAATTCGGCACGGAGGCAGTCGCTGAAGTGCTTGACGGCGTATTTGGAGACGCAGTACGGGGTGCCGAGCCGATACGGTGCGAAGGCGCCCATGGACGCGACGTTGACCAGGTGTCCCCCGCGGCCGCGTTCGACCATCTGCGCGCCGAAGATGTGGCAGCCGTGGATCATTGCCATCAGGTTGATGTCGATGATGCGGTGCAGATCGTCGAGGGGGATGTCCAGGAATGGGCCGCCGACGAGGATGCCCGCGTTGTTCACCACCACGTCCGGGACGCCGTGCTCGGTGCGGATCTGCTCGGCGAACGCTGTCATCGCCGCGGTGTCGGCCACATCCAGCCGGTGCGCGAAGGCCTTCCCACCGGCCGCCTCGATGATGGACACGGTCTCGTCGGCGCCCGCGCGATCGATATCGGCGACAATGACGGTCGCGCCCTGTGCCGCAAGCGCTTTGGCTGTCCCGCGACCGATACCGCTGCCCGCGCCGGTCACGACGGCGACCCCTGGCTCGAGGTTCATCGCTCGGCCTCGATCCGGGTCTCCGGGTTGTCGACGCCCTTGCCGGTGCGGAACGGCACCCGATCGGCGAGGCGATCGACGCGCTCGAGAAATCCGTATTCGCCGATGGCGGTGTGGATGTCGGGCTTGGCCACCGCGGTCATCACCGCGCGCACCGGGCCGGGGAACCAGCGGGCGAGTGGATAGGAGATCCGGGCTTCGAGTCGAATGGGCTCGACCGCGACATTGCGGCGGATGGCCCGCACGATGATGCGGCCCGCCTTGTCCGGGTGCATCCCCAGCAGCGCTTGGCCTTTGAGCATCGTCTTGCGCGTGGTCGAGGATTGCTGCTCGTCCAGCACCGCCGACATGCGCGCGGTGGCCGAGAGATTGGTGGCGATCAGACCGGGACAGACCGCGGTGACCCCGATCCGGTGCGTCGCCAGCTCGGCGCGCAGGCATTCGCTGAAGTGCTTCACCGCGTACTTGCTGATGCTGTAGGGCGCGGTGTACGGGGCGGCGGCGAAGGCCGCCATGGACGCGACGTTGACCAGGTGTCCGCCGCGGCCGCGTTCGACCATCTGCGCGCCGAAGATGCGGCAGCCGTGGATCATTGCCATCAGGTTGATGTCGATGATGCGGCGCAGGTCGGCCGGCGGGACATCGAGGAACGGCCCGCCGACCAGGATGCCCGCGTTGTTCACCACCACATCGGGCACGCCGTAATCGCGGCGGACCTGCTTGCCGAATTCCGCCAGCGCGGCGGTATCGGCGACGTCGAGTCGATACGCCGCGGCCAGACCACCCAGCCGCCGGATCTCCTCGACCGCGTCCTGCGCGGTATCGAGATTGATATCGGCGACAATGACTTCCGCGCCGACCGCCGCGAGCGCTTTGGCAGTGCCGCGACCGATGCCGCTGCCCGCGCCGGTGACCACCGCGATGCCGGGATGGAAGGGTTTCATGTTCGTCCTCGATTCGACGGAAGGGTCAGGCGGCGCGGGTGCGGCGGGCGAACCGGCGGCGGGCCGGAACCCGATGCACCGCACCGTTGATGGTTCGCTGGTTGAACGCGCCGATCTCGCCGATCGCCTGCCTGGCGTCCGGCAGCAGGTCGGCCGCGGCCTGGAAGACGTGAATTCCCTTGTCCCAGATCTGCATCGTGCAGGGCACGCCGGCGTCGGCGCAGCGTTGGGCGAGCGCCTCGGCATCCGGTAGCAGCACCTCGGTGGAGCCGACCTGGATCAATACCGGTGGGAGGCCGGTGAAATGGTGGTTGACCGGGCTGAGCTTCGGGTCGAGCACGCCGTCCACCAGCATGCCGAGCCGAGCCGGGAGGGCAAGTGCGGCTGCGCTGAGCATCGGATCGAGCCGGTCGTTGGGATGATTCGCCCGGCGGGTCCAGTCGTAATCGGCCCAGGGCGCCATCGCCACGATCGCGGCGGGCATGGGCAGGCCGCGCTCGCGGGCGGCCAGGGCCAGCCCGAAGGTCAGGCCGCCGCCGGCCGAATCGCCCGCGAAGATGATGCGATCCGCCGGAAAGCCCTGTGCGAGCAGCCATTTGTAGGATTCGACGCAGTCCTCGATGGTGTCGGCCAGACGCGCCTTCGGCAGCTGCCGGTAGTCGACGTTGAAGACCGGCATGCCGCTGGCCCGGCCGATCCGCGCGACCAGGCGGCGATGCGAGTTGAGGCCGCACGCCACCAGACCGCCGCCGTGGAAGTAGAGGATCGCGCTGTCCTTGACCCGCGTCGGGTCCGGGGCGTCGCGGTGCCACACCCACTCTGCCCGGAAACGCTCGAAAAGCATTGACCGCGTGCGTGTTCCGCGCTGCGGCAGCAGCGGCGCGGCCAGTGGATCGAGCAGGTTGCTGACGTGGAAGTTGCGCGCGTCGCGGAACGGGAACCCGCGGCCGGCGAGGGCCACGATGGCGTTCATCCCCATCCGCAGGGTCGCGTAGGACAGGGGGTGCGCGATACGCAGCGCGAGGCTCGCGCGGCGCGGCAGCTCGATCGTCACAGTCGAAGCAGGGGGCCGGGCCAGTGTCCGTGGCGTGGTCGGCATGTGCGTCTCCTTCTTCCCGGCGGCATTGCCGTTGTCTACACTGTGTAACACAGTGTAGGTTGTCTGGGACAGTAGCACGAAGGAGTGCTCAGCGGAACTGAGGTAAGAGATGACCAAGTTCAACGACAAACTGGTGATCGTGACCGGCGCGGGCAGTGGAATCGGCCGGGAGACCGCCATCGGATTCGCGAAAGCCGGTGCGCGAGTGGTCGTCAGCGATGTCAACAAAGACACCGCCCAGGCCACGGCGGAGGCGATCGGCGGGCACGCCTATCCCTACGCGGTCGACGTCTCAGACGATTCGGCCATGACCGCCTTCGCCGCCGAGGTGCACGCGGCGCACGGCGACCCGTCTGTGCTGGTCAACAATGCCGGCTACACCACGGCCGGACCGTTCCTCGGACACAGCGTCGCGGACTGGGACCGGATCATGGGCGTGAACTTCTGGGGCGTGGTGCACGGCAGCCGGCTGTTCGGGCGGCAGATGCTCGACGCGGGCCACGGCGGGCGGATCCTGAACGTGACCTCACCGGCGGCGGTGCTGCCGATCCCGCTCAGCACCGCGTACTGCACGAGCAAGGCGGCCGCGCAGATGCTCACCGAATGCCTGCGCCTGGAGTTCGCCGGCACCGGTATCGGCGTCACAGCGGTGCTGCCCGCGTTCATCAACACCGGGTTCTATCCGAACGCGCAGATCGTCGGCCTCGACGAAGAGCAGGGCATTCGGGGCCGCAACATCTCGGTGCTCGCCGCCGGTCTGGTCGCGCGCAGCCCGGAGACGGTGGCGCGCAATATCGTTCGCATCGCCGGACGCAATCCCGCGATCGCGCCGACCCCGTTCGAGGCACGGGTCGCCTGTACGGCGGGCCGGGTTTCACCGGCCGGCGCGCGCCTGGCCGCCCGGTTCATGGACATCGAGGGACTGCTCGGCACGGCCGAGCGATTCGTCCCCGACGCGATCCTGCGTCGCCTCGACGCCGCGGCCGCCCGTGCGGTAGCCGCTCGCGACTAGTCGCCGACCCGCGGCCGGAGACCGGTCCCCCAAACCGTCAGGAACCGCTGCCGGTGGACGGGCGCGAGCGCCGCCAGTCGCAGCGGGCGTGGTCGGCGTCGGGACGGTCCGCGCCGTTGCGGGCACAGCCCTCGGCGGTGTAGCCGTCCCGGTCGTAGCCCGACTTGTCATAGCCGAACCGGTTGTAGCCGAAGCGGTTGTACCCGAATCGGTCGTAACCGAAGACGTCGTAGCCGTCCGCCCCGTAGCGATCATCGCTGGGCCGATCATGGCCGGGGCGATGGTGCGGACCGGTATTGAGCGTGCCGTCCGGGTTTGTGCAGCCGATTTCAGCCGGCGTGTGGCACGGGATGGCGGATGCCGCCGGAATGATGACCGCGGCCGGAGCCAGCGCCAGCGTCGCGGCGACCACGGTCCGCAGCACGACCCGCCCGGGCCCACCGGAAAGCACACTGTTCATCCATCGACCTCTTGTTCACCGGGAACGCGCACACCGCGTTCGGATTCGCGAAAACCCTTCCCGCCGGAAGCTTTTCCGGTCGCGACAGGGTGTCTAATACGTTGGCTTGCAGTAGTTTTCAGTCGGCAAGCCGGATATGACGAACTTATCCGAAACGAATCCGTTTCCGCCTCAGGGGAATCCCCTATTTCACCCTCCGTCATTGGACGTACCCTTCCCGATGAATCGCGCGGCCAGCACACCGTTTTGCACCCGTCCGCTATTGCGACCGATCGGTCGGACTTATTGCGATAGGATGACCCACATGACGAACAGGCACCCCGCCGACGGGCGCCGAGCACGCGGCGACCGGTCCAGAACGGCCGTGCTCGACGCGGTGGTCTCGATGGCCTCCGTCGCCGGACTCGGCGCGCTGAGCATGGGTCAGGTCGCCGCCGAGGCGGGCGTGAGCAAATCCGGCCTCTTCTCACTCTGGCGCGACAAGGAAGAACTGCAACTGGCGGCCATCGAACGCGCCCGCGCGCAGTGGGCCGAACGCGTCGTCGCGCCCGCGCTCAAAGCCCCGGCCGGCGTGCCCCAACTGTGGGCGCTGCACGAATCCCGCCTGGCGTTCTACACCGATCTGGTGCTGCCCGGCGGCTGCTTCTTCGTGGCGATCCAGCACGAGTTCGACGACCAGCCCGGCGCGGTGCACGACCGGCTCGTCGCGCTGGCCACCGAGTGGGATGCGTTCGTGCACTCCATCATTCGCACCGCACTCGACACCGGCCAGCTGCGCCCGGACACCGATCCCGGCGTCCTCGCCTTCGAACTCGACGCACTCGGCTACGCCGCCGTCAGCCGCGCCCGGCTCCTCGCCCACGACGCCACGTTCGCCCAGGCCCGAGCCGCCATGCTCGGCCGACTGCGGGCCTACAGCACCGATCCGTCGATCCTCCCGAAGTCCTGATACATATCTTTACGACCGATCGTTCTTATTGTACGGTGGGTGCGGGGGTACCGAAAGGACCGCACATGCCCATCATGCAGCCCGCTTATCACCTCGGAATCGTCGTGGCGGACCTCGAACAGGCCATGGCCGAGCTGGGCAAGATCGGCCTGGACTGGCACGCCCCGATCAGGAACAACAGCGACGTGTTCGCCGACGGCAAGACGGTCAATGTCACGCCGTGGATGTCCTACTCGAAGCAGGGGCCGCCCTACCTGGAACTGCTCGAGCAGGTGCCCGGCACCATCTGGGCCGAGACCGGGCTGCACCACCTGGGCGTCTGGTCCGACGACGTGACCGCGGAGTCGCGACGACTGACCGCCGACGGCATCCCCCAGCTGATCGCTTCGCACGACAACAACGCCGGCGCGGCCATCAACTACCACCAGACCTCCGACGGCGTCCGCCTGGAACTGATGGACATCGGCCGCGTCGGCCCGGGCCTGGCGCTCTATCTGAGCGGCAGCGCGGACGGCTATCTGGACAGTTTGCGGACACTCGGGTAGCCGCTCGATCGATGCGCCACGGTGAGGGCGTATGTTCGAGAGGTAATTTCCCTGCCGCGGATGGCAGAAGGGGTGGTGCGAGGGTGCAGGCCGAGCCAGCGAGACCCGCCGATCGGGTTCCCGCCATAGCGCCGGATTCGACCAGGCTGCATACGTTTTCGACCAGTAGACCGCCGGGGCTACGCTGCGTGGGTCAGGTCGACCTCGCCACGCATGACGACTGGGAAACCGCACTCGCCGAACTGCCCGCGGCTCCGGACGTCCATTTGGAGTTGTCCGAGCTCACATTCATCGACACGCACGGCACCCTGATACTGGTGGAAGCCACGAATCAGGCGGCGAAGGGACGCAGGGTCGTGCTGCACAACCCGCCCGTGGCGCTGGTCCGCATCCTGGAGCTGTTCTGGCCGGCGCTCCCGACAATCGAGGTAGACCGCGCATGACCGTCACCACCGCCGGACCACCCCCCGCCGATCCCTTCGTGCACCCGGCGCTGTTCTACAGCAACACCGAGGAGTACCTGGCGGGCACTGTCGGGTTCATCCGCAAAGGCTTGGCCAACGACGAACCGGTCGCGGTCTCGGTTCCCGGACCGAACCTGGAACTGATTCGCGACGAACTCGGCTCCGATGCCGACGCGGTCCGGCTGATGGACATGACCGTCGAGGGCCGCAATCCCGGCCGCATCATTCCGGGTGTGCTGCGCGCCTTCGCCGACAGCTACCCGACCGGCCGGGTGCGGATCATCGGCGAGCCGATCTGGGCCGGGCGTTCCGCGACGGAGTATCCGGCGTGTGTGCAGCACGAGGCGCTGATCAATGCCGCGTTCACCGGTCGCGAGGTCACCATCCTGTGCCCGTACGACACCGAACGCCTCGATCCGACCGTGCTGGTCGACGCGCACGCGACCCACCCGACACTGATCGACAGCAGCGGCGAACGGGCAAGCGGCGCATACGATCCCGATCGCATCGTCGCCTCGTACAACAAGCCGCTCGCGCCGCCGCCGGCGATCGCGCAGGTGATCGCCTTCGATGCCGGCTCACTCACCGAGGCCAGGCACCGGGCCGGCGAATTCGCCGCGCACGCGGGCATGCTCGATGACCGCGTCATCGACCTGGAACTGGTCATCGCGGAGACCATCACCAACTCGGTGGTGCACGGCGGCGGCAGCGGAACGCTGGCGCTCTGGATCGAGGGCAGGCAACTGCGCGCGCAGGTCCGCGACGCCGGCCACATCACCGATCCCCTCGCGGGCCGGCTGCCCCCGCAACCGTTCCAATTCGGCGGCCGCGGACTGCTTTTGGTGAACCATCTCACCGACCTGGTGCGCATCCACACCGGCGTGCACGGCACCACCATCCAGATGGATCTGCGCCTGGCCTGAGTGGCCGAAGCCGGGCGTGGCGCGCGACGGTCGTGCTACGAAACAGCATGACCACGTTCGTAGATATCTCCGTCCCGCTGCGATCCGGCATCACCTCCGACCCGCCGGGCCTGCGCCCGGAGATCGAATACCTGGACCACAAAGACACCGTGGCCGACATGCTCGCCATGTTCCCCGGCGCCGGCCCCGAAGTCCTCCCCGACGGCGAAGGCTGGGCCCTGGAATGGATCCGGCTGACCACCCACTGCGGCACCCATATGGACGCGCCGTATCACTACGCCTCCACCATGAACAACGGGCAGCGCGCGATCACCATCGACGAGGTGCCGCTGGAGTGGTGTTTCCAGCCCGGCGTGAAGCTGGACTTCCGCGGCCTGCCCGACGGATATGTGGTGACGCCCGACGACGTCGACGCCGAACTGGCGCGGATCGGGCACACGCTCAGCCCGCTGGAGATCGTCATCATCAACACCAGTGCGGGCACCCGATACGGCGAGGACGACTACCTCACCCGCGGCTGCGGCATGGGCCGGGAAGCGACGTTGCACTTACTCCGGCAAGGCATTCGCGTCACCGGCACCGACGCGTGGAGCTGGGACGCGCCGTTCGGCTACACCGCGCGCCGGTTCGCCGAGACCGGGGACGGCTCGATCATCTGGGAGGGGCACAAGGCGGGGCGCGATATCGGCTACTGCCACCTGGAGAAGCTGCACAACCTGGAAGCGTTGCCCGCCACCGGTTTCCGGATCTCCTGCTTCCCGCACAAGATCCACGCCGCGTCCGCGGGGTGGACCAGGGCGGTGGCGATCATCGAGGACTGACGCCTCGAAAAGCCCTCCGGCGCTGTCACTTACCGGTGAAGTTCGCCTTCCGTCGCTCGATGAACGACTGAATGCCCTCCGCGCCGTCGGCGGTCGCGAAGAGCTTGGTGACGTCGCCGACGAGATGTTCGGCCGCGGCGGCGTTGCCCTCGTCGCGGGCGCGATGCGCGGAGGCGAGGATGGTGCGCACGCCCAATGGCGCTGAGTCCTCGGCGATTTCGGTGGCCAGCGCGCGGGCCGCGGCGAGCGCCGTCGCGGCATCAGGAGTGACCTGCTGGATCAGGCCGATGCGGTGGGCCTCGGCGGCGTCGAACTCGGCACCGGTGAGGACCCAGCGCATCGCGTTCCCCCAGCCCGCTTCCCGCCAGAACCGCAGCGTCGCACCGCCGAACGGGTAGATCCCGCGCCGCACTTCCAGCTGACTGAACCGGGCGCCCTCGGCGGCGATCCGGATGTCGGCGGCCAGCAGCAGTTCGATGCCGAGCGTCATGCACCAGCCTTGCGCGACGGCGATCACCGGCTTGGTCCAGTGGTAGTCCAGCCGCCATGGGTCCAGCCCGTCCTCCGGGTAGGTGATCGCGCCGGACGCGAGGGCGGGAGCGACGTCGACCAGGTCGAGGCCCGCGGTGAAGTGGTCGCCGCGTCCGAACAGGACACCGACGCGCAGGTCGTCGTCCTGCTCGAGCAGGGCATACGCGCGGGACAGCTCGGCGAGCATCTCCAGGGTGAAGGCGTTGCGCTTGTCCGGGCGATTCAGCCCGATGAGCAGGACATGTCCGTCGCGTTCGACGGTAACGGTGTCGGCCATGCACCTCAGTCAACAAGACCGATATGGATTATGCAATAGTCCATAATCGATGGCGAGTCAGGATTCCGATTCGACTCGGCTCTCCGCCAGCAGCCGCTCGAGCAGGCCGGCCGCGTACTCGATCCGCGTGTCCTCCAGCTCCGGCCTCGGGTAGGTGGAGCGGAAGATCGCCTCCCCGTCGAACATGTGCACCACCGAGGTCGCCAGCAGTCGGGCCACATCGGCCGGGAGGGCGGGGGTCAGCGCCGCGACCGCGACCCGCTCGACGTCGTCGAGCAGCGCGGTCGCCACCGGGGCGAGCCTGGCCCGCAGTTCCGGCTCGGTGCGCGCGGCGACCAGCAGTTCGAACCAGACCGTGTTGGTCTCCTGCCGGATCTGATTGCGGGCCCGATGCAGGATATGGGTCATATTCAGTGGCTCGTCGGTGTCTTCGCGGGCGCGGATATTCTCGAACGCGAGCATGTGCCTGCGGCCGACCTCTTCGGCGGCGGCCACCACCAGATCGGTCCGCGAGTCGAAGTGCCGGAAGATACCGCCCTTGGATACGCCCGCCCGGCGGCTGATCTCGCCGAGCGAGGCATTGTGATAGCCGACCTCGGCGATCGCCTCGATGGTGGCCTCGACGAGCTTGCCGATGGTGGCGGCGCGGCGCTGGGCTTGGGTTCGGCGCGGTGGTGCGGTCACCGCACCTGGGACCGGAGGAAACGTCCGGTGCGGTCGGTGCCGAGGATCGGCGCGGGCGTGCCGTCGCCGAAGACGTAACTGCCGCCGATGAAGACGGCCGAGACCGCCCCGTCATTGCGATTCACCATGCGAGACAGGTTGTCATACTGCGCGACCGGGCTCTCGGCGTAGGCGTCCAGCGAGGCATCCAGGTGCGCCGGGTCGATGATCACCAGGTCCGCGCGATCGCCCTCGCGCAGGTGGCCCGCGTCGATGCCGTACCAGTCGGCGAGCTCGCCGGTGAGCCGGTGCACGGCGCGCTCCAGCGAGAGGAACGGCTGCCCGGCCTGCTCGGCGTCGTGCACGCGGCGCAGGAAGCGCAGCCCGAAGTTGTAGAACGCCATGTTCCGCAGGTGCGCGCCCGCGTCCGAAAAGCCGAGCTGCACACCAGGATCCGCGCCGAGCCTGGTCAGGAACTTCGGCCGGTGATTGGAAATGGTGGTGCGCCAGCGCAGTTTGGTGCCGTGCGCGACCACCAGGTCGAGAAACGCGTCCACCGGATGCACGCCGCCGCGATCGAGGCCGACCTGTCCGAAGGTCTTGCCGATCACCGAATCGTCCGGGCAGGCAACGATTTCGGCGTCGAAGAAGTCGCGGTGCCAGACCCGCATGCCGAACTTGGCGTCGTAGTCCTTGCGGAACTGCCGCCGGTACGCCTCGTCCTGCATCAGGGCGTCGCGCTCGACCTGGTCGGCCAGATGCAGCGCCGCGGCGCCCGAGCCGAACTCCTCGAAGATCACCAGGTCGATGCCGTCGGCGTACACCTCGAACGGCACCGGCAGGTGCTGCCAGCGGAAGTCGCCGCCGAGCGCGTTCAGTACGCGGGCGATCGGGCCCATGATGTAGACCAGGGCCGGGTTGGCCTTGATGTCGGCGGCCGAGAGCAACGTGGTCTTCAAGCGTTTGCGGAAGATGCCCAGGCTGCTCAGCGTCATCGCGGCGATGCTGCGCACCGAGGCGATGTCCGGGCCGGCCTGCAACACCCGGCGCCGCCGGCGCAGAATCGCGTTGAGCCTGCGCCGTTCCCTGGCCTTGGCATAGGTCGACGGCAGCGTGCGCGAGCGGCAGGTGTCGCCGTCGATCTTGTCGAAAAGCAGCTGCTGCTGCGACATTCCGACGAAGCCCGCGTCGAGCGCCTCGGTCAGCGCCGTTTCCATGGCCGCCTGCTCGGCCGCGGTGGGCCGGACCTCCTTGCGGGTGGCGCGATCGAGCCCCATCTGCGCCGTCCGGATGTCCGAATGGCCAAGCATCGCAGCGATGTTCGGGCCGAGCGGCAGTTCTTCGAGCGCCGTGATGTATTCGCTCGCCGAGCGCCAGGTCTTGGCCTCCTCGATGGTCTCGATGACATGCCTGCGCGGGATCGCCTCGACCCGGCCGAACAGGTCGCCCGCGTCGGTCGGCCCGACGTGCACCGTCGAGAGCGAGCACGAGCCGAGCAGCACCGTGGTGATGCCGTGGCGCACCGATTCGGCGAGCGAGGGCGTCTTCAGCACCTCGATGTCGTAGTGCGTGTGGATGTCGACCATGCCGGGGACCACCCACTTGCCCGCGGCGTCGATGACGTTCGGGCAGTCCGTCTCGTCGAGCGGATCTGCCGAGACCGTGACGACACGATCGCCGCGCAGTCCGAGGTGTCGGGTGGCCGAGGGTGAACCGGCGCCGTCGAACCAGCGCCCGGCCTTGATGATCGTGTCGTAGCTCACTCATACATTGCAACCGATCGGTTGCTAACCGTCAAGGATGAGTTCTCACAACTCACCGCGGGCGGCCGCGAGGAATGATTTGCTGCTGCGTTACTCATGCCTTGCCATATGGCCATAAATGTCCGCCATTGTCATCCAACTGAACTCGTGAACAGGGATTTGGTGCGATTCGATCCAATTGTCCGATTAGTTGCTGAATATGATGTGCGGACTCAGCTTCTCGGCCGATATCAACTGGAGGGGCCCATGCCCACGCTCACACCGGGACGTGCCGATCATCCGCTCGCGCTGCCCACCGAAGCGGAGATCGCCGAGGTGCGCGCCGTCCTCGACGCGGCCGGGCTGATCGCGCCGACCACCCGTTTCGTCTTCGTCGGGTTGGACGAGCCGGACAAATACGAGCTCTATCCGTGGTCCGGGACGTTGGATCGCCGATTCCGGGTGTTGCTGCACGATATCGATCGCCCGAACGCCGTCGATGCGATCGTGTCGCTCGCCGGCCAGGCCGTGCTTTCCCAGCGCACGCTGGACGCGATCGTCGACGGTCAGCTGCCGGTGCTCGACGAGGAGTTCGAACTGGTCGAGGCGGTGTTGTCGAGCAATCCGGACTGGTTGGCCGCGCTGGCCGCGCGCGGGCTGGAGGTCGCGGAAGTGCGGGTCGCGCCGCTGTCGGCAGGCGTGTTCGACTACGAGGGCGAGGAAGGCCGGCGGATCCTGCGCGGCTTGGCGTTCCATCAGCAGCACGAGAAGGACCACCCCTGGGCGCATCCGGTCGACGGTCTCGTCGGATTCGTCGATGTCATGACGCGCGAGGTGTTGCGGGTCATCGACACCGGGCCGGTCGAGGTGCCGCAGGAGTCCGGGAATTTCGATGATCCGGCCGTCACCGGCCCGCCGCGCACGACGCAGAAGCCGATCGAGATCACCCAGCCGCAGGGGCCGAGCTTCACCGTGCGCGGAAACCTGGTCGAGTGGGAAAAATGGTCGGTGCGAGTGGGTTTCGATGCCCGCGAGGGACTTGTCCTGCACCAGATCGGTTTTCACGATGGCGGCCGGGTCCGGCCGATCATCCATCGCGCGTCGATCGCGGAAATGGTGGTGCCCTATGCCGATCCGTCCCCGATCCGCTCCTGGCAGAACTACTTCGACACCGGCGAGTATCTCGTCGGCCGCTACGCCAACGCGCTCGAGCTCGGCTGCGATTGTCTCGGTGACATCACCTATTTCGACGCGGTCATCGCCGACGAGGCGGGCAATCCCACGGTGCTGCGCAACGCGATCTGTATGCACGAGGAGGACTTCGGCGTGCTGTGGAAGCACACCGACCTGTGGACCGGGTCGCGCGAGGTACGCAGGCAACGCCGCCTGGTGATCTCGTTCTTCACCACGGTGGGCAATTACGACTACGGCTTCTTCTGGTATCTGTACCTGGACGGCACGATCGGCTTCGAGATCAAGGCGACCGGAATCGTCTTCACCGCAGCGTATCCCGGCCCCGATCACCCGTTCTCCACGCAGGTGGCGCCCGGCCTCGGCGCGCCCTGTCACCAGCATCTGTTCAGCGCCCGGCTCGACATGATGGTCGACGGGCATCGCAACCGGGTCGAGGAAGTCGAGAGCGCCCGCGTGCCGATCGGCCCGGACAACCCGCACGGCAACGCTTTCACCTGGCAACGGTCCACCCTGGCCCGCGAATCGGATGCGCAGCGACTGGCGGACAACCGCGTCGGCCGCGTCTGGCGGATCAGTAATCCCGAGGTGCACAACCGACTCGGCTTACCTGTCTCGTACGTGCTGCACCCGGAAGGCAAGGAGACGCTGCTCGCCGCCGACGAATCACCGATCGCCAAGCGGGCCGCCTTCGCCACGAAGAGCCTCTGGGTGACCCGGTTCGATCCGGCACAGCGTTATGCCGCAGGTGATTTCGTGAATCAGCATCCCGGCGGCGCGGGGCTCCCCGAGTACGTCGCCGGCGATCGACCGCTCGACAACGAAGACCTGGTCGTGTGGCACACGTTCGGCCTCACGCACTTTCCGCGCCCGGAGGACTGGCCGATCATGCCGGTCGACTACACCGGGTTCGTACTGAAGCCGGTCGGGTTCTTCGACCGCAATCCCACCCTCGATGTTCCGGGCGCCGGCCACGGCGACGCGTCGACCAGTTGCTGCCATGGAGCTCCCGATGACTGAATCATCCACTGCCGGTGCACGATTACGCGGCTCCATCGGGGTGGCGGGGATCGTCTTCCTCGTCATCGCGGCCGCCGCCCCGCTCACCGCCGTCGGCGGCGCGTTGCCGCTCATGATCGGACTGGGCAATGGGGCGGGCGCACCGACCGCTTATCTCGTGGCCGCGGGCGTCCTGCTCGTGTTCAGCGTCGGATATGCCGCGATGAGTGGGCATTTGGACGAGGCGGGCGCGTTCTACGCCTACGTGCGCAGCGGACTCGGTCTCCGAACCGGACTCGGCGCGGCAGGACTGGCGTTGCTCACCTACACCGCAATCCAAGCCGGGATCTACGGGCTGGCGGCCTCGACCGTCGAAGAGCTCGTCGTGTACTACGGCGGACCCGACTTGCCTTGGTATGTCTACGCTTTCGCGCTGATGACGGTTGTCGCGGTGCTCGGCTATCGCAATATCGAGCTCGGCGCGAAGGTGCTCGGCGTACTGCTCGTGGTGGAGATCGGCATCATCGTCGCGTTGTCCGCCGCCGTGCTGATCCGCGGCGGTGCGCACGGCCTCGACACCGTGTCCTTCACGCCCTCGGCCTTTTTCGACGGCTCCCCCGGCGTGGCCTTGATGTTCGCGATCGCGTCGTTCATCGGCTTCGAGGCCACCGCGATCTACGGCGAGGAGACCCGCGACCCGCGCCGCACCATCCCGCGGGCCACCTACATCGCGGTGCTCACGATCGGCCTGCTGTACGCGGTGGCCGGCTGGGCCGTGGTGCTCGCGTTCGGCAGTGACCACGTCGCGTCCGCCGCGGGTGACGATCCCGAAGGCTTGACCTTCACCGCCACCCGGATGTTCCTCGGCGAATCCGCCGCCGACCTGATGTCGATCCTCCTGGTGACGAGCCTGTTCGCCGCCCTGCTCGCGTTCCACAACACGATCTCCCGCTACGGCTACGCGCTGGCCCACGACGGCATCGGGCACCCGGCGCTCGGCGACATCCACCTGCGCCACGGTTCGCCGCACAAGGCCTCGCTGGCCCAAACCCTGTCGGCGGCACTGGTCGTCGGGACGTTCGCCCTCGCCGGTGCCGACCCGGTGCGCCAGCTGTTCACCTGGATGTCCGGGCTGGCCACTGTGGCCATTCTGGTGCTGATGCTGCTCACCAGCGTCGCCATCATCGCCTTCTTCCGGCGCACCGGCCTCGACCGCCGCCGCTGGCCCACGGTGATCGCGCCTGCCCTCGGCACCGCCGGGCTATTTCTGATCACCGCCCTGGTCATCGACAACTTCACCACTCTGGTCGACGGCTCGGCCATGGTCGCGACCGTCCTGCTGGCCGTCGTCGCGGCCACCTTCGTGCTCGGCGTCGCGCTGGCCCGCACTCGCCGGGCAACCGCCGCCGTCAGCTAACGATTCGGCGTGGCGTGCGCCCGACTCGGTAGCGCACGGACCCGTCTGGGGACACACTTGACGGCGTGAATCGCATGCCTTTCGGCCCGATCGCCGACAACCGGGCGGGTCAGCGGTGACCGCCCTCGCTCGCGGCGAGAACCGGCCCGCGCCCGCCGACCGGATGACGGTCACCGTCACCTGCTCGGCCGGAGTCGATGTCTCCGCGCTGCTGCTCGGCGCGGACGGCCGCGTCCGGACCGACGCCGACTTCGTCTTCTTCAACCAGCCGGTCGGTCCCGGCGTCACCTACCGGCACGGCAACGGCCGTGGCGACATGGTCGACGTGCAGACCAGCGCGCTACCCGCGAACGTGGACAAGGTCGTGGTCACCGCCAGCCTCGACGGCAGCGGGCCACCGACCTTCGCCGCCGCGGGCACGCTGCTCGCGACGATCGGATCCGATTCGGGGGCACTGACTTTCCCGATGGAGGGGCTCACCACCGAAACCGCCGTGGTGTGCGTGGAGATCTACCGCCGCGGTGACGCCTGGAAGGTGCGCGCGGTCGGACAGGGTTACGACAACGGGCTGGCCGGCATCGCCACGGCATTCGGCGTGAACATCGACGACGAACCCGAGGCGCCCGCACCACCGCCGAATCCGCCTGCCGCCCTGCCAGTTTCGGCGCCGAACTACCCACCGCCGGCCGCGCCGAACTATCCGCCCCCGCCGACCTACCAGCCGGCCCCCGCCTACTCACCGCCCGCGCCATCATCACCTCAGCAAGGAGCACTGCCGATGCAGAGCGATCTTTTCGACCCCCGCCACGCCGAAGTCAACGGCGTCGGCATCCAGAAGCAGGGCGGCAAGATGATCAAGGTCGCCGTCAACGGCGAGGTCATGGCCCGGGCCGGTTCGATGGTCGCCTACCAGGGCGACATGCAGTTCAAGGCGCTCGGCTCCGGCGGCATCGGGCGCGCGATCACCCAGCGGCTCACCGGTGAAGGCGTGCCGCTGATGAACGTCTCCGGCCGCGGCGACCTGTTCCTCGCCGACAGCGCCGCCGACGTGCACATCATCGACCTCGACGGCAGTGACGGCCTGACCATCAACGGTTCCAACGTGCTCGCCTTCGATACCAGCCTGTCCTACCGGGTCGCCCGGGTGCAGGGGGCAGCCGGCGTAGCCAGCAATGCCGGGTTGTTCAACTGCGTGTTCACCGGGCGTGGCCGGATCGCGATCACCACGCACGGCTCGCCGGTGGTGTTGCAGGTCGATCAGCCGACCTACGCCGACCCGCAGGCCGCGGTGGCGTGGTCGTCGAGCCTGCAAACCGGGATCAAGCGCAACGACTCGTTCGGCCTCGGCCGGCTCATCGGCCGCAGCACCGGCGAGGGTCTCACGCTGGCCTTTTCCGGGCGCGGCTTCGTCATCGTGCAGCCCTCGGAACTGCCGCCCGGCGGGCTCATCGGCGGCACCGGCGGCGGCCAGCAGGCCGGGCAGAGTGGCGGTGCTCTGGGCGGCCTGTTCGGTTAAGGCAACTGTTCGGATTGTGAAACATCTGCGCGCCGCGATTGACCCGGCGCGCAAGGTCCGCGATGATCGCTACCACCTCGGATCCTCCAGTTTCTTGCGACGAGGTACTCCTATCACTCTGGCATTTCGGCACGCAGCGTGGCGGCAAGGCGAAGAGAGGCCTGAAATTTGATGAGCAGCAAGCGTTTTAGAAATTGGTCGGCAAGATTCGCGGTACTCGCCGGAGTCGCGACCGCCGGATTCGCAATGACGGCAACCGCGCAGGCCGAACCGCTATGGCCGGGCGGACCGGACATTCCCGGCGTCCCCGCGATCATTCAGCCGCCGCCGCCCGCACCGGTGTACGCACCGTGCACCGCGGCGAAGACGCGCGCCTGCATGCGGCTCTCGACCAAGGAAATGTGGCTGATGGAGGACGGCAAGACCATCTACGGTCCGAAGCCGATCGAAATCGGCCGGCCGGGATACGAGTCGCATGTCGGTGTCTTCGACGTCGACTTCAAGCGCGAGCATTTCTGGAGCACAATGCACAACGCGCCGATGGAATGGGCCGTCTTCTTCGACGGCGATATCGCCACCCACATCGGCCCGCTGGATTCGAACTCGCACGGCTGCATTCGGATGAACCCGGATGCCGCCGAGGCCACGTATCGCCATCTCGAGCCGGGCGATGTCGTGGAAGTCGTGGAATGAACGCGTAACTCCACATTCATCGCATAAACGGGATGCCCGCACCGGGCATCCCGTTTTTGTTTGCCCGAGCCGCTCGGCACCGCCGGTGTAGCTGTTGCGCGCGTCCGCACCCGGGCCGGGCAGTTTTCGGTCATCCTTTGACTGGTAATCCGGGCGGGGCCCGGCCGGTACATGAGGAAGCGAGTCGATCGTGCGAGTGGTAGCCGAGGTTCTGGTCGGGTTGGTGGCGGCGCTGCATGTCTACATCGTGGTGATGGAGATGTTCCTGTGGACGACGCCGCGGGTGCGGGCGGCGTTCGGCAGCACGGTCGAATTCGCCGAGCAGACAAAGGTTCTCGCGGCGAACCAGGGGCTGTACAACGGGTTCCTGGCGGCCGGGTTGATCTGGGGGATCATCGCGTCGGATCCGGTCGGGTTCGCGGCGATGATCTTCTTCACCGCCTGCGTCGTGGTCGCGGGAATCTACGGTGCGGCCACGGCCAGCCGCCGCATCCTCTTCGTGCAGGCGCTGCCGGGCGCGATCGCGCTGATCGCGGTACTGGTGGCGGGCAGCCAGTAGACGGTGGCGGGAGCTGAGTCGGGCTGCCCGGCTCAGCTCACCGCTACGGGACGTTGAGGTCGGTGCAACCAGGTGTCGGGTCGACGGCCTGGCAACCGGCCGGGGGACGCGTGGGGCGGTAGTCGGGCACGACTCCGCCGGCCGCGATGGTTTCGGTGTAGGTGGCGACCGCCTTGGTGGGGCGGCGCTCCAGGCTGGGATCATCGCGCACGTTCACGCTGTAGAGACCGAATCGTGGGCTGTAGCTGCCCCATTCGTAGTTGTCGGTGATGCTCCAGTAGTTGTAGCCGATGATGTTCATGCCGTCGGCCTTGGCGCGCTGCAACCAGTAGACGGTGTCGCGCAGATGGTCGCTGCGGTTGTAGTTTCCGGAGCCAGGGACGTTGTCGTCGTCGGAGGTGGCGTTCTCGGTGGGCATGCCGTTCTCCACCACGAACAGCGGCTTGCCCGGCGCCAGGCGCGAATACCGTTGCAGCGCATAGTAGATGCCCTCGGTCCGGATCGGCAGGTTCCACATGCCGGGCGCACCGACGGCCGCGATGGACCGGACCGTGGCGGGCGGGCTGGAGGCCGGCGGCTCGTAGGCGAAGTAGTAGTCGACGCCGATGTAGTCGAGGCGGTCGCGGATCTTGTCGAACAGTGGGCCGTTCACCTGATCATCGATGCCCGCGACGTAGCCGATATTGCTGGTCACCTGGGCATCGGCCCGCTTCTGGTGGATGTAGTCGTAGATCTGGTTGTGCGCGTCGGCGACCTTGTCTTCCATCCGCGCCTGATCGGTCGCGTTGTTGCGGACCTCGTGCATGATGTAGGCGACCGGCTCGTTGATGGTGACCCACAACGGATTTCGGGCGGCGTAGCGGTCGACCACCTTGCGCATGTTGGTCAGCCAGGCATCCACCATCTCCGGGTTGTCCCACCCGGTATCCGGCGTATCCGAATGCTTCCCATGGAACGCGCCGTCGTAGGCCCAGCCCGGGTACACCCAGTGATCGAGGGTGAGCATCGGCCGCATGCCCGAGCTGACGATCTTCGCGATCACCTTGTCGTAGAAGCGGAATCCGTCCGCGTCCCACTCCAGCCGGCTGGTGGGTTGCAGCCGCGCCCACTCGATGCCGATCCGGAACACCTTGACCCCCAGCGACTTCGCCAGATCGATGTCACTGGCGTAGCGGTCGTAGAAGTCGATCGAGCTGCGGTATTTGTCGAACTCCGGATGGTGTTCGATGTAGCGCACCCAATTGCTGTCCGGCGCATCGTTGTCCGGCGAAACCCGGTTCCGCGAACCCGCGTTGATCGACCCCAGGTCCGGCGTACCGTCCACCGGCACATGCCCCTCGGATTGAAACCCCGAAGCCGCCACGCCCCACAGGAACCCGGGCCCCAGCGCACCACCCGCCACCGGCTCCGGCGGAGCAGCAACACTCACACCCGGCACCAGCAGCGCGGCCATCGAAACCGCGAGCACGCCCGCGCCACGCCTCCATCTGCGCATAAACCGAGAACTTAACCGACTAATTGCTGAACCCCCGGTAACCCCGGTCATCTCGGCGAGTGCGAGCCACCGAACGCGGACACTCCTGTCCAGCTAGTTGACGGACAGGTGGTGGCCTATTCGCGGGATGGTAGCGAGGGGCGGAGCGCTGTAGGCGCCGTTGCTGGCGCCCGCGGCGGCTTCCTCGGCGGCCGCGGCGGTGTCGGCGATCGTGATGTCGTCCGGGGCGAAGGCCGCCGCCTTGGCGGCGGCCAGGGCGGTGGCGGCCGCGTCCTGGACGGTGATCGCCGTATCGGCGGTGGCAACGGTGTAGAAGGTGGCTTTGATCGCGTGGTTGGCGGCCACGTAGGCGTGCCATGCGGCGTCGCGGGTGGTGTTCGCGGCGGCGACGGCACGCGCCGCGCCGTGGGCGCGCGCGACATGGTCGACCGCCTTCTCTCGGTTCACCGCGCGCTTGGCGGCGGCGCTGGCGCGACTCGCCGCACTGCTGGCCCTGGCGTGCGCCTGGGCGAGCAGTTCCCTGGAGGCGTCGAGTTCCAGCAGTGCGGTGGCCCGGGCGCTGCCGGGTAGCAGCGGAATGACCTTGCCTACCACCGGAATCCGCCGATCTGGTCGATCCGCTCGCCGTCGTCGTCCGCGTCCAGCCAGTCCGATCCGGCGGTCTCGGGTCCACCGTCGGACTTCCAGAACGCGAGGGAATCCGTTCCGGCGCAATAGATGACGACCGCCAGCACGGCCAGAGCGGCCAGCTCCTTCGACAGACGCGACACAGCGAACCTCCTCGATCATCGATCGTGTGCCGGAGAAATCCGGCGGATGCGGTTGCCCAGAATGCGGAGAGCGCGCACTTCGGAAGCCCGAATGCGATTCGGAGTCACCGGAAATGCGCGCGCGCCGCCTAGCCCAAAATGCCGAAGGTAAGAATCCCGACGAGGTTCTCCGTTACCGCGAGCACGCTGTTCACTAGACCGAAGAGACCACTCAACATGACTTGCTCCTGGGGATACGCCATTGACGGATCGGTGCCATTTGCCGAACGTGAGCACGAGCTGGATCGCCGAGGAAGGCTAGCGCACCTGTCCCCAAAAGGACAAAACACCTGCGCCAGCACGCCGTTCCGCACGCAGATCGCCTCGACTCGGACATTCCCCCAGCTCACAGCCCATTTAAAACTAGTTCGAAATTTCTTCCATCCGAACGTACCTGGGTTACGAAGACACTATCGACGCCTGCCACTGACGGTTCCCGGCATGGTCAGCGTTGGACACCCACCCGGGTTGTTCCGGCCGCCTGGAGTTTTCGCCGCGGAGCACCACCGACATTTCAGACTCGGCGTCGGATTTACCGCACGAAGACTGACCAGACGGCTCGTCACCAGATGAAAACGAAAGGGAGAACATGATTGCACCGCTCCTGACCGCCGTGGTTACCGCCCTCACCTCGGGACTCACCAGCGTCGTGACCGCGCTGCTCGGCGGCTGATTCGACACGGTCCGGGGTGGCGGCGAAGCCCACCCCGGACCGGCGGACGCCGGAGACTCTGCCGACCAGAAACCAGCCTCAGGCCATGCGGATCGACACGAAGGTGGGGACGTTGCGTCGAATGCTGTTCTCCAGAACAGGTATTCGGAGACTAGGAACACTCGTCGCAGGTACGGCCTTCGCCATGAACGCGGGCGTCGGCATGGGCGCGGCAGCCCCCGCGACCGGCCAATCAGCGCGCTGCCCAGCGCTTTACGCCATCGGCGTACCCGGCACCGGTGAATCGGCGCCCGACGCCGACCCATCCAGCGACCACGGCATGCTGTCGGCGATCTTCCTGCCCATGCTCGCCGCCGAACCGAGCCGAACCGACCGCGCCTACGTCCCGTACGAGGCCGGCTTCGGCGGTGCCGTGCCGGGCGGCGCGGTGCCGTATTCGACCTCGGTGACCGGTGGCTTGCAGCAGTTGCGCTCGATGGCTCAGTCCGTCGTAGACCGTTGCGAGAACACGCGTTTGGCGTTCGTCGGGTATTCCCAGGGGGCGCACATCGCCTCGTTGTTCGCCCAGGAGATCGGCCGCGGCCAGTCCACCGTCCCCGCCGACCGGGTGGCCGGCGTCGCCTTGCTCGCCGACCCCACCCGCTACCCCGGCGCGTCGTTGTTCCCCGGCGCCGCAGGCAAACTCGCCCCCGACCCGCCGCCGGGCACCATCGCGGAAGGGCTCGCCGGACTACAGGCCCAGCCCGCACCCGTGCCGGGCGGTGGCATCGGACCGCTGCGCGATTTGGCACCCGACTTCGGCACGCTCACCGGCCGCGTCGCGTCGTTCTGCATCGACGGCGACCTAGCCTGCGATTCCCCGACGAACGCACCGATCCTGCACATGATCACCAACATCGCCGGCCAGGCCCTGCTGCCGCTGGACGATCCGCTGACCGCGCTGTCCTCGATCACCGACGCGCTGGCCGCCACCGTGAACAAGACCACCACCGACGTCGTCGACAAGGACCTGCACGGCCTCTCCCCCGGCAGCCTCGTCCTGTCCAGGGACAAGTCGCTCAGTCAGCGCCTCGCCGAGGCCTCCGATCCGCGCTCGCTGATCGACGACCCGACCGCGCAGTCGGCGATGCTGCGGCTCGCGACCATCACGCTCAACACCCTGACCAGCATTGTCGGCGTGGTCCTCAGCCCCGAGGAGGTCTGCCAGATCGGGACCATCGGCGCGCGGGATCCGCTCGCCGGCCTGGCCACCCTGGCCGCCAAGATGTTCGCCTCGATGCCGCGGCGCTCGTCCGCGCCGCGGTTCACCCAGGTCCTCACCCAGGCGTTCGACGCGATCGGGGATCTGGTCAGCGACAACGTCGAGCTCGTCGACAGTCAGGTCTGGGCCAAATACCAGGACGCGGTGACCCGGCACGGGGCCTACGCGGTTACCACGGTCGCCGCGGGACGGCCCTCGGTGCAATTCGTCGCGGACTGGTTCACCGCGTTGTCGCGTGCGCTGCCCGCGCCGGACGGGCCGAAACCGGGTGTCGCCCAACCGCCGGACAGCGTGCTGGCATCCATTCCCAGCAACGATGCGCAAGCTCCGGCCGCCAGCAGTGCCACGAAGCCGCCTCCCGCGCAGCGCACTTCGCCGAAAACCAAAGATTCGGCGACCATGGTCGGCAGCCGAGTGGACCCGGTCGATCCGTCCCGCGGTCGTATCCGCACGGAATCCGCCGCAGCGAAGGCGAAGCAACTCGAAACCGGTCGTCAGGTTATTTGGGCGCTACTGCTGTCGGAAACCGTCTGCCTGCTCTATATCGGGCGGCGGCGGATCATCCGAACCGGTTCGGACATGGACTTTCTCGGCTGAATCGACAGCAGGCAGGCCCGTCGCTTATCGGTGTGCTGCGCGGACCTGCCTACTGCCGAATGAATCAGTAAAGCGCGGCGATCAACGGATCGGCTTGGCCTTTGGCGTGCTTTCGGCACCGGGCTGCGGCCCGAGGAAAAGATCGAGCCACTCGTCCGAGGTCTTGCCGAGCGGCCCCATTTCGGCGCCACCGTGCGGCGGACGGAGGAAATCGCGCAATGCGGAATTGAGCGCGGCGGCGGCTTCCTTGTCGGCGGCGGTCGGCTCCTTGGTGGCCTCGTCCGTGCCCTTTTCTTTCTTGCCCTTCTCGGCCTTCTTGTCGCCCTTCGGCGTGACGAGGCCGAACAGGTCGGCGTCGTGCGCGTCCGTCCCGGCGGTGTCTACCTGATGAGTCGGTGCCGTATCGCCGGACGACGACGATGTGGCGTTGGCAGCGCCCGCGGCAACGGCGAGCGTCGCCGCGACGGCGAGCAGACCGGTCACCGCGACGGTCGCGGTTTTGTGAAACATAAGTAACCCCTTTGGTATCGAAGGCGGTACATGTGGCCGACAACCCGACAGACACGTGTCGGCACTACGGCATATTCGGATCCGCGGCGGGTCTGGATCGGAGAATTCAGCGCAAATTTTCACGGCGACCGATGAATTGCCCGACTACGCGGGGCGAGGCCGAAAGTATCCGCCGCCGAATACACGACCGATGAGGCCCGGGGATCTCCCGGACCTCATCGGACTGTGTACAGCGATAGTGAGCCGCAGGGGCGACCACGACTCACTCTGCGGAGCTGTCCCGAAGTGCTTGGGACTCCACCAGATTACCTAGCCGATCGCTATCCCGTGGCGATTCCGGATGGAATGATCTACTGACCGCCCGCCCGGTATAAACGCAATCTTGCATTCCGCAAAAAGTGACACGCCGGTGTGCAAAATATTCGCCGCAAATCGGTAACAGGACGCCCGCCGATCCCGAATCACGGTTACCTCGCCGCTTTTCCGCGAGGCAGCACGAATGAGGACGGTCGGCGATGACATGTAGTTCTGGTTCGAAAAAGACACGACGTGCCGCCTGGGTGGTCGCGGTGGCGCTGGCGGTGGTCGCGCCGCTGGTTTCGACGCCGCCGCGGGCGAGTGCGCAGGCCGTGGTCGATCACATCACCAAGCGCACCGATCGCTGGGAAGAGGTGTACGTGCAGTCACCGGCGATGGGCCGGATCGTCCAGCTCGACGTCCTACTGCCCGCGAACCAGGCGGCACCGCATCCCACCCTCTATCTGCTCGACGGCAACGGGTCGACCGAGACCCAGACGCTGAGCACCTGGACTATGCGCACCGACATCGTGAACTTCTTCTCCGACAAGGAAACCAACGTCGTGATGCCGGTCGGCGGCGGCGGAACCTTCTACACCGACTGGCTCGCGGACGACCGCAAGCTCGGGCACAACCGGTGGGAAACCTTTCTGACCCAGGAACTTCCGCCGTTGATCGATAACCTGTTGCGCGGCAACGGAATCAACGCCATGGCCGGCGTCTCGATGGGTGCCCAGGCCGCGACGACCCTGACCTTCCGCCACCCTGCCCTCTATCGCGCCCTCGCCGCCTACAGCGGTTGCCTCTACTCCAGCAACCTCGGCCAGGCCACCGTCCGCACCACGGTGGCCGACAAGGGCGGTAATGCCGACAACATGTGGGGCGGCCTCGCCAACCCCGAATGGCCCGCCCATGACCCGACCCGGCACACCGAGGCGCTGCGCGGCAAGCCCATCTACCTCTCCACCGGCAGCGGCGTCCCCGGCCCCTACGACCTCGCCTTCGACCCCAGCTACTCCTACCCCACCGAGCTCACCGCGGCCATCGCCATCGAACAGGTCGTGCACGACTGCACCCTCGTCTTCGACGCCGACCTGCGCCTGCACCACATTCCGGCCACCATCCGCTACAACACTCTCGGTACCCACTCCTGGCCGTATTGGCAAGATGCCCTGCATGATTCGTGGCCGACGCTGCGCGCGGGGCTGGGGATCTGATCGGCGCTAAGCCTCGTGCGGGTCGTGCCCGGCGAGGGCGTTGTAGGCGTCGCAGGCGGCGATCAGGGTCTCGCGGGTGCCGGCCTGGCGGGCGGGGTCGCTGCTGGTGACGCTGCGCCAGTCGACCCAGGCGGCGGCGAGCCGGTCCACGGCCTTGCCGAGGCCGTCGCTGCCCGGGGCCGCGTCGGCGATGCCCTCGATCAGATATCGGCGCAAGGTGCGGGCCGCGCGCTCGATACCGGGGGCGTTGACCCGGGGCACGCCGGGTGCGGTCTGTTCGAGGGCGACTCGGTGGCGGTGGATCCACTCGTCGACGGCGGCGAGCAGGCAGGCGGCGCGGAGGATCGAGGCGGCCGGATGTCGTTCCGGGACAACGTCATGCATCGCGTCCAGCAGTTCGCGGGCGGTAGGGAGGGCGGGCAGGGCGCGCGCTCCGAGGGACGGCTGACCGGCGGGCTCGGGCATTGTTCCGACTCCAATATTCGGCGTTCGGCAAACGAGCTGGTACGTAGAGAGTCGCAGGTGCGGCGGTGCGCTGTCTTGGGCTGAAGACCAAGTTCGGCTCCGTAACTTGTTCCGCTGCACAGCCATTCGCCCTGACCCCGATCACCTGGATCGGGGCAGGACGCGGCTCGGGTCCGGACGGCCGGTCACGGCGGGATATCGCACGCATCCGCCGGCGACTCGACGCCGTCCCATACCTGCGGCGTGTCGACCTGTACGTATAGCAATCGGCTCTGGATAATTCGACTGTGGCATCGGTACCGATGAGTCGCAGGTCCGCGCTGGCGCTGGCGGCAGGTTTGCCCCTCAGCCTGCTGGCGGTCCGGCATGCCGCGGCCGCCAGGCCGGCGATGCGCTACACCATGACGGCGTTCACCAACGACAGCGAATCCGCGTTGTACGTCTACGAATCCGACGACGCGATCACCTTCCGGCCGCTGGTCGGCCCGCAGCCGCACGGCAGCCCGGCCTACCGGCCGCCGGGTGGACTGCTCCGCGATCCCAGCGTCTTCCGGCACGTCGACGGCGTCTACTACCTCACCTACACCACCGCATGGGAGGGCCAGACGATCGGCTTCGCGAGCAGCGTCGACCGGATCAACTGGAATCACCTGTACGACTTCCCGATCCGGGTGGGCGGGCCGCCGATCACGTCTAGCTGGGCGCCCGAGTGGCTCGTGGACGCGCAGGGCCGGGTCAATGTCATCGTGTCGCTGTCCGACGGCTGCCGGTTCACGCCGCATCTGATGACCACGACCGACCCGGCGCTCCCGTCGTCGTGGAGTCCGCTCACCCCGCTGGCCGGGCTCGGCGCTCCCCTCGGCTACCAGCCTCCCGTCGATCGCCCCACCTGCGACCGCTTCGGTTACGGCTACATCGACACCACCGTCGTCCCGGTCAACGGCACGTACTACGCGTTCACCAAGAACGAAACCACCAAATTCATCGAACTCGCGATCGCGCGCGATCCGCTCGGCCCGTATCTCTTCGTCCCACTCGCGGAACCGAATAAATGGGGCTCCCCACGGGAAGGCCAATGCGTCATCCCCCTGCCCGGCGGCGGCTGGCGAATCTTCTTCGACGACTACGACGAAAACAATCCCAGGTACTTCTACAGCGACAGCCACGACAACTTCCGAAGCTGGACAACCCCGGCAGAACTACCCGAATTGTCCGGCTTCGTCCGTCATTTCACCGTCCTGCCGGAAATCCTTTAGCGGCGGCGGAATTCGCGCGCGATCACTCGTCGGTGGATTGGTTCGACCGCCCGGTCGCCGCGTTCAACGTGGGCAGGTAGCCACGAGCGTGCCCGTCCCGGTCGGGGTGATACGACTCGACCGGATCGCCGAGGTCGAGTTGGTTGATCCACGGATCCCGCCCGCAGATTCCGTGCCCGGCGAAGCGGGAGCGCGGGTCGGCGAAGGTGAATCCGGCGGCCTGGGCGCGGGCGGCGATCACCCGGTCGAGTTCGTCGGCGCCGTGGTTGAGCGAGTCGCGTTTGTGCAGGCTGAAGCTCAGCGGGCAGGCGTCGCGCTCGAAGAGCCGGGGGTAGCCCACGACGACGACCTTGGCCTTGGGCGCCTTGGCCTTGATGTCCTGGTAGAGACCGTCGAGGCGGCCGGGCAGGGTGCGGTTGACGTAGTTGATGCCCTTGTTCACCGCGGCGTCGCAGCTGGCGTCACTGGCCGGGAATACGCACGAGCGCAGGATGTCGGAGAAACCGGCGTCGTTGCCGCCGGCGGTGATGCTGACCAGACCGATTTTGTCGTTCAGCGCCGATAGTTGGCCGGTGCGCACGTCCTGAGTCGTTGCGCCATTGCAGGCCTTGAACACAAACGAACCGACCGTGTGGGAGGACGCCCACAGGGCCGGGTAGGCGGCGTCGCTGCGGCGGCAGGAACCGCTGTCGGGCCGGTATTCACCGATGCCGGTGCCCGAGGAATAGGAGTCGCCGAGAGCGACATAGTCGGTGGGGGCGGGAGCGGGTGCGGCAACGGCGACTGCGGCGGGCAGCAAGCCGGTCACGAGTACGGCAAAGGTCGCCTGCAAAGCACGGGCGCGAATCATGATTTGCTCCAAGGAGAGGTACAGCAGCGGCGCGAAAGTCGGTGAAACACTGCCGTCGAGCAGTATCGGTTACGTGCAGTGCCAGCAACAATGCAACGATACGAACTCTCGGCGCCCGATCACGAAACCCGTTGCTCCCCAACGCCTGACATGCGGCAATGGACAACTGGGGAATTCACTCCGCGGCGCGGAAATCAATCACCAACTCGGCTGCCACACCGGCCTCGCGCAGCTTGCGGTGCATCCGCACGGTGTTCGAGAGGAACAGATCGCGGGTGAGGCGGCGACGGCGTTGGCGCATAGCGGGTCAGGAGTCTTCGGGGGCCAGTGCGGCATCCAGGAAACGCCGGATCGCGCGCGGCGGGGGCGGGGTGCGGCGCCAGCCGAGATAGAGGGTGGAGGCGGGGATGTCGGGGAGTTCGCGGTAGACCACGTCGGGGTGGGGTGCGCGATGGGTGGCGATGGCGGGGACCGCGCCGATACCGCGGTCGGCGGCGATGAGTTCGATCCATTCGTCGAAGTTGCGGCAGGTGACGATCTCGCGGTCGGGATCGGGGTCCGGCCAGCAGTCGGGGGTGGTGGTGCCCGATTGGGTATTGACGACCAGGGGATGATGGGCGAGGTCGGCCCAGCGCAAGT
Organism: Nocardia sp. NPDC051756; assembly: GCF_040681495.1. Taxonomy (NCBI): domain Bacteria; kingdom Bacillati; phylum Actinomycetota; class Actinomycetes; order Mycobacteriales; family Nocardiaceae; genus Nocardia; species Nocardia sp. NPDC051756. The sequence continues at coordinate 19,561 of NZ_JBFAYV010000004.1, read as the reverse complement.
CGGCCGCGTGCGCCAGGTTCGAGCGCGCGGATACGGCCAGGACCCGCTGTTCGGTGCCGATCCGACGCCAGGTGATGGCGGCGGTGGGCTGGTTGACGTTGCGGGCGACGGCGATGTCGATCGTGCCCTGTTGCAGCTCCGCGGCGGGATTGTCGTTGCGGTGCAGGGTGATCTGGCCGCCGAGTTGTTCATAGCGGGCGCGGGTGGCGGCGAACCAGTCGCTGGGCAGCAGCCAGGCGAAGCCGACCCGGACCTGGCTACGGGCGCGCATCTCCGCCTCCAGCTCGCTCACCTCGGTCAAGATGCCGCGGCTACGTTGCAGGAACAGTTCACCGTTGGCGGTGAGTTCGAACCGGCGGGCGGGGCGGGCGACCAGGTCGCATTCGAGGATGCGTTCGAGGTCTTGGATCGTGCGGGTCAGCGACGGTTGTGCGATATGCAGGCGAGCCGCCGCGCGGGTGTAGGTGCCTTCCTCGCACAACGCGACGAACGCGGTGAGGTGACGCAGCTGCAAGTCCATAGTTTCAACGTATACCGCATGCTGAGCGGGCATTTTACCGGCGGTAACCGCGCTCGTAGCATTCGAAGGGTGCGGCGACTGGAAGTGAGCGGTGATGTTTGATTTCCGATCTTTGACCGTCCCCGTGGTGGGTGCTCCGATGGCCGGCGGAAGTGCGCCGCGACATCACCGAGCTGCGGCACCTCAGCGGCGCGGCGTTCGGCATCAACATGATTGTGCCCGAGCAGATCTCGCTGAACGGGACGTCGCTCGACGACTATCGCGAATTGCTGCACAAAGACGCCCTGGCGTACCCGCAGATCGCCGACGCCGTGCACGAAACGCCGGTCGCAAAGGACGTGACCGGCCAACTCGCCCCGGTGTCCGCTCATGAATAAGACCACCCGCTACGGCGCGATCGCGTTCTCCGATGCCAGCGCCGCACGCCAGCGCGCCACCGGAAGCATCAACTGGTACGGCCATCAGCTGGCCGACGGCGAAAACCTGGGCGCCCCAGAGGAACTCGACGGGGCGACCGCGGCGCTCATCCGCTCGGCCGACTCATTCTTCCTCGCCACCGTGACCCCTTCGGGCTGGCCTTACCTCCAGCACCGCGGCGGACCACCGGGATTCGTGCACGTCCTGAACCCGTCGACCATCGCGCTGGGCGACTACTCCGGCAACCAGCAGTTCGTCACCCTGGGCAATCTCGATCACGACAGCCGGATCGCGTTGTTCTTCATCGACTACCCCACCCGCACCCGGGTCAAGGTGTTCGGTCGCGCCGAAATCATCGAGCGCACAGCCGATCCCGCATTGATCGACCGCATGCTCACCACACCGGAAGGCGTCGTGCGCACCCGCTGCGACCGCGCGTTCGTGATCCACGTCGAAGCACTGGATCGCAACTGCCTCAAGAACATTCCGGTCAAATACAGCAGCGAGCGCATGGCCGAATCACTGCGCTTGGCTCGCGCTCCGCTCACCGAAGAGATCGAACAGCTACGCCGACGCAATCACGAACTCGAACAACAGATCGCCCAGCTGAAGTCACAGTAGTTACGGATTCGTAGTTACGCTCCCGTATCTAATGCGCTACAGTTTGCGGCAACCGCACCAGCAGATGGTGAACCGGAGTTCGGAGGCAAGCAGCGATGTCGTCACAGTCGGCCCAGGAACAGGATCCGTGTGTTGTCGTAGGTGCGGGGCCGGTCGGGCTGACCGCCGCAGTGGCCTTGGCGGGCAAAGGCTTACGCGTACTGGTGCTGGAGGCCGAACCGCAGGATCGGGTTCGCGCGGGCAGCCGGGCGATCGGGTTCTTCTTCCCGACGCTGCGGCGGTGGGAGCAGATCCGGCCGGGAATGGGTGCGGCGATCACCAACGCCGGCCTCCAGCTGGTAGGTGGGGACACCTACTACGGGAACAAGCGCGTCCTCAAGGTGCGACTCGAGCCCGGCGTGTTGCGGGAGGTCGCCCGGACTCTGTCGCAGAAGAAGGTCGAGGAGATTCTCTACGCGGCGGCGCTCGAGCTCGGTGTCGAATTCCATTGGGCCACACCGGTCGCCGGCATCACGACGCGCAGTGACGGGGCCACGATCGAACTGGCCTCGGGCGAACAGATCCACACCCCGTATGTCATCGCCGCGGACGGCGCGAAATCTGTTGTGCGCAAAGCACTCGGGATCGCCATGACCGGCGACACCGATCCCACGCCGTTCATCATCGTCGATGTCGACGAGCACCCGAACGGATCGACCCCGAGTACTCCGGCGTTCTTCCAGTACAACCGTCCCGAGCTGGACGGCCGCAACGTCATGTACATGCCGTTCGCCGGTGGGATGCGCGTCGACATCCAGTGCACGCCAAGCGATGACGCCGAATACATGTCCACTCCCGAAGGGGTGCGCGCATGGCTGCCCAAGGTCGTCGACCCGTGGTACGCCGACCACATCCAATGGATCTCGATGTACCGGTTCCATCAGGTCGTCGCCGACACCTACACCGACCCGCACCGGCGGGTGATCCTCGCCGGTGAAGCGGCGCATCTGTTCGCGCCGTGGGGTGGGCGCGGGCTCAATTCCGGCGTGTTCGACGCGACCGATGCCGCCACCGCGATCGCCGAGGCGCTGGCCGCACCCGACCGGGCACGTGCGGTGATCGAACGTTGCGCCACCGACCGCCGAGCCTGGGGCGTGCGCAACCGCGCCGTGTCGTCGAAAGGGTTGCGGGTCATGCGGGGCGACGACCTGATCACCCGTGCACAGCGCGGTATCGCCGCGCGCCTGGCCCCACGAGTCTGGCCCGCCGGCTTCTGGCTGGCCAACGCCCCGCTGCAAATCAAACCGCCGCGGCTGGGATCGCCGAAATCGAGCCGGTACTACTGAGATTCGCGGGCGGCGATCGCGGCTTGGATTCGGCGGAGCGTGCGCAGGCCCTTCTTCGCGGCGACGCTCACCATCCCGTCGAAAACCGTTGAGCCCCGGTCGCCGGCCATCAGTCGTTCCAAGGTCGGGACGGCGCGATCGTCGCCGGTGGAACCGAGCGCGACGGCCACCCAGTAGCGCTGGTCGGGGTCGTCGCTGTCGGCCGCGGCGATGAGCCTCGGGAGGATGTCCGGGGCGAAGGTGGCCAGGGCGCTGGCGATGTAGCCGATGCGGTAGTACTGGCGGTGCTCGAGTTCGTGCCACAGGGCCGCCAGGGCGGCGTCGCCGCCGATCAGGCCGAGGGCCTCGGCGGCGCGTTCGCGCATTCCGCCGATCGAGTCCCGCAGCAGCGGCGTGAGATCCGCGACGACCGATTCGTCGCCGAGCAGGCCCAGGGCGATCACCGCTTGCTCGCGCGCCATCTCCTGCGAGTGGCCCAGCATCGCGACCAAGCCGGGCACAGCCTCGCGGAAGCCGAGCGCCGCGCAGCCCATCGCGGCCCAGGCCTGGCAGTTGTACCGAGGGTCGGCGAGGGACGCGAGCAGCGGTTCCTTCAGGGTGTCGTCGCCGAAGAGGGCCGCCCGGTTCAGCGCCCGGCTGTAGAGCGACCGGTGATAGTCGGGATAGTCGCGGACGAGCGCGCACAGTACTTCTTTGGCGGATGCGTCGCCGTCGGCGGCCCGCACGAACAGGAGCCGCAGATTTTCCTCGCGGGTATCGAGATCACCGTCTTTGAGGAGTCGCGCATCAGCTGGGTTCACCGCCCAACGGTACCTGGCGGCGATCTGCTCGCCCGACCACGTTTCGGGTGGTCAGCGCGGGTGAACCTGGACGGCGGGCCCGAGGCGCTTACCTCCGAGGTAATCGACACCGTGCCCGGCGGGCTGCGAATGTCATGCGGCAAGCAGCACAGCTACGCCCGCAGGAGGACGAAGTGACCACCGCAGACGCCACCCGAACCACCGTCGACGCCTTTTTCGCCGCCCGCGCCAACGGCGACACCGAGGCCATCACCGCCCTGTTCGCCGACGAGGTCGACTGGTTGCTCGCCGAGAACCCGGTGGTGCCGTGGATCAGGCCGCGCCGGACCGCGGCCGAATGTGGCGCCCAGTTCGAGGAACTCATGGCACACGTCGTTCCGGAGGATGCCCGCGCCAGTATCGACACCTATCTGGTCGACGGCACGAACGCCGTGGTCTTCGGGCACCTGTCCGGCACCGTGCGCGCCACCGGCAAGTCGTTCGAGGGACCGTACGCCTTGCGCCTGACCGTCGAGAACGGCCGCATCACCCGGCATCACCTGTACGAGAACAGCGTCTCCATCGCCGAGGCTTGCACTCGTTGACCGTGCCCGGCACCGTGACCTGACAGCGGCGATCGCAGGGCGAAACCCTATGGCAGGCTGGGACGGAGGCCGGGCGACGACCTTCAGCCCGACTGCGCAGAAGACGAGAGGGGCGCCGGTGACGACCGTGAGCACAGCGGCCGGGCGGCTCTGCGGTGATCTCACCGACGGGGTCGCCCGCTTCCTCGGTATCCCCTACGCGGCGGCACCGGACGGCGCACTCGGATTCGCGCCCCCGGCCCCTGCCGAACGATGGGCAGGGACCCGAAACGCCACCGCTTACGGTGCCACCGCGCCCCAGCCGGCCTTGCACCCGGCGAACGCGAATCTGGCTCCGCTGACCGGGCCCGGGTGGGTCGTCGGAGACGGCGACTACCTCAATCTCAACGTCTGGACACCCGACCCCGGCACCAGTGGGCTTCCGGTGCTGGTCTACCTCCACGGCGGCGGGTTCATGATCGGCTCGGGCGCCGCCCCCGCCTTCGACGGCACCGCGTTCGCGCGCGACGGCGTCGTCCTGGTCACCGTCAACTACCGGCTCGGGGCGGAGGGCTTCCTCGCACTGTCCGGCGGGGCCACGAACCTCGGATTGCGGGATCAGATCGCCGCCTTGGGTTGGGTGCGCGACCACATCGCCGGGTTCGGCGGAAACCCGGACAACGTCACCGTTTTCGGCGAATCGGCGGGCGGTACCTCGGCCGCGTTCCTGCTGCACTCCCCGCTCGCCGCGGGACTGTTCCGGCGAGCGATCGTCGCGAGCGGGCACGACGAGATGGCCCGAAGGCTCGAAGTCACCGAAGAACTCACGAAGGCGCTCGCCGGCCGACTCGGAACCGCCCCGACTGCGGACGCGTTCCGCGGCTGCACCGCCGCCGAGCTGTTGCGTGCGCAGGCAGCTCTGTTCAGGCACCGGCCCCGCCCTGACCTGCGCGACGACAACGGTGTCGACCCGGGCCACCGTCGTGCGCTGTTCCTCCCCACCACGGGTGACGACGTCCTGCCCGACCCGGTCGGAGCTCCGAGCAGACACGGCGTCGACCTGTTGATCGGTACGACGCTCGAGGAAGCCAACCTCGGCTTGGGCGCCGAGCAGTTCGCCGCGTTCGACGCGCACGACGCCGTAACCGAGCTGGCCGCCACCTACCCCGATGCCGAAGCGCTGCTGAAACGCTATGGTCTCCACGACCCCGCCGTCACCCCCGCGCACGCACTCACCGCCGTCTACACCGACCTGATGTTCCGAGCACCGAGCCGCCGCACCGCGCGCCGTCACCCGGGTGCCACCTATGTCTATGAATTTGCTTGGCAGTCACCGCTTTACGGCGCTGCGCACGCCCTCGACGTCCCCTTCGCCTTCGACACCACACAGACTTGTCGTGACCTCATCGGTGACGCCGCACCCGAGGCCCTCGCTCAGGCGATGCACCAGACCTGGTTGAACTTCGCCACCCACGGAGATCCTGGCTGGCCGGTCTATGACGCCGCGCGAAACGTCATGCGGTTCGATGCGGGCTCCCAAGTCTGCGCGGACACCGCGCCCGACGACAACGAATACTCCTGAACTCGCCGTAAAGCCGGATCAACGTCTGCCCAGGTCGGCCAGAATGCGACTGGATTCGCTTGTGCCCCAGCGCCTATCGAAATGCGACTACGGCCAGAGTATTTCGCGCGATTGATCGGGCCGATGCCGCCCCTCGAAATATTGGGTAGCCACCGCTCGTTCTGGCCGAGACAATTACGTTGGCCGCGGGAGGGGAAACAGTTGATGGGCACTCGGATCGGCCAGAAGTCCCTGCAGGATGTCGAGGCACTCGAGATCGTGGTCACGGTGTGGCGGCGCTTCGCCACAGTGCTGCCGGGTCAGCAGCGGAATCTCGCAAACAGTTTGCGGCATTTGGCCAGGGCGCTGCTGGCTCAGGGACGCCTGGACGACGCGTTGACCGCGGTCGAGGAGTCGGTGCGCATCTGCCGTCCCCGAGTGGCGGCCCGGCCGGTTCGGTACGGACGCGAGTTGGCCTGGTCGCTGATCGCGCAGGCGATGGCGCTCGAACGCCTGGAGCGGTGGGAGCACGCGTACGCCGCCGCCGACGAATCGACAGGGTTGAGTCGGCGGCTGTTGTCCACTGCCCCAGCCACATTCGGCCCGGCGCTGTTGACGGCGCTGAAGATCCGCGCATCGAATCTGCACGAACTCGGCCGAATGCCGAAGGCCGTCACCGACGGCGAACTGGTCGTCCGGTTCGTCCGCCGGCTTGCCGCACGCCGGTCCGGGAGGGAACAGGAGCTGGGTATGGCATTGCACCAACTCGGCGTCTATCTGGTTTGTGCGGACCGGCACACGGACGGGTTACGCGCATACGACGAGGCCATCCAACTGTTCCAGTTGCCAGGGGCCGATCCGGATACGTTGGCCTTGGCCCTGGGCAACCGCGACCTTTGCCTGCGCCGGCTGGAGCAGGACGGAATGGTGGTCCTCGGCCCGTATCCGCTGTGCGCGCAATGCGAGCAGACCAACGGCGGCCTGATCGCCGTCCGGCACCGCCAACGTCACATCCGGGCCAACGGCCGCGAAGCCTGCGTCGACCTGGCCATGGTCGACATCATCACCACACTGTGGAAAGCCAACTGCGACACCAGAAGTAACTGCCAGGACACCGACGGCCATGCCCTCGTCGTCCCCGCGACAGGACACGCGTCCGAGGCCATGGCCGTCCTCGCCGGGATCGGCATCCAAGCTCGAAACGACAACGGCGAGTTGCACTTCCGGCTGCCGCAATGACCTAGGGCGATCTCGTGCCACCGCCCCGGACCTGCATCCACATCTCGGGGGTAAACCTCCGGGTCTTCCCGGATCCGCAGGCCGATACCTACGCCTACTGTTCGTGCTTGAACCGAAATGGCTGAGAGACGGCGGGTAGACATGAGTTTCATCGCTGGTCGTGGTGGGGTTGCCGTGGTGGCGGTACTGCTTTCGGCGGTCGTGGCGGGATGTACATCGACGATGGATACGTCGGACGAGGCTTATCACTCGGCAGATGTGACGATGACAAATGATCGAGTCACCATCGGCGGCACTCTGACCATCCCCGACCGAGGCGGCCCGTTTCCCGCGGTGGTTTTGGTGCCGGGTGGTGGAAAGCAGAATCGTGACGAAGAGTTTGCCGGGCACAAGCCATTTTTCGTGCTGGCCGACGCATTGACCAAGGCGGGATACGCGGTCTTGCGGACCGATGACCGTGGGGTCGGCGCGACGACCGGGGACAAAGACGATGCCACCTACGCGGATCTGGTGTCGGACATTCTTTCCCAGATCTCCTACCTGCGAGAACGACCGGATATCGATCGGACGCGCATCGGAATTCTCGGTCACAGCCAGGGCGGATCCTTGGCGCCGCTGGTCGCGGAAAAGGCACCGGACAAGGTGGCGTTCACCGTGCTCATGGCGGGGCCGGCACAGACCGGATGCGAGGTCAACAAGCATCAAATGCGAGTTCAACTCCAGGCGAGCGGAACGACCGCTGCCGATCGGCTGGCCGCCAGCGACGCGTCCATCCAAACCGAATGCGACCTACTTCGGGCCGGCAATTTCGACGAAGCACGAAGAAACGCGCGGGCAGCGAATCAGCAGCTTCCGGAAGCCCAGCGAGCCCGCGACGAGGATATCGACAAGGCAATCAACCCCCAATATGCAGCTCTGTCGACTTACGATCCCACGCCGGCGTTGCGGGCTCTCGAGATCCCTACCCTTGCGCTCTTCGGGACCAAGGACGTGCAGGTCGACGCCGCCGCCAATGAACCATTGATGCGTAACCTGTTGGCACACAACCCGAAGGCAACGGTGCACACCTTCGAGGGGGCGAATCATCTTATGCAACAAGCGGTCACCGGCATGCCGGATGAATACGCCACAATCGATACGACGATTGATCCGACAGTGCTCGACTATCTGAAAACCTGGCTGAACTGGATGGTGTAGAGATACCTGGCTCGTCCGCTGAATGTCAGGCCTTGACTGTGCCGCGACGGCTGGGTGTGTGCTACCGCCTGAACCATCCACGCGACAACAGGAGGACACCATGACCACCGCCACCCATCCGGCGCGCACCGCCAGCCGGGCCTTGCATGCCGCGGTCCAGGCGCACGACAAGGACGCCTGGCTGGCGATGTTCGCCGCGGACGCCGTCGTCGAAGATCCGGTCGGCCCTTCGGATTTCGATCCGGAAGGCAACGGGCACCGGGGCCGTGCCGCCATCTCGGCGTTCTGGGACAACACCATCGCGCCCAACGAGTCGATCGAGTTCCTGCTCGAGGACTCCTTCGCCTGCGGGAACGAAGTCGCCTACACCGGCAAGGTCCGCAGCCACAACGGCGGCCAGGTGATCGACGCCGAGGGCGTGTTCATCTACCGGGTCGACGACGAGGGGAAGATCCGCGCCGTGCGCGCCTTCTGGGAGTTCGAGCGCACCATGCAGACTCTGCGACCTGCCTGACTTCTGCTGGCCGGACGATTCAGTAACGTGTCAAACAACAACTTTCGACAGGGCGAACGTATCCGCTCGCTCTGCGTATCGGAGATTTACAGACCGTGTTCCGCGTCGAAACGTAACCGTGCCTGGTCCTGACGCGGCGAGCGATCGACGATGCCGACTCGCCCGACACACCGTGGCTGCGGACCAGTCGCCAACACCTACTTTAAGGTCTCCGCGGTGACCGTCTCCCGGTGTTTCCTCGTGGCTGCTGTTGTGTATTCGATGCTCGCCCCGGCTGTTTCGGCAACCGCCCACGCTGCCGCGGACGATCTACCTACCGGAGATTTCATCATCAAGAGCACTTCCGGCGCTTCGTGCCTGCACTACAGCGATATCGTGGACTTCCCGCCCGAACGCAACGCGGATATGACGGCCCGAGCCTGCCAGGAGGCAGGTACAGGCAAGTTCGCCACGCCAACGGTTTGGCATACCGACGGTGCCACCGGCCACATCAGCCCGACCACCGATCCCGGTCTGTGCCTGCGTCCGAAAAGGCCTGCAAGCATAGCCGCGTCCGTGATGTCCTGCGATTCCCGACTCGCGAAGTGGACTATGTCGGGAGCGCGGCTGCTTAACCCGGCGTCCGGCCGCTTCCTCTGTGATCCCCCGGCGGACGACCGACTGAAGATCTTGCAGAAGTCCGATGACACCTTCCGCTGCTACCAACCCAAGCATTTCAACTTCGAACTCGTACCAGCATGACCGGCTCCAACTATCGCAGAGGCAGCGCGACGCCGAGGTTCTCGGCGAGCCAGTAGAACAGGTCGTGAGACCAGGCCCAGCTTCGGTAATGCCCTGCGCTGACCACATATTCGTCGGAGGCGTGGTGCCGGCCGCCCAGCTCGTACCGGAGGTCATCCGGCCCGCGCACCGCCACCGCGTTCTGGTCGACGCCCATCCGCGCCAATAGCTCGTGGGCTGCTTTCTACCCGACGACGAGGTCGTCACTATCGTGGACGACAAGGTCACCATTGAGTCGCGACTGGACCGGCGTGGCCTGGGCGACTCCCGGATCGGAAAGAGTGGCGTCGGATCATGGCGGAGGACCTGGCCGTAACTCGGAGGCTGGTGATACCCGCGTCCGAGTTGCGCGAGCGGTTCTCCCGGTCGTCCGGTCCGGGCGGGCAGCACGTCAACACCACCGACAGCCGGGTGGAGCTGTCGTTCGACCTCGCCAACTCGCCCTCGGTGCCGGAGTGGCTGCGCACCCGCATGCTCGACCGCCTGGCCGCCCGACTGGTCAACGGGGTGCTCACGATCGCCGCGTCGGAGCAACGCGCACAGTTGCAGAACCGCGCGGCCGCCCGCGAACGCCTGGCCTCGTTGCTGCGTGACGCCGCTGCCGCGCCGCCACCTGTTCGCCGCGCCACCAAGCCCTCGCGCGGCGCGAAGGAGCGGCGCATCTCGGCGAAGAAGCGGCGGGGTGTAACCAAACGTAATCGCCGCGCCTCCCCCGACGATTAGAGCTTGTGCTCCGAATTGATTGCTTCATGAACCGTGGGTAGGTGCTCTAGTACCAGGAGGCGCGCGCCCTGGTAGTCCGGCTGCTCTCTGCCGATCATCGATGGATGAGACGAGTAGAACAGCGAATGACGCAGAAGTCCGGGTCCACGCGCGAGTCCGCATCATGACCGCCGCGGAAACCATTGCCGCAGCCCATGTTCGGTGGTTGTGGGGCTGGGACCGCAAGCAGGGCGATCCGCCGTTCGACCTCCGCGCGGTCCAGGGCGAGTTCTACGACTGGGCAGCCGAGGACGTCCTGCTCTACGACGACGCCGACCCCGAGCACCGCGTGGCGCGCAGCGCCGAGGAATACCGATCGCTGTGGGAGCCTGTCTTCAACCGGCTGGTGTCCGCGGACCATCGACTCGCCGACGGTCCGCACGTACTGGTATCCGGCGACCTCGCCACCTCACGGCTGGTTTTCATCGCGCGGCTGATATCCGCCGACGGCACCGAAACCGGCCTGCGCGCGACGAGCTCACTGACCTGGAGGCGCGCAGCCGCCGGCTGGCGGATCGCCTGGGACCACACCACGTCGGTCACCCTCGATGGGAAAACCCTTGCAGCTCTGATGGACTCGTTGCCGGGTTCGGATCTGAAAATGCCATCGCTCGCCCAGCGGCGGTGCGTTGACGTTCCTGAGGTGGGGCTCTAGCATCGCGAGACGGGCGACGGCGTTCTCGGAAACGCGCCTCTAACGCTCTGTCGTTTCGGTGCACTCCACCGGAAGGCGAGTTGCCGTTCGCATAGGATGTGCTGCGTCGCGTGTACGCGCCAGGTGGACGGCGTCGGCATGGAGGCACCGCATTTTCGGAGGCAACCATGGGCGCACTTTTCCTGCCCTGCTGACACCGGGGCGCGCCGTTTTCAGTGCGTAAAGACCTCTGCCACAGCATCTTTCAGCCTCTGCGCGTTTTTCCGCCAGCGAGGGCTGCTCCCCGTCTCCATCGCGAAAGAGTTCTCCATGTCCACCGACTCCTACCGCGCCCGCGCCCTGGGCCGCGAACTGATCGACACTCACCATTGGCTGCGCAGCGAACTGCGCCGCGTCGCCCGCGTGCTGGACGAGTATCGGGGTGACGAGCCGATCATCCCGCTCCGGAACCTACGTGCGCACTGCCTGGCCTTCTGCCAAGCTCTCACCGACCACCACACCAGTGAGGACGAGACCGCGTTTCCCGTTCTGGCCCAACGCTTCCCGGACCTGACGCCGGTACTCACCGAGCTCTCCGCAGACCACTATCTGGTCGCGGACATCCTGACCCGGATGACCACCGCGCTCGCCGAACTCAGCGCCGAGAATCTGGCGACGGTGCGCGGCGAGATCGCTGGGCTATCAGCCATTTTGGAATCCCATTTCCAATGGGAGGAACGTCGAATCGCGGCCGCCCTGGACGAGTTGCCGAGCGCCGAGTACACCGCAGCGGAGTTGTTCAGCCGCAAGCAGTGATGTGCTGATGGATGCGCTCGACCCGGTCTCGGGAGCTGCCGAAGAACCCACCTGTGCCAATCCCGCGATCATCAATATCAGTTTGGTAGTTTGCTGAATATATCCTTCAGCATCGCCATCTGGCCTGATGCTGCGAATGCAGTGCGTGTGCTTTGAATACCCGATGCTTCGACATGGTCTCGAGTGCGGATGCGTCCGGACAAAGCAAGGTCCGAGCGCCGCCCTCAGGGCTGGATTTCGCTGAATCAATTGGCAGCACAACAGGTTTGCCGGGCTCTGCGGTCACGAGGCCGGTGCATCCGAACAATGGAGGTCGAGATGTCAAGTAACGCCCGGCGACGCGTCTTCGGGTTCGGTGTTGCCGCAGTCGTCGTCATGATGACGTTGGCCGGGCCGACGATTGTTTCATCGAATACGGCGAGTGCGGCTCCGCCCCTTCCACAGGTGGATGAGTTCTACCAGCCGCCAGCCGGTTTCGAGTCCGCGGCGCCGGGCGCGATTCTGCGGTCCCGGCCTGTCCAGTTGACGGTGCCGTTGTCGGCGCAGGCTTGGCAACTGCTCTATCGCACCACCGACGTGTTCGATCAGCCGGATGTCACCGTCACCACGGTGTTCCTGCCCGACAATGTCCGGCCGGACCGGCCGTTGGTATCGCATCAAATGTTCGAGGACGCCTCCGGTCCGCAATGCGTGCCGTCCTACGGGCTGCAGGCCGGCGCCCAGAGCTCGATGGAGACCATAGGGCAGCTAAGGGATCTGCAAACCATGCTGCAGAACGGCTGGGTGGTATCGGTGCCCGACTTCGGCGGGCGATTCGGCCATTTCCCGGTTGCCCAAGAGCCCGGTTACATGACGTTGGATGGCATTCGCGCGGCCACACAATTCGCTCCGCTCGGTCTCGGCCCCGAGAACCGCATCGGTCTCTACGGATATTCGGGCGGCGGGTTCGCGACGGGGTGGACGGTTGAGCTGCACCCCAGTTACGCACCCGAGCTCAACATAATCGGCGCGGCGTACGGCGGCCCCGGACCTGATATCAATGCGGCATTGTTCACCACCAACGGTGGACCCTTCTCGGCCATAGTTGGCAGCGGCCTGTCGTCCTACTACGCGACCTATCCCGAGGTCAAAGCGGCGATGCAACCGCACCTGACACCCGAGGGAGCGGCCGTGATGGATCAGATCCAAACGCAATGCCTGTCCACCACGCTGGCCCAGCAGTTCTTCGGCGACTGGAACCGGTACTTCGACATCCCGCTCGACCAGGTCCTGGCGTTGCCGCCGCTCGCCGACGTTATCAACAAGGCCAGGTTGGGTACCCACGCGCCGACTGCGCCGCTTTATGTCTTTCAAGCTGTTCAGGACGAAGTGATCCCGGTGGGCCCGACCGACCGAATGGTCGAAGATCTCTGTGCGCGTGGGGCTAGCGTCACCTATATACGTGAGCAGCTCGCCGAACACTTGAGCACGATTTTCTCCGCCTCGCCTGCCGCGTTCTCCTGGCTGGGGCAACAGCTCGACACCGATACTCCGGCGCGGGCTGGATGCAGCACCACCACCGTGCTCTCCCAACTCATCACCCCGAAGTAACCGTTCGGGCAGTGCACGGGCCCTGCGGATGTACCGGGCGTTGGTGGCCAGCCGATCCGCAGGCTGCACCTACCGCTCGGAACGCGCGCCCAGCGGCATTTGAGTGCATGTCGCCCACCACCCTATTGCTGGTCTCGTGTTGACTGGCGCTGTGGAGGGATTCACGGACGAGCAAACTGCGCTGCTCATCGATGGATTGAATGACGACGTGTCCTTCGATTGGGTGCTCGTCCATCTCGGGCTGATCACCAACCCGCCGGCACCTGGCCGGCCAACGACCGCCGACATCGACGCCGCGTTCGTCATCCTGCGCAGACTTCACCGCCAAGGCCTCATCGCGGTCGGCCGGATCGAATACGTAGACGGCGGACCTTCCGGACGGCTCGCACCCGTCAAGCATGTTCCCGAAGACCTCAACACCTGCAGAGAACGTGTCCAGCGCGAGGTTGCCGCCAGCTCGAGTCCGCCGGATTGGGCCTATTCCTGCTGGGTCGTGAACACCGCAGCAGGCAACGCGATCGCCCGCTCCGTACTCGCTGAGCGGCCCAAATGACCGTCCGGCGTCAGACCGACCGATGGGTCAGCCCGCCACGCTGATGACAGGACGATTCGACCTGGAGGTGAAGCTGCCCGTTATCGGGGCGCGTCGTTGCCTTCATACTCACCGAGATTGATGAGCGAGACCCGCTCGGACCAGCTATCCCAGGCCACATGTTTCAGGCAGGCCCGGTAGTAGTTGTCGTAGCCCATCAGGTCGCCGTAGGCCACTTTTTCCTGCGCGAGGTCGGGTGGGCCGAAGTAGTCCAGAAACTCCTGGTAGTTGCGAAGAAAACGGAAGTGTTCGAGGTGGCTGTTCCTGCCGTACAACGCGAATCCGGCCACCCTGCCGCCCTTGACCAGGTAGCTGGTTCCGCCTGCGAAGTGAACCATTGCCTTCCCGCCTAACGCGTTGAAGATCAACTCATCACGCGAGACCCATCGACCGTCGCTGCAGTAGCACCCGGTTGGAGAGTCGACGATCCGATACATGAGCGGGTACGAAAGCTCTGTAATCCTGTCTGGCTGGATAACTTCCGCAGCTATCGCCCCGTAAGGCACACCAGCGCAACACAGCTCGGACAACTGCAGATCCGGCCTCGCGAGGATGTCCAGTTGATCCAAGATCTCGATCATCCGGCAGACCCTACCTGCGCGGCGGTGCCTGAATCCTGGCAAGGGATCATGGGTCCTTCGACGTAGGTTCGGTCGGTGAGGACGGGGCTAGCCTTGCGGGGCCAAACAGCCTTGTAAGCGGCAATACCGGATGTTCGTGAGGCGCCGAGCTGCTGTTCACCAAACGTGACAACACGCAGCTGCCGACAGCTCCTGTCGTTCGTCATGCTGTGCGCTGCCTCGAGCCAACTTCAGTGACCGGGTTTGATCGGGTTGCGGCGGCTGACGCTGTTGCCGCTGAGGGTGTGTCGTTGGTCCTCGGAGCTGTTCGGCCCGTTCTGGGGTCGGCATGCATGGTGTCCCGTGTGGGGGATGTGACACCGCCTCAGCCGGGCCGGGTCGCCGGCTAAGGCTATTGAGAGACACGCCCTAGTGTTGTGTCATCGCAACGCTAGCTCGTCGCGGGCTCACTCGTCTCGAGCCGGTGCTGCCGTTCACTGAGCACGAGCGCGCCTGCCGCCAGCAAGTAGAACGGCGACATGAACAGCAAACCCGATACCGGCGTGGCGCCGTACTCGAGCGACGACATCCCGAGATATCCGCCTACCGCACCGAGAGCGGCCAGAATACCTGCGGCCCAGCGCGTTCCGAGCCGGGCATACCTGCGCGGCAGCACGAACACGACTGCGGGCAGCAGCACCACGAGGCCGGACTCTGCGACATATTCGAGCCATTGCTCGAGCAGCGGCGGCCGCAACCCGTAGGCCACCCCGAAATCCGGGGCC
The DNA here is from genome assembly GCF_040681495.1 of Nocardia sp. NPDC051756. Taxonomy (NCBI): domain Bacteria; kingdom Bacillati; phylum Actinomycetota; class Actinomycetes; order Mycobacteriales; family Nocardiaceae; genus Nocardia; species Nocardia sp. NPDC051756. Next base: position 4,285 of record NZ_JBFAYV010000004.1, on the reverse strand, counting down.
TCGCTGTGGATCGCCCCGGCGTCGCTGTCCGGCAGCTCCGGGAAGTGCGCATTCAGCACCTGCGGTAACGCGACCAGGACCAGGGTCAACACGCGCCAGCAGGTGACCGAGCGCCACCACCGCCCCAGCGACACCATCATGGCTCCGTCCCCCTCTGGCCGACCTCTCCGCGGGCGACGCTACCCGCGAAGCCCATCCGCAGCGAAATCCTGTACCCGGGCCCGCCGAGGCCTGAAACAACCCTACTGTCACTCCGGCATACCTTTGGCCGAAACCCACAGGCCGACAACGGATCCCGTCAGAAGGCAGGCCGGGATGACGAAGACGGGTGCTGGAGACTGCGAACGCCAGGGACACCAGAGCTACGGCACCCGGAGCTGACAACGAGGCGCGCGAGAACGTCCAGCATGCTGCTCTCGATGCCATGCTGTCCATGCTTCATGGCCTGATGAGAACTACGGGATCGTTCCCCCGACAGCCGGTATTCGGCATGATGGTGCGTTCGGCCGGCCTCGGCTCGGCCGGTCCCGACGCGACCCGTAAGCGGCACTATCCCTCACTCGTTCCGACTGAAGCCAGCACGGACGAGTGCGACACAGAACGTCTTCCGCTGATGAGCGGAGATCCTGATCCGCGCGGGCTCGATGAACGCCGACGCTCCTCACCCCCACGGTTTTCCAGTCTGATCAGTTTTGGCCCGATCGGCTGATGCCTGGACGTATCGCGGCGCTGATCGCCATGATCAACGCCGCCAACCGGCTCGCCGTGATCCTGCATCGGAAGGGAGGTTCCTACCAGCCCAGCCTGTTCGACAGCCTGGTGAACTGAGCGAAACACGAATCGCGGCCCGGCCCAGGATCATCCGATCCGGGCCGGGCTCAGGTGTGTGAATAGCGAAATGATCGAAAAATGACTGGTGTGTACTCAGCACTTCTTCCAAGCAAAGTGATAAGTGGTATTGACGCTGCCGTCCGGGGAGTCCATCGCAATAGAGCTGGTGGTCTCTTTCGGATCCGAGGTGCCCGCATAGACTCGCAACTGCGTATTTATGTTGAAATTTCGATTTTCTCCGCAGGGTAGGTAAACGATCTCCCCGACCTCGGTTTTGTCCGTCGCCTGCCAGACGTCATTGAGCGGACCCTTGAAGTTGTGGTCGGCGAAGTCGGTCGACGAGTCGCCCTGGAAGTAGTACCTTGCCGCTTCCAGTGCGGTCGCGCCCTGTTCCAGATGCGCGAAGCCACGGTAGTCCGCCTGCGCGATCCCGTAGGTGAACCCTTGCGGGACATGAACTTTCAGGTTGAGCTGGCAGTTCTTGCGGAAGTCGTGCGGCCTGGCACCCACACCTACCCGTGCGGTGTACCGACTGGAGGTGACCGTAAAAGCGGTGTTGTCGGGCAGGACCTCGACCGCCGCGGTACCCTGCGGGCAACCCGATCCATTGACCGTCACGACGTCGATGACAACCTTGTCCGGCGGCACGGCCCAATCCGGTATCGGCGCACCAGAAGCCAGTGAACCCGATATCGGTGTCGCGGATGCGAATATAGCAGCACTGAGGACGGCAAGTTTCTTATACATGAATTCCCTCACAATGGGCCGAGCAATCGGTTTACCCTCACTGTAAGCTTCGATACCCGCCCGAACTCCCCAGCAGAAGTGGGGAGCATTGGGAAACCTCTCGGCTAACAATCTAGCCGGACATCACGATCGATGGCGCTGATCAGCGAGTTCGAATTCGGGCGGCCACCAAGCGAATTGACTCCGCACGCCGGCGATCTGGACCTCAGCAAAATGACCATGCTCGGCGACAACTAGGGCGAGTTGATCGCGGTTGCCTTACGCGGCAACAGTATTGGCGATTCTCTCCGAATACCACCGGCGAGCGAGTGGTCAAACTCGTGTAGGTGAGGCTTGCCCGGAGCGGTCTGCGGTGGGCTCGTGCCGCGGAGCGGGGCGAGCCTGACCAGGCATCGTCGAGGGTATGGCGGCAGCACCGCATCGAACTGCCATCATGCGCCAGCGAGCCATCAGACCACCTGGCGATGCGAATCCTGCCGAGGGAGGCGTGCCACACGGCCTCGCAGGAATTTCCGCTGATTCGATCAACGCGCCGGTTCAACCGGGTCGCTTAGTCGGCCCAGACCCTTGCTTGCCTGGATTCCCAGCCCGAGGACCCTGACCTCTGCGAGGTAGCACCACAGTGGCACCGACACACACTCTTCGGCCTTTGCGTGCGTTGAGAGGTCCTGTCAGCCAACGGTTTGGACGTTTGACCAATGCGCGCTCCGCGGCATGAGCGCGCACTCTTCCCGACTGAAGTCAGCGTTCACGACTACGACGTAGAACGTCTTACGTTGATGAGCGGACGTCGGTCGTCTGGGCACGCCGTGGCGTGATCGGGTTCGAACTTCTTCCCGTCCGGAAGGGTTACGGTGCCGAACAACTATCGGTGCTGGCCATGGCCCAGCGAGGAACCCCGCATGTGAGCCCTTCTGGGTCACGTCCCTTATCGCTTGGAGGTCCGATGCTCGGTTTGCGTTCGTTCGCGGTCGCTGTCTCGACGCCCTTGATCGCTTTGCTGATGACCAGTGGTGGGGCCGCCGCTGCTGACGATGGAAAGGAGTGGCGGGTGTGCAATAGTTCGTCATTCACGCTGTCGTCCTCTACAGAATCCGTGGCATTGGTCGAGCAAGCCCGGTTGCGTGTTCGCGCCGCAGCGTGTCGTTTGTCGACCTTCGTGAGGCCAGGCGACAACGCCTTCTACGTCATTGCCAAGCAGCGTCTCCAGGAAGCAAAGGATGCAGAATCGGATATCGCCGCGCTCAACAAGGTTGCTGTTGATACGACCAAGGACGCGGTGGGGGCCATAAAACTCCTTGCCGAGGGAGGTTCCGAGGAAAATCGCGCGGACCGGCTGAAGACGGCCGACGTCTACGAGAAGGCCGCAAAGGCGGCTCAGGCTGCCGTCGAGGCACCTGAGGATGTCGATCTGGCCAATGCAGCGGCCAAGGCAGAAAACGCCGCCCGTTGGGCGTCGGTTGACTCGATTGGGGAGGACGTTCCACTGATCAAAAAGTAGCGGTCGGATTGAAGACCGCGAACGATCCAGTCACACCAGTGGTCACGCCGTGTGTTCTAGATCGCGGGCGTCGGACGTTCGCGACTGGCACGCACATCGGCATGTGCGGTCGTCGTCCGGTCGGCACGATGGCGTCTGAGTAACGGACAGGACGGCAAACTCGCGCCCGTCCAAACCGTGTGCTGTCTCGAATCCTGTTCAGACAGTTCGAAGGCCGTCCGTGAAAGTCCATGCGGAGCGGCTGATCCGTTGATGGATCCCGAGGAGATGACTACATGCGTATGGAAAAGATCACACACCGGACCGCACTGGCGGTGTTGGGGTTAGGCAGCACGCTCACCATTCTCGTTGCTGGTGCTCCGGCCGGCGCGGTTCCCTTCGGCGACGCGACGCCGACGGATCCGGCAACGGTTTCCGCTGAGGCGATCAGCGACCAACCGGACTGGGTGATCGATCCCAAGGTGAAAACCGCGGACCAGTTCAAGAAAAGTCATTGGCAAAAGCTGAGCGGTGAAATCGTGGTCGCCGCGTGCGGCCACGCTAAAGACTTCACCGACTCGGGAATTGCGAAATGGTGGGATACCTTCGATACCTCACCTCTCGAATTCCGGCAATCGCCCACCAAAGCGGCGATCGCTCGCGTCTTCAACCCCGACAGCAAATTTGCACTGCCAGCAGGCTCTAGCGAGGCGGACATCCAGCGGCACGCGCTGGACAAGTTCTGCAACTCTAGTGAGGTGCGAACAGAATTGCTCAACGCTTTGAGGACGTTTTCCGGGCAATACGGCAGGAAGCTCAAGCCGGGTATGGACACCGACTACGCCATTGTCCAGTTCGAGATAAAGAAGACGCAGATGCAGGAAGCTCTACTCATCGAGGAAGGCTTCCTCAAGAAGAACGAGGACGACGGGCTTTAACGAGGCCGTCGGCGATCGCTCGGTCGAGTTCGTTGCGGATGGAGACGTAGATACCGACGTGCTCGGTGTCATCCGCGGCGAGCTCGGCACCTGCCGGGTCAACCGACTTGCGGACAGTCATCCCCGCATTTGCGTGCGTCGAGAAGCCGTGTGAACCAACCCTTCTGGACGGCTGACTAACGCCCGCTTCGCGGCTTGGTCTCAATAGGTCAGCGCAACACTGGGAATCTCCTGGTGAGGAAGGGATGTGATGCGTAATGGCCTCGAGCAGACCGCTGTCGGAGAAAAG